>NZ_BMYO01000024.1 GCF_014652315.1 Jeongeupia chitinilytica | reverse complement strand
CACCATTGGCAGTGCTTTCGGTGGCATCCCGCAGCAATTGCCACGACCGCACCTTCCCGAACTCAGCTTTGCCCGCGTACTCGAACTGATTGGCCCGGCATTCACGATCGCCATGCTTGGTGCCATCGAGTCCTTGCTATCGGCCGTGGTCGCTGACGGTATGGCCGGAACACGGCACGATTCGAACCAGGAGCTCATCGGCCAAGGCATTGCCAATATCGCAGCGCCACTGTTTGGCGGGTTTGCAGCAACCGGTGCCATTGCGCGTACCGCGACCAATATCCGCAACGGGGGAACGGGGCCGCTGTCAGGCATTGTTCACGCCATCACGCTGATCCTGATCATCGTCCTCTTGGCGCCGCTGGCCATGCATGTGCCCTTGGCCGTGTTGGCGGCGATCCTGTTCGTGGTTGCCTGGAACATGAGCGAGGCACGTCACTTCGCCAAGATGCTGCGTCGTGCTCCACGCGCTGATGTCGCCATCCTGCTGGTGACGTTCTGTCTGACGGTGTTCGCCGACCTGGTTGTCGCAGTGAACATCGGCGTGAT
>NZ_BMYO01000023.1 GCF_014652315.1 Jeongeupia chitinilytica | reverse complement strand
CCGAGCGTTCTGCCTCGATGCAGGTGCGCACCAGCGCCTCGACCGCTTCGACCGGGTACTTGCCGGCCGCCGATTCCGCCGACAGCATCACCGCATCGGTGCCGTCGAGCACCGCATTGGCGCAGTCCGACACTTCGGCACGGGTCGGCACCGGGCTGGAGATCATCGATTCCATCATCTGCGTCGCGGTGATCGTCAGTTTGCGCTTGGCGCGGGCGCGCTTGATCATCATCTTCTGCAGCGCCGGCACGCTGGCATCGCCGACTTCGACCGCGAGGTCGCCCCGGGCGACCATGATGCCGTCGGAGGCGTCGAGGATTTCGTCGAGGTTGGCGACCGCTTCGGTCCGTTCGATCTTGGCGATCAGCCCGGCAGTGCCGCCGGCGGCGCGCAGCAGCGTGCGGGCCATGTACATGTCGGCGGCGGACTTGGGGAAGGACACCGCGATGTAGTCGGCCTTGAGCGCCGCGGCGGTCTTGATGTCTTCCATGTCCTTGGCGGTCAGCGCCGGTGCGGTCAGGCCGCCGCCCTTGCGGTTGATGCCCTTGTTGTTCGACAGCACGCCGCCGAACAGCACCGTGGTGTGCACTTCGGTGCCCTTGACCGCGTTGACTTCGAGCTGGATCTCGCCGTCGCCGAGCAGCAGGATCGCGCCCGGTTCGACATCGTTGGGCAG
>NZ_BMYO01000022.1 GCF_014652315.1 Jeongeupia chitinilytica | reverse complement strand
ACAGCGACCGCAAGAACGCCGAGCTGGCACTGGCCAGCGCCAAAAGCGCCGCCGATGCCGCCAACAAGGCCAAGTCGGCATTCCTGGCGATGATGAGCCACGAGATCCGCACGCCGCTATACGGCGTGCTGGGCACGCTCGAGCTGCTGGGCAATACGGTGCTGTCGGCGCAGCAAAAGGGCTATCTCGATACCATCGGGCATTCGTCCGGCAACCTGC
This sequence comes from Jeongeupia chitinilytica, assembly GCF_014652315.1. Classification (GTDB taxonomy): domain Bacteria; phylum Pseudomonadota; class Gammaproteobacteria; order Burkholderiales; family Chitinibacteraceae; genus Jeongeupia; species Jeongeupia chitinilytica. Next base: position 617 of record NZ_BMYO01000022.1, on the reverse strand, counting down.
TGCAGATCATCAACGACATCCTCGACTTCTCGAAGATCGAAGCTGATCAGCTGACGCTGGAGGCGGCGCCGTTCGATCCGATCGCACTGGTCGAAGGCGTGGCGATGAACTTCGCGCCGCTGGCGCGGCAGAAGGGGGTCGAACTGTATTGCTGCCTGCAGCCGGATGCACCGATGCTGGTCGGCGATCGTCATCGCCTGCAGCAGGTACTGAGCAATCTGGTCGGCAACGCGGTCAAGTTCACCGACAGCGGCAAGATCGTCATCCGGCTTGGCGGCAGCGAGGCCGAGCCCGGCCGTTTCGGTCTGCAGCTGCAGGTGGCTGACTCGGGCATTGGTATTGGCAAGGCCGATCAGGCGCAGCTGTTCGAACCGTTCACCCAGGCCGACAACTCCACCGCACGCCGTTTCGGCGGCACCGGACTTGGCCTGTCGATCTGCCGCAAGCTCGTCACGCTGATGGGCGGCGAGATCGAGCTGGTCAGCGAACTGGGACTGGGCAGCAGCTTCAGCGTGACGCTGCCGCTGACCATCGCCGAACGGCGGCAACCGGCCAGTCTGGCGGGCGTGCCGCCGGTACACGTGCTGGCCAGCGCCGGCGATCTGCGCGAGAACCTG
>NZ_BMYO01000021.1 GCF_014652315.1 Jeongeupia chitinilytica | reverse complement strand
ACGAAGCCGCACGTCAACGTCGGCACCATCGGTCACGTTGACCACGGCAAGACCACGCTGACCGCAGCGATCACCACCATCCTGTCGAAGAAGTTTGGCGGCGAAGCCAAAGACTACTCGCAGATCGACAGCGCGCCGGAAGAAAAGGCTCGCGGCATCACGATCAACACCGCACACGTCGAATACGAAACCGAAGCACGTCACTACGCACACGTTGACTGCCCGGGTCACGCCGACTACGTGAAGAACATGATCACCGGTGCTGCCCAGATGGACGGCGCGATCCTGGTCTGCTCGGCTGCTGACGGCCCGATGCCGCAAACCCGCGAACACATCCTGCTGTCGCGCCAGGTTGGCGTGCCGTACATCATCGTCTTCCTGAACAAGGCTGACCTGGTGGACGACGCCGAGCTGCTCGAGCTGGTGGAAATGGAAGTTCGCGAGCTGCTGAGCAAGTACGACTTCCCGGGCGACGACTGCCCGATCATCACCGGTTCGGCCCGTCTGGCGCTGGAAGGTGACCAATCGGAATACGGCGAGCCGGCAATCTTCCGTCTGGCTGATGCGCTGGATTCGTACATCCCGACGCCGGAACGTGCTGTTGATGGCGCCTTCCTGATGCCGGTTGAAGACGTGTTCTCGATCTCGGGTCGCGGTACCGTGGTGACCGGTCGTGTCGAGCGCGGCATCGTCAAGGTTGGTGAAGAAATCGAAATCGTCGGCATCAAGCCGACGGTCAAGACCACCTGCACCGGCGTGGAAATGTTCCGCAAGCTGCTGGACCAGGGTCAGGCTGGCGACAACATCGGCGCGCTGCTGCGCGGCACCAAGCGTGAAGACGTCGAGCGCGGCCAGGTTCTGGCCAAGCCGGGTTCGATCACCCCGCACACCAAGTTTGCCGGTTCGGTCTACGTGCTGAGCAAGGAAGAAGGCGGTCGTCACACCCCGTTCTTCAACGGCTATCGTCCGCAGTTCTACTTCCGTACCACCGACGTGACCGGTGCGGTCGAGCTGCCGGCTGGTGTCGAAATGGTGATGCCGGG
>NZ_BMYO01000020.1 GCF_014652315.1 Jeongeupia chitinilytica | reverse complement strand
CCCTTGCCGTCGGAACGCGGGTGGATCAGGAAGCCCTGGTTGAGCTGGGTCTTGCCGTGCTCGGACGAGAGCTTGGTACGGACTTCGCCCTGGGTATCGTCGAACAGCAGTTCGCCGTACTGACCACCGCCGTGCTCCTTGGTCTTGATCCCGGAGAGGGTCTTGTTGGCCGGCAGGCTGCCGGCGCCGCTGAAGGCCGGGACCGGGTGGCTGCCGTTGTAGACGACGCCGGTGACCAGCGGCCGGTCGATGTCGCCTTCGAGGAAGTCGACCAGCACTTCCTGACCGACGCGGGGGATGAACTGGTGGCCCCAGCCGGCGCCGGCCGAGGGCATGGCGACGCGCAGCCAGCAGGACGACTTGTCGTCGAGGCTGGCGCCGTATTCGGGGTGTTCCTGTGCCCGCTGCCAGTGGAACTGCACCTTGATGCGGCCGAGTTCGTCGGTGTGGACCTCGCCATCACCGGGGCCGACCACGGTGGCGGTCTGCACGCCACGGCTGGTCGGTTTGCCGTGCGGTTGATAGTCCGGCGTCAGCGGAATGCCGCGGCGCTGGGCGTCGAAGTCGGTGCGGAACGGGGCGTCGTTGGCCGCCTGGCCGGTTGGGGTCGTGGCTGCCGGGCTGCCCAGTACGGCTTTGGACAGCTGACTCACCAGATCGCCGGGCAGGTTGTTGCGCGCCTGTACCCGTTGCCGGGTGACGGTGAATTGCCGGTCTTCCGGGGCGTCGAAGTCGTGCGCCGGGTGGTTGTCGAGCTGGAACCATTCACCGACGTTGAACTGCCGCACCGTGCCTTCGCCGCTGAACTGCTTGCTGGCCCGGTCGTTGGCCTGCTGGCGCAGCTGGGCGTAGCGGCCGAGGTCTTCGCCGTCGCTGCCGTAATACAGCGTTTGCGGGTCGTAGTCTTCGAGGCTCTGGCTGGCCTGACGGCCACCGTCGCCGTGGTCGATCGCACTCTCGTCGTCCGCCGTCAGCGTGCTGACCGGCTTGTAATCGAAGCTGGCCAGGCTGACCTTGCTGGTGCCGAGCTGGCGCTTCGAGTCCCAGCCGGTGATCGTGTCGTCGGTTTCGGTCGCGTCGGCGCGATGGAAACGCACCCTGGCTTGTGCCGCGGCATCGAGCTGGTACGGATCGTCGAAACCGATCAGCGTCGTCACCGGGGTTTCACCGCCGGCAAAACCGAAGCGGTAGGCAATGCCTTCCTCGGCCAGCAGGCGCTGGACGAAGTCGAGATCGGATTCGCGGTACTGCAGACAGTAGGAGCGGGCCGGGTACGTCTTGGCCAGATCGAACTGCAGCGCGAAGCTCGCAGCCAGCAACGGATTGCGTTCCTGGTGTTCGGCGACGACCGCCTTGACGATGTCAGGGACGCTCAGGTCCTGGAACACCCGGCTGGTCTTGCGGTGCCGCAGCAGCGCCAGCGGCGGTTCGATCGTCAG
>NZ_BMYO01000019.1 GCF_014652315.1 Jeongeupia chitinilytica | reverse complement strand
GAATGCCGACTTGGCCTTGTTGGCGGCATCGGCGGCGCTTTTGGCGCTGGCCAGTGCCAGCTCGGCGTTCTTGCGGTCGCTGTTATCGTAAAAGGCACAAAACAGCGCCGGAAGACCCTCATGCTGAACTTCAATCAGCTTCACCGTGAGGTGCTGAAGCTGACTGCCACCGGGAGGATGCGCCTCGATCTCGGCCTCGATCACACCGGGCTCCCGTGCCTCAGCCGGCGGAAGTGCAAGAAAGAAATCCCGCAAACTCCAGCGTGCATCGCCCTTTCGGACCTCCAGCTTCAACAACTCGCGAGAAAGTTCGTTCTGGATCAATACCACACCATATTTCCGCTGCAATAAACACAAGGCAACCGGCGACAACTCCATCAAGGTTTGAAGCAGATCACGCCCCCTGACGAAGCGCTCGGCATTTTCCCGTGAAGGTTCAATTACATGGCGACGAATCTGCCCAGCAGTCCAGAGTATGCTGACGAGTCCGAAAACGAAAAGAACCAACGACGCAGCAATTCCGCCCGCACGTGCGGCAACCATCGCCGACAACGGAACAACATAGGTCATACGCCAATGGCTCAGATTTCCAGAAAAAAATATCATCAACTGCAATTGTTTCCAGTCGAAATCCGTTCTGACAATCTGATCCATCACTCCGATCTTTGCCGCAACTCGAGGCTCTTCCTTCAATGAGGCATCAGAAAAAACCAGATTACCAGCAGGATCATGCAACACCAGTTGCATTCCATATTTCTGCAACGTTTGATGTTCAACAAGATCCGACACGGAAACCTCGCTAACAGCATAAGCAACAAGATGACCTTCCAGATTGAAAATTGGCGAATAGCAAGCACTCACTAGCTTTGAATCAAACGCACTCACATATACTGGAATCCAGACAGCACTTCCTTGCAACGACTTGGTAGCCCTGCGCGAAAAACTCTTGAAAATGGGGACGCCGGCCTTTCTCAACATTACCTGCTTATCAGCATCCCCCCTCCCGCCTGCAAAACCTGGACCAGACAATTGCGAAGCGCCAAACAAAGATTGGCCATCGGAAGAAATCAGAAATCGCCTTCCTTTCACCTCAACACCGTGCCACGCAAAACCATTCACAATGGAGAACAATTCCGCCTGTCGAAAAAACTCAACAGACGCATCAGCGACCTTCCCACTGGAATCAATGGTCGGAACGCTCTGGATGCTAAAAAGAGGAAACTGCTCCAGCTTTTGCGCAGGATCGGCCACTTTCAATTCAACTTGTGGCACCAATTTGGCAAAGGACGAAACAAACCAGGCTTCAGACTGCCCCCGCAAGACAAGATAAGTTGCATGCTGACGCGCCAAGCTGTCGTACTCAATTCTCGCTTTCTGAAACAGCACGTAGGCATGAAAAATGAAGAATACACACAATAAAAAAATGGCGAATACGATCGCACTATTCAGCAAAAATTCAGAAAGCTGGAATTGCCTCTTTTTCACGTTCCGACCTCTGAAGTTTTGCTGCCAATCACAATCAACCTTAACCCTATGTATACAACATCAGAGCGCTAACATTTTCCAGCTCAGCATACTGTTGGGGTTTACAAGCTGTCGCAGCGCTTGTCTCAGTCCAGCCAAGGACAGCGGCTTGGGCAAGTAAGCGTCCATTCCCGCCGCCAAACAACGCGCGCCCTCCTCGCTTTGCGCATTTGCCGTCACCCCGATGATCGGCACCCGAATCCCGTCGGCCCGCAGCTGCCGGGTCAGCGCATAGCCGTCCAGATGCGGCATGTTCACGTCGGTCAGCATCACGTCACAACGTTCGCCCCGCTGCCAGCGCTGCAGCGCTTCGCGCCCGTCTGCGGCCAGGCTTACCGTGCAGCCCAGCTGCTCCAGCTGTTCGGTCAGCACCAGCTGGTTGATCGGGTGGTCTTCCACCACCAGGACATGCAGCGGTTTGCCCGCCACCGGAAGAGCGGCTGATGCGGTGTGCGCAGGATGCGGTTCCCGGCCTGCGGCCAGGCGTAGCGCAGTCAGAATGCCGCGCTGGCTCAAGCCGTTCACGTGCCAGCCGTCCTTGCGCCATTCGGGCACCGGTGTGCCTTCGGGCTCCAGCCAGACCGCTTGGCTACCGGGCACGACCGGACGGTGCGGCCAGGCTACCAGCAGCAGCCCGGCCGGTTCCAGTGCCGCCCCGTCGGTAAACGGCTGGCCCTGGCCACCGGCGTACCGCACCAGACCGAGCAGGTTCTCGCGCAGATCGCCGGCGCTGGCCAGCACGTGTACCGGCGGCACGCCCGCCAGACTGGCCGGTTGCCGCCGTTCGG
>NZ_BMYO01000018.1 GCF_014652315.1 Jeongeupia chitinilytica | reverse complement strand
GGGCTGAAATCGGGGTGACGAAATTTCGCTGTCCGATCAGGGGTTTATCGGTTCGGTGCGAAATTCTTTCCGTCGGGGTGTTGACGGGGGGAGGGGAAGTGCTTAAAGTTGCGTTCTCTGCTGATGACGCAGCGAAAGAAACGAAGCGAAACCCGCCGAGTTTACCGAGCGAAGTGTCCTGAAGCAAGCGATCTTTAACAAATTACAGCCGATGAGTGTGAGTGCTTGATGAGTGCATCAAGTACTTGCACTTAATGAAATAGAACCAGCTTGAGCGCTTCGGTGCTTGGGCGAATTCTTTGAGTTAACGCAAGTGCGCAATTATTCAGTGATTAAACGAAAGAGTTTGATCCTGGCTCAGATTGAACGCTGGCGGCATGCTTTACACATGCAAGTCGAACGGACTTGTGGGGCTTGCTCCGCAAGTTAGTGGCGAACGGGTGAGTAATACATCGGAACGTGCCCAGTAATGGGGGATAACCTGCCGAAAGGCAAGCTAATACCGCATACGCCCTGAGGGGGAAAGTGGGGGATCGCAAGACCTCACGTTATTGGAGCGGCCGATGGCTGATTAGCTAGTTGGTGAGGTAAAGGCTCACCAAGGCGACGATCAGTAGCGGGTCTGAGAGGACGACCCGCCACACTGGGACTGAGACACGGCCCAGACTCCTACGGGAGGCAGCAGTGGGGAATCTTGGACAATGGGCGAAAGCCTGATCCAGCAATGCCGCGTGGGTGAAGAAGGCCTTCGGGTTGTAAAGCCCTTTTGTCAGGGAGGAAATCCTGGCCCCTAATACGGGTCGGGGATGACAGTACCTGAAGAATAAGGACCGGCTAACTACGTGCCAGCAGCCGCGGTAATACGTAGGGTCCAAGCGTTAATCGGAATTACTGGGCGTAAAGCGTGCGCAGGTGGCTTGTTAAGATCGATGTGAAAGCCCCGGGCTCAACCTGGGAACTGCATTGATGACTGGCTCGCTAGAGTACGGCAGAGGGGGGTGGAATTCCACGTGTAGCAGTGAAATGCGTAGAGATGTGGAGGAACACCGATGGCGAAGGCAACCCCCTGGGCTGATACTGACACTCATGCACGAAAGCGTGGGGAGCAAACAGGATTAGATACCCTGGTAGTCCACGCCCTAAACGATGTCTACTAGTTGTTGGGCTTTTCGGAGCTTAGTAACGCAGCTAACGCGGGAAGTAGACCGCCTGGGGAGTACGGCCGCAAGGTTAAAACTCAAAGGAATTGACGGGGGCCCGCACAAGCGGTGGATGATGTGGATTAATTCGATGCAACGCGAAAAACCTTACCTGGTCTTGACATGTCTGGAATCCCGAAGAGATTTGGGAGTGCCGTAAGGAGCCAGAACACAGGTGCTGCATGGCTGTCGTCAGCTCGTGTCGTGAGATGTTGGGTTAAGTCCCGCAACGAGCGCAACCCTTGCCATTAGTTGCTACCATTCAGTTGAGCACTTTAATGGGACTGCCGGTGACAAACCGGAGGAAGGTGGGGATGACGTCAAGTCCTCATGGCCCTTATGACCAGGGCTTCACACGTCATACAATGGTTGGTAACAGAGGGTCGCGAAGCCGCGAGGTGGAGCCAATCCCATAAAACCAATCGTAGTCCGGATCGCAGTCTGCAACTCGACTGCGTGAAGTCGGAATCGCTAGTAATCGCGGATCAGCATGTCGCGGTGAATACGTTCCCGGGCCTTGTACACACCGCCCGTCACACCATGGGAGTGGGTTTCACCAGAAGTAGGTAGGCTAACCGTAAGGAGGCCGCTTACCACGGTGGGATTCATGACTGGGGTGAAGTCGTAACAAGGTAGCCGTAGGGGAACCTGCGGCTGGATCACCTCCTTTAAAGATAATGCCTCATTAAGCATTCACACTCATCGGCTGTACGTTAGAGATACGGAGAACTGGGTCAGTAGCTCAGTCGGTTAGAGCACCGTCTTGATAAGGCGGGGGTCGCTGGTTCGATTCCAGCTTGACCCACCATTTGCTTTGCGGATGGACAAACAGTTTGATCCGATGGGGGCATAGCTCAGTTGGGAGAGCACCTGCTTTGCAAGCAGGGGGTCGTCGGTTCGATCCCGTCTGCCTCCACCATTCAAGTACTCAGTGTTAAAAGCGCTGGATCGGAAGATTCAGTGGTTTTAGTTCTGACTGCTTCAGTTGGACGAGAATTTATTCTCTGTATCGCTCTTTAACAAGATAGAAGAAGCAAAACTCAAATTTATTCAGTAATGAATGGGTTTGATTGCATCGAGTTTTGAATTCGAGAGAATTCGAAGTCGCAAACACAGCTTGTAATCTTGAACTACGTGTTTGAGGTTATAGGATCAAGCGACTAAGTGCATCTGGTGGATGCCTTGGCGATCACAGGCGATGAAGGACGCGGCAGCCTGCGAAAAGCTGCGGGGAGCTGGCAAACAAGCTTTGATCCGCAGATATCCGAATGGGGAAACCCGGCCCTTTTGGGTCATCCATGACTGAATACATAGGTCATGTGAAGCGAACCCGGCGAACTGAAACATCTAAGTAGCCGGAGGAAAAGAAATCAACCGAGATTCCCAAAGTAGTGGCGAGCGAAATGGGAAGAGCCTGTACGTGATAGCAGTAGTCTTAGCCAAACGGAATGGAAAGTCCGGCCATAGTGGGTGATAGCCCCGTAGGCGAAAAGACAATTGTGGTACTGAGCGTACGAAAAGTAGGGCGGGACACGAGAAATCCTGTCTGAAGATGGGGGGACCATCCTCCAAGGCTAAATACTCGTGATCGACCGATAGTGAACCAGTACCGTGAGGGAAAGGCGAAAAGAACCCCGGGAGGGGAGTGAAATAGAACCTGAAACCGGATGCATACAAACAGTGGGAGCCTCCTTGTGGGGTGACTGCGTACCTTTTGTATAATGGGTCAGCGACTTACGTTCAGTAGCGAGCTTAACCGAATAGGGGAGGCGTAGGGAAACCGAGTCCGAATAGGGCGATCAGTTGCTGGGCGTAGACCCGAAACCAGGTGATCTATCCATGGCCAGGATGAAGGTGCGGTAACACGCACTGGAGGTCCGAACCCACTAATGTTGCAAAATTAGGGGATGAGCTGTGGATAGGGGTGAAAGGCTAAACAAACCTGGAAATAGCTGGTTCTCCCCGAAAACTATTTAGGTAGTGCCTCAAGTATCACTAACGGGGGTAAAGCACTGTTATGGCTAGGGGGTCATCGCGACTTACCAAACCATGGCAAACTCTGAATACCGTTAAGTGCGAGCTTGGGAGACAGACATCGGGTGCTAACGTCCGGTGTCAAGAGGGAAACAACCCAGACCGCCGTCTAAGGTCCCAAATGATCAATTAAGTGGAAAACGAGGTGGGAAGGCATAGACAGCCAGGATGTTGGCTTAGAAGCAGCCATCATTTAAAGAAAGCGTAATAGCTCACTGGTCGAGTCGTCCTGCGCGGAAGATGTAACGGGGCTCAAATTGATAACCGAAGACGCGGATATGTACTCTGTACATATGGTAGGGGAGCGTTCCGTAAGCCTGTGAAGGTGACTTGTAAAGGTTGCTGGAGGTATCGGAAGTGCGAATGCTGACATGAGTAGCGTTAAAACGGGTGAAAAGCCCGTTCGCCGAAAGCCCAAGGTTTCCTACGCAACGTTAATCGGCGTAGGGTGAGTCGGCCCCTAAGGCGAGGCTGAAAAGCGTAGTCGATGGGAAACAGGTTAATATTCCTGTACCGATTCTGAGTGCGATGTGGGGACGGAGAAAGGTAGGTCAGCCGGGTGTTGGATGTCCCGGTTTAAGCGTGTAGGTGGGGGGTTTAGGCAAATCCGGATCCCTGTTAACACTGAGGCGTGACGACGAGGGCCCATTGGGCCTGAAGTGATTGATCCTATGCTTCCAGGAAAAGCCACTAAGCTTCAGCTCAGAATTGACCGTACCGCAAACCGACACTGGTGGGCAGGATGAGAATTCTAAGGCGCTTGAGAGAACTCAGGAGAAGGAACTCGGCAAATTGACACCGTAACTTCGGGAGAAGGTGTGCCTCTGTAGGGTGAAGCGACTTGCTCGTGGAGCTCGAAGAGGTTGCAGTGAAAAGGTGGCTGCGACTGTTTATCAAAAACACAGCACTCTGCTAACACGAAAGTGGACGTATAGGGTGTGACGCCTGCCCGGTGCCGGAAGGTTAATTGATGGGGTGCAAGCTCTTGATCGAAGCCCCGGTAAACGGCGGCCGTAACTATAACGGTCCTAAGGTAGCGAAATTCCTTGTCGGGTAAGTTCCGACCCGCACGAATGGCGTAACGATGGCCACACTGTCTCCTCCTGAGACTCAGCGAAGTTGAAGTGTTTGTGAAGATGCAATCTCCCCGCTGCTAGACGGAAAGACCCCGTGAACCTTTACTGTAGCTTTGCATTGGACTTTGAACAGACTTGTGTAGGATAGGTGGGAGGCTTTGAAGCAGAGACGCTAGTTTCTGTGGAGCCGTCCTTGAAATACCACCCTGGTGTGTTTGAGGTTCTAACCTGGGTCCCTTATCGGGATCGGGGACCGTGCATGGTAGGCAGTTTGACTGGGGCGGTCTCCTCCCAAAGTGTAACGGAGGAGCTCGAAGGTTACCTAGGTACGGTCGGACATCGTACTGATAGTGTAATGGCACAAGGTAGCTTGACTGCGAGACTGACACGTCGAGCAGGTGCGAAAGCAGGACATAGTGATCCGGTGGTTCTGTATGGAAGGGCCATCGCTCAACGGATAAAAGGTACTCCGGGGATAACAGGCTGATTCCGCCCAAGAGTTCACATCGACGGCGGAGTTTGGCACCTCGATGTCGGCTCATCACATCCTGGGGCTGTAGCCGGTCCCAAGGGTATGGCTGTTCGCCATTTAAAGTGGTACGTGAGCTGGGTTCAAAACGTCGTGAGACAGTTTGGTCCCTATCTGCAGTGGGCGTTGGAAATTTGAGGGGGGCTGCTCCTAGTACGAGAGGACCGGAGTGGACGCATCTCTGGTGTACCGGTTATCACGCCAGTGGTATCGCCGGGTAGCTAAATGCGGAAGAGATAAGCGCTGAAAGCATCTAAGCGCGAAACTTGCCTCAAGATGAGATTTCCCTGGGAACTTGATTCCCCTGAAGGGTCGTGGAAGACCACCACGTTGATAGGTCGGGTGTGGAAGCGCAGTAATGCGTTAAGCTAACCGATACTAATTGCCCGTGAGGCTTGATCCTATAACCTGAACCGCGTGGTTCGGGTGTGTTGCGACAAGCTCGACACAATCAAACCGAGCCTTTGCTTCTTCTATCGAATTCAGAGATATGACTAGTAAACAGTCGTAACTCAACCAGTTACGTCTGGCGACCATAGCGAGTTGGTCCCACGCCTTCCCATCCCGAACAGGACCGTGAAACGACTCAGCGCCGATGATAGTGCGGGTTCCCGTGTGAAAGTAGGTCATCGCCAGACTCCCCATGCAAACCCCCTGCAGCCATGCTGCAGGGGGTTTTTGCTTTG
>NZ_BMYO01000017.1 GCF_014652315.1 Jeongeupia chitinilytica | reverse complement strand
CAACACCCCGACGGAAAGAATTTCGCACCGAACCGATAAACCCCTGATCGGACAGCGAAATTTCGTCACCCCGATTTCAGCCCGCCTCAAACTCAATCCAGCGTCCGCCGATAAAAGCGCACCGCCACCAGCATCACGACAGCCGTAAACAGTAATAAGGGCCAGATATTGGGCCAAAGTTCGGCCCAGCCATTGCCCTTGAGCAGGATGCCGCGAATCAGCCGGTTGAAATGCGTCAGCGGCAGCACACTGCCGATCGCCTGCGCCCAACCAGGCATGCCCTGGAACGGAAACATGAAACCGGACAACAGCATGTTCGGGAGGAAGTAGAACATCGTCAGCTGCATCGCCTGCAGCTGGTTCTGCGCCAACGACGACAGGGTGATGCCGACGGTGAGGTTGGCCGCAATGAAGACCAGCGCTGAAACGTAGACGGCCAGGAGGCTGCCGGCGAACGGCACGCTGAAGACGTATCGCGCAGCCAGCAGGATGATGGTGGCCTGCACCAGCCCGATCGCCACATAGGGCACGATCTTGCCGGTCATGACTTCAATGGGCCGCACCGGTGTCGCCAGCAGGTTTTCCATCGTCCCGCGTTCCCGCTCACGCGTCATGGCCAGCCCGGTCATCATCACCATGGTCATGGTCAGAATGACCCCCATCAGCCCCGGTACGGTATTGAACTGCGTATTCCCCTCGGGGTTGTACAACCGGTGCACACGCACTTCGAACGCCGGCCCGCTGCCAGCCAGCGGCGCCAGCACGCCGCGCAGATCCTTGTCCGCCACCGACTCGGCCAGTTGCTGCACCGCAGACAGCGCCACCGACGTCGCCATCGGATCGGTGGCATCAGCCTCAACCAGCAGCGCAGGCCGCTCGCCCCGCAACAGCGAGCGGGTAAATCCGGCAGGAATGTTCAGGACGAACAGGACATCCCCCCTCGCCAGCGCGCCATGTGCCTGCGCTTCGTCCTGCGGCTCGCCAACGATCCTGAAGTAGTCCGAATTGCGCATGGCCGCGACATAGCTGCGGGTGAACTCGCTGTGATCGGCCATCACCACCGCCGTGGGCATCTGCTTCGGATCGCTGTTGATGGCATAACCGAACAGGGTCAGCTGGACGATGGGCAGGCCGACGATCATGCCGAACGTAATCCGGTCCCGCCGAAGTTGCAGAAACTCCTTGAGCACGATGCCCCACCAGCGCCCCAGCGCCACCCGCCAGCTCACCGGCTACCCCCGGCACTGGACATCATATGAATGAACACATCCTCCAGCCCGGTTTCGATCTGCCGGCACTCATGAGCACCGCCGGCCAGCACGCGTCGCAAAACAGCCTCAAGTAGCGCCGCATCCCGGCCGCTGACATGCACCGCATCACCGAACGCGACGGTCTGATCGACGCCGGCCTGCCCGCGCAGGCGCTGCGCCACGTCAATCAGGTCCGGACCGCGAACCAGCCATGTCGACAACCCCTGCCCGGCAACAATCTCACTGGCCGTACCCTGCGCCAGCAACCGGCCATAGGCGATGTACGCGAGCTTGTGGCAGCGCTCGGCCTCGTCCATATAGTGTGTGCTCACCAGCACCGAAACGCCCTGCGCCGCCAGCCGGTGCAACTCTTCCCAGAAATCGCGCCTCGCCGTCGGATCGACCCCGGCCGTTGGCTCGTCGAGCAACAGCAACTCGGGCTCGTGCAGCATGCACGCCGCCAGTGCCAGCCGCTGCTTCCAGCCACCGGACAAGGCCCCGGCCAGCTGCTCGGCACGCGTCGCCAGCCCGAGTTGATCGAGCGCGGCATCGACTCTTTCACGCCGTCTGGCCAAGCCGTATACCCGCGCGATGAAATCGAGATTTTCCCGGATCGTCAGGTCGTCCCAGAACGAGAAGCGCTGGGTCATGTAACCGACGCGACGTTTGATCTGCTCGCGCTCGCAGCGGATGTCGAAGCCCAGGCAGCGCCCTTCGCCGGCATCGGGTGTCAGCAACCCGCACATCATCCGTATCGTCGTCGTCTTGCCACTGCCGTTCGGACCGAGAAAGCCGAATATCTCGCCGCGCCGGACCTGCAGCGCCACATCGTCGACCACCAGCCGGTCACCGAAGCGTTTGCTCAGCCCGGCAACGTCGATCGCCAGTACGCCGCTCATTGCAGCGACACCGCAACGGGTTGCCCCGGATGCAGGCTGACCGCATCGGCGGTCGCAGGTTGAGCCTCGATCATGAAAACCAGCTTGGCGCGGGTTTCGTTACTGAAGATGACCGGCGGGGTGTACTCGGCGCGTGGCGATATATAACTCACCGTCGCCGTGACCGGCTTCGCGCAACCGTCGCACGTCATCCGCACTCGCTGGCCCAGCCGAATACCCCCAAGACGCGGTTCGGACACAAAGAACCGCACCTTGATATTGCCGGGCGGCAACATCCGCACCACCGGACTCCCCGCCGGCACCCACTCGCCTTCGCGGTACAAGGTATCGAAGATCAGTCCGTCCGCCGATGCGCGTACCGACTTCTGTACCAGCCGCCAGTCGGCCTGCGCCAGCACGGCCCTCGCCGCGTCGACCTGCGCAGCCTGCGCCCTGACCTGCGCCTCGCGCCCCGGCAAGCGGGCCACATCGAGCTGGCGTTGCAGCTCCAGCACCCGCGCCGCATCCGCATCGGCCTGCGCCCGGCTTTCGTCGAGCCGCGCCTGCGAAACGAAACCGCTACGAAACTGCTCTTTGTCGCGCACCAATTGAAGGCCGGACTTGCGGGCCTGCGCCACGGCCTGATCAAGCTGCGCCCGCGTGACGTCGACTTCCTGCGGACGCTTGCCGGTCTGCAGGTCGGCGAGCTGCGCCGCTGCCGCATCGAGCTGACGCTGCGCCTGCTGCTGGGCGGCCCTTTCGTCGATCGCATCGAGCGCAAACAACGCCGCATCACGCGTCACCACCTGGCCGCGCTGCACCATCAGCCGGTCCAACTGCCCCGACTGCGACGCTGCCAGTTGAACGAACTCGCCCTCGACGTATCCTTGAAACACATCAGGCGCCGGACCGCCACACGCGGCCAGCAACAAAGGAATGACGAAGTACCACCGCGCACGCATGACGTCCACCCCGGAACGAAGGCGCAATCAACATCCCGTTATCACCCAATCGCGACGATGATGGCCTTGATACTGCTCAATAGTGCACGGACGGGAAAACGTCGAATCAAACTGCCGCCGGCGCATCGCACCAGCACAGCAACGCCGCCCCCTGCAGGGCGCCATGGACTACGGCATGCTGGTCGAAATCGCGCCCCAAACGGATTGCCTCGTCTTGCGACAGCCCAAGCACGAGAACCGACGGCTCGGGCGTCCAGCCGGCGAGCAAGGGTTCGCCGAGACCATCGAAGCAGACAAAACCACGCCGATGCAGCGTTTCGAGAAGATTCTGGTGTCGTGCGCGGTTTTCGTATTCGCACAGCGCAACCGAGCGCGGATTCGCGGCCGAAACGAAAGCCCACGCAACAACGCCGTGCTGATGCAGCACGGCGTCGAGGTCGGGATGATGCCGGCCGATCCGCAGACTCAAGTGCAGCTCCGGCACCACGTAACGCGTGGCGCGGTAGGCTGCCTCGAGGCGTTGGCGCTCGGCCGCATCCATTACTTGATGTTGTGCTGCTTGATCAGCTGCAGCATCTGACCGAAGACGCGCGGCGTGCCGCACAGTACATCGCCCGACTCGAGGAATTTTTCCTCGCCGGCAAAGTCGGTCACCAGACCACCGGCTTCCTGCACCAGCAGCGTGCCGGCAGCAATGTCGACCAGCTTGAGGTCGAATTCGAAGAAACCGTCGAAGCGGCCGCATGCGACATAGGCCAGATCCAGCGCGGCCGCGCCCGGACGACGTACGCCAGCCGCCTTTTGCGCCATGTCACGGAAGATGGCCATGTAGGCGTCGAGATTGTCGAACTTGGTGTACGGGAAGCCGGTACCGACCAGCGCATCCGACAATTCGCGCACCTTGGAGACGCGAATGCGGCGATCGTTCAGGAAGGCGCCCACGCCGCGCGTGGCGGTAAACAGGTCGTTGCGGTTCGGGTCGTACACCACGGCCTGGGTGATGATGCCGCGATGCTCGAGCGCGATCGAGACCGCGTATTGCGGGAAACCGTGCAGGAAGTTGGTGGTACCATCGAGCGGATCGATGATCCACACGTATTCCGAGTTGCCACGCGCGCCGGACTCTTCAGCGATGATCGCGTGCGTCGGATAGGCTTCGAGGATGGTCTCGATGATGGCCTGCTCGGCGGCACGGTCGACTTCGGAAACGAAATCGTTGTGGCCTTTCTTTTCCGGCTGGATCAGGTCGAGATTGTTCGACGCGCGCTGGATGACGGAAGCGGCGCGGCGGGCGGCACGAACGGCCGTGTTGAGCATCGGATGCATTGCGGGTTCCTGTACGGTTCGTCAGCGGATCAACGGGAACGCGAGCCGAAAGGCCAGTCAAAGCAGCGCGATGCAAATTGTCTGAATCTGGCGCCCGCGCCGGATCCGCTTGAAAAGATCGAAAATCGGCTCCCATTGTAACCGCATCAGTCATGAATCCCAACACCTCCAGCAACACGCCCCATTCTCCGCACGACGCCAACCTCGAAGCCAATCAACGGCTTGCGCGTTTCCGCGTCGTCCTGTCGCACACCTCGCACCCCGGCAACATCGGTTCGGCCGCCCGGGCGATGAAGACCATGGGGCTGACCCGGCTCTATCTGGTCAATCCGAAGGAGTTTCCGTCCGAGGTCGCCGTCTCGCTGGCCTCGAACGCGCACGACCTGCTCGACAACGCGGTCGTCGTCGGCTCGATGGCCGAAGCGCTGGCCGGTACGACGCTGCAGGTGGCGATGACCGCACGCCGGCGCGAACTGGCACAGCCGCTGCAGACGCCGCGCCAGCTGGTCCCGGAGCTGATTGCCGAAGCGCAACATGGCGGTGAAATCGCCCTGGTGTTCGGCACCGAAATGAGCGGCCTGACCATCGACGAAGTCCAGCTTTGCAACCGCCGGGTGACGATCCCGACCAATCCCGACTACTCCAGCCTGAATCTGGCTCAGGCGGTTCAGGTGCTGTGTTACGAGCTGCGTGCCAGCCTGCTCGACGACGTGAGCTACCTGGAAGAACAGCGCACGCTGGCCAGCCACGAATACATCGAGCTGTTCTACCGGCATCTCGAAGAAACGCTGACGACCATCGGCTTCCTGCGACCGAAAGCCCCCAAGCGGCTGATGCCGCGTTTGCGGCGCATGTACCAGCGCATCGGACTGGAACAGGAAGAGGTCGACATCCTGCGCGGCATCCTGCGGGCAACGCTCGAATTCGACCGCAAGCAGTCGGACAAGGACAATCAGTAGATCAATGACAACGGGGCCGGCGGCCCCGTTGTTCATTCGCAGGTCACGACGACTACTCGAGGTAACGCCGGCCGCCGTATCCGCTGATCGCCATCAGTACCCGGACGATGCCGTGCGAAATCCACGGCAGGATCCGGAACAGCCAGCGGCCACGGCGCAGGTCCGCCAGCGCAATCGGTACCGAATCGCGCTCCAGCCGCGTATGAAGGTCATCGCGCAAGGCCTCGGCCAGACCGAGGTCGCGCACCACGACGTTGGCCTCGCGCGCCAGCAGCAGGCTGAACGGATCGATATTGCTCGACCCGACCGTTGCCCAGTAGCGGTCGATGACCGCCACCTTGGCGTGCATGAAGCCTTCTCGGTACTCGTAGATGTCGACCCCGGCCTTGAGGAAGCGCCGGTAGAAGCCGCGGCTGGCATAGTGCAGCAAGGCGTGGTCGACCCGCCCCTGCAACAGCAGCACGACATTCACGCCCCGCTCGGCCGCGCGCAGCAGCGCATGGCGGAAGCGGTAGCCCGGCAGGAAGTAGGCGTTGGCGATGACGATTTCCGAGCGTGCGGTTTCGATCGCACGAAGGTATTCCTGTTCGATCGCGTGCCGGTTGCGGAAATTGTCGCGAATCACCAGCTTCGCCAGGCTTTTGCCGGCCTTTGCCGGCTTGGGCGGTGCCGGCAGCGTTTTCGCCCATTCCGGCACCAGTTGTACCCACGCGGTATGTCGCCAGACCCGGTTGACCGTTTCGCGCATCTGCGCGACCAGCGGTCCCTGTACACGCACCGCATAGTCGTAGCGCGGTGCCAGTTCGGCCGAGTCGATGTCGCTGAGGATGTTGATGCCGCCGATGAAGCCGATGCGACCGTCGACCACCGTCAGCTTGCGATGCAGCCGCCGCAAGCGCTGCCGGTCCAGCGAAAACGGCGCCACCTCGGGCCGGAAGAACAGCTGCCGCACGCCCGCCGCGGCCAGCTTCTTTCGCCACTCGACCGGAAAATGCCGTGCGCCGAAGCCGTCGATCTGCAGCGACACCTGCACGCCGCGGCCCGCCGCTCGCATCAGCGCCTCGGCAACGGCAGTACCGACCACGTCCATTTCGAACAGATAGCTTTCCAGATAGATTTCGTACTGCGCGGAATCGAGAGCGGCAATCAGTGCCGGAAAGAAGTCGGCGCCGTTGTACAGCAGGGTCAATCGGTTGCCGCGAACGAAACCCCTCATACCTGCCCTCGGTGCAGAACCGTATACAACGGCGCATGATCCGACAGCGCCGACCACGGCGCACCGCTCAGCACGTCGGCCGCCTCGATCTGGAAACCGCGCACGTAAACCCGGTCGAGCGACAGCAGCGGCATCCGCGCCGGAAAGCTGCGGGCCGAATCGCCGTGGAGCGCCTCGAACGCCTCGACGACGCCGAGCTCGTGGCCGAGCAGGCGGGTCGATTCGCGGCGCCAGTCGTTGAAATCCCCTGCCAGCACCAGCGGCGCCCCCTTGGGGATGCGCTTGCCGATGAAGTCGACCAGCATCGCCAGCTGCTTGCGCCGGTCGTGACCGAGCAGGTTCAGGTGCACACACAGCGCGTGCAAGGGCTGGTTCCAGCCCGGCAAGTCCAGCTGGCAGTGCAGCAGCCCGCGCTGTTCGAACCGGTGCAGGGTCAGGTCGTGATTGTAGGAATTGCGGATCGGGAAACGCGACAGCACCGCGTTGCCATGATGGCCATGCTGATAGTTGGCGTTGCGGCCATAAGCCGCCGTCAACCCTTCTCCGGCCAGATACAGGTGCTGCGCCTCGCCCGGCCACGTATCGAAACGGTGCGCGTGCGATCGGTGCTCGCCCTGCACTTCCTGCAGGAAGACCAGGTCGGGCGACAGCTTTTTCAGCGCATGGCGAACCTCGTGCACCACCAGCCGCCGGTTGAACACCGACAGCCCCTTGTGAATGTTGTACGAGGCAATCTTTAGCTTATTCACTTTAAAATCAATGGCTTAATCTACAAATAAGCTCGAAAAATCGACATCAAAACGCACTACCCCGACCCTTATAAATCAATAGCTTACCACGCGATTTCGGATGGTTTTTGCATCGTTTTTCCTGTTGATTGCTTCACTGGTGTCTGCTGCTGACTAACCACCGTGCCGGTCGTGGCTGGCCTTCGCCGCTGGCCTTGACCATCACTGAGTGCCCCTTTGCGGTCGTACTCCGCCCCGACTGATCGTATGACCGGTTTGCTTACGCTAAATGGGGGCTACTCCAGCTTCAGCGGCGCCTGCACGAAAGTGGATGCCGACGCCAAGCCCAAGT
>NZ_BMYO01000016.1 GCF_014652315.1 Jeongeupia chitinilytica | reverse complement strand
ACCGCAACGCCGCCCCAGACCCGACTGCAAAGCTGACAAATCCATGCCAACGGCATCAAAACCGTCAGTTTCGGCCTCGCCGGCCCCACCCAACCGGCCAGAACACCGCCGCCGGCCCGTCAAACATCCCGCAGTCCCTGCTTCGCCGCGCCGGAAAAGCACAACGGGCGGCCCAGGGCCGCCCGTTGTCGATCAAAACTTGAGTGCATTGCCCTTGGACGAGTTGCAGGCCTGGCACATCGGTTGCAGGTTGAGCAGACCGTGCATGCACTGTGATTTCAGCTGTTCACGTTCACCGGCGGCGACAATGAAGCTGTAAAGCACAGCACCCTCGTTCGTCAGCGTATAGCGATCGGCCAGATTGCCGACTTGCACCGGTGCACGCCCCAGTTTGGGCGAGACCGCCGAGAGCGCAATGCCCTGGGAGACATGCTGCAGGATGCGCTGCCCCTTCCCGCCCTTGGGACCTTCGCGCGTGAGCCCAAAAGCACGGAAGGTCTTGAGTACGGCCTCCAGCTCTCCGCCAGCCTGCGGGCGCTGATGATCGACCGTCAGGTTCCGGAGCGGCAGCAGCAGCCCGCACACCATGCAGGGCGCCCCCGGTGTGTGCTTGGTGACGGGCGCGCCATTCTCGATATAGCTGAACGGGCGATCCTGTACGTCATAGAGGATATGAAAGAAGGCGTCATCCGAGACGTTGGCGTACTGGGTTTTGGCAAACGCGGTCTTGCTGATCATGCCGGCCCTGGCATAAATGGGGCCAAGAGCGACCTCGGATTCGCCGTTGATCGCGTCGACCAGTGTCACCGCGTATTCGCCGGGCTTCGGCCGATTGATCCTGAGTTGCAGGTTGGCCAGCCGCTGTTCACGCGCCGACTCCAGCGTGTAGACATCGATCTCGAATGGACGAAACGACGTAGCCTTGTGGCAGACCTGTTCAATGCAGTTCTGAAGATTCAGCATCTGTACTCCAAATCGGGTGACCTCGCGGAAAGACTAACAACCATGCGATGAAACCTGCTTGCCATAACGTCCGGCGCTGACCGGACGCCTCGAGCGCAGCAGCAACACTGTTGGCGCTTCCGGTTTGAAAACGACTGCGCCCCCCGAACGGTGGCGCACACGATGCATCCGGAACGCCGCTCAGCGCCGGCGGAAACCACCGCCGTGGAAACCACCGAATCCACCGCCACCGAAACGGGATTGACCGAGACTGCCGCCGCCGCCGCCCCAATTGCCACCGCCACGCTGGAAGTTGCCGGCGCGTTCTGCACCGGCGTTGCGCGCCTGGAACTGGCTATCAAGCGACTGGTGGTTCTCGCGGAAATCCTGCGCAGCCTGCTGGCCCTGCGGTGACTGCTTCCAGTCCCTGGCGCGCTGGGCGGCCTGCTGACCCTGCGGTGAATTGGCAAAGTCCTTGGCGTTCTGGATGCGCGCCTGGCCTTGCGGGCTGTTGGCATAGTTCTGCGCCCGGCTCTTCACGTTGTCGGCCGCCTGCTGCTTGTCGACGTTCGACCAGTTGCCGCCGCCCTGATACTTCTGCCACTGGCCGCTGCTGTCGCGCTTGTAGACCTGACCGTCGCGACCGGCGTAGAGGTCGCCGCTGCCCTGCTTGTTGGCGAAATGCGTCTGGCCGATCTGGCCGGTCCGGTAGGTGTTGTTCGGACCGGTGATGACCGAGTTGTGGCCCCAGCGGTTGTAGTTGTTGGTGACGTTGATGTTGTAGGTGTTGCCCCCCCAGCAGCACCCGCCGCCCCAGTAGCCCCCACCCCAGTACCACGGCGACATCCATGCCCCCATGGCGAAACCGAAAGCGAAACCGGTCGCCGTCCCCCAGGCGAAACCGGCACCGAAGCCGTAGGTATAGGGCGCCGGATACCAGACGGTGCCGACATAGGTCGGGTAAACGTAGCCGGTACCGTAAACGACGACGCCGTCGCTGGATACCACCGTACCGTAATAGCCCGGGGTGTAGCCCACGTAGACGACGCTTGGTGTTGCGCTGTAGACCCGGACGTAGGTGACGTAGTGCACCGGCGAGCTGACCGGAATCGAATAGATCACCGCCGGTACGCTGGCCGCCACGCTCCATGGCCCGCTGGCCGAGGTGGCAACGAACCACACGCCGTTCTGCACCAGATAGTAGCTGTGCGCATCGACGCGGATGATCGGCATCGCCGTGTTGTAGGCGTACTGCAGCGGCGTGTCGTCGATCGGCTTCCATTGCGGCGCGCCACCGTCATAGCTGACCGGTTCCGGCTTGACGCTACGCTTGACCTGCGCGGTCTGCGGCACGCTGTTGGCAATGCGCGCTTCGCTGGCCTGCGGCGTCCCCGGGACCGAAACCAGCACCCCGGCCATCGGATGATCGGCCGGAATCCGGGCGAAGTCGGCCGGCAGCCGGTCACCCGGCACGTACTGCCACGGACCGTCGATCCTGGCGGCGGTAAACCAGCGGCCCGAGATCAGTACATACAGCTGCTGGCTGCCGATCTGGACGAAGACGTCGTTGGACGAGTTCGACATATAAAGCAGTTGCGTCCCCGGGATCGGCGCGTACTGCGGCTCACCCTTGCTCTGCAGCAACTCGGTCGGCCTGGTTGCAACGTGGATGGCCGGAACGACGTTCGGATCGAACGCCGACTCGCCGTTGGCGCTCTTGCCCGACATCGGATCGATCTGGTTGGCCTTCAGCAGCGATTCGCGCAGCGGATCGAGTTCGGCGGTCGGCGGATTGGTGGCGACCTGCCACGGGCCGGTGGCCGAGCTGGCCTGATACCAGCGCTCGACCGCCCACAGGTAATAGTTGCCGCTGCCCTGATCGAGCACGATCAGCGCACTGGTGTTGATCACCCGCATCAGCTTGCCACCGGCCTCGCGCAAGGCCGGCTCGCCGTCGATCATCACCAGCAACGCCGGACGGTTGCTGTAGATGATCGCCGGCGGGTCGTTCTTCACCGCCTGGCCGGCATGGGCCGCTTCGGCATGATTGATCTGCAGGTCGGCCTGCAACGCGTCATAGGACACGGTCCAGCCGTTTTTCGGCAGCGACGTGCGCAGCGACGCCAGATAGCTGTCTTCGTCCTTGCCGGCAGTCGGGAAGTTGGCCCTGGTGATCTTGTACTGGCTCAGCGTCACCGTGCGCTGGTCCTTGGCGATGTCGGCGCGGGCGCTGAACCAGATCACGCCGAAGGTATCGCCCTGCTTGCCCGACACCCGCACCGCCGAACGCCCGGTCAGGGTGTTGCCGTTCAGCGCATCGAGCTGCGGCTGGTAAACGTAGATTTTCTCGCCCTGCTGGCCGTCGACCAGCCTTGGCCAACCGGCAGCTTCCGCGCCGGCGCTGAGTTTGGCGGTGGCGGCCGCATCCGGCGCAGGTGCGGTGGCGGTCCAGCCTGCAACCGGCGCGCCGAGCCAGAGCAGGGCCAGCAGTGAATGCGTGATCGTCTTGCGATGCATGTGGATCCCCTTTGTCCGGCGGCGCCTGTGGCATCCGCCGTGTTATGGCCGTCACGGTAGGACCGATCGGGAATCCACTTAGTTTACTGCGCGTATGTTGCTAAATTCACCTTTCTTTGAGCAGGTGCCCCATCCGTTGCCGCTTGGTCGCCAGGTAATGGCGATTCTCCGGATTCGGATCGACCGCATGCGGTTCGCGCTGCCGCACCGGCAGGCCGGCAGCCTCGAGCGCGGCAATCTTCTTCGGGTTGTTGCTCATCAGCCGGACCGAGGTCACGCCAAGATCGCGCAGCATGGCCACGGCCGCTTCGTACGAACGTGCATCGACCGGCAGCCCGAGCGCGAGATTGGCATCGACGGTATCGAGGCCGCTGTCCTGCAACTCGTACGCGCGGATCTTGTGCGCCAGACCGATGCCGCGACCTTCCTGACCGCGCAGGTAGAGCAGCACGCCGCGTCCTTCACGGGCGATGCGTTCGAGCGCCTTGTTCAATTGCTCGCCGCAGTCGCAGCGCAGCGAGCCGAACACGTCGCCGGTCAGGCATTCGGAATGCAGTCTCACCAGCGTGGCCTCGCCGGCCGGATCACCCATGACCACGGCAAGGTGTTCGACACCGTCGAGACCGGAGCGATAGGCATGGGCCATGAAGACACCGTGCGGCGTAGGCAGGCGGGCGACGCCGGCCTTTTCGACGGCAGCTTGGGTCAGAGGAGCATTCGACATGGGATTTTCAATGGCCTGGAATCCTCCGTAGATGGGGGCGCCGGCGCGGATTGCAATCGCTTCAGCGTGTCGCGACGGCCGACGCGGTCCTGCAATAGCGTGCGTAGTCGGCGTCGACCTGCTTCTGCCGCTGCTTGAGCTTGTCCAGATCATAGGGCCGGTTGAACCCTGCCATCCGCCGCTGGATCAGTGCCGACTCCTTGTTCAGGTTGCTGCAGCGCTGCGCCTCCAGCTGCGCCAGTCTGGCCGGATCGGCCTTGTAATACGCCGGTGCGGCAGTCGGTGCGGGCGTCGGCGCGGCCGTGCACAGGGCCGGGATCGACAGCAGCAGCAATCCGGCGGCGTAGCCGGCGGTCCGAACGGCTAGTTCAGCCATAGCGTTTCCTCGGCGGCCAGCGCGGCAATGCGCTCCGCCAGTATGTGATCGGCCGGATGCGCCGGCCATTCGCGGTCCTCGATCCGGGCCACCGGCACCAGACCGGTCAGGCTGTTGCACAGCCAGACCCGCTCGGCACGCAGCAACCGTGGCAGATCGACCCGTTCCTCTCCGCGCTCCCAGCCCAGCCCGGCCGCCGCGTCGAATGCGACATCGCGCAGCACGCCGGCCACGCCGCCGGTGTCGAGTGCCGGCGTCAGCAGCCGGCCGGCTTCGAGCAGCAGCACATTGCTCATCGTGCCCTCGACGACATCGCCGTCACGGTCGAGCAGCAGGCCGTCGAAAATCGCCGGATCGCGCCATTCGGCGCGCGCCAGCACGTTCTCCAGCCGGTTCAGGTGCTTGATGCCGGCCAGCCGCGGCTGCCAGCTCGCGCGGGTTTCGCAAATGCGGACCCTGACGCCGGCACGGCGGTCGACAACCGGTGCCGGCGGCGCGATCTGGGTGATCCGATGGGGAAGACCGTTGTCCGGCACCACGTAGCCACGCGGCGATTCGCCCCGGGTCAGGATCAGCTTGATCGTCGCGTTGGCCGGTGCGTGTTCGCGCAGTTCGGCCAGCCAGGTCTCGAACGCCGGCGCCTTGATGCCGAGTGCAGCGGCATCGCGTGCCAGTCTCGCCATGTGGCGTTGCCAGAACGGGATACCGCCGTCGCGGATGAAGAGCGTGCGGAACACGCCGTCGCCAAACTGGATGCTGCGGTCGGCCAACGGCAACGCCCCGGCCGGCACGCCGTCGAGCAGGCGGATCACGCCGCCACCGGATGGCGGGCTCGGGTCCGGTGCGCCGACGACAGGGGCCATCATCCGGCGACGCCGAGCGCGCGCAGCAGGCCGCGCGCCTTGTGACGGGTTTCCTCGAGTTCGCGCTCGGGGACCGAGTCGGCGACGATGCCGGCGCCGGCGCGGAAGTACAACGTCTCTCCGGTCTGCAGAAAACTGCGGATCAGGATGTTCAGGTCCATCCGGCCGTCGAGTCCGATGTAGCCGAGACTGCCGGTGTACACACCGCGCTCGCGGTCCTCGAGCTCGCGGATGATCTGCATGCAACGCACTTTCGGACAGCCGGTGATCGTGCCGCCGGGAAACAGCGCGCGCAGGATTTGCCGCGCCGTCGTCCCCGGACGCAGCCGGGCACGGATGTTCGATTCGATATGGTGGACGTAGGCGTAACTGGCCACCGCCATCAGTTCGTCGACCTCGACGCTGCCGGGCACGGCAATGCGGCCCAGATCGTTGCGTTCGAGGTCGACCAGCATGATGTGCTCGGCGCGTTCCTTCACCGTCGAGATCAGCGCGCGTTTCAGCGCGGCATCCTCTTCCGGATCGTTCGAGCGCCGGTGCGTGCCGGCAATCGGCCGGGTGTCGACGATGCCGTCACGGACCCGCACCAGCCTTTCCGGCGAGGAACTGACGATCTGCGATTCGCCCAGATCGAACAGCGCCGAAAACGGTGCCGGATTGGCTGCACGCAGCGCCGCATACAGATCGTGCGCATCGCCGTGCGTCAGCGTCACGTCCCAGCCACGCGACAGGTTCACCTGGAAGACGTCACCCTCGACAATGTACCGCTTGCTTGCCAGCACGCCGTCGACAAAGGCCTGCGGCTCGTCCTCGGCCACTGCGGCGACCACCAGCGGCCGCGGCTGCCAGGCGATCGGCGCGGCAACGAGATCGGCCAGCTCGGCCAGCTGCGTGGCCGACTCGGCCACCAGATAGCCCCGCTGCGATGCGCGATCGACGAGTACGGCAGCCGGACAGCGGATCAGCGCTGCCACCGGCGACGCGGACGTGCGGGCCGGCACGCTCGGTTCGAACGCGTTCAGCAGCTCGTAACCGGCATAGACGGCCCAGCCGCCGGCAAAGGGCAACTCGCCGCCCGCGCCTTCGTGCACCGGCAACGTATCCAGATCGGCCAGAAAGGCGTCGGCGTCGTGGTAGACCCGGCGCTCGCCGGGCAGCGCCATCAGGATGTCCCAGCCGCTGTTGCCGGACGACTGCAACAGCACCGGGCAGCGATCGGGACACTGCGCGGCCAGGGCGGGCAGGTCGGGAATGGAGGTCAGAACTTGAACTTGCATCGGCCGATTGTACCAAGGCACACGGCCGGGAAAACGCGATCGACATCCATACGAATGATAATTGTTTTCATTTATGGTTCAATGCAGGCCGATCACGACTCAACCGTCATGTCCGCCACGGGCCACGCATGACCGACCGACGACTATGCACTGGTACGGACTCGATTTGCGCTGGGCCTATGCCGAGCTGCTGCCCGGCCTGCGGCGCCAGACCGGCTGCCTGCACCACGCCTGGGACATCCTGCACGACGCGCTGCTGCGTTATGCACTGACCCGCACGCGGACGCAGATTGCCCAGCCGCATGCCTATCTGCGTACGGTGATCGGTGCGGTCCTCGTCGACCATCATCGCGAGCAGCGCCGCTTCGTCGCCCTGCCCGACGATGCCGGAGCCAGCGACACGGTACCGGCCGAGCCATCGGCCGAAACGGTCGCCGCATTGCGGCAGCGGCTCGCCATCCTGCAGCGGGTGCTCGATGCACTGCCGCCCCGCTGCCGCGAGGTCTTCTGGCTGTTCCGGATCGAAAGCCACACGCAGGGCGAGATCGCGCTGAAGCTCGGCATCAGCGTCAACATGGTCGAACGTCATGTGATGCGTGCACTGGTCGACCTGCGCACGGTGAAGGAGCAACTGCGGTGAGCCGCGTCCGCAACGACGCCGCACGCTGGTTCGTCCGCATGCGCGACGCCGCCCCCGACGACCCGGCCCGCGGCCGATTCGAAGCCTGGCGGCTCGCCGATCCGGCGCACGGACGGGAGTACGCGGCCTTTGCCGAGTTGTGGGACGACTTCGACTCGAACGCCCGACTGGCCGCACTCGCCGGCGCGGCCGAACTGCACGGCAACGGGCGCAGGCGCATGCTCAAGCACGGCACACTGGGCCTGTTCGCCTGCCTGAGCGGCGGCCTCGGCTGGCTGGGCTGGCGCCGCACCCGGCCGGCGATGTCGATGCAGATGGCGACCGCGATCGGCGAAGTACGCAGCGTGCCGCTGGACGACGGCAGTACCCTGACACTGTCGGCCTCGACCCGGCTGTCGCTGGACTACGACGCCGGTCACCGGAACGTGGTCCTGCACGCCGGCGAGGCGATCTTCGACGTCGCCGCCGACCCCGGCCGGCCCTTCGGCATCGATGGCGGCACCGTGCGCATCACCGTGCTCGGCACGCGTTTTGCCGTCGCACGCCTGCCCGACCGGGTCCGCGTCAGCGTCGCCAGCGGCCGGGTCCGCGTTGCCCGGCAGGACGCCGACGGGCACGAGCAGCCGCCGCACTGGCTGCTCGGCGCCGGCGACGTCGTCGACTTCGAGGGCGGCCTCGCCCGGCGCAGCCACCGCCGCGTCGACGACGGTTTTGCCTGGCAACGCGGGGCACTGATGTTCGATGACGCATCGCTGCCGGAAGTCGCGGCCACGCTGTCGCGCTACCGCCCTCGTCCGGTCGTCGCCAGCGGAGACGGACCGCGGCTGACGGCGGTCGTGCAGGCGAACGACATCGATGCCTTCCTGCGCGCACTCCCGCGCGCCGGCAGCGTGCGGGTCGTCGAAACACCCGCCGCGACCCGGTTGTACGCGCGCTGATTTTTTTCGGCCGCGACATCAGGGAAACACGCCGGTGACGCGTCATGACGGCGTGTTCAGCTCAAACAGGACCATCATGAACCCGCGTTCCACCCTCCTCGGCGCTGCGTGGGCGGTGGCGATCGCCACC
>NZ_BMYO01000015.1 GCF_014652315.1 Jeongeupia chitinilytica | reverse complement strand
GAATGCCGACTTGGCCTTGTTGGCGGCATCGGCGGCGCTTTTGGCGCTGGCCAGTGCCAGCTCGGCGTTCTTGCGGTCGCTGTCGTCGCTGAACACGCAGAACAGGACCGGTTGATCGTTGTATTGCAGTTCCGCCAGCGCAAAGTGAATGTGGTGTGGTGTCGCGTCAACGATCGCCTCAACGGTCACATCACCGCGAAACGGAATGCCGTTTTCCGGAACGGGAACATTCAGAAAGTACGCATCCAGGCCTCGACGGTGACCGCCGACACACAACCCCAATTCCAGCAGCAGCCTGGCGCGCTCATTGCGAATCAATAGTTCACCGTCGGCACGACGGAACACGCAGATGCCGACAGGCGCCAGCTCCAGCATCGCGCGATTGAACGCCTCTCGCTCGAGCAGATGTGCCTCCCGTTCTTTTGCCGGGAGGAAAACCGCATGCCGGAGGTGCCGGACTGCTATGTAAGCAAGTACTGCGGCAATTGCACACAGCCCCAAGCCGAACAGCAGCGCATAGCGAATCTGCCACAGAATGTCGACAAAACTGGCGTAGTAAACGATCCACCGCTGCTTGCCGCCAATTTCCTTTTTCAAGGCAATCTTGAATACGGGCATGCTGTAGACCGAGAATCCCTCATCGGCCTTGACCAGTTTTTTCAGAAAGAGCGTATCCGTCTGCGTGCTCCAGCGCTTCTCCGCTTTTCCCCTTACCACCTGACCATGTTGATCAAGTACAAGATACTTGATACCAAGTTCAGGCACCGCTTCGATCTGCGAGGTAATCGAGGCAACAATCTGTTTTTGCGGCAAGCTGATGCCCAGCCAGGCATCGGGCATGATTCGTGGCGCGATCTGTTCGAAAAGATAAACCCTTTTCTGATCACCATGGCCGGCCATCAACAGAATGGCTTCCGGCCCAGCACCACTACTCGAATGAAGCTGCTTGGCCTTTTCCCTCAGCCGGTGCAAATACTCGTCATTGTCCGAGGATGACTTCAGCACGTATCGGGCGATACCGGTACGTATGTCCAGATAAATCAGATCCGAACCGGATTGCTGCATATCCTGCTGAAGCTGTTCCGACAAATTCAGGATGCCGACCATCCCCCCCAGTGCATGCTCTGATTCGAACGAAAATACCTTGCCCCCTTCTCGCTCGATATGGGGCTCAGTGACCCTGGAAAATTCTGCAGCTTTGATAATGCCGGCAAGCCCGAATTCGTTCTGCTCGTAGAAATCGCGACTTTGTGTATAGCCGTTATTGAAGACTTTGCGATACCCAGATACCTCATCCATCAGCGATGCATAGCAAAACATCGTCATGGCGCCAAGCACGCCAAGTACAAAAGCAGTTGCCAGACAGCAAATCAGCCTGTACGCAAACTCTGGATGCAAAACCCAGCGGTTCAGCCCGGAAATGGGAGAAATGAATATAGCCATGACAACAAAATATGCGTCAGAGCCAAGACGGAGAATGGGAGGATTCTGATAGCCGCGACCGATCGCGGTGGTATTATTTCCCCTGCATTAATTCCGGCCAAGCAACAGCTTTTCGAACATCGGCTCGGCCATTGGCCGGCTGAATAGATAGCCCTGTACCGTGCTGCAGCCCTGATGCTGCAGCAGCGCCAGATCCCGCGGGTCTTCGACCCCCTCCGCCACCACTTTGATGTCCAGACGCTTGGCCAACGCTATGCTGCTCTCCAGCGCAGCCCGGGCGACGGGGTTCTTGTGCGCACCATGCACGAACGCACGATCGAGCTTGATTTCATCAAAAGGTACGGACATCAGGTTGAACAGGGACGAATAACCGGTACCAAAATCGTCGATCGACAGCTTGAAGCCCTTGAGTTTGAGCCGGGCAGCACCGGCAAGGTAATCACTGAACTGATCGGCAACCGTCGTTTCGGTCAGTTCCAGCATCAGGGCCCCTGGATCGCCGCCGCAGCTCTCGACGATATTGAGCAGGCGATCCGGCAATGACTCTTCGGCGAGCAGGCAGACAGGCAGATTGAACGATATCGTCAGATTCCGGCCGGCTTTGCGCCACTCCGCCTGCGCCCTCAATGCCTTTTCCAGCAGAATCGAATTCAGATGGTTGATCCAGTTCGATTCGATGATCGTGTCGAGGAAAACAGATGGCGGCAGCACGCCCCGACGTGGATGGTTCCAGCGCGCCAGCACTTCAACACCGACGATTCTGGCTGTAGCGATGTCGTGCTGCGGCTGATACCACGCGGTGAACTGCTTGCGGATCAGACCTTCAAGCACATCCACCGCGTCTGCCGCAACAGCATTGTCGATCGGCAACGCCCGCCCCGACATGAGACGCAGATCATCGAAACACCGCACCGCCGCCTTGATATCGTCGATCACCATGGGTTTGGCATGCGAGGCAACACGTTCGAATCCCAGCGACTTCGCCAGACGCTCGACGAGTTGCAGCAGCGAATCGGGCTGGGATGACAGAATGAAAAGATCGGGCCGGTCACGCAGTTGCGCCAGATGCTTGACGAAGACAATGCCATCCATTCCGGGCATGGCCAGATCACAGATCACCAAGTCATACCGTTTCTGCTGCAGCATGGCCAGCGCCTCGATGCCATTTTTGGCGCAATCGACCTGGCTGACGATATCGGAACGCAATTGCTGTGCCATGTATTCCTGCTGGAATGCATGATCCTCAACCAGCAGGATGGACCGAGGTAGCGGTTGTACCTGCTTGTTTGCTTTCAGTTCCATATACTTTGCCCCGTAAAATCCCGCCGGATATCCGACATGCAGTCTCCAGACTCAAAGTCCGAAGTCCATCTCAACAACGAATCGATACGATTGGGGGCACAAGCTTCTGAATCGCCCACGAGCAGAACAACGTCATTCAGCCATACCTGCGATGTCAACCAGAGCCATCCATTCGTCCGCAGGCCAGCATACTCGCGGACGATCAACGGGCCATTGAGACCAGTCTCAAAATCACAAGACTAGTAATGCTTTGACATCCCCTGACCTTCGTCGATCAACCTGCTTCAGGTCTGAGTCTTCGGACAGGCAGCAGCAAAATTCTGGCGTTTTTAAGCTGAATCAGGATCAGTAGAAACTGAAATCACAAAAGAGTATTTTGCGCAAAAAATTACAACCACATCTCAGACTGAATCAGTTGTAAGTAAAATTGACCGTTGCTACTGCCGCTACCGCCCCAGCGGTCATGGCGCCAAGCCGGTAGTACTGCGCCACCATTGGGATAGTCATCGCATTGGTCGCATCAACCGTACCCAAGGCTGTGAGCGCGCCTAAAGTAACGGCAGTGCCTGTCGTAGCTCCTGCTGCCGATGCCTTCAGAAGCTGGATCCCCACCTGTGCCGCCGGGCCGGTATTGGCCAATACGCCGGTACCGCTGGCAGCAGGCGAACCACTTACCGTCATGCTGACGTTTGTACTAGGGGCGCAGCTGGTCAGACTGATGTTGAAGGCAGTGGCTTGCTGGGTGGAGCCCACTGCAGCGAAGTCAGCCACTTTGGCTTGTGGAATCGTAATAGTTTGATTCACAGAGCCGCTGGCTACTGTACAGGTCGGCACAATGATGT
This sequence comes from Jeongeupia chitinilytica, assembly GCF_014652315.1. Lineage (GTDB taxonomy): Bacteria > Pseudomonadota > Gammaproteobacteria > Burkholderiales > Chitinibacteraceae > Jeongeupia > Jeongeupia chitinilytica. The sequence continues at coordinate 10,281 of NZ_BMYO01000015.1, read as the reverse complement.
TCCCGGTGAAATTCAGCGTGGCATCCGCTGCAAATACAGCGCCGGTGATGCAGGAGGCCATGGTGGCCAGTACAACGTTGATGTGTCGCATAGCGATGTTTCTTCCAAGTTTTCTGGTTGATGGGCAGATGCCGTATGTGCGTGGCCGCCTTGAGCAGAGCCTGATTGCTGAAATCACTGAAATGTCGCGGTAACGGTCATCGTGGTATTGGCCGCCCCCGGCGTGACCGTCGTACCGCTGCGGTAATAGCGCGCCTGCAGATTGATGGTGTAATTGCCCGCGCCGCTGAAAGGCGACATCGTGTAATTGGTACCCAAGTTGAGCACCGACCCGCCACTGGTCAGCAACTGCACGCCATACCCGGTAGCGCCTGAACCATCCAGTTTGGCGACATTGGTGGCTACCGTTCCATAGCTTGGGTCGATGCGGTACTGAACGGTGGCTATACCGGCAGGGCAAGCCAGCGAAATGGGCACCGCAACTGCCGGAGTGGTGACATCCCCCACCGCTGCCATTTCTGTGGATTTATGGGTACCCAGATTGATGGTGGGAGCACTCATCGAGCACGACTGTACGGAAATAGATACAGGGCTGAAGCTGTATGTATTCGAGTTGGCGGTATATACCGTCTGAACGCCGCCGGACACAATTTGCGGGGCAGCCTGTGCAAACGTCGCCCCAGATAACGACCCGGATGTAATGGCTGCTGTTTTCACCAAGGCGATCTGATACTGGAGCCCTTCGTTAGTCGACCATGGTCCTCCACCACAAACGGGAATCGTGCCATACCATCCAGCTGTTCCCATTCCCGACGCGGATATATCACCTTGATAGAAACTCCCGCACCCTGTGCTATTCGAAAAACCAATTATAATTCCAACACCCGGATAAGATGTCTGAAAAACGGAATATGTCTTCCCCCCATATGTTACCGTTTGTGATGCCGTAGGTAACAGGACCTTTCCCGCAGGACTGGAGGCACCACTGGTTGTCCAGCTGCAATTCCATTGAGTGGTATTGAACGTGGAATATGACCAACCGGTCAATACAGTTCCTACAATTGCGTCTCGAGGTACGCTTACTGAAGAAGGCAAGGTGATGGTTTGTGCTCCACCAGTCCCTGTGCAGTTATTTGCCGCAAAAGCGACACCCGCAAAGCCTAGCCAAGCGCATACCATCACTACCGCAGCGGCACAAAGCCTTGACCAGTGAACGCTTTTTTTTAAGAAGTTCATTTTCAGAAATCCTAATCCGTATTCATATTGCAGGACCGAAAACATCCATCATTCTCATGGACCACACGCTCCTTTATCGACATTCCCCTTGCGCAAGGACGGGCAATGCCGATTTACGCCCTTCAGCCTCGGGAATCTTGTATTGCAGTTGGCAGGATTGATCGGCCTTGTTGCCCCACTTCACGGTCAGCTCACCAGAATTATCCTTGGCACCGTAAACAATCAACCTTCCACCTTGAGCAACATTGCCAACAACCTTGCCGCTGGCATCAATGACGTCCGCTCCGAACGGCAATGGCTCTCCATTCGTACGCTTGATACGCAGCATTGTCGGTTTGCCCTTGTTTTCCGTATCAAATTTGACTCGAACAACGGCGCCTGCCGTTGGCGAAAAATGCTGTTCCGTCGTGGAAAGCTGCACGCCCGCAGGCAGGCCCTTGGTATCGATTTCCACGCTATTCAGCGAATAGGGATTCATCCCTGCAATAACGGCATGACCGAATGGGTCAAGACGGATACCCGGCTGCGAAGCGATGCGTGCGCCGGCCGCATCTTTTGCCTCAATGACCGCAAAGGAGTCGCCCGTACTCGGCGTAAGTGCAAGTCCCCCCGGCCAGGCCACCACGCTGCCGGACAATCCGCCGCCGGCCTGCGTATAGCCGTTGCCCTGACCGGCATTCACGCGCACCTGCGTAAACGGACTCAGATACCCGGCATTGGCGCTGATGTTGTTGCTGCCGGCGCCATTGGCTTCGGTGCGCGCTGCCGTCACGCCATAGTTGAACTGGTTATCCTCGCCAAGGGTGCCGGTCACGCTTTCCTGATACTGGCTGCTACCGTCGCGTGTATCGTGCGTATAGCTGGTCATCGATGTCGGAGCATGCGCATCCATACCCAGCGGAATGCTTAGATTGAGCATGAAACGGTTGCTCCAGCGTGACTGGTCGACATCATATTCACGTGACACGGACAGTCCGAGACCGACCCGACCCATGCTCGCGTTGTAACCGAACTGGAACTGGGTATCGCTACTGCGCTTGTTCCAGTAGTTCTGCGTATATCCGGACAGGTACACCGAACCCCATTGGTTGAGTGACTGGTTCAGCGTGAGCTGCAACCGCCCTTTCTGGACACCGGGCATGGCAAACGCCAGATTCTGGCGATCCAGATCACGCAGACTCATGGCATCCGTGAAACTCAGGAATCCGGCTGTGGAGTAACGGTACGCAGCCAGCGTCAGATTGGTATTGGTCGGCGCGATCAGGTGCGAATAGGATGCCCGGATACTTTGACCATATCGGTCCGGCTGGTTTTCGAAGCGCGAGACAGTCTCGGTCACATCCAGACCGAACGCACCGAATTGCGTATTCAGCGCCGCGCCCACGGCGGCGGACATATAACCTTCAGCGACAATCGCGCCGGCATAACCCGTAAGCAGGTTGTTGAAGCCATGCTGGGCACTTGCCTCGAACACAAGCGGTGAAGTCGTGAGACTGGAGTTGCGGTACACCCCTGCCGCCAGGTTGTATCGGGTACGCCCCGCTCGAAGCGCATTGACCGGTGAGGAGTACGGCACGGAAGAGATATGCTGACTTCCATCCGCCTCGGTCACCACAACCTGCAAATCACCACCGTAACCGGTTGCATACAGATCGCTGATCTCGAACGGGCCGGGCGAAACCGTCGTCTCGTAAATGATGTTGCCGTTTTGCTTGATCTGGACCTTGGCGTTGGAATTGGCCATGCCGCGAACCACCGGTGCATAGCCGCGCAGGGATTCCGGGTACATGCGGTCATCGGTACCCAACTGGATGCCACGCACCCCAAAGCTGTCGAACACGCTGCCGTCGGTAAACGAATCCCCCACCGTCAACTGGCTTTTGATCGGTTCGAAGCCGCGTTGCACATAGGCCTGGATGCTCTGCACGTCCGTATCGCCACCGGACGTATGGGTCACGTTGCCGTTCAGGCGGAGACGCCACGGGCCGGCATTCATGCCGGCGTTCAAACCCAGATAACTTTGCGTAGAGCTGTAGCCGGCACCGCCGGTGTGGAAGACATTGGCGTTGTATTGAAGGATGGCGGCCGGGACGCCATCGTCCCAGAATTTCGGGTCGACCCAGCCACGCGCATTGCGGCTCAACGCCACCTGCGGCAGGCTGACATCCAGGCGCTGCTCGCCCATATCGAACGTCGCCATCGAGGCGGCGACAAGATCGGGCAAGAGGACGCTGGTGCCAAAATCGGCCTGGTCAAGCTTCAGGCGAGCCTCTTCGGACAGACGCGTCATATCCACACCCATACGTTGCAGCAGGTCTTTGTTGAAGACCGGCTGCACATTATTCGTTCCCTTGCCAATTTCACGGAGCGCGACATTTACAACGCCGATCCATACGTCGTTGACATAAAGCGCTGCTCGGTAATCGCCAGGCAGCGCCAGATTGCCCTTATTGAACCGGCTGATATCAATTTTGCTGCCAAATCCCGGCAGGAAATCCTGATTGAACTCTACTGCAGCTATTTGCATAGATGCGGCCTGAGCCGAATCTGCTGCATGCACACAACCGACCGAGAATGCAGCGAGTAATGCGGCGTGGAGAGGATGCAAGACAAGTTTTTTTTGCTGCCTTTCTTCTGCCGAAACGGCCGGTTTTTTGGTGCGGATGCTCATATTGACACTCTGTTTTCAGGCAACACCCGTCCCACCCAAGCCGCAGAAATACTGCAGGTCAGGAGCAAGACTGCTGGGTATTGGAAAGGTGAACGATCAGTAGCAGGGAAGCCGCGTCATGCGCGCTTCAAACAGCACGGTTTCGGCGACTGGCTTCAGCGCAGCCTTGCCGCAGATACCTTCCTGCTGTCCGAGCTGATTCAGCTTTCATTTACTGGAGTGCGGCTTCATGCTTGATGGGACCACCGTAGTCATTCAGCGTTGTGAAATGAACTTTGGCGCCAGCGGCAACCGTACCGGAGAGCGGCAAGGATGCTTTTTCACCAGGCCCTACCATGATGCCCTCGTCGAATTTGGGGGCATTGCCCCCCTCACCCGCGACTGCCTCGATGATGGTGACGTGGTAGGGCGTAGGATTGCTGACCTGCAAGACGGACCTGCCTTTTTCAGTCTCCAAGTGCCAGCCCAGTTTGCCTGGTGCTTCATCAACGGAACCCGATAGTCCAGCAGGTCGAAAGAAGAATTTGATGCGGGAACGGAACGCCAGCTGCATATAGTTGGCACCTGCTTCTCCCGCCTCCGGCTTTGGCGGCACTTCCAGCACGTTGAACCAGAACAAGGATTCCTTACCCTGCGGCAACGCCTCCCCCGTATATGCAACCCGAATGGTTTGTGACTTGGTTGGATCAATGCGCGCCATCGGCGGTGTCAGCACAAACGGCAGATCCAGCTTGGACGGATCTGCTTGCGGATCGCCGCTATCCAGCCACACCTGAGTCAGCGCCGGTTTCTGCCCGTCATTGGAAAGCTTAATTGTCACCTCGCTTTCCTTTGCATTGTAAATCATGCGCGTACCGGCAATCACGACCGAGGCGTGAGCCGCAAGCGGAAATATTGCTCCAGCCATCAACGTAATGGAGGCCAGTGTACGAACTACAACATTTCGGATATTCATGGCATTCAACCGGTAACGTTCCAATACAACAATCACTCCGGACATTCAAATTTCGTCACTAGCAAACATTGCCAAGCGCTGCCATCAAATGATCCGTGAGGTAAAACATGGTTGGACATTTTCTTCCAACCCAGATCAGGCAACTGGATTAAATCCAGTTGCCGTTAATTACTTAATTACTGATACGACAGCGAGTAGGTGGTAGTCGTCGAAACCGTACCCGCAGTCGCGCCGCCAGCCGGCGAGTTGTACTGGGCGGCATACGGCAGATTGGCTGCGCCGCTATTGATCGCGACAATCTTGGAGTTTTGCGCTCCATCGGCCTTGCTCATGTCGATCGGCGACATGTCACCGTTCAGCAACTGAACTTCAACCAGGGTTGCGGTGCCGGTGGCGTTCTTCAGGTTGCCGTCGGCCAGCGTATTGGAACCGTATTCAAAGAACGTACGCACGTTACCGGTTGCCGGGGTGCAGTTGGTCAGGGCAATGTTGAAGCCCGTTGCGCCAGCAGTCGAACCGGCAGCGGCAAGAACCGAAGTAGCGACTTTCGGCAGCGTCACGGTGAAGTTGTTACCCTGACCATTGCCACTGATGGTGCAAGTCTGGGCGGTCAGTTCGCCATTGATCGTGATGGTACCGTCAGAAGCGTGGGCACCAATTGCAGCGAAGCCCAGCGCGGCTGCGAACATTGCGGAGATGGTAGAAAATTTCATTTCAACACCTTTTAAAAAACATATTTGACATCGGCAAATCGCCAACTCTTTACAACAGACTGCAATACAAACCTACTCAATTCAAAAACAAGATTGAACATGCCTTTGCAATCAACTCAACAACGTGGTTTCTCCAGTGCAAACATGACATAATTCGTTCAAGCGCCATATTTGAATTATTAATTTGACCACTCGAAACGCAGGTCATAATGGCGGGTTGTCAGGTCAAATCGAATCAGAAGTTTCTTAGAACGGCAAAAACAAGAACATTCTCAGAACGTGCAAGCTCGATTGAAAGTGAGCATCCGCATTGCTGCCATCTGCCGCACGCTTTCCCGAAGCAGAACTCATCAGTCTTCTGCGCGGTGCCGATGGCCGGCTAGCCGCTCAAGGAGCAGTGGCGTAGGCACGGACTGGCTGAACTAGCCATCGCCGCTGGCGCACCACGCATCACACGAAGCCATGGTCACCATCTTCAAAATCGGCGCCACAGAAGAAGTGATGCAAAACCGGTGCCCAACGGATCCTGCACTAGCCAGTGCATTCTTCGCGGGACAGTAATCGAGCCCCAAATCGGCGTTTGCATCGCCCGGACGAGTCCGAGCGCGCCGTGAGCCATCAGCCGAAAACAGGATGGAAACGGGTCAGAGGTAATGCCTCACCGAGGTGGTGCAACTTCATGGCAGTTAAGGCGCCTGCGTGATCTTTCTGGAGGCGCGCTTGAGCATCTGTGTGAGCAACCCATTCGGGTCGAAGTGCTCTACTGACCCGATGGCCTGTGCGTCCCGCCCCATACCCCGGACAACAGCAGGAACCTGACACCGATGACACTGGGTGACACGTCGGGTGTCACAACAAAACCCTATACAGATCAACGACCTGACACCCATGACACGGCTGACACCACGAAATCAACTACCCCCCCCGGGGAAACCGCGCTACGGGCTGGCGCGCAGGACACCCTTCGCGACGCGGAATTGACCTCAACCGAGTGGTCGTTTTGGCGGGAGATCACCGGGCAGGTGGCCGATCATCTGGGCTGCGATGATCAGGACCGATACTTCCTGTTGCGGCAACTGATCTCCCAAGGGGCATCGTTCAGGTCGACCCTACTAGCCATCGCGAGAACGCATGCACTCCCGGTGACGGCGGGCCTTCACGTCTGGAAGCTCGCATGCCCCGGCCACGCCATCCCGTGTGGTTACGCCTACCCACAGTAGCTTCATCGCCCTCTCCGCCGACCGCGCCGACGCCCGGCTCTACCGTCAGGCCACCGTCGCACTGTTCCCGGTGCCTTAAGGGTGCCGGGTCCTTCCGGTCGGGGTGGCCCTTACGGGTAACGTGGCCACGTAGGTCTGCAGACTTCCAGTTGCCGGACATTCCTTAACAGTTAACAGACTTAACAGGGCGACCTGATAGGTTCGGGCAATGGTCCTGCCATCCCCCCAGACAGGGGGGCGTCAAAAGGTTGGACTACCTCCCCCTAGACCGAGTAGTCAGACGTCTCAGAGACAAGCCTGAAAAAACATAGGGGAGGGTCTGAACAGGACCGGAGACCGAAAAAACGGCAAGTCGATGAAGTTTAAGTCCGGCGATCCGTCGATCGCGTCCTGTCGGCCCTGCCTGCCGCTGCCATGCGGTGACTCAACCGAGGGACCGGGGCGCATACCTGCGCAGTTTCGCAGCCCCCCTTCATCCGGGCACCCAAGCCAAACCCATTCATCATATGAATGTTGAATACGCCTTAGTCCCGTAGAGGTGTAACGGGTGTCACTGGCCAGCCCCTATTTGCCGGAGCAAAAAAGAGAGGATTTTCGTTTTTTTGATCGGAGTCCCCCCGTTACTCCCCCCGTTTTTTGTTATATCCATCACAACCCTTATAAATACTAGGTTCATGTATTACCGGATGGAGTAAGGTCCGACATCCTGCGAAGTCCACAGATGCCTCCCTAACACCCCAAACCCCGCGAACTCTCTGGAGCGCGGGGTTTTTTCATGTCCATTGACGTCCGCGAACTGCCATCCAAATCCAATGAATTCGCCCCCTATTCCGCCCCCAGCTCTGTGCTAGCCTAGGCAGAATCGAAAACAACAGGGAGCACTCATGGCACTAACCTACCTGCAATGCAGGAAAGCCAAGGCCATAGGCACTGAATACCAGATCGCGGATGGCCACGGCCTGTCACTAGTTGTACGCGCCAAAGGTACCAAAGCGTGGCGCTATGACTTCCGCCTTAAAGGCAAGAAGGGCAAGTACCTGTACGACAACTACCCGGAGAGCAGCCTAGAAGAAGCCCGCGCCATTCACGCTATTGCGCACAAGCTGATAGAACAGGGGCGCCACCCGTCCAAGCTCCTGGATCAAGCCCCGTCGCAAGCAATGGCACTGGAGAGCAAGCGGCTCGACGAAATCGAAGTCGCAGCGACGATCGCTGCAGCTGATAAAGCCAAGGCCCAACGCGTCACGTTCGATATTGCCGCAGCCCGGTCCAAGGCGGAATGGGTGGACCGCAACTAAAAAAAATCCGACAAAGGCTGGCTCCCTGTTCGCCTCCATCTGCTCCCAAGCCTCGGCATGGCGGCCTTAGAAGACTGGACTGACCCGGCTCCGGTAGCAACGGCACCTGCTTAGGTAGGCACGACAATTTCCATTTCCTGGATGGATGTGAACTGAATTATCATCCAATGATCATCATTGGATTGTGTCGCGCTGCCATGGAAGCCAAGACCGCCCGCTTGACGGTTCTGATCGACCCCGCCAAAAAAAAGGCATTTGAGGAGCTGTGTGAGACTCAGGATCTCACTCCTTCCCAAGTCGTCCGTCAGTTGATTCGGGACTACTTGTCCAAGCACAACGTCAGCTACGACTCCGTCTCCCGCGGCAATCCCAAGGTCAAGTAAGTCCACTGGACTCAGCGTCGTTTTACGACTCTCGCATTGATCTCGTTAGCCACAAAAATCTCCTCGGCATTGACGTAGCTACGGCGACTGGCGATCAGGCGTCGTGCATAGGACAGAAATCCGTACCCGGACTCCTGCTCAAGCGCTTCTGCATGCTGCAACAACCGGGTGTCAGCCGTTCCGAGCAGTGCCGCGTTACGACTGGCAAACGCAATGTAGTTCAAACCGTCCTCAGCCTTAATAACGATCACGTTGTTCCCGAAGGCCCGGCTCATCCGGTACACATGCGTCGGATTGCCGGCATCCATCGCCAGCAGGTTGAATACCGCGATACCTTCCGGAGCCAGAGCAGCTGCACAGTCATCATAAAACGACTGAGAACACAAAGCCGCCGGTAGCCCCTTGAGGTCAAAGCCGTCGACCAGCAACAGCTCTACCTGCTTGGCGCAGTTACGCATGTAGTACGCACCATTGCTGCAGCGCACGGTAAATCGAGGGCTCTCCTGCGGAACCAGGAAGTCGTCGCGCAATGCGATGACCGTCGGGTCGATCTCGCAGACTTCGATGGTTGCCAGCGGGAATGCACGATGACAGTACTTGGCCAGCGAACCGCCGCCTAATCCGATCATGGCAATGCGCTTGGGGCTGGCAACAAAAAAGCGGAACGCCAACATCGTCTTCGTATAGCCGAGTACCAGACGGTACGGATCATCTATCGCCATCTTGCTCTGAACGGCGGTCAGGTCGAAATGCAGGCTCTGGAAAGCACTGCCGCGCATGACGAATGCCTGCTTGTCATTGCCGGCTGCCAACAGCGCATCAAAGTTCATCGGAATATCGGACACGGAGAAACCTATTCGTCGCGACTGCGACGGTAGTACGAAATTGAAAACGGGCACCTGACTTCGATGTACTGCGGGAGATAGCCCAGCGCGCCATGCAGGATGTCCGAGCCGAAGCGCTCGATTCTGCCCCGCGTCGACTCGACCAGTATCTCGATGCCGTCGCTACTTTCGCAGACCAGGCGGCAGCTCACCTCGGATGCCTCTGCCAGCTGAAACAACCCGATTCGCCAAGACCGGACCGAATGCGGACCGACAATACGCAGCATCTCGAGTGTGACTGCAGGCGGATGCGTTACCGGCATCAGACAAACACCCGTTCAGTAGCGCCGGACACGTTCATTCGTCGTTCGAGTCCTTAGGCGCGCCGTCGAAATACTGCTTGCTGGTCGCAAGCCAAGCCTCGGCCACTTGGCTCAACTTCCTTCGCGCTGCGTTCTCCTCTGTATGTGCTGCACAGTCAGCCAGTGCCGCATCGAAGTGACGGAAGTAGTTGGCCATGCCAATGAGCGCAATCAAGCCGGCCTTTTCGAGCATGGCGTGCACACGGTCATTCGCACCGGAAATCACGACACGCACCCCCCGTCTTTGCAGGTCACTGACCACCTCCTCCAGTGTCTGCAGCCCGGTAATATCGATGTACGGCACCCAACGCAAACGGATGATCAACACACGTGGATCGGTATGCGTGCTGGCCAGCGCCCGCTCGAAATTCTCCACTGCGCCAAAGAAGAACGGCCCTTCGACGGCATAGACAAGTACACCTGGCGGCAACGCACTCACCCCTTGGGCAGCAAGTTCGGACTGCAGCTCCAGGTCGGTACTGGCGCGGACCTCAACGCTAGCGGCCATCTTGCGCAGGAAATGCAGCGTCGCAAGGATCACGCCGATGTTCACTGCGACAACCAGGTCGGCGAACACCGTCAGACAGAACGTCACCAGCAGGATGGCGACATCAGCGCG
>NZ_BMYO01000014.1 GCF_014652315.1 Jeongeupia chitinilytica | reverse complement strand
TATCGTCCGCAGTTCTACTTCCGTACCACCGACGTGACCGGTGCGGTCGAGCTGCCGGCTGGTGTCGAAATGGTGATGCCGGGTGACAACGTTGAAGTCGTCGTGTCGCTGATCGCACCGATCGCAATGGAACAAGGTCTGCGTTTCGCCATCCGTGAAGGCGGTCGTACCGTCGGCGCCGGTGTCGTTGCCAAGATCATCGAATAAGTATTTACATAAAGACGCGGTGCTGATAAAGTGCCGTGTTTCCCCGTAGGCGAGTAGCTCAATTGGTAGAGCACCGGTCTCCAAAACCGGGGGTTGGGGGTTCGAAACCCTCCTCGCCTGCCACGGTCTAGAATCAGAGCCGTTTCCGCAGGGAAACGGCTCTGTTTTATTTGCTGTCCGAATCAGGATTATGGAAAGCGTCGACAAAATCAAGGTCGTGGCAGCGCTGCTGCTCGTGGTCGTAGGTATCGCCGGTTACTACATGGTGCCGGCCGACCAAGGTGTGCTGCGCGTTGTGTGCGTGGTGCTGGGTTTGGCAATGGCCGGAGCGATGCTCTGGTTCTCTGTGCTTGGGCGGCAGTTTGTCGACTATGCGCGCGACTCGATCAAGGAGGCGCAAAAGGTGGTCTGGCCGTCCCGCAAGGAGACCTGGCAGCTCACCGGTATCGTTTTCCTGTTCGTGGGCGTGCTGGCCCTCTTCATGTGGGCGGTTGACTCGGGTCTGGCCTGGGTGTTCTACGACCTGGTCCTCGGGCGCGGTTAAGTAGATTAGCGGAGTCATACATGGGAATGCGTTGGTACGTCGTGCATGCGTACTCGGGGTTCGAGAAGAGTGTGCAGAAGGCGCTGAAAGAGCGTATCGAGCGCGCGGACATGCAGCATCTGTTCGGGCAGATTCTCGTGCCGGTGGAAGAGGTTGTCGAGATCAAGGCGGGTCGCAAGGCCCTGACCGAGCGCAAGTTCTTCCCGGGCTATGTGCTCGTTGAAATGGAAATGACCGACGATTCCTGGCATCTGGTCAAGTCGACACCCAAGGTGACCGGCTTTATCGGTGGTGTCGGCAATCGTCCGTCGCCGATTTCGCAGCGCGAAGTCGATGCGATCATGCAGCAGATGCAAGAGGGTGTGGAAAAGCCGCGTCCCAAGGTGCTGTTCGAGGTGGGTGAAGTGTTGCGCGTGACCGATGGTCCGTTCGCAGACTTCAACGCCACCGTTGAGGATGTCGACTACGACAAGAGTCGCCTCAAGGTGTCGGTGCTGATCTTCGGTCGCGCCACGCCGGTCGATGTGGATTTCTCCCAGGTCGAGAAAGTCTGATCTGGTTTCAGTACCGGGCTTCGGTCCGGTTGTAGCAGGGGAGCGGATGCGAGTCCGCGCTTGACCCATTTCAGGAGTTAAATCGTGGCAAAGAAGATTGTCGGCTACATCAAGCTGCAAGTGCCCGCTGGTAAAGCCAACCCGTCGCCGCCTATCGGCCCGGCACTTGGTCAGCGCGGCCTGAACATCATGGAGTTCTGCAAGGCGTTCAACGCCCAGACCCAAGGCATCGAGCCGGGTCTGCCGATTCCGGTCGTGATCACCGCCTTCGCGGACAAGTCCTTCACCTTCGTGATGAAGTCGCCGCCTGCAACCATTCTGCTGAAGAAGGCTGCCGGCATCCAGAAGGGTTCCGCTCGTCCGCATACCGACAAGGTCGGCAAGGTGAGCCGTGCTCAGCTGGAAGAAATCGTGAAGACCAAGCAGGCGGACCTGACCGCTGCCGATCTCGATGCTGCCGTGCGCATCATCGCGGGTTCGGCGCGTTCGATGGGCCTCGAAGTGGAGGGCGTGTAAATGGCTAAGGTTTCCAAGCGTCTCGCCGCTCTGAAGGCTTCGGTTGATCGCAACAAGCTGTACGCCGTTGACGAGGCGCTCGCGCTGGTCAAGGGTGCGGCTACCGCCAAGTTCAACGAATCGATCGACGTGTCGGTCAACCTCGGCGTTGACGCGCGCAAGTCGGACCAAGTGGTTCGCGGCTCGGTCGTGCTGCCGAAGGGTACCGGCAAGTCGGTGCGCGTTGCTGTGTTCGCCCAGGGCGCAAACGCAGAAGCCGCCAAGGCTGCCGGTGCTGAAGTCGTCGGTTTCGAAGACCTCGCCGAACAGATCAAGGCCGGCAATCTCGACTTCGACGTCGTCATCGCTTCGCCGGACGCAATGCGTATCGTCGGCCAGCTCGGCCAGATCCTCGGTCCGCGCGGCCTGATGCCGAACCCGAAGGTCGGTACCGTTACACCGAACGTTGCCGAGGCCGTGAAGAACGCCAAGGCCGGTCAGGTTCAATACCGTACCGACAAGGGTGGCATCATCCACGCGACAATCGGTCGTGCATCGTTCGAAGCCGAAGACCTCAAGGTCAACCTGGCTGCGCTGATCGATGCGCTGCAGAAGGCCAAGCCGGCTTCGAGTAAGGGTATCTACCTGAAGAAGGTTGCCGTCTCGAGCACGATGGGTGTGGGCGTTCGCGTCGACGCCGCTACGCTGGCGCAATAAGCAATTTTGGGCCTGTCCGGTGCTTCGGTGTCGGGCAGGGTAGTCCAAGACCGTAGGCGCGTTTCGACGCTTAATCGCCGGTTCGCCGGCAGTCTACGCAGACGGTGTGCCCAATCTGGATTTGGCCTGTGGCGTTCGTCACGGGTTTCCTGAAGGAAAGGTCGCCGTTGGGAGGTGTGGCTTTGCCATGCCAAACATCTCGTAATGGAGGTAGACCTTGAGTCTCAATCTCGAAGACAAAAAGGCCGTCGTAGCTGAGATTTCGGCAGTAGTTGCCGGCGCTCAGACCATCGTCGTCGCCGAGTATCGGGGTATCGGGGTTGCCAGCATGACTCTTCTGCGCAAGCAAGCGCGAGAGTCCGGTGTGTACCTGCGCGTTCTGAAGAATACGCTGGCACGCCGTGCGGTCGAAGGTACGCCGTTCGCCGGCTTGGCTGACCAAATGGTCGGTCCGCTGGTTTACGGCATTTCCGAAGACCCGGTTGCTGCAGCCAAGGTGCTGAACACGTTCGCCAAGAAAGACGACAAGATCGTCATCAAGGCCGGTTCGTATGAAGGTCAGGTGTTGGACCAAGCCGGCGTTGCCGCGCTGGCCTCGATCCCGAGCCGCGAAGAGCTGCTGTCCAAGCTGCTTTACGTCATGCAAGCACCGGTGGCTGGCTTCGCCCGTGGCCTCGCCGCGCTGGCAGAGAAGAAGCAAGCTGGCGAATCGGCTCCGGCCGAAGCTGTTCCGGCCGAAGCGTAACCGCTTCCCGATTCATTACCCTTTCGAAAAGATTTTCAGGAGTATTTACAAATGGCTCTGTCCAAAGACGATATCCTCGACGCGGTTGCTGGCCTGACCGTTATGGAACTGAACGACCTGGTGAAGGCGTTCGAAGAGAAGTTCGGCGTTTCGGCTGCTGCCGTTGCCGTTGCTGGCCCGGCTGCCGGTGCTGGTGCTGCTGCTGCAGAAGAGAAGACCGAGTTCGACGTGATCCTGACCGGCGCTGGCGCCAACAAGGTCGGCGTGATCAAGGTCGTGCGCGAAGTGACCGGCCTGGGTCTGAAGGAAGCCAAGGACCTGGTCGACGGTGCTCCGAAGCCGCTGAAGGAAGGCATTGCCAAGGCTGACGCTGAAGCCATGGTCAAGAAGCTGGTCGAAGCAGGCGCTACTGCTGAGATGAAGTAATCGCTTCGGCGATTACTCGAAATAGGCAGGCGGAGGAATCCGCCTGCCATTTTGCGTTTGTTTGACTGCCGTTCTGTAAGCTAAATCTAAAGGATGTTCCTGACGGTTTCGCTCCACAGATGACAAACCGGAAAAATGTTCCCGGAGCGCTTTGCGGTTTGTCTTTTGCGCCCCAATCCATGGAGAGCTTTTGAGTATGAATTACTCGTTCACAGAGAAGAAACGCATTCGTAAGAGTTTTGCGAAGCGGGCGAGCGTTCTCGACGTTCCTTTTCTCCTCGCGACCCAGATCAACTCGTACACCGAGTTCCTGCAACTGGGCGTGCCGGTCGCAGAGCGGAATACCAACGGTCTGCAGGCTGCGTTCAGCTCGATTTTCCCGATCGAGTCGCACAACGGCAATGCACGCCTTGAGTTCGTCCACTACGTGCTCGGCGATCCGCCCTTCGACGTGATCGAGTGCCAGCAACGCGGCATCACCTTTGCGGCGCCGCTGCGCGCGCGCGTGCGTCTCGTGATCATGGATCGCGAAGCGGCCAAGCCGACGGTGAAGGAAGTCAAGGAGCAGGACGTCTACTTCGGCGAAATCCCGCTGATGACCCGGAACGGTTCGTTCGTCATCAACGGTACCGAACGCGTCATCGTCTCGCAGCTGCACCGCTCGCCGGGCGTGTTCTTCGAACACGACAAGGGCAAGACCCACAGCTCGGGCAAGCTGCTGTTCTCGGCACGGATCATTCCGTACCGCGGCTCGTGGCTCGATTTCGAATTCGACCCGAAGGACCTGCTGTTCTTCCGGATCGACCGTCGCCGCAAGATGCCGGTGTCGGTGCTGCTGAAGGCGCTGGGCTTCACGCCGGAAGAAATTCTCGAGCGTTTTTACGATACCGATACCTTCACCATTGGCGAAGACGGTCTGCAGATGGCGCTGGTGCCGGAACGCCTGAAGGGCGAAGTCGCCAAGTTCGACATCGTCTCGAGCGACGGCAAGGTGCTGGCGCAGAAGGACAAGCGCATCACCGCCAAGACCATCCGCGACATCCAGACGGCTGGGATCACCGCACTGCCGGTGCCGGTCGACTTCCTGTACGGCCGGCTGCTTGCGCATGCTGTCGTGCACCCGGAAACCGGTGAAGTGCTGGCACGCGCCAACGAGGAAATCACCGAAGATCTGGCCGCCAAGCTCGACATCGCCGGTGTGACCGAGATGAAGGTGCTGTACGTCAACGATCTGGACCAGGGCGCGTTCATCTCGCAAAGCCTGCGTTCGGACGACGTTGCCGACGAATACGCCGCACGCGTCGCGATCTACCGCATGATGCGTCCGGGCGAGCCGCCGACCGAAGACTCGGTCCAGGCGCTGTTCAACGGCCTGTTCTTCTCCGAAGACCGTTACGACCTGTCGGCCGTCGGCCGGATGAAGTTCAACAGCCGTGCCTATCTCGCGCCGCGCGACGAGAAGACCCCGGGCTGGATGCGCAACTTCTACGAGCGCGTCGGCGAAATGGGTCTTGAAGGTGCCGGCACGCTGTCGGTGGACGACATCCTTGCCGTCATCAGCATCCTGGTCGAGCTGCGCAACGGTCGCGGCGACGTCGACGACATCGATCACCTGGGCAACCGCCGCGTGCGTTCGGTCGGCGAGCTGGCCGAGAACCAGTTCCGTGCCGGTCTGGTGCGCGTCGAGCGCGCTGTCAAGGAACGCCTGTCGCAAGCGGAATCGGACAACCTGATGCCGCACGACCTGATCAATGCGAAGCCGGTTTCGGCGGCGATCAAGGAATTCTTCGGTTCGTCGCAGCTGTCGCAGTTCATGGACCAGACCAACCCGCTGTCGGAAATTACCCACAAGCGCCGCGTTTCGGCCCTTGGCCCGGGTGGTCTGACCCGCGAACGCGCCGGCTTCGAAGTCCGCGACGTGCACCCGACCCACTACGGTCGCGTCTGCCCGATCGAAACGCCGGAAGGCCCGAATATCGGTCTGATCAACTCGCTGTCGTGCTATGCCCGCACCAACGAGTACGGTTTCCTCGAGACGCCGTACCGCAAGGTCATCGACGGCAAGGCCACCAGCGAGATCGATTACCTGTCGGCCATCGAAGAAGGCAAGTACGTGATTGCGCAGGCCAATGCGCAAACCGACGAAGAAGGCCGTCTGATCGACGAAATGGTGACCTGCCGTGAACACGGTGAAACCATCGTCGCTACGCCGGATCGCGTCCAGTACATGGACGTCGCGCCGAGCCAGATCGTATCGGTTGCCGCTTCGCTGATTCCGTTCCTCGAACACGACGACGCGAACCGTGCGCTGATGGGTGCCAACATGCAGCGTCAGGCGGTGCCGGTGCTGCGCGCCGAGAAGCCGTTCGTCGGTACCGGTATCGAGCGCACCTGCGCGGTCGACTCGGGTACGGCCGTGGCTGCGCTGCGTGGCGGTATCGTCGACTATGTCGACGCCAACCGCGTCGTGGTGCGCGTGAACGACGACGAGACCCTGCCGGGCGAAACCGGCGTGGATATCTACAACCTCGTCAAGTTCACCCGTTCGAACCAGAACACCAACATCAACCAGCGTCCGGTGCTCAAGCGCGGCGACCGCATCACCAAGGGTGACGTGGTGGCTGACGGCGCATCGACCGACCTCGGCGAAATGGCACTCGGTCAGAACATGACCATCGCCTTCATGCCTTGGAACGGCTACAACTTCGAAGACTCGATCCTGATCTCGGAGAAGGTCGTTGCCGAAGACCGCTATACCTCGATCCACATCGAGGAACTGTCGGTCATGGCACGTGACACCAAGCTCGGTCCGGAAGAAATCACCCGCGACATCTCGAACCTGTCCGAGCGCATGCTCGGCCGTCTGGATGAGTCGGGCGTGGTGTACATCGGCGCCGAAGTCGAAGCCGGCGACGTGCTGGTCGGCAAGGTGACGCCGAAGGGCGAAACCCAGCTGACCCCGGAAGAAAAGCTGCTGCGCGCGATCTTCGGCGAGAAGGCGTCCGACGTGAAGGACACCTCGCTGCGCGTGCCGTCGGGTATGACCGGGACCGTCATCGACGTGCAGGTGTTCACCCGTGAAGGCGTGGAGCGCGACAAGCGCGCCCAGGCCATCATCGACGAACAGCTGCGCCGCCACCGTACCGACCTGAACGACCAGCTGCGCATCGTCGAAAACGACCTGTTCGAACGGATCGAGCGGATGATCGTCGGCAAGGTGGCCAACGGTGGTCCGAAGCGTCTGGCGAAGGGCACCGAGATCAACCACGACTACCTGGCCGATCTGCCGTCCAAGCACGACTGGTTCGACATCCGTCTGGCCGACGAGGAAAGCGCGCGCCAGCTCGAAGCGATGAAGGACCTGATCGCGCAGATGAAGGGCGACTTCGACCTCAAGTTCGAAGACAAGAAGCGCAAGCTGACCCAGGGCGACGAACTGCCGCCGGGCGTGATCAAGATGGTCAAGGTCTACGTCGCGGTGAAGCGCCGTCTGCAGCCGGGCGACAAGATGGCCGGCCGTCACGGTAACAAGGGCGTGGTCTCGAAGATCCTGCCGGTGGAAGATCTGCCGTACATGGCCGACGGTTCGACCGTCGACATCGTGCTGAACCCGCTGGGCGTTCCGTCGCGGATGAACATCGGTCAGATTCTCGAAGTCCACCTCGGCTGGGCCGCGAAGGGGATCGGTCAGCGTATCGATGCGATGCTGCGTGAACAGCGCAATATCGCCGAAATGCGCCAGTACCTCGACCAGATCTACAACTGCGCCGGCCGTCAGGAAGATATCGCCGGTCTGTCGGAAGACGAAGTCGTTCAGCTCGCCAATGGTCTGCGTCGTGGCATGACGTTCGCCAGCCCGGTGTTCGACGGTGCGAAGGAAAGCGAAATCCATCAGATGCTGGATCTGGCTTATCCGGACGCAGACGCGCGTACCCAGCTGCTCGACTTCAACAGCAGCAAGACGCAGATGCAGCTGTTCGACGGCCGCACCGGCGAAGCGTTCGAGCGCAAGGTCACCGTCGGCGTGATGCACTACCTGAAGCTGCATCACTTGGTCGATGACAAGATGCACGCCCGTTCGACCGGTCCGTACTCGCTCGTCACCCAGCAGCCGCTGGGTGGTAAGGCGCAGTTCGGTGGCCAGCGTTTCGGTGAAATGGAAGTCTGGGCACTCGAAGCGTATGGCGCGGCGTACACGCTGCAGGAAATGCTGACGGTGAAGTCGGACGATGTGAACGGCCGGACCAAGGTCTACGAGAACATCGTCAAGGGCGATCACCGGATCGACGCCGGCATGCCGGAATCCTTCAACGTGCTGGTGAAGGAAATCCGTTCGCTGGGTATCGATATCGATCTGGAAACCGAGTGATTGTGTGAGGAGGGGCGGCCCCGGCCGCCTCGTACCGAACGCCTCACCCTCACAGGAGCTAAATGAATGAAAGGCTTACTCGAACTCTTCAAGCAGGTCGCGCAAGACGAAGAATTTGACGCGATCAAGATCGGGCTCGCATCGCCCGAGAAGATTCGTTCGTGGTCGTTCGGCGAAGTCAAAAAGCCGGAAACGATCAACTACCGCACGTTCAAGCCGGAACGCGACGGTCTGTTCTGCGCGCGCATTTTCGGGCCGATCAAGGACTACGAATGCCTGTGCGGCAAGTACAAGCGCCTCAAGCATCGCGGTGTGATCTGCGAAAAGTGCGGCGTTGAAGTCACGCTGTCCAAGGTGCGCCGCGAACGCATGGGCCACATCGAACTGGCGTCGCCGGTTGCGCACATCTGGTTCTTGAAGTCGCTGCCGTCGCGTCTGGGCATGGTGCTCGACATTCCGCTGCGCGACATCGAACGCGTGTTGTACTTCGAAGCCTTCATCGTCGTCGAGCCGGGCATGACGCCGCTGAACCGTGGCCAGCTGCTGACCGAAGAAGATTATTACAACAAGCTCGACGAATACGGCGACGAATTCGTCGCGCTGATGGGCGCCGAGGCGGTTCGCGAACTGCTGAAGAATCTCGATAGCGACAACGAGATCAGCAAGCTGCGCAGCGAGCTCGACTCGACCACGTCCGACACCAAGATCAAGAAGATCGCCAAGCGCCTCAAGGTGCTCGAGGCTTTCCAGAAGTCCGGCATCAAGCCGGAGTGGATGGTCATGGAAGTGCTGCCGGTGCTGCCGCCGGAACTGCGTCCGCTGGTGCCGCTCGACGGTGGCCGTTTCGCCACGTCGGACCTGAACGACCTGTATCGTCGCGTCATCAACCGGAACAACCGTCTCAAGCGTCTGCTCGAGCTGCGCGCGCCGGAAATCATCGTCCGCAACGAAAAGCGCATGCTGCAGGAGTCGGTCGACTCGCTGCTCGACAATGGCCGTCGCGGCAAGGCGATGACCGGCGCCAACAAGCGTCCGCTGAAGTCGCTCGCCGACATGATCAAGGGCAAGGGCGGTCGTTTCCGTCAGAACCTCTTGGGTAAGCGCGTCGACTACTCGGGTCGTTCGGTCATTACCGTCGGTCCGTACCTGCGTCTGCATCAGTGCGGCCTGCCGAAGCTGATGGCGCTGGAACTGTTCAAGCCGTTCATCTTCCACAAGCTCGAAGTGCTGGGCCTCGCGACCACGATCAAGGCCGCGAAGAAGATGGTCGAATCGCAGGAAGCCGTCGTCTGGGACATCCTCGAAGACGTCATCCGCGAACACCCGATCCTGCTGAACCGTGCGCCGACGCTGCACCGTCTGGGTATCCAGGCGTTCGAGCCGGTACTGATCGAAGGCAAGGCGATCCAGCTGCACCCGCTGGTCTGCGCGGCGTTCAACGCCGACTTCGACGGTGACCAGATGGCCGTTCACGTGCCGCTGTCGCTGGAAGCGCAGATGGAAGCCCGCACGCTGATGCTGGCATCGAACAACGTGCTGTCGCCGGCCAACGGCGAGCCGATCATCGTCCCGTCGCAGGACATCGTTCTGGGTCTGTACTACATGACCCGCGAGGCGGTCCGTGCCAAGGGCGAAGGCATGGCGTTCACCGATGTCAAGGAAGCGCTGCGCGCCTACGCCAACAAGTTCGTCACGCTGCAGACCCGCGTTTCGGTCCGCCTGAACGAATGGGTCAAGGACGAAAACGGCGAATGGCAAGCCAGGTCGGTGCGTCGCAATACCACCGTCGGCCGTGCGATCCTGTCGGAAATCCTGCCGAAGGGCCTCGACTTCAGCCACATCGACAAGGCGCTGAAGAAGAAGGAAATCGGCAAGCTGATCAATGCCTCGTTCCGCAGCTGCGGCCTGAAGGACACCGTCGTGTTCGCCGACCAGCTGATGTACACCGGCTTCGGTTACTCGACCCGCGGCGGCATCTCGATCTGCGTCGACGACATGCTGGTGCCGGCCGCCAAGGCCGAACTGCTGGCTGCCGCCAACGCCGAAGTACGCGACGTCGAGCAGCAGTACAACTCGGGTCTGGTGACCCAGGGCGAGCGCTACAACAAGGTCGTCGACATCTGGGGCCGTGCCGGTGAAGACATCGCCAAGGCGATGATGGCCAACCTCGGCAAGCAGCCGGTACTCGACGCGGACGGCAAGGTCGTCAAGGACGAGAACGGCAAGGGCCTGATGCAGGACTCGTTCAACTCGATCTACATGATGGCCGACTCGGGCGCGCGGGGTTCCGCTGCGCAGATCCGTCAGCTTGCCGGTATGCGGGGCCTGATGGCCAAGCCGGACGGCTCGATCATCGAGACGCCGATCAAGGCGAACTTCCGCGAAGGCCTAACCGTTCTTGACTACTTCATCTCGACCCACGGTGCACGTAAGGGTCTGGCGGATACCGCGCTGAAGACCGCGAACTCGGGTTACCTGACCCGTCGTCTGGTCGACGTGACGCAGGATCTGGTGGTGATCGAGGACGATTGCTACACCAAGAACGGCGTGACGATGAAGGCGGTGGTACAGGGCGGCGACGTGATCGAAGCGCTGCGCGACCGGATTCTCGGCCGCGTGGCTGCGGTCGACATCGTCGACCCGAGCAGCCAGGAAACCGTGTTCGAAGCCGGCACGCTGCTGACCGAAGACATCGTCGATCGTATCGACGAAATCGGCGTCGACGAAGTCAAGGTACGTACGCCGCTGACTTGCGAAACCCGCTACGGCCTGTGCGCGTCGTGCTATGGCCGCGATCTGGGTCGTGGGCACCGCGTCAACGCCGGCGAGGCTGTCGGCGTGATCGCCGCGCAGTCGATCGGTGAGCCGGGTACCCAGCTGACGATGCGTACCTTCCACATCGGTGGTGCGGCGTCGCGAGCCGCTGCAGCAAGCCAGGTCGAATCGAAGTCGAACGGCCGAGTGGCGTTCACCTCGACGATGCGTTATGTCGCCAACAACAAGGGCGAACTGATCATCATTACCCGTTCGGCCGAAGTGCTGGTGCTGGACGATCAGGGCCGCGAGCGCGAGCGCCACAAGGTGCCGTACGGTGCGACGCTGACCGTCAAGGACGGCGATACCATCAAGGCCGGTACCGTGCTGGGTACGTGGGATCCGCACACCCGTCCGATCATCACCGAGTACGAAGGCCAGGTCCGCTTCGAGAACGTCGAAGAAGGCATGACCGTCGTCAAGCAGGTCGATGACGTGACCGGTCTGTCGACCCTCGTCGTGATCAACCCGAAGACCAAGGCCGGCGCCAAGGGCATCCGTCCGCTGGTGAAGCTGCTCGACGAGCAGGGCAAGGAAGTGAAGCTGGCCGGCACTGATACTCCGGTGACCATCGGCTTCCAGCCGGGCGCGATCATTACCGTCAAGGACGGCCAGTCGGTCGGCAAGGGCGACGTGCTGGCACGGATTCCGCAGGAATCGGCCAAGACCCGCGACATTACCGGTGGTCTGCCGCGCGTGGCCGAGCTGTTCGAAGCCCGTTCGCCGAAGGATGCCGGCATGCTGGCCGAGGTGACCGGTACCGTTTCGTTCGGCAAGGACACCAAGGGCAAGCAGCGTCTGATCATCACCGATCTGGAAGGTCTGGGTCACGAGTACCTGATCCCGAAGGAAAAGCACGTGATGGTCCACGACGGCCAGGTCGTCAATCGCGGCGAAACCATCGTCGACGGTCCGATCGATCCGCACGACATCCTGCGTCTGCAGGGTATCGAGGCGCTGGCACGCTACGTCGTCCAGGAAGTGCAGGAGGTCTATCGTCTGCAGGGCGTGAAGATCAACGACAAGCACATCGAGGTGATCGTTCGCCAGATGCTGCGTCGCGTGGTCATCACCAGCAACGGCGACACCGGCTTCATCCCGGGCGAACAGGTCGAACGTGCGGAAGTACTGTCGAAGAACGACGAGATGATCGCCGCAGGCAAGCAGCCGGCTGCATACGACAACGTGCTGCTGGGCATCACCAAGGCCTCGCTGTCGACCGACTCGTTCATCTCGGCCGCATCGTTCCAGGAAACCACGCGCGTCCTGACCGAAGCAGCCATCATGGGCAAGGTCGACGATCTGCGCGGTCTGAAGGAAAACGTCATCGTCGGCCGTCTGATCCCGGCGGGTACCGGTCTGGCTTACCATCGTTCGCGCAAGCGTCAGGCTCAGGGTCTGGACCAGGCGTTCGAGGCACTGGAAGCCGTTCAGAGCGAGGAAACGCTCTGAAGTCGGTACGCGACTTGACGACAAGGGCTTGATTTTCTTAGAATCTCAAGTCCAATCTGGCGACGCTCGGATTTTCCGTGCGTCGCCGGCTTCATTTGGGCGTCGCTAATCGCGATGTCCGGTGGTGGCAGGGTGTCCTGCCACCCGAAGTGGGGCCCCGAAAGGGGTGATTAACTCGAAGGATGTAATCAATGCCAACCATCAACCAGCTGGTCCGCAAGGGCCGCGAGAAGGAAGTGGTGAAGAGCAAGGTTCCCGCGCTCGAATCCTGCCCTCAAAAACGTGGCGTGTGCACTCGCGTGTACACCACCACTCCGAAGAAGAGTGTTGTGCTGATCCGCGGTGGTCGTGTCAAGGACTTGCCGGGTGTGCGTTACCACACCGTGCGCGGTTCGCTCGACACCGCTGGCGTCAAGGATCGTAAGCAGTCGCGTTCGAAGTACGGCGCGAAGCGTCCGAAGTAATTTCGGCCGCAGGCGGCGGTGTATCGCATTGGCGAGACCGTCGAGTAAGTGGTCGTCCCGCTGGGCGGCCGTGGGGTGCCTGGATCGTAATGAGTGGGCCCCGACTGAATGTCATATTTAGGATAGAGAATCATGCCAAGACGCAGAGAAGTACCGAAGCGCGACGTCCTGCCGGATCCGAAGTTCGGTTCGCAGGAACTGACCAAGTTCATGAACGTGGTCATGATCGACGGCAAGAAGGCCGTTGCAGAACGTATCGTTTACGGTGCATTCGAACAAATCGAAAAGAAAACCGGCAAGAGCGCGCTCGAAGTGTTCACCACCGCCATCGGCAATGCCAAGCCGATTGTCGAAGTGAAGAGCCGCCGTGTCGGTGGTGCTAACTACCAGGTTCCGGTCGAAGTCCGCCCCAGCCGTCGTTTGGCATTGGCGATGCGCTGGCTGCGTGATGCTGCCCGCAAGCGTGGTGAGAAGTCGATGGATCTGCGTCTGGCCGGTGAGCTGCTCGATGCGGCCGAAGGTCGTGGCGGCGCAATGAAGAAGCGTGACGAAGTGCACCGCATGGCCGAAGCCAACAAGGCCTTTGCTCACTTCCGCTTCTAATGCGGCAATCCGTTTAAGGAAACTACCGTGGCTCGTACTACCCCCATTGAGCGCTACCGTAACATCGGTATCTCCGCTCACATCGACGCCGGTAAAACGACGACGACCGAACGCATCCTGTTCTACACCGGTGTCAACCACAAGATCGGTGAAGTGCATGACGGTGCTGCCACCATGGACTGGATGGAGCAGGAACAGGAACGCGGCATCACCATTACCTCGGCTGCTACCACGACCTTCTGGAAGGGCATGGGCCTGCAGTTCCCGGAACACCGCTTCAACATCATCGACACCCCGGGGCACGTCGACTTCACGATCGAAGTCGAGCGCTCGATGCGTGTCCTTGACGGCGCGTGCATGGTGTACTGCGCGGTCGGTGGCGTTCAGCCGCAGTCGGAAACCGTCTGGCGTCAGGCCAACAAGTACAAGGTTCCGCGTCTGGCCTTCGTGAACAAGATGGACCGTCAAGGTGCCAACTTCTTCCGCGTCGTCGAACAGATGAAGACCCGCCTGAAGGCGAATCCGGTGCCGGTCGTTGTGCCTATCGGTGCTGAAGACAACTTCCAGGGCGTCGTCGACCTCGTGAAGATGCAGGCCATCTTCTGGGACGAAGCGTCGCAAGGCATGAAGTTCGAATATCGCGACATTCCGGAAGACCTGAAGGCGGTCGCTCAGGAATGGCGCGAGAAGATGGTCGAATCCGCTGCCGAAGCGTCGGAAGAGCTGATGAACAAGTACCTCGAAGAGGGTGACCTCAGCGAGGAAGAAATCGTCGGCGCCATCCGTCAACGTACGCTGGCTTGCGAAATCCAGCCGATGCTGTGCGGTACCGCGTTCAAGAACAAGGGCGTGCAGCGCATGCTCGACGCTGTCATCGAATTCCTGCCGTCGCCGGTCGATATTCCGCCAGTCAACGGTACCGATGACAAGGAACAGCCTGCTACCCGTGAAGCTTCGGACAGCGCGCCGTTCTCGTCGCTCGCGTTCAAGCTGATGAACGACCCGTACGTCGGTCAGCTGACCTTCTTCCGCGTGTATTCGGGCGTGGTGAAGCAGGGCGACTCGGTGCTGAACTCGGTCAAGGACAAGAAAGAGCGCATCGGCCGTATCGTGCAGATGCACGCCAACGACCGTAAGGAAATCGACGAAGTCTGCGCGGGCGACATCGCTGCTGCAATCGGCCTGAAGGACGTGACCACCGGTGAAACCCTGTGTGCACTCGATGCGCCGATCATCCTCGAGCGCATGGTCTTCCCGGAGCCGGTGATTCACGTTGCCGTCGAACCGAAGACCAAGGCCGACCAGGAAAAGATGGGCACCGCCCTGAATCGCCTGGCCAAGGAAGACCCGTCGTTCCGCGTGCGTACCGATGAAGAATCGGGCCAGACCATCATTTCGGGTATGGGCGAACTGCACCTGGAAATTCTGGTTGACCGGATGAAGCGTGAGTTCGGCGTTGAAGCCAACGTCGGCGCGCCGCAGGTGGCTTACCGTGAAACCATCACCCGCGTTGCGGAAGATGTCGAGGGCAAGCACGCCAAGCAGTCGGGCGGTAAGGGTCAGTACGGCCATTGCGTCATCACCGTTGAGCCGGCAGGCGAGGGCGCAGGCTACTCGTTCGTCGACGAAATCAAGGGTGGCGTGATTCCGCGCGAATTCATCCCGTCGGTCGACAAGGGTATCCAGAACACGCTGAAGGCCGGTGTGCTCGCGGGCTTCCCGGTTGTGGACGTGAAGGTGCGCCTGACGTTCGGTTCGTACCACGATGTCGACTCGTCGCAAATCGCATTCGAACTGGCCGGTTCGATCGCGTTCAAGGAAGCCATGCGCCGCGCCGGTGCTGTCATCCTCGAGCCGATGATGGCCGTCGAAATCGAGACGCCGGAAGAGTACATGGGCGACATCATGGGCGACCTGTCGTCCCGTCGCGGCATCATCCAGGGCATGGATGACAACCCGGCCGGTGGCAAGATGATCAAGGTCGAAGTGCCGCTGTCGGAAATGTTTGGCTACTCGACCACGCTGCGCTCGATGTCGCAGGGTCGTGCTACGTACTCGATGGAGTTCAAGCACTACTCGCAAGCGCCGAAGCACGTGGCCGACGCGATCCAGGCTAACAAGAAGTAATTGGTTTTGCCCGGCGCCTGGCGCCGGGCAACCCCGAATCTCTATTTAAGGAATTAGCGAAATGGCTAAGGGTAAGTTCGAACGTACGAAGCCGCACGTCAACGTCGGCACCATCGGTCACGTTGACCACGGCAAGACCACGCTGACCGCAGCGATCACCACCATCCT
>NZ_BMYO01000013.1 GCF_014652315.1 Jeongeupia chitinilytica | reverse complement strand
ATCAATGCGGCCAAGGACATCCAGCAGACGGCGAACCAGAACATCCAGGTGATCGCCGGTGAAGAGATCCTGCTGACGGCAGGCGGCGGTTACATCCGGCTCAAGGGCGGGAACATCGAGATCCATTGCCCGGGGAAGGTGGATGTGAAGGGGGCGGATCACAGCTTCAGCGGGCCTGCCAGCTTCACATATTCCTTACCGTCGTGGACCAGTACCAACAAGAACCTTCCTTGCGCCGCTGCGGCCGCAAAGCAGGGTAGCGCTTTTGTGAAAATGAAATGATCAGAGATTCCAACGAATTCACCGAGCTGGCTTCGGATGACGATTTCCGTGTCTGGCTTCCAAAGGCACTGGGGCAGGAGGAGGCGGACGACAAACCGCTGTCGCTGTATCTCATGGTGGATACCGCAAGGTGCACGACCGATGAAGAAAACAGGCGTCTGGACGACATCTGCCAGGGCAGCGTCTGGACGGGGCTGTACGACGATTTTGAAGGCGACGAATGGAAACGTCTCGGCCCCCGCCTGATCCGTGTTGCCGACGTGCCGGAATTGATCGGGGGCACGTCTTTGGGTCTGCCGCGACAGGCCGTCAGCTATCTGCTCGCGCGGGATTCCCTGCCCTCGCTGAACGCGCACTTGCTGAAACTGCGGGAAATCGTCCTGCCTGACGGCGGGCGGTCACTGTTCCGTTTTCAGGATGCAATCGTGCTGCGGGAACTGGGCGGGCTGCTGAACGCAAGGCAAATCGCGATCATGCTGGGCGATGCGTCCAGCTGGGCGGTGCCATGCGCCTGTGGTGGATTTGGTGTTTTTGCAAGAAACACCGACCCGGTGAGTGGCGAGCTGGTGCTGGCCAAGGCTCAATTCGAAGCGCTGAACGAGCGGCTGTTGCCGTATTCGATAAAGGCCGAGGTCGACGAGGTCGATTCGGCCATTCTGCTCGGCAAGGATCCGTGTCAGGTCATCACCGATCTTCGTTCAAGAATCGAAGTCGCCAGATCGCATGGCATCGATCTTGACGATGATGTTTCGCTCTTCTGCGTTCTGGGTCTGCAGCTCCCGGCGGGATTCGAGGACGTAAAACCATTCAGCCGGATCTTGCAGTCCGTCCGACGCGACGGCAGGCGTTTTTCCGTCGAGGTCGGAAAAGTCACTGCTGAAGAGTGGGAGTCTTTTGAAGGCGCAGTCGGATTCGACGTCAATGCTTGAATCGGGTACGAGGAATTGTTTCATGATGAAGATGGTCGGTATTTTGTTCGCGCTTTCACTTTCCGCCTGCGGGGCGGAGTCGGCAAAGCTCAGTCGCATGTCGCTTCAGGTGTACAACTATTCCGGCGAGGACATCATGTCCGTAAAAACCGGCAATGGCGAAGGCGGCATGATCGGTTTGGACGGAACGAAACTGGGGGGCGTGACCGGGACCGGCATCATTTGCTGTTTGAGTGTCAAGAGCGGTGCAAAGGAACTGGATCTGCTTGTTGAATACGCGGGCAAGAAGCAGGTTCTGATCAAGGCGCCGGTCGAGCAGAATCCGTGGCCGGCGATGCCCGGTTATCTGACGCTTCACTTCCTGCCCAGAAACGAGGTGGTTGCGGAAATTTCGCCTATTCATGCCTTTCCGCGCCGGGACCTGATCGAGCGGCAGATGAAAAAGTACAAGTTGAAACAGGAAGTGCCATTCAGCGATGTCATGGACAACGGGCCTGTTGTTTCGGGACGGTGAGAAGTCATGGATGCAATCAAGCCGAAAGTCAGGTCGGTAGAAAACATGGTCGCGCGTGCGCAAGCCATTGCCGGAAAAAAGAAAGGTGCAGGGCCTGCCTGCCCCACTTGTCATGTCAAGCTGTGGTTGAGTTTCTTTTTCGACGGAACCGGCAACAACAAATGGAACGACTTTCCAAACAGTCATTCCAACGTGGCAGCCTTGTTTGACGCGCACGCCAATGATCCGGCCAACGGTATTACGTCGTTTTACTATGAAGGTCTGGGCACGCCGTTCGAATTTTCGCAGCGTTACGAGAAAAGGACCATCCACAACCCACGCGTCGGTCCTGTTGAAGTCGAGGATATCGGATACAAGGAAAGCGGAAACAGCAGCCTGGGGCTCGGCTTTGCAAACGGCATTACGGAGAGGCTTGAAAAGGCCCTGTTCGACTTTGACGTGGCCATTCAGAACTGGCAGCTGAAAAGGCGGGTGGATGAAATCAACCTGACCGCGTTCGGATTTTCGCGGGGCGCTACCGAAGCGCGTGCGTTCATGCACTGGATTGCCGCGCACAGCAAAGTCCAGAGCAGGGGCGGGAAGCTGAGCTATGACGGCATTCCGCTGAATGTGAAATTCCTGGGGATCTTCGATACGGTCGAATCCGTCGGGATGGCGGCGGACAACAAGATGCCGGAATTGATCAAAACGACCATTCCCGCGTATGTCGAAAAATGCACGCATATCGTTGCGGCAAACGAGCTCCGGCACGCCTTTCCCTTGACGCTGACCAATGGCGGCCAGCGGACCATCGTCTATCCGGGCATGCATGCGGATATCGGCGGGGGGTACAAGCTCATCGAGCAGGGCCGGAAAAACCACCTGGCCAGACTCGCATTGCTGCAAATGCACGACGAGGCGAGGGCGGCGGGGCTGAAATTCAAGTCCGTCGGCGAAATGAAGGCAGACTTCAGCTGGAAGGAAAAATACGCGCCGTCATTTTCGGTGCCGGAAGATGCCAGTACGACATTCAACCAGTACATGGCGGTTGCAAAACCGAGCGGGTCGGTCAGGCAGCATTTCGAAGCGCACATGAAACAGATGTGGGCGTGGATCGATTCCGGTCTGGCGCTGGAGGATGCGACATCAAAGCGGGCGAACGCCAAGTCGAAGGATGAAAAGGACGGTCTTCTGACGGTCGGGCACATTCTCCGGTACTCCGCGCGAACACCGGAAGGACGGACCGGCGTGAATCCGAAGAGGGGCAGCGTCAACCCGGTTGTCGAGAAGATGTTCGAGACATACATCCATGATTCGTTCGGACATTTTTCCATGTCAGGCGGAACCATGCAGACGGACATGTCGATTGCTGAGTACTACAAGATCCGGGAAATGAAGAACCCGACAGCATGAAGAACGGCGGCGCAGGCCGCCGTTCTTCATGCCGGGCGGATTGGCGCACGGCCATCCGGTTCAAAGCCCGTGACGCAGGCGCGCCGGGGGCTGCAGTACTTCAGCCCAACGGCCCCTGCAGGAGCCTGCCTTCCTGGTTCGCTGAAACGCGCAGGCCGTGCAGGACCATCTTCTTGTAGAAGGTGGCGCGGCCGATGCCGAGCCGGGCCGCGGCGTCGATGACGCGCCCGTTGCACGCCGCCAGCGCATCCTCGAGCAGCTGTTTTTCGAAACCGGCCATGGCGTCGGCGTAGTTCGGCGCGCTCGCCCGTTGGGGTGACGGCAGGCCGGGCCGGAGCAGCGGCAGCAGTTCGGCCGCGCCGAGCACCGGGTGGTCACTGAGCATGGTCGCGCGTTCGAGCACGTTGCGCAGTTCGCGCACGTTGCCGGGCCAGTCGTAGCCCTGCAGCAGGGCGATGCCGCCGGCGTCGATCCGGCGCACCGCGCCGCCTTCGGTCGCCGCGAGTTCAGCGAAGACCGTTGCGCACAGCGCGGCGATGTCCGAGCTGCGTTCGCGCAGCGGCGGCAGGCTGATCGACAGCACGTTGAGCCGGTAGAAGAGGTCGGCACGGAAGGCGCCGGTCTCGACCTGCTGCAACAGCCGGGCCGAGGTGGCGGCGATGATGCGCACGTCCGAACGGACGACCTGGTTCGAACCAAGGGCTTCGAATTCCTTGTCCTGCAGCACGCGCAGCAGCTTGGCCTGCAGTGCCAGCGGCAGGTCGCCGATTTCGTCGAGGAAGAGCGTGCCGCCGTCGGCGAGCTGGAACTTGCCGACCCGGCCCTTGCGGTCGGCACCGGTGTACGCACCGGCGGCCGCGCCGAATAGTTCGGCCTCGAGCAGCGCTTCGGGGATGGCTGCCATGTTCAGCGTCACCAGCGGTTTGCTGGCGCGGCGCGAGGCGCTGTGGATCGCGTGCGCGAGCACTTCCTTGCCGGTACCGGTTTCGCCGAGCAGCAGCACCGGCGAATCCATCGTCGCCGCGCGCTGCGCCTGGCGCTTGACCTCTTCGCTGGCCGGTGCGCTGCCGACGAAGTTGTCGAACGTATACTTGGCCCGGCGCGCCTGCGCCAGCGATTCGCGCGCGGCGGCGAGTTCGTCGTTCAGCCGGCCGACCTTGGCAATCAGCGGCGAAAGCGAACGGACTTCGTCGTACAGCGCGAAGCCGATCGCACCGACGATGAGACCGGCCTCGTCACGCAGCGGCAGCCGGGTGACGACGAGCGAACCGCCTCGCGTCGGCATCAGGTCGAGCAGCATCGGCTTGCCGGTGCGGACGACTTCGCGCAGCAGGCTCGACGGGATCACTTCTTCGACCGGCCGGCCGAGCGCGTCGGCCGGGTCCTTGAAGCCGAAACGGTCGGCGTAGCGGGCGTTGATCCACACCACGCGGGTGTCGGCATCGACGATGACCGTGCCTTCGCTGAAGGTTTCGAACGAGCGGAACAGCGAGGCGATCGCCCAGTCCCGCGTCTGTTCGTAATCGGCGAGGTGGGCGCCGAGGGCGGAAGCGGGCGGGAGATCGCTCATCGGTGTCAGATCCTTTCGGCGATATGACGCAACACGGTTCCGGCGAGGTCCGGCTGCTGGCAATCGATCGTCGTCACGTCGTCCATGCCGCGCAGCCAGGTCAGCTGGCGTTTGGCGAGCTGGCGCGTGGCGGCGATGCCCTTGTCGCGCAGTGCCTGTGCGCCGTAGTCGCCGTCGAGGTGTTCCCACGCCTGGCGGTAGCCGACGCAGCGCATGCTCGGCAGCTCGAGCGACAGCACGTACTTCTGCCGCAGCATCGCCACTTCGTCGAGCAACCCGCCCTTGAGCATCTGGTCGAAGCGCAGTGCGATCCGTTCGTGCAGCCAGGCGCGGTCGCCCGGCACCAGTGCGAGTTTGTGCAGTGCGTACGGCAACGGCTCGGCAGTCGGCGCGGCCAGCAGTTCGGCCATCGGCTTGCCGGCGAGGATGCAGATTTCCAGCGCCCGGCCGATCCGCTGCGAATCGTTCGGCGCCAGCCGTGCGGCGGTGACCGGGTCGAGGCTAGCGAGGCGCGCGTGCATGCCGGGCCAGCCGATCTCCTGCGCGTCGGCCTCGATCTGCAAGCGCAGCGCGGCGTCGGCCTGCGGCAGGTCGTGCAGGCCGTACTGCAGCGCGTTGTAATACATCATCGTCCCGCCGACCAGCACCGGCACCTTGCCGCGCGCCGAGATGTCGGCCATCAGCGCCAGCGCATCGCTGCGGAACTGCGCGGCCGAGTACGACTGCTCGGGGCTGATGATGTCGATCAGGTGGTGCGGGGCCCGGGCGAGTTCGGCGGCGTCCGGCTTGGCGGTGCCGACATCCATGTCGCGGAACACCAGCGCCGAGTCGACCGAAATCAGCTCGACCGGCAGCCCGGCCTCGACCAGCGCGATCGCACTGGCGGTCTTGCCCGACGCGGTCGGGCCCATCAGGAAAATCGCAGGCGTCATCGTTGCAGTCTTTGCATCAGCAGGTTGGCGGCATAGCCGGCACCGAGCGCGATGGCCGCGACCGGCAACGCGGCCCAGCCGCCCAGGTGACGGGCAAGCGGTGCCAGGCACAGGAAGCTGGCGCCGGTGCCGACGAGGCCGGTGAGAAAGCCGCGCAGCTGCACCAGTACGGCGTCGCGGCCGGCATTGGCGAGCGTGAATGCCGGGATCACGGTGGCGGCAACCGGGCCGGCCGACAGCACGCCGGTCAGTGCCGGTCCCAGTGGCAAGGTCAGCGCGGTCAGACCGGCGACCAGTACGAAGGCCGCCATCATCCGGGTAGCAAGTTCGGCTTTCGGCAGCGGCACGATACGCGGTGGCGCCGACGGTTTGGGCAGCAGAACGCCGGCGGCGATCAGCAGCCCGGCAAGTGCGGCAATGCCGAGCGGCACGCTGTGCGCGAGTCCGCCCCAGGCCAGGGCGAGCGCGGTTGCCAGATAGGCGACCCAGCCGCAGGCGAGCATGCCCGGCCAGCCGAAGCGCCGGCTGGCAAAACCGAGCGCCAGCATGTAAACGATGTTGGCCCAGAGTCCGGCCGGCGCGGCACTGGCGGCGGCGAGGGCGTAATCCTGACCGTGTTCGAGCCACAGTGCGGTGATCACGCACGCGGCGATCAGTGGCAGGCCGCCGAGCAGGCCGGCGGCGGCCGGGCCCCAGCGTTTGCCGGCAAGGCTGGCCAGCCCGATGACCGCCGGGCCGGCGAACAGCTTGACCGCGATGACGCTGGTCATCACTGGCCGCGCATGAAGAGTTTGTCGAGGTCGTTCATCGTCAGCCGGAACCACGTCGGCCGGCCGTGGTTGCACTGGCCCGATCGCTCGGTGACTTCCATCTCGCGCAGCAGCGCGTTCATCTCGGGAATCGTCAGCGCCCGGTTGGCGCGCACCGAACCGTGGCAGGCCATGGTCGCGAGGATCTCGTTGCGCCGGCCGGTCAGCACCTGGCTGGCACCGACTTCACGGATGTCGGCGAGTACCGACTTCGCCAGCTCGACCGCGTCGGCATCCTTGAGCAGCAGCGGCACACCGCGGATCGCAAGATGCGTCGGCGACTGCACCGACAGATCGAAGCCGAGCTGGGCCAGCGCTTCGCCGTGGTCTTCGACCGTGGCGACGTCGAGCCGGTCGGCCGGGAACACGTGCGGGATCAGCAAGGGCTGGGTCGGCAGCCTTTCCAGATCGAGCGCGGTCTTGAGCTTTTCGTAGACGACGCGTTCGTGCGCCGCGTGCATGTCGACGACGATCAGCCCGTCGGCGGTCTGCGACAGCACGTAGACGCCGTGCAATTGCGCCAGCGCGAAACCCAGCGGCGGCACTCCACCGTCGTAATCGGCCATGCGCTTTGTCGCCTCACCTTGCCGTACGAGTTGTACTGTCTGCGGCTCGCCTTCGCGATCACGACCGATTCCGACGGCGGATTGAGACGTATTGCTCGTGCGCAGATCGCCGAACATCTTCTCGTACAGCGCCAGCGGCTCGTTCGCCATCGGCAAGGGCATGGGCTGCTGGCTGTAGGCACCGCGCGCGGCGAAGTCGGCGTAGGTCTGCGGGCGCAGTACCGGCGACTGGCCGGATGGCGGCATCAGCACTTCGCCGGTCTCGGGGTCGACGTTGGCCGGCGCCGCATCGGTCGGCACCATGCCGGCCCTGGTGTCGGCGAGCGCCTTTTTCAGCGAATGCAGCAGGAAGCGGTACACCGCCTGCGACTCGCGGAAGCGTACCTCGATCTTGGTCGGGTGGACGTTGACGTCGACGCCCTCGGGTTCGAGGTCGAGGAACAGGCAGTAGGCCGCGTGGCGGTCGTGGTGCAGCACGTCGCGGTAGGCTTCGCGCAGCGCGTGCTGGATCACCTTGTCGCGCACGAAGCGGCCGTTGACGAAGAAATACTGCGCATCGCGGCTGGCCTTGCCCAGCGTCGGGCTGCCGGTCAGCCCGTGGATGCGTAACGGGCCGGCAGCTTCGTCGATCGCGATCGCGCTGGCGGCAAATTCGTCGCCGAGAATCGCCGCGGCGCGCTTGGCCAGATCGCCGGCCAGATAGCGCTGCTGGGCGCGGCCGTTGTGCGTCAGCGTGAACTGCTTGTCCGGATTGGCCAGCGCCAGCCGCTGCACCATGTCGGCGCAGTGCGCGTATTCGGTCGAGTCGGATTTGAGGAATTTGCGCCGTGCGGGCAGCTGGTAGTACAGGTCGTGGACTTCGATCGTCGTGCCGACCGACAGCGCCGCCGGCTCGGGCTCGGTCAGCCGGCCGTGATCGGCCTCGACCCGCCACGCGTGCGAACCGTCACGTTCGCGGCTGGTGAGCACCAGTCGAGACACCGAGGCGATCGACGCCAGTCCTTCGCCGCGGAAACCCAGCGTCGCGACGCGCTGCAGGTCGTCGAAATCGCGGATCTTG
This sequence comes from Jeongeupia chitinilytica, assembly GCF_014652315.1. Lineage (GTDB taxonomy): Bacteria > Pseudomonadota > Gammaproteobacteria > Burkholderiales > Chitinibacteraceae > Jeongeupia > Jeongeupia chitinilytica. The sequence continues at coordinate 35,191 of NZ_BMYO01000013.1, read as the reverse complement.
CTGGTCGCGTGCCGGTGCAAGGCCAGCGCCAGATCGTCGCGACCGATGCCGATGCCGTCGTCGATCACCTTGATCAGCTTGGTACCACCCGCCATCAGCTCGACGTTCAGGTTTACCGAGCCGGCGTCGATGCTGTTTTCGAGCAATTCCTTCAGCGCGTTCGCCGGCCGCTCGACCACCTCGCCGGCAGCGATCTGGTTGACGAGGGTATCGGACAGGACCTGGATGCGGGGCATGGCTGGGACGGCAGGGCAAAACGCCATGATAACAGTTGCCGTTTCGTGCATCGGCCCGCCGCACCGGCAAACGGGGGCGGGTGGTGCTTTGTCCGGTTTTTTTGCATGGATTGCCGCAGTTGTTGAAAAAATCATGAAAGCAGAACTGTTTTTTTTCTTGATTTTTTCTGGCATCGGTACTATCGCAGTCCTGAAAAAACAGACCTGAAAAAGGGGAGAGAACAATGAGTGCAAGATTGAAGCTGGGCGCGGTTGCCGCCGCGCTGCTGGCCCTGACCGCCTGCGGCGGGGGCGGTGGTGGAAGCGATTCGTCGACCACGGCGCCGGTCACGACCCCGGTGGCCAATGCCGGCAAGTTGAGCGGCAGCGCCGCAACCGGCAGCGCGCTGTCCGGTGCGACGGTGACGCTGAAGGACGCCAACGGCAAGACGCTGACGACGCAGACCAACGCCAGGGGCGAATACAGCTTCGACACCAGCGCGCTGGCCGCACCGTTCATCCTCAAGGTCGAGGGCGGCACCGTCGTCACCTCCGGCCAGCCGAACCAGGCCGTGCTGTACTCGATCGCGATTCCGGGCGAAACGACCGCCAACCTCACGACGCTGACGACGCTGATCGTCGCGCAACTGGGCAAGCAGTTGCCGCAGGACGCGTTCGCTGCCTTCAGCGGTGCGTTGCTCGATGCCGCGAAGACCAGGGACGGCATCGTCGCCGCCAACAACGCGGTGCTCGATTATCTGCTCAACACGCTCAAGCTCGATGCCCGGAGCATCGGCAACCTGATTACCGCGAAACTGGATGCGACGGGCGGCAACGATCCGTACGACCAGATGCTGGAAAAGGCCCGCCTGATCGAGCCGAACATCGTCAACCAGGCGGTGGCGCTGGTGAAGGCGCTGACCGGTACGGTCAAGATCGATACGGCGAACGAAACGCTGGGCCAGTGCATTGCCAGCCTCGACCTGCCGGCCGACCTGAAAACGGTGGCGACGAACGACAGCGATCTCGCCGTGTATACCTGGGACGGCCAGAAGAAGGTCGACTGGAGCGGTGCGCAAAACTACAAGTCCGGCTGGTTTGGCGGCATCCAGAAAAGCTATTTCGGCCGCAATGGCGAGCAGGTGGCGCTCGATGGCCAGCAGGTGACGCAGACGTTCGACGAGGTCGTCGTGCAGGAAGATGCCACGATGTACACGCCCGGCGCATCGAAGACGCAGTTCCCGTTCAGCTACAAGAACTATGTTTACACCTCGCTTGATGGCCGGCAGAAACTCGGCTGGCGCGAAGATCAGTACGACCTGAACGGTGTCGCCACCGGCTACTGGCTGCAGAAGCTGCCGCTGGCCGGAGGCGGATCGAGCTTTGCTCAGACCTACGAGCTGAAGCTCAAGTCGCCTGCCGCGAACAGCTTCACACGCAGGTCGATCGGCAACTGGTACAGCGACAAGCCGCGGACCGAAATGCTGGACGAGGAAATCGTGTTTGCCGGTCGTGAAACGGTGGATACGCTGATTGGCCGCTTCCAGGCGTGCAAGTCCGAATACAAGGCGACGATGACCCAGAAGGACGGCGACGGCAAGACGACCGCCGCGACGGTCTGGACCGAAACCGTGTGGCACGTGCCCAAGCTCGGCGCGGTCAAGCGGACGACGACGGATCTGGAAAACGATGACAAGGGTACGCTGGTCTATCAGGACGTCCGCAACTACGACCTGGCCGGCGCCCGCCGGATGGGCCAGCGCTACGGTGCGTATGACGTGTGGTTCGGTACCCAGACCGGCACCACGACGACCACGGCACAGGCCGGCAGCCAATGCGACTACAGCGTGAACGGCTACACGATCGGTTTCAACTGGCTGGTCAAGCCGGGCAGCGACGGCAAGTCGGCGCAGTACCGGGTCTGGGACGGCAACGCGACCGCCATGCTGCCGATCGCCTATCCGGGGGTGACGGCGCTGAACAAGTTCAGGACCTCGGCGGGCGGCGATGTCACGCTGTCGTATTCGCAACAGCTCGACTTCAACCTCGCAACCGGCGTACTGGGCGGCACCTACAGCCGCACCGAGCAGTACACCGGGGCCAGCTGCACCGGCCAGTACGACTACCGGATCAATGCCGCACGGGTTCTCTGAGCTCCTGATCCGTTGAACACGACGCCACCTTCGGGTGGCGTTCGTGTTGGTGGGCGCATTGCGGGCATCTGGCACAATGCGTTTTTGCCGACCGGTGCCGCACGTGTCCCATTCCCTGCCGCTTTTCACCGACATTCCCCGTTACGGCGCCGACGACGACACCGAACAGGTGTGGCAGTGGTTCCACGCCGTCTGCCAGCTGGTCGCGACCGAGCTGGCGGCGCAGCGTCCCGGCACGCTGGCGCTGGTCGACGACGGTGACGAGGTCTACTGGCTGACCGAGCAGGACGGCTTCCGCCATCTCGCATGTGCACCGACGCACGACGGCGAGGTCGTGATCGCCGCCGCCGCGCGGGTGGCCGATCTGGCCGGCTTCGGCGTCGACGAACTGAACCACAAGCGCGAGACGCTGACGCGCTGGCTGATGAACCAGGCGACGATGCGCGTCGGCGATGCCCGGCTGTTGCGTTTGCCGCCCGTTCAGCGCAACGACGACTGAAACAGACCCAGATCCGGCGTCGCAGGTCATCCATCTGAATAACCGATGGTTCCTGACTGGATCGATATTGCACAGCGGATAGACTGGGGCCTTCATTCACGAAGGAGACCACTGTGCGCAACGTCGCCGACCGCATCCGCCACGCCCTGATGTTCGAGGTGTTTGGTGTGCTGCTGGTGATTCCCTACGGCTTCCTGCTGTTCGATCTGCCGCCCGCCAAGATGGGCGTGATCGGCGTGGCCAGCGCGCTGGTTGCCACGGTGTGGAACTACATCTACAACCTCGGTTTCGACCGGCTGATGCTGCGCCACGCCGGCACGACGCGCAAAACGCTGCGGCTGCGCATCGTGCACGCGCTGCTGTTCGAAGGCGGCCTGTTGCTGATCCTGCTGCCGGCGATGGCGCTCTATCTGCAGATCAGCCTGTGGCAGGCGCTGGTGATGGATCTGGCCATTGTCGTTTTCTATTTGGTCTACGCCTTCGTGTTCAACTGGGCTTACGACTGGGTGTTCCCGGTCGCCGAGCCCGCACCGCCTGCCGTCAAGGCGGCCTGAAGGAGATGACCATGCCGAATGCATTGCGATTGCGCCCGCTCGAGCGCGACGACCTGCGCTTCGTCCACGCGCTGAACAACGACGCCGGGGTGATGCGCTACTGGTTCGAGGAACCGTACGAAACCTTTGCCGAGCTGACCCAGCTGTACGAGCAGCACGTGCACGACCAGCGCGAACGCCGTTTCGTCGCGGTCGATGCGGCGGACGAACCGGTGGGCCTGGTCGAGCTGATCGAGCTCGACTACATCCACCGCCGTGGCGAGTTCCTGATCATCATCGCGCCGGGCGCGCAGGGTCGCGGTTACGCCACCCGCGCCACCGAACTGGCGATCCGCTATGCGTTTTCGGTGCTGAACCTGCGCAAGCTGTACCTGGTCGTCGACGTGTCGAACAGGGCGGCGATCCACATCTACGAGAAATGCGGCTTCAGCACCGAGGCCGAGCTGATCGAGGAGTTCTTCAGCAACGGCCGTTACCACAACGTGCTGCGGATGTGCCTGTTCCAGTCGGACTATCTGGCCGCCAGGGCTCAGCCGGCCTGAGCGCTGCCACCTGGCCCGGACCGCAGCGCGTCGGCGACGAAATCGCTGAAGGCCCTGACCCTGGCCGCCTGTGCGCGGGCACGCGGATAGACCAGATGGATCGGCGGGCTGGTCGCCACCCAGCCGGGAAGCAGCCGGACCACCTCACCGCTGGCCATTTCGGCGTCGAACAGCCAGCTCGGCGAGTAGGCGATGCCCATGCCGGACAGCACCGCGCTGCGGATGACCTCACTGCTGTTCGACTGCAGGTTGCCGCGCACGCGGATGGTCTGCGTCGTCCCGGCCGCAACGCCGGCACCTTCGCCGGCGGTAAACAGCCAGGCATTGCCGGCGCTGAGTTCGGTGTAGACGAGGCAGTTGTGCCGGGCCAGATCGGCCGGGCTGCGGGGCGCCGCCGGCAGCGACGCGAGGTAGCCGCGGCTGGCCAGTGCCATCCGGTACGAGGTGCCGATGCGCCGCGCGATCAGGCTGCTGTCGCCGAGCTCGCCGATCCGGACCGCGACGTCGACGCCCTGTTCGACCAGATCGACAAAGCCGTCGTGCAGGCGCAGGTCGATCGAGACGTCGGGGTGGGCTTCGAGAAAACGCTGCACCAGCGGCATCAGCTTCAGCCTGCCGAAGCCGACGGCGGCGGCGACGCGCAACGGACCGACCAGGCGCTGTTCTCCCTGCCGCAACGCGGCTTCGAGGTCGTCCACCTCGGCGACGAGCCGCCGTGCCTGTTCAAAGTAGTGGGCGCCGGCCTCGCTCAGCGCCAGAGCCCGGGTCGAGCGGTTCAGCAGGCGTACGCCCAGCGCGTGTTCGAGCGCGGCGATCTGCTTGCTGACGGTGCTCTGCGTGGTGTGCCGTTCGCGCGCCACGGCCGAAAAACTGCCGGTTTCGACGACGCGGACGAAGGTGTGCATGGCCTGAAGCCGGTCCATCGGTATCGTCCATCAAGTCCGTTCAGGAATGAATGATAGGCGATCCGGCCTGCTTATCGGTTTGAAAGGAATGGGTGACGATCGGCATCACCATCCGACCCCGAGGAGCAACACCATGAACAAGCCCGTCGTCCTGATCACCGGTGCACTGACCGGCATCGGTCGTGCCACCGCCATCGCCTTTGCCCGTGAAGGTGCCCGGCTGATCGTCAGCGGCCGTCGCGACGCGGCCGGCGCCGCGCTGGTGGCCGAACTGCACGCGCTCGATGCCGAAGCCGAATACGTCCATGCGGACGTCCGCAACGAGGCCGACGTGCAGCAGCTGGTGGCGCGCGCCGTTGCGCGTTTCGGCCGGCTCGACGTCGCGGTCAACAATGCGGGGATCGAAGGAGCGTCCGGCCCGCTGACCGGGCAGACCGTCGACAACTACGAGGCGACGTTCCGGACCAATGTGCTCGGCGTGCTGCTGGCGATGAAGCACGAGCTGGCGGTGATGTTGCCGCAGGGCAGCGGCGCCATCGTCAACCTGTCGTCGATCGCCGGCCAGGTTGGCATGGCCGGTGCCTCGGTCTATGTGGCGAGCAAGTTCGCCGTCGAGGGGCTGACGAGGAGTGCCGCACTCGAAGCCGCGCCGCACGGCGTCACCGTCAACGCCGTCGCACCGGGACCGGTGCGGACCGAGATGTTCGAGCGCTTCACCGGCAACGATGCGGCCGTCCAGACCGGCATGCTCGCGTCGCTGCCGAATCCGCGCGCGGCCGACGCCGACGAGATTGCCCGGACGATCATCTTCCTCGCCAGCGGCAAGGTCCGTTACCTGAATGGCCAGAGCGTGGCGGTCGACGGCGGTTACACCGCGCGCTGACCGATGCTGTTGAACGAGAAAACGCGGTCGGGTGCCGCGTTTTTCGTTGAGTCGAAGCGTCGCGGCCAGCCCGGCCGCGCATCGGCGCCTGCAGGGGGTTACTGGCCGCAGCCGGCGTACTTCTGGCCGGCGGTGACATTGGGCAGACCGAGGAAGTCCAGCACGTGCGGCGTGACGCCGTTGACCTGCGTCAGCGTGACCGCGCTCAGGTCACCGCTGCAGTACGGCGTCTTGCCGCTCTTCTGCCAGGTGTTGTTCAGGATCAGGATGGCGTCGCGCTCCTGCGCGGTCTGGCCGCCGTGGCTGCTGTTGATGCCGCCGTGGTCGGAGGCGACGACGATCAGCCAGTCCTCGCTGGCGTAATTCGGCCGGGCTGCCAGCGCGTTCAGCACCTGCTGGATCTGTGCGTCCTCGCCGGCGATCTTGCTCTGGTAGTTGGCGTTGAGCGGATCGTAGCTGGCGGCGTGGATGTCGACGTTGTGCAGGTAATAGAAGATCGCCGTCGGGGCGTTGCTCATCGCCAGCCAGCGTTTCACCGCATCGGTGGCCTGCTGCGAGTTCTTGGCTTCGTTGCTCACCACGTAGTCGGCCTGCTTCGGCAGCAGGTTGTGAGTGAGGTTGGCCCAGTCGGCGACGACGGCCGTGGTCGCCGTCGGGTAGCCCTGCTTGATCTGGTCGAACACATGCGGCTTGAGCAACGGCTGGGTGATGTCGTTCGACGTCACGCCGTGCTGGTCGGCCCAGAAACCGGTGAAATTGGTCGCCCAGCCGGGGCCGCTGACGGTGGCCTGGCTGCCGCCGGCCAGCAGGTTGTGATGCACCGCGCCGCCCTGGATCAGCGCGCTCAGCGCCGGCGTGGCGACGCAGCCGCTGCAGCCGATCGCGTCACCGCGCAGACCGTCGATGCCGATCAGCAGCACGTGCCGGTTGCCCGGCAGCGGGTTGGGCACGCCGTCGACCGGTGCCCATGAATAGTGGTCGTACGGATTGCCGCTGTAATCGGTCTTGAGGCCGCCGATGTCCCGCGCGCGCTTGTCGCTCAGGTCGCATTCCTGCGTCGTCCTGTTGTAGTCGAACGAGCGACACCAGTTGCTGCGGCTGCCGTCCAGACAGGCACTGGCGCAGGCGGCGGGCGAGACCCCGGTCAGGCGCTCGGTGTTGTAGCCGGCAATGGCGGCATTGGCGGTGAAGGTGAATGCGCGCAGCACGTCCTTGATGCCGTAGTGGTCGTACGGGTTGCCGGCGTAGTTGGTCTTCAGCCCGCCGACATCGGCCGCGCGCTTGTTGCTCAGGTCGCACTCCTGGGTGTTCTTGTAGTAGTCGAACGACACGCACCAGTTGGCGCGCGAGGTGGCGAGGCAGGATGAAGCGCACTGCTCGGGCGTGACCTGGGTCAGGTGCTCGGTGTTGAAGCCGGAGATGGCGGCGTTGGCGGTGAAATCGAACGAATCCAGTGCGGCGGCACTGGCGAGCGTGCTGACCAGAACGGTACAGAGCGCGAGGGCAAGCTGTTTCATTGCAGACTCCGGTGAGGGTGAGAGAACGACGAAACGGCAGCGGTGCGCGCCCACCGGGCGTGCGGAGCCGCCGCCGGTGTCGGTTCACCGCCGTAGTGCAGGGCACGCCGGCCGCCTTTGGCGGCAGCCGGCGTACCGGTGGTGCCCGGGACGGATCAGGGGTGTTCGCCTGCCCTGATACGGCGGTCGACATCGATGACGACCTCGCGCAGGTCGGCCACCGATTCGACGATGTAGTGCGCACCGGCGCCGCGCAGGCGTGCGCCGGCGTGCGCGCAGCGCGCGCTGATGTCGTCGGGATGTGCCTGCGCCAGCTCGTCCGGCGAGTAGCCGACCTCGTTGCCCGACAGCGTCACGCCGACGCACCACATGCCGGCGCGGCGGCCTTCCTCGATGCCGGGCACGGTGTCGTCGATCTTGATGCAGCGGCGCACATCGCCGATCGCCAGCCCCAGCACGTTGGCCAGCGCCATGTACGGGCCCGGGCGACCGCCGGCGGGCAGGTCGTCGCCGGCGACGACGCAGTCGGGCGAGATCCCGGCGGCGTTGGACTGCGGCAGCAGCACGTTCATCACTTCGCGCGGGTAGCCGGAGCACGAGCCGACCTTGATGCCGGATTCGCGCAGCCAGGCCAGCGTGTCGCGTGCGCCGTCAATCGGTTGCGAGTAGTCGCCGACCCTGGCGAGCTGCAACGGCATGAACCGACGGTACATCGCGTCGACGTCCTCGTCGGTCGAGGCGCGGCCGAAGCGTGCCTGCCATTGCTGCTGGATGGCCGGCACGGCCAGCAGGGTCCGGATGTGCTGCCACTTGGACAGCCCCATCGGGCCGCGCGCCTGGGCCAGCGTGATGTCGATGTCGAACTGGGCAAACACCTCGACGAAAATCTGCGTCGGTGCCAGCGAGCCGAAGTCGACCAGGGTGCCGGCCCAGTCGAAAATGGCCGCTTCGACGGCGAGGCTGGAAGTGGGGGTGGTCATCGTGTGTATTCCTGATTTCAGCGCGTCGCGCCGGTGGTGATGAAGTTGCGGCCGCGCGGGCCTTGCAGCGCCTGGTCGACCCGCTGCGGCCATTCGGCCTCGTCGAGTCCGTAGCTGCCCGGGTCGGTACTGACGCCGAGTCCTTCGAGAAAGCGGGTCAGCCGGTCGATGGCGGCGTCGGTGCTGTCGGCGTCGAAGATGCGCAACAGCAGTGCATCCAGCGCGTCGTCGGCACCCATGGCCAGCGCCATGACGCGCGGCAGGCTGAACGAGCAGGCAATGCCGTGGACGACGCCGTGTTCCAGCGTCAGGTCGTACGACAGCGAATGCGCCAGCGCCGTCTTGGTGTTCGAGAACGCCAGCCCGGCCTGCAGTGCCGCCACGGCCATCCGCTCGCGCAGCGCCACGTCGTCCAGCCGTGCCAGCAGCAGCGGCAGCGTGGTGATGATGTCCCGCGCCGCGCTGACGGCGAGGCTGGCCGAAACCGGATTGCGGTGGACATTCCACAGCGACTCCAGCGCGTGCGACAGCGCATCCAGCCCGCTGGCCAGCGTGCTGCCGCGCGGCAGGCTCAGCATCAGGTCGGCATCGACAATGGCGGCCTCGGGCCACGACCACGGCTGGTGCAGCGAATGCTTGCGACCCCGGGCCTGATCCCACAGCGTCGCCCACGGCGTGACTTCGCTGCCGGTGCCGGCGGTGGTCGGGATGGCGATCAGCGATCTGGGCCGACCGGCATCGGGGGCGGTGGCACCGGCCAGCAAGGCCAGCAGCTCGGCAAACGTGCCCGACGGCGTCGGCGCCAGCATGGCCTTGGCACAGTCGATCACGCTGCCGCCGCCGACGGCGATGATGCAGTCGACGTCGGCGTGATCGCGCCACAGCCGCTCGTACATCGGCGCCAGCCAGCTGACGTCAGGATTCGGCTGCACGCCGGTTTCGACCGCAGCCAGCTGATCACCCAGCAGGGAGCGCAGGCGGGCGTCGAGCCCCAGCGCGACCGCTTCCGGAAAGGTGATGACCAGCGCACGCCGGCCCTGTAGCAGTGCCGGCAGTTGCGCCAGCGCGCCGCGCCCGGCATGGATGTCGACCGGATTCCGGTAATGCCACATCGTTGTGCTGCCTTCTTGCGAAATGCCGGGGCCGCTCATGTCCGTGCCCCTTGCTGGATGAGGCGGCGCAGCCGCGAAGAGAGCAGGTCGGCCGCGATCACCATCACCGCGATCACGATGATGCAGGTCGCCGATTCCTGGTACTTGAACAGCTTGAGGCTGCTCAGCAGCTCGAAGCCCAGCCCGCCGGCGCCGACCATGCCCAGCACCGTGGCCGAACGCAGGTTGACCTCGAAGCGGTACAGCACCACGGCGATCCACGCCGTCAGCACCTGCGGCAGCACGCCGAACACGATGACCTGCAGCGGCCGCGCACCGGTGGCCTGCAAGGCCTCGATCGGACCGGCGTCGATTTCCTCGATGCTTTCGGCAAAGAACTTGCCGAGCATGCCGACGCCGTGCAGCGCCAGCGCCAGCACGCCGGGGAAGGGGCCGAGGCCGACTGCCGAGACGAAGATCAGCGCCAGAATCAGCTCGTTCACGCTGCGGATCAGGTTGAACAGCTGCCGCGCGCCCTGATGCAGCGGCCACGGCATGTGCAGGTTGCCGGCGGCCAGCAGCGACAGCGGTGCCGCAATCAGCGCGGCCAGCAGCGTGCCCCACAGCGCGATCTGGATGGTTTCCAGTGCCGGCGTGACCAGCCGTGACAGCACGTCGAGATCGGGCGGAATGGTCCGGCTGATGAAATCGGCAATCTGCGGCAGCCCGGCCAGCAGGTCCTGCCAGCTCATCTGCGCCCCTTGCGCGCTCCAGTGCAGCGCGTAGCCGCCCAGCAGCACGGCGGCGAACACGCCGAGCCAGCCGGCGTTGCTGCGCGGCATCCAGACCAGCCATTGATAGCGGTTCATGGCGCGACCTCCAGCAGTCTGCCGTAGACCGGGGCCGGCGCGTCCTCGTGCGGGGCCGGCGCCGTGGCATCCGTTTTCGGGTAAATGCGCTGCAGGTCCGCGTCGGTCAGCGGACCGTTGCGGCTGTCGTAGACAAGCCGGCCGTGCGCCAGCCCGACGATGCGGTCACCGAACTCGCGGGCGTAGTCGACCTGATGCAGGTTGCAGACCACGGTGATGCCGAGCGCGCGGGTCGCGTCGCGCAGGCACTGCAGCACCATGCGCGCACTCTGCGGATCGAGGCTGGCCACTGGTTCATCGGCGAGGATTACCCGTGGCGACTGCGCCAGCGCGCGGGCAATGCCGACGCGCTGCATCTGCCCGCCCGACAGCGTATCGGCACGGGCCGACGCCTTGTTGGCGAGGCCGACGTGTTCCAAGCACAACTGCGCGAGCGCAATGTCGTCGTGGCCGAACAACTGCAGCACCGAACTCCAGGTCGGCAAATGGCCGAGACGGCCGGTCAGCACGTTCTTCAGCACCGATAGCCGCGGCACCAGATGGTGATGCTGGAAGATCATCGCGACCTGACGACGCAGGGCGCGGGTCTGTCCGGGACGGGTCGCGTCGAGCCCGGCGACGTGCAGCTCGCCGCTGTCGGCGCAGACCAGCCGGTTCAGGCAGCGCAGCATGGTCGACTTGCCGGCACCCGACTGGCCGAGCACGACGAGGAACTCGCCGGCGGCCACGTCGAGGTCGATGCCGCGCAGCACCGGATTGGCGCCGTAGGACTTATGAAGCTGACGGATGCGGATCATTTCATTTTCCGCAGATCGAGGTTCAGCACCTTGGCGGTATCGCGCACCACGTCGTACGCGCCGTCGCTGGTGGTCTGGAAGCCGTCGAGCATGCCCTGGTCGCCCCAGGGCAGATCCTTGATGTTGGCGAAGGCCTTGCTCAGTTTGTCCTTCAGCGCCGGATCGAGGTCCTTGCGCCACACCATCGGCGATTCCGGAATCGGCCGCGAGGTCCAGACCACCTTGAAGTCGTCCTGCTGCACCACGCCCTTGGCGATGGCCGAGGCGAAGATGCGGTCGGCCACTGCGGCGGCGTCGACCTTCTTGTTGGCGACGGCGAGGATGCTGGCGTCGTGCGAGCCCGAGAAGATCGTCCGCGAGAACAGCTTGTCGGTGTCGTAGCCGGCCTGCTGCAGCCCGGCCTTCGGGAACAGGTGGCCCGAGGCCGAACTCGGATCGACGAAGGCGAAGGTGTGGCCCTTGAGTTGCGGCACGCTGTCGATGCCGGCGTCCTTGCGGGTGATGATCAGGCTCTTGTAGGCGCTTTTGCCGGTTTTCCTGGTCACGGCCACCGAGAACGCCTCGACCCCGGCGACCTGGTTGGCCAGCACGTACGAGAACGGGCCGAGGTAGGCGATGTCGAGCTTCTTCGAGCGCAGCGCTTCGATGATGCCGTTGTAGTCGGTCGCGACGAAGGGTTTGATGGTCAGGCCGGTCTGCTGCTGCAGTTGTTCGAGCACCTGCTTGCTGCTTTCGATCATCGCCTGAGCGTCCTCGGACGGGATCAGGCCGACATTCAGCGTGGCCGGTGCGGCAAAGCCGGAGGCACAAGCAAAGAGCGGCAGCAGGGCGGTCAGGACGGCACGATGTACGACGGTCAGACGCTTCATGGCAATTCCGGTTAGGGTGAAAGTGCCGCGACTTTATCGACGTCATGTGACAGTCATCTGCTTGATTCAACATGTGTTTCGATACGAAAACATAGAGAGAATCTATAAATGAGCACCGCCCGACTGCGTGCCTTTCTTGCGGTGGCACGGCATGGCAGTTTCAGCGCCGGTGCGCGTGCGCTGGGGCTGAGCCAGCCGACGCTGACCGCCCAGGTCCAGGCGCTGGAGCGACAGCATGGGGTTGAGTTGTTCGTGCGGCGGGGACGCTCGCAGATGCTTAGCACGGTCGGGCAACAGCTGCTGCCGCTGGCGCAACAGCTTTCCGCGCTGGAGACCGAGGCCTACAACCTGTTGCACGATTCGGGGCAGCTTGTTCGCGGCCAGCTCCGGCTTGGCGCGGTTGGCCCGTTTCACGTCATCGAGATGGTCGACGCTTACCGACGGGTTTATCCGGGCGTCGACGTGTCGATCCGGATCGGCAATTCCGCCGCGGTCCTCGCCGATCTGGACAACTACGTCACCGATGTCGCCGTGCTGGCGGGGCGGCACGACGATGATCGATGGGCGCACATGCGCTATGCACGCCACCCGCTCATCCTGTTTGCACATGTAGACCACCCGTTTGCCAGGCGCGCGAGCGTGCGGCTGGCCGAGCTGCACCGGCAACCGCTGCTGCTGCGCGAAGCCGGTTCGACGACCCGCGATGCGCTCGAGCGGGTGCTCCGTGAAGAGGGGGTGCAACCGCAGATCGCCATGGAAATCGGCAGCCGCGAGGCGCTGCGTGAAGCGGTGATCCGCGGCCTGGGGCTGGGCACCGTGTCGGAGGCCGAATTCATCGCCCATCCGCAGATCCGTCCGGTGCGCATCGAAGGCGATCCGGTCTGTACCGAAACCTTCGTCTATTGCCTGCGGGAGCGTCGCGACAGCCTGCTGGTTTCGTCGTTCTGGGAGGCGGCGCTGAAGGCGCAGCCGGCCTGAACCGGCTTGCCGCATGCTGTTGCGGAAATGGTGGCGGAGCGGCAATTCAGTCCGCCGTCCGTCAGCGACAACCGGTTGCGGTCGCCAACCAGACCACCGCGCGGTTGCGCCGGAAAGCGGCTTGGCCGTCGACGATCGGCCGGCTGAACGGGTTTGGCTGCGGCATGGCCAGTCGGCCGGCGCGTAAACCCACCGCGCATTTGGTTGACACGGTTTGTCTCCTGCCAGCGGTCGTTGACGCGACATGAGCCGCTTCAGGTTAATGGCGGGGCACCGATTCATGGTGCGAACGCAAAGAAGGTCAATCTCTATTCGGGACGGCTTCTCGAATCCGGTCCGGACGGCATGGCCAGCAGGCCGCCGACAGCGATTGGCCACAAAAAAACCTGAGTGGAGATGTTCCGAGATGATGCACATCAAGAGGATGGCCTGGGCCGTGTTGCCTGCCGCCATCGCAGCCTCGTACGCCGCAGCCGCATATCCGGTCTGGCAGGAAGGCCAGACCTACACCGCCGGCACCTATGTGTCGTACAACGGCAATGATTATCAGGCGCTGGTGACCCACACCGCCTACGTCGGCACGAACTGGAATCCGGCCGCCAGCCCGACGCTGTGGAAGCTGATCGGTGCCAGCACCGGCACGCCGAGCCCGACCCCGACCCCGACCCCCGCACCGACGCCGGCTCCTACGCCCGCACCGACCCCTGTTCCGACCCCGGTCCCCACACCGGCACCGACGCCTGCGCCGACACCTTCGGCAGGCTGCACTGCCGCCGCCTGGGCGGCCGGCACGGCCTACAACGGCGGCGCTACCGTCAGCTACAACGGCCACACCTATTCGGCCAAGTGGTGGACGCAGGGCGACGTGCCGTCGAGCAGCACCGGTGACGGCAAGCCGTGGAACGATCTGGGTGTCTGCGGCCCGGTGAGCCCGACGCCGACGCCGACGCCGACGCCGACGCCGACGCCGACGCCGACCCCGACCCCGACGCCGACGCCGACGCCGACCCCGACCCCGACCCCGACCCCGACACCGACACCGACACCGACACCGACACCGACACCGGCTCCGGCTCCGGCTCCGGCTCCGGCTCCGACGCCGAGCGGCACGGCACCGAAGTTCATCGACAGTCCGTACAAGGACGTCACCGTGAACACCGACTGGAATACCGACGGCATGCGCAGCCGCAATGCCAACGGCACCGTCGTCGATGTGACCAGCGCCATGCCGGCGAACCTGTCGACGCTGACCTGGGCCTTCGTCACCGGCGAGTGCGGCTCGACCTCGCCGTCGCCGGTCGGTGAAAACCTCGCCGGCATGGTGCCGGCGACCTTTGCCGCGACCAACATCCCGATGTTCGTCAACGCCGGCAAGAAGTACGTGGTGTCGACCGGTGGTGCTGCCGGCGCGTTCACCTGCGGCACCGACGCGGGCTTTGCCAAGTTCATCAGCAACTATTACTCGGCCAACATGATCGGGATCGATTTCGACATCGAAGCCGGCCAGAGCCAGGCGCAGATCGTCGAGCTGGTCAAACGCGTGATCGTGGCGCAGAAGACCTACCCGCAGCTGCGCTTCAGCTTCACGCTGGCAACGCTGGCGACCAGCCCGGCCGGCGCCTCCGTCGCCACCGACATGGGCGCGAACTCGCCGAATCCGCTCGGCGATACCGGCAAGGTCGTGATGAGCGCGATCCAGAGCCAGGGCCTGACCAACTACACGATCAACCTGATGACGATGGACTACGGCAACCCGCCGTCCAACGGCATCTGCGTGGTCAGCGGCGGTCAGTGCCAGATGGGCCAGTCGGCCATCCAGGCGGCGATGGACCTGCACAACTACTACAAGCTGCCGTACAGCCAGATCGAGCTGACGCCGATGATCGCCGCGAACGATGTCGGTGGTGAAAACTTCACCCTGGCCGATGCAGATGTCGTGTCGGCGTTCGTGAAGCAGAACGGTCTGGCCGGCGTGCATCACTGGTCGTTCGACCGTGACATTGCCGGCACCAACGGCGGCGCCAATCTGGCGTTCACCAACCGCTTCCTGACCAACCTCGGTCAGTAAGCGGTTCGGCGGATATGGCGGCGCGATCCGCCATATTCGCCATCCGCCCCCGCATCCCGGGCCACAGGAGCGCTGGCATCCTGCCGGGACGGCCCCCTTCCGGAAGCCAGCCTTTTCGGGCGGGGGCTTCCCGCTTCCCGCTTCGTGCGGGGAAAAGCGGTGGCCAGGTGCAGCGACGCTCCGGCTTCTCGGTCAGCCGGCGCCGGAGGCACTAGTCTGCTATGACAAACGTCAAACCCTCGATTCAGCGTCACTACATGCGGAGTTCCAATGACCACTTTTGCCCTCATCATCAAGCACAAGACCCAGCCAGGGAAACGGGATGAGGTTTGGCACGTTTGGGAAAAGCACATGGCGCCCGCCGTTGCAGCCAATCCGGGGCATCTCGCGTATTTTTACTGCTTTGACAACGCGGATCCGGATTCAATCTGCGCCTTCCAGCAATATGCAAGCGCCGAGGCTTCGCAGGCGTTCTTGAAGACCGACAACTATGCCGCCTACCTGAAAGACGTCGAGCCGCTTCTGCTTGGCCCGCCGCAAGTCACCGCGCTGAATCCGGTGTGGTCGAAATCGGGCTGACGATTCATTCATGCCGGGGCCACTTTGCGACCCGGCCGAATGAAGGTGTCGGGGCGAACGAGGACTGGCGGAGGCAACGATGAAATTTGAAGCGCGGGTCATACCCTCCGGCAATGCCACCGCAATCGCGCTTCCGGAGGACGCGGTGACTGCACTTGGCGGAGGTGCAAGGCCTGCCGTCGCGGTCACGATCAACGGCCACACCTGGCGAACCCGGGTCGCGCGGATGCGGGGCTTGTGCATGATCGGCATCAGCGCCGGAAACCGGGCTGCAGCCCGGATCGCCGAGGGCGAGAACGTTGAAGTCGCCATCGAACTGGACGACTTGCCAAGGGAAGTGCCGGAGCCACCGGATTTGAAGAGCGCGCTGGACGCCGATTCATCGATACGTCGCGCGTTCGAGAAACTGCCCTTCGGGCTACGGCAGAAGCACGTGCGCCATCTCGAGGAAGCCGGGTCAGCGGAAACGCGAGACCGGCGATTGGCCAGGCTCGTTTCCGCGCTTCATGCGGATTCGGCCTGACCCGGCCATCGAACGGAAGTCTTTCAGCCGTCGTCAATGTCATACGTTGACGGCCATGCGCGAACGGTTTCAGGCGGTCCACGCCGCCGGAGGCGGCGTTCCCGATGACGGAGCCGGTTGAATGAAACCGTGCAATTACAGCGGAGCGGACGTGCAATCCTTGCCCAAATGCCAGTCCAGCCGTGGCTCAGGCATGTGAATGCCTGAACCACGGATCAAGCCAGTACGGCTTATTTTTTCGACTTCTTCGCCGCGCCGGCTTTCGGCGCCTTCTTGCCACCAGCGGCTTCGTAGACGGCATGGGCTTCGGCCGCGATCTTGCGGATTGCCGCACCGATCCGGGCGTAGTCCGACTCGTTCAGGTTGGCGAGCGAGACGCGGCCCGACGGGTTGGTGGTGCCGAAGCCCTTGCCCGGCAGCAGGACGATGCCGGTCTCCTCCGCCAGTCGCAGCAAGCCCTCGTTCGGCTTGAGCGAATCGAATAGCCAGTCGGCGAAGTCCTTGTCGTACAGCTGGGTCAGGATCGTTTCCCAGTCGAGCAGGTGGTAGTAGTCGATGTTGTTCGGATCATGCGGCACCGGCAGGCCCAGCTCGCGGTACAGCGCAACCTTTCGGCGGCGGACGATGCGCTTCATGGCGTTCTTGTACGCCTCCGGCTCGTCCATCAGCGCGAACAGCGAAAACAGCGCCATTTGCGCCTGTACCGGCGTCGAAAGGCCTGCCGTGTGGTTGAGTGCGACGGTACGGCTGTCGGCAACCAGGCGATCAATGAACTTCAGCTGGCGCGGTTCGGTGGTGATCGAACCGTAGCGTTCGTCCAGCTGCTTCTTCTTGGCTTCCGGCAGCCTGGCGATGGAAGCGTCGAGCACGTTGTCCTCGTGCGTCGCGACCACGCCCAGACGCCAGCCGGTGGCGCCGAAGTACTTCGAGTACGAGTAGACCAGGATGGTGTTGTACGGGCAGATCGCGAACAGCGAGACAAAGTTGTCGGCGAAGGTGCCGTAGACGTCGTCGGTCAGGATGATCAGGTCCGGGCGCTTCTTGACGATGCCGGCGATGTATTCCAGCACTTCGTCGCTGATCTTCGTCGACGGCGGGTTGCTCGGGTTGACGAGGAAGAAGGCCTTGACCTTCGGGTCGAGCAGCTTGTCGAGCTCCTTGGTCGTGAACTGCCAGTTGTTTTCCGGCGGCGCATCGATATGCACGACGTTGAGCTGGTAATCATTCAGCTCGGGAATTTCGATGTACGGCGTGAAGATCGGCATGCCCAGCGCGATCGTGTCGCCTTTTTCGATCAGGTGGTTTTCGCGCAGGCTGTTGAACAGGTAGGTCATCGCCGCCGTGCCGCCTTCGACCGCATACATGTCGAAATGGCCCTTGAACGGGTAGGTGCCGATCATTTCGCGGTGAATGTACTGTGCAACGATCTTTTCGCTCAGTACCAGCATCCGGTCCGGCACCGGGTAGTTGCAGCCGAGGATGGCTTCGCACATTTCATAAATGAAATCGCCGGCCGACAGCCCGAGCTGGTCGCGGACATACGAGACGGCGGATTCGATGAAGGCGATCCCCGGTACGCCGGCGTGGGCCTTGGTGAAGATCTCGAAGCGTGCCTCGATCCCGTCGCGCTGCGGGAAGCCGCCGACGCCTTCGGGCATGTAGACGAAGGAACGCTCCGATTCGGTCATCGCAAACAGGCCGAACTGGAAGAAACCGTGCCGCGGCACCGTCGCGAGGAAGTTCGGATTGCCGCGGCCGGCGTTGAGCATCAGCTTGTCGCTCTGGCGGGCCGCCTTGATCAGCACGTCCTTCAGCTCGAACGGGCTGAGGCCGGAGAAGTCGTCGATGTTGGTGAAACTCATGGTGTACTCCTTGTTGGTTCGTGCTTGGACCGGCGGGGATTACATGAAGGCGATGACCAGCGGACCGAGCAACGTGAGCAGCACGTTGGCCAGGGCATAGGTGATCGCAAAAGGAACGGTGGGAATCGAGTTCTCGGCCTTGTCGAGGATTTCGCCGAAGGCCGGGTTGGCGCTGCGCGACCCCGACAAGGCGCCGGCAAATACTGCGACGTTGTCGTAGCGCAGCACGTAGCGGCCGAACAGCATCGTCAGCAGCAGAGGGATGATGGTGACGGCGACGCCGACGAGGAAGATCGTGAAGCCGTGTTCGCGCACGGTTTCCACCGCCTGCAGGCCCGACGACAGGCCAACGACGACGACAAAGCCGGCAAGACCGAGGTCTTTCAGGATCTGCACCGCACCGCCGGGCATGGCGCCGAAGGTCTGCTTCTTGGCGCGGTACCAGCCGAACAGCAGACCCGAGAGCAGCGCGCCGCCGCCGCTGCCCAAGGTGAGCGGAATCGAGCCGATCTTGACGACCAGCAGGCCGATCAGCAGGCCGACCACCAGACCGGCGCCCATGTAGACGAAGTCGGTCTTTTCGGTATGGATCACGGTGTAGCCGACCACGCCGGCCACGCGGCTCACGTCCTTTTCCGCGCCATATACGGTCAGCACGTCGCCGGTCTGGACGATGGTTTCCGGTGCCATCGGCAGCGGCTTGCCCATCCGGGACAGGCCGACCGCATAGACACCGTGTCGTATCTCGGGCGAGGCTTCTGCGGCGATCTGGCCAAGCGACTTGTTCTGCAGCCGCTTGCTGGTGATCACGATGTCGATGCGCTGCATCGCCAGATCCATGCCGGTTTCACCGTGAACCTCGGAACCGATCACAGCGGACTGTTCGAGCACGGCGGTGCGGCGGCCGACCAGCAACACGATGTCGTCCTGCGACAGCACGAACTCGGCCGAAGCGGCGATGATCTGCCCGCCGCGTTTGACGCGTTCGATCGTGGTCGGCGGCGTCGACGATTGCTCGATCTCGCCCACGGTCCGTCCGGCGGCCTTTTCGACGCGGTACACCCGGCCGACCAGTTGCGGCACTGCGGCGAGCTGCCCCGGTCCGAGCACCTGTACGCCGGACTGCATCGCGCTTTCGGCCGCGATGGCGTCGTCACGGATGCTGCGGCCCATGAACTTCGGCAGGATGTTGACGCAGACGATGATGGCGCCGAACGAACCGAACACATAAGTCACCGCATAGCCGATGGCGACGTTGGCCTGCAGCTGCTTGAGCTCCTCGGCCGGCAGGCCGAGCTTGGCCAGCGCGTCACCGGCCGTGCCGATGATGGCCGACTGCGTCAGGCCACCGGCGGCGATACCGGCGGCGAGACCCTTGTCCAGCCCGGTCAGCTTGGCCAGCACGACCACGGTCAGCAGCCCGGTGGCGGAGAGGACGATGGCGAGAATGATTTCGCGGATCGACTGCTTGCCGAGCGAGTTGAAGAACTGCGGTCCGCTTTCGTAACCGACCGCGTAGATGAAGAGCGCGAACAGCACCGATTTGACGCCCGGGTCGATCGACACACCGACCTGGCTGACCACGACCGCGACCAGCAGCGAGCCGGCGACACCACCCAGCTGGAACTTGCCGAAATTGATCTTGCCGATCCGGTAACCGAGCGCCAGAGAGAGGAACAACGCTATCTCTGGTGATCGCTTGAAGATTTCGTGTAACCAATCCACGGTGCGCACCTCTTTTTAGTTGGTTTACTGCAGGACAAGCAGGTCAGTGAACGACGATCTGACCTGCCAGAAAAATGATCAGCGGCCCCATCAGCGGCAGCACGATGTTGGAAATGGCATAGGTGATCGTGTAGCCGAGCAGCGGCGTCGTGTTGCCGGCTGCGTTGACGACGGCGCTCAATGCCGGCGTGCTGCACTGCTGCCCGGCAATCGCGCCGAGCAGCACCGGGCTGTCGAGCTTCAGGATGAAACGCCCGAGCAGCAGTGACAGCGTCGCCGGCACCAGCGCGATCAGCACGCCGGTGATCGGCAGCGCGATGCCGTAACTCTTGACCAGCGCCATGGCCTGCGGCCCGGAGGACAGCCCGACGCAGGCGATGAACATCGCCAGGCCGAGGTCTTTCATCAGTTCGATTGCGGAAGCCGGAATGTGCCCGACGCCAGGGCGCAGCGCCTGAAACCAGCCGAACAGCAGGCCGCTCAGCAGCGCGCCGCCACCGGTCCCGAGCGAGAAATTGACGCCGCCGACCTTTACGCCGAGCGCGCCCACGAGAATCCCGAGCACGATGCCCAGCCCGGCGTAGGTAAAGTCGGTTTCGTCGGACTTGTCGATGCGCTGGCCGATGTGCGCACTGACCTTGGCGATGTCGCGCGGCGAGCCCTGCAGGCGGACGACGTCGCCGGGCTGAAGGCGCAGGTCGGGCAGCAGCGGCAGCGGCTCGCCCAGCCGGCGTATTTCCAGCAGGTGGACGCCGTCGCTGATTCCGGTCCGGCGGAACTCGCGGCGCAGCTCGCCCAGTGCCCGGTTCGCCAGATCGCGGCGGTTGAAGACGATGTCTTCGATCTCCACCGCGAAATCGAGCCCGGCGACGTGCGCGACTTCGGGGCCCAGCAAGGGGCTGCAGGCCAGAACGCTGTCGCGCTGGCCGGTGAGCAGGACGGCGTCTCCCCGCTGCAGGACCAGTTCCGGTGTCGCATCGATCAGTTTGCCGTGGCGCCGGACTCGTTCGATGCTGGCCTTGCCGTCGACGCCGGCCTCGATGTCGGCCACCCGCTTCCCGGCCGCGGCATCGATCCGGTAAATGCGTCCGACTACCTCGGGGGCGGCCTGCAGGTCGGCGTCATCGTCGTCATTGTTCAGTCCGCCCATCTGCTGCAAGAGTGCGTCGGCGTCCTTCCTGAGGTTGATCTTCAGCAGCAGTGGAAACAGCTGGCTGGTGGCAATGACGATCGCGATCAGGCCGAATACATAGGTGATCGAGTAGGCCGTCACGACATTGGCCTGCAGCTTCTGGATCAGGTCCGGAGCCAGCGGCAGTTTGGATACGGCATCGGAGGCCGTTCCGACCACGGCGGATTCGGTGGCGGCGCCGGCCATCAGGCCCGCGGCGGTGCCCTGATCGAGGCCGAAAAGCCAGGTGGCACCCATCACCAGGGCCAGTACCGCCGCGACTTCAACGGCACACAAAAGCCCGAGGCGCAGGCCTTTTGCGTTCAGGTTGGCGAAGAATTGCGGCCCGCCGGCGTAGCCGAGCGCGAAGATGAAGAGGGCGAAAAACAGCGATTTGATGCCCGGCGCAGGCTGGACTTCGACGAAGTTGCCGATCAGCAGCGCGGCAAGCAGCGTGCCGCAGACGCCACCGAGCTGGATCGGCCCGAAACGGACCCGGCCAAAGGCGTAGCCGGCCGTCAACGCAAGGAACAAGGCGATGGCCGGGTTCTGCTGCAACAGCAAGAGCGGTGATTCGGGCATGCGTCGACAGTCCCTCAGATGCTTGACTTCTGGATCACAGGTGCTTGCAATTTGCTTTTGCAGCTAAGTTATAAAACTTACACTATGCCACCTTCATGTAAAGTTTTAGTTTCAATAATGCGAAACTTTGTTGTTATTGATACTTTTTTTTTGTTGATTAAATGCCTGAAGCCGGTGCGAACTGACCATCCGCTGCAGATTCGACAATCTGCAGGCGAAGTGCTTGCGCTGAGCAGGGCACAGCAAGTCGAATCGTGGATGCCTCCCTTTTGAGAGGGATGGACGCGGTTCGGATTTCCGGGGGTGGGATTTGTGACGGAGGCGCGAGGCCGAAGGCGGTGCGGGTTTCAATGGAAGTGGGTGCCGCGCGGAGCGGCAACGACAGCAATGGCCGCGGCCCCGCTTAATGGGGATTAAAGCCTTGTCGCGATGCGCCAATCGTTCGGCAGCGCAACGCGCGTACGTTTTTGTCGATTCGGCTGAGGATGCTCGGAGCAGGAAATGAGCAAATCAGCGGGTTTTTCGGTTGCTTCAGCGCATATGCGTGCAACACCTCGAAAAACTGAAAGGGCGTCAAGCCTTTACAAGCAGACAAGGGCCATCCCCATCGAACGGGGAAAAATACTTGTCGCGTGGCTTGGCGTTGCGGCAATCGGCATCGGGCAGGGGCTTGGTGGCGCGTGCCATAGGTATACGATTTTCAAATCGAATCAGCGTATTCCTAAACGTATGCCTGACGATGCTGGAGGTGAACGGACTTGGCTGGCTTCCCTTGGACGCAAAAAACCCCCGGAAGCTAGGCTTTTCGGGGGTTCTCCGGACTTCCCAGGAAGCCCTGGGAAGGATGACTGGTGCCCAGGGTCGGACTCGAACCGACACGCATTGCTGCGGGGGATTTTGAGTCTCGTGTGTTCTTTTTTTAAATCATGGGTCTAAGTGCGATTTGCAATAACCTGTAAGGAAGTGGGTGAGGCTGGAACCCGCGTCGTTGCTGTGGTTATTTTGGTGTTATTGCAGGCATTTGTTCGCAAAAATGCTTGTTGGTGCATCAAACAAACAGTTTCCTCTGCTGCCAGTGGCACAGATTTTCATGATCCTTGATGCCTTTGTGGCGCAGTTTATGAACCGCGCATAATTGCGTCACTACTGACCACCGACAGTAGTGTTCCCACTGTTTCGAGTAGAACAACTTTGAAGTCCAGTTCATACCTGTACAACGTCTAACTAAAAGCGCCCACCCGGGCGCTTTTTTCATGAACGTACAACCGGGCGATCACGCCGCCACGTGCAAACCGTCGCTCAAGGACAGCCGGTACGCGCGCCATGCCGGAACGAAGCTGACCACCAGCCCCGCCAGCAAGGTGCAGCCCATCAGCAGCCATTCGCTGGCGGTCGGCCAGCCCGGCGTGATCAGCAGCGTCATGTGGTCACGCAGCAGCGGCCCGGCAACGGCCAGCGCGCCCTGCAGCAGCGCGCAGCCGATGGCGATGCCGCCGACCAGCAGGCAGGCCGTTTCGCCGACCACCAGCGCGAACAGCTGCCACGGCCGGGCGCCGACCGAACGCAGGATCGCCATTTCGCGGCGGCGCTCGTTCAGTCCCACCAGCAGCGCGGTCATCATCCCCAGCAGGCCCACCAGCAGCACGAACCACGACAGCACCTGCAGCGCCTGTTCGGCCACCTTGAGCAGCTGCCACAGCTCGGACAGCGCAACACCGGGCAGGATGGCCATCAGCGGTTCGCCACGGAACTGGTTGATGGCGCGCTGGACGCCGAACAGCCCGGTGCGCGATTTCAGCCCGACGTAGAACGCGGTGATGCTGTCCGGCGGCGGCACCGCGCGGTCCTCGTCGGCCGAGAGCGCGCCGGTGGTCGCCAGCAGCGAGGCACTGCCCGACTCCCAGCCCTGGTGGATCGCGGTCAGGCCATCGAGCGAGATGTGCAGCGTGTCGTCGACCGGGGTGCCGGTCGGCGCAAGGATGCCGGTGACGGTGAAAGGCTGATCGGCATGTTCGGTGAGCGCGCCGTCGCCGCTGCCGTGGGTCAGCACCAGTTTCTGCCCGAGCTGGTAATGCAGCCGGCGGGCGATGTTGGCGCCGAGCACGACGTCGTGCAGATGGCTGAACTCGTGGCCGCTCTGCATTTTCAGTGGCTGGTTGTCGCCGTAACGCAGATAGCGGAAGTAATCGTGGTTGGTACCGAGCACCGGATAGCCGTGGTGGCTGTCGCCCAGCGAGACCGGAATGGTCCAGGCCACGCGCGGATCGGCCGCCAGCTTCTGGTAGCTGTGCCAGTCGATGTTGTTGGTCGCGTTGCCGACCCGGAACACGCTGTACAGCAGCAGCTGGATCGAACCGGTACGCGCGCCGACGATCAGGTCGGTGCCGCTGACGGTGTTGGCGAAGCTGGTGCGCGTTTCGTTGCGGACCCGGTCGACGCCCAGCAGCATCAGCGTGGCCAGCGCGATGGTGGCGATGGTCAGCACCACGGTCAGCCGGCGGCTGCGCAGACTGCGTAAGGCAATTTCAAACATGGTCGACCTGGCTTGCTGTGTTCAGTTCGGAAAGGTTCAGGCTGCGATCGAAGCCCTCGGCCAGCCGCGGATCATGGCTGACCAGCACCACCGCCGTGCGCTGTTGCTCGGCACACGCGAACAGCAGCGAGACGAAGGCATCACGGCGGGCTTCGTCCAGCGCCGACGTCGGCTCGTCGGCGATCAGCAGCTCCGGCGCACCGATCAGTGCCCGGGCCACGGCGACCCGCTGCTGCTGCCCGACCGACAGCGCGCGGGCCGGACGATCGGCCAGATCGCCCAGCTCGAGTTGCGCGAGCAAGGCCAGCGCCTGCTTTTCCGGCGAGCCGGCCAGTCCGGTGGCCCGCTGGCGGCGCAGCCGCGAGAACTGGCAGCCCAGCAGCACGTTCTGCCGCACCGACAGATACGGCAGCAGATTGAACTGCTGGAACACGTAGCCCAGATGGTTGGCGCGGAAGTGATCGCGCTGCGGTGCACTCAGTTTCGCCAGATCCTGGCCCAGCACGGTCAGTTGCCCCGAGTCGGGGCTCTGGATGCCGGCCAGCAGCGCCAGCAAGGTGCTCTTGCCGCTGCCGCTGGGGCCGTGCAGGAACAGTTTTTCTTCGGCAGACAGGGAAAACTGCGGGATGCACAAGGTATCCCGCGGATTGCCCGGCCACTTGAAATGGAGGTCGCGCAGCTCGATCAGCATCGGATCAGCGCAGGTTCAGCGTTTGGCCCGGCTTGAGCCTGAGCTGGCGCTGGCCCTTGTCGGTGGCGATGTTCACGACCAGTTCGCGGATGTTCGGATACTGCTTCCACAGCGGCAGCGCGATGCTGGCCGGCGCACGCTGGCACTTGAAGCTGTAGTCGGCATCGATGTCGACATGGGCACCGGTGCTCCAGTCCGGCGCGGCCACCTTGACCGGGCTGGTCTTGCAGCCGGCAGCGGCCTCGGGCACGAACAGATTGGTCGCGAGCGACAGCGTTTTGGTCATCTGGTCGATTTTCTTGCGCTCGGCATCGGTCTTGGGCGCGTGCTCGAAACCGAGCACGTTGTCGGCCGGGCTGGCGAAGTCCAGCGCCAGTTCGCCCTTGTCGAACGCGACATCCAGCGTCGCCACACCGTGCTGGTGCGGACCGTGTTCGTGATGTTCGTCATCGTGTGCCCACGCTGCAGCGCTGGTCAGCGCCAGCAGTACGATCCACTTCTTCATGGGTCCTGCTCCTTTGCTTGCGGAAATGCTATTTCTTGTAGGCCGTGACGGCGTCGGCCGACATCTGGTAGCCCGATTCGACCATCGCTGCGCCGTCGACCAGTGACAGGTTGCTCTTGCTGTGGCCGACCTTGAGCTTGCCCCTGATCGTCACCGGCGCGAACAGCTCGCCCTGTTCATAGCCCTGCGGATAGCGCACGACGATCATCTGGTTCGGCGGCGGCGGCGGGACGTGGATGCAGGCGCCGACGATGGGGACCAGCAGGAACTCGGTGACCTTGCGGTCGCTCTGCGTCAGCGGCAGCAGGTAGCCGTCGATCTGTACGTCCTGCTGGTTCAGCGACGGCTTGAGATCGGTGATGCGGCGTTTCTCGAAGGCGTTGAGCTGATCGACCATCGGTGCAAGATCGCTCAGGTCTTCCTTCAGCAGCTTGCGCTCCCACTCGCCCAGCGCGTCGGGCTTGGTGCCCTGCTCTTTCATGCTCAGCTGCAGCTTGCGCTGCTGTACCGCGCGCACCAGCCGGCTGCGCTGGTCGCTGCTCATTGCCGCAACCTTGGCGCGCAAGGCCGGGTCGTCGGGTTGCAGGTCGTTCCACTTCAGTTGTGTTGCGGCGAATGCGCCCGTGCTGAACACGAGCAGCAGCACACACAGGATCTTGCGGACCATTTTCATCTCCTACCAGGAATGCGCAGTGCCAGTGCAGTGCCAGCGCACTGCGAGGGAGCCGAACCATCCGCCAATGCGAATGGCAGCATCAACGGCAATCAGTGGCGTAAGCGTTCACATGCGCTACTTTTTGCCGGAATCAGAACAGGCTGCCGTTGAACGCCAGATCGACCGTTTCGCTGGACTTGCCGGTGAAGGACACCAGCTTCGCATCACGCGCTTGGGCGAAGGTCATCTGCTGTGACAGCAGCGCCGACAGCGTGGCCTCGCTCAGCAGCAATACCGAGTCGCCGGGTTGCGGCGTCTGGTGCGACTGCATCAGCACGCCGGCGCCCGAGCCGTCGAAACGGGTCCACAGCCGGCTGTCGACCAGATAGACCGCGAACTTCGTCTTCATGCCGCTGCTTTCCAGCTGCGTGCGCACCTGGTTGAGCCAGCCGCTGGCGCGCGCCAGACCGGCGGTGCCGGCCAGCGGCTGCAGCGCCTGAAGCTGGCCCTCCACGATCGCCTGACGCGTGCTCAGGGCGATGTCGAACGCCCCGGGATAACCCTCGGTAAACGGGTTGTCGAACAGCATGTCGTAGCCGCAGGCCATGGTCTGGCCAGAGATCAGGGTCGCGCAAAGCAGCGCGGCCAGTGTGTGCTTGGTGAATGTCATGGGCTTCCTGTCGCGATCGGCCAGTGCGGGACACGGCCTCCAAGTCGATGCGCCGGCGGCAGCATGCGACTGTGCGCAAAGCGGCCGGGCAAGGCCCGAACCACGATCAACAATCCCGCGTGCTACGCGGGTTCGGCCTTCGGCCTGCGGGCGCCCCCGGCAGCGCGTCATTCGCGCAGCCGGTGCCCCCGATGGATTCGTCGCCCTTGCACATCTGCGTCAAGCGCGCCGAACCGGTATCCGTATGTATTCGAGCTTTGCTCGTCCCTTCGCCTCAGCGAGGGGGTAGCAGGTGCGGCATGAAGCCGCACCTGCCTGTCGTCGTCATCAAGTACGTGGCGCCGGGGCGCCGCGCATGCCTGATTAAGGCGTGACGATGTTGAACCAGAACTCGAAGCTGTCGAGGTAGCTCATCAGCTCGCCCAGCTTCTTGCCGTTACCGTCGATCTTGACGTCGCCTGCCGTGATCGCCTGCTCGAGCGTAATTTCCTTGAGCATGATCTTGTTCAACGCATCACGGGTCAGCTGGATCGTTGCATCCGGCTTGTCGGACTGGGTGTTGGCGGTGTTGTTCAGCACACCGTTTTCCAGTTCGAGCTCGTACTTCTCCTTCGTATCGGTGAAGTTGAAGTTCAGCGCGATCCTGGCGTTGCCGGCCTTTTCGCTGTTCAGGCGAACACCCAGATAGTCGAAGAACATGTCCAGCGTCATCGCCTTGATGGTGTCCGGGCTGGCCGTGTTCGGCGTGGCCACCTTGTTCACGCCTTCACGCAGTTCCTTGGCACCGCTCAGATAGAAGTTGCGCCACGGACCCGACTCGGCCTGGTAACCCAGCTGCTCGAGTGCATCGGCTTCGAGGTTGCGCGCGGCCTTGTTGTTCGGATCGGCGAACACGACATGCTTGACCACCTGGGCAACCCAGCGGTACTCGCCCTTGTCGTAGGCTTTCTTCGCGTTCTTCAGCACCGCATCGGCACCGCCCATGAACTCAACGTACTTCTTGCCGGCTTCGACCGGCGGCAGCTCGTTCAGCGTGGCCGGGTTGCCGTCGAACCAGCCCAGATACAGCACGTAGGTGGCCTTGACGTTGTGGCTGATCGAACCGTAATAGCCACGGTTTGCCCAGACCTTGTCCAGGCTGTCCGGCAGCTTGAACTTCTCGGCGATTTCGTCGCGGGTGTAGCCCTGGTTGGCCAGACGCAGCGTCTGGTCGTTGATGTAGCGGTACAGGTCACGCTGCGACTTCAGCAGGGTGTTGACGTCCTTGTTGCCCCAGGTCGGCCAGTGGTGCTGACCGAACATCACTTCGGCCTTGTCGCCCCACATCGTCACCATCTGGTTGATGTACTTCGACCACGGCAGCGGTTCGCGGATCTTGGCTCCACGCAGTGAGTAGGTGTTGTGCAGCGTGTGGCTGACATCCTCGGCGGCGGCGATCGCCTTCTTCTCCTGGATGTACCACATCATTTCTGCCGGCGCTTCCGAATGCGGCGCCATCAGGAACTCGTAGGTCAGGCCGTCGATGACGACTTTCTCGCCGGTCTTGGTGATGTAGTCGGTCGGCGGAATCAGCGTTACGGTACCGGCCGAAGTGGTCGTACCCAGACCGGCACCGACCTGGCCCTTCGCGTCCGGTGGCAGCACGTTGCCGTACATGTAGCTGGCGCGGCGGCTCATGACGTTGCCGGCCATGATGTTCTCGGCCACGGCGGCTTCCATAAAGCCTTCCGGTGCGTAGACCTTGGTCTTGCCGGCCTTGACGTCTGCCTCGCTGACCACGCCGCGCACGCCGCCGTAGTGGTCGACGTGGCTGTGGGTGTAGATCACGGCCTTGACCGGCTTCTTGCCACGGTTCTTGAAGTACAGCTCCATGCCGATGCGGGCGGTTTCTTCCGAAACCAGCGGGTCGACCACGGTCACGCCTTCCTTGCCCTCGATGATGGTCATGTTCGACAGGTCGAGGTTGCGGATCTGGTAGATGCCGTCGGTGACCTGGAACAGGCCGCTCATGCCGATCAGCTGGGACTGGCGCCACAGGCTTGGGTTGACAGTGGCCGGGGCCTTCTCGCCTTCCTTGATGAAGCCGTACTTGTTGGGATCCCAGATCAGGTTGCCCGCTTCGCCCTTGATGACGTCGGCCGGCAGCGCGGCGATGAAGCCCTTGTGCGCGTTCTTGAAGTCCGAGGTGTCGGAGAATGGCAGTGACTTCAGCAGCGCGTCGTTGGCGGCCTTGGTCGCCGGCGCAGCGTCCTTGCGCAGGTCATTGGCGGCAAAGGCCGGTGCCAGCAGACTGCTGGCAACGCCGGCGAACACCAGCTGCGTCAACATCGTTTTTAGTTTCATGTGGCTTCCTTTGCTATTGGAGGGAGTGTGGGGCACTGAAGGTTGGAAACTTTTTCATAACTCAGGGCATGCCAAGTTAGTTTGCAGTTTATTTCGCCATTACGCCATAGATATTCAGAGTTGATCAGATATGTTTTGATTGTTCCTGCTCTCCTCTCTTACTGTGTATGTTTTTTGGGCTGGTGAAGTTTTAATGAAGGGGCGCCTATAAAAACTGAACGTCACATGTTGAATGAAATGATTGCCTTGTTGGTTCCCGTTTTAGTCGTTCCACCAGATGATTGGATGTCGGCTTCAAAGTAAACCTTGGTTGACGCTTCCTTCTGCCACTTTCGGTTTTACCTCAACTATTTACTTTGGTTATTCGGATGGCACGGTCGCCGAAGGCTTGGTCCACAAGGAGTCAAAGAAACTGGAGGCGGCGCAGGCCCGGTTTTCCGTCGAATTCATTCACTTTATGAATGGTGGACGGTTGGCGGTTGTTGAGCTTACAGAGGGGGCGCCATTTTGGGCCCCCGGTCTCATGGTCACTCAGCCACCTCGGCGGATTCGCCCTCGGCCGGCTCCTGCAGCGCAACCCAGCGCATGAAGATGATGTAGCCCAGCGACAGCAGCACCGCGCCGACGAACATCCCCAGAATGCTGGCAGCGACCATGCCGCCGAGCGCACCCAGCAGCACGACCGGCATCGGCGCATCGACACCGCGGCCCAGCAGGATCGGCTTGAGCACGTTGTCGGCCATGCCGCCGATCACCAGCAGGATCGAATACACCACCGCCATCACGGTGCCGTAGTCGCCGCTCATCCAGATGTAGGCAATCACCGGCAGCGAGATCAGCAGCACCGGCAGCTGCGCGATGCCCAGGATCAGTACGACGACGGCCAGCGCACCGGCGAACGGCACCTGCGCCACCATCAGCACGAGGCCGATGATCAGGGCCTGGATCAGCGCCACGCCGATCACGCCCTGCGCAACGGCGCGGATCGTATTGGTCGACAGCACGACCATGCCGTCGCCGTGTTCGGCACCGGCCAGCCGGCGGCCGATGGCGGCCATGCTCTGCGCGCCCGCCTCGCCGTAGGCCATCATCACGCCGGCAATGATCAGCGCAAAAACGAACTTGAGGATATCGCCACCGATACCGGCCACAAAGCCCAGTGCCGACTTCGATAGATCCCCGATCTTCGGTTGCATCGAGTGGATCAGTCCCGGCAGGTCTGTCGCGGCCATGTGCCACACCGAGTAGATCTTTTCGCCCACCAGCGGCCAGGTTGCGATCCGCTCCGGCGGCAACGGCAGGTGCAGCGCGTTGTTCTGCACGGCATGCACGACACCGGTGACCGAATCAGCCAGCGAGCTGGCGAGCAGCGCCACCGGAACGATGATCAGCGCGAAACCGCCGATCACGATGGCCGTCGAGGCCCGGCCTTCACCCAGTTTGGGGGCGAGTTTCCGGTGCAGCGGATACAGCGTGACCGCCATGATCATCGCCCAGAGCATCAGCGTCAGGAAGGGCGAGAAGATGCGGTAGCAGACCACCACCATGGAAATGATGAGTGCCGCCTGAATCAGCACGTCAAGCAGTTGTCGCGAGAACAGCTTGCCCAGCTTTTTGGGATCGAACATGGAATCTCCGAGCTTTAAGGATATCGGTTTTGTTATATATATCACCGTCGCATGACAAACGCTGTCGGCGTTACTGCATATCGACGTAATCAAGTTGAAAAGGAATGGTCGGGCTGCGCAAAGACATCGGGAGCAATCCGGCACTTGCGCGGCCCGGTCGTACCTCGGCGGGGTGTGCGTCAAATCGATTGAATGGCGCAGGAGGCGGTGGGTTCGCCTTGGCCTGCGGCGGTGCTTAGTGCGGCGGGTTCACGACCACATACTGGACGTTGGTGCCCGAGTACTGCGGCTGGTAATAGGTGTTGCCGCATTGCTGGTAGGTGATCCCCGAGTAGGGATATGGCGCGCAGTTGGGTGGCAAGGTGCGGGTGATCGAGCCGATCACGGCAGCAGTCAGGCCAACGGCAGCCGTCACGCCCGCGGCGGTCGCGATCGGATGGTAATCGTCGTCACCGTACCAGCCGTTGTGATGGTTATCGACATCGACGTGAACGTTCTGGTTGACGTTGATGTTGTGGTTCACGTTGCGGTTGCGATTGATGTCGCGGTTGTGGCTGACATTGGTGCTGCGCACATGATTGTGGTCCACGCGATTCGCGTTGGCCCGACCGTTACGCGCCTGAGCCAGTTGCGGCACGACCATCGATGCGGTTATCAGGGCGAACATCAAGGTGGAAAGGGGACGTTTCATAGGGGGCTCCTTTGCGTGTCGCGCCCGGGCGGTTGGACCGCGTTCAGCACGAGTGGATGGCATCTCCTCCGGATATTGCCTATTGCGCCAGTTATGACGAAATTTGAAATACCTTAACATGTGGCAGACATGAGAAACTGTTAAATAGTTGCAAAAAGCAACAATATAAGAAATTGCTGTTTTTGAGGATGAAGCTGGTGTGTGGAATGCGAAACAAGGCAAGGTTGGTGGATGGTTTTCTTGAGGAAATCAGCTAGGGAATATGCCTTGAACTGGTATTTACCATTCGGCTTTTGTTTCGAGGTGGTGCGAAGAAACCTAGCCATCCACGAATGCCGGGTATTGAACACTGGCAATGGTCGGCGGATTGCTGGTGAAGGGCCCCCGAATTGCCGTCAACACATGACGACGGTGCTTCGGGTTAAGCGAGCTTGCATCGAAGCAGAGCCGGACTCAGTTGAAGCTGTGTGCGTAGTTGACGGAGAGGAAGTAGAGATGGCCGGTATCGAATTCGCCGTTGAACAGCGGGTTCTGCACCGTGCTGCCCTGCATGCGCAGGTATTCGAACGCGGCGCCGACGCTGGACTGGGCGTCGAGCTTGTATTGCGCACCGACGCCAAAGCGCCATTCCGCACCGGTCGGGATCGTCAGCGAGGTATCGGACTGGCTGGCGTAGATCGACGAGTCATATGCGATGCCGCTGTCGAAACGCCATTTTTCATTCGGCCGGTACTGGACGCCCACGGCCGCGTGCCAGGTGTCCTGCAGCTTGTTGCCGCTGCTGACCTCGTTGCCCGCGGCTTCGATGGTGCTGTCGCCGAAACGCGACCAGTCCTGCCAGCCGAGGTTGCCCATCACCGCCCACTGGTCGTTCAGCTCGTGATAGCCGCTGAACATGACCTGTTGCGGCGAGTTCACCATCGCGGCCAACGGCAAGGACCATGACCGGTTGATGTTCGCCGAGCCGATCGAGTGGTTGAACGACAACTGCGGGTCGATGGCAAAGTCGTACCTGGTCTCGCTTGTATAGGTAAGGCCGAAGCGCGTACGTGCGTCGAGGTCGTACAGCATGCCCAGATGCGCGTTCGCCGCCCAGTCGTAGTCCTTTTCCTTCTGCTCGCCACCGGCTGCATCACGGTTCAGTGCAAAGTAGCCGTAACTGATGCCCATGCCGGCGCCCACCGACCATTGTTCGTTGACGCGGTACGCCACCGTCGGCTGGACATTGAACGCGATGATCCCGGCGTCCTTGACGAAGCCTGAGCCCGCCCAGTCGCCGTAATGCGCGGCGAGGCCGAAATTGCCGTAGGCGCCGATACCGACCTTGAGCCGGTCGTCGATAGAGTGGCTGTAGAACACGCTGGCCGACGGCAATGGCGAAAGCACATTACCCGGGTTGTTGCCATCGAGCAGTGCGTCGTCGGACATCGAGTACTCGCTGTTGCCAAGCAGCAGCTGTGTGCCGACGCTGATCTGGTCGCCGGCCAGATGCGTCATGCCCGCAGGGTTGCCGAGAATGGTCGTGGCATCCTGTGCGCGGGCCGCTTGGCCGGCACCGGCCAGACCGATTTCAGGTCCGCCGGTTTCATAGAACAGGAGGCCGGCAGCGGATACGGAGGGAGCACTCAAGCCGAGCCCGGTCGCCAATACAAAGAGTGTGCAAGTCATCTGCTTAGACCTTTGCAACAAGCCACTATCAGTCAGTTTGTGACGTAGTAACTCTCGCTCTTGGGTGTGGCGCACGGGTTCATCTCCTTTGTGCAAAGCTTGTCCATGTGTCAGTTTAAACAAATAAATCAATGCTATCTCTATCTTTATACCTTGCTTGTTGAGATATTTTGTCGGATTGATGCCCTCTTGGATTTGTCCAGTTTTAGAAGCGCTAAACCGTACCAATGTTTGAAAAATTTGAAGGAAAGCGATTTCGCCGTTCAGGGAGGTCGATTTAATCCTTGAGTCAAAAATAGCGCCCATTCCTAGGGGCAATCAGACTGCACCCGCTTTTGCGGGGTTGAGGATGTTGGTGGCTCTTTCAGCCGCGCAGCCCGCTACTGGAGTGAGGCGTCGGCTGAACGGGTGTCGGAGTGATGTCAATCGTGTATTTGACGATGACCTAGTAGTGGCGCTCGCCTTGAACGATGCCGATGACCTTCTCGACTTTCGAAACTGACAGATTCTGGTAGCCAGCCAGCGTCGAGAGGACGGCTTGCTTCGCTGCCGGGAGAACCGCTGGAGCAACAGTCGAGAGAAGTTTGGGGCCACACTTCAGTGCTGCAGAAAATCGGGTCACCTGAGTGTGTTCGCTCAAGCTGCAGAGTTGAAGCACCGCCGTCCCGAATCTGCGCGCGCCTACTTAGCCCCGGTGCCCAGTCGTTCCAACGAACTGGCCAGCTCGCTGATACGTGATTTGGTTTGATCCACCAGGCTGCCGATTTCGTGCGCGGATTCGGCAGAGCGGGTTGCCAGGTTCCGTACTTCGTCGGCAACGACTGCGAAGCCCCGGCCGGCCTCACCAGCACGCGCCGCTTCGATTGCAGCATTGAGCGAGAGCAGGTTGGTTTGCGAGGCAATGCCATCAATGACGGTGACGATGGCACCGATCTGCTCGCTGGAAGCGAGCAGGGCGGCCATGGCGGTGTCGGTTGTGGTGCGGGCCTGGTGGATGCCGTTCACGTCCTTGACGAAGGCTGTATAGGCGATCCTACCTTCCAGACGGACCTTGGAAAGCGAGAGCTGCCCCCAGACCTTGCTGCCGTCCTTGCGCTCGATCTCGACTTCGCGACTGGTACCGACAATTTTGTCCTGTCCCGTCGTGCGGTTTGCATTGACCAGGCTGTCATGCCGATCCTGGATGGCCGCCGGGACGAGCTTCTTGACGTTCTGGCCGATGACCTCGGCCCGGCCGTAACCCCAGAGTTTTTCGGCTGCAGCGTTGAACGAGGTGACGTTGTTGTGTTCGTCGATCGTCACGACGGCGTCGAGCGCCTGCTCGAGTGACTGATTCATCATTTCACGTGCTTCGCGCTCGCGGGTGATGTCCTTGACGAAGGCGGTGTAGCTGATCCGGTCACCCAGCTTGATCCGCGACAGCGACAGGCTGCCCCAGACCGTTGAACCATCCTGTCGCTCGATGCAGACCTCCCGGCTGGTGCCGACGATATGGTCGCGTCCGGTTGCCCGGTTCGTGTTCACCAAGCGGTCGTGCTCCCCCTGGATGCCCTGCGGTACCAGCATCTTGACGTTCCTGCCGATGACCTCGTCACGCTTCAAGTTCCAGAGCTTCTCGGCCGCAGCGTTGAAGAACGTGNCCTCACGCGCTTCGCGCTCGCGGGTAATGTCTTTCACGAAGGCGGTGTAGATGACCTTGTCACCCAGTACGACCTTCGAGAGCGACAGACTTCCCCAGACCTTGCCGCCATCTTTGCGCTCGATCTCCACCTCGCGGCTGGTGCCGACGATCTTGTCCTGGCCGGTCGTTCGATTGGCATTCACCAAACCGTCATGGGCGGGCTGAATGCCGCGTGGCACCAGCATTTTCACGTTCTGGCCAACGACTTCACTTCGCTCGTAGCCCCACAGGCGTTCGGCCGCGCTGTTGAAAAACGTGACCACATTCTGCGTATCGATGGTGACGACTGCATCGATGGTTTGTTCCAGTGTCTGCGTGATGATTTCGCGGCTCTCATGCTCGGCGGTGATGTCGCGTACGAAGGCCGTATAGCCAGCGCGGTTGCCGGTGCGGACCCGGGACAACGACAGGCTGGCCCAGCAGGCTGTGCCGTCCTTGCGTTCAAGCATGACCTCTCTGCTGGTCCCCACGATCCGGTCTTCCCCGGTGCGGCGGTTGTGCTCGACGAACTCG
Source organism: Jeongeupia chitinilytica (assembly GCF_014652315.1). Taxonomy (GTDB): domain Bacteria; phylum Pseudomonadota; class Gammaproteobacteria; order Burkholderiales; family Chitinibacteraceae; genus Jeongeupia; species Jeongeupia chitinilytica. The sequence goes on along the minus strand of NZ_BMYO01000013.1, from coordinate 251 downwards.
TCATGTTTCGACTCGATCGACCGAGGTACCAGCATCTTGACGTTACGGCCCATCACTTCATCCCGACGATAGCCCCAAAGGCGTTCGGCTGCTGCGTTGTAGAAGGTGATGCGATTCTCGCCATCAATGCTCACCACGGCATCGACCGCCTGCTCCAGAACCTGCTGAACCTCGGACTGTCGCGAGCCGAGTGCGAGCCATCCGAGCATGGCGTGAAGTGAACGACGCGGATTGGCAGTGCGATGCATGGC
>NZ_BMYO01000012.1 GCF_014652315.1 Jeongeupia chitinilytica | reverse complement strand
TATCGTCCGCAGTTCTACTTCCGTACCACCGACGTGACCGGTGCGGTCGAGCTGCCGGCTGGTGTCGAAATGGTGATGCCGGGCGACAACGTTGAAGTCGTCGTGTCGCTGATCGCACCGATCGCGATGGAACAAGGTCTGCGTTTCGCCATCCGTGAAGGCGGTCGTACCGTCGGCGCTGGTGTCGTTGCCAAGATCATCGAGTAAGGACTGGATTCATGCAAAGCCAAAAAATCCGTATCCGCCTGAAGGCTTTCGACTACGCGTTGATCGACCGTTCGGCGCAGGAAATCGTTGACACCGCCAAGCGCACCGGCGCGGTGGTCAAGGGTCCGGTTCCGCTGCCGACCAAGATCGAGCGTTTCGACGTGCTGCGTTCGCCGCACGTGAACAAGACCTCGCGCGACCAGTTCGAAATCCGTACCCACCTGCGCCTGATGGACATCGTCGATCCGACCGACAAGACCGTTGACGCGCTGATGAAGCTGGATCTGCCGGCTGGTGTCGACGTCGAGATCAAGCTGCAGTAAACAGTGCACAATGCCGCAAGTACGCTAAGTGCTTGCGGCAAAAGAAAAAGTTGTGCTAGTATCGCGGGCTTACCACTTTAGGGTGGTAAGCCCTTTTATTTTTAGTTGGTTATTTGCCGATCAATCGCAATCGGCCCTGAAAAGGAAATAACTATGAGCTTAGGTCTTGTCGGTCGCAAAGTCGGCATGACCCGCGTCTTTGCCGAGGATGGTGCATCCATTCCGGTGACGGTGCTGGACATGTCCGCAAATCGCGTCACGCAAATCAAGTCCGTGGAAGCCGACGGCTACGCAGCCGTTCAGGTGACCTTTGGTGCCAAGAAGGCCAACCGTGTCAACAAGGCGGAAGCCGGTCACTTTGCAAAAGCTGGTGTCGAAGCAGGTCTGGGGCTCGTCGAGTTCCGCGTCGCTGCTGAGAAGCTGGCCGAGCTGAAGGCTGGTGATGCGCTGTCCGTTGAGCTGTTCGCCGCTGGTCAACTGGTTGATGTCACCGGTACCTCGCAAGGTAAGGGTTTCTCGGGTGTCATCAAGCGTCACAACTTCAGTTCCAACCGCGCATCGCACGGTAACTCGCGTTCGCACAACACGCCGGGTTCGATCGGTCAGGCACAAGATCCGGGTCGCATTTTCCCGGGTAAGCGCATGGCGGGTCAGCTGGGTAACGTCAAGTCGACGGTCCAGAATCTGGAAGTCGTGCGTATCGATGCCGAGCGTCAACTGCTGCTGGTCAAGGGTGCAGTCCCTGGCTCCAAGGGCAATGACGTGGTCGTTCGTCCGAGTGTGAAGGCGGGTGCGTAATGGAACTTAAAGTCATCAATGCTAACGGCGAGGCGCAAGCCGCTGTCGCCGCATCGGATGCGCTGTTTGCCCGTGATTTCAACGAAGCGCTGGTTCACCAAGTTGTGACCGCGTACTTCGCGAATGCACGTAGCGGCAACCGCGCCCAACTGGGTCGCGATGCAGTGCATCACTCCACCAAGAAGCCGTTCAAGCAAAAGGGCACCGGTCGTGCCCGTGCTGGTATGACTTCGTCGCCGCTGTGGCGTGGTGGTGGCCGGGCGTTTCCGAACAGCCCGGACGAAAACTTCAGCCAGAAGGTCAACCGCAAGATGTACCGCGCGGGCATTGCGACCATCCTGTCGCAACTCGTGCGTGAAGACCGTCTGATCGTGGTCGACTCGCTGTCGCTGGAAGCCCCGAAGACCAAGGCCCTGGTGCAAAAGCTGAACGCGCTGAATCTCGATTCCGTGCTGTTCATCACCAAGGAACTGGACGAGAACCTGTACCTTGCTTCGCGCAACCTGCCGCACGTGCTCGTCCTCGAGCCGAGCCAGGCTGACCCGGTAAGCCTGGTGCGCTTCAAGAAAGTCGTGCTGACCCGTGATGCGCTGGCCGCTTTTGAGGAGATGTTCGCATGACGCAATTCACCGAAAATCGTCTGCTGCAAGTGCTGCTGGCGCCGGTCGTGTCGGAAAAGACCACCCTCGTTGCTGAAAAGAACGAGCAGGTCGTGTTCCGCGTTTCGACCGATGCGACCAAGGCCGAGATCAAGGCTGCCGTCGAGCTGCTGTTCAAGGTCAAGGTTGAAGGCGTGTCCGTGATCAACGTGAAGGGCAAGGGCAAGCGCTTTGGCCGTTTCGTGGGTCGCCGCAAGGACTGGAAAAAAGCTTACGTTAGCCTCGCGGCCGGTCAGGAACTTGACCTCGCGGCTGCGCAATAAGGAGACTGAAAATGGCATTGGTTAAAGTAAAACCGACGTCCGCCGGTCGCCGCGCTGTCGTCAAGGTTGTCAATCCGGATCTGCACAAGGGTGCGCCGTACGCGCCGCTGCTCGAGTCGCAAAGCAAAACCGCCGGTCGTAACAACCGCGGTGTGATCACGACCCGTCACAAGGGTGGTGGCCACAAGCAGCACTACCGCATGATCGACTTCAAGCGCAACAAGGATGGCATCGTTGCCAAGGTTGAGCGTCTGGAGTACGACCCGAACCGTACCGCGAACATCGCGCTGCTGTGCTACGCCGACGGCGAACGTCGTTACATCATCGCCCCGAAGGGCCTGAAGGCCGGCATGACCGTGGTGTCGGGTTCGGAAGCGCCGATCAAGGCCGGTAACGCCCTGCCGATCCGCAACATTCCGGTCGGTTCGACCATCCACTGCATCGAAATGCAGCCGGGCAAGGGTGCGCAAATCGCGCGTTCGGCCGGTGCTTCGGTCCAGCTGCTGGCTCGCGAGGGTGCTTACGCCCAGCTGCGTCTGCGTTCGGGCGAAATCCGCAAGGTGCACATCGACTGCCGCGCGACGCTCGGCGAAGTCGGTAACGAAGAGCACAGCCTGCGTTCGTACGGCAAGGCTGGCGCCAAGCGCTGGCTGGGTATCCGTCCGACGGTGCGTGGTACCGCGATGAACCCGATCGATCACCCGCACGGTGGTGGTGAGGGTCGTACTGGTGAAGGCCGCGTGCCGGTCAGCCCGTGGGGCCAGCCGACCAAGGGCTACCGTACCCGCAACAACAAGCGCACCGACGGCATGATCGTCCGTCGTCGTCCTGCGAACAAGGGGTAATTGAACATGTCACGTTCTGTCAAGAAGGGCCCGTTCGTTGACCTGCACCTGATCAAGAAGATCGAGGCTGCGCGCAACTCGAACGACAAGCGCCCGATCAAGACCTGGTCGCGTCGTTCCACGGTGCTGCCGGACTTCGTCGGTCTGACGATTGCCGTGCACAACGGCAAGCAGCACGTTCCGGTCTACGTGAACGAAAACATGGTTGGCCACAAGCTCGGCGAGTTCGCACTCACCCGGACTTTCAAAGGCCATGCCGCCGATAAAAAAGCCAAGCGCTAAGGTGAAGACATGCAAGTATCCGCTGTACTGAGCAGTGCTCGTGTTTCCGCCCAAAAGGCGCGCCTGGTCGCAGACCTGGTTCGTGGCAAGTCGGTGGAGCAAGCGCTGAACATTCTGGCTTTCAGCCCGAAAAAAAGTGCCGTTCTGATCAAGAAAGTGCTCGAGTCGGCCATCGCCAATGCCGAGCACAACGAAGGTGCCGACATCGACACCCTCAAGGTCGCGACGATCTTTGTGGACAAGGGTCCGTCCCTCAAGCGTTTCACCGCACGTGCCAAGGGCCGCGGTAACCGCATCGAGAAGCAGACCTGCCACATCACGCTGACTGTTGGCGACTAAGGAGCGAAAATGGGTCAGAAAATTCATCCGACGGGTTTTCGTCTCGCCGTCACCAAGAACTGGGCATCGCGTTGGTACGCCAACAGCAAGAACTTCGCCGGCATGCTTACCGCCGACATCGAAGTTCGCGAGTTTCTGAAGAAGAAACTGGCCAATGCCTCGGTTAGCCGTGTCGTGATCGAACGCCCGGCCAAGAATGCCCGTATCACCATCCACACCGCCCGTCCGGGCGTCGTGATCGGTAAGAAGGGCGAGGATATCGAGTCGCTGAAGAAGCAACTTCAGAACATCCTCAAGGTGCCGGTGCACGTCAACATCGAAGAAGTCCGCAAGCCGGAAATCGATGCACAGATCATCGCCGACAGCATCGCGTCGCAGCTGGAAAAGCGCGTGATGTTCCGTCGCGCCATGAAGCGCGCAATGCAAAACGCCATGCGTCTGGGTGCCCAGGGCATCAAGATCATGTCGTCGGGCCGTCTGAACGGTATCGAAATCGCCCGTACCGAATGGTACCGCGAAGGCCGTGTGCCGCTGCACACCCTGCGCGCGGACATCGACTACGCGACCAGCGAAGCGAAGACCACGTACGGCATCATCGGTATCAAGGTTTGGGTTTACAAAGGCGAAGTGAAGCCGGGCGAGAAGGCTGCAGAGCCGGCGCCGGAAACCCAGCGTAAAGCACGAAAGGGGCCTCGTAATGCTGCAGCCAACTAGACTCAAGTTCCGTAAAGTCCAAAAGGGTCGCAACACCGGTATCGCCACGCGCGGTAACAGCGTTGCCTTCGGTACCTTTGGTCTCAAGGCCATCAGCCGCGGTCGTCTGACTGCGCGCCAGATCGAAGCTGCCCGTCGTGCCATCACCCGCTACATCAAGCGTGGTGGTCGCGTGTGGATCCGTGCGTTCCCGGACAAGCCGATTTCGACCAAGCCGGCCGAAGTGCGGATGGGTAACGGTAAGGGTAGCCCGGAGTACTGGGTTGCCGAAATCCAGCCGGGCAAGGTCCTGTATGAACTCGACGGCGTTGCCGAAGAAGTCGCTCGCGAAGCGTTTCGCTTGGCCTCGGCCAAGCTGCCGTTCGCCACGACCTTCGTCGCTCGCCAAGTGGGGCAATGATGAAAGCTGCTGAACTGCGTCAAAAATCCGTCGAAGAGCTCAAGGTCGAGCTGACGGCGCTGCTCAAAGCCCAATTCAGCCTGCGCATGCAAAATGCGACCGGCCAACTGGCTAAAAACAGCGAAATCAACCGGGTGCGCAAGGATATTGCGCGCGTTCACACCATCCTGGCTGAGAAGGCTGCTTAATATGAGCGAAGCGAAACTCAAGCGTACGCTGACGGGCCGTATCGTCAGCGACAAAATGGACAAGACGGTTACCGTCCTGGTCGAGCATCTGGTCAAGCACCCGCTGTACGGCAAGGTCGTCCGTCGCTCCAAGAAGTACCACGCGCATGACGAAGCCAACCAGTATCACGAAGGTGATCTGGTGACCATCGTCGAAGGTCGTCCGCTGTCCAAGACCAAGTCCTGGGTCGTGACCACGCTGGTTGAAAAGGCACGCGTCGTCTGATCGACGGCAGGCCGGTTTTCCGGTCTTGTGCTTGCGCGGGCATTGTACGTCTTGTACAATGCCCGTTTTCCTATCTGCGGTGGTGCGTTTTGCTGCCGCGTGTTTCTCCCCCTTGCGGGGTCCAAAACTGACTGCATTGCTCGGTTTTGCCGGGCGTCTCGGCTTTGTCGAGGTTTGCGGTACAAGTTGGAGGTTGTTTTTCCATGATCCAAATGCAATCCATGTTGGAGGTTGCAGACAATACCGGTGCGCGTCACGTCATGTGCATCAAGGTATTGGGCGGCTCCAAGCGTCGCTACGCCTCGGTGGGCGACATCATCAAGGTGACCATCAAAGATGCGGCCCCGCGTGGTCGTGTCAAGAAGGGTGACGTATACAGCGCCGTGGTGGTTCGCACCGCCAAGGGCGTGCGTCGCGCCGATGGTTCGCTGATCAAGTTCGACGGCAATGCCGCCGTTCTCCTTAACAACAAGCTTGAGCCGATCGGCACCCGTATCTTCGGGCCGGTGACGCGTGAGCTGCGCACCGAGAAGTTCATGAAGATCGTCTCGCTTGCGCCGGAAGTGCTGTAAGGAGAGATGGCATGAACAAGATTCGCAAAGGTGACGAAATCATCGTCATCACCGGCAAGGACAAGGGCAAGCGCGGTACCGTGCTGCGCGTGATCCCGACCGCCGACCAGGTCATCGTCGAAGGCATCAACGTTGCCAAGAAGCACGTGAAGCCGAACCCGATGCGCGGCCAGCAAGGTGGCATCGTCGAGAAGACCATGCCGCTGCACGTTTCGAACGTTGCGATTTTCAATGCTGCGACCGGCAAGGCTGATCGCGTGGGCTTCAAGCTGCTGGATGACGGCAAGAAGGTCCGCGTGTTCAAGTCGAGCGGCGAAGTGATTGGCGCTTAAGGGGTAAGACATGGCTCGTTTGCAAGATTTTTACCAAGAGCAGGTTGTGCCGGCGCTGATCAAGCAGTTCGGTTACAAGTCTGTGATGGAAGTGCCGCGCATCGAAAAGATCACCGTCAACATGGGTGTCGGTGAAGCGGTTGCTGACAAGAAGGTGATGGAACACGCCGTTGGCGACATGGAAAAGATCACCGGCCAGAAGGCTGTGGTCACCAAGGCCAAGAAGTCCATCGCCGGCTTCAAGATTCGTGACGGTTATCCGGTCGGCTGCAAGGTCACCCTGCGTCGCGAACGCATGTTCGAGTTCTTTGATCGCCTGGTTTCGGTTGCGCTGCCGCGTGTCCGCGACTTCCGTGGTGTGCCGGCCAAGTCGTTCGACGGTCGCGGCAACTTCAACATGGGTGTGCGTGAACAGATCATCTTCCCGGAAATCGAGTACGACAAGATCGACGCGCTCCGCGGTATGAACATCACCATCACCACGACGGCCAAGACCGACGAAGAAGCGCGTGCGCTGCTGTCGGCCTTCAAGTTCCCGTTCAAGAATTGAGGCGATCATGGCAAAACTTGCACTGATTAAACGTGAAGAAAAGCGTCGCGCCGTCGTCGAGAAGTTCGCTGCCAAGCGCAACGCACTGCTCGCGATCGCCAACGACGCGAACGCCAGCGACGAAGACCGCTTCCAGGCCCGCCTGAAGCTGCAGGCGCTGCCGCGTAACTCCAGCAAGACCCGCTTGCACAACCGTTGCGCGCTGACCGGTCGTCCGCGTGGCGTGTACAGCAAATTCGGTCTTGGCCGTAACAAACTGCGCGAATTGGCCATGAAGGGTGAAATCCCGGGCATGGTCAAGGCCAGCTGGTAATAGGAGAACAGAAACATGGCAATGCATGATCCTATCGCCGATATGCTGACCCGTATCCGTAACGCGCAGCGTGCGGACAAGGTTTCGGTGGCGATGCCGTCTTCCAAGCTGAAGGTGGCGATTGCTAAAGTGCTGCAGGACGAAGGTTATGTCGAATCCTTCGCTGTTGCTGGTGATGTGAAGCCGACGCTGACCATCGAACTCAAATACTACGCCGGTCGTCCGGTGATCGAACGCATCGAGCGCATCTCGAAGCCGGGTCTGCGCATCTACAAGGGTGCGACCGAGATCCCGCAAGTGATGAACGGCCTCGGCGTGGCGATCCTGTCCACCTCCAAGGGTGTGATGACCGACCGCAAAGCGCGCGCCCAGGGTGTTGGCGGCGAGCTGCTCTGCGTCGTGGCTTAAGGGGATAACGATGTCTCGCGTAGCTAAAAATCCGGTAGCCATCCCGGCTGGCGTCGAAGTCAAGATCGGCGCTGAAGAAATCGTCATCAAGGGCCCGAACGGCTCGCTGGCTCAGGCTCTGACCGGCAATGTCGATGTCAAGGTTGAAGACAACGCCCTGGTGTTTGCTGCCCGTAACGGCGACAAGCAGTCCCGTTCGATGTCCGGCACCCTGCGTGCTCTGGTCAACAACATGGTGACCGGTGTCTCCAAGGGCTTCGAGCGCAAGCTGACCCTGGTGGGCGTGGGTTATCGTGCCCAGGCTCAGGGCGACGTGCTCAACCTGACGCTCGGCTTCTCCCACCCGGTCGCGCACAAGATGCCGGCTGGCGTGAAGGTGGAAACGCCGTCGCAGACCGAGATCGTGCTCAAGGGCGCCGACAAGCAGGTTATTGGTCAGGTCGCAGCTGACATCCGCGCATACCGCGCGCCGGAACCGTACAAGGGTAAGGGCGTTCGTTATTCGGATGAAGTTGTTGTCCGTAAAGAAACCAAGAAGAAGTAATCGAGGCTGAATCATGGACAAGAAAGAAACTCGACTCCGCCGCGCACGCAAAACCCGTGCAAAGATTGCGGAGCTCAAGGCGGTGCGCCTGTCGGTGCACCGGACCAACAGCCATATCTACGCGCAAGTCATCGACGCGACCGGCAGCAAGGTGCTGGCCGTTGCTTCGACGCTTGAAGCGGATGTGCGTGGTCAGGTCAAGAACGGCGCTTCGGTCGAAGCTGCTGCAGTCGTCGGCAAGCGTATTGCCGAGAAAGCCAAGGCTGCCGGCATCGAAAACGTTGCGTTCGATCGTTCCGGTTTCCACTATCACGGTCGCGTGAAGGCTCTGGCCGACGCGGCTCGTGAAGGCGGCCTCGTCTTCTAATTGGAGTTATCAAATGGCTAGAAACGAAGCAGAAGATCGTCAGGACGGCCTTCGCGAGAAAATGGTTGGCGTGAATCGCGTCACCAAGGTCGTGAAGGGTGGCCGGATCATGGGCTTTGCCGCACTGACCGTCGTTGGTGACGGCGATGGCGGCGTTGGCATGGGCAAGGGCAAGGCGAAGGAAGTGCCGGTCGCAGTGCAGAAAGCACTGGACGAAGCACGTCGCAAGCTGTTCAAGGCCTCGCTGAAGAACGGCACCGTGCCGCACTCGGTCATCGGCAAGCATGGCGCGACCACCGTGTTCATGCAGCCGGCACCGGAAGGTACCGGCATCATCGCCGGCGGCCCGATGCGCGCTGTATTCGAAGTGGCTGGTGTGCACAACATCACCGCCAAGATCCACGGTTCGACCAACCCGTACAACGTGGTTCGCGCCACGCTGGACGGCCTTGCCAAGCTGCACACCGCCGGCGACATCGCGGCGAAGCGCGGCAAGACCGTCGAAGAACTCTTCGGGGGTGAATAATGACTGACGCGAAGAAAATCAAGGTCACGCTCGTCAAGAGCCTGATCGGTCGCCTGGAAAGCCACAAGGCCTGCGCCCGTGGTCTGGGTCTGCGCAAGCTGAACAGCTCGTCGGAAGTGATCGATACCCCGGAAAACCGCGGCATGATCAACAAGATTAGCTACCTCTTGAAGGTGGAGGGCTAAATGGAACTGAATAACCTGAAACCGGGTGTTGGCGCCAAGCACGCCAAGCGCCGTGTCGGCCGCGGTATCGGCTCGGGCCTGGGCAAGACCTCGGGTCGCGGCCACAAGGGTCAGAAGTCGCGTACCGGTGGTTTCCACAAGGTCGGCTTCGAAGGCGGTCAGATGCCGCTGCAACGTCGTCTGCCGAAGCGCGGCTTCAAGTCGCTCTCGGCCGGCAAGTCGGCTGAAGTGAGCCTTGCGGACCTGAACCGTCTGCCGGTGAACGACATCGACTTCCTGACGCTGCTGCAGGCTGGTCTGGTTTCGCAACGCGCGAATCAGGCCAAGGTCATTCTGGCTGGCAAGATCGAACGCGCTGTCACCCTGAAGGGCATTGGTGCCACCAAGGGCGCACGCGCTGCGATCGAAGCCGCTGGCGGCTCCATCGTCGAGTAACTCGGCTATTGAATAGGGCAGTAACGTGGCAAATCCCGCTCTGGCTTCTGCTGGTAGTAAGTTCGCGGATCTGAAGAAACGCATTTGGTTCTTGGTGGGTGCACTGATCGTTTATCGCATCGGTGCACACATCCCCGTGCCGGGTATCAACCCGGCCGAGCTGGCGCGTCTCTTCGAAAGTTCGCAAACCGGTCTCCTGAACATGTTCAACATGTTCTCGGGGGGCGCCCTGTCGCGCTTCACCGTGTTTGCGATCGGGATCATGCCTTACATCTCGGCCTCGATCATCCTGCAACTGGCGGCGGAAGTGTTTCCGACGCTCAAGCAGCTGAAGAAAGAGGGCGAAGCCGGTCGCCGCAAGATCACCCAGTACACGCGTTATGCGACCGTGCTGCTGGCGACCGCGCAGAGCTTCGGGATTGCCATGATGCTGTTCAAGCAGCCCAACCTGGTTGTGTTGCCGCAGCTGCAGTTCATCGTCATGACGGTCATCACGCTGGTGACCGGCACGATGTTCCTGATGTGGCTGGGTGAGCAGATTACCGAGCGCGGTATCGGCAACGGGATCTCGATCCTGATCTGCGGCGGTATCGCCGCCGGTGTGCCGGGCGCGATCGGCAAGACGCTGACGCTGGCCAATCAGGGGGCACTGCCGATCATTCTGGTGTTGTTCCTGTTTGTCGGCGTCGTGCTGCTGACGGCTGCCGTGGTGTTCGTCGAACGTGGCCAGCGCAAGGTGCCGGTGCACTACGCCAAGCGCCAGGTCGGCAACCGCATCATGCAGGCGCAAAGTACGCACCTGCCGCTGAAGCTGAACATGGCCGGCGTGATCCCGCCGATTTTCGCCTCGTCGATCATCCTGTTCCCGGCGACCGTGCTGTCGTGGACCGGCAACAGCGACAAACTGTCGTGGCTGAAATCGATCGGTGACATGCTGCACCCGGGTCAACCGCTGTACGTGCTGCTGTACGCTGCTGCCATCATCTTCTTCTGCTACTTCTACACCGCGCTGGTCTTCAATCCGAAGGAAACCGCGGACAACCTGAAGAAGAGCGGGGCGATGATTCCGGGCTATCGTCCGGGCGAGCATACGGCCAAGTACATTGAGAAGCTGATTCTCAAGCTGACGCTGATTGGTGCCGTGTACATCACCGTGATCTGCCTGATCCCGGAGTTCCTGATCCTGAAGTGGAACGTGCCGTTCTATTTCGGTGGTACTTCGCTGCTGATTCTGGTGGTGGTGACCATGGACTTCATGTCGCAGATGCAGTCGTATGTGCTGTCGCATCAGTATGAAGGCCTGTTGAAGAAAGCCAACTTCAAGGGTTGAGGCGCAAGCCCCGAGCTAAAAACAATGTCGAAAGAAGACGTCATTCAGATGCAGGGCGAAGTCCTGGAAACGCTGCCCAACGCAACGTTCCGGGTCAAGCTCGAAAACGGACATGTGGTCCTTGGTCATATTTCCGGCAAGATGCGTAAGCATTACATTCGCATTCTGCCCGGCGATAAGGTTACCGTAGAGCTCACGCCCTACGACCTGACCAAGGCTCGCATCGTATTCCGGGCCAAGTGAGCGCCCGGAATTTCATTTTTGACTGAAAGGAAAGACGATGAGAGTTCAAGCATCGGTCAAGAAAATCTGCCGCAATTGCAAGATCATCCGCCGCAACCGTGTTGTGCGCGTAATCTGCACCGACCCGCGGCACAAGCAACGCCAAGGTTGATTTGAGTCAATCGGCCGCAGGCGTTATAATCTGCAACTTTTTTAACCTGGGGTAAGGAAGTTATGGCCCGTATTGCTGGGGTTAACATCCCTAATCATCAGCATACTGTGATCGGCCTTCAGGCAATCTTCGGCATCGGCCGCACTCGCGCCTACGCGATCTGCGCAGCTACTGCCATTGATACTGCCAAGAAGGTCAAGGATCTCAGTGAAGCTGAGCTCGACAAGCTGCGTGAAGAAATCGGCAAGTACATCGTAGAAGGTGATCTTCGCCGTGAAAACACGATGGCCATCAAGCGTCTCATGGACCTTGGCTGCTATCGCGGTTTCCGTCATCGCAAGGGCTTGCCTGTTCGCGGCCAGCGCACTCGCACCAATGCTCGTACTCGCAAGGGTCCGCGCAAGGCGATTGCTGGCAAGAAGTAATCTAAGGAATACAGAGAATGGCTAAAGCAAACACAGTGCGTGTACGGAAGAAAGTCAAAAAGAGCGTGTCGGAAGGCATCGTGCATGTGCACGCCTCCTTCAACAACACGATCATTACCATCACCGATCGCCAAGGCAATGCACTTTCTTGGGCTACCTCGGGCGGTGCTGGTTTCAAGGGCTCTCGGAAAAGTACACCCTTCGCTGCCCAGGTGGCCGCGGAGCACGCTGGTAAAGTTGCCCAAGAATATGGTGTGAAGAACCTTGAAGTTCGTATCAAGGGCCCTGGTCCGGGTCGCGAATCCGCCGTGCGTGCACTGAACGCACTCGGCTTCAAGATCACCAGCATTTCGGACGTGACCCCGGTGCCGCACAACGGCTGCCGTCCGCCGAAAAAGCGTCGTATCTAATCCCGGAGTAAGACATGGCTCGTTATATTGGACCCAAGTGCAAACTCGCACGCCGTGAGGGTACGGACCTTTTCCTCAAGAGCGCACGCCGCTCGCTCGACAGCAAGTGCAAGCTGGAACAAGCCCCAGGCCAGCATGGCGCTAACGGCAAGCAGCCGCGTCTGTCGGACTATGGCGTTCACCTGCGTGAAAAGCAAAAAATCCGTCGCATCTACGGCGTGCTGGAACGTCAGTTCCGTCGTTATTTCGAACAGGCCAGCGCTCGCAAGGGCTCCACGGGTGAAAACCTGCTGAAGCTGCTTGAGTCGCGTCTGGACAACGTCGTTTACCGCATGGGCTTCGGCTCGACTCGCGCTGAAGCACGCCAGCTGGTTTCCCACTGCGCGCTCACCGTGAACGGTAACGTCGTCAACATCCCGTCCTTCCAAGTCAAGGCTGGTGACGTAGTCGCCATCCGCGAGAAGGCCAAGAAGCAGGTTCGCATTCAGGAAGCGCTCGCGCTGGCTGAAGGCATTGGCTTCCCGGGCTGGGTTCAGGTTGATTCCAAGAAAATGGAAGGCGTGTTCAAGAGCGCGCCGGAGCGTTCCGATCTTTCCAGCGATCTCAACGAGTCGCTGGTGGTGGAATTCTACTCCAAGTAAACACTGAACCGTTTTCAGGCCAAGGGATACTGATACATGCAAAACCTCGCTAACGAGTTGCTCAAGCCGCGCATCATCGACGTGCAGGCTCAATCTTCCGCCCAGGCTCGGGTGGTGATGGAGCCGTTCGAGCGCGGTTACGGCCATACGCTCGGTAACGCCCTGCGCCGGATCCTGTTGTCGTCGATGCCGGGCTACGCCCCGACCGAGGTCAAGATCGAAGGCATCGTGCACGAATATTCCGCTCTGGATGGCGTGCAGGAAGATGTCGTCGACATTCTCTTGAACCTCAAAGGGGTCGTGCTCAAGCTGCACGGTCGCGACTCGGTCACGCTGACGCTCGTCAAGGACGGCGAAGGCGTGGTCAAGGCTGGCGACATTCAGCTGCCGCACGATGTCGAAGTCGTTAACCCCGATCACGTGGTTGCCCACCTGTCCGCAGGTGGCAAGCTGAACGTTGAAATCAAGGTCGAAAAGGGCCGTGGTTACCAGCCTGCTCCGGCTCGTCTGAACAAGGACGAGAACCGCAGCATCGGTACCATCCAGCTCGACGCCTCGTTCAGCCCGATCCGCCGGGTCAGCTACCAGGTCGAAAGCGCGCGCGTCGAGCAGCGCACCGATCTGGATCGCCTGATCCTCGATATCGAGACCAACGGCGTGCTGACGCCGGAAGATGCGGTTCGCCAGGCGGCCCGCATCCTGATGGATCAGCTGTCGGTGTTCGCAGACCTCGAAGGGACGCCGGTTGAGGAAGAAAAGCCGGCCGCGCCGCAGATCGATCCGATCCTGCTGCGTCCGGTGGACGACCTTGAGTTGACCGTGCGTTCGGCAAACTGCCTGAAGGCCGAGAACATCTACTACATCGGGGATCTGATCCAGCGCACCGAGACTGAGCTCTTGAAGGCGCCGAATCTGGGCCGCAAGTCCTTGAATGAAATCAAGGAAGTGCTCGCCTCGAAGGGCCTGTCGCTGGGTATGCGCCTCGAAAACTGGCCGCCGGCCGGCTTGGAAAAGCCCTGAGCGGTCAACGGAAAGGAACTGACAAATGCGTCATGGTAATGGCAACCGCAAACTGAATCGTACCTCGGCTCACCGCCAAGCGCTGCTGCGCAATCTGGCGAATGCGCTGCTGCGTCACGAAGTCATCAAAACCACGCTGCCGAAGGCCAAGGAACTGCGCCGCGTCGCAGAACCGCTGATCACCCTCGGCAAGAAGCCGTCGCTGGCCAATCGTCGTCTCGCTTTCAATCGCACCCGCGATCGCGAGATGGTCGTGAAGCTGTTCGACGTGCTCGGCCCGCGCTACGCCAACCGTAACGGTGGCTACCTGCGTATCCTGAAGTGCGGTTTCCGCGATGGCGACAATGCCCCGATGGCATTCGTCGAACTCGTCGACCGCCCGGAAGAAGCCGAAGTGGTTGAAGCCGCCGAGTAATCGGTCCGGCAATGTGAAAAGGCCAGCGTCAGCTGGCCTTTTTGCTTTTCTGCTTCGATGCAGTGTCGCGCTTGGCCTGTGCGCGTGCGGGCCTTAGACTGTTTGATGTTGCGGTGCGGAATATTCGGACTCAAGGTGGTGTATGGCACGATTTGCGGTAGGTGATGTTCAGGGCTGTCTTGCCGAATTGCTGCTTCTGCTCGACAGAATGGGCTTCGTTGCAGGACGGGATACGCTCTATCTCGTTGGCGACCTCGTCAATCGCGGTCCCGACTCGGCAGGGGTACTGCGCTGGGCGCGGAAGCACGACAACGCCGTGCGCATCGTCCTCGGCAATCACGATCTGAGTCTGCTGGCATTGTCCGCGGGGATCGGCAAGGCCCGTCAGGGCGATACGATGGCCAGCGTCCTCGAGGCCAAGGATGCTTCGGATCTCATCGAATGGCTTCGTCTGCAACCCTTGCTGCTGACGCTGGACGATGCCCTGATCGTGCATGCCGGTCTCTGGCCTGGCTGGGAGGCCACGCAGGCTGCCGATCTTGCCGCCGAGGTGCAGCAGCAGCTGGGCCGGCCGGACTGGCGTAGCGGTCTGGCGGAAATGTACGGCAACCAGCCGGCCAGCTGGGACGATACGCTCGATGGGTGGGCGCGCTGGCGCTTCGTGGTCAATGCGATGACACGGATGCGCTTCGTCGATCAGTCCGGAGCGCTTCAGCTGAAGTTCAAGGGGGAGCTGAACGATGCCCCTGCCGGGCTGTATGCGTGGTTTGACTGGCCGCAGCGTGTCGCGTCACCGCGCATTGTCTGCGGTCACTGGTCGGCCTTGGGGCTGCGGGTCCGCAAAGATCTGGTCGCGCTGGATACCGGTTGCATCTGGGGCGGTGCGTTGACCGGCATCGATCTTGATAGTGGCCGTCTGTTTCAGGTCGCCGCACGCCAAGCGTATCAGTCGCTACTGACGGCCTAGCGGGACGACGCATCGCCGAGGCGGCACGTTGACGGCTTGTTGGTCTTCAGTGCGAGGTTTGACCGGCTTCGAAGGCCTGGTGGGCGGCTTGAATGCGTGACTGCACGAACTGGGTCAGGGTTCGTCGATCGCGTTCCGCTGCGGGAAAAGGCGCCAGAAAACTCAACTCGACGGTCAGCCCGCGGTGGCCGAGGATGCGCCACAACGATTCGCCGAACGAAATGTCATCGATATAGGCCGCTGCGCAGCAGCGCTTGCCTTCGGTATTGGTATAGCGAAGGTAGACCGGCTGAATGGTTGCGCTGGCATCGATCGCGGCCTGCAGCAATGACGATCGGAACGGCAGGATGCTGGCACCGTCACTGGTCGTTCCTTCCGGAAAGATGGCTACACAATCACCGCGTTGCAGGGAGTTCAGGATGGCCCCGTTGACACGGGCCGTGTCTCGTCGGCGTTCACGCTCGATGAACAGGGTACGTGCACCGCAGCAGAGTCGCCCAACCAGCGGCCAGCCGCGGATTTCGGATTTGGCGACGAACTGCGAAACGGTGACGGCGTTCAGGACGAAGATGTCCAGCCACGAAATATGGTTGGCCAGCAGCAGGTGGTTGGGCGGATAAACGCCGGGTGAAATGCCGTGGACCTGAACGCGGATCTGCAGCAGGGCCAGCAGGCGTTTTGACCAGCGGTGGATGTAGGCAATGCGTTCGTCGTCGGCCAGATTGGGCAGGCGCCAAGAAACGGCCCATGTGCCGTGGGCGAGGTGCAAGGCGAGACGAAAAAGACGAAAAATGCGGGTACAGAAATGCGGCATGGACAACGGGTTGGGCCGGGGCCGGACTGGAAGGTGCTCCGGCAGTGTAGCCGCTTCACCGGCCTCGGGCCATGTCCCTATTGCCCCTAAGGCAAAATGTGTATCGATCACGTCGTCAGCGCAGGAAGTGCTTGGCATAGCGCTGTTCGATCTGCTGGACCGGTAGCAGCAGGAAAAGGTCGGCGGTGTTGAAGTCCGGGTCCCACGCAGGCTCGCCGCAGATGTACGAGCCTGCACGCAGATAGCCGCGCAGCAGCGGCGGGATCGGCGCATCGAGTTTCTGGTTGAGCGCGGCCAGCGGCAGCGGGCAACGGGGAAACACGCGCCACTCGACCGGTGCGAGTGCGGTCCTGGCCAGCTTCGCGTACAGGCTGGCTGCCAGATGGCCACCGTCGATCAGCGACACGCTGGCGCAGCCGATCAGATAGTGATGGCCGCGCTGGCCCATGTAATCGGCGAGTCCGGACCAGAGCAGGGAGATCGTCGCGCCGGTACGGTAGTCCGGATGGACACAGGAACGCCCGACTTCGACCAGCTGGTTGCGCAGATGTGACAGTCGCGTCAGGTCGAATTCGGTATCCGAATAGTAGCTGCCCAGTGTGCGGGCCTGGTGGGGAGGCAGGATGCGGTAGGTGCCGACGACTTCGCCGGTTTCGTCGTCCTGGACAACAAGGTGATCGCAGTACGGGTCGAACAGGTCGTGATCGATGCCGGGTTCGCGGCTGCTGAGGCGGGCGCCCATTTCACCGGCAAAGACGCGGTGGCGCAGCGCCTGTGCGGCGCGGATGGTGTCGTAATTGCCGGCGAGCGAGACCGACAGCTGGCGCTTGCGGGATTTGCTGGTTGCGGTTTGCAACTGCTGCAGCATGTGGAATCCTCCTAGTTGGTGGAGGAAAATTAAGCGCTGCAGATGACGGAGAAATGACCGGCATTTGAAAATGCCGTGACGCCGGTTCGATCAGGCGTCGAGCGGCGGTACGTCGCCCTGGGCGGGCTCGGCCGCGGGAATGCGGTAGCTTTCATCCGCCCATTGACCAAGGTCGATCAGGCGGCAGCGGCGACTGCAAAAAGGCCGGAACGGGTTGTCCGGGCCATAGACGGCAGGCTCACCGCATTGCGGGCAGGAGACGGTTCGCGATTTCACAGATTGCAGTAACTCAACGAGAAGTCGACGTCGGCATCGACCGAGCGAGCACGTTCGCCTGAGGTCGACGGCAGCATGAAACGGATGTTGATGGCGTAACGGTTGGCCGAGAGTTCGGGAACTGCGGGCAGGTCCGAAATCAGACTGACCTTGAGCAGTTGAACCGATTTGCCGCCGGACATCTGCTGGAAATTGCCGTTCTTGGCCGTGTAGTGACAGACCTTGGCCGAATCGCGCAACAGTCGAAGCACAATGTCGAGTGCGTGCTTGATCGGCAGCAGCGGCGTGAACCAGCGATCAAGGTCGGATTGCCGGCGCGGCGCGGGTTGCTGCAACCAGTAATGGTAGGACGGCAGATCGAACTCGCAGACTCCGCCAGGAATATTGGCTCGTTGCTTGATCGCCATCAGCCATTCATTGTCGCGCAGAAACTGGCCAAACTTGCCGGTCATCTGCAACAGCCTGCCGTGGGTACCTTCGATGTCGTCAAGTACTTTTTCCAGTGCTGCTTCTGAAATCTGCGGATTGTGGCGCAAGCCGGTCAATGTCTGCCGCTGCCGCTCTAGTTCCTGCAACAGGTCCGATTTCAGGTCGGCGCGGCTGGCGACTTCCATGATCTCGAAAATCCCCAGCAGCGCGCTGTGATGGTCGAGCGCGTGCGCACCGGCGACAAAATGGGCGGTGCGGTTGTAGAGGTTCTCCAGACGCAGCAGCGTGCGGATGCGCTCGTTGATGGGGAATTCGTAGCTGATCACGGTGCGCTCAGCGGCAAAGATATGCAATTCTGCAGCAAGGGAAACATTTTGGAAACCCGGCGGAATGATTAAGGTGAGGCCGCTGCCGACCAAGTCAGGTAGCGCTGATGCTGAAGGGCGACCGCCTCGGCCAGTTCCTCAAGCGATCCCTCATTGTCGATGATGTCGTCGGCGTACTGGAGGCGCGTTTGCCGTGGTAACTGGCTGGCGATGATGGCGTCGGCGAGCTCGTCATTCATGCCCGGCCGATTCATCAGCCGCTGGCGTTGGCGTTCCTCGCTGCAATCGACCACCAGCGCCCGGGCAACCCGCTCACGAAAGCCTTTGGCTTCGAACAGGAGTGGCACTGCGATCAACGCGTAGTTCGTCTCTGAAGGCAGGGCTGCGACCCCTTGATCCAGTTCGGCGAGGATCAGCGGATGCAGAATGGCTTCGAGTCGGGTTCGTGCTTCGGCGTGACCGAAGACGTGCTGACGCATCCAGTCGCGAGCCAACGCGCCATGAGCGTCGACGGCATCCGGACCGAAGGTGCTGCGAATGGCTTCAAGCGCCGGTGACGAGGGCTGCGACAGTCTGTGTGCGATGACGTCGGCGTCGATCACGGGCACGCCATGCTGCGTAAACAGTGCACTGACGGTTGATTTGCCGCTGGCAATGCCGCCCGTGAGTCCGATCAGCTGCATGATCATCCCAATCCGCTGAACAGCATGCGACCAAGGTCACCACCCCACATCAGCGTTAGCCATCCTGCGATGCCGAGGTAGGGGCCGAACGGAATCGGCTTGCTCCAGCCACGTTTCGCGGCAACCACCTGGGCAATGCCGATCACTGCGCCGGCAACCGACGAGAGCAGAACGATGATCGGTAGCGCGGTCCAGCCGAACCAGGCACCCAGCGCGGCAAGCAGTTTGAAGTCGCCGTAGCCCATGCCTTCCTTGCCGGTGGCAAGCTTGAACAGCCAGAAAATGCCCCACAGGATCAGGTAGCCGGCCATGGCGCCCACCACTGCCTGTGACAGCGGTACAAAGGTGGCGCTGAGGTTGACCAGCAGACCCAGCCAGAGCAACGGAAGCGTGACGGAGTCGGGCAACAGATAGGTGTCGGCATCAATGACAACCAGCGCGATCAGTGCCCAGGTGAGCAGGATTCCCGCGGCACCTGCGAAGCCGGCGCCGAGATGCAGGCCGACCCAGGCCGTGAGCGCTGCAGTGGCCAGTTCTATGAGCGGATAGCGTGGACTGATTGCTGCCTTGCAACCACGACAGCGGCCACGCAACAGCAGCCAGCTGACAACCGGAACGTTTTCGAGCGCGCCGATCTGGTGGCCGCAATGCGGGCAGGCCGAACGCGGCGTCATCAGGTTGTAGCGCGGCTTTGGCGGTTGCTCTGCGTCGAGCGGCAGGTCGACGCAGGCACATTCGTGGCGGAAGTCGGCCTCGATCATTTTCGGCAGGCGGTGAATGACCACGTTCAGGAAGCTGCCGACCAGCAGACCGAGTACGAACAGAAACCCGCCGAACAGCGGCGGGTTCTCCTGCAGAACGGTGAACAAACTCGAGTCCATCAACCCACTGCCTCGCCCATCTTGAAAATCGGCAGGTACATTGCGATGACCAAGCCACCGATCAGCGTGCCGAGCACAACCATGATGATCGGCTCCATCAGGCTCGACAACGCTTCGACGGCGTTGTCGACCTCTTCTTCGTAGTAATCGGCAACCTTGCCGAGCATCGCGTCGAGCGCACCGGATTCTTCGCCGATCGACACCATCTGCATGACCATGTTCGGAAAGACATTGGTGTTTTGCATCGCCAGCGTCAGGCTGGTACCGGTGCTTACCTCGGCTTGGATTTTCGCCGTGGCAATTTTGTACAGGTGGTTGCCTGCGGCGCCGCCGACCGAATCGAGCGAGTCAACCAAGGGAACGCCAGCGGCAAACATCGTCGACAAGGTTCTTGACCAGCGTGCGATGGTCGCGTTTTTGACGATTTCACCAAGTACCGGCAGCTTCAGGATCAGGCGGTCCATGAAAATCTGCATTGCCACCGAACGTCGCCAGGTTTTCATGAACAGCCAGAACCCACCGAAGATCCCGCCGAAGATCAGCCACCAATAGCTGACAAACAGGTCGGACAGCGCGATCACCATCAGCGTCGGGCCCGGGAGGTCCGCGCCGAAGCTGGAGAACAGGTCCTTGAATGCCGGAATGACGAAAATCATGATCACGGCGGTGATGACGAAGGCGGCAACGATCACCGCGGTCGGGTAGAACATGGCTGACTTGATCTTCTTTTTGACGCCGAGGATTTTTTCCTTGTATGTCGCCAGTCGTGCCAGCAGGCTGTCGAGAATACCGGCCTGTTCGCCGGCCTGGATCAGGTTGCAGTACAGGGCGTCGAAGTAGGCCGGGTGCTTGCGGAACGCCTGCGTCAGCGACGAACCGGTTTCGATGTCGTTCTTGATCTCCATCAGCAGCTTGGTGACCGACGGATTCGAATGCCCCTTTGCGACAATGTCGAACGAGGTCAGCAGCGGGACGCCGGACTTGAGCATGGTCGCCAGCTGGCGGGTGAACATGGTGATGTCCTGCTCGGTGATGCGCCGACCGCCCTTGTTGCGCTGTTTCTTGATCCGGACAACGTTGATGCCCTGGCGGCGCAGGTGATTCTTCAGAATTGCCTCGCCCGCCGCCCGCATTTCGCCCTTGATCGTCTTGCCATTGCGGTCCTTGCCTTCCCAGACGAAGGTCATTTCCTTGACCGCAGCGGCTTTCGCCTGAACTCCCATCGCGCTCTCCCCGTCTTGTTCTGCGAATTATTCGTTGGTGACGGCCATGACTTCTTCGAGCGAGGTCATGCCCTGTTTTACTTTCAGCAGGCCGGACTGCCGCAGGTCGCGCACGCCTTCGCGGCGCGCTTGGTCGGCGATGTCGATCGATGTGCCGTTCTTCATGATGATCCGGTTCATTTCGTCCGAAATCGGCATGACCTGATAGATGCCGACGCGTCCCTTGTAGCCGGTGCCCTTGCAGACGTCGCAGCCAACGGCCCTGTACGGACTCCAGCTGCCGTCCAGTTCAGCCTCGGAAAAACCCGCGCGAAGCAGCGCTTCGGCGGGAATGTCGGCTGGTGCCTTGCATTGGGAGCACAGACGGCGAGCCAGCCGCTGGGCCGTGATCAGGATGACCGAACTGGCGACGTTGAACGGAGCAACGCCCATGTTGAGCAGCCGGGTCAGCGTACCTGGCGCGTCGTTGGTGTGCAGCGTCGAGAACACCATGTGGCCGGTCTGCGCTGCCTTGATCGCAATGTCGGCGGTTTCGAGGTCGCGGATTTCGCCGACCATGATGATGTCAGGATCCTGACGCAGAAAGGCCTTGAGTGCCGCCGAAAAGGTGAGCCCGGCCTTGTCGTTCACGTTGACCTGATTGACACCGGGCAGGTTGATTTCGGCCGGGTCTTCGGCCGTCGAGATATTGGTGCCAGGCTCGTTGAGGATGTTCAGACAGGTATACAGCGAGACCGTCTTGCCCGAGCCGGTCGGCCCGGTAACCAGTACCATGCCATAGGGGCGGCTGACCGCATCGAGCAATGCGGCCTTCTGGTCCGGCTCGTAGCCGAGCGCGTCGATGCCGAGCGTGGCCGACGTCGGATCGAGAATCCGCATGACGATCTTTTCGCCGTGCAGGGTCGGCAGCGTCGAGACCCGGAAGTCGATGGCGCGGCTCTTCGACAGGACCAGCTTCATCCGGCCGTCCTGAGGCACGCGTTTTTCGGAAATGTCGAGCTTGGAAATGACCTTGATCCGCGAGGCGATCTTTTCCTTGATCGCCAGCGGCGGCTGGGCGATTTCCCGCAGGATGCCGTCCTGGCGATAGCGGATCCGGTAGTACTTTTCGTACGGCTCGAAATGGATGTCCGACGCGCCGGCGTTGATTGCGTCGAGCAGGATCTTCTGCAGGTACTTGACCACCGGTGCGTCGTCGACGTCGATGTTCGCTGCATCGGTCTGCGGTTCGGGGTCGCCACCGCTGATCTCGAGCTCGGACTCGTCCATCTCGAGGTTCTTCAGCGTGGCGCCGGATGCCTCGAGCAACTGATCGAGCAGCTTGATCAGCTTGTTGTCTTCGACGACGATCGGTTCGATCTGCGCACCGGTCTGGAAGCGGACTTCCTCGGCAGCCTGCAGATTGGTGATGTCGGAAATGCCGATGAACAGGCGCGTGCCGCGCTTGAACAGCGGGACCACCCGCTGCGCCTGCATCACTTTGGTGTCGAGTACACCCTGCGGAATGTAGGCTGTATCGATCTGGTCGAGGTCGAGCAGCGGGTAGCCGAACGCCTGGGCGCTGAATTCGGCGACATCCTTGGCGTTCATCTTGCCGCTTTGAAGCAGTTGCGCGATGAACGGGGTCTTGTTGCTGCTCGCGCTGTTCTGCAGTGCTTCGGCGTCGGCGTCGCCAAGCCGGCCATGCTGGACCAGCAGGCGGGCGAGACCGGAAATCGAGGGGGTAGTGGACATGAGCTGCGCTAGGACTCTTCGGGTCTAGTCTTGTACGTGCGGCGCGCGCCGACGTCTCCTCGCGCAGAGTCTAGCACTGTGCGCCAAGGCATGGGCGTTGGCGCCCCGGATGGTTTCATTGAGGATACAGCCGCACCATCCGGATGCTGCGATCCTGCGTTTGCACGACTTCGAGTCGCTGGCCGGCAATCACCATGCAGGTGCCGGCTTCCGGAATGTCTTCGAAGTACTCGAGGATCAGGCCGTTCAGCGTTTTGGGGCCGCTGGTCGGGAAGGCCAGCTTGAGCTTTCGGTTGAGGTCCCGCAGGCTGGTCGAGCCGTCGAGCAGCAGGCTGCCATCCGGCTGGCGTGCCAGCTGGCCGCCGCTTGCCGGCGAATGGGTGGTGAATTCGCCGATCATCTGTTCGAGGATGTCTTCCAGTGTAACGAGGCCGAGCAGTTCGCCGTACTCGTCGACGACGAGGCCCATGCGTCGGTGGTTTTCCTGAAAGTTCTGCAACTGGGTGAACAGGGGGGTGCCGGACGGAATGAAGTAGGGCTGACGCATCAGCGAGCGCACCGCGTCGGCGTCGGTATCGGCCTCGCTCAGTGACAACAGTTTGCGGGCCGGCAGAATGCCGAGCACGTTGTCGGGATTGCCGGCAAAAATGGGCAGGCGCGAGTGGTGGCTGGTGAACAGCTCCTGCCGCAACAGGTCGCCGGGGAGCTCGAGGTCGACCATTTCCATCTGGTGGCGGGGCGTCATGACGTCGTCGACGGTGACCTTGGCCAGTTCGAACAGGTTGAGCAGAATCGTGTGGTGCTTCTTTTCCATGAAGCGGCCCGATTCGAGCACCAGCAAGCGCAGCTCGTCCGGTGACAACGCGGTGTTGCTGTCTTTGCGTTTGCGCAGTCGCAGTACACGCAACAGCGCGTCGACGATGACGTTGACGATCCACACCGCCGGATAGAACACCCGCAGCAGCAAGGCCAGCGGGCCGCTGGCAAAAAAAGCCACCGGTTCGGGGTGGGTGGCGGCAATGACCTTGGGCGTGGCTTCGGAGAACACCAGGATCGCGAATGCCACCGTCAGTGTGGCGAGGCCTAGGGCAAATTCGTTGCCGGCAAACAGCCGGGCCGTAATCAGCGTGGCAAGCGTCGCCGACGCGGTATTGATGATGGTGTTGCCGAGCAGGATGACGCCGAGCAGCTTCTCCGTCTCGTTCAGCAGGTTCTGCGTGCGTACCGCGGCACGATGGCCCTGGCGGACCTTGCCGGTCAGGCGGTAGCGGTTGATGGCCATCATGGCGGTTTCGGCTGCGGAGAAGAACGCCGAGCTTGCCAGGCAGATCAGCAGGGCGGCAAACAGGGCCGAGATGGGAGTGTCTTCCACGCGGAGTCCGTGTCGGGGGGGGGCTCGGTCAGTATAGGGGCGGGGTCAGGCGCCGTGGCGCAGCAGTGTTTCGAGCACGAAACGGGTGCCGGCATAGCCCAGCAACAGCAGGACGCAGCCACCGAGGGTGATCCGGGTCGCGATCCGGCCGCGCCAGCCGAGCAGATGGCGGCCGAGCAGCAGCGCCGCGAAGCACAGCCAGGCGGCGACCGAGAAGACGATCTTGTGGCCGATGCCGGGCGTTCTGCCGTAAATGTGCTCGGCGAATACCGTACCGGTGATTAGCGCAATGCTGAGCATGGCAAAGCCGACACCAACGCAGGCGAACAGCAGCCGTTCAAGGGCGAGAAGCGGGGGGAGCTGGCGGATCAGCACATGTGCATCGGCGTGGTGCAGGCGCCGGTCGGCCAGCCGCATCAGGATGGCGACACCGGCGGCGTTGACGAACAGGCCGTAGGCCAGCATCGCGGTCAGGAAGTGCAGCCGCGAGACCGCACTTTGTGGGTAGGTCAGCGCATGACCCGGTGGCAGGAGCAGGCTGAGACCGAGCAGGGCGCAGACGATGACCAGCAGGACCGGCTGCAGGCCTTCGAGCCGGTAGGCGAGGTGGCCGAGCAGATAGATCAGCAGGGCCAGCCAAGCCGTCAGCGAGAGCGCTTCGGCCGCGCCGAAGTGCAGCGGACTTTGCGCGAGGTGGGGCCACAGTGACAGGCCGTGCAGTGCCAGCGCCAGCAGCAGCAGGCCGTGCTCGAGCATCGGCCGCGGCGGTGCGGCGGCAGACAGGCGGGTGCGGCAGAAATGCCAGCCCAGGCCGAGGTAGACGACGAACGCGGAAGCTGCGAGCCAGGTCACAAAGCTAAATCGGGTAGAATGCGGGAATCCACAGTCTAACAGAGCGGTCGCGCCAGCGCGGGCCGGGAAAGGGTCGTCTTCATGCTTGAGAATCTGTCCACTCGTCTCTCCGGGGTCGTCAAGACGCTGCGCGGCAATGCCCGGCTGACCGAGGACAACATCCAGGACGCGCTGCGCGAAGTGCGCATGGCCTTGCTCGAGGCCGATGTCGCGCTGCCGGTGGTCAAGGGCTTCATCGCCGACATCAAGGTGCGGGCGCTGGGGCAGGAAGTCATCGGCAGTCTGACGCCGGGGCAGGCGCTGGTCGGTGTGGTGTATGAAGAGCTGACCAAGCTGATGGGGGCGCAGAACGACGGCCTCAACTTGGCCGCCGTGCCACCGGCCGTGGTGCTGATGGCCGGCCTGCAGGGTGCCGGCAAGACCACGACGACCGGCAAGCTGGCCAAGCGGCTCAAGGAAGAGCAGAAGAAAAAGGTACTGGTCGTTTCGGCCGACGTTTACCGTCCGGCTGCGATCGAGCAGCTCAAGACCATTGCCGGCCAGCTCGAAGTCGAGTTTTTCCCGTCGGACGTGAGCCAGAAGCCGGTCGACATCGCGCTGGCGGCGCTCGATTACGCCAAGAAGCATTTCCATGACGTACTGATCGTCGACACCGCCGGTCGTCTGGCCATCGACGAAGCAATGATGGTCGAAATCAAGGCGGTCCATGCCGCGGTCAAACCGGTGGAAACACTGTTCGTCGTCGACGCGATGCAGGGCCAGGATGCGGTCAACACCGCGCAGGCGTTCAACGAAACGCTGCCGCTGACCGGCGTCGTGCTGACCAAGATGGACGGTGACTCGCGTGGTGGCGCGGCGCTGTCGGTCCGGCACATTACCGGCAAACCGATCAAGTTCATCGGCGTGGGCGAAAAGCTCGCCGGGATCGAGCCTTTCTATCCGGACCGGATGGCCAGCCGGATTCTCGGCATGGGCGACGTGCTGAGCCTGATCGAAGACGTGCAGAAGACCGTCGACGAAGCCGAAGCGCTGAAGATGATGAAGAAGGTCAAGTCCGGCAAGGGCTTCGACCTGGAAGACTTCAAGGCGCAAATCGGCCAGATGAAGAAGATGGGCGGCATGTCGGCGCTGCTCGACAAGCTCCCGGGGATGGGCCAGCTTGGTGAAATGGCGAACCAGCAGGTCACCGACAAGGCCGTGGCACGGATCGAAGGCATCATCAATTCGATGACGCCGGCCGAGCGCAAGAAACCCGAGCTGATCAAGGCCAGCCGCAAGCGCCGCATCGCTACCGGTGCCGGGGTCTCGGTTCAGGAAGTGAACAAGCTGCTCAACCAGTTCGAGCAGACGCAGAAGATGATGAAGCAGTTCAGCAAGGGCGGCATGATGAAAATGATGCGCGGCATGAAGGGCATGCTGCCGGGCATGTGAACGTTCCGACGCTGCATGGCCGCTCGACGGGCTTGTACAGGCTTGACTTTTTCTCGTACAATCGCCTGTTTCGCATAAACCGATTTACTGGATATCTGACATGGTTGTGATTCGTCTTGCCCGCGGCGGCGCCAAGAACCGCCCGTTCTACAACGTCGTTGTTTCCGATTCGCGCAACCGCCGCGACGGCCGCTTCATCGAGCGCGTGGGTTTCTACAACCCGCTGGCTGCTGAAAGCGAAGAAGGCCTGCGTCTGGCTATGGACCGCGTCAACTACTGGATCGGTGTCGGCGCGCAAGTGAACGACTCGGTTGCCAAGCTGCTGAAGGGCTACACCCCGGTCGCAGCGTAAGCTCGCCGTGGTACGCACAGCTTCTGCCCCGCAGATTGTCCCGGACGACCTCGTCGTCATGGGCTACGTCAGCGGGGCATTCGGCATTCGTGGCTGGCTCAACGTCGTCGCCGATACCGAATTCGCCGACAGCCTGCTCGACTACGAGACGTGGTGGCTCAAGCGCAACGGCGAATGGCATGCCTATGTTCTCGAAGAGGGCGCAGTGCATACCAAGAAACTGGCAGCCAAGCTGGTCGGGGTTGATGACCGTGATGCCGCTTTCGCGCTCAAGAGTTGCGAAGTTGCAGTGCCGCGCAGTCTGATGCCGGCTGCTGACGAAGGCGAGTATTACTGGGCCGATCTGGTCGGCATGACGGTGGTCAATACCGCCGCCGAGTCGCTGGGTGTAGTCGACAAGCTGTTCGCCACCGGTGCCAATGATGTACTGGTGGTGCGTGACGGTGAAACCGAGCGCCTGCTGCCTTTCGTGGCGCCGGTCGTGCTGAAGGTCGATACCGAAGCGCGCAGCATTACGGTCGACTGGGGTCTGGACTACTGAACGGTATGACGCGGCAGATCGACGTCGTCACGCTGTTTCCGGAAATGTTCGACGCGATCACCCGGTCCGGGGTGACGCGGCGGGCGGTGGAACTCGGCGTTTTCGCGTTGCAGACGTGGAATCCGCGCGACTTCACCTCCGACAATTATCGGCGTGTCGACGATCGTCCCTTCGGTGGCGGTCCCGGCATGGTGATGCAGCCCGAGCCGCTCGAGCTGGCGATCGAAGCCGCCAAAGTGCGGCAACACGAACGCGGCGTGGCGAGTCGGGTGGTTTACCTGTCGCCGCAAGGGCAGCGTCTGTCGCATGCCAAGGCGGTCGAACTGGCCGGGCTGGACGGACTGGTGTTGTTGTGCGGCCGGTACGAAGGCGTCGATGAGCGGCTGATCCAGCGGCAGGTCGACGAGGAAATATCGATCGGCGATTATGTGCTGTCCGGCGGCGAGCTGCCGGCCATGGTGCTGATCGATGCGATTGCCAGGCTCTGGCCCGGGGTGCTCAATACCCAGGCGAGTGCCGAAGAAGATTCGTTTGTGGATGGGTTGCTGGATTGTCCGCATTACACCCGTCCAGAGGATTACCGCGGCATGGCGGTTCCGGAAGTCCTGCTTTCGGGAAATCATGCCAACATACGTCGCTGGCGTTTGAAGCAAGCGCTGGGTCGCACCTGGTTGCGTCGCCCGGATCTGCTCGCGGATCGCCAGCTTTCCAAAGAGGAAGCTCGTCTTCTGGCTGAATTTCAGTCCGAGTCCGCAGACTCACCCGGCCAAGGGTAGAAGGAACAAGCTTCGCAAGGAGTAATGCAATGAACCTGATTCAGCAACTCGAACAAGAAGAAATCGCTCGCCTGGGCAAGACCGTGCCGGAATTCGCACCGGGTGACACCGTGATCGTCCAGGTCAAGGTGAAGGAAGGTACGCGTGAGCGTCTGCAGGCTTATGAGGGTGTCGTGATTGCCAAGCGCAACCGCGGCCTGAACAGCTCGTTCATCGTCCGCAAGATTTCGTCGGGCGAAGGCGTCGAGCGTACGTTCCAGACCTTCTCGCCGCTGGTCGCTTCGATCGAAGTGAAGCGTCGCGGTGATGTCCGTCGCGCCAAGCTGTACTACCTCCGCGATCGTTCGGGCAAGTCGGCCCGCATCAAGGAAAAGCTGCCGGCCCGCAAGGCTGTGGCAGCCGCCAACTAAGGCGACGTCCTGCTGCGGAAAACGCGGAGCCTTGGCTCCGCGTTTTTTTATGCGCGGCGTATTCTGCACGGATGTGCCGGCCGAGAAGTTCCGTCATGACAAACCAGATCGACCACAACGACCATCAAGCCATACTTACCATGCAAGTCGCCCATGTTCCCTTGAATGCCGATGGTGGCCAGCGGCCGGGGTGCAGATTTTCAACAGGTCCGAGTGCACATGATGCGGGCCGCGCGTGCGGGTCGAATCGGTTGTCAATCCAGCTTCGCCTGCCGGGGCACGAGGGCGGGATGCAATGAAGCGACCGGAAGACGAGGCGCTGATCGACGAGTTTGTCGACGCGATCTGGCTGGCGGAGCAGCTGGCTACCCATACCGTCAACAGCTACAGGCTCGATCTCGGCATCTGGGCCGACTGGCTGAACGAAAGCGGCATCGCGCTGCTGGCAGCCAGCCGTGATGACGTCCAGGCCTTCCTGGCACGGCAGGCGCGGACACTCAAGGCGGCGACGCTGGCACGGCGGTTGGCCAGTCTGCGCAAGTTCTACCGGCACTGGCAGCAGATGGAGCGCATCGGTGACGATCCGACCGAGACGTTGCGCTCGCCCAGGCGGGTCAGGCCGTTGCCGAAGGCGCTGACCGAAGACCAGATCGGGGCGCTGCTGGCTGCGCCGGACGTCGGCAGTGCCGCCGGCCTGCGCGATCGGGCGATGCTCGAGCTGATGTACGCGACCGGCATGCGTGTTTCGGAACTGGTGGCGCTCGGTAGCGATGCGCTGCATCTTGGCGACGGCTATCTGGCAGTGCTGCACGGCAAGGGTGACAAGCAGCGTCTGGTGCCGGTGGGCGAGGTGGCGCAGGACTGGCTCAAGCGCTATCTGAACGAGGCGCGAGCGTTGCTCGTTGCCGGCCGGTTCGCGCCCACCGTCTTCGTCAACCAGCGGGGCGAGCCGATGACCCGGCAAGGCGCGTGGTACGTCATCAAGCAGTATGCAGTCGAATCGGGCATCGACGCCGCCAAGCTCAGTCCGCATGTTCTGCGGCATGCGTTTGCGACGCACCTGCTCGATCATGGCGCCGATCTGCGTATCGTACAGAGCCTGCTCGGCCACGCCGACATCGGTACGACGCAGATTTACACCCATGTCGCCCGGGCCCGGCTTCGGGCGCTGCACCGCTACCATCCCCGCCAAAAAAGCTGAGGCGCAAGTCGGCAGCTTCACATATGCTAGCTTGATGTAAGATCAAGCCGAACTTAAGGGGGGAATCATGGCGGAATCTGGCATTGTGAATGAAGGTCTGCAGAAAGCCGGGCAGCTGCAGACGCTGATCACCGACTACGCGGCCGCGGTCGGCGTGAAAATCCTTGCCGCGATCGTATTCTGGGTGGTCGGGCGATGGCTGATCGGGTTTGCGGTTGGCCTCGTGCAGAAGTCGCTGGAGAAGCAGAAGGTCGATCCGACCGTACTGCGTTATGTCGGTTCGGTGATCACGGTCACGCTGAACATCCTGCTGGTGGTCGGCATCCTCGGCTACTTCGGCGTTCAGACGACAACCTTCGCTGCGCTGATCGCCGCACTGGGTCTGGCTGTCGGCATGGCATGGTCGGGGCTGCTGGCCAATTTTGCCGGTGGTGCCTTCATCATCGTGCTGCGGCCGTTCAAGGTCGGTGACTTCGTGACCGCCGGTGGCGTGACCGGTACGGTCAAGGAGATCGGCCTGTTTGCCACGGCGATCAACACGCCGGACAACGTGCTGACGCTGATCGGCAACAACAAGATCTTTACCGACACGATCCAGAACTTCACCCACAATCCGTTCCGCCGTGTCGAACTCAAGGCACAGCTGGCCGGTGCTGCCGACTATCAGGCCGCGATCGCCGCGCTGAAGGGGCGGATTGCCGCAATTCCGAACGTGCTGGCCGATCCGGCTGTCGATGTCGAGATTCTCGAATTCAATCTGGTCGGTCCGGTGCTGGCGGTGCGACCGTACTGCCACAACGACAACTACTGGCAGGTCTATTTCGATACCAACAAGACGATCAAGGACGTGCTCGGCGCCGATTTCCCGGCACCGATGCCGGCGCAGACGGTGATCGTGCAGCAGCCCTAAGCAGTTGCCACAACGAAAACAAACCCCGCCGAAGCGGGGTTTGTTTTTTTGCGGTTCGACAGATCAGGCCGGGACAGGCTCGGTGACCGGGAAGTCGAGCACGACCTTGCCGTCGTCGTCGACATCGATTGTCACGTCGCCACCGTGGGTCAGGCGACCGAACAGCAGCTCGTCCGCCAGCGCTTTGCGGATCGTGTCCTGAATCAGCCGGGCCATCGGACGCGCACCCATCAGCGGGTCGAAACCCTGTTCTGCGAGCATGTCCTTCAGCCCCGGCGTGAAGTGCGCATCGACCTTCTTCTCCTGCAGCTGCATTTCCAGTTGCAGCAGGAACTTGTCGACCACCTGCAGGATGATTTCGTGCGACAGCGGCGCGAACGGAATCACCGCATCCAGCCGGTTGCGGAACTCCGGCGTGAACAGGCGCTTGATTTCCTGCATCTCGTCGCCCGTTTCCTTTTTGGCGGTAAAGCCCATCACCGGCCGGTTCAGGCTTTCGGCGCCCGCGTTGGTCGTCATCACCAGGATCACGTTGCGGAAGTCCGCCTTGCGGCCGTTGTTGTCGGTCAGCGTGCCGTGGTCCATCACCTGCAGCAGGACGTTGAAGATGTCCGGATGCGCCTTTTCGATTTCATCGAGCAGCAGCACCGCATACGGATGCTTGTTGACCGCTTCGGTCATCAGGCCGCCCTGTTCGAACCCGACATAGCCCGGTGGCGCGCCGATCAGCCGGCTGACCGCATGGCGTTCCATGTATTCGGACATGTCGAAGCGGATCAGCTCGATACCGAGCGTGTAAGCGAGCTGTCGCGCGACCTCGGTTTTGCCGACCCCGGTCGGACCGGAGAACAGGAAGGCGCCGATCGGTTTCTGCGGGTTGCCCAGTCCGGCCCGGGCCATCTTGATCGACGTCGACAGTGCTTCGATCGCCTTGTCCTGCCCGAACACGACGTTCTTCAGGTCGCGATCCAGCGTTTTCAGCGCGCTCTTGTCGTCATTGGACACGCTCTTGGGCGGAATCCGGGCGATCTTCGAGACGATTTCCTCGATTTCGTGCTTGTTGATCGTCTTTTTCTGCTTCGAGCGCGGCAGGATCTTCTGTGCCGCCCCGGCTTCGTCGATCACGTCGATCGCCTTGTCCGGCAGGTGACGGTCGTTGATGTACTTGGCCGACAGCTCGGCCGCGGTCGTCAGTGCCGCCAGCGTGTACTTCACGCCATGATGCGATTCGAACTTCTCCTTCAGGCCCTTGAGGATCTCGACGGTCTGCTGCACGGTCGGCTCGACGACGTCGATCTTCTGGAAGCGGCGGGACAGCGCGTTGTCCTTCTCGAAGATGCCGCGGTACTCGGTGTAGGTCGTCGCACCGATGCACTTGAGCGTGCCGTTCGACAGTGCCGGCTTGAGCAGGTTGGACGCATCGAGCGTACCGCCGGAGGCCGCACCGGCGCCGACGAGGGTGTGGATCTCGTCGATGAACAGGATCGCGTTGCGTTCCTCGGTCAGCTGCTTGATCACGGCCTTCAGCCGCTGCTCGAAGTCGCCGCGGTACTTGGTGCCGGCGAGCAGGGCACCCATGTCGAGTGCATAGACGGTCGCGTCGGCAAGAATGTCCGGCACGTCGCCCTCGACGATCTGGCGTGCCAGACCTTCGGCGATCGCGGTCTTGCCGACGCCGGCTTCGCCGACCAGCAGCGGGTTGTTCTTGCGGCGACGGCAGAGGATCTGCACGACGCGTTCCAGTTCGCTGTCGCGGCCGATGAGCGGGTCGATCTTGCCTGCGAGCGCCTGCTGGTTCAGGTTCAGGGTGAAGTTCTCCAGCGCGCCGCCGGCTGCAACCTCGCCTTCGTGTTCCTCGCCGGACGATTCCTGCTTCGGCGCAGGTTGCGCGCCGCCCCCGGCCTTGGCGATGCCGTGCGAGATGAAGTTGACGACGTCGAGCCGGGTGATGCCCTGCTGGTGCAGGAAGTACACCGCATGGCTGTCCTTTTCGCCAAAGATCGCCACCAGCACGTTGGCGCCGGTCACTTCCTTCTTGCCCGAGCTCTGCACGTGCAGGATCGCGCGCTGGATCACGCGCTGGAAGCCGATGGTCGGCTGGGTTTCGACCTCACCGGTCCCGGAAACGACCGGGGTGTGCTCGGTGACGAAGTCGGACAGCTGGCGGCGCAGCTCGTCGATGTTGGCGCTGCATGCGCGCAGCACTTCGGCGGCCGACGGGTTGTCGAGCAGTGCGAGCAGCAGGTGCTCGACCGTAATGTATTCGTGACGCTTCTGTCTGGCCTCCATGAAGGCCATGTGGAGGCTCACTTCCAGTTCCTGGGCGATCATTCGTTCACCTCCATGATGCATTGAAGCGGGTGTTGGTGCTGGCGGGCGTACTGGTCAACCTGACTGACCTTGGTGGCTGCGATGTCCCGGGGATATACCCCGCAGATTCCGCGGCCCTCGTTATGGACTTTGAGCATCACGACCGTGGCTTGTTCAAGGCCCAGCGCAAAAAACTGCTGGAGCACGTCGACAACAAACTCCATCGGGGTGTAGTCGTCGTTGAGCAAAACCACCCGGTACATCGGCGGTGGTGCGGCGCGCTGTTCCTGATGAACGAGTTGCGGGTCGAGTTGATGCTGTGTCGCCATGATTTTCCAATTGTCTCCGCTCTTTTATTTTGGTCTGTGAGGGGGGCTTTTCAAGCGTGCCGGGCAAACAACACTCAATAATTTCGCCCAGCAATCTGCTTGACCTTTTTCGTCAATGTCGCGTAAAAATGAACGGCGTTTGATAGCCAAGCATCATGCCGTATCGGTATTCCCGTTGTGCAGGCCTTGATGTCAAACCTGAACGCCCGCAAGGGTGCAATGCGTTAACAGTTTTTTTGGAGAAAGACGCCAAATGGCAACGGGTACCGTTAAGTGGTTCAATGATTCCAAGGGCTTCGGCTTCATCACCCCGGACGAAGGCGGCGAGGACATCTTCGCTCACTTCTCC
The DNA here is from genome assembly GCF_014652315.1 of Jeongeupia chitinilytica. Lineage (GTDB taxonomy): Bacteria > Pseudomonadota > Gammaproteobacteria > Burkholderiales > Chitinibacteraceae > Jeongeupia > Jeongeupia chitinilytica. Next base: position 27,153 of record NZ_BMYO01000012.1, on the reverse strand, counting down.
GCGATCAACATGCCGGGCTTCAAGACCCTGAAGGAAGGCCAGCGCGTGAACTTCGAAGTCGCGCAAGGTCCGAAAGGCAAGCAAGCTGCGAACATCCAGGGCGCCTAAGCGTTTCCGGTGTTTGAAAAGCCCCGCTTCATGCGGGGCTTTTTCATTGTGCGCGTTCCGACGGACGCCGGACAAGAAAAAGCCCCGCATGACGCGGGGCTTGCATCGTCGCGGATAGATTACATCCGGGCGATGATGGCCTTGCCGAAGGCCGAGCACGACACTTCTTCCGCATCGTCCATCAGGCGGGCGAAGTCGTAGGTCACGACCTTGTCCTTGATGGTCTTCTCGGTCGCGCTGATGATCAGGTCGGCCGCTTCCTTCCAGCCGATGTGGCGCAGCATCATTTCAGCCGACAGCAGCAGCGAACCCGGGTTGACCTTGTCCTGGCCGGCGTACTTCGGTGCGGTGCCGTGGGTGGCTTCGAAGCAGGCCACGTTGTCCGACAGGTTGGCACCCGGGGCGATGCCGATGCCGCCGACCTGGGCTGCCAGCGCGTCCGACACGTAGTCGCCGTTCAGGTTCAGCGTGGCGATCACGTCGTATTCGGCCGGGCGCAGCAGGATCTGCTGCAGGAAGGCATCGGCGATCACGTCCTTGATGACGATGCCGTTCGGCAGTTGCAGCCACGGGCCGCCGTCCACTTCGACGCCACCGAATTCGCGCTTGGCGAGGTCGTAACCCCACTGGCGGAACATGCCTTCGGTGAACTTCATGATGTTGCCCTTGTGGACAAGGGTCACGCTCTTGCGGTTGTTGTCGATCGCGTACTGGATCGCCTTGCGGACGAGGCGCTCGGTACCTTCCTTGCTGACCGGCTTGATGCCGATGCTGCTGCTTTCCGGGAAGCGGATCTTCTTCACGCCCATCTGGCCCTGCAGGAAGTCGATGACCTGCTTGGCGCCGTCGGTCTGGGCTTCCCACTCGATACCGGCGTAGATGTCTTCGGTGTTCTCGCGGAAGATGACCATGTCGGTCAGGTCCGGGCGCTTCAGCGGCGACGGGACGCCCTGGAAGTAACGCACCGGGCGCAGGCAGACGTACAGGTCGAGCTGCTGGCGCAGCGCAACGTTCAGCGAGCGGATGCCGCCACCGACCGGCGTGGCCAGCGGGCCCTTGATCGATACGACGTATTCCTTCAGCGCGGCGAGGGTTTCTTCCGGCAGGTAGTTGTCGTTGCCGTAAACCTTGGCCGCCTTCTCGCCACAGTAGATTTCCATCCAGTGGATCTTGCGGGCGCCGCCGTAGCTCTTGGCCACGGCTGCGTCGACCACGTCCTTCATCACCGGGGTGATATCGACACCGATGCCATCGCCTTCGATGAACGGAATGATCGGATTATCGGGCGTTGCCAGGTTCGGAACGATCTTGGCGCCTTCGGCGGGGACTTGGATGTGGCTCATCGCGGGCTTCCTGATGGTTATGACAATGCTGTAACAGCAGCAGACAAACTACGATTATGGCGTGAAGATTCACGCCATGCAAAGCCAACCGTACGCCGCCCATGCAATTCAAGCGGTAAAATCGCGGTATGGCCCGTTTGATCCTGCTCAATAAACCGTACGGCGTGATCTGCCAGTTCTCGCCCAGCCCACCGCATCGGTCGCTGGCCGACTACGTGCGTGTACCTGATGTCTACCCTGCCGGCCGGCTCGATACCGATTCGGAGGGCCTGCTGCTGCTGACCGATTCCGGGCCGCTGCAGGCGCGCATTGCCGATCCGAAGTACAAGCTGCCCAAGACCTACTGGGTGCAGGTCGACGGTGCACCGTCCGACGCAGATCTCGAACCGCTGCGCCGTGGCGTCGATCTCGGCGATTTCGTCAGCAAGCCGGCCCAGGTGCGCCTGATCGACGAGCCGGCCGGGCTGTGGCCCCGCACGCCGCCGGTGCGGTTCCGCGCGAACATCCCGACAACCTGGCTCGAGGTGATCATCGCCGAGGGCAAGAACCGCCAGGTGCGGCGGATGACGGCCAAGGCCGGCTTTCCGACCCTGCGGCTGATTCGTGCGGCGATCGGCGAGTACACGCTGGCGGAGCTGGCGCCGGGGCAGTGGCGCGAGCTGCGCGTTGCCGCGCCGAACCCGCCCGTCGTCGCGGCCACACCGGGGCGGCCCAAGCAGCGTGGCCGGCGCGGGCCGAACAAAGCCCGCTGAAAGCACGGTGCGCTTCGGGTAAAATCCTGTTTTGCTTGGAATTCTTGCGTATGTGGAAGCCCAATGCCACCGTCGCCGCGGTGATCGAGCGCGACGGCCGCTTTCTGCTGGTCGAGGAACGCATTCTCGGTCAGCGCAAACTGAACCAGCCTGCCGGTCATGTCGAGCACGGCGAGTCCATCGTCGCTGCCGCCGTGCGGGAGACGCTGGAAGAAACCGCACATCATTTCGTACCGGCGGCACTGGTCGGCATCTATCTGTGGAGCCCGCCGGAACGCCCGGAGCTGACCTATCTGCGCTTTGCGTTCGCAGGTTCCGTCACTGGCGTTGACGCGGGTCGTGCGCTCGACGACGACATCGAGGCCGCCGTCTGGCTGAGCCGTGACGAAATTGCCGCCCGTGCCGGCGAACACCGCAGTCCGTTGCTGCTCGCCTGCATCGACGACTATCTGGCCGGCAAACGCTACCCGCTCACACTGCTGCGCGATTTCGATCGAACCGGGGACCGTGCCGAACCGCTGGCGGAGGCCGTATGAGCGACAAGATCGTCGTCGGCCTCTCGGGAGGAGTCGATTCGAGCGTGACCGCGCACCTGCTGAAGCAGCAGGGCTTCGACGTGCACGGCGTCTTCATGCAGAACTGGGAAGACGACAACAGCGACGAGTACTGCTCGATCAAGGAAGACAGCATGGACGCGATCGCGGTCGCGGACCTGCTGGGCATCGATATCGAACTGGTGAACTTCGCCAAGGAATACAAGGACCGGGTGTTCTCGTACTTTCTCGCCGAGTACTCGGCCGGACGTACGCCGAATCCGGACATCCTCTGCAACAGCGAAATCAAGTTCAAGTGCTTCCTCGATTACGCGATCGAGCTGGGCGGCGCCAAGATGGCCACCGGCCATTACTGCGGCAACCGTGTCCGCGCCGACGGCAGGACCGAGCTGATCCGCGCCGCCGACCAGAGCAAGGACCAGACCTACTTCCTGTACCGGCTGAGCCAGGCGCAGGTCAGCCAGGCGGTGTTTCCGCTCGGTGGTCTGCAGAAGAGCGAAGTGCGACGCATCGCCGAGGAAATCGGCCTGCCGAACGCGAAGAAGAAGGACAGCACCGGCATCTGCTTCATCGGCGAGCGGCCGTTCCGCGACTTCCTCAACCGCTACCTGCCCAAGGTGCCGGGGAAAATGGTGACGCCCGACGGCAAGGTGATGGGCGAGCACATGGGGCTGATGTACTACACGCTGGGCCAGCGCTCGGGACTCGGCATCGGCGGCGACAAGGCGGGCAGCGGCGAGCCGTGGTTCGTCGGTGGCAAGGACATCCCGCGCAACGAACTGATCGTCGTTCAGGGGCATGATCATCCGCTGTTGCTGAAATCGACGCTGCTGGCGCTGGACTGCTCGTGGATCTCCGGCGATCTGCCGGCGGAAGGGCGCTATACCGCCAAAACGCGCTACCGGCAGCAGGATGCCGCATGCACCTTGCGGCACGTCGATGGCGGGGTCGAACTGGTGTTCGACGAACCGCAGTGGGCGATGACGCCGGGGCAGTCGATGGTGCTGTATCAGGGCGATGTCTGCCTCGGTGGCGGAATCATCCAGTAAGCGGATTCCGGCGATGAAAAACGGACGCGTCTGCGTCCGTTTTTTTTGCGCTCGGGTGACTGGCCGGAACGAGGAGCAGCGCCTGGCGTGCGGTCGAGTACCGAACCACGCAGCGACGGCTAGTCGATCGTCGCTTCGCGTGGCGACGCGAAGGCGATCGCCAGACCACCCGCGCCGATGTTGACACCGGCGGTGGTGCTCATTTCGGCCAGATGCACCTTCACGCCGTGGCGGGCCGCGACCTTGCACATGATCTGGTAGGCGTTCATGGTGTTCACCACGCGGGTGTCGCCGCCGTAGCTGACGCAGACGAGCGGGGCATCGAGCCCGGCTTCGATGTGGGCGATGGCGGTTGCAAACAGTTTGTCGACACCGGTATCGAAGCCGCGGACCTTGGCGACCGGATGGGTGTCGCCCTGATAGCCGCGGATCACCGGCTTGATGTCCAGCGCGCTGCCGAGCAGGTAGGCGGCAAGGCCGACGCTCTTGTCGCCCTTGCGCCGTGCCTGATGGCGCAACTGGGTCAGGTCGGCCGGGATGAGGAAGGCCTGCGTCGTCTGCGTCAGCCGTTCGATGTGGGCGATGATCCTGCTGGTCGTTGCCCCTTCGGCGGCAAGGCGGGCGACTTCGGCGACGATCAGCCCCTGCCCGGGAAACAGGTTCTGGCTGTCGAACACGCGCAGCGAAAACGGCTTGGCATGCCCCGCTGCTTCGCGGATCGGCCGGTAGTCGGTGAGCACGCCACGGGCGGCCTGGCTGGCATTGTCGAAAATCCGGCTGCGGGCATTCATCACCGTGATGCAGAACACGTAGTCGAAATCGACGACCAGCCGGTCGAGGAAGAGCGCGCGGATCTGTTCGATCGTCAGTGGCGCCGAGGTGAAGTCGGCCGCCAGTTGCAGCGCGTCGCGGTAGAACGCCCGGGTGGCCGCCGGATCGCGGTGATCGATGAAGCTGGTGCCGTCGCCCTGGATCGCGATCGGCATGATCTCGATGCCGTGGGCGTCGATGAAGTCGCGCGGCAGGTCGCAGCAGGAGTCGGTAACGACACCGATACGCATGGGGAAGTCCGGTTGTCAGGGTGGCCCAGATGGTTGCCAGCCCGCATGCCAGCGTCAACTAGGGGGCTGACCCTAGGCGTGCGTTTGTGCCGGTTGCGTCGTGGCGGAATGCGACAAAGCCGCCCGGAGGCGGCCTTGTCGGTGTTGCAGGACTGCGACGAAACTACTGCTTCGGCACCTCGGCCTCGCCGGAAGCCTGATCCCAAGGCAGCGGGACCTTGTTGCCGTTGAGCGTGAACGCGCCTTCGCTGAGCTTGGCATCGGCCGACAGCAGGTCGCCGTCGACCCGGATCAGTTTCTGCTCTGCCAGTCGGTTGATCTGGCCTTCGACGAACTGGCCGACCAGGTAGTCGAGATCGTCGTTCGAGATGCCCGAGTCGCTGCCGCCGAACATGTTGCGCGCCTGCCAGCTGGCCACGGTCTCGATCACCTTGCGCGGGACGTTGAAGTCGGCGCGGGCATCGAGCTTCCTGACGAGGTCGACCGGCTTGTCGAGGTCGGCGGCGACAAAACCCTTGAGGCCGACTTCGGCCGAGAAACGGATCGCACCGTCCGGCAGCTTGACGTTGAACGACTGGATGGCCAGCTTCGGGTCGTTGGTCAGCAGCGGCATGCCTTCGGTTTTCGCCAGCTTGACCACGGCCTCGGTGAACTGGTCGCGGGTCAGCTTCTGCTTCTGCAGCTTGGTCAGGCCGTCCGAGAGCTTGGCCAGCGTCGGGCCGTGCAGGTGGCTGGCGGTTGCGACCATTTCGGCCGGGCCGTAGGGCTTGCCGTCGAGCTGCAGCTTGTCGAGCGTGAAGCGCGCCAGACCGTCGATGTATTCGCCCTTTTCGCTGATCTGGCCGTTGTAGGCCAGTTGGTCCAGCTGCAGCTTCAGCGGCTGGCCTTCGAGCAGATTCAGGTTCAGCTGCTCGAGCTTGATGCCCGAGGTACCGATCATGATGCCGCTGCGGCCACGCTTGTGGTCGAGCGTGGCGCTGAGGTTCTGGAAGGCGAAGCTGCCCTTGTCCTTGGCTTCGCCGGTCAGTCCCGGTGCCAGTGCGGTCAGCTTGACGCTGTTGAAGTCGCCACCGTAGTCGAGCGTTGCGTCGAGGCCCAGCCACTTGGCCTTGATGCCGGAGATGGCTTCTTCATAGTCGAAGCTCGGCACCTTGATGCTCATGACGCCGTCGTCGGTGAAACCGATGCGGTTCTCGATCTGGATCGGCTTCTGTTCGCCGAAGAAGCGCGACAGGAACTTCTGCGTCTCGGGCGAGAACTTGAATTCGGTCTCGACCACCGCCTTGTACGGGTGCAGGTTGAAATGGCCGAGCAGTGGCAGCGGGCCGTGGGTGACGTTCTGGGTATACCGGAGCTCGAACACCGGCAGCGGCTCGCCTTCGCGTTCGAGGAAGAAGCGGTAGTAGTCCGGGTTGACCTGCAGCGTTGCCGTTTCGGTCGAACTGAACCAGCCACGGTGATAGCTGCGGTCCTTGACGATGAAGTACGGCAGGCTCGCCAGCCACTCGTGCTGTTTCTGCATGGTGTCCTGCGCGGCGCGCCCGGCGTACCAGGTTCCACCGACGTAGGCCACTGCAAGCGCGGCAACGGTGCCGATGCTGGCGATCAATACTTTGCGTTTCAACGTCCCACTCCCGGTTCGGCCCGGCAGGGCCGGGCCGCTTCAAAGGTCTATGTGAATCAGATGCGGCGCGCAAGTTCCTCGGCGCGGCCAAGATAGCTCGCCGGGGTCATGGCCTTCAGGCGGGCCTTCTCGTCGTCCGGAATCGCCAGACCGTCGATGAACACCGCCAGCGTTTCGCGCGTCATGCCGCGCTGGCCGCGGGTCAGCGCCTTCAGCTGCTCGTACGGATTCGGTACGGCGTAGCGGCGCATCACGGTCTGGATCGGCTCGGCCAGCACTTCCCAGTTGGCGTCGAGGTCGTCGAGCATGGCCTGACGGTTCACTTCCAGCTTGTTCAGGCCCTTGAGCGCCGAAACGTAGCCGAGCAGCGCATAGCCGAGGCCGACCCCCATGTTGCGCAGCACGGTCGAGTCGGTCAGGTCACGCTGCCAGCGCGACACCGGCAGCTTCTGGCTCAGATGCGTCAGCAGCGCGTTGGCGAGGCCGAGGTTGCCTTCGGAATTCTCGAAGTCGATCGGGTTGACCTTGTGCGGCATTGTCGAGCTGCCGACTTCGTTCTTGTTGACCTTCTGCTTGAAGAAGCCCAGCGAGATGTAGCCCCAGATGTCGCGGTTGGCATCGATCAGGATTGTGTTGACGCGCGCGAAGGTGTCGTAGAGCTCGCTCATGTAGTCGTGCGGCTCGATCTGGATCGTGTACGGGTTGAAGGTGATGCCGAGGCTTTCGACGAAGCGGCGGCAGAAGCCTTCCCAGTCGAAACCCGGGTATGCCGACAGGTGGGCGTTGTAGTTGCCGACCGCGCCGTTGATCTTGCCGAGGATTTCGATCTTTTCCAGCCGTGCCAGCTGACGTTCGAGTCGGTAGGCGATGTTGGCCATTTCCTTGCCCATCGTCGTCGGCGTGGCCGGCTGACCGTGGGTGCGGCTCATCATCGGCGCATCGGCCAGCGCATGTGCCAGTTCCTTGAACTTGGTGACGATCTCTTCGATGCGCGGCAGCAGCACGGTTTCGCGCGCGGCCTTGAGCATCAGCGCGTGGCTGAGGTTGTTGATGTCTTCCGAGGTGCAGGCGAAATGGATGAACTCGCTGGCGGCCGACACTTCGGCGTTGCCCGACAGGCGTTCCTTCATCCAGTACTCGACCGCCTTGACGTCATGGTTGGTCGTGCGTTCGATCGTCTTCACCTCGAGCGCGTGCTCCGGGCTGAAGCGGCTGACGAGCGAGTCGAGCTCGGCGATCGTCGCGGCCGAGAACGGCTTGATTTCGCCGATCGCCGGTTCGGCGGCCAGCGCCTTGAGCCAGGCGATTTCGACGGTGACGCGGCTCTTGACGAGCGCGTACTCGGAGAAGTGCGGACGCAGGTCGGCGAGCTGCTTTTCGTAACGGCCGTCGAGCGGGGAAAGGGCGGTCAGTGCGGACAATTCCATGGCGGAGCACACAAGCGGTTGAATCGAACGGGAAATTCTATCACAGACCGGGTGACCGCTTCGTGGCGTGCTGGCGGGGTGGAAATGACCGTCCGGACCGGCCGTCCGGCCGTTCATCGGCCCATGTTGCGATGCGGAAAATTGCCGTCGTGATCAAGGGTGTCGCGGATATTGCATTGCAATATGTCGGACAGGTGACAAGCACAATCGGGCCGTCGAGAATGGCCGGAAAACACGTACAAGAACCGAGGATGGAGAGCATGGACCGGATTACGCACCTTTCGCCCGACTGGCAGGGCTGGATTTCCGACAACCTGCAGCGCGGGTGTACCCCGATGTCGCTGGTCGAAGTCATGGTCGAGAAGAACTTCGAGCCGATGTTCGCCAATGCCGTGGTGTTCCAGCTGTCGAGCAATGCGGCACAGCCGGTGCCGCAGGGGGCCGGGGCGGCTTACCGCTATGAAGCGCCGCGCTTCAATCATGAAGGCAACGTCATCCGCACTGCCGACCGCGACGTCCGCATCGTCAGCCGCGTCGGCCAGCCGGTGATCGCCGTGCTCGACGGACTGCTGTCGGAAGAAGAGTGCGACGAGCTGATCCGCCAGTCCGAACGCAAACTCGAGCGCTCGACCATCGTCGATCCGCAGACCGGCAAGCACGAGGTGATTGCCGACCGCACCAGTTTTGGCACCTTTTTCACGCTGAACGAAAACGACTTCATCGCCAAGCTCGATGCCCGCATCGCTGCGGTGATGAACTGGCCGATCGAAAACGGCGAGGGCATCCAGATACTCAACTACAAGACCGCCGGCGAGTACAAGCCGCACTACGATTATTTTCCGGTCGCCGATCCGGGCAGCCAGGCGCATCTGGCCAATGGCGGCCAGCGCGTGTCGACCATGGTGATGTACCTGAACGATGTCGACGCCGGCGGAGAAACGATCTTCCCGGAGCTCGGCCTGTCGGTCGCGCCGAAGAAGGGCAGTGCGGTGTATTTCGAGTACACCAACAGCCACAGCGAGGTCGACCCGCTGACGCTGCACGGTGGCGCCCCGGTCACCGCCGGCGAGAAGTGGATCGCCACCAAATGGATGCGCCAGCGCCGTTTTGGTTGAGAGCCCTGTCCGTAAAAAAAGCCCCGCCAAGCGGGGCTTTTTGCTTTGGGCCGTGGCATTGCGCCCTGGCGGGTTCAGCACTGGTGCGGTTGCTTGGGCTCGAGCGACAGGTCCCAGAATGCGGCTTCGATCTTGTGACCGTCCGGATCCCGGACGAAACAGCCGAAGTACGGTTCGCCGTAGTACGGGCGCGGACCGGGTGCGCCGTCGCCAGTGGCGCCGGCCGCCATCGCTGCGTCGTAAAACGCCTGGACCGCGGCCTTGTCGGTGGCTGTGAATCCGATGTGTGTCCCGTTGCCGACATTGGCTGCAGTGCCGTCGATGGGGGTCTGGACCCAGAACTCCGGATAGTCGCGGCCGTAGGCTGCGGCGCCAGGGAACTGCTCGAGGCGTTTGCAGCCGAGCGCCGGCATGATCGCGTCGTAGAACGCGACTGCACGGTCGAAATCGTTGGTACCGAGCGAAACGTGGGACAGCAGCGGCAGATGGCTCATCGGCGTCTCCTTGCAGGTTGGGTCAGGCTTCGATTGTGCCATTGTCATCAGGTTCAAAACAGGTCTTGCTGCTGCGCCGCCCGGCCGGTGATTTGTGCGTCGACGCTGTCGTCGGCAAAACGCAGTGCGACCAGATCCCCCCGCTGCAGTTCACGGGCGTGCTGGACGACGCGGCCGTCGGGCGTTTCGACCAGTGCGTAGCCACGCGCCAGTACGGCATGCGGATTCAAGGCCGCTAGCCGTGCCGCCAGCGTGTCGAGGCGGCGCTGACCGGTGTCGTTGTACCGTGTCGTGGCCGATGCCAGCCGGCGTTGCAGTTCGGCCAGTCGCTGCGCATGCGTCGCAGTTTGCGGTTGCCGATGCGCGAGCCGCAGCGCCAGCCGGTCGAGTGCGGCACGGCGATCGGCAAACTGGCGCTGCCCGGCCTGGCCGAGACGCAGCGTCAGGCTGGCGAGCCGGTCGCGGCGCTGTGCCAGTGCTTCGCCCGGATGGCGGAGCCGCCGGCCGAGCTGGTCGACCAGTTGCATCCGGCTGTGCAATCCGCGTTCGAGCGCCCGGCGCAGCCGCGCCGACTGCTGGCTCAGCCGCAGCAGCCATTCGTCGCGATTCGGGCTTGCGAGTTCGGCCGCGGCGGTCGGCGTCGGTGCGCGGACGTCGGCGACGAAGTCGGCGATGGTGAAGTCGGTTTCGTGGCCGACGCCGGAGACGACCGGCATCGGGCTGGCGGCGATGGCGCGGGCGACGACTTCTTCATTGAAAGACCACAGGTCTTCGAGACTGCCGCCGCCACGGCAGACGATCAGGGTATCGACCTCGTTGCGTTTGGCTGCGTTGCGGATGGCCGCGGCAATGTCGTTGGCGGCGGTAGCACCCTGCACCGCAGTTGGGTAGATGATGACCGGCAGGCCGGGATGACGCCGTTTCAGCGTCGACAGCACGTCGCGCAGCGCGGCGGCCTTGGGTGAGGTCACGATGCCGATGGCGCGCGGAAATGCCGGCAGGGTGCGCTTGGTCGCCGCGTCGAACAGCCCTTCGGCGGCGAGCTTTTTCTTCAGTGCTTCGAACGCTTCAAACAGGTTGCCGACGCCGGCCGGGCGCATTGCCTCGACGGTCAGCTGATAGTCGCCGCGCGCTTCGTACAGCGACACGACCGCGCGGACCTCGACCTGCAGGCCTTCCTTCGGCTGGAAATCGAGCAACGCGGCACGATTGCGAAACATCACGCAGCGGACCTGTGCGCTGGCGTCCTTGAGACTGAAATAGCAGTGGCCGGAGTCGTAGCGTTTGAAATTGGAAATCTCGCCGGCGATCCAGCGTATCGGAAATGAGCCCTCCAGTAAGTCGCGAACCTGACGGTTGAGTTCGGTCACTGTAATGACATTGACGCTTGACTTTTGGGAAAACATCATCGTTTTTGGTCCTGTAATCCACAGAGGCCGCACTACGGCTGGCTTTGTGCCGATTGGCCGGAGTGTAGTTGAAGTTCTTGTTTCAACCTGCTGAATATATTGGGTATTTGTCGATTTTCGTTCGCGACGCCAATCGGGTGGCAGTGGTAGTGGGCATACTTTTGTGCAATTGCGCAAGGCGTTGTGCACATTGTTATCCACAGCCTGTGCGTAAGCGTCGAGCTGTCAGGTTGGGCGGCACCGGCCTGTACCCGCATAAGCTCATGTCCGTTGGCGCCATGGTGGTGGTCGGGCACGCATTGCACGTCAGCGTTCGCCCGCCCGGGAGCGTTGTTGCCCGCCCGCCGCGCCGGTACGCATTGCGGCTTTCGCGTTGTCGCCAATCCCGATACAGTTACGCGGTTTTCCGCATGCCTTTACCTGGGTTGATTCGCACATGCTCGCCATCATCGAGGCCGCCGGCTGGCCGATCTGGACCATTATCATCTGTTCCGTCACCGCGGTGACGATCATCATCGAGCGGCTGCTGTCGCTGCGCAAATCGGTGGTGCTGCCCGAAGGGCTGCTGGCCAAGTCGGTGCAGGAGTATCGCAGCAACGGCGTTTCGCCGGAGATGCTGAGCAAACTGGCGGCATCGAGCCCGCTCGGCCGGGTCCTCGCCGCCGGGCTGAAGAACGTCAAGAGCTCGCGCGACATCATGAAAGAGTCGATCGAGGAAACCGGCGCCGCCGTGGCGCACCAGCTCGAACGCTATCTGAACACGCTTGGCACGATTGCCGCCGTGACGCCGCTGCTGGGCCTGCTGGGCACCGTGATCGGCATGATCGAGATTTTCGGCGCCCAGTCGCCGACCGGCGGCAACAACCCGGCGGTGCTGGCGCACGGCATCTCGGTCGCGCTGTACAACACCGCCTCGGGCATCATGGTTGCCGTACCGGCGCTGATGTTCTACCGCTACTTCCGTGGCAAGATCGACGATTTCATCGTCGAGATGGAGCAGCAGGCGGTGAAGCTGGTCGAAGTCGTCCACGGCGACCGCAGCTGAGGCCACGACGATGAAATTTCGCAAGGGGCGCCATCGCGACGAGCCGGAGATCAACTTCATCCCGCTGATCGACGTGATGCTGGTGATCCTGATCTTCCTGATGGCGACGACGACATACTCGCGTTTCGCCGAGCTGAAGATCAACCTGCCCACGGCCGACGCCGAAAAGGTGGTCGACATGCCGCAATCGGTCCAGGTCGCGATTTCGGCGTCCGGCCAGTACAGCATCAACAATCAGGTCACCGCGTTCGGCAGCCAGGAAGCGTTTGCCGCCGAGTTGCGCCGCGCGGCCGGCGGCAACCAGGATCCGATGATCATCATCAACGCCGATTCGCAGGCGACGCACCAGAACGTCGTCAACGTGATGGAGGCGGCCAGGCTGGCCGGCTATGGCAAGCTGACCTTTGCCACGCAGACCGGAAAATAAGCGGTCGACGCACACGACAGAACGGGGCCGATGCCCCGTTTTGCTTTTTTGTCGCCCGATCAGGGCCAACGGGGATGTCGGATGAGCCTGCCCGACCGCATCTGGTACGGTACCCACCCGCTGAAGTGGGCGCTGGTGCCGCTGTCGCTGCTGTTTGCCGCGATCGGCGCGCTACGGCGCCGTCTGTTCCGGCGCGGAATCAAGCGGATCGCACGCCTGCCGGTCCCGGTCGTCGTCGTCGGCAACCTGACGGCGGGCGGCACCGGCAAGACGCCGCTGACGGCGTATCTGGCCCGCGAGCTGGTGGCGCACGGCTTTTCCCCGGGCATCGTCTCGCGCGGCTACGGCGGCCAGGCCGACGCTCCGACGCCGGTAGCGCCGGACAGCGATCCGGTACAGGCCGGCGACGAGCCGGTGCTGCTGGCGCGTGCCGCCGGTGTGCCGGTGTTCGTCTGCCGCGATCGCGCGGCGGCGGGCAGGGCATTGCTGGCCGCACATCCGCAGGTCGACGTGCTGCTGTGCGACGACGGCCTGCAGCACTACCGGCTCGGTCGCGATATCGAGCTGTGCGTTGTGGACGGCATGCGGCGCTTCGGCAACGGCTGGCAGTTGCCGGCCGGGCCGCTGCGCGAGCCGCAATCGCGTCTGGCCAGCGTCGATGCGGTGGTTGTCAACGGCGGCGCGGCCGGCGAGCTGCACCCGCGGCAGTTCGACATGACCCTGAAACCGGGGCGGCTGTACCGGCTCGACGATCCGACGATCACCCGAGATGCCGACGACTTTGCCGGCGAAACGCTGGCGGCGGTCTGCGGCATCGGCAATCCGGCCCGCTTTTTCGCGACGCTGGCCGGGCTCGGACTGACGTTTGCCCGTCACGCCTTCGCCGATCACCATGCCTACACCGTGGACGAGTTGCCGCCCGGCACGCTGCTGACCACCGAGAAGGATGCGGTCAAACTGGCCGCCCGGCCGGAGATCAGGGCTGAGGGTGCTAGAATCTGGGTTTTACCGGTCAACGCCATGCTGTCCCCGGACCTGGGGCAATGGCTCGCAACAAGGCTGCAAAATGGACGCAAAGCTGCTTGAAATCCTCGTCTGCCCGGTCTGCAAGGGCCCGCTCGTCTTCGACAAGACGAAGCAGGAGCTGATCTGCAAGGGCGACCGTCTCGCATACCCGATCCGCGACGGCATCCCGGTGATGCTCGAAGGCGAGGCGCGCGAACTTGATCCGACCGAAGAAGTCGGCGGCTGAGTCGCGGAGCCCAACATGAACTTCACGGTGATCGTTCCGGCGCGACTGAAGTCGACCCGGCTGCCGGACAAACCGCTGGCCGACATCGGCGGCAAGCCGATGATCGTCCGCGTCGTCGAACAGGCGCTGCAGTCGAACGCAAAGCTGGTCGTGGTCGCGACCGACGACATGCGCATCCAGGATGCCGTGGCGCTCGCCGGTTATGCCTGCGTGCTGACGCGCGCCGATCATCCGTCGGGCACCGACCGGCTGGCCGAGGCGGTCGACCGGCTCGGGCTGACCGACGACGAGATCGTCGTCAACGTGCAGGGTGACGAGCCGCTGATCGATCCGCAACTGATCGACGCCGTCGCCGCCACGCTGGCCGCCGATCCGGCGTTGCCGATGGCGACGGCGAGTCATGCGATCGCCGGGGTCGACGACTTCCTCAACCCGAACGTTGTCAAGGTCGTCACCGATGCGGCGGGCCGCGCGCTGTACTTCAGCCGTGCGCCGATCCCCTGGCCACGCGACGCGTTCGCCGCCGACCGCAGCCGGTTGCCCGATGGCGTGGTGCCGCAGCGGCACATCGGCATCTACGCGTATCGGGCCGGATTCCTGCGGACTTACCGCGATCTGTCGCCTTCACCGCTCGAAGGGATCGAAGCGCTGGAACAGCTGCGGGTGCTGTGGCATGGTTACGGCATCGGTGTTCATGTTGCAGCGCACGCACCGGCTGCCGGCGTCGATACGCCGGAAGACCTCGAACGCGTGCGGCAACTGCTGGCACAACAGAATTACTAACCACTAAAAACAGAGACCACGATGAAACTGATCCTCCTCGGCGCGCCCGGCGCAGGCAAGGGCACGCAGGCGAACTACATCAAGGAAAAGTTCGGCATCCCGCAAATCTCCACCGGCGACATGCTGCGCGCGGCGGTCAAGGCCGGCACGCCGCTGGGCCTCGAAGCCAAGGCGATCATGGATGCGGGCGGTCTGGTGCGTGACGACATCATCATCGGTCTCGTGAAGGAACGCATTGCCGAGGCCGACTGCGCCAACGGCTTCCTGTTCGACGGTTTCCCGCGCACCATTCCGCAGGCCGAAGCCATGCGCGAAGCCGGCGTCGACATCGACTACGTGGTCGAGATCGCCGTGCCGGACGAAGCCATTGTCGAACGGATGGCCGGCCGCCGCGTGCATCCGGCGTCGGGCCGCAGCTACCACGTCAAGTTCAACCCGCCCAAGGTCGAAGGCAAGGACGACGTGACCGGCGAGGACCTGATCCAGCGCGACGACGACCACGAAGAGACCGTGAAGAAGCGTCTGGCCGTGTACCACGAGCAGACCGCGGTGCTGGTCGGCTTCTACGGCCAGTTGGCCGCGTCGGGCGACGTGAAGGCGCCGAAGTACGTCAAGGTCGACGGCATCGGCGCCGTCGAAACGATCCGCGACAACATCTTCAAAGCACTGGCCTGATCGTCGGCGCTTTGCTTGCAACGCCCCGCATTGCGGGGCGTTGTCGTATCCGCTGCCGGAATCCCCGATGCGCCTGTCCGTCCTGCTGCCTTACTTCAACACGCCGTGGCCGTTGCTGCGGGCCCAGCTCGATTCGATCGCCGCGGCCGATCTGCGCGGCTTTGCCGGCGTCGAACTCGTGCTGGTCGACGACGGTTCGGCACCGACGCTGGCCGACGCGGTCGATGCCTGGGCCGGCAGGGCGCCGTTCGTCGTGCGCCACCTGCGCCACGACGGCAACCGCGGCCTTGCCAATGCGCTGAACACCGCGATGGCGCAGGCCACGGGCGACTGGCTGGCGTTTGCCGACGGCGACGACCTGACCCACCCGCAGCGCTTTGCCGTACAGGCAGCCTATCTGGCGGCGCATCCCGATCTGGTCGCTGCCGGTGCCGACATGATCGAACTGGCGCCGGACGGCACCCGCGGACGTTGCCGGCGTTTCCCGGTCGACGATGCCGCGATCCGCGTCGAGTTGCTGTTCTATTGCGCGATGGCCCAGCCGGCGCTGATGCTGCGTCGCTCCGCGTGGGGGGCGCTCGACGTCTGGCGCACGCCGGGCACCGGCATGGCCGAAGACTGGGATTTCTTCGTGCGGCTCGCCGAGCGCGGCCGGCTCGGCAATTGCGGACAGCCGCTGGTCGATTACCGGCTGCATCCGGCGCAGATGACCGCCACGTTGTCGGCCGCGACGCCGCATCCTGCCGTACTGGCACTGTGGCGACGCCAGCTGGTCGCGCTGGGCGTGCCCGTCGACGACGGCCTGCTGGCGGTGCATGCCGCGCTGTCACCGTACTGGTCGTGGCCGTACGGCGATACCGCGGCCCGGCTGGCGCCGGGCGAGGTCCGCCGCTGGCATGCGACATTGCTGGCTGCCAATGCCGTCAGCGGGCGCTATGACCCGGCGCGGCTGGCGGCGCGGCTGGCACCGCTCCTCGTGCGGGGATTGGGCGGTGACGGCGATGCGATGTACGACGCCTGTCCCGAGCGGCTGTTCGGGCCGGCGTGACGATCATCGGCCGGTTTTTGCCTGATCAGCCTTGCATGTTGCAACGCGGCTTATAAAAGAACTACGTCAGCTAATAGACGGGGTGAGAGATGAGCAAGCCGAGTGGGTATTCGGGCGAAATGGCGCTGCCGCAGCAGATCCTCGCCTATCCGCATGCGTGTCCGGGCTGTCGCCGCGCGTTCGACAGTTACGACGCCTTTGTCGCGCAGACCGCAGAGGCCGAGACACCGCCGTCGACCGACGTGCACGACGGTTCGGTCAGCCGCTGGCGACGTTGCAGCTGTGGCGCGGTGATGCAGACCTGTCAGGTCGAGCGTCGCAGTCACGGTGATCTGCGGGGCGAGTTCGATTACGTGCTCGATGCGCTGACCGCACAGGGCATGCCGCACGAGGACGTCAGGCTCGAGTTGCGCAAGGTCATGCGGGGCGATCCGGGCGAATTGCTGAACTGGCTTTACCGTTCGGTGGCGTAAGGCTGCGGCGCCTTCGTCGTCGCACTACAGCCAGTCGGC
The DNA here is from genome assembly GCF_014652315.1 of Jeongeupia chitinilytica. Classification (GTDB taxonomy): domain Bacteria; phylum Pseudomonadota; class Gammaproteobacteria; order Burkholderiales; family Chitinibacteraceae; genus Jeongeupia; species Jeongeupia chitinilytica. The sequence goes on along the minus strand of NZ_BMYO01000012.1, from coordinate 10,475 downwards.
GTCGGGCAGCCCGGCAAAAACCTGACGAAGTCCGCTGCCCCAGGCAGTGCGGATCTGGTTGAAGTAGGGATTGTCGGCACTGATCCGGTACGGCTCGGCGGCGGCAAAACTGTCGGGCCGGTATTGCAGCAGGTCGATCGGCAGGTCGACCGACAGGTTGCTGCGTATCGTCGAGTCGAACGAGATCAGCGTGCATTTGGCCGCCTCGGCCAGCGGCGTGCGGTAGTGGACGACCCGGTCGATGATCGGCTTGCCGTACTTGGCTTCGCCGATCTGGAAATACGGCGTGTCTTCGCTCGCCTCGATGAAGTTGCCCTGCGGGTAGACGTTGAACAGCCGTGGTGCTTCGCCACGAATCTGGCCGCCGACAATGAAGGAGCCGCCGAAGTCGATACCCTGGTTCATGCCGTCGCTGCCCGCATCGCGGGCAATGACTTCGCGCAGGGGCGCGCCGACCAGCTCGGCGGCCTCGTACAGCGAGCGCACCGACAACAGGCTGGGGCCGTCACCGGTACTGCGGGCACGCAGCAGGCTGACCACGCTTTGCGTCGTCGCCAGATTGCCGGCGGCGAGCAGCACGACCAGCCGTTCGCCGGGTAGCGCGAACGCGTGCATCTTGCGGAACGTCGCAATGTGGTCGACCCCCGCGTTGGTGCGGGTGTCGGACGCAAACAGCAGACCGCTTTCCAGCCGCATGCCGACACAGTAGGTCATGGTGTTTCCCCTTGGTTTGCGCGGTCGTCGGCGTTCACTGGGACTGCTCGTGCTGCGCGGCCAGACTGACACGGGCATGCGAATCCATCGTTTCGGCGCCGCCGCCACGGCGCAGTCCGCGGACCGGTCCGGCCTCCAGATAGTCGAGGCCGACGGCCAGACGCACGTAGCGCTCGTCCGGGCGGCAGGCGTTGCTGACATCGTAGCCGTGCCAGCCGTCGCGGCACCAGGCCTCGGCCCATGCGTGACTGGCGATGTGATGGTCGTGCTCGGTGTACAGATAACCGCTGACGTAGCGGGCCGGCACGCCGAGCGTGCGGCAGGCGGCGACGAAGGCGTGCGCATGGTCCTGGCAGACGCCGGCGCCGAGTGCGAAGCCCTGCGCCGCAGTGGTCGTGCTGTCGGTGGCGCCCGGCGTATAGGGCATGCGGTCGAGTAGGTCGGCCATCAGGTCGCTCAGCGCCGGTCCGCCATGACGGCCGACGTGGTCGCGATAACGCGCGGCAAAACTCCGGAGTGCGCCGTCGGCCTGCGTCAGCGGCGTGCTGCGCAGGAAGGGTAGCGGCGAGCGCGCCGTATGGCGTGGCGCGTCGCGCGGGCCGGTCTCGACGATGCCGGCGGCGAGCAGGCGGATTTCCTGGTGCCGTCCGGCCAATCCGAGCAGGTGCTCGACATTGCCGTAGCCGTCGCGTCCGGCGCTGGCGGGCGCGGGCAGCGTCAGTTGCCAGCCGAGGACCTGCTGGCCGCTGTCGCTTTGCGGCGTGAGCCGCAGCAGCTGCATGCTGTACTGCACCGGCTCGGTGTAGCGGTAGACGGTTTCGTGCTGGATGGCGAGCTTCATCGCGGTTCCGCTTCAGGCTGCCTTGAGATAGGCATCATAGATCCGCTCGCCCAGGGTGTTGATGTCGATGAGCCGCTGGTTCAGGTAGTCGTGCAGGCCGAACCGGAGAATCTCGTCGGCGCGGACGAAGTGCAGCTCGTTGCGGATGGCGTTGGCGTCGCGCTGCGCCACGCGGCTGTCCTCGCCTTCGATCTGCGCGAGGATCTTGCAGATGGCTTCCATGCTGGCGCGCAGCGAACGCGGCAGCCGCGGCGACAGCAGCAGCAGTTCGGTGACCGATTGGGCATTCGGTGGCTCGCGGTAGAGCTCGAGGTAGGCCTCGTACGCCGACAGTGCGCGCAGCAGCGCACTCCATGCGTAAAAGTCGTCGACGCCGTGGCCGCTGTCCATCAGGCTGGCCTTCACGTCGAGCAGCCGCGCGGTGTTGTCGGCGCGCTCGACGAAAGTGCCGAGCCGGACGAACGAATAGGCATCGCCGCGCAGTACCGTGCCATAGGCAACGCCGCGGAACAGGTGCGAGCGCTCCTTCACCCAGTCGAAGAATTCGCCGACATTGACCGCAGATGGCAGCTGTTTGGCCTGCAGCCACGTGGCGTTGATGTTCTCCCACATCTCGACCGGAATCTTGCCGCGCACCGCGTGGGCGTTCTCGCGCGCCAGTTTCAGGCACGAGACGATGCTGGCCGGGTTGTCGCGGTCGAGCGCCATGAAGTCGAACAGTGTCTGCGCGCTCAGCGTGTCGTGGCGGGTGTTGTACTGTTGCAGCGTTTCGGTGATCACCAGCGGTGCGCTCATCTCGGCACGCGCGCCTTTCGACTGCGGCAGCAGCGACAGGCTGAAGCTCACGTCGAGCAGGCGGGCCAGATTCTCGGCGCGCTCGAGGTAACGGCTCATCCAGTACAGGTGGTCGGCGGTGCGGCTGAGCATCATGATGGTTTCTCCCCGTTGTTGCGCCCTAGGCTTCGAGCACCCAGGCGTCCTTGGTCCCGCCGCCCTGCGACGAGTTGACGACCAGCGAGCCGCGCGTCAGTGCAACGCGCGACAGCCCGCCCGGGACGATGCGCACGTCCTTGCCCGACAGCACGAAGGGCCGCAGGTCGATGTGCCGCGGGGCGATGCCCTCGTCGACGAAGGTCGGGCAGGTCGACAGCGCCAGCGTCGGCTGGGCGATGTAGTTGGCCGGATCGGCGAGCAGCCGGGCGCGGAAGTCGTCGATGTCGGCGCGGCTCGCCTTCGGCCCGATCAGCATGCCGTAGCCGCCGGCGCCGTGGACTTCCTTGACGACCAGCTCATGGAGATGGGCCAGTACATGCGAGAGCTCGTCGGGCTTGCGGCACTGCCAGGTCGGCACGTTGTTGAGGACCGGCTCCTCCGACAGGTAGAAGCGGATCATTTCCGGCACGTAGGGGTAGATCGACTTGTCGTCGGCGACGCCGGTGCCGATGGCGTTGGCGAGGATCACGTTGCCCTTGCGGTAGGCCGACAGCAGACCCGGTACGCCGAGCATCGAATCGGCGCGAAACACCAGCGGATCGAGGTAGATGTCGTCGATCCGCCGGTAAATCACGTCGACCTGACGGGGGCCGGCCGTGGTGCGCATGTAGACGTGGTCGCGCTCGACGAACAGGTCGCGGCCCTCGACCAGCTCGACGCCCATCTGCTGCGCGAGAAAGGCGTGTTCGAAGTAGGCGCTGTTGTAATGCCCCGGCGTCATGACGACGACGGTCGGATTGTCGGCGTGCGTCGCCTCGCGCAGCGTATCGTGCAGCAGGCTCGGGTAGTGCTCGACCGGGGCGACCGCGTAGCGGGCGAACAGCTCGGGAAACAGCCGCATCATCATCTTGCGGTTCTCGAGCATGTAGCTGACGCCGGACGGCACGCGCAGGTTGTCCTCGAGCACGTAGTAGCCGCCGTCGGCATGGCGGATCACGTCGACGCCGGCAATGTGCGCATAGGTGCGGTGCGGCAGGTCCAGCCCCTGCATCGCGACCTGATACTGGTTGTTGACCATCACCTGCTCGGCCGGCACCAGCCCGGCGCGCAGGATGTGCTGCTCGTGGTAGATGTCGTGCAGGAAGGCGTTCAGCGCTGCGGTGCGCTGCCGGAGGCCGACCTCGAGCACCTGCCATTCGCTGGCCGGCAGGATGCGCGGAATCGTGTCGAACGGGATCAGCCGCTCGGACCCGCTGTCGTCGCCGTAGACGGCGAAGGTGATGCCGACGCGGTGGAACAGCAGTTCGGCCTCGTGGCGGCGCTGACCCAGCGTCTCCGGCGACTGCGCGGTCAGCCACTGGAGGAAGTCGCGGTAATGGCCGCGCGTTTCGCCGTCGTCGGCGAGCATCTCGTCAAAGCAGCCGGCGAGCGGGGGATGGATTCTGTGCATGGTGTGCTCCTGACTCCTGGCTACCCCTGATGTCCAGCAAGGAGCGTGCCCGGTTCCGGCGACGGTTTGACGGCCCCGGCGGCCGGTTGCACCATGGTTCATGCCCCGTCATGGTGCGCCCGACAACGCGGCGCACAGGGATTGCCCCATGTCGGAAACTCCCGATGGCCCGGGCTGCTGCACTGCGCCAAATTAATGAGGAAGAAACCCAGCTCGGAGCCGGCCATGCCGAAGAATGCGCTTTACGCCCAATCGGGCGGTGTCACCCCGGTCATCAACGCCTCAGCCTACGGCGTCATCAGCGCCGCACGGCGCCATCCCGACGTGATCGGGACCGTTTACGCCGCACAGAACGGCATCCTCGGTGCGCTCGACGAGGTGCTGATCGATACCGCTCAGCTGAGCGATGCCGACCTCGCTGCACTGAAGACGACGCCCGGCGGCGCCTTCGGTTCGTGCCGGCACAAGCTGCGCCACGGCGCCGAGCTGACGCGGCTGTTCGAACTCTTCGCCGCCCACGACATCGGTTACCTGTTCTACAACGGCGGCGGCGACTCGGCCGACACCTGCCTCAAGGTCGCCGAATTCGCCCAGTACCACGGCTACGACCTGACCGCGGTGCACGTGCCGAAGACCATCGACAATGACCTGCCGCACAGCGACTGCTCGCCGGGCTTCGGTTCGGTCGCCAAGTACGTCGGCACCGCGATCCGCGAAGCCGGCCTCGACGTGGCGTCGATGGCCGCCAGCTCGACCAAGGTCTTCATCCTCGAGGTGATGGGCCGCCACACCGGCTGGATCGCCGCTTCGGCCGGCCTTGCCGCGCAGGACAACGACGCGGCGCCGCACCTGATCCTGACGCCGGAAGTCGCGTTCGAGCCGGGCCGCTTCCTCAAGGCGGTGAAGGAAACGATCGCCCGCGTCGGCTACTGCACCATCGTCGCCGCCGAAGGCACGCGTGACGCCAAGGGCACCTTCCTGTCCGAAGCCGGTGGCGCCGATGCGTTCGGCCACATCCAGCTCGGCGGCGTCGCGCCGATCCTCGCCAGGCTGATCAAGGACGAGCTCGGCCACAAGTGCCACTGGGCCGTCGCCGACTACCTGCAGCGTGCCGCGCGGCACATCGCTTCGGCGACCGATCTGGCACAGGCGATCGCCGTGGGCGAGGCCGCGGTCGAATTCGCGGTCAAGGGCCAGCGCAGCGTGATGCCGGCGATCATCCGCGAAGACAGCGAGCCGTACCGCTGGCGCATCGACGCGGTGCCGCTGCACGACGTCGCCAACCGCGAAAAGCCGCTGCCGCGCGAATACCTCGATGCCGACGGCTGGCGCCTCTCGGCCGAAGGCCGTGCCTACTTTGCGCCGCTGATCGTCGGCGAGGCCCCGCCGCCGTTCGTCGACGGGCTGCCGGCGTATCCGCGCTGGCAATTTTCCCATCTGCCGAAAAAACTGATTCCGTTCGAGCGGGGCTAAGCGCTAGGGTTAGGGGATGATCGCCGCGATCTTCTCCTACGTCCTGGCCGCGCTGCTGGCGCTGCTGCCGATCACCAATCCGCTGTCGGCGGCACCGCTGGTGCTGTCGATCACGGCCGACCTCTCCGACGAGGAACGGCAGCGGCAGCTCAAGCGCGCCTGCATCTACATGGCCGAGATCCTGATCGTGTTCCTGCTCGTCGGGGCACTGATCATGGATTTCTTCAGCATTTCGATTCCGGGCTTGCGGATCGCCGGCGGACTGATCATCAGCTACCTCGGTTTCCGGATGCTGTTTCCCCCCGAGAACGGCCCGCTGCCGAATGCGGCGAAGCAGGAAGCCAAGCGCAAACAGGACGTCTCGTTCACGCCGCTGGCGATGCCGTCGCTGGCGGGCCCGGGGTCGATCGCCGCGGTGATCTCGCTGTCGTCGACGATCCACAACAGCACGGTGCTGCCGTTGTGGCTCGGTTATGCGTCGGTCTGCGTCGGCATCATGCTGACCGCGCTGATCAACTGGCTGCTGCTGCGTGTGGCGTTCAAGCTGTACTGGAAGCTTGGCGAAACCGGCCTCAATGCCATCGCCCGCCTGATGGGCTTCTTCCTGATCTGCATCGGCATCCAGTTCTTCATCGACGGCATCGCCGGCCTGCTGCGGGACCCGTCGTTCTGGCCGGGCGCTGGGCGCTGACCGGCGGACCTGAACGAAAAAAACGGCCTCGGAGGGCCGGTTTTTCGTTACTGCAGCAGCCGGCCGAAGCCCAGCGGCACACCGGTGCGCTCGACCATGTCATGGCGGCTGACGCCGGGTGCGAGCTCGATCACGTCGATGCCGTCCGGCCCGACCTGCAGCACCCCCAGATCGGTGACGATCAGGTCGACGACACCGACGCCGGTCAGCGGCAGGGTGCAGTGCGGCAGGATCTTCTGCTCTTCGCTGCCGTCCTTTTTCCGGGCGACATGCTCCATCAGCACGATGACCCGGCCGACACCGGCAACGAGGTCCATGGCGCCGCCCATGCCCTTGACCATCTTGCCGGGAATCATCCAGTTGGCGAGGTCGCCGGATTCGCTGACCTGCATCGCGCCGAGGATCGCCAGGTTGATCTTGCCGCCGCGGATCATCCCGAACGAATCGGCCGAGCTGAACGTCGCCGAACCGGGCAGGGCGGTAATCGTCTGCTTGCCGGCGTTGATCAGGTCGGCGTCGACGTCCGCGTCGAGCGGGAACGGGCCGATGCCCAGCAGCCCGTTCTCCGACTGCAGCCAGACGTCGATCCCGTCGGGAATGTGGTTGGCGACCAAGGTCGGCAGGCCGATGCCGAGGTTCACGTAAAAGCCGTCCTGCAGTTCCTGTGCCGCACGGGCGGCCATCTGTTCGCGGGTCCAGGGCATGTCAGTCTCCTTGGCGCGTGGTGCGCTGTTCGATGCGTTTTTCCGGTCGCGGGTTGTGCACCAGCCGGTGGACGAAGATGCCCGGCGTGTGGATCTCGTCCGGATCGAGTTCGCCGGGCGCGACGATGATCTCGGCCTCGGCGACGGTGATCCGCCCGGCGGTGGCGACGTTCGGGTTGAAGTTGCGCGCGGTGCGCCGGTAGACGAGGTTGCCGGCGGTATCGGCTTTCCAGGCCTTGACCAGAGCGATGTCGGCGACCAGTGCGTGTTCGAGGATGTGGGGCACGCCGCCGAAATCCCGGACTTCCTTGCCTTCGGCGACCAGCGTGCCGTAGCCGGTGCGGGTGAAGAAGGCCGGGATGCCGGCACCGCCGGCGCGCAGCTTCTCGGCGAGCGTGCCTTGCGGCGTGAATTCGAGCTCGAGTTCGCCGGCGAGGTACTGGCGCTCGAACTCCTTGTTCTCGCCGACATAGGACGAAATCATTTTCCTGATCTGGCGTGACTCCAGCAGTTGGCCGAGGCCGAAGCCGTCGACGCCGGCATTGTTGGAAATGGCCGTCAGATTGCGCACGCCACTGTCGCGCAGTGCGGCAATCAGGACTTCGGGAATGCCGCAAAGACCGAAGCCGCCGACGGCGATGGTCTGGCCGTCGCGGATGATGTCGACCAGCGCACTGGCCGCATCGGTAAAGAGCTTGTTCATGAGGTGCCTCTTGAAGCGGGAGGATTTGGGGCATCAAAACGGGACAAACCGGTCTTGGCGGGCGAGCGGGCCAAAGCGGCTCGGTTCCGCCCTAAGCACGGGAACGGCAATGAACTCGATGTCCCTGAGGACGATCCGAAGGTAGCCCCGCGGGGGGCCGCGCACCGGACGGAAGCGAAATGCACAGGCGCAGCCGCCCGATGAGGCCGGTTTACTGGGCGGCCCAGCCGCCGTCGATGTTCCACGCCGCGCCGCGTACCTGTGCCGCCGCATCGCTGCACAGGAACAGGGTCAGCGCGCCGAGCTGCTCGGGCGTGACGAAATCGCCCGACGGCTGCTTTTCCAGCAACAGCGCTTTCTGCTCGGTGGCGAAGTCACGGCCGCTCCGGTTGGCGCGGGTGTCGATCTGCTGATGGACCAGTGGTGTCAGTACCCAGCCCGGACACAGTGCGTTGCAGGTGATTGCGGTGCCGGCGGTTTCGAGCGCGACCGCCTTGGTCAGCCCGACCAGACCGTGCTTGGCGGCAACGTAGGCCGACTTGTTGGCCGAGGCGACGAGGCCGTGCACCGAGGCGATGTTGACGATGCGGCCCCAGCCCTTCGCCAGCATGGCAGGGAGCGCCAGCCGCGTGGTGTGGAACGCCGAGGACAGGTTGATGGCGAGGATTGCGTCCCATTTTTCGGGCGGAAAATCGATCAGCGGCGCAACGTGCTGGATGCCGGCGTTGTTGACGACGATGTCGGCGCCGCCGAACTCGCTCGCGGCGAAACGCATCAGCGCCTCGATTTCCTCGGGTCGGCTCATGTCGGCGCCATGGTGGCGGACCCTGACGCCGAGCCGCTCGATCTGGCTGATCGCAGCTTCGACGTCACCGAAGCCATTGAGCAGGATGTTGGCGCCGTCCTGCGCCAGCGTTTTTGCAATGCCGAGGCCGATGCCGCTGGTCGAGCCGGTGACGAGGGCGGTCTTGCCTTTCAGTGCGCTCATGTCGGTTTCCTCAGACCAAGCCGGTCAGGTAGTAGGTGGCAATGACGACGAAAACCGCGAGCGTCTTGATCACCGTGACGGCGAAGATGTCGCGGTACGACTCGCGGTGGGTCAGGCCGGTGACCGCAAGTACGGTGATCACTGCGCCGTTGTGCGGCAGCGTGTCCATGCCGCCGCTGGCCATCGCGACGACGCGGTGCAGCACTTCGAGCGGAATGCCGGCAGCCTGGCAGGCGGCGATGAAGTGCTCGGACATCGCGGCCAGTGCGATGCTCATCCCGCCCGACGCCGAGCCGGTGATGCCGGCGAGCGAGCTGACGGTGACCGCGGCGTTGACCAGTGGGTTCGGGATGCTCTGCAGTGCCTCGCGGATGACGATGAAGCCCGGCAGCGCGGCGATAACCGCGCCGAAGCCGTACTCGGACGCGGTGTTCATCGCCGCGAGCATGGCGCCGCCAATCGCGGTCTTGGTACCTTCGGCGATCTTCTGCTTCACGGTGCCGAAGGCGGTGACGAGGACGAAGACGATGCCGAGGATCAGTGCGGCTTCGACCGCCCAGATCGCGGTGATTGCCGGAATTGCCGTCGTCACCGGCTTGGCCATGCCCGGCAGCGTCAGCACGTGCTCCTTGCCGTACCAGAGCGGGATCAGCTTTGTGAAGGCAAAGTTGGCGACACCGATCAGCACCAGCGGCGCAATCGCCAGCCACGGCGACGGCAGCTTGCTGGTATCGACCGGTTCGGGCTCGTTGACGAGGCTGGTGCCGTAGCCTTCACCCTTGGCCTGCAGCGAACGACGGCGCCAGTCGAGGTAGGCGATGCCGACGATGATGATGAAGATCGCGCCGATCACGCCCAGTGTCGGCGCGGCCCACGTGGTGGTCTTGAAGAAGGTCGTCGGGATGATGTTCTGGATCTGCGGCGTGCCGGGCAGTGCGTCCATCGTGAACGAGAAGGCGCCGAGGGCGATCACGCCCGGAATCAGCCGTTTCGGAATCCGGCTCTGGCGGAACAGCTCGGCCGCGAACGGGTAGACGGCGAAGACGACGACGAAGAGCGAGACGCCGCCGTAGGTCAGCAGTGCACAGACGACGACGATGACGGTGATCGCCCGGCTGGCACCGATCCAGCGGATCACCGCGGCGACGATGGCCTTGGAAAACCCCGAGAGCTCGACCAGCTTGCCGAACACCGAGCCGAGCAGGAAGACCGGGAAGTACAGCTTGATGAAGCCGACCATTTTTTCCATGAACACGCCGGAAAAGACCGGCGCCACCGCCGACGGATCGGTCAGCAGTACCGCGCCGAGCGCGGCGATCGGGGCCATCAGGATGACGCTGTAACCGCGGTAGGCGGCCAGCATCAGGAAAACCAGTGCGGCCAGTGCAATGACGAATGCCATGAATGCTCCTCCAGTGGATGTGTGCGAACGGTGGTGATCGTGCCCCTGTCACCACGCGTCGCGCCGGCTGCCGGCACGGAAGCCCCGTGCTGGTGCGCTGCCGGTATGGAAGCAGACTCCGTGCCAGGCCGGAATCGGCGTGCAGGCCGCACCGATGCTGGGGTCCTGGCCGGAGGATCCGATGGCGTGTCTCCGGATATAGACGGATCTCAGCGGTCGGGCGCACGAAAATAGCCATTGAAATCAGCGGTGTACTCGTCAATCTGGCGAAAGTCTCCGTATCGAGACGGTTGTCTCCAACTGGAGAATGCTGCCGTCGTGCGCGTGGCACTGGTTCCATGCTGCTTGAATGACGCTGTGTGCCCCATCGCGGCCATGACGGTATTGGCGCGTTCGGCGCCGGATGTACTTACGTTCGTTAGATAATTTCTTTCGTTTATCTTTAATTTATTGACTAGAAAAAATCGCGGTGTTGATAATCGCCGACTTACCTTTTACTTTCATCTCTGCCGATGGACCTCACCAGCCTGCTCGCGTCATTCGCCGCCGCGTTCAACCAGGACCAGCGCCTGTTGT
>NZ_BMYO01000011.1 GCF_014652315.1 Jeongeupia chitinilytica | reverse complement strand
GTCGGCGGAATCGGCGGCCGGCAAGTACCCGGTCGAAGCGGTCGAGGCGCTGGTGCGCACCTGCATCGAGGCAGAACGCTCGGTCGAAGGACGCGGCGAGGCGCCGCAGGATACGCTGCCGTTCGACCGCATCGACCAGACCGTCGCCATGGCGACGCTGTACGCCGCCGGCCATCTCAACCTGAAGGCCATCGCGGCGCTGACCAACTCGGGTACGTCGGCGCTTTGGCTGTCGCGCTACATCAGCGGCACGCCGGTGTACGGGTTCACGCGCGATCTGACCACCTACCGCAAGATGGCGCTGTTCCGCCACGTGCAGCCGGTGCTGATGGGGGCGGACATGGTCGATCGCGACGCGCAGATCACCCACGTGCAGACGGCGCTGCTGCAAGCCGGGGTGGCGGCGGCCAATGACCGGATCGCGCTGACGTTCGGTCAGCCGGCCGGACAGGGGGCCAACACGCTGCGGATTCTGGAAATCAGCGCACGCTGACCGACGCACCGACCGCAAAAGGCCCGCTGTTGCGGGCCTTTTTGCGTGAACGGCCGGCCCCTGCGGCAGACGGCGCCAGCAGGAAGCCCACCGAAAATCGCATGCCCTTGTCACGGTACGCTATCGTGACACTCGGGAAAGCGGTGATTGCGCCGGCGGACGGCGGCAGGGTAAAAGCGCGGCCCGGGACGAAAACGCTGTCCGCCACGCGCGGCGCAGACCGGTCCGGCCCCGTTCAACCGGTTCAACTCCATATCGAGAAATCCATGCGATTCGCATCCAAATGGTTGTCGCTGTTCCTGACCGGCAACCTGATCCTGCTCATCCTCGCCGGCATGGTCGGCGGTGCGCTGCTGGCGCTGGCCTGGCCGGCCGCAGGCGAGGCCGCCGCCTTGCTCGGTACTATGTTCGTCAGCGCGCTCAAGGCCATTGCCCCGTTGCTGGTGCTGCTGCTGGTGGCGTCGTCGATCGCCAACAAGCGTCGCGGCAGCGCCACCGGCATGCAGCTGGTGCTGGTGCTGTATCTGGTCGGCACCTTTGCCGCAGCGCTGGTCGCAGTCTGCGCCAGCTTCCTGTTCCCGTCGTCGCTGACGCTGGTGACCGCGGCGGCGTCGACCAATCCGCCGAGCGGCATTACCGAAGTGCTGCGCAGCCTGCTGCTGCAGGTGTTCGACAATCCGGTCCACGCGCTGGCCAACGCCAACTACATCGGCGTGCTGGCCTGGGGCGTTGCACTCGGCTTCGCGCTGCATCACGGCAGCGAGCCGACCCGGCAGATCCTCGCCGATGTCTCGCACGCGGTATCGCGCATCGTGCAGATCGTGATCCGTTTCGCGCCGTTCGGCGTGTTCGGCCTGGTCGCTGAGTCGGTTGCGGCGACCGGCTTTTCGGCGCTGCGCAGCTACTCGCACGTGCTGCTGGTCCTGCTCGGCTCGATGGCCTTCGTCGCCCTGGTCGTCAACCCGCTGATCGTCGCCGTGGTCACCCGCCGCAATCCGTATCCGCTGGTGTTCACCTGCCTGCGCGAAAGCGGCATCACCGCATTCTTCACCCGCAGCTCGGCGGCGAACATTCCGGTGAACATGCAGCTGTGCGAAAAGCTGGGCCTGAACGAGGACACCTATTCGGTGTCGATTCCGCTCGGCGCGACGATCAACATGGCCGGTGCCGCGATCACGATCACGGTGCTGACGCTGGCGGCGACCAACACGCTCGGCATTCCGGTCGACCTGCCGACGGCGCTGCTGCTGTGCGTGGTCGCCAGTCTGGCCGCGTGCGGCGTGTCCGGTGTGGCCGGCGGTTCGCTGCTGCTGATCCCGATGGCGTGCAGCCTGTTCGGCATGCACAACGACGTGGCGATGCAGATCGTCGCGATCGGCTTCATCATCAGCGTGATCCAGGATTCGGCCGAAACGGCACTCAACAGCTCGACCGATGTGCTGCTGACCGCTGCCGCGTGCATCGCCCGCGATCCGCATTCGGTCCCGCGCTGATCCGCGCAGGTCCGGACGAAAACAGCCCGCCATCGCGGGCTGTTTTCACGTGGTGAAGGTGCGCCGGCGCAATTACCGGTTGCGAAAGAAAACCGATTGCCGTCGCGGTAACGGGCCGGCGGCGAGGTATCATGGCGGCCTGACCCATCAGGACTCTCGCCGCGTGAGCCAAGACCCCGCACCGGATCGCAAGCCGACCATTTCCGACGTTGCCGCACTGGCCGGCGTCTCGCGCGCGGTGGCGTCGCGCGCCTTGTCGAGCGAGCCGCGACCGGTGGCCGCCGGCAAGCGCCAGCGTGTGCTCGAAGCGGCGCAGCAGCTCGGCTTCACGCCCAATCTGCTGGCGCGCAGCCTGACGACGCGCTCGGTCAATCTGGTCGCCATCATCGTCAACCACATCCATGACCTGAGCGACCTCGACCTGTTCGACCTGTTGCTCAGCGAGATCCAGACCCTCGGCAAGCAGGTGATCCTGCTGCGGGTCGGCTCGGTCGACCGGGTCGAGGACTTCCTGCGCAGCGGCATCGCTTGGCACGTCGATGCGGTGCTGGTGTTCTCCGATTTCGCCGACGCCGCCACCGTGCGCAGGATGTTCGATACCGGGATGACGCTGATGCTCAACGGCCGAGGCGATGCGCAGTCGCCGGCGGTGCTCGCCGACGAGGCCAGCGGCATCGCCGAAGCAGTGGCCCACGCCGCGGCCAAAGGCGTGCGCGACGTGGTGCTGGTGACCGGGCGTGCGACGTCGAGCGTCGAGGCGGCGCGGATCGACTGCTACCGTGCCGCGTTCGCGCAGCACGGCCTGCGCCTGCTGCAGACGCTGCAGGGCGACTACTCGTACGACAGCGGCCACGCTGCCGGGTCGTCGCTGTTCGACGCCGGCGAGCCCGATGCGGTGTTCTGCACGTCGGACGCGATGGCGATGGGCATTCTCGACGTGCATCGTGCGTCGTTCACCGACGGCCGGCCGACGCGGTTCCGCCTGTACGGCTTCGACGACCTGTCGCTGACGCACTTCGATGCCTACCCGGTCGCATCGATCGGTTACGCCAAGCGCGACTACGTGCGCGAAATCCTGAAAATCCTCGCCGATCCCGGCTGCTTCAGCCCCGGCATGCCGCCGGTGCGGGTGCCGACGCGGTTCGTGCCGCGCAGCAGTGCAGGCTGAACCGGAGATGAAAAAGCCGCGCAATGCGCGGCTTTTTTGCGGGTAGCGGACCGGCTTACTTGCTGTCGGCGAGCGACGGCGGGTTGGCGGTCTTGCCCCACCACTTCTTGTAGTTGGCCTCGTACGCGCCGGACTTGATGTAGTCGTCGACAAAGCCGTTGATCATGGCGAGGAACTTCGGATCGCCCTTGGCGATGCCGATGCCGATCGGGTCGTTCGAGTACAGGCCCGGCAGTGTCACCAGCGCGTTGTTCTTGGTGGCGAGGTAGTCGAGCAGCGACGAGTCCTCGATGCCGGCGTCGACGCGCTTCTGCTGCAGCAGCAGCACGCCTTCCGGCGCGAAGTTGTCGGTGTAGACAAGCTTGGCGCCCGGTACTTCGCGCTTGATGAAGGCTTCGCCGGTGCTGCCGCGGCCGACGACAATGTTCTTGCCGTTCAGGCCCTTGATGTCCTTGATGCCGGCGCTCTTCTGCACGATCAGCCGCAGGCCGGCACGGTTGTACGGATGGGAGAAGTCGATCGCCTTGGCGCGCTCGGGCGTGATCGACACGTTGGCGACGACGAGGTCGAGCTGGCCCGACATCAGCATCGAGATCCGTGCATCACCGGAAACGTCGGTGAACTCGGGTTTCACGCCGAGCTTGGCGGCGATCCTGTTGGCGACGTCGACGTCGTAGCCGACCGGATTGTTGCGGGCATCGCGAAAACCGACCGGCTCGCCGCCGAGCGAGACGCCGATGCGCACGGTGCCGCGCGCCTTGATGTCCTCGAGCTTGCCGGCAACGGCTGTCGCGGAAGTGAAAGCGAGGCCGGTGGCCAGCGCCAGAACGGTCAAGCCGGAGAAGAGACGTTTCATGATGAGATTTCCCTGTCAGCGTTCGGTTGGAGTTTGGAGCCCGTTAGGCGCGCAATGCCGTGCGCAGCTCCGGCTGCGACATCGACGGTTCCCACAGCCAGTACTTGATGTCGCCCTGGCAACGGAAATTCACGACCCGGTGATCGCCGTGGGCGTCGATCGCATGGATCACCACCCCGGCGAGGAAACCGGTCGACAGTTCGGACAGCTCTTCGACCGCGAGTGCGACCGCGTCTTCGAGCGAATGGCCCAGCTTCATCGCCAGCACGATGCTGCGCGACGTGCTGCAGCGTACGGTCATTTCACCGGTATGGGTACACGCGGCAGCACCGTAGCGGCTGTCGGCGTAGAAGCCGGCGCCGGCAATCGGCGAATCCCCCAGCCGGCCCGGATACTTCCAGGCCCAGCCCGACGTCGACGTCGCGCTGTGGATACCGCGCTGGCTGTCGCGGCACAGGAAGACCGTGGTGTCGCGCACGCGCTCGGGGTCGGTGATCGTCGTCGACAGCGGAATCAGCGGCACGTCGGGGAACCTGGCCGCGTCGGCGCCGAGTTCCTTTTCGAGCCGTTCCCACCAGATGCGCTTGCTGTCGTCGAGCAGCGTTTCTTCCGGCGAGAAACCGGTTTCAATCGCAAACCGTTTGGCCCCTTCACCGGTGAGCATCACGTGCGGCAGCCGCTGCATCACCTGCTGCGCGACCGCGCATGCCGGCAGGATGTCGGGCAGGGCACCGACGGCGCCGACGTCACGGGTCGTGCCGTCCATCACCGCGGCGTCGAATTCCATCCTGCCCAGCATGTTCGGCCAGCCGCCGTAGCCGACGCTGCGAACGCTGGTCTCGCGCTCGACCTTGCCGATGCCGGCAACCATGGCGTCGAGCCCGTGGGCGCCCTGTTTCAGCAGCGCGACCGAGTCGGCAAAGCCGGGCCAGGCTTCGGAGTTGGCCAGCAGAATCATCGTGTCATCCCTTGCTCATATTGGAGAGAAACTGCCGGACGCGCGGGTTCGCGAGCCCGCCGTCGTCGGCGAAGAATTCGGCGGTCGGCAGGTCGACCAGCAGCCGGCCTTTTTCCAGAAACACCACCCGGCTGGAGATCGTCCGGGCGAACTCGACCTCGTGGGTGACGAAGACCATGGTCGTGCCCTCGTCGGCCAGTCGTGCAAGGATGCGCAGCACTTCGGCCGTCATTTCCGGGTCGAGCGCGCTGGTGACTTCGTCGAGCAGCAGATAGCTCGGGTTCACCGCGAGTGCCCGGGCGATGCCGACACGCTGGCGCTGTCCGCCGGACAGTTGGGCCGGATAGGCATCGGCGCGCTCGCTGAGGCCGACCGAGGCCAGCAGTGCGCGCGCATCGGCTTCGGCTTTTGCCTTCGGCACCTTGAGCACTTCGACCGGCGCCAGCATCAGGTTCTGCACCGCGGTCATGTGCGGGTAGAGGTTGAACAGCTGGAATACCGTTGCCGAACGCTTGCGCGCCTCGGCCAGCTCCTTCGGCCGCGCGACGTCGAAACCGTCGACTGAGATGCGCCCGCCGTCGAGCTTCTCCAGCCCGTTGATGCAGCGGAGCAGCGTCGACTTGCCCGAGCCGGACGAGCCGAGGATGGACACCACTTCGCCTTTCTCGACCTTCAGGTCGATGTGGTCGAGCACGGTGACGCCGTTGAATACCTTGCGTACGCCTTCGATCTTGATCATGTCACAGCCCTTTCCAGTCGCTGTGGACGCGCAGGCGCGCCTCCAGCTTGCCACCCAGCCGCGCAATCAGCTTGGCGCACAGGTAATACAGCACGCCGACGGCCGTCCAGACGATGAACGGTTCGAGCGTGCGCAGATTGAGGATGTTGCCGATCTTGGTCAGGTCGACGACGCCGATCACCGACACCAGCGACGTCACCTGCAGCTGGTTCACCGCCAGACCGATCAGTGGACCGATGGCGAAGGCGGTCGCCTGCGGCGAGACGACGCGGCGCAGCGTCTGCCAGCGGGAGAGGCCGAACACCCGCGCCGCTTCGATCTGGTCGCGGCCGACCGACTCGATCGCCGATACGGCGATCACGTAGATGAAGGCCGCGGTGTTGCCCGACAGCGTGATCACCGCCGCCTGCACCGGCGTGACGTTGATCTGCGCCAGCACCGGCAGGCCGAAGAACACCAGGAAAAGCTGCACCAGCACCGGCGAATTCTTCAGCGTCTCGGCGACCAGCATCACCAGCTGCATCAGCACGGGAATCCGGTAGAAGCGCACCGTTGCCCACGCGATGCCGAGGACCAGCCCGATCGCCGACGTGGCGAGGAAGACCAGTACCGACACCGACAGGCCCTGCCCGAGCAGGACGAGGTCGTACCAGGTAAAGCTGCCGTATTGCATCAGGACACGACCTCCACGATGTCGCGGTTCAGCCGCCGGTGCAGCGCGCCGATCGCCAGCGAGACGCTCCACGTCAGCGCGGCGTAGACGACGAGCAGGACGAAATAGACCTCGAACGGCCGGAAGGTGTCGGACGCGACGATCTTGGCCGACCCGGTGAGTTCGTTCAGGGTGATCGTCGACAGGATCGACGAGGTCAGGATCAGGTTGACCAGCACCGCGCCGAGCGGACGGATCGAGGTGCGCAGCGCGATCGGCATGACGATCTTCAGGAAGACGGTGCGCTTGTGAAGGCCGAACACCTGCGCGGCCTCAATCACGCCCGGGTCGATCGCGAGGATGCCCGAGCGGATCACATTCGACGTGAACGCGCCGCCGGCGATCGACAGCGCGACCACGCCGGTGGTGAAGGCGTCGATGTAAAGGCCGAGCACCGGCAGACCGAAGTAGAAGAAGAACATCTGCACGATGAACGGCACGTTGCGGAAGATGTCGACGTAGACGTCGGCAATCCGCCGCAACGGTTTCGACGCCGACGTCGACGCGATCGCCACCAGTGCGCCGGTGACGACGCTGCCGACCAGCGCCAGCACACAGGCCTGGGCGGTCAGAATGACGCCGTCACGCAGGACGCCGAGGTAGGGGAGGAGGACCGTGAGGTCGAACTGCATCGTGGTTCACCCTGAAAGTGAAATCGGTTTCAATTTACGGGCCGGCGCTTCCGGCCGTCAATACCGCGAGCATGGGGTGTTTCCTCCATGCCGACCCCGTATCAGCCGGCATCGGGGCAGGACCCGGGCACGGGGAGCGCGGTGCATGCCGGCTCGCCGGCGGGCTCAGTGCGCGGCGCGACGATGCGTCTTGATCGCGTACATCGCCGCATCGGCTAGCTGCAGCGCGGCGTTCGGATCGGTGCCCGCGGGGTCGACCGCCACCACGCCGACGCTGGCGCCGCCGTAGTCCAGGCGGGTGTCGCCGACGGTCAGGGCGGTCACGGTCTGAGCGAACAGCCGTTGCTGGAAACGGTGTGCCGCCTGTGCCGGCGGCGTATCGTCGGTCGGCCCCATGCCGATCGCGACAAACTCGTCACCGCCGATCCGGGCAAGGAAGTCGCCGGCGCGCAAGGTCGTCGACAGCTGTGCCGCAACCTGCCGCAGCAACTGGTCGCCGGCGTCGTGGCCGTGGGTGTCGTTGACCGACTTGAAGCCGTCCAGATCGATGAGCCCGATCAGCACCCGATGGGCACTGCGGCTGGACAACGAGAACAGCCGGCCGAGCTCCTGCAGCAGCGCGCGACGGTTGGGCAGGCCGGTCAGCGGATCGGTCAGCGCCTGTTGCGACAGTTCGCGGTTGGCCTGCTGCAGTTGCTGCAGCAGCTGTTCGCGCTCGACATGTTCGGCGATCAGCCGAGCGAACAGCGCGATGATGCGGTCCGTGCCGGACGACAGCGTCCGCGGCGTGGCGCTGGCGGCGCACAGCGTGCCGTACAGTTCGCCCGAACGCATGCGCACCGGGGTGCTCAGATAGGTGCGGATGCCCAGTGCACGGGCCGCATCCGAATCACCCCAGCAGTCGGCGACGTTGGCGGTGTACATCCGCCCTTCGTCGAGCGCCCGCTTGCACAGCGTGTCGTTCCAGTCGACCGACAACCCTTCCGGAATCTCCAGCGCCGAGGCACGGGCATTCCGCGCGTACAGGATGTCCTGTTTGCCGAGTGCGACGTCGATCGTCGTCAGATAGGTCGATTCCAGCCCGGTGACCGTTTCGAGCATTTCCAGCAACGGCCGGGTCAGGGTTTCAAGATTGCGCGCTTCGGTGACGGTATCCGACAGCGCCAGCAGCATCGATTCCACGCGTATGCATCCTTCCAGTCTTGTTTTGCATGCCGGTGCGGGGCGGGCAAGGCTGCCGGCCGAATCGGCGAATACCGATGATGCCGAGGATTGCCGCGCCGGAAAAGGCCCGTCACGTCCCGATTGCAAAGACCGGAAGCTTCGCTCTCCGGTCGCCAGTCAGCCCCGCGGTCATGCGGCAGCAATCCGCCGCGTTGAATCCTGCTTCCGGGCAGGTGCGCCTGCCCTGTTCGCTGCGCAGATGAGGTGCTCGGGGCGGCGAGACTGGCGGGATCGGGAGCGCCATCGGCACCGGAACACCGTCCGATGCACTCCGAAACGCGTCCGGCCCGGTGACCGGGCCGCGCGGCTGACTCCACATGACTGCACAGCAAATGTACGGCACGAAACCGGGTCGCTGATCACCGATGAGCAATGGCTGGCCGGAACGGCGCACACGCAATGATGGCGGAATTGGCACAAAGCCAATATGCACCGGACTCGAATGCCCGCAATTGTCGTCCCGGGCGTATCGAGAGCCCGGTAAGGAAACGGATTCTTCTCTGGCTGCAAAGGCGGGATGTATCAAAGCCGACCGGATCTGACGCTCCGGATTACTGGTGACGGCGTTCTGGATATGCGCGGCCGTGCTTGCAGTCTTCGCTCTGCGACATTTGCCACTCCGGGTGAAAACCGAAGCACGCCGGTGTGTCCGGAAACCTGCCGAGGATACCCGTCCAAATCCGGATACGGCCGCCTTGTTCCGTAACGGCGCGGCGGTCCGTGTGACGCCGCATGTGCCGAGCAGGAGCCTTCAAAAGCGCCGGCGAAGCTGCCTGTTTTTGGCGTGCGCCGTTTGGCTCCGACGGGCGGAATTGCAGCTGTCATTGTGCTTACCGTTTTTTTTGAGAAAAAGGCCTGTTTCTGACTTAAATGTAATTATTCGATTGCAAAAATGCGTGCTCCGCCCGCTTTTTCACAAAGGAAATACGGTACCGCTTTTGAGGCAGGACTGATTTTGCATTCCTGTTTGAATGTCGGAAAGAAGCGCCATTTTTGCCATAAATGGCAGTGCTACGCACCATTCAGCAAGGAAATGGCCCCGCCTTCTCCAGGTCGTTGCTGCAGCGCAATGAAGGCAAGTCGCTTGGTGGGGAAACAACAAAAACACTGATCCAGCGTAAAAGTGAGAACAGGTGAATATGCGTGTGTCGTAAGATGGTTTTGATCACTTCTTACTTGATTGTGGTCATTTTTTTTAAACAAGTGTTTCTAAAAAGGTACTGATTATCATGCGTCTGCTTTCCTTGAATGAAATGAATCTGGTGGCCGGTGGTGCGACGGAAGTGCGTCTGTCGTTCGAATCCCCGAACGTTGATCTGACCATTCCGAATCCGCCGTCGGGCGGCAGCACCGGCGGTGGCAGCACCGGTGGCAACCCCACGGAAGTCAAGTATTCGTGGGAAGCATAAAACGGTCCGTCTATCCGGTTGATTCAGCCGGATGAATGATCGTATGAACGAGCCGGCACATCCGGCTCGTTCATGAAACAGGCTGCGTTGATTGAGTGTTCGGAAAATGAACGATCAAAGAAGCAGTTTGGGGCCGGAGTCGGGTGTTTGACCGTGTGATGCGATCTCCAATTGAAGTGGTTGTGGCTGATTTGATATGACTGACCTGTACAGAACAGAAGCGCTGGAAAATACGGATTCGCAGAGCCTGGGGTCAATCGTGCTGGCGCGTCCGTTCGGACTTCACGCTGTAGCCATTGTTGCCGCTGTGCTGGTCATTGCACTCGTTTTCATGGTCACGCTGACAAGCTACACCAGAAAAATCTCGGTGCAGGGCAGCTTGCAGCCAGACCATGGCGAATTGAAAGTTCTGGCCACATCCAGCGGTATCGTGATGGAAATAAAGGCGCGGGAAGGCGCAAGAGTAACCGCCAGGCAAAGCTTGTTTTCGATTTCCAACGAACGCTTTGCCAAGGCGCCGGTTCAGGAGTCATTGAGCAGATCCGTCGAGGACAAGATTTCCAGTCTGGAAAAAGAGCGGTCGCTGGATGCCGAATCGGTCATGAACAAGAGAAATGCACTGCATGAAAAGATGGCTACCTTGAAAGCGAGTTCTACCCTGCTTCAGGAAAAGCGCGTTGTGCAGGAGAGAAAGTTCGAAATTATCAATCAGAGCTATAGAAAGCAGATTGAACTCAAAAGCAGCGGTTTCATTTCCGAATTGGGCCTCAAGCAGAAAGAACAGGAGCTGATCGACCAGGAGGCGCATCTGGTCGATCTGAAAAAAGCGGCACTGGAACTGGATTCCGAAATGAAAAGCGTCCTGGCCCAGGATCAGGCACTGAGCCTGGCACAGAAAAAGGAACAGGGTGAGCTGCAGAGGGTGATTGGATCGGCGAAGACAGACCTGATACAGAGTGAAGCCAATCAGGAGGCCAGCATCATTGCGCCTCTGACGGGGGAACTGGTTTCGCTCCTGGTGATGAAGGGCCAGTTCGTTGCCCCGGGGCAGCTGCTGGCCAGCATCTACCCGGATGGTGCAACGCTGGAAGCGGTGCTGTACGTACCGTCTGCGGCGATCGGGTTCGTGAAAAAAGGTTCGGTCGTCAACCTGAAATACGATTCATATCCCTACCAGAAATTTGGGTCTCCCAAAGGCAGGGTAAAAATGATATCGAAAATAGCCATTGCATCGGCTGAGCTGAAAAACGAGATGATCAATCGCGGTTTCTTTTACAAGGTCCTTGTCGAACTGCCGCGTCAGAGTATCGATACATACGGGATCAAGTCCGAATTGCGTGCGGGGATGGCCGTACAGGCGGAAATTGAAGTGGAGACGCGCAGGTTGTACGAGTGGGTTCTGGATCCGATTTTTAGCTTGAAAGAAGATGCATAAGATGAAACTGGATTTGGGCCTTAAATTGAACCCGGCACATCATTTGCCGATCATCTACCAGTCCGAAGCGTCCGAGTGTTCGCTGGCTTGTCTGGCCATGATGGCAAGGTACTATCGCTACGACATCGATTTGTACCATATCCGGAAAAAAATCAACGTTACCCTGAACGGGTTGACCCTGACCGGGGTCAACGGCGTTGCAATGGAGCTGGGTTTCAATAGCCGCGCCATTCGTCTCGATATGGACGAATTTTCCGAAATCAAGCTGCCGATCATCCTGCACTGGAACTTCAACCACTACGTCGTGCTGAAAAGCATTCAGGGCGACAAGTACACCATCCACGATCCGGCCGATGGCATCCGGGTGCTGAGCAAGGCCGAGTTCAGCAAAAGATTCACCGGCGTTGCGCTGGAGTTATGGCCAAGCAGCACGTTTGAAGAAAAGAAAGAGCGACAGAAGGTATCGATCGGGTCGCTGGTCGGCAATGTGGTGGGCTTGAAGGGGATCGTAGCCAGAATCCTCCTGGTGGCACTGGCGCTCGAGTTGCTCTCGCTGGCCGTGCCCTTGTTTGGGCAGTGGGTGATCGACAATGTCATCCCCAGCAGTGATCGCAGCCTGTTGCTGATATTGAGTTTCGGGTTCCTGATCGTCTGCCTGATGGTGGGCGCTGTGAAGGTCATCCGTGAGTGGTATATCCTGCACGCCAGCATTCACATCAGCCTGCAATGGTCGATCAACTTGTACCGGAAGCTGTTGAGCCTGCCGATCGATTTTTTCGAGAAACGCCATGCCGGCGATGTGGTGTCCAAATTCAATTCGTTCAGGCGGATTCAGGAAACGATTTCCAGCGCGTTGCTCGGTGCACTGTTCGATGGCGTTATGGCCGTCGGCATGCTGATCCTGATGGTGATTTACAGTTCGTCGTTGACCATGATCACGGTCGCTGCGACGCTGCTGTATATCGTTATCCGGACAATGCTGATTTCCCCGTTGAGGCATGCAACCGAAAAATTCATCGTCACCTCGGCTAATTCCGATAATCATTTCCTCGA
Organism: Jeongeupia chitinilytica; assembly: GCF_014652315.1. Taxonomy (GTDB): domain Bacteria; phylum Pseudomonadota; class Gammaproteobacteria; order Burkholderiales; family Chitinibacteraceae; genus Jeongeupia; species Jeongeupia chitinilytica. The sequence continues at coordinate 154,216 of NZ_BMYO01000011.1, read as the reverse complement.
AACGATCCGTGGCGTGCGCAGCATCAAGATGAACGGAATGGATGATTCCAGAAAATCGTCCTGGTTCAATTTGGCGGTGGATCTGGCCAATGCTGAAGCCAATTCGAGAAAGCTGCATATTCTCTATGATTTTGCTAACAGCCTGATTTTTGGTTCGCAGGCGATTCTGGTTCTCGCCGTCGGCGCTCAACTCGTGATGAGCCAGTCATTGTCGATCGGCATGCTGATGGCCTATGTGGCGTACAGCAGCCAGTTCATTTCACGCGTCGCGTCTTTTGTCGATGTGGTCGTTTCGATGAAAATGCTCAGCGTTCATTGTGAACGATTGGCCGATATTGCACTCAATGAATCGGAGGATTATCAGGATGCCGGCAAAACGAACCGGCAGATCGGCGCCTATTCGATCTCGGTCGATGGATTGAATTTCCGGTATTCCGAAAATGATTCGCCTATTCTGTCCGATGTCAGTTTCAACGTGGCGGAAGGCGAGTCGGTGGCGATCATTGGTCCGTCAGGCTGCGGGAAGACAACGCTGCTGAAAATACTGACCGGCATACTGAAGCCGACATCCGGGAAAATCATGTTCGGTGATGTCGACGTTTCAAAGGTAAAACTGAAACAGCTGCGTGGGCTGGTTTCCGTCGTCATGCAGGATGATCAGCTGCTGTCCGGTTCAATCAAGGACAATATCGTGATGTTTTCGGCACAGCATGATAGCGAACGAATGATCGAAGTATGCCGGCTTGCAGGCATTCATTCGCAAATCCTCGACATGCCAATGCAATATTATACGCTGGTGGGCGATATGGGGACGACGCTGTCCGGCGGACAGAAACAGCGCATCCTGCTGGCAAGAGCACTCTATCAGCAGCCCAGATTTCTTTTTCTGGACGAGGCGACCAGCCATCTGGACGTGGATAGTGAACGGTGTGTCAACGATGCGATCAGGAAAATGCGCATTACCCGGCTGATCATTGCCCATCGGCCCGAAACCATCAAGTCGGCTGATCGAGTTATCGACTTGAGCAAAATCAACGAAGCCACCGATAGGGAGATCGCTTGTGTTTGATGCATTCTCAACGTCAAGAGTCGTAAACGAGCAGAACACGCCGCTCTACAGGAACTTCCTGCCGGAGGCGTCGTTCATCAGATTTGAAGCGTGCAGGCTTCGCAACGCCAGCGTGGCGTGGATCAATTTCGATCTGATGAGCGAGCTGGGAGTGCCTGTCAGGACGGCTGCGGACCTCGAGGCATTGAAGCTGGCATTGCTGGAATCATTTGCGTACATGATTCCGAACGAACGTGACGATCCGGCTGCGTTCGACCTGAACGACACGCGCGAATTTCTGGCCGAGCGTTATGGTGATTTTGGCGAGCAGTGCAATGGCGGCGGTGTGCGCTGCGGTCTGAACGGACATTTCCAATCAAAAGGCATCGGGCGCTCGCTGTTGGCCGGCCGGAAGATGGATTTCTGGCACACGCACGGGGGGGCCACGATTGAAGAAGGCATTCGCGAGGCGATCTGGGGAGAGGTATTCAATCAGGAGCTGCCCTTTGGCGCGGTTCGGATTCTGGCGGTCATCGCGACGGGGAAAGCAACGGCATACGATTTTGGCCTGCTAAAGAAGGAAGGGCAGGATGAACCGCCTGGCGGCTTGATGATTCGGCAAGCCAACCTCCGGCCGGCGCATTATCAGCGGGCACCTTTTTACCAGCCGCTGAAAGAGCTGGGCGGAAATTTCGTACATGACGCCGTTCGAACGGAAAAGGCGATGGCCATGATCCACAAGGCGCTGTCGCTGCCCGACAACGCTTCTTTCAACGAGATCATTACGGCATGGCAAGCGACATCGGAAAAATTCGCCCAGCAGGTTGCTTATTCAAAATTGCTGCGTCTGGCGCATGGCTCACTTACGCAGGGGAATATCGACCTCAGTGGCAAGTATATCGATTTCGGGACCACATCGGCATTGAGCGGTTATGGCAATCCCGTCATTTCACGCGGATTTCCGGCCATCTGGCATGAAGCGCAGCAGCTGGCAGGCAATGTGACCTCGCTGGTTTTCTATGCAAACAAATATCTGAATCCCGATCTCGCCACCGACCTGCCGGCCTTGTCGCTGGCAATCGAAAAAGGCTTCTACCGGGCCTACGACAAGGGCATCGTGCAAGCTGCGTTGATGATTGCCGGATTTCCGTTGTCCATTCTGGTCGAGAATGACGAGACCACCGAGCTGGGCAATTTGATCGTCGCGATGGCTCGCGACAATACGCTGGACGGCTTGCCACTGGCGACCATTCCCGATTCGCTCGGTGGCTGCGACATGATCGGTTTTCTCAAGCTGGCGGCCCGTGAGGGGAGCGAACTTGCGGTCGGGCAGTGTGCCAGCGATGTGCAGAACTACCATGCCATAGAAAGGCTGGTGGCGCTGTATCGCGAGGTCTTTGCCGGGGCAAGGACGATGATGTCGAGCATGGGCGTTGCCGAGCCGGCATTCAAGCAACTGCTTGCCGGACGTATCGACCAATTTGCGATTGATTTGTCCCCGCTGTATCGCGATCGCCTGCAAGGCCGCATCAATGACGTGATCGGTGATCATGCCGCCGGTGACGGGCTGTGCTCGGCCATGACCTCGTTTGTCTCCGGCGTGCTGGATCAATCCGTCCGCACGCGTGCCTTTTGGGGCGAGTTCGAGTACTGCAAAAACTTCATGACGCTGCAGCCCGGGCTGGCGTACCGCGCAGAGGTTTACAGCGCGATCACGGCCAGCGAGGTGTTCCGCTACATATTCGCCGATGGCTATTTTGCGGAGCACGCTGCGGGCGAGGCGCTGCAACTGGTGCACCACAATCAGACGGTTCATCCCGTGCGCACCGGCAGGCACTGGGTCGTTGATTTTGACGCACCGATTTCACTGAGTGAACTCATTGCAGATGTTCCCCGGGTCTTAGCCTGATACGAGCGAATGTCTGTCGATAGGGAAACTGGAGCCGTTTTTCACCGGCTTCTGCCATTCCGATGATCCGAGGCCGGGAGAGGTCGATGCTGCAACTGAAGTTTGAGCCCGATGCATTTGAGGACGGGGTGAGCCGGCAAGTCGGTTTTGCCGCAAAAGTCATGTCCGAAAACAAGAAATACATGCAGTTCCAGTTTGCGGCCATTCCGCAATGGATCAGGATGCCGGTGGTACACGAGCAATGTAAGTTCTTCTTCGATGGCGGTGGTGATCCGGTCGGTTTCGTGACCTGGGCCATGGTTTCCGAGAAAACGCTGGCGACCATCTTCAGGGACAAGGATTACATCCTGCATGCCAGCGAGTGGAACGATGGCCGGATCGTCTGGATCATGGACTTGTGCGTCAATCGGGGCTATTTCAGGTCGGTTTTCCAATGCCTGAAAACATTCGATTTCGGTGGCAAGGAAATCTATTCGGCCAAAAGAAGGCTGGACGGTTCTTTTGTCAGGATAAAGAAATGGCAATGAAGTGCGCAGTCGCGTCCGGTCCCGGGCAGTTCCGGTCTTTGCTGGGCCAGTCTGTCGGCTCGGCCAGGATTTTCCTGATCAGCATGCAAACGCATGGTGCCGGCAGTGATTTTGCGGTGATGAGCGAGGTCGTCAGATACCTGCATGAGCAGCACGGTTTTTCGTTGTTGTGCATGGCCAGCGGATTCTATGACGGGCTGAAGATTGCAGAAAACGACCTTGGCCTGTCGTTGCGGTCGAGGATGGCTGGCTCGCTGTTCCGGATGTATGCCAACGCCGAAGAGCTGGTGGCCCTGTTCGACCATGTCGAGGCGCATGCCGGCACCGCGGGTGGGCTGCGTCTGGCGGGGGTCGACGTGCCCATGGGCGGGCGTTTTTCAAGCCAATGCCTGATACCCGAGATGATGGATTATCTGGACTCGCATTGCCTTGACCGGGCCGGTCTCGATGATTTTTTCAGCCTGTGCCAGTCCTATTTGTCGCTGGAGCCGGTCGAGCATGCAGCGCGCCGGCGCATCATGCAGGAGGGATTGGAGCGCCTAGAACGGCAGCTGTCCGCGAGCGGGCATCAGGACGCTGATTTCTGGAGACTGATGCTTGAAAACGTGAAGGCACGTTACGAATTCACCGAGTTCGGACAATCGCGTGACCGGCAAATGGCCAACAATTTCAGGGCCATTTACGAGGCGCTGCCGAAGGATGAAAAAGTAATCCTCTGGGGGCATGCCTGCCATCATTTGCCGATGGAGGGCAGTTTGGGAGGCTTCGTGAAATCCTGGTACGGCGACGATGTGTATGTTTGCCATCTGAGTGGGCATGGCGGGCATGTCATCGATTTCGAAACCGGAATGGCGACCGCGATTCCGGAGGCGGCTCCCGGGTTTGTCGAGGAAAAGCTGGCGTCTCTGGGGATGGAGACTGCGCTGATCACCGCGCTCCCCTCACGGCTGGCGTCGCCGGTCGGGGGTATCGATCTGGACGACGATGTTCAGGTCCGGTTGCTGGCCTATTCGTCGTCCTGCCCCCTGAATCGCGTATTTTCCAGTGCCGATGAGCGTGGTTTGATCGACGCGATCGTGTTTACCAGGGATATCGTTCCGACGAGGCAAATCCCGGGTGGCACGGCGTGTTGACGCGCACGCTTCGGAGCACGGTGCGCGGCGCATCCCTTGATATTGGCGGTTGCCCGTTACGAGCACCCTCGTGGGGCCGGGTAATGCGGCCCTGACGGTCCGGAAGCAAATGCCGGAGGATGACCGGTCAAGACGCCGGCGCACTTCGCGTGCGTGCTGGCTGCCTGCGTACCTACGTGCGAGCAGGGTGCTGTTGCGGGAGAGGGGACGGTTCCCCGGTGCGCATTCCCGGAGTCGTGGTGCCGCCGCGGGGGACACCCGCATTTGCGGCCCCGGTGCCGGCGGCGCTTTGTCGTTCTTCATCCCGGTTATTGCGGTGTTACCGGCCCGAGCCGGTGCCGCGGCGGTCGGCAATCCACTGCTGCACCTCAACGGTGAACGTGTCCGGTGCCTTCCGGTACATCCTGCGCGTGAGGTCGAGGATGGTGTGCCGGGCCAGCTCGTCCTCCATGCGCTGCTGGGCGCTGTCCATCACCGCCCGCACGCCGCAGGGGCCGTCGCAGGCCCATGCGGGCGGCGCCTCGTCGAACAGCGCCAGCCGCTGACGGATTTCGCGGCATTCGAACGCCGACTTCCGTCCGTCGATGGCCTGCACCACATCCAGCACGGTAATCAGCTCGCTGGCGCGCGCAAGGCGGAATCCGCCGCCCTTGCCTTCCGAACCGACCACCAGTCCGGCGCGGGACAGGCTGGTGAAGATTTTGGCGAGGTAGTCGTACGGCACGTTCTGCAGCGCAGCCATTTCGCGCACGCTCATTTCCCGCGCGTTGCCCCTGGCATCGACCATGTTCATCAGGCTGTGAATGCCGTACTCCACGCCGGAACTGTAAAACGCCATCGCGTGCCCTGTTTCAGGTTTCGTCCGGCTGATGATAACGCAGATACTCAGAATTATCTTGTCGCAGTTAACTCCGACAGATAGAGTGGGAGTTGTCGGGGCCGGCTGGCCCGCAAATCCGGAAGGAAACACCATGAAGCAACGCATTCTGATCATCGGCAGCGGTTTTGCCGGCATGTGGGCCGCCGTCGGCGCCGCACGACTGGCGTACCGCGAGGGGCGTGGCGATCTCGAGATCACGGTGCTGGCGCCCCAGCCCGAACTCCGGGTCCGTCCGCGTTTTTACGAAGCGAGCCCGGCCTCGATGACGGCCGATCTTCAGCCCCTGTTTGCCGCGCTCGACATCCGCTTCATTGCAGGCAGCGTCGAGCACATCGAGTACCGGGAAAACGCGGTCCGGTATCGCAATGCCGGGGCCGAAGCGGTCCGTATCACCTACGACCGGCTGGTTCTCGCGGGTGGCAGTCATCTGCGGCATGCCGGCGTGAAGGGCATGGCCGAACACGCGTTCGACATCGACCAGATGGAGACCGCGCAGCGCCTCGAAAGCCACCTCACCGCACTGGCAGAGCAGCCGGACAGCACGGCGCGCAATACCGTGCTGGTCTGCGGTGGCGGTTTTACCGGCATCGAACTGGCCACCGAACTGCCGTCACGGCTGAAATCGCTGTTCGGTAATGAAACGAATACCAAAGTGGTCGTAGTTGATCGCGGTTCCGTGATCGGCGGCCGCTACAGCGAAGCGCTGCGCGAGGTGATCCGCGAGGCCAGCGAGGAGCTCGGGGTGGAATGGCGGCTGAATGCCGGCGTCGAAGTGGTGGACGCTGCCGGCGTCACGTTGCAGGACGGCAGCCGCATCGACGCAGCCACCGTGATCTGGACCGCCGGGGTGAAGGCCAGCCCGCTCGGCGACGCCCTTGTTGCCGACCGCGATCCGCAGGGGCGTTTCATCGTCACACCGGAACTGCAGATTCCCGGTTACCCGGACATCTACGCGACCGGCGACATGGCGCACGCCAGAACGGACGACCTCGGCAACACGGCGCTGATGACCTGCCAGCACGCCATCCAGCTGGGCAAGTTTGCCGGTCACAATGTCGCGGCCAGCCTGCTGGGCATCGACCCGCTGCCCTATCGCCAGGTCAACTACGTGACCTGCCTCGATCTGGGCGCCTGGGGCGCGGTCTACACCGAAGGCTGGGACCAGCAGGTGAAACTGGTCCGTGACGAAGCCAAGAAGCTCAAGATCGCCATCACCAACGAGCTGATCTATCCGCCGGCAGCCGACCGCGATGCGGCCTTTGCCGCGGCCGACCCGCTGGCGAAATTCGTCTAGTTTTCCTGCGCCACACCCGAGTGCCCGGCGGCGCGCTCCGGCGGATCACCCGGTGTGACGGACGCCGCACCACTGCGTCCCGAACTCACCGGTTTTCCACCGAGCGCCGCCCCGGTTACACCTGACCGTCCGCCCGGTGGGACGGCGGACCGGACGCGGTTTACTCGACCGTCACCGACTTGGCGAGATTGCGCGGCTTGTCGACGTCGGTGCCCCGTTGCAACGCGGCGTGATAGGCGAGCAGCTGCACCGGCACGGCGTGGACGATGGGGCTGAGTACGCCGATGTGGCGCGGCGTGCGGATGACGTGTACGCCGTCCGATTCGCTGAAGTGGCTGTCGAGGTCGGCGAACACGAACAGCTCGCCGCCGCGGGCACGCACTTCCTGCATGTTCGACTTCACCTTTTCGAGCAGGCTGTCGTTCGGCGCGATCACCACCACCGGCATATTGGCGTCGACCAGCGCCAGCGGGCCGTGTTTCAGTTCGCCGGCCGGGTAGGCCTCGGCGTGTATGTAGCTGATTTCCTTGAGCTTGAGCGCACCCTCGAGCGCGATCGGGTAGTGCACGCCGCGGCCGAGGAACAGCGCATGGTCCTTGGTGGCGAACTTCTGCGCCCAGGCGGTGATCTGCGGTTCGAGGTTGAGCGCGTGCTGTACCGAGCCGGGCAGGTGGCGCAGCGCGTCGAGATAATCGTGCTCGGTCGCCGCGTCGAGCCGGCCGCGGAGTCTGGCCAGCGTGCCGGCGAGCGCGAACAGTGCAATCAGCTGGGTCGTGAACGCCTTGGTCGACGCGACGCCGATCTCGGCGCCGGCACGGGTGTAGAACACCAGGTCCGACGCGCGCGGGATGGCGCTTTCGCGCACGTTGCAGATCGACAGCGTCTTGTCGTGGCCGAGCGACTTCGCGTACTTCAGTGCCTCCATCGTGTCGAGCGTTTCGCCCGACTGGCTGATGGTGACGACGAGATGGGACGGATTGGCGACGGCCGCGCGGTAGCGGTATTCGCTGGCGACCTCGACATTGCACGGCACGCCGGCGATGGCTTCGATCCAGTAGCGCGCGACCGATGCCGCGTAATAGCTGGTGCCGCAGGCGAGAATCTGCACGCCCTGAACCTGCGGCAGCAGATCGGCGGCCTTGGGGCCGAACAGCGAGGGCACGAAACCGGCGTCGAGCAGCGGGGCGATCGTGTCGGCGATCGCCTTCGGCTGCTCGTGGATTTCCTTCTGCATGTAGTGGCTGTAGGGCCCGAGCTCGAGCGAGGCGAGTGACACGTCCGACAGGTGTACCTCGCGGCTGATGGCCGCGCCGTGGCGGTCGAACAGCTCGACGCCTTCGCGGCGCAGGCGGGCAACATCGCCTTCTTCCATGAAAATCACCCGGCGCGTCGCCGACAGCACGGCCGACACGTCCGAGGCGATCAGGTTCTCGCCGTCGCCAAGACCGATCAGCAAGGGGCAGCCCATGCGGGCGACGACCATTTCGTCGGGTCGATCGCAGGCAATCACGGCGATCGCGTACGCTCCGGTCAGTTCCTGCGCTGCCTGACGCACGGCGCCGAGCAGGTCGCGCGATTCGCGGTAATAGGCATGGACGAGGTGGGCAATCACTTCGGTGTCGGTCTGCGACTCGAATGCGTAGCCACGTGCCTTGAGTTGGTCGCGCTTCTCGTCGTGGTTTTCAATGATGCCGTTGTGCACGACGGCGATCAGGCCGCCCGAAACGTGCGGATGGGCGTTCGGCTCGGTGACGCCGCCGTGCGTGGCCCAGCGGGTGTGGCCGATGCCGAGCGAGCCGGTGAGGCCGACTTCGCGCGTCGCGGCCTCGAGTTCGGCGACACGGCCGACCCGGCGCACGCGGCGGATTTCGCCGTCGAGCACGGCGACACCGGCCGAGTCGTAGCCGCGGTATTCAAGCCGTGCCAGTCCTTCGATCAGTGCCGGAACCACATTGCGCGACGAAATCGCACCGACAATACCGCACATAAGCCACTCCAGAATTTTGCGTTGCACAAAATTTATGCGATCGGCGCCGCATTGTCTTTACAGAAAAACCCTCAAACCGGTTGTCGGCTCTGCCGGCTGGCCGATGGATGGCGTCAACGGGCCGACTAGAGTAGGGAGATGGGCGGGATGCGACTTGCCCCGGCACCCCGGCCGAGATCTTCGGGGCAGGAGTACGCATGGCTACGCAGCTGCTGTCGCTCGGGATGTTCGGAGTGCGTCTGCTGGACCGGATCCTCACGGCGCCCGCCGTCCTCCCGCACGAACTTGCCGATGATCTGGTCGACGAGATCAACTACTACCTGCCGTGCACGCACGGGCGCGAACAGAAGATGCTGTTCCAGCTCGCCTGCGAGCTGCACGAAGCCCTGGACGAAGCCTTTACCCGGGTCGACGGCCTGGCGGCACGGCACAGCGCGATCGGCCTGGTCGACGCGCTGCTCGGCCAGGCGCGGGACCAGACCCACGATCCGCTGACCGAGCGCTGAGCCGGGTTTAGTCGCCGAGGTGCGGATCGCGCGCCAGCATGGCATCGACCGCGTGGCGACGCGCCTTCTCCTTGTGGGCACGGGCCCGGTCGTCTTCGGCCAGTGCCTTGTACAGCGACACGCACAAGCCGACCATGATCAGCGCGAACGGCAGCGCCGAGACGATGGACAGCGTCTGCAGCGCCTTGAGCCCGCCCGAGAACAGCAACACGAGCGCCATCGCGCCGATCACCACGCCCCAGACCAGCTTGATCCACGCCGGTGGATCGTGGCGGCCCTTGGTCGACAGCATGCCGAGCACGAGATTGGCCGAGTCGGCCGACGTGACGAAGAAGCTCACGATCAGCGCCAGCGCGAGCAGCGACAGCAGCTGGGCCATCGGCAGCGCCTTGAACATCGCAAACAGCGTCTTGGCGTAGTCCTCGTGCTGCACGGCCAGCAGGTTGATGCCGTCGAGCAGCTGCTGGTGGATGGCCGTTCCGCCGAAGGCCGAGAACCACAGGAAGCTGACCAGACTGGGCGCGAGCAGCACGCCGACGATGAATTCGCGGATCGTCCGCCCCTTGGACACGCGGGCGATGAACAGGCCCACGAACGGCGCCCAGGTGATCCACCATGCCCAGTAGAACAGCGTCCAGTCCGCCACCCACGAACTCTTGCTGAACGGGGTCAGCCGCAGGCTCATCAGCGACAGGTTGTTGATGTAGCCGCCCAGCGTGGTCGTGAACGATTCGAAGATGAACAGGGTCGGGCCCAGTGCGACGATGGCAAGCATCAGCAGTACCGCGATCGCGATGTTCAGGTTGGACAGCCACTGGATGCCGCGGCCGACGCCGGACAGCGACGACGCGATGGCCAGCCCCATGGCGACGACGATGATGACGACATGAAGCAGGTCGGTATCCGGTACGCCGAGCGCGTAGGTCAGGCCGCCGCCGATCTGCAGCGTGCCGAGGCCGAGCGAGGTGACGACGCCGCAGGCGGTCGCGATGATGGCCAGGATGTCGACCAGCTTGCCCAGACCGCCATTGACCCGGTCGCCGAACAGCGGCCGGAACGCTTCCGAGACCAGTGCCGGCAGGCCGCGATTGAAGCTGAAGTAGGCGATCGTCAGCCCCATGACGCTGTAGATCGCCCACGGATGCAGGCCCCAGTGGAAGAAGGTGTAGCGCAGCGCCGTGCGGGCGGCGTCGGCGGTCAGACCCTCGCCGGCGGGCGGCGTGGCGAAGTGCGCCAACGGTTCGGCGGCGCCCCAGAACACCAGCCCGATGCCCATGCCGGCCGAGAACAGCATGGCAAACCAGCTGATGCGGGAGAACTCGGGTTCGGCATCGTCGCCGCCCAAGCGGATGCCGCCGAAGCGGCCGAAGGCGAGGTAGATCGCGAACAGGAGGAAGCCGAAGACCGACAGCAGGTAGAACCAGCCGAAACCGCCGATGGTGCCCGACAGCAGCGTCTGGGTGGTGGTGCTCATGCTGTCCGGCGCGAATGCACCCCACGCCACAAAGCCGAGCGCGATGGCGAGCGAGACGACAAAGACCATGCGATTCTCCCGTTGTTCGTTCTTTTTAGGCTAACACCGGGCGTCCGGCCGCGGCACGTCAACGCCAATCGTTGCTGCCGGACATCAAAAAGCCCCCGCATTGCGGGGGCTGTTCTGGCCGTGGTGGCGGTGGGGGTCAGTTGCCGACGAGCTGTCCACCGGCATCGCGAACGCGGTCGCCGACGCCGAAGGGGGGCTGCTGCTGGTAGCTGAAGCTGCGCTGGCTGCCATCCTCGAACGACACGACCACGTCGTAGTAGACGCTCTTGCGGGCGTGCTTTTCGATCTCGTTGCCGGCCAGGGCGCCGCCGATCGCACCCACGACGGTGGCGACGGTGTTGCCGCGGCCGCTGCCGACCTGATGGCCGAGCACGCCGCCGACGACGCCGCCGGCTACGGCGCCGCCACCGCTGGCCTGACCGGCCTCCTCACGGGTCTGGACCGCGACGACACGGCCGCAGCTGGCGCAGACCTGCGGTGCCGGGGCAGGACGCGATTCGGCTTGTTCCTGCGGGCGCGGTGTCGGCTTCGGTGTCGGTTTGGGTTTCGGATGCGGCGTCGGTCTGGGCGTTGGTGCCGGTGTCGGGGCGGGGGTCGGTTCCGGTGTTGCCGCGGGTTCCGGGGTGACGACCGGGGCCAGCGTCGCCGGGATCGAGGCGACGGCAGGCGCGCTGGCGATGATCATGGCCGGCTCGCTGGCCACCGGTGCCGGGCTGGCGCCGATCCAGCCCAGCATCTTGGCCGTGGTGACGCCGGCTGCGATGATGACCGCACCGGCGGCGGCGAGAAACGCCGGGTGGGTTTTCGGGGCATTCGACATGCAGACGCTCTCCTGTGTGTTATGCACCAATCATGCAACAGGCCCCAGTCTAGCGTCAGTGATCCCCCCCACAGCCCGGGCCGGCACTTTTCACCCGATGTCAACCGATGCCGGCGCGGCCGCAGGGTCGCGGTCATGCCAGCTCCGCAGGCCGAGGATGCGTTCGCCGAGCGCCGACAGTTCGGCGCGCGGATAACGCGACTGCTCCCAGCGGCGCGGATCGCCCGGAAAGGCGTAGCCGCGCGCCGGTTCGCGCTGCTGCCAGCTGCGGATGCGCCAGTCGCGCAGCTCGGCATTGGCCTCGTCGGCCGGCGTGAACGAGATGTATTGCGCCAGTCTGACCTTGTCGGCCGACGTGTTCGGGCGGATGCCGTGCGCGAGCAGGCTGTTGAAGATCAGCAGGTCGCCGGCCTGCATCGGGATGAAGCGCACCGGGTACGGCACGGTGGCGAGGTCGGGCTGCCAGGGGTTGCGGTCGGCCGGCGCCGTTTCGCGCCACCGGTCGAAGTGGGCGAACAGGTCGGGAATGCACTGGAAGCCGCCGCCGTCCTCGCTGGTGTCCGACAGGGCCAGCACGCCCTGGACGTTGACCGGCCGCGGATCGAGCGAGGTGTCGGCGTCCCAGTGGATGAAGCCGCCGAACTTGCGCACACCGGCGTTCGGGGTATTCAGGTTGGCGCGGTCGATCGTTACCCACAGGTCCTCGCGGTCCCAGATGTCGACGAAGGCATCGTAGACACGCGGCGTCTGGCGGTTGTCCCACAGCGTCTGGTTCTGGTACGCCTCGACCATGCCCGAACCGTTGAGCTCGCGCATTTCGTTCTCGCGCAGTTGCGGTGCGTTCCAGCCGGCCGGGTCGGCCGGATCGAGCTGCTGGAAGTCCCAGAGAAAGTCGGTCGTGCGCCGGACCGCGGCGGCATCGACAGCCTGCCTGACGATCACGTAGCCGTACTGCTGCCAGTGCGCGAAATCGGCGCCGGACAGCACGCGCAGCGGCAGCTGCTTCCGCAGCGTGTGCAGCTGACGGTCCTCGGCGCGGTAGGACACCGACGGGTTGCCCGGGCGGGCGTTGCCATAGTCGTAGCGGTCGTTCATGGATGATCTCCGGATCGTGGTGAGGCGGGCCGTGCGTCGGCCCGTGTTGTAGTCACTTCATTTTCACGACGTCCGTCGCCGCCAGTGCACGCCGACCGGCTTCTATTGATACGATTCTGACCATCTGGTCCGGTCGGAGCGCCGAATGCGTCCACAATTCGAGCACATCGCCGTTCCCGCCGGGCAGTCGTGGGCACTGTTGTGGCGCGAGCTGCCGACCCTGCCGTTCGCCTGGCACTACCATCCCGAGTTCGAGCTGACGCTGACGCTGAACGCGCGCGGCCAGCGTTTCATTGCCGACCGGATCGACGACTTCGACGACGGCGATCTGGTGCTGCTCGGTCCCGAGTTGCCGCACAGCTGGTCGTCGGCCGAACGGCTCGATCCGGACCGGCCGATGCTCGCGGTGGTCGTCTGGTTCCGGCGCGACTGGATCGCCGGGCTGGCGCAGACCTTTCCCGAGTGCGCGGCAATCGCGCGGCTGGCCCAGGCCGCCAGCGGAGGGCTGGCGTTTTCACGCGCTGCCGCCGCACAGGTCCGGCCGCTGCTGGTGTCGCTGCACGCCAAGACCCCGGCCCAGCGGCTGCCGGTGCTGCTCGACGTCCTGTTGCGGCTGGCCGCCGATACCGAGGCACGGGCGCTGGCCGCCGTCGCGCCACCGCCCGCCGCGGACCGGCAGCGCGAGCGCCTCGGACGGGTGCTCGACCATGTGCACGCGCATTTTGCCCGGCCGGTCGCGGTCGAGACGCTGGCCGGGCTGGCGGCGATGTCGGTTGGTGCCTTCCACCGCTTCTTCAGGCGCCATACCGACAGCACGGTGACCGGCTATCTGGCGCGGCTGCGCGTCGGCTACGCCTGCCAGCAACTGATCCAGACCGACAAGGCCATCGGCGTCATCGCGGAGGCCGCCGGCTACGGCACGCTGGCACACTTCAACCGGCAGTTCCTTGCCGCCAAGGGCGAGACGCCGCGGGCGTTCCGCCGGCGCTACCGCGAGCCGCGCGCGTCCTCGTCCTGAGCGAGTTCGGCCAGGGTGTCGAACAGCTGCGACAGCAGCGGCGGAATGCTGTCGCGGCCACGGCGCTCGGCCGCTTCGGCAATGGCCAGCGCCATGCCGGGCTTGGCCTGGCGGCGGATCGCCCGGTGGATCAGTTCGCTGGTCGTCGGTGCCGGGCCGCGGGTCCAGTGCGCGGCTTCGTGATAGACGTCGGCAAAGCCGTTTTCGAACAGATAGTGCTCGATGTCGCGTGACGGCAGTACGGTCAGGTGCCGGGCTTCGTGGCGGCCGCGCAGCAGACCGCGCGTCTTGTTGGCGTAGGTCTGGCCGGCGTCGTCGCCGTCGGTGATCAGGTGCCAGCGGATGCCGAAGGCGTCGGCGAACTTGATCAGCGGCACCAGCCCGGCCTGGGCGAACTCGATGCTGCGGATGCCGAGGGCGCCGAGGTTGACGCCGTAACGCCGCGCCAGCTCGGGCAGCAGCCAGAACTCGGTCTCGCCTTCGACCAGCAGCCAGCAGCGCGCGAACAGGCTGTTCGGGCGGTTGACGCGAACGTGGAAGCCGACCTTGCGCGCGTCCTGCTTCGACAGCGCACTGTGCGACATCTGGTAGACGAAGACCTTGTCGTCACCGCGCACCAGCCGGCGCAGGCTGTGATGCGGAAAGCTGGCGAGCAGCTCGCCGCTGTTGGTCGTGACCAGCTTCTGCGCCGGCAGCTGTTCGACCAGTCCCCAGACCTGGACCAGCTGGGTCGGGTGCAGATGGGTTTCCGGGTCCTCGACCAGCAGCAGTGGCGATTCGCCGCGCGTCAGCGGCTCGGTGCCGCGGGCTTCGAGCAGCGCGCCGAGCAGGAACAGCAGCGCCAGTTGCTGGGTGCTGCTGCCGGCGCGGTTGGCGATGTCGAGCAGGCTGTCATGGTCGCGAAAGGTGATCGGTGCGGCCGCGATGTCGTCGGCCAGCCGGCGGGCCTTGGGCGTGTGAAAGCGGGCGGGGCTCCGGCACAGCAGCTCGCGCATCGCGGCGATGCCCTGTCGCAGCAGCTTGGGTTCGATCCGCTGCGGCTGGCGCAGCAGCGCCTCGAAGGTGCGCTGCACGACGTCGGCCGGCGCATCGCCGACCGGCAGGGTCAGCGGTTCGACGCCGCTGGGTGTCATCCACTGCGCCAGATGCATGTCGCGCAGCCGCAGCACCGGATGGCGCGCGACCAGCTCTCCGGCCAGCGCATCGGCCCGCGGGTGAGGGCGGGGCTTGCCGCCGGGGCCGAGCAGCTCGCGCCGGACGCGAACCTGCTGGCGGTGCCGTTCGGCACTGAAGCGCACGCTGACATGCCAGCGCCCCTTGCGGTCGCGCCAGGCCATCGTTGCCAGATGCGCCGGCAGCGGCTTGGGGCCGTCGTCGCCGAAGGTCAGCGTGATCGACAGCGTTTTGGCGGCCACACCGCGGGCATCGTGATGAAAATCGTCGGCGTCGAAGTGCGGTCCGGATGCCGCATCCGGGCCCAGGCAGCGCGCCAGCGCCTCGATCAGACTGGACTTGCCCCAGTTGTTTTCGCCGAACAGTACCGTCCGGTCGGCATCGAGCGACAGCGCGATCCGGCTGATACCGCGGAAATTGACGACCTGCAGGTGGATGAGGCGCATGCATGGCTCCGTATCTGCGCCAAGCATGGCGCGCCACGGCGTCCACGGCAACGGGGACGTAAAAAGGCCCGGCTTGCGCCGGGCTGAGCGGGTTGTACTTGTTGCTTGTTATCAGAGCTTGAAGCGGCGGATCTGCCCGGCCAGCTGGTCGGAGACCGACTTGATCGACTGTGCCGCGTCGACGGTACCGCGGGCAGCGGCCAGCGTCCCGTTCGACGACTGGGCGACCTCGTCGACGTCGTTGCGGATTGCGCGGCTGGCGTTGACCTGGTCGGCCAGCGTGCGGCCGATGCCGTCGACCACCTGGGCGGTCGCCTCGGTTTCGGCGCGGATCGCCTTGACGGCCTCGCCGCCCTCCTTGGCCTGGCGGATGCCTTCCTTGAGCTGTTCGACCATGTCGTCCATGCGCGTCTTGGCGGTCTGGCTGCTGGTCTGCACGGCGCTGATGGTGTCGCCGATTTCCTGCGTGGCCGTGCTGGTGCGTTCGGCCAGCTTGCGTACTTCGTCGGCAACCACGGCGAAGCCGCGGCCCTGTTCGCCGGCACGCGCCGCTTCGATCGCGGCATTCAGCGCCAGCAGGTTGGTCTGGTCGGCCACGTCGCGGATCACCGCAATCACCGCCGAGATGCTGCCGACGCGGGCGGCAAGATCGTCGATGCTGGTCTGGGTATCGCCGACCGACTGTTCGGTCTCGCTCAGCCGCGCCACGGCGGCCGAAATCACCTGCTGGCCCTTGGCCGAAATGCCGGTGGCCGATTCGCTCTGGCGGCGCGCGGTATCGGCTTCGGTTTCTGCGCTCTGGGTCTGTTCGGCAAAGCGCTCGGCGGTCTGGGCGATGCGGCGGGCGGCGTCACCCTGGGCCTCGACGAGACGGTTGCTGCCTTCGGCCTTGCCGACGATGTCGTCGCTGGTCCGGTGCAGCGTGCCGACGGCCGACTGCAGTTCCTGCATCACGCCGCGCAGCGCGTCGCGCATTTTCAGCACCGAGCCGTAAATGCTGTTTGGTGCAATGTTGCGGCTGGTCTGGCCGGCGGCCAGGTCGCCATCGGCCACGCGCTGCACCAGCTTGAGCACTTCACCGGGTTCGCCGCCGAGATCGCGCAACAGACGCGCAACGGCGGTCAGCATCAGACCGGCCACGACACCGGCGACGATCAGGCAGACGATGACCTGCCAGCGGGCGCTGGCCCAGAAGCGGGCATCGGCTTCGGCCGAGCTGACGCCGGTGCCGACGATCCAGTGCCAGCGCGGCGTGCGCTGGGCCACCGAGACGAGGTCGACGACCTTGCCGTCGCGCTCGCTGGTCCACGGGTATTGCGTCAGCGCGCCGCCGGACTGGTCGAGTGCGGCCTGGGCAATCGCACCGACGCTCTTGCCCTGCGCATCCTTGAATTCGTTGAAGCTGGTGCCGTGCAGTTGCGGGTCGAGCGGCGTTGCAACGAACGTCAATTTGTCGTCAGTGACATAAACGTACTCGGATTTGTGGTATTTGTTCTCGCGCAGGATCTGCGTGGCGAGTTTCTTGGCTTCGTCATCACTGATGCTGCCGCTGGCCGCGGCGCTTTCGAGCTGGGCAATCGTGTTGTACGTGCTCTTCATCAGTTGTTCGATGCGTGCGCGGTTGTCGAGATTGGCCGCATGACGCATGGTGAACAGGCCGGCCAGCATGACGCCGAGCAGCGCGACCAGCACCAAGGCTGACAGACTCCAGGCTTTTAGACGCAATGACATCGGAAACTCCGTTTAAAACGACGAGAACGCTGTAAGCATACCGTGAAATAAATAAGAAAAATCTGATTTAAGGCAGCCTCAGCCCAACGGCATGCAGGTCGTGGTTGCGGCGCAACACAATCGGACGGCGATGCGCCCGGACCGGTCGAAAGTCCGGTCGCCGTTTCGCCCGGGAAAACCGCGCAACAGAACATCTCAAGGGATTGTATGGAAAAGAAAAACCAGTGGGTCGAGCCTGCCATCGCCACCTGCTCCGTCGTGCTGCTGCTGGCCCTGTCGTACCAGATCCTCGCGCCCTTCATTGCAGCCCTCGTCTGGGCCGGCATTCTGGTCTATGCGAGCTGGAAACCTTACTCATTTCTTTCTAAATTGATGCGCGGCAACCGTTTGCTGCCGGCTCTGGTGCTGGTGGGGACGTTCGCACTGGTGGTCGTGGTGCCGCTGGTGATTGCCGGCGTGGAGCTGGCCGGCAACATCGACGGCATTTCGCACTGGCTGCAGTCGCACATCGAAGCCGGGCTGCCGCCCTTGCCGCATTTCCTGACCTCGCTGCCCTGGGTCGGTCCGAAAGTGGCCGAGTTCTGGAGTGCGCTGGCGCAGGGTGATCCGGAAGTCGTCAACCGGCTCAAGGAATTGCTCAAACCGATCGGCAGCGTGCTGCTGCTGTTCGGCAAGGCGATCGGCAGCGGGCTGATGCTGATGCTGATGAGCCTGGCGTTCGCGTTCTTCTTCTATGTCGGCGGCCACGAGATCGTCCGCTGGTTCATCCGCGTGCTCAACCGGATCGGCGGCAAGCGTGCCGAAGAGCTGCTGATGATCGCTGCCGGCACCGTACGCGGCGTGGTGTACGGCTTCATCGGCACCGCGCTGGTGCAGGGCGCGCTGGCCTGGTTCGGCTACTGGCTGGTCGGCGTCGAAAACGCGGCGGCCTTCGGCCTGGTCAGCTGCTTCCTGTCGCTGATTCCGGGCGGCCCCAGCCTGCTCGGTCTGCCGGTGGCCTTCTGGCTGTACCAGCAGGGCGATACCGGCTGGGCGGTGTTCCTCGGTATCTGGATGGTCGCCGTCGTCAGCATGGCCGACAACGTCGTCAAGCCGCTGTTCATCGGCAAGGAAAGCAATCTGCCCTTCGTGCTGATCCTCGTCGGTGTCCTCGGCGGCGCGCTCGCCTGGGGCGTGCTGGGTGTCTTCCTCGGTCCGACCCTGCTGGCGGTCAGCTATGCGCTGCTGCACAACTGGGCGGCCAGACAGATCGAAGAGGAAGGCGAGCCGGACGCAAAGGCGAACGACGCCGCGCCCTGATCCGGCTGATCAGCGCCGCCCTGGCGCCAGCCGGTGATCAAGCGCGACGATCAGCAATCCGGTCGCGGCGAACGCGAGTGCGAACGCCGCGGCATTCCACAGCACCGGACCGTAGCCGTGGGTGGCGACATTGACGAAGGGGTAGGGATAGCGCGACAGCAGCCAGCCCCGGATCAGCACATAGGCAAAGTAGCCGACCGGGTAGGCGAGCCAGCGGAAGGCATCGCGCCAGCGCAGTGTGCCGCCTGGCGCGAAACCCAGCCAGTAGCCGAGGTAGGCGAGCGGCAGCACGTCGTGCAGCAGCAGGTCGACGACGAACTCCAGTCCCTGTGGCGCCCACAGGTGGCGCAGCAGCAGTTCGTAGCCGGCGGCGACGACCAGCGCGTAGACGAGGCTCGCCGCGCGTATTCCGGGTCGCCACAGCCAGCGTGCCAGTCGCCAGTGCGGCCCGAACAGCGACGCCGACAACACCAGCGCAAGCAGCAGTGCGCTGAGGTTGGTGAAGAAGTCGAAGTAGCGCGACAGCGCAAACAGCAGCGTATGGCCCTGGGCAAGTTCGGCCGAGACGGTCAGGCCGAGGCGGGCCAGCACCGCGAACCACGCCGTCAATCCGAGCAGCAGTTCGCAACGGTGTGCCCACGGCCGGCGTGGGGACGGGGGGCTCTCCATGGGCGCCACCTGTGGAGCAAAAGTCGATCCATTCGTCTTAGCTCCGCCAGCCCTGCCGCGCCGCTACGGCGTGGCGCCGACCGACCGCCGGTACGACCCGGCGTCGTCAGACCGGCGTGATGCGCCGGTAGGTCGCCGCCTGGCCATGGCGGATGCCGTCGGTACCGATCAGGTTCCAGACGGTGACATCCTCGATCCAGAAGCGCCGGCCCGACCGGGCAATGCGCAAGCCGCGGTAGCCGCTGGCGTAGCCTTGGCGGCTCACGTCGGCGAGCAGGCGCGCGCGTTCGTCGCGGTTCGGCGCTTCGGCCGACAGTCTCGACGGCAGTCCGACAAAGTCGTTCCAGTCGTATTCGAAACAGCGTTGCGCGGCACGGTTGGCGTAGACGAAACACGGATCCGCCTGCGTGTCGTGGGCGAGCACGCAGAACGGTGCGGTGTCATACAGCCAGTGCGCGGGGTCCGCTTGTGGGGGATCGACGAGGTCGCGGCCGGTCAGGCGCCGGTGACTGTCGCACAGCAATGCGGCGAAATCCGCACTGTCGGGGGTGATGATCATGCCGGGGATTCTCCATAGGCGTAGCCGGACCGGGCCGCTTCGTTGCGCAGCCAGTCGACAAAGGTGGCGACCGCAGGACGATACGGCGGCGGTGCCGGTGCGATCAGCCAGTAAGCGCCGGCCATCGGCACGCTGAACGGAAACACCCGGACCAGTCGTCCGGCCGCCAGGTCGTCATGGACCAGCACCTCGCGTGCCAGGCCGATGCCCTGACGGTCGAGGACCGACTGCACCAGCAGCCCCGAATCGCTGAACACCAGTCCCTGCTGCGGCTCGGGCCAGTCGAGTCCGGCGGCGACAAACCAGTCGTGCCAGGGTTCGGTCGACGAGCGGAGCAGCGGCCAGCGCGCCAGATCGGCCGGCGTCGCCGGCAGCCCGCCCGGAATGTCCGGACTGGCCACGACCACGAAGGCATCGCGCATCAGCGGTTCGCAATGGACGCCGGGCCAGTCGCCGGGGCCGACACGCAGACCGAGGTCGATGCCCTCGGCGGCCAGATCCTCGCGCGCCTTGGTCGAGCGGATCCAGATTTCGATCTCGGGATGCCGGTCGATGAAACTGCCCAGCCGCGGCGTCAGCCATTTGGCCGCGAATGACGGCAGGCAGGTCAGAACGACGCGGGGCCGGGCGCGCTCGTGCTGCAATTCGGCGATCGTCCCGCCGATGTCGCACAGGCTGGCGTTCAGTGTTGCCGCCAGTCGTCGGCCTTCGGCGGTCAGCTTGACGCCGCGGCCGTCGCGCGTGAACAGCGCGAAGCCCAGCGTGTCTTCGAGCGCGCGGATCTGGTGACTGATCGCCCCGTGGGTGACGAACAGTTCGTCGGCTGCCCGGCCGAAATGGCCGTGACGTGCGGCGGCCTCGAAGGCGCGCAACGCAGGCAGCGACGGCAGTTTGCCGGGGGATTTGAATGGTGAATCCATTTCACTGAACGTACGAAAAGTGATCGTTTGTGATGAGCCGGTTTGCTGCCGAGAATGCTGGCATGACAGTGGAATCGGTGCAAGCGGCACCAAGGACGGTTGATCATGACCCAGGGAAGCAAGCACCGGCAGCTGGCACGAGGAGAGGTGATCCGCATTCAAGTATCGGAACTGGTGATCGGCTCGGGGCAGGTCTGGCTCACCGATGGCCGGGGCCGGGACCTGCTGCTCGGCCCGGGGGATCGCCACGGTGCCGGAACGCTGCTGATCGAGGCGCTACAGCCGGCGACCCTGAGCTGGCGGGGCTGCCGAAGTCGCTGGCATCACGGCTGGGCCAGCCTGCGCCGCTGGCGCCGCGCGATCTTCGGGCTGCACAGCGAGTCGTGACGTTAACCGGCTCACAGCGCGCCGGTACCGGCTCTGGCACGATGGGGCATCGATCAAAGCCGGAGTGCCATTGTGAAACTTGCTCGAAGTCTGCTTGCGCTGCTGCTGGCCGGAACCGCCACGCTGGCCCTCGCCGACGGTTGGCGCGAAGGGCGCCACTATTCGCCGGGGGATGTCGTCAGCTATCAGGGACGGCAGTACCGGGCAATCCAGGGACACGACGCCCATCCCGGCGCCAACTGGAATCCGCGCGATGCCGCATCGTTGTGGCAGCCGCTCGACCGTCGCGGCGGCGGGCACGACGACGGCAAGTACCGTCCCGATCCGCGTTACGACGACGGCCAGTACCATCCGGACCCGCGCTACGACGACGGCCGCTGGCGTCCCGACGTGCGCAGCGACGAATGGCGCCGCCGGCACTGGGAAGACAACGGCCGTCGCCGTCCGGACGGCTGGCGCGACGGTCACCGCTACGGCGGCGGCGACTGGGTGTGGTATCGCGGCCGGGCCTACGAGGCGCGCCGGCCGGTGACCGAGGCCGAACTTTGGATGAATCCGCTGCAGGTGCCGGGGCTGTGGCTCGACATTACCGCCACGCTGCGCTGATTCACTGGTAGCCGTCTTCCTTGGTGTCGACGGTGATGCGCAGCAGCTTGCCGCTGGTCCCGGAAACGCCGCCGCCGACGAAGGTCAGCCGGCCTTCCTTCTTGTAGAAGGTCTCGAATCGGTAGGCGTCCTTGCCGAAGTAGAACGGCACCCAGGCCTTGCCGGTGGTGTAGGTCTTGGTATCGCTCGGGTTGCCGATCAGGTCTTCGACCTGGCGTTGCGACATGCCGATCTGCAGCTTGCCGAACTTGCTCTTCTTCGCCGGCGTGCCGACGATTTCGCCCTCGAACGTGCCGTCCTTGGACATCACCTTGCGGGCGCCCGGCGTGGCCGCTTCGGCCTGCTGCTGCTGGGCGGCCGCCTTGCCGGTGCCGGTTGCCGCGGTCTTGCCGCCGTTCGACGCGGGCGCCGACGAAGTGGTCGCAGACTGGTTGGCGCAGGCGCCGAGCAGCAATGCGGCGGCAAGCAGGGCGAGGCGGGGGCGATGGAACATCTCGATCTCCGGAACGGTTGAATGAGCGGGCCGCTTTCGCAGCCGGAAATGAAACAGCTTGCCGAAGCAAGCTGTGGCGATACTAGCAAAATGTACAAAAACTTACTTAACAATTTCTGAATGCTGTTGTAGCCCGGCGGATGCTGCTGCACGTCCGGCCGGCACTCCGGGTTTCGCACGCCGGCAGGAAGGAACGCGGTGCCGGCACGGGCGAAAAAAAGCCGGCCCGCAGGCCGGCTGTCAATGACGTCGTTCCATTTCGGCTGATCAGATCTGCGCGCTGGTGGTGGCGTTGAACTTCACGCCCAGACTCATTTCCAGATTGCCGATCGCGTTGTCCAGCACCCGGAAGATCTTCGTCCGGTCGGTCCCGTTGCTCAGATCCAGCGTGGCGCTGCCCGGCACGCTGTTCTGCTGCAGTGCGGTGGTGAACGCCGCCTGCGCCTGCGCGGCCGGGACGAAGGCACCCTTGCCGGTGGCGTCGACGTAGGACAGCGTTGCGAACACCTTCTGGAAGACATCGGCCAGTTGCGCCATGTTGAACGCGATGTGGGTCTGAGGTGTCGCGAACGTCGTCGGGCCGGTAGTCGGGACCGGATTACCGAAGAGCTGGTCGATGTAGTAGTGCACCTGATACGGGTATTGCTGGTAGGTGTTGGTGCTGCCCCAGGTGTTGCTGTAGGCGTTGACCGATGCCACGGTCGCCGCCGTCGCCGCCGGCGCCTGCTTGGTGTAGCTCGCCATCAGCGGACCGTACGGACCCTGGTTGTACGAGATGTTCAGCAGCACGTCGAAGAAGCTGTTCGGCAGGTCCTTGAAGTGCGCCATGCCGTTGTCGAAGTACGGTTGCCACGGCGTCACCCAGCCGCCGGTGCCCTTGCCGGTATCGACCAGCGCGACCATGTCGTTGTAGTGGAAGTACGTCGCCAGCATCGGACCGTAGTACTTGTTGTTGAACGATGCCGGCGTGGCGCGGGTGTTCTGCGTGCCGGCCTCGGCCATCGTGAAGCCGATGTTCTTCTGCAGCGCGATGTAGTTGATCAGCGAGTGGCCGCCCGGCGTGTAGGTGCCGGAGACCATGTCGGCCGCGTAATTGTTGATCTGGTACGGGCCACCCTGGCCGACGCCCATTACCGCCTGCTGGTCCGGCGACGGCGCGATCAGGTCGCTGGTCGACTTGTAGTACTCGGTGGCGAGGTTCTCCTGCAGCAGCTGCGCCAGGATCGAGCCGTACACATAGTCCTTGTTGTACTGGATGCCCGGGTAATACTCCTCGACCAGATGGCCGTACATCACGCCGGCGACGATGTTGGACATGATCAGGTCGGTGTAGTTGTCGCCGTCGAGCACGAGCTGGTCTTGCGGAGTGCCGTCGTGACCGGCAACACCCAGCCACAGGTGGAAGTCGATCTTGCCCGTCGTGGTCACACCCGACGGGGACGGTGTCGGAACCGGGGTGGGAGCGGGGGTCGGCGCAGGAGTTGGCGCAGGGGTCGGTACGGGTGTAGGGGCCGGAGTCGGTGTCGGTGTCGGTGTCGGTGTGGGTGCCGGAGTCGGAGTCGGTGCCGGTGCCGGTGCCGGTGTCGGAGTTCCGCCACTGCAGGCGCCTTGCGATGTCCATGGCTGACCGCTGCCGCTGGCGCCGTTGTGCGCCGACGGATTGTCCTGCGTCCACCAGTTGGCCTGGTAATTGACGCCGTTGTAGCTGACCTTGGCGCCGCCGGTATACGTCGCGCCGGCCGACCAGGCCGGGTAGCAACCGGCCGCATGGACCGACCCGACCACGAAGACCATCGAACCGGCAAATACGCCTGCCAGCATTGCCGGCTTTAACTTGCTGAGTTTCATCGCTCCATCCTTGCTGTGTTTTTATCGACATGCGGCCGAGCGGTGCATCGGCCGTTTCGCTTAACGTTCATGTCGCGGCACGGATGTCCGGTAACGGCTCCGCCGGTCGCAGCGTTCTTGCCGGCTGTCGCCGCAGCGAAAGGGCGGCGCGAAGGGCGAAAAAAAACAGGCACCGGAGTGCCTGTTTTTGCGTCGCGCGGGGGGCGCTTACCTGAGTCTGGCCAGCTGCGTTTGCAGTTTCGCCAGCTTGTCGGCCAGTTCGGCGATCTGTGCGCGATCCTTCTCGACCAGATGCGCCGGTGCCTTGTCGACGTAACCCGGCTTTTCGAGCTTGGCGGTCATCTTGGCGAGGCCTTCCTCGGTCTTGGCGATGTCCTTGGTCAGGCGCGCGGTTTCGGCGGCCTTGTCGACTTCGACCTTGAGCATCAGGCGGGTCGTACCGGCAACGGCGACCGGGGCGTCGTCCTCCGGCAGCCTGGCGACGACGCTGACTTCCGACAGCTTGGCCAGCGACTTCAGGTAGTCGCCGAAGCGCGCCAGCGCGGCGTCGCCTTCGATGAACATCGGTACCTTGGTCGACGGCGGCAGACCCATTTCGCCGCGCAGGTTGCGCGCGGCGAAGGCGATGGCCTTCAGCTCGTCGACGTCGGCGTAGGCCGCGGCGTCGATCTTGCTTTCGTCGGCGACCGGCCATGCGGCGATCATCAGCGAATCGGTGTCCTTATTGCCGGCCAGCGGCGCGACGATCTGCCACAGCTCTTCGGTAATGAACGGCATGATCGGGTGGACCAGCCGCAGGATCACTTCGAGCACGCGGACCAGCGTACGGCGGGTGGCGCGCTGCTGGGCTTCGGAACCGGTCTGCACCGACACCTTGGCCAGTTCGAGATACCAGTCGCAGTACTCGTTCCAGACGAACTCGTAGATCGCTTGCGCGGCGAGGTCGAAGCGGAAGGTATCGAGCGCCAGCGTGACCGCCTTCTCGGCTTCCTGCAGCTTGCCGATGATCCAGCGGTCAGCAAAGCCGTAGTCGAGTTCGGCGCCCCCATTCGAATCAGCCTGCAGGCCGCAGTCCTTGCCTTCGACGTTCATCAGCACGAAGCGGGTGGCGTTCCACAGCTTGTTGCAGAAGTTGCGGTAACCCTCGCAGCGCTTCTGGTCGAAGTTGATCGAGCGGCCCAGCGACGCCAGCGAGGCGAAGGTGAAGCGCAGCGCGTCGACGCCGTAGGCCGGGATACCGTCCGGGAACTCCTTCTCGGTCTTCTTGGCCACCTGCGGTGCCTTTTCCGGACGACGCAGGCCGGTGGTGCGTTTTTCCAGCAGCGGTGCCAGTGCGATGCCGTCGATCAGGTCGACCGGGTCGAGCACGTTGCCCTCGGACTTGGACATCTTCTTGCCCTCGCCGTCGCGCACCAGCCCGTGCACGTAGACGTGGGTGAACGGCACCTTGCCGGTGAAGTGCGTCGTCATCATGATCATCCGGGCGACCCAGAAGAAGATGATGTCGTAGCCGGTGACCAGCACGCTGGAGGGCAGGAAGGCCTTCAGCTCGTTGGTATCGTTCGGCCAGCCCATGCTCGAGAACGGCACCAGCGCAGACGAGAACCAGGTGTCGAGCACGTCGTTGTCGCGCGTCACCGGCTTGCCGCCGGCCTGGGCGACCGCTTCGGCTTCGCTGCGGGCAACGTAGACCTTGCCGTCGGCGTCGTACCACGCCGGAATCTGGTGACCCCACCACAACTGGCGCGAAATGCACCAGTCCTGGATGTTGTTGAGCCACGCGTAATAGGTGTTGACCCAGTCGCCCGGCACGAACTGCACTTCGCCGTTCTGGACGACTTCAAGCGCATTCTGGGTGATGCTCTTGCCGGTCGCCTCGTCCGGCTTGCTCATCGCGACGAACCACTGATCGGTGAGCATCGGTTCGATCACCGTGCCGGTGCGGTCGCCGCGCGGCACCATCAGCTTGTGCTTCTTGGCTTCGACCAGCAGACCTTGTGCTTCGAGGTCGGCGAGCATCGCCTTGCGGGCGTCGCGGGTCGACAGACCGGCGTAGGCGGCCGGCAGTGCGATGCTGTCGTGTGCGGCGCCGTCGAAACCGAACACCTGTGCGTTCGGCAGGATGGTCGCCTGCAGGCCCATCACGTTGATCAGCTTGGTGTCGTGGCGCTTGCCGACCTGGTAGTCGTTGAAGTCGTGCGCCGGGGTGATCTTGACGAAGCCGGTGCCGAATTCCTTGTCGACGTATTCGTCGGCGATCACCGGAATGGTACGGCCGGTCAGCGGCAGTTCGAGCTGCTTGCCCAGCAGGTGCTGGTAGCGCTCGTCTTCCGGGTTGATCGCAACGGCCACGTCGCCGAGCAGCGTTTCCGGCCGCGTCGTCGCGACGGTGATGAACTCGTCCGAGCCGACCACCGGGTACTTGATGTGCCACATGTGGCCGTCTTCTTCCTCGCTGACCACTTCGAGGTCGGAGACGGCGGTGCCGAGCACCGGATCCCAGTTCACCAGACGCTTGCCGCGGTAGATCAGCCCCTGTTCATAGAGACGGACAAACACTTCGCTCACGCAGGTCGACATCTTGTCGTCCATCGTGAAGTACTCGCGGCCCCAGTCGACCGACGCGCCCATGCGGCGCATCTGGCCGGTAATGGTGTCACCCGACTGCTTCTTCCAGTCCCAGACCTTCTCGATGAAGGCCGGGCGGCCCAGCTCGTGGCGGCTGATGCCCTGCGCGTCGAGCTGGCGTTCGACGACGATCTGCGTTGCGATGCCGGCGTGGTCGGTGCCCGGCAGCCACAGCGTGTTGTCGCCGCGCATCCGGTGGTAGCGGGTCAGCCCGTCCATGATGGTCTGGTTGAACGCGTGGCCCATGTGCAGCGTGCCGGTGACGTTCGGCGGCGGCAGCTGGATGCAGAACGACGGGGCGTCCATGTCCATGCTCGGGCTGAAGTAGTTCGCGCTTTCCCAGCGCGGGTACCAGCTGGCTTCGATGGCGGCCGGTTCAAAACTCTTGGCGAGTTGGTCGAGTGCAGTGCTCATGGGCGGGCGGCGGAAAATCGGTGAAAAACAGGCAATTATACAGGCTGGCGCGCCGGGCGTCGGCGCGGCTTGCTGGCCCGGGTTCCCGACAATCCGCAGGTAATCGTAACGGTTGGGGTTTCCCGCCTGGTAAGCCACAATGACAGATGAGGTAATTGTCCGTTCTTGTCCGTCAATTCTCAGGAGGTAGTGCGAATGTCCAACAATGGTGAAGCGAATCTGAACCAGGAAGAACTGATCGACGATCTGCGCAACGTGCTGGCGGAAACCGAATCGATGCTCAAGGAAGTCGCTGCTGACGGCTCGGAGCAGGGCAAGGCGCTGCGCGAGAAGATTGCCGCCAACCTCTCGGTGGCCAAGTCCAAGCTGATCGAGACCGAACGCCTCGTGGCCGGCAAGGCCAGGGTGGCCGCCAAGGCGACCGACGAATACGTGCACGAAAACCCGTGGACTTCGGTCGGTGTGGCCGCCGGTGTCGGCTTCCTGCTGGGGCTGCTGGTCTCGCGCCGCTGAGCGATCGGCCGCCGGCTTGCGTGGCGGCCGGTGTTTCGGGCATCGTGCCCGTCTCTTTCCCTGAGCCCGTGTCCGATACATGAGCGAAACCGAAACGACCGGTACCCATTCCGGCCATACCAACGTTCTCAAACGGCTGGCCGGCAGTGCGCTGGGGCTGATGCACGCCCACCTCGGCATCCTGTCGATCGAGCTCGAGGAAGCGCGCGAGCGGGTGCTGAAAACGCTGGTTCTCGGCGTGCTCGGCGCCGGCTTGCTGTTGCTGGCGCTGCTGGCCATCACGCTTGGCGCCATCCTGCTGGTGCCCGAGCCGTGGCGTGCGTATACGGTCGTCGCGCTGGTGCTGGTCTTTCTGGCGCTGGGTGCGGGCAGTTTGTGGATGGCCTGGAACGGCATCCGCCATGCCAAGACGCCGTTCGCGCTGACGATCGAAGAGCTGCGCCGCGACAAGGAGCACTTTCTGCGATGAGCGATCCGCGCCTCAAGGGCCGGGAGGCCCGCAAGCAGTTGCTGCAACTCGAAGCGGAAACGCACCGCCTGCAGATCGCCGTCTGCCTGACCGAAATCCGCGCGCCGCTGGCGCAGGGCAAGCGCGGGCTGCTGTGGCTGTCGATCTTCAAGAAACTGCAGGGCAACGCCGGCGTGCTGATGCTGGCGAGCAAGCTGTTTTCGAAGAAATACCGGGTCCGCGGCATCGCACAGATGCTGCCGGTTGCGATCGGCGCGTGGAAGGTCGCGCTGCTGGTGCGGCGTTTGTTCAAGCGCAGCTGACGGGTGTTCGTGAGCGATTCGCCGGTTTGCATTCGGCGGGCGGGGCCTGCCGATGCTGCCGGTATCCAGGCGTTGTATGCCGAGCTGGTCGGCCACACGGATCTGGCGGTTCAGCCTGAGCGGATCGAGCAGGTGTCCCGGGATGCCAGTACGGCACTCTTTGTCGCCGAAGTCCGGGGTGTACTTTGCGGTTCCGCGTTGGTCTCGTTGTGCAACGATGTCATGTTCCGGTCACAACCGTTTGCCGTGGTCGAGAACGTGATTGTCACGGCTACGCATCGGGGAGTCGGGATCGGCCGCTTACTGTTTGCCCACATCGAAGCGTTCTGCCTGAAAGCCGACTGTTCCAAGATCATGCTGCTGAGTTCCATCGAGCGGGCCGAAGCGCACCGGTTTTTTGAACGTGTCGGCTTTGCCGGTACCAGAAAACGGGGGTTCGTGAAGTACCGACGCCATTTCTCGATGACACCGAGTCACGGCTGAGTTCAAACCTTGTTGCGCTGGTGCTTGCCTGATCCGGACCGGAATGAAAAAAGCGCGGCAGGGCCGCGCTTTTTTTGCGTCCTACCTTCAGGTCAGGCCGTCACACGATGCCGTGCCGCAACCATATTGCCCGGCTTCAGCCGGCGCAGCGCGAGGCCGTCGCGGTTGAACACATGGAAGGCCGCAGCCGGGGCCGACAGGGCGATGGTGTCGCCGATGTGCACGGCGCGTTCGCCGTCGCCGCGCACCACGACGTCCTGACCGTTTTCCAGCGTCAGGTACAGGTAGTTGGCTTCGCCGAGGTGCTCGACCAGGTTGACCTTGCCGTGGAATCGCTCGCTGCCCGCATCGCCTTCCCACAGGTGTTCGGAGCGGATGCCGACGCTGACCTTGTCGCCGACGGCGATGCCGCTGCCGTCGACTTCGGTACGGACGATCTGGTCGCCGGCGACCTTGACCGCGACGCCGGTGGCCGAGGCTTCGGTGACGATGCCGTCGATCAGGTTCATTTTCGGCGAACCGATGAAGGTCGCGACGAACAGGTTGGCCGGCTGCTGGTACAGCTCGAGCGGGCTGCCGGCCTGCTGGATGTGGCCGTCGTGCATCACGACGATCTTGTCGCCCAGCGTCATCGCTTCGACCTGGTCGTGGGTCACGTAGACGATGGTCGCGGCCAGATCCTTGTGCAGCTTGGCGATTTCGAGCCGGGTCTGCACGCGCAGCGCCGCGTCGAGGTTGGAGAGCGGTTCGTCGAACAGGAACAGCTTGGGTTCGCGGACGATGGCGCGGCCGATCGCGACGCGCTGGCGCTGGCCGCCCGAGAGTTCGCGCGGCAGCCGTTCGAGCAGGTGGTCGATCTTGAGGATGCCGGCAGCGTGGCGGATGCGGCGGTCGATTTCGTCCTTCTTCGCCCCGGCGATCTTCAGTCCGAACGCCATGTTCTTGTAGACGTTCATGTGCGGGTAGAGCGCGTAGCTCTGGAACACCATGGCGATGCCGCGCTCGGCCGGCGGCAGCTCGTTGACGCGGGCGTGGTCGATTTCCAGATCGCCGCCGCTGATCGATTCCAGCCCCGACAGCATGCGCAGCAGTGTCGACTTGCCGCAGCCCGACGGGCCGACCAGCACGACGAATTCGCCGTCCTGGATGTCGAGGTTGATGCCGGACAGCACGTTGTTCTTGCCGTCGTAGGATTTGGTCAGGTTCTTCAGTGCAACTTGGGACATGGCTGTTTACTCCGGATTACTTCACTGCGCCGGCGGTGATGCCGCGGATCAGTTGACGCGATGCGAACACGTACATGACGAGGACAGGCAGGACGGCGAGCGAGAGCGAGGCGAGCACGGCGTTCCAGTCGGTGACGTACTGGCCGATGAACTGCTGCACGCCGAGCGTGACGGTCTGGGTCTCTTCGCCGGGGGCGAGGATCAGCGGGAACCACAGGTCGTTCCAGATCGGCACCATGGTGAACACGGCGACGGTGGCGACGGCCGGGCGGATCAGGGGCAGGATGATCTGGAAGAAGATCTTGAATTCGCCGACGCCGTCGCAGCGCGCCGCTTCCTTCAGCTCCTTGGGCACCTGCTGGATGAATTCGCCAAGGATCATGATTGCCAGCGGCAGGCCCTGCGCCACGTAGACGAGGATCAGCGCGGTCAGCGTGTTGGTCAGTTCGAGCTTGACCACGAGTTCGAGGATCGACACGGTGCCGAGGCGGATCGGCACCATGATGCCGAAGGCCATGTAGATCGCCAGCAGCTTGCTGCCGCGGAACCTGTATTCGGACAGCGCCCATGCCGCCATCGCGCCGAGCACGAGGATCAGTACCAGCGACACCAGCGTGACCGTCAGGCTGTTGCCGAAAAAGTGGATGAAGGGCGACTTGGCGAGCACCTTCTCGAAGCCGACCAGTGACCACGTCTCGGCGGTCGGCAGCGACAGCGGCGAGTCGAAGATGCCGTCCTTGCTCTTCACCGAGTTGATGATCACCAGAAGGATCGGGAACAGCGCCAGCAGCGTGTAACCGCCGAGCACCAGATGGGTGAAGCCGGTACCGGCCGCGCGGGTGACTTTGTGTTTCATGGCCGGCTCCTCAGAAGGCGAAGCGCTGCAGCTTGCGCTGGATGAAGTAGAAGTAGACGCCGACTCCCGAGAGGATGATCAGGAACATCGTCGTCGCCACCGCGGCGCCCATGGTCGGGCTGCCGATCTGGCTCTGGTAGCCGAAGAAGGTGCGGTAGAAGAAGGTGCCCAGCAGGTCGGTGCTGTAGTTCGGCCCGGCGATCGCGCCCTTGACCGCGTAAATCAGGTCGAAGGCGTTGAAGTTGCCGACGAAGGTCAGGATGGTGACGAGGCCCAGCGTCGGCAGGATCAGCGGCAGGCGGATCGTCCAGAAGATGTGCCACGAGCTTGCACCTTCGATGCGCGCGGCTTCGATGATCTCGTCCGGGATCGCGATCAGCGAGGCGTAGATCAGCATCATCGGCACACCGACGAACTGCCACACCGAGATCAGCGACAGCGTGATCAGCGCGCTGCTTTCGTCACCGAGCCAGGGCTGGAACCAGTCGGCAAGGCCGACGAAGCCCATCAGCTTTTCCGAGACGCCCCACAGCGGCGAGAGGATCAGTTGCCAGATGAAGCCGATGATCACCACCGACAGCAGCGTCGGCAGGAAGATCAGCGTCTGGTAGCCCTTGGCGCCGCGCACGCCGTGCATCGACAGCAGTGCGGCCAGCAGCAGGGCGATCGGGTTCTGCACGAACATCACGATCAGGAAGAACTTGATGTTGTTGTGCATCGCGTTCCAGAACCCGGCGGACCAGTCCGGGTCGGTCAGCAGCTTGATGTAATTGGCCAGGCCGACAAAGGTCTGGTGACCCGAGTCGTACGTGGTGAAGAAGCCCAGCCGCAGGGTGTCGAGCAGCGGCAGCGCGCTGAACACCGTATAGATCAGGAAGGCGGGGGCGAGGAAGACGGCGATGTGCCAGGGAAAGGCGCGTTTCATGGCCTCACTCCGAGGAAAACGGGCAAAAAAATGGCCGGCGGCAGGGTCATGGCTAGACCCCGGGCCGGCCCAACAGCTACACAGTCGATTGCAGAGGAAGACTTACTTCTGTTGCGGCTTGTACCACTTGGCGAAACCGGTCTGGATGCGGGTTGCGGCATCCTTCGGCGTCATCTTGCCGTTCAGGACCTGGCTGTTGACGTTCCACAGCTCGTTTTCCATGTTCGGCTCGCCGCGGTTCATGATCTGGGCGTTCAGGCGGATCGTCGACGCGCAGCTCTTGCGCCAGTCGAGCATCTGCTTGGCCACCGGATCCTTCACCGAGATCAGGTGGTTCGACAGCGAGTAGAAGCCGGTGACCTTGTTGGTGTACAGGTCGGCAAACTCTTGCGAACCCAGCCAGGTCAGGAACTTGTACGCGTCGTCCTTGTTCTTGGACTTCGGGTTCACGCCCATGCCGATATCCGGATGATCCGAGATGTAGCACTTGTCGCCGGCCTTCGGTACCGGCGGCGGGAACGCGCCATATTCGAACTTGGCGTTCTGGTTGTAGTAGGAGATGTCCCACGAGCCGACGGCGACGACGGCGGCCTTGCCCGACGCGAACAGGTTCTGCGTGTCGGCATAGGTCTGGGCCGAGTAGCCCTTGGCGAGGTACGGGCCCCACTTGCTCATTTCGTCCCACACTGCGACGAATTGCGGATCGGTGAACCTGGCCTTGCCGGCGATCAGCGCCTTGCGGCCTTCCTCGCCCTTCCAGTACGGCGCACCGACCGAGGTGAACACGATCTGGTTGGCTTCCCACTGGTCGGCCGTACCGAGGGCCATCGGCACCTTGCCGGCCTTCTTGGCGGCTTCAAGCACCTTGTGGAATTCGTCGATGGTCTTCGGCGGCTGGACGCCGAGTTCCTGGAAGATCTTCTTGTTGTACAGGAAGCCGTGCATCACCGCGCCCATCGGCATGCAGAACGAGGTCTTGCCGTCGTCGGTTTCCCACGCCACCTTGGCCGAGTCCGGGAAGTTCTGCATGCCCGGCTTGCCGTTCAGGCTTTCGAGGTAACCCTTCTTGAACAGGTCGAGCGACTTGTCGAACGGACGGCAGGTGATCAGGTCACCGGCGGTGCCGCCGGTCAGGCGGGTCTGCAGGCTCGAGTCGTACTCGGTCGGCGCGGTCGGCACGAACTTGACCTTCACGTCCGGGTACTTCTTGTTGAACGCCGGAATCAGGACGTCTTCCCACAGCGCCTTGTCGTCGGTGCGCCACGATTCGATGGTCAGGTTGCCGGCTTGTGCAGCGCCGGCGGCGAGCAGCGCGGCACAGAGCGCCGTGCGGATGAAGCGGTTGCCTTGCATGTATCGACCTCCTCAGGTCTGGGGTGGTGCCCGTATCTGTAGTCAGGGCCGGTTTCTACCGACCGTGGCCGCACAGTAGCATCGGCTTTTTTGTGACACCTAGTAGTCGGTCCGTCGCAACTACGGATTGATGCAAGTCAATGAATTAACAGGAGTTTTGTGATTTTCCTTTCGAGGGCCGCGTTACGTTTCCTTACGTTTCCGCTGCGCCGATACGGCGCCGGTGCCGATTTCACGGATCATGAACGCCGTTTGCCGGCCGCTGCGGCGTTTACGCAAGGTCAACAAACGCAAGCTTTCTTTACAAAATGCCGGTCAGCCTTACTGATAAGCTGCGGCGAAACCTTCGACCGGCCATGTCCTTGATTCCCATCCGCCTTTTCTGCTGCGTTTGTGCCGTGCTGTGCGTCGCGGCGGTCGCGCGCGCCGACGACAGCTTCGACGTACTGCACTGGTGGACGTCCAGCAGCGAGCGGCGTGCCGTCGACGAACTGGCCGAACGCGCCGCCGACGACGGGGTGGCGTGGCGCAACGCGGCGATTGCGGGGGGCGCCGGCATCGGTGCGATGAAGGTGCTCAAGGCCCGCGTCCTGGCCGGTCGCGCGCCCGATGCGGCGCAACTGATCGGACCGGCGATCACCGAGTGGGCCGATCTGGGCCTGCTGCTCGAACTCGACGACGTGGCCGCCGCCGGCAACTGGAATACCCGGCTGTTCCCGACGATCTGGACGCTGGTGCGCCTGCGCGGCCATGTCGTTGCCGCGCCACTGGGCATCCACCGGATCAACGTGCTGTTCTACAACCGCAAGGTGTTCGCCGATGCCGGGCTGACGCCGCCGAAGACCTGGGCCGAATTCGACCGTGTCGCCGCTGCGCTGGCAAAACGCGGGGTAACGCCGCTGGCGCAGTCGGGCCAGCCCTGGCAGGTGGCGACGCTGTTCGAGACGCTGGCCCTGTCCGAAGGCGGGCCGGGCTTCTACCGGTCGCTGTACGGGCGGCGCAACGCCAACCTGTGGTTCGATGCGCGCATCACCCGGGCGCTCGAACGCCTGCGTGCGCTGCGGCGCTATGCACCGCCCGGCGAGCCGGCGTGGGACGCACAGGTGAAGACGCTGGCGCGCGGCGATGCGGCGATGTTCATCATGGGCGACTGGGCCAAGGGCGAGCTGCAGGCCATGGGCCGCAGCGCCGAGACCGACTTCGGCTGCATTGCCGTGCCGGGTACCGAGAACATGCATCTCTACAGCGT
The DNA here is from genome assembly GCF_014652315.1 of Jeongeupia chitinilytica. Classification (GTDB taxonomy): domain Bacteria; phylum Pseudomonadota; class Gammaproteobacteria; order Burkholderiales; family Chitinibacteraceae; genus Jeongeupia; species Jeongeupia chitinilytica. The sequence goes on along the minus strand of NZ_BMYO01000011.1, from coordinate 119,907 downwards.
CGACAGTTTCGTGATGTTTGCCGGCGACTACAGCGCGCAGCCGGTTCAGGAAAAGCTGGCCCGGCTGATGATGAGTCCGGCGGTGCAGGGCGCCTACAACCGGATCAAGGGCTCGGTGCCGGTCCGGCGCGATGCCGACACCGCCGGCATGGATGCCTGTGCGCGCGCCTCGTGGCGCACCTTTGCCCACGGTGCCGGCGTGCAGGCGCCGAGCATGGTGCACCGGATGGCCACCGACGAAACGCTCAAGGATGCGATCATTGCCCAGCTGCACCGCTACTACACCGACGAGCACATGCCGGTGAGCGAGGCGCAACGCCGCATTGCCGGGCTGGTGCGCACGCTGGCGGTGCAAGGAGGAGACGACAAATGAACCGCAAGATCCTGCTCGTCGACGACGACCAGAAAATCCGTACGCTGCTGAAAACCTATCTCGAGAAGAACCAGTACGAAGTGCTGCTGGCGCATGACGGCACCAGCTTTCTCGCCGAGTTCGAGCGCAGCCGCAACGAGCTGAGCCTGGTCATTCTCGACGTGATGCTGCCCGACACCGACGGCTTCGCGCTGTGCGCACGCGTGCGCAAGAGCTCGGCCGTGCCCATCATCATGCTGACCGCCAGCGCCGACGACACCGACAAGATCGTCGGTCTCGAGCTGGGGGCCGACGACTACATCGGCAAACCGTACAACCCGCGCGAGCTGCTGGCGCGGATCAAGGCGATCCACCGGCGCATGGGCGAGGCGACGCCGAGCGCGCCGCGGGCGCTGCGCTTTGCCGGCTTCACGCTCGATACGCTCGAACGCACGCTGACGGGGCCCGACGGCGAGACGGTGAAGCTGACCGGGCTCGACTTCCAGCTGCTCAAGCTGCTGGTCGAGCGTCCCGGCGAAATCCTCGACCGCAACTGGCTGGCCGAAGCGACCCGCGGCCGCGACCTCGGCCCGCTCGACCGCTCGCTTGACGTGCAGGTCAGCCGGTTGCGCCAGCGCCTGGGCGACCGCGACGCGCAGCTGATCAAGACCGTACGCGGCAGCGGCTACGTGTTCTCGGCCTCGGTGTCGGCGGACTGAGCGGACGGCGGAACATGGCGACCCGCGTTTCGCGCTGGATCGAACGGCTGCTGCCGCGCTCGCTGACCGCCCGGCTGTCGCTGGTGATGGTGCTCGGCGTGCTCGGTACCCAGGCGCTCGGCAACTGGATCTGGGCGAACCAGCTCAAGAGTCACGCCAACGACGAGGCACGCAGCGCGGCACAGTACATCGCCTACGGTGCGGCCAGCGCGATCCGATTCTTCCAGAGCCTGCCGACCAATTACCGGCCCATCCTGATCGAACAGCTGCACGAGATGGGTGGAACGCGCTTCTTCGTCGCCTTCAACCGCGATGCGGTGCCGATCACCCCGATCGCCGCGTCGCCGCTGGCCGACGCCGTCACCTCAGGGGTCGGTGCGACCCTGAGCCGCGAAGTGCCGCGGCTGATCGACGTCCGCGTCGGCTTCGCCTGGCCCGATGGGCTGGCCGTGTCCGATGACGGCGCAACGCTCGAAGACCTGCCCGACAACTGGGTCCAGCACTCGCTGATCATCAAGCCGCGCCCGGCACCGATCCTCGTGATCCAGGCCGAGATCGAACCCGGTGGCTGGCTGTATCTGGCCACCCTGATGCCCGATCCGTACTTCCTCGACAAGGCCGATCCGCTGTCGCGCGACCGGCTGGGGCTGCAGCTGGCGACGCTGGCGGCGGTACTGCTGCTGTCGCTGTGGGTGGTGCGCTGGCTGACGCGGCCGCTGAAACAGCTCGCCGACGCGGCCGAGGTCTTCGGCCAGGGCGGCGAGCCGCAACTGCCCGAGACCGGCAGCCTCGAGTACCGCAAGACCGCCAAGGCCTTCATCGCGATGCGCGAGCGCATCCAGCGCTACCTGACCGATCGCGAGCGGCTGTTCGCGGCAATCTCGCACGACCTGAAAACGCCGATCACCCGGCTCAAGCTGCGTACCGAGATGCTCGACGACGACACGACCCGCGCCGAATTCCACGAGGACCTCGACGAGCTGGACATGATGGTCAAGGGCGCGCTGCAGAGCGTGAAGGACTCGGACATCCACGAAAACCGCACGGCGATCCGGCTCGACAGCCTGCTCGAGAAGATCGTCGCCGACGCGCAGCTGTCCGGGCGCAGCGTCGCGCTGGCGGCCACCGGAACGACGGTCGTTGCCAAGCCGCTGGCGCTCAAGCGCGCCATCGTCAACCTTGTCGACAACGCGTTGTTCTACGGCGAACGGGCCGAGATCGTGCTGTCCCGGCTCGATGATCAGGTCGAACTGACGATCCGCGATCACGGCCCCGGCGTACCCGAGGAGATGCTGGCCCGGCTGTTCCAGCCCTATGTGCGGCTCGAACACGGCCGGCAGAGCAACCAGGCCGGATCCGGCCTCGGCCTCGGCATCGCCCGCGACATCGTCCAGGCGCACGGCGGCGAGCTCCGGCTGGCCAACCACGCCGAAGGCGGGCTGGTTGCAACCGTCGTGCTGCCGGCCGGTCCGGCGAAACCTGGTGAAATGAGCATCCCCTCCGGATAAGCGCTTGGCAAAGACGCGCCCGGTCGGCGGGCGAGCCAAAGCAGATCGGGCTCACCCGAAGCGCAGAAACCGGAATGGACGTGGAGTCCATGAGGACGACCCGGAGGTAGTCCCCTTGCGGGATTCGAGCATCGGATGAGATCGAGATGCGAAGGCGCAGCCGCCGAACCGATCAGCGCAGTTGCAGGCTGACGTTGCCCTGGAGCGGATTCACGCTCAGGCGGTAGTGGCTGGCATCGAGTTTGCTGATGGCCACCGCATTGCCGCCCTGCGTTGCGCCGGCCTGGGTGACGGCGCGATCGGTGGCGATGTCGAGCGTCAGCGTCGTCGCGTAGCGCTGGCATTCGGCGTTGGCATCGAAGCGGACCGCTGCCTGGCCGTTGCCGTCGGTGACGACGGTCGGTGCGCAGTACTGCCGCGCAAAGCGGTAGCGGATCACGTCCGACGGTGGCGCCATCCACAGCTCGCCCGAGTCGACCTTGGCCTTCACGTAGTCGAGATGGCCCTGATAGCGCGCCAGCGGAATCGTTTCCCACGACGCGTCGTTGACGCCGTGCGCGGTACGCAGCGACCAGCCGCCCTGGGCAATGGCGGCGTCGACGTGCAGGTTGAGGATCTCGCTGCCCTGCGGGTACAGCGACCAGATGCCCGACTGGGTGAAGGTGTCGGCCTTGATCATGAACGGATCGGTAAAGCCGGCTTCGTTGACGCCGGCGGCCATGCCGTACTGGATGTTGCCGTTCTCGTCGACGCGGTTGGCCGCGCGGCCGCCGAGATAGCCCGGCTGGGCGCGCAGGTAGGCCATCGGTGCATCGGGGCTGATGTCGGACGGCCAGGCGAAGAAGGTCGGCCGGTAGCCGTTCAGGTTGGCGGCGATGTCGTCCTGCGAACCGGTGATCTGCGCCGCGCTGTTCCATGCCGCGGTGTTGGCGTCCATGTGGTTGCGGCTGTGGCTGAAGATTTCGTGGCCGTGGGCGAGGAACTGCTTGGCCGCCTGCCAGTGGTACGGTGCGCAGTTGCCGCTGATGATGCCGAAGGCCGCGCGCAGGCCGCGCTTGGCCAGTTCCGGATCGGCATAGCTGATCTGGCCGTCGGTGGTGTAGCCGCACAGGTCGTCGTGGACCAGGCTGTACGCCCCCCTGGCGCCGCCGGACCACGTCGTGTACGCGGCCGAGCTGACGCCGACCGGATTGCATGCATCACCGGCAGCGGTGGCGCACGGGCCGACCGGCTTCCACAGCGAGACGGCGTCGGCCGGATTCCAGCCGGCGCCGGTCCACGCCGTGTGGGCGATCGTGGCTTCGTAACGCTGTCCCTGATACTGCACGACATTGCCGACCGCGTAGTTCGCGCCGTCGGTCCAGACCGGCAGGGCAGCGGCACCGGCGTGGCCGGCGATCAATCCGGCGGCAACCAGCGCCAGCCACAGGCTCTTCTTGTTCATCGTCTTCTCCATCCTTGTGTGTTGTGGGCCCGGCGGCGTGGCCGGGCTGCGCCACTATGGCAGTGGCATGCATCGGCCGGCCCGGCCGGCGTTGCCGAATTCACGGATGGAGGTCGAGTGCGGAAATTGTGATTTTTAATCAACAGGTTGTGTCGATTTCCGTTTTCTCCGGCTTCACGAAGTGCATGACGCTTCCGCGACAAACCAGTGCGGGAAGCGGGTCTTCAGCCGCGCCAGCTGGCCGCGTGCGACCGGAACGCCGTGACCGGCGACGATCAGCTCGACGCCGCCACCGGTACGGCGGCAGCCGCTGACCGCCTGCGGCCGGACGAGGTAGGAACGGTGCACCTGCACCAGCTCGTCGAAATAGAGCCGGATCGCCCGCAGCCGCAGGGTGATGTAGACCGGCGCCGTCAGTCCGCCGGCGTGGATGCCGCTGTAACCGCGCTCGGCACGGATGAAATGCAGCCGCTCGCGCCGGCTGGCGACTTCGTGCAGTTCGGCCAGCAACTGCGGCTGGCGGGCCAGTTCGTGCAGCTGGCGGCGGATCAGCACGACCTGGCTGGCCAGACTGCGGAAATAGGCTTCGTCATCAAGCGAAAGCGGGGCGCGGAAACGCAGCACCAGGCTGTAATCGGCGAGCGTGTCGTGGCTGAAGCGCGCGCCGCAGCGGTCGGCATCGAGGCACAGCACGTCGCTGCCGGCCGCTTCGTCGTCGCGGATGTCGGCCGCGTCGATGCGCGGATCGTCGCCGAGGAAGCGCACCATGGCGTCGAGCATGCATTCGAGACTGCGCTCCCCGGCGATCGCACCGCTGAAGCGTTCAAGATCGCGCAGCGGTGCGGTCGCGGCAGCCTGCGTACCGGACTGCGTCAGCGGCAGCAGTTGCGTTCGCAGTGCATCGCTGCGTTCGGCCAGCGTGTCGAGTACGGCGACATCGATCGGCTCGGTGACCGGCTGCGTGGCAAGCCGCCGCTTGCCGGCGTCGATCGTGGCGATCGTCCGGTCCAGTTGCGCCGGCAGCGCGTTGAGCACGCGGACCACCTCGCCATGGCGGGCGGCCTCGTTGCGCCGGCGGGTGTGCAGCCGCCACGCCAGCAGCAAGGCCCCGAGCAGGCCGCCGAATGCGACACCGGCCAGCCAGGGCAAGACGGTGCGGGCGGCCTGCCGCAACTGCTGCCAGCGTGCGGCCCACGGATGGTGATGGGCGTAGGCCTGCGCGAGCAGACCGTCTTCGGCATCGCTGCTGAGCTCCCACAGGCCGATGCCGGCCAGTCCTTCGCGGTCGGCGAAGTCCAGCTTGGCGGCCAGCGCGCGCGGGCTTTCGAACGACAGCAGCAGGCCGTCGCTGCGCCGGTACAGCGTTTCGGCCTGCGCGCCGTCGTCCCAGCGGCGCTCGAACTCGCCGCTGGCGATCATCCGGCCGATTTCGCGGTCGGTGAAGATCCCGCTGGGGCCGGTCTGCTCGTTGTCCCAGGTGCCGAGCGGCACGCCGCGGTGCGGCTGGCCGAGTCCGGCCGGCGAAACCCCCTGCCAGGCTACACCCTGTGCCGGCAGCGCCAGTACCAGCTTGTTGCCGGGCAGTCCGCCGGCCTTCAGTGCCGCGACGGCGGCGGCAATGCTCGGCTGGTCTGCCGGCGCGTGGAGCGGCGACTTGTGCCCGGTCCGCGCGCTCCAGCTGCCGTGGAAGTCGGTGGCGATCAGCGACACGAAATCGATGTCGGCCAGCAGGGCCGGCAGCGCCAGTCCGGCGCGCTGTTCGGCCTGCGGACTGACCGTCAGCGCGATGACGCAGCGCGGCCGGCGGGCGCAACCGGTGCGCAGCTCGTGCACCAGCCGCTGGAGGTTGGCGCCGTCGTCGGCGCGCTTGCCGGTCTCGGGATGGCCGCCGACGACCGGAAAGCGCCAGTCGATCTCGAGGCCGTCAAAGCCGTAACGGTCGAACAGCGCCAGCGTCGTCGCGACGAAGCGCCGGCGCTTGCCCGGATCGGCAGCAACGTTCGAGAGATGCGCCGACCAGTTCCAGCCGCCGACCGAAATCAGCACGTTGAGCTGCGGGTTGCGCTGGTGCAACAGCGGGATCACCGCATAGTTGCCGCGATACAGCGTGTCGCCCTGATGGATCTTGACCAGGTCGGCGAAAAAGTCGCCCGGCGCCACGGTACCGTCGGGTCCGAGCCGGGCATAGGCATAGATCAGGTCGGTCAGCTGCTCGGCCGGTGCGTCGGCCAGACTGGCGCCATGGCTGTAGCTGGCCCAGAAAGGGAAGTAGCCGATCAGCCGCGGGCCGGCATGGGCAAACGCGGCCGTCAACAGGGCAAGAATGGCGAGGCTCAGGCGCATGGCGGGCTCCGTCGGCACCGGCCGACCGGGGGGCGATTCTAGGATGCGGTGCACCATCCGCCAGTGCCGGCCGGCAGCCGACAACCGGCTTGCCGATCGGGCGGTTTCGGCGTCACAATGGCCGAAGTTGTTTAGTAAAAACAAATTTTCAGTAAACAATTGGTGCCGGGCCTTGTCTGCCGGTTGCCAGTCGATCCGCCCGCGAGGATGTCATGGCCCATATCGTTTTCTACGACCCGTCGTTTCCGTTTGCCGGCATCCGTCCCGACAGCGGCAGCCTGTCCGCGTTCGGTGCGACCACGGCTGCGGCCGGGCTTGCGGCCGCACTGGCGGAGGCCGGTGCCGGCGACGTGCTGCTGCACCTGCACGGCGCCCATGTGCCGCGTGCGGCATGGCCGGCGCTGTGCGGTTTCGTCGCGCGCGGCGGGCATCTGGTGACGCTGGGCCGGCAGCCGTTCTCGCGCCCGGTCGATGCCGACGGCACCGTCAGCGGGCAGGCGGCGCTGTTCCGCGACCTCGACATCCACGAAATGCTCGCCGTCGATGTGGGCAGCGCCGAGACGCTGACCGCCGGCGCCGGGTACCGCTGGCTCGCCGACCATCTCGCCGCATTCTCGTCGGCTGCGGCCACCGACGGCTTCGTGCTGATGCCGACCAGGGACAAGGACCAGCCGCTCGACTCGGGTTCGGCCGGGCCGATGGATGCGCGGATCTACCCGCTGCTGAGTGCACGCAACGCGGCCGGCCATGCGATCGCCAGCCCGGTGGTGCTGATCGAACGCCTGCGTGGCGCGGCGGCCGGTTCGCGGCAGGTGTTCGCCAACATCGAGCCCGACGCGGCCTTCTGGGCCAACGGCGGCGTCGCGGCGCTGCTGGCGCTGGTCGCGCACGCGGCACTCGGCGTGACCGAGTGGTGGATCAAGCCCGATTACGCCTGCTACCACCCCGGCGAAACCGTGAGCCTGACCGTGCAGGGCGAGGCGCTTGGCGCAACGCCGTCGCGGCACTGGCAACTGGCGCTGCAGGTGTCGCTGGACGACGAACCGGTGTTCGGCAGCCGCTTCGATCTCGACATGCACGATGGCGCGGCGTCACTAAGGATTTCACTGCCCGAAGCGGTTTGCCCGGGCCTGTACCGGATCAGTGCGGCGCTGCATCACGACGGCGGCGGCAGCGTGCATCTGCAGCAGGGCTTCTGGGGGCGCGACGACGCGCTGCTGGCGCGCGGCGAGCGTCTTGCCGCCGGCCGCGATTACCTGATGCGTGACGGCAAACCCATGCCGGTGGTCGGCATGACGTACATGGCGAGCGACGTGCACCGCAAATTCCTGCAGCTGCCCAATGTTGCCGTCTGGGACGACGACATGGCGACGCTGGCCGGGATGGGCGTCAACTACCTGCGCACCGGCGTGTGGAGTGCATGGCGGCAGCTGATGTTCGTCGACGGCCACGCCAACGAGGCAGCACTGCGCGCGATCGATGCCTTCATCCACACCGCCGCGCTGCACGATCTTGAGTGCTGCTTTACCTTCTTCGCGTTCACGCCCGAAGCATGGGAAGGCGCGAACCCTTACCTCGACCCGCGTTCGCGCGCCGCGCAGAAGCGCTTCATCCGCGCCATCGTCGGCCGCCACACCGAAACCCGCCGGGTACACTGGGACCTGATCAACGAACCGTCGCTGTTCGACCCGGCCCGCATCTTCGTCGGCCCGCGCTCGCTCGGCGACGCGTTCGAGATGGAGGCATTCCGCCGCTACCTGCAGGCCCGCAACCCGGACCTTGCCCACTGGCAGGCCGCGTGGGACGTCAGTCCGGCGCAACTGCCGGACTGGTCGGCACTGCGGCCACCGCAGCCGGACGAGATCGGCTTCAACACCACCGAAATCCTGCCGAAGCAGCACGGCATCTGGCTCGACTACGCGCTGTTCACGCAGCATGCGCATGCCGAATGGGCGGCCGATCTGGCGCAGACGATCCGCAACCTTGCTCCAGAGGGGGCCCCCGGTGCGCTGGTCTGCGTCGGCCAGGACGAGGCACTGGGCCAGCAGCGGCCGTCGCCGTTCTTCTACGCCGACGCGGTCGACTACACGACGGTGCACAGCTGGTGGCTGAACGACGCGCTGGGCTGGGACAGCCTGTTCAGCAAGACGCCGAACGCGCCGAACGTCGTGCAGGAGACCGGCATCATGCACGTCGAGCGCCCGGACGGCCGCTCGCGCCGCAGCGAGGCCGAGCTGTACGCGCTGCTCGAGCGCAAGTACGCGTGGTCGTACGCGTTCGGCAACGCCGGCGCGGTGCACTGGATCTGGAACATCAACTACCACATGGACAACATCAACGAGTCGCACATCGGCGCCTGCCGCGCCGACGGCTCGATGAAGCCCGAGGCCGAAGTCACTGCCGCGTTCGGTGCGCTGTTCGGTGCCCACGGCGCGCGGCTGACCGAGCGCCAGTTGCCCGACGTTGCGGTCGTCTACCCGTTCAGCAACGACTACAGCAACCGACGCTCGACCTTGGACGCGACGCAGGCACTGGTGCGCAGCGCGCTGTTCGAACTCGGCCTGCCGCTGCGCGCGGTCGGCGATCACGACCTCTCGGACCTGTTCGCCAACCCGCCGAAGCTGATCCTGCTGCCCAGCCCGCACAACCTCAACCGCGCCACCTGGGCGGCGCTCGAAGCGCTGCTCGACCGGCACGACATCACCGTGCTGCTGACCGGACCGGCCGATCTGGACGAATACTGGCGGCCGACCGGACGGATTGCCGGTGCTGGCACGCGCAACCTGAATCGCGAAGAAACGCTGCTGCTGGCTGAGCGGCGCTGGCGCGCGAGCTTCGGCGGCGAAGCGATCGCCCGCCTCAGCACCGGCGACGGCGATGGGCTGGTCGAACGGACCATGGGGCGCGGCCGGCTGCTGTGGTGCCCGCTGCCGCTGGAGCTGAACCAGCGTACCGACGTGCTCGACGCGCTGTACCGCCATGCGCTGGTCCGCGCTGGCGTGACGCTGCCGTGGCGCTGGCTTGGCGATGCACCCGAGGGCGTGGCGTTGCACCGGCAGGCGTTTGCCGACCGCACACTGTGGATCGTCGTGTCCGAAGCGGCGCGTGATCATGCGCTGGCGTGGCACGACCTTGGGACCGGCCGCAGCTACACGACGACACTGGCCGCCGGCCGCGCGCTGGTCTTCGTCACCGACGAAGCGGGCACGGTCGTCGGCAGCCTGCGCGACCAGCCGGTGGCGGTGGCATGAGCCGTCGCAGCATCAGCATCCGCGAACTCGCCGCTGCCGCCGGGGTCTCGGTCGGCACGGCGTCGCGGGCGCTCAAGCACCAGCAGGGGCTGAGCGCCGAAACGCGCGACCGGGTGCTGCAACTGGCCGCCGAGCTGGGCTACGACACCGGCCGGCTCAAGCAGGAACCCGTCCGCCGCATCCTCGTGCTGCTGCACAGCCAGCACCCGGCCGACAGCCCGTTCTATGCGGCACTGCTCGACGGCGCCCGTGACCGCTGCGCGAAGGACGGCGTCGAGATGCAGGTCCGCTCGCTCGGTCCGGGACGACCGGTGCGGCGGCAGGTGCTCGAATGCGAGCCCGATGCGCTGCTGTGCGTCGGCTTTTTCGAACCCGAGCTGATCCACGCGATCGCCCGGCTCGGCAAGCCGCTGGCGCTGGCCGACCTGTGGGCGCCGGGGCTGGCGGCGGTGAACCCGGACAACCGGCAGGGCGCGTATCTGGCGACGCAGCATCTGCTCGCAAACGGCCGCAAGCGCATCGCCTTCCTGTCCGGCCCGCTGGCGCATTACTCGATCCGGCTGCGCGAACGCGGCTACCGGCAGGCGCTGTTCGACGCCGGCAGGCTCGCCGACCCCAGCCTTGAGGCGCTGATCGCGCCGGGGCTGGACGTCGCCACCGGCGCGGCGCAGGCGATGCGCGAGCTGCTGGCGCTGCCGGTACCGCCCGACGCGGTGTTCGCCTACAACGATACGGCGGCGCTGGTCGCGCTGCAGGTCTGCCGCGATACCGGTCTGCGCGTGCCAGACGATATTGCCGTCGCCGGTTTCGACGACATCGCCGGCGCGGCGGGCGCCGGGCTGACGACGCTGGCCGTCGACAAGGCCGCGCTCGGCCGTGCCGGCATCGAACTTCTGTTGAACCAGGCGGACGAGGGCAACCGGCTGCAGCCGGTGTCGCTGATCGTCCGCACGACTACCGCATCCACCCCGGAGTGACGTGATGAACCTGCCCGACTTCCGCGATCCCGCCGTCCTGCTCGACCACGTGCGTCATACGATGGCGTTCTACCACCCGCGCGCCATCGATCCGTCCGGCGGCTTTTACCACTTCTTCCGCGACGACGGCAGCGTCTACGACGCACACACGCGGCATCTGGTCAGCAGCACGCGCTTCGTCTTCAACTACGCGATGGCTTTCCGGCAGTTTGGCGATCCGGCCTACCTGGACGCGGTGCGCCACGGCGTCGCCTTCATGCGCGACGCGCACCGCGATCCGGTCTCCGGCGGTTACGCCTGGCAGCTGCAGTGGCGCGACGGCGCCAAATCCGTCGACGACGCGACCAACCACTGTTATGGCCTTGCCTTCGTGCTGCTGGCGTACTCGCATGCGCTGATGGCCGGTGTGAGCGAGGCGCGCGGCTGGCTGAGCGAAACGTGGGACCTGATGGAGGCGCGCTTCTGGGAGCCGCAGCACGGCCTGTACGCCGACGAGGCGACGCCGGACTGGCAGCTCAAGCCGTACCGCGGCCAGAACGCCAACATGCACGCCTGCGAAGCGATGCTGGCGGCGTTCGAGGCGACCGGCGAAACGCGCTTTCTCGACCGCGCCGAGCTGCTGGCGCACAACATCACCGAACGGCAGGCCGCGCTGGCGCACGGACTGATGTGGGAGCACTACGACGCCGGCTGGCAGGTCGACTGGGACTACAACCGCGACGACAAGACCAACATCTTCCGCCCCTGGGGCTACCAGCCCGGCCACCTGACCGAGTGGGCCAAGCTGCTGCTGATCCTCGAACGCCACCGCCCGCAACCGTGGCTGCTGCCGCGCGCCGAAGCGCTGTTCGATGCGGCGATGAACCGCGCATGGGATGCCGAGCACGGCGGCCTGTGCTACGGCTTCGGCCCGCAGAACGAGATCTGCGACAGCGACAAGTACTTCTGGGTCCAGGCCGAAAGCCTCGCCGCCGCCGCGCTGCTTGCCGCACGCACCGGCAATGCGCTTTACTGGAACGATTACCAGCGGCTGTGGGCATATTCATGGCAGCACTTCGTCGACCACCGCTACGGTGGCTGGTACCGGATCCTGCGCGCCGACAACAGCAAGTACAGCGACGAGAAGAGTCCCGCCGGGAAGGTTGATTACCACACGATGGGGGCGTGTTACGAGGTGCTGGGGGTCCTGTAAGCGTGGCGCGATGCGTAGCTCGGGCTGAGGGTAACGACGTCCAGCATGCTGCGCGTCCGATTCAAGCCATCAATGAGGGGCAAATGTCGGGCTTCGCAGGCTCTGCTCAACTTCAGCACCGTGGTGAGTTGGCTTCTCCGAATCCACACGCCTGAGACTTGGGGTGGATTCGGTGTATCGCGACAATCTGCCGATTGAGAGCGTGACCAAATTGATCCGACGTACCACAGTGGGCTTCCGCTCACCGGTCGGGTCGCTGAAAACAGGGCAGCAGGAGCGGCCGGAGTTGCTCGGGAAATAAGGTCATGCGCAGGCGGAGCCTGGCACCTGGGTGCAATTCGTCAATCTCTCCGCCTGCGCGACTTTCGACGATTTGGGGTCAGCAGCTGATAAATGCCGACGCCATTGAACAGCAGAATCGGCAGCAAAATGAACATGTCTTTTAACCAGGCACCCTGATACGACGCCAGATCGGCATCGATCACCGCCACGCTGATACCAGCCAGATCGTTTTCCGGTGCCTCCGGGTTATAAAGCACGGCGTACTGACTATGCTTGGTGGCTTCCTCGGCCAATCCTGCATGGTCGGTTATCCGAGCGATCCGATAGATGTTTCTGCCCCGGATCGAGACGGAACGCTTGCCTTCAGCCCACGCCACTACACCGGTGGCATCTGCTTCGCGCCGGTGAAGATCGTATCGGTAACGGGTCAGAGTCAAGGAGGCAGGATGATAGTTTTCGGCATTGGCGACGATATAGGTCTGGCCGACAATCCTGTTGCCGACGCCGGTCAAGAACAGATAAAGCAGCGTCAGGAACAGCATCAGTGCCAGTCCCTCACCCAGCTTGAAGCGACGGAAAATCATCGGCCCTGACCTTTGATGAATATTGGCGGAATCTGGATGCGTTGCTTGTCCGATTGCCAGTTGCCCAAGCGTGGGTTGCCAGCGAGATGGCTGGTCAACAACCAGCATCCAGCGCCTTGAGTCGCCCAAGGCTTCGCTCCGGCCTTTTTGCGTGAGCCGGGCCGGCACTCCGTTGAATTGCGATGACTCTGCATGGCATATGTGGCCTGGGTGGCGATCAAGCGGCTTGCAACGCCAGTCGCATCAGAATCTCGTCGTGGAACTCGCCATCGACCAGCAAGGCATCCGGCTCGTGGCCGTAGCGCCGGAATCCGGCCGCTTCGTACAATCGCAGCGCCGCGGTATTGCCTGCATTGACGCTCAGGTTGATCTGGCGGAGGTCGTCGACCGACTTGGCCAGTGCAACCGCTTCGTGGACGAGCGCCCCGGCCAGACCGCGCTGGCGGTAGCCGGGCGCAACGTACATGCCCCAGAGGATGGCCTTGTGGCGCAGTTTGGTCATGCTTTCCCGGGCCAGCCCGGCGGTACCGACCAGCACGTCACCGTCGAAGGCGCCGAACAGGCCGCGATCCGGTGCCGGCGCCAGTCTGGCTTCGATGGTTGCAACCGGGGTGTCCTTTTCCGCTTCGTAGCTCGAACCGAATGCCGAGGGTGTGTCGCGCAGTGCGGCGAGCCGGAGTGCCTGATAGCGCGGCGCATCGGCGGGAATCAGTCGGCGTATCGTCGTGGTCATGGCGTGGTCTCGAAGCCGTTGGATTGGAAGCGGTTTACCGGACCGGGGCCAGCCGGCTTTGCAGCGACGCCGGAAGCCGCGCGATCAGCGCCGCCCGGCTCGGCTGCCAGAACGCCGACAGCATCAGCAGCGCCGAACCGATGAACAGCGCCGTCGTGGCGAAACCGAGCGTGACGACACCGTACTGCTTGAGCAGCGCGCTGAATGCATACAGCACGTAGCCGAGCGCAGAAACCATCAGCGCGCGCCGGTCGATGCACAGCGAGACCAGTGCGATACCGACATAAAGCACGACGACGGCAACGGCCTGCGGCATGCCGACATCGCCGTCGGTGACGCCGAGCAGCATGAACACCGGGTGGACCAGCAGCGGCGCGGCCAGCAGGTGCAGCCAGAAGGCGACGTCGGAGCGGCGGGTCTGGCGGGCGGGATCGCTGGTATCCCAGCGCATTGCGAACGCAAACACGGCGATGCCGGCGACGAGCAGCAGGAGCGTCATCACGCCGTCGACGGCGGGCAAGACCGAGGTGATCAGCGCGATCAGGCAGGCGACCGCGGCGGCCGAGACGCAGGCGATGGTGATCGGTACCTGAAAGCGCCGCCAGTGCAGCCAGGTCGCCACCCCGGCCAGCAGACTGGCGAGCGCGACGGCGGCGGACGGCGCATGCCGCATCATCCCTTCGACGCTACTGCCGCCAAGAGCCGGTGCGGCGAGGCCGAGACCGGTCGAAAACACATTGCCGGAAAACGCCAGCAGCAGCACGATCGCCGGCAGGGCCATCCGCCGCTGGCGGACGAAGAATTCGGCCAGTCCCCACGCGGTCGCCGCGGTGGCGACGGCGCCGAGCACCCCGCTGGCGCTGCCGGCGATCCAGCTCACCGACAGCAGCAGCAGCACGCAGGCGATGACGACGAAGATGTCGTTGAAGCCGGTGATCAGCCGGAACTGTTCCTCGTCGGCCACCGGCGTCTGCCGGCGGGTGGCAACGTGGTCGCGAAAGGCGGTGGCGGTCTCGTGGCTGAGGACGCCGGCGGAGACGGCGTCGTTGAGGTCGTCATCGGTATACATGCGTGCTGCGACTCCGGAAGCAAAGCCACAGCATACGCAAGCCGGCAGGGTGTTGTCAGTCCAGCGTCCGTACCGTCGGGGTGCGTGCGGCGATCACGATCATCAGCGCGGCCATGGTCAGGCCGAACGCCGGCATGATGATGCGGATGTCGACGTGCAGCGCCAGCAGCGCGGTGACCATCGCGTACGAGATCGGCGACAGCCCCATCGAGGCGATGGTGTTCAGGCTCATCACCCGGCCGATCTTGCTGCGCTCGGTGTACTGCTGCAGCACCGACATCATCGGCACGTTGTTGCTGACGACGCCCATGCCGAGCAGGAACTGCAGTGCGATCGCCAGCGGAATCCAGCCGGTGAACGCCTGCGCACCGAGCACGATGCCTTCGAGCACGATCACCACGATGATGATCATCAGGCGTTTTTTCGTCGGCGGGAACAGCGTCAGCAGGGTGCCGCCGACGACCATGCCGGCGGCCATCGCGCTCTGCAGGTAGGACAGCGTGCTGGCCTGACCGTCGAGGTGGTCGGTGACGACGATCGGAATCCCCAGCCCCAGCGGTCCCATGAACAGCAGGTTGGCAATGGCGTAAATGATCATCAGCGAGCGCAGTGCCGGCGTCTGCAGCGCGTACTGCAGGCCTTCCTTCAGTTCGGTCAGCACGTGGCGGCGTTCGCCGTGCGGCAACACCGGTGCTTCGCGCACCAGTACGGTGAAGCCCACGCCGACGGCGAGCAGCGCCGCGGTCAGCGTGAACACCCACTCGTAGCTGAGCGTGGCCAGCATCACGCCGCCGAGCACCGGGCCGAACACGAGGCCGATCTGGTTGGTGGTCAGCATGATCGAATTGGCGCGCATCAGGTCGCCGTCCCGCACGATGCCGGGCAGCAGCGCATCGCGCGCCGGCCAGAAAAAGGCGTCGAGCGCACCGTAGGCGAAGGCGAAGGCGGTCATTGCCCAGATGTCGAGCAGGCCGAGGTGCAGCAGCCCGACCAGCGACAGCACGGCGATCACCCGCAGGCCGAGCGAGAACGAAATGATGCGGCTGCGGCGCATCCGGTCGGCGACGACGCCGCCGACGGCCATCAGCGCGATCCGTGGCACCGAGCCGGCGATCATCACCAGTCCGAGGTCTTCCTTGGCGCCGAGCGTCTTCACGACATACCAGGTCTCGGCGAGCATCGCCACGGCGAGCGCGAGATTGCCGAGGATGCTCGCCAGCCAGACAAACAGGAAATTGCGGTTGCGCAAAAGCGCGGGTGCATCGGTCATGAGGAAAATGGCGCTGTGATATATTTTTTGATTACCGGATTCTAAACCCGCAGCCCGGGCCGGAGCGGCCCGGACGCGCCGTGCGACAAGGCCAGCAAATTCCGCTGCGCTACGGTTACACGACGTAACCCGATCAAGGAAAATCATGGCTTTCCGCAAGCTGACCGACCTTGCCGTGGCGGGGCTGCGGGTGCTGATTCGCGCCGATCTGAACGTACCGGTGAAGGCTGGCGTGATCGTCGACGACACCCGCATCCGCGCCTCGTTGCCCACCATTCACGCCGCCCTCCGCGCCGGTGCCGGGGTCATGGTGATGAGCCACCTTGGCCGTCCGGCCGAAGGTGCGCCGGGGCCGGACGAGTCGCTGCGGCCGGTGGCACAGCGCATCGGCGAGTTCCTCGGTCGCACGGTGCCGGTGATCACTGACTGGCAGGACTACCGGGTCCGGCCGGGAGAGCTGGTCCTGCTCGAGAACGTCCGGGCCAACCGCGGCGAGAAGGCCGACAGCGAGGCGCTCGGACGGCAGTACGCCGCCCTGTGCGACGTGTTCGTCAACGACGCCTTCGGCACCGCGCACCGGACCGAGGCGTCGACGCACGCGGTGGCCAGATTCGCGCCGCAAGCCGTGGCCGGCCTGCTGCTGGCGGCCGAAGTCGAGGCGCTGGGCCGGATACTGCAGGCGCCGGCCCGTCCGCTGTTGGCCATCGTTGCCGGTGCGCGACTGTCGACCAAGCTGGCGCTGCTCGCGCCGCTGGCCGACAAGGTCGATCAGCTGGTGGTCGGTGGCGCGATCGCCAACACCTTTCTGCTGGCCGAGGGCCGGCCCGTCGGCCGGTCGCTGGTCGATCCGGACACGGTCGCACAGGTCCGCAGGGTGATCGACGCGCTGCGCGCCCGCGGCGGCGAGGTGCTGCTGCCGACCGACGTGATTGTCGGCAAGCGGCCCGACGCAGCCGGGCCGGCGGAGATCCGTCCGGTGGACGCGGTCCGTGACGACGAGATGATCCTCGACCTCGGTCCCGAGTCGACCGCGGCAATCGTGGCCGCACTCGACCGCGCCGCAACGGTGGTCTGGAACGGCCCGGTCGGCGCGTTCGAATTCGGGCCGTTCAGCCACGGCACCGAGGCGGTGGCACGGGCGATTGCCGCGGGCCCGGCATTCTCGATTGCCGCCGGCGGCGACACGCTGGCGGCGGTTGCCCGCTACGGGCTCCGCGATCAGGTCAGTTACCTGTCGACCGGTGGCAGCGCTTTTCTGGCCTTGCTCGGGGGGCAGCAGTTGCCGGCGATCCGGATGCTCGAATCGCGCCGTTGACACCGTCCCTCCGCAAAAGCCGGCCGCGCGCCGGCTTTTTTTTGCGCCTTGCGTGATCGCCATCCCAGATTGGCGATGGCCGTCGATGACGGCCGCATAACGACAAGGAGACACAATGAAGCCGAACACCCTGATGACGCCGGCGCTGCTGGTGCTGTCGCTGACCGCAACCCAGGCACTGGCATGCAGTCCGCCTCCGCCGACCCCGGTGCCTGCCTCGCCACCGATTGTGTACCCGCAATATCCCGGCGCAACGCCGGCACCGACACCGGCCCCTGCGGTGGTCGCCGTTCAGGCCAGCTGGTATCCCGAGGTGTCGTATCAGGCCGGCGAGCGTGTCAGCTACCAGTGGAAGGTCTACGTCGCCAACTGGTGGAACCAGAACGATGCGCCGGACGGAACCAGCGGTGCGTGGCGGCTGGAGAACCGCGGGCTCGACTGGTCGGCGAACAACGTCTACCAGCAGGGCGACGAGGTCGTGCATCTCGGCTACCGCTATCGCGCCAAGTGGTGGACCCAGAACGAAGTGCCGGGCAGCAGCGAGTGGGGCGCGTGGGAGAAGACCGGTTCGGTGACGCCGATTCCGGCGCCGACCCCGGTGCCGACTCCCACGCCTTACACGCCGACCCCGGGCGATTGCCATTCGCCGACACCGACCCCAACGCCGGTACCCACTCCGGCGCCTACCCCTGCACCGAATCTGGCCCGGATCATCGCGCCGGTCGTCAGCGGCGACAGCGTCAGCTTCTCCTGGCAGGCGACCAACTGGCAGAACGCCATGGACTGGCACGTCTACGACGACACGTACTCGGTTTCCGGGGGCGAGCCCGAATGGCTGGAGGTCCATCAGCCGCCGTTCTACCGTCACAGCAATACCTACCGTGGCCTGTGGACCGGCAAGCACCGCTTCCGTGTCGAGCTGTGCAGCCGTACGCCACTCAACACCGGCGATTGCCGGCTGAGCGAGCCGGTTGAGGTCGACATTGTCGGTGGCATCGACGAGCAGTTGAAGGCACAGGGCGATTTCATGGCCCTGCCGGGCCAGCAGCCCATCGTCGACCTGCTGTTTGACGACCAGAAGCGCCCTTCGGCGGTCTATCTGCAGCAGCGCGTCGATCATCCGGACGCCTGGATGAAGCGCGTGACGGTGACGATCAACGGCCAGCCGTATTTCGACGGCGACGTGTTCGACGTTTCGGCGGCGATGGATCCGTGCGACTGGAGCAATCCGGACGGTCGTTGCGTGGTGGTGCACCGGATCCAGCGCGTGGTGCATGACCACGAAGGCCAGCGCAACGGTGCGGTCGTCCTGCCGGCGCTGCCCGACGGCAACAACAGCATCGACGTGAAGATCACCTACGCCGATGGTCGCGTCTATCCGGCGCCGATGCGCGTCTCTCTGCCGATGGTCACGCAGTAGCAAAGGCTCGGTTATGATCGACGCCGGTCGGATCGACCGGCGTTTTTCATTGGACCGCGCTCCGGAATCCGGGGTGCCGAGCAAGGATGTGGCATGAAGAAATGGATCATCGCGGCCGTGTGCTGCGCAGGCGTCACGGCGCAGGCGGCCGAAAGCGTCATTGAAGCGGCGCTGACGAAGCACGACTACGCGCTGGCGTTCGCTTCGGCCACCGCCGACGTCAAGGACGGCAGCGCCACCGACTGGACCCGGCTGCAGCTCGCGCAGCTCTATCAGC
The DNA here is from genome assembly GCF_014652315.1 of Jeongeupia chitinilytica. GTDB lineage: Bacteria > Pseudomonadota > Gammaproteobacteria > Burkholderiales > Chitinibacteraceae > Jeongeupia > Jeongeupia chitinilytica. The sequence goes on along the minus strand of NZ_BMYO01000011.1, from coordinate 101,171 downwards.
GCGGCCTCGGTACCCAGGCCGACCCCGCAGCGGCGATCCGGCTGCTGACGCCTCTGGCCGAAAAGGACAACGTCGACGCACAACTGCTGCTGTCGGCTTCGCTGGCGTCACGCGCGACCGAAGGGCTGGTGCAGGCCGACGGCAAGCTGAATCCGGAACGCTACAAGGCACTGGCGGCGCGGCCGGTGTCGGCACGGGGGGACGACCGTCGTGCGGCCGAATGGCTGTGGCGCGCCGCCGAAGCCGGCCAGAGCGATGCGGTGCAGGCGGTGGCCCAGGAGCTGGCCGGCAGCATCAACGGCGTGCCGCGCGACGAAGTGGCCATGTGGTTCGAGAAGGCCGACAAGAAGGACTGGCTGGTGCCGTTGAAGGCCAACGGTTCGCTGACGTCGCTGAAGCTGCGTCGCGACGTGATCCGCGACGAAACGCTGGGCCAGCGGCTCGAGGCGGCAGCACGCAAGGCGCAGTGCATCGACGAGAACCTGGCGCTCAAGGACGTGCGCATTGCCGCGCCGCTGACCGGTGCGCAGTACCTGACGCTCGAATTCAAACCGCCGGTCCGCTACAAGCTGATTACCGGGCAGTGGCAGGAAACCTGGGTGTTCGCCGCCTGCGACAAGACCTTTCCGGTCGACATCGCCTTTACCGCCGACGGCATGGGCGGGGCGCGCTACGAGGTCGTCACGCCGGCGGCGAAGTAGGGCGCTGGTCTGCTCCGGTGGCAACGTGATTTGGACAAGCTGCTGATCCGAAAGGGATTTGTTTTCGGGCTGACCGGCCGTAATGGCAATGACTGGTTTCAGTGCTTTCCCGAATGGGCGTATCCCGAATGCCGAATATCCCGATTGGGTGCGGCACGAACGGAAGGCTAAAGTGCGTGTGATGCAATGCAACACGGCCCCAGCTGCCGCTACCGGAGAGACCCCATGCCCCTCGTCGCATTACGCCCCCTGCTCGATCACGCCGCCGAAAACGGCTACGGCGTGCCGGCGTTCAACGTCAACAACCTTGAACAGGTGCAGGCCATCCTGCAGGCTGCTGCGGCGACCGACAGCCCGGTGATCCTGCAGGCGAGTGCCGGTGCCCGCAAGTACGCCGGCGAGACCTTTCTGAAGCAGCTGATCGAAGGTGCGGTGGCCAGCTATCCGAACCTGCCGATCGTGATGCACCAGGACCACGGCGTCAGCCCGGCGGTGTGCATGACCGCGATCAAGCTCGGTTTCTCGAGCGTGATGATGGACGGCTCGCTGCTGGCCGACGGCAAGACCCCGGCCGATTACGACTACAACGTCGGCGTCACCCGGCAGGTCGTCGAGATGGCGCATGCGTGCGGCGTCTCGGTCGAGGGCGAGCTCGGCTGCCTCGGCCGGCTCGATACCGGCATGGGCGAAGCCGAAGACGGCGTCGGCGCCGACCGCAAGCTGTCGCACGACGAGCTGCTGACCGACCCGATCCAGGCGCGCGACTTCGTCACCGCCACCGGCGTCGATGCGCTGGCGATCGCCATCGGCACCAGCCACGGTGCGTACAAGTTCTCGCAGCCGCCGACCGGCGAAGTGCTGGCGATCGACCGCGTCCGCGCGATCCACATCGCGATCCCGAATACCCATCTGGTGATGCACGGCAGCTCGAGCGTGCCGCAGGAACTGCTGGCCGAAGTGCGCGAGTTCGGCGGCGAACTGAAACCGACCTGGGGCGTACCGGTCGAGGAAATCCAGAAGGCGATCTACTTCGGTGTGCGCAAGATCAACATCGACACCGACTTGCGGCTGGCGATGACCGGCGCGATCCGCAAGCATTTCGCGACCAACCCGGCCGACTTCGACCCGCGTGCCTACCTGAAGCCGGCGATCGCGGCGATGCGCAAGGTCTGCGAGGACCGCTATAACGCCTTCGGCGCCGCCGGCCAGGCATCGCGTTTCCTGCAAAAGCACAACGTGATCCAGCTCGCCGCGTGATTGCGGCCCCTGACGCCCGCTAACGGGCTGCCTTGAACAGCGCGAGTGCGAGCTCGCGCTGTTTTGCATGGTCGACCACCGGCCACGGGTAGTCGGTGCCCAGCCGTACGCCGGCTTCGCGCAGTCCAGGCGGATGCGCCAGCCACGGCGCATGGATCGCGTCCGGACCGAGCGCCGACAGCTCGGGGCAATAGCGGCGGATGAAACGGCCGTCCGGGTCGAATTTCTCCGACTGCGTGACCGGGTTGAAAATGCGGAAGTAGGGCTGGGCATCGCAGCCGGTGCTGGCGGCCCACTGCCAGCCGCCATTGTTGGCGGCGAGGTCGAAGTCGAGCAGTTTTTCGGCAAAGTAGCGCTCGCCCCAGCGCCAGTCGACCAGCAGGTCCTTGACCAGAAACGATGCCGTGATCATCCGCAGCCGGTTGTGCATGTAACCGGTGCGGTTCAGCTGACGCATGGCCGCGTCGACGATCGGATAGCCGGTGCGGCCCTCGCACCAGGCGGCGAACAGCGCCGCATCGTTCGGGAACGGCAGCGCGTCGTACTCCCGTCTGAAAGCATGCCCGACCACATCGGGCCGGTGCCAGAGCAGTTGCTGGTAAAAGTCGCGCCAGCACAGCTCGGACAGCCAGGTCTCGGCTCCGGCGCCGCCCTGGCGCCAGGCATGCGCGGCCAGTTCGCGAATGGACACCGTGCCGAAGCGCAGGTGCACCGACAGGTAGGACGGCCCCTTGATGCCCGGAAAATCGCGCGTCTCGTGATAGCGGTCCAGCCGGTTGCAGAAATCGTTGAACAGCGTTTCGCCGCCGCTGCATCCGGCCGGCAAGGCCGGCGCGTCATCCGGCTCGAAGCCCAGTTCGCTCAGCGAAGGCCAGGGCTGCGGCGGCAGCAGTGCCAGCCGGTGGGCGTATTGCCGCACCGGATAGGCGCGGACGTAAAAGTCGTCGAGCTTCGCGAGCCAGGCACGCTTGTAGGGGGTAAAGACGCTGTACATGCCGCCGGTCTTCGTCCGGATTTCGTCCTGTTCGAAGATCACCTGATCCTTGAAGGTTTCGAAACCGATTTCCAGAGCAGCCAGCCTCGCCGCAACCTCGGCATCACGGGCGATCGCGGCCGGCTCGTAGTCGCGGTTGGCGTAAACGGCCGTGGCGCCGAATTCCTGCGCCAGCGCCGGAATGGCCGTCGTCGGTTGTCCGTGACGGATCACAAGCTCGCTGGCACACGCGACCAGTTCGGCCTTGAGCTCGGCCAGCGTTGCGTGAATGAAGGCAACCCGTCGGTCGGCACGAGGCAGCGGATAAAGGATGTCGCGGTCGAAAATGAAGACCGGGATCACGCAGTCGTGATGCTTGAGCGCATGAAACAGCGCTGCGTGATCGAAAAGTCGCAGGTCGCGACGCAGCCAGACGAGGGCGGTAGACATGAAGCTCGAATCGGAAGTCCCTGACTTGCCTAGTCTAGCGTTTGTTGCGGCGCAGGGACGGCCTGCGTTCGGCAGCCCGCTTGTGCGATAATTGCCCCATGGACCTCGACCTTTCACGCCACTTCCTGATCGCCATGCCGTCACTGGCAGACCCGATCTTTGCCAAGACGCTGACCTTCGTCTGCGATCACAACGACAAGGGCGCGATGGGTGTCATCGTCAATCGCCCGGTCGGCATGACGCTGACGACGCTGTTCGAGCAGATCGACGTCGAGCTGCACCGGCCGGATGTGGCCGAGCTGCCGGTGTGCTTCGGCGGCCCGGTCCAGACCGACCGGGGTTTCGTGCTGCACACGCCGCTGGGCGACTGGCAGTCGACGCTGTCGGTGTCGGACGAAATGGGACTGACGACGTCGAAGGACATCCTGCTCGCCGTCGGCGAAGGCGGCGGTCCCGAGAAAATGTTCGTCACGCTCGGCTATGCCGGCTGGGAAGCCGGCCAGCTCGAGGCCGAAATGGCCCAGAACAGCTGGATCTCGGTCGAGGCCGATCCGGAAATCATCTTCGCGCTGCCGGCCGAAGAGCGCTACGACGCCGCACTCAAGCTGCTGGGTATCGACGTGGCGATGCTGTCGGACGAAGCCGGGCACGCATGAGCACGATTCTGGCTTTCGATTTCGGCGAGGCGCGCATCGGCGTCGCGATGGGCAGCACCGAGCTCGGTATCGCCCATCCGCTCGAAACCATTGCCACCGTCGAAACCGACAAACGCTTTGCCCGCATCGAAGCGCTGATTGCCCAGTGGCAACCGGCACTGTTCGTCGTCGGCCTGCCGCTCGGCATCGACGGTGAGGAGCAATTGGCGAGCCGGCTCGCGCGTAAGTTCGCCAACCGGCTGACCGGCCGCTTCGGCCTGCCGGTCACGCTGGTTGACGAGCGCTACACGTCGAAATCGGCGTCGATGGCGCTCGACGACACCGGCCTGCGCGGCCGCCGGCAGAAGCCGGTCCTCGACCAGGTCGCGGCGATGCAGATCCTGCAGGCCCATTTCGATCAGATCGCCGAGCAGGGTGGCGAACAGGGCGGGGCACGGTAGCGGTGCGCCCGCACGGCACCTTCGCCCGATTTCCTGTCCCGCCGGGCCAGCCGGCCCGGATTTTTCCCGCATTCCTCCCGCAGCGCGCCGTCCGGCCGCCGCAGCGGCGTGGCTTTATCGCATCCATCTTCCAGGGAGCATCATGTACAACCCGCAACTGAATGCGCAGGGGGAGCTCATCCACCTGCTGACGACCGAGGGGCTGCCCAAGCGCATCCTCACCCAGATCCTCGACCGCGCCGCCGAATATGTCGCCGCCGGCGAGGCCGGCAACAAGAAGTTCGCCACGCTGGCCGGCCGCTCGGTGTTCAACCTGTTCTTCGAGAACAGCACCCGCACGCGGACGACGTTCGAGATCGCCGCCAAGCGGCTCTCGGCCGACGTCACCAGCCTGAACATCCAGGCCTCGAGCACCGTCAAGGGCGAAACCCTGCTCGACACCATCCACAACCTCGAAGCAATGGGCGCCGACCTCTTCGTCGTGCGCCATGCGCAATCGGGCGCCGCACACCTGATCGCCCAGCACGTGCAGCCGGGCATCGCCGTCGTCAATGCCGGCGACGGCCGCCACGCGCATCCGACGCAGGCGCTGCTGGACATGTACACAATCCGCCACTTCAAGGGCGATTTCACCAAGCTGCGCGTCGCCATCGTCGGCGACATCCTGCACTCGCGCGTTGCCCGTTCGGACATCCACGCGCTGACGACGCTGGGCTGCCCGGAAGTGCGCGTGATCGGCCCGAAGACGCTGATCCCGACCGGGATGGAGAGCCTCGGCGCCCACGTCTACCACGACATGGCCGAAGGCCTGAAGGACGTCGACGTCGTGATCATGCTACGGCTGCAGAACGAGCGGATGAGCGGCGCTTTCCTGCCGAGCACGCATGAATTCTTCAAGTACTACGGCCTGACGCCGGAGAAGCTGGCGCTGGCCAAGCCCGATGCGATCGTGATGCATCCCGGGCCGATGAACCGCGGGGTCGAAATCGACTCGGCCGTTGCCGACGGTGCGCAGGCGGTGATCCTGCCGCAGGTGACCTTCGGCATTGCCGTGCGTACGGCAGTGATGGCCATCGTTTCCGAAAACCAGCGCGGCCGGGGGGCGCAAGCATGATCGAGACCAAGAACACCGTCATCCGCAATGGTCGCCTGATCGACCCCACGCAGGGTACCGACACGCAGGGCGACCTGTACCTGGCCGGCGGCAAGATCGTCGGCATCGGCAGCGCACCGGCCGGCTTCGTGGCCGAACTGGACATCGACGCCAGCGGCCTCGTCGTCGCCCCGGGTCTGGTCGACCTGTGCGCGCGGCTGCGCGAGCCGGGCAACGAGTACAAGGCGACGCTGCAGAGCGAAATGGCCGCGTCGGTCGCCGGCGGCGTGACCAGCATCGTCTGCCCGCCCGATACCGATCCGCCACTGGACGAACCGGGTCTGGTGATGAATCTGCGCCAGCGTGCGCGCAAGCACGATCTGGCGCGGCTGTATCCGGTCGGCGCGCTGACTGTCGGCCTGAAGGGCCGGGAAATCACCGAAATGGCGCTGCTGCGCGAGGCCGGCTGCGTGGCGTTTTCGCAAGGCGACGTGCCGATCGCCGACCTGCAGGTGCTGTACCGCGCGATGCAGTACGCGGCAACGTTCGGCTTCGAGCTGCGGCTGCGTCCCGAGGAAGCCAGCCTCGTCAACGACGGCGTCGCCCATGACGGCGACTACGCGTCGCGCCTCGGGCTGACCGGCATCCCGGTGATCGCCGAGACGATCGCCATTGCGCAGATCGTCCAGCTGATGCGCGCCACCGGCTGCAAGGTGCACATTGCCCGGCTGTCGAGCGGCGCCGGCATCGAGCTGGTCCGCGAGGCCAAGCGCGAAGGCCTGCCGCTGTCGTGCGACGTGGCGATCAACCACATCCATCTGGCCGACGTCGACATCGGCTACTTCGACAGCCAGTACCGTTTCGATCCGCCGCTGCGCAGCCTGCGTGACCGCGATGCGATCGTTGCCGGCCTGAACGACGGCACGATCGATGCCATCTGCTCGGACCACAGCCCGGTCGACGACGACGGCAAGCTGCTGCCGTTTGCCGAAGCCGAACGCGGCGCCACCGGTCTGGAGCTGCTGCTGCCACTGACGCTGGCGTGGGCGGAACGCAACCGCATCGCGCTGCCGGCCGCGCTGGCGAAGATCTCCAGCGTACCGGCGGCCAAGATCGGCTTCAGCGCCGACCTGCAGGTCGGCAGCCGCGCCGACCTGGTCGTGTTCGATCCGAACGAGGCCTGGACGGTGACGCGTGAAGCGCTGCGCAGCCAGGGCAAAAACACGCCGTTTGCCGGCATGGAAGTGAAGGGCCGTGCGCGCTATACCTTCGTCAAGGGCAAGTGCGTGTTCGCGCTCTGAGCGACACGCGGACCGACCGACGCCCGTCCCGGTGACGGGCGTTTTTGCGTCGGCGCTTGGCGGCGTGCAACGGCCCCGCTATACTCGGAACTGTTTTTCAAACGTGTGTTTGAAATTTGAGAGGAGAGATTACATGTCCGATCTGGCCAGCCTGTTCCAGACCGCTCAGGATGAAGTGGTGAAGCTCAACGACGCACCGGATGTGCAGACCAAACTCAAGCTCTACGCGCTGTTCAAGCAGGCGAGCGAAGGCGACGTCAGCGGTGATCGCCCGGGCGCACTCAACTTCGTCGCACAGGCCAAGTACGACGCCTGGGCCAAGCTCAAGGGCGTGAGCAACGACGACGCGAAGCAGCAGTACATCGACCTCGTCGAAGAACTCAAGCGCAACGATTCCTGATCGTTGCGCACAATAAAAAAGCGGCCCGCAGGCCGCTTTTTTATTGGCAGATCACCGCAAGTGATTACGCGAGCTTCTGCTTCAGCAGTTCGGTCAACACGCCCGGATTGCCCTTGCCCTTGCTGGCCTTCATGCACTGGCCGACCAGTGCGTTCAGCGCCTTTTCCTTGCCGGCACGGTACTCTTCGACCGACTTGGCGTTGTTGGCGATCACTTCGTCGACGATGGCTTCGAGTGCACCGGTGTCGGTTTCCTGCTTCAGGCCGTCACGCTCGATGATGGCGTCGGCCCCATTGGGATCAGTCACGCCCTCGTCCCACATCTTGCGCAGCACGTCCTTGGCGGTCTTGTTGTTGATCGTGTTGTCCGAGACACGGCGGATCAGTCCGGCGAGTGCTTCGGCCGAGACCGGTGTATCGACGATGTCCTTTTCCTCGCGGTTCAGCGTGGCGGAGACGTCGCCCATGATCCAGTTGCTGGCGAGCTTGGCATCGGCGCCGGCGGCAACGGTGGCTTCGTAATAGCCGGCCAGTGCCTTGCTTGCGGTCAGCGTGGCCGCGTCGTAGGCCGGGATGCCGTACTGTTCGACGAAGCGAGCCTGCATCGCCGCCGGCAGTTCCGGCAGTTCGCTGCGTACGCGCTCTACCCATTCGTCGCTGATCACCAGCGGAGGCAGGTCGGGATCCGGGAAGTAGCGGTAGTCGTGCGCGTCTTCCTTGCTGCGCATTGCGCGGGTTTCGCCGGTGTCCGGGTTGAACAGCACTGTCGCCTGCTGGACCTTGCCGCCGTCCTCGATCAGCTCGATCTGGTACTGGACTTCGGCCTTGACCGCCTGTTCGATGAACTTGAAGCTGTTGAGGTTCTTGACCTCGCGGCGCGTACCGAACTCCTTCTGGCCTTCCGGGCGCACCGATACGTTCACGTCGCAACGGAACGAGCCTTCCTGCATGTTGCCGTCGCAGATGCCGATCCACGTCACCAGCGAATACAGCGCCTTGGCGTAGGCGACGGCTTCGGCGGCCGAGCGCATTTCCGGCTCGGACACGATTTCGAGCAGCGGCGTGCCGGCGCGGTTCAGGTCGATGCCGGACAGGCCGTGGAAGTCTTCGTGCACCGACTTGCCGGCGTCTTCTTCCAGGTGCGCGCGGGTCAGGTTGATCGTCTTGTCGACGCCGTCGACATTGATGGTGATCGCGCCGCCCTCGACCACCGGCAGCTCGAACTGGCTGATCTGGTAGCCCTTCGGCAGGTCGGGGTAGAAGTAGTTCTTGCGGGCGAACACCGAGCGCTGGTTGACCTTGGCGCCGATCGCCAGACCGAACTGGATCGCCTTTTCAACGGCGGCCCTGTTCATCACCGGCAGCGCGCCGGGCAGGGCGATGTCGACGACAGCAGTCTGGGTGTTCGGCGCCGCGCCGAACGCCGTGCTCGCCGGCGAGAAAATCTTCGATTGCGTGGTGAGCTGGGTATGCACCTCCAGCCCGATGACGACTTCCCATTTCATGGTGTGTCTCTCTGTGTGGCCGTCAGCGGGGCTGACGGCGATACCAATAGGAATACTGTTCAGCAAAGCCCAGGCTGGCGTACAGTGCCAGTGCCGCCGTGTTGGCGGCGACGACCTGCAGTACGCAGCGCTTCGCACCGGTGCGCCGGCCCCAGGCCAGCAGCGCGGCAACCAGCCGGCGGCCGTGGCCGCGACGGCGCTGCGCCGGGTCGGTAACGATGTCGTACAGCACGACGCTGTCCTGCTGGCGCACGGCAAAACCACAGGCGACCAGACGCCCCTGTTCGGCCAGTGCCGCGAACGCAACCGGGCAGACGTAGCTTTTCAGCAGCGCCAGCGCGGTCGGGCGCTGTGTGGTGCCGACTCCGTTCATGGTTGCGAACGCGTTGAACCAGACGCCGTCGACGTGGTCGTACAGCGTCACGGCCGGATCGCTGACGGTCGGGATGTCATCGAGCATCCGCGTCTGTACGCTGGACACGTCGATCTGTGCGTAGCCGCGTGCGCCCAGCATCGTGTCGAGTTGGCCGGCCGCGGCGGTCAGCTTGAAGATGGCCGGCTGGCCGAGCGCGTTGTAACGTTGCTCGACATAGCCAAGCTTGTCCGCATCCGCCTGCACACCCCGGTACAGCGGCGTCACCGAGTTGGCGCGTTTGGTGTAGCCGTTGGCGAACCGCAGCACCCAGCCGTCGACCAGCTCGGTTGCCCGGGCCGGCCAGGCGCTGGTCGTCAGCGCCTCGATCTCGGTGATGCGGTCCGGTGTCATTACAGCGCCGGTGCCTTCTGGTGCCAGTCGGTGGCTTGCTGGAAGCGGTGTGCGGTGTTCAGCATCTTCGCTTCGGCAAAGTAGTTGCCGATGATCTGCAGTCCGATCGGCCGTCCGGCCGCGTCGAAGCCGGCCGGTACGCTCATGCCCGGCAGGCCGGCGAGGTTGACGCCGAGGGTGTAGATGTCCTCGAGGTACATTGCCACCGGATCGGCGTTCTTGTCGCCGAGGTTCCACGCGGTACCCGGTGCCACCGGACCCATGATCAGGTCGCAGTCGGCGAACGCCTTCTGGAAGTCGTCGGCGATGATGCGGCGGATCTTCTGTGCCTGCAGATAGTAGGCGTCGTAGTAGCCGTGGCTCAGCACATAGGTGCCGGTCAGGATGCGGCGCTTCACTTCCCAGCCGAAGCCTTCGGCACGGCTCTTCTCGTACATTTCGGTCAGGCCGTCGTAGTCGGCAGCGCGATGGCCGTAGCGGACACCGTCGAAGCGCGACAGGTTGCTCGACGCTTCGGCCGGCGCGATCACATAGTACGACGGAATCGCCAGCCTGGTGTTCGGCAGGCTGATGTCGACGACGGTTGCACCAAGCTTCTTGTACTCGGCGATGGCGGCGTCGATGGCCTTGGCAACGTCGGCGGCAAGACCTTCGGCGAAGTATTCGCGCGGCAGGCCGATACGCAGCCCGGCCAGCGGTGCGTCCAGATCGCGGGCGTAGTCTTCCTTGTCGTGCTGCAGGCTGGTTGCGTCGCGCTCGTCAAAGCCGGCCATCACGTTCAGCAGCAGCGCGCAGTCTTCGGCGCTCTTGCCGAACGGACCGCCCTGATCAAGCGAGCTGGCGTAGGCGATCATGCCGAAACGGCTGACGATGCCGTAGGTCGGCTTGATGCCGGTGACGCCGCAAAAACTCGCCGGTTGACGGATCGAGCCCCCGGTATCGGTGCCCGTCGCGATCGGTGCGAGGCGTGCCGCAACGGCCGCGGCCGAGCCGCCCGAGCTGCCACCCGGGACCGCCTTGCGGTCCCACGGATTCAGCACCGCACCGAATGCGCTGTTCTCGTTCGACGAGCCCATCGCGAACTCGTCCATGTTCGTGCGGCCGAGCGTGACGAGGCCGGCGGCATCGCACTGTTCGATCACGTGGGCGTTGTAGGGTGCGACGAAGTTTTTCAGCATTTTCGAGCCGCACGAAGCCACCCAGCCCTGCTGGCAGAAGATGTCCTTGTGTGCGACCGGGATACCGGTCAGTGCACCGGCATTGCCGGCCGCACGCGCGGCATCGGCGGCCTGCGCCTGCGCCAGCGTCCTGGCTTCGTCGGTGGCGATGAAGGCGTTCAGCGCGGCGTTGGCCTTGATCCGGCCGAGGTACTCGGTGGCCAGCTCGACGGCCGAGACGTCCTTGGCCGCCAGCATGCCGGACAGTTGTTTGAGTGATTTTTCGATCATGGGTAGCTCAGGCTGGATCGGCCGGGCGGTAGCCCATGCCCTGTTCGACGAGGTCGATCAGCGTGTGGATGACCTTGATGTGGATTTCCTGGATGCGGTCGGCGTAGCCGAAGTGCGGCACGATGATTTCGACGTCGGCCTGGCCCTTGAGCTTGCCGCCGTCCTTGCCCATCAAGAGCAGCACCTTCATGCCGCGTTCGCGCGCGGCCTCGACTGCACGGATGATGTTGCCGGAATTGCCGCTGGTGGTGATGCCGACCAGCACGTCGCCGTCGCGGCCGAGGCCTTCGACGAAACGGGAGAAAATGTCGTTGAAACCGTAGTCGTTGCCGACGCAGGTGATGTGCGACGGGTCCGACACGGCGATCGCGGCCAGTGCCGGACGGTTGTCGCGATAGCGGCCGGAGAGTTCTTCGGCAAAGTGCATCGCGTCGCAGTGCGAGCCGCCGTTGCCGCACGAGATCGCCTTGCCGCCGGCCTTGAAACTGCCGACCAGCAACTGGGCGGCCGCATCGACCGAGGCGAGGAAGGCGTCGTCGGCGAGCACGCGCTCGAGAACCTGCTGGGCTTCGCGCAGATGCTGCGCTACGGTGCTGATGCTCATTCGATCACCTTCGGAACCAGGTAGAGGCCGTTCTCGACCGCCGGGGCGATGGCCTGGAAGGCATCGCGACGGTCGGGCGCGGTGGCGACGTCGTCGCGCAGGCGCAGATGGACGTCCTGCGCGTGGGCCATCGGCGCGATGCCGGTGGTGTCGACCGCGCGCATTTCTTCGATCAGCGTAAAGATTTTGTTGAGCTGTTGTTGCGTTGCAGCAAGCTCGGTGTCGGTAACGGCGATGCGGGCCAGTTTGGCGATGCGCCGTACGTCGTCCAAGGAGAGAGACATGAGCATTTTCCCCCTGCTAAGTCCTTATGATCATCAGCGCCTTAGGGTATCATGCCGGGTTTGTTTCACCCAAGCTGGGCCCCGGGTATGGACGCCGGCGGAACTTATCGCCCGCAACCCGTTCTGGCTTTAAAACCTATTCTCTGGCGACGGCCCGTGCCGGCGCCCTGTACACGACCCCAATACCATTGCGAGTAAACTAATGTTCGGTCTTCTCTCCGGTTACTTCGCCAACGACATCGCGATCGACCTCGGCACCGCCAACACCCTGATCTACATGCAAGCCAAGGGCATCGTCCTCGACGAGCCGTCGGTGGTGGCGATCATGCAGGAAGGCGGTCCGTCGGGTAAGAAAACCATCCTGGCCGTCGGCGCCGAAGCCAAGAAAATGCTCGGCCGCACGCCGGGCAGCATCACCGCGATCCGCCCGATGAAGGACGGCGTGATCGCCGACTTCACCATTACCGAACAGATGCTCAAGCAGTTCATCAAAAAGGTGAACCCGAGCCGCCTGTTCAGCTCCCCCCCGCGCATCGTCATCTGCGTCCCCTGCGGTTCGACCCAGGTCGAACGTCGCGCGATCAAGGAATCGGCGCTGGGCGCCGGTGCACGCAAGGTCGAACTGATCGAAGAGCCGATGGCTGCGGCGATCGGCGCAGGCCTGCCGGTCGAAGAAGCGACGGGTTCGATGGTCGTCGACATCGGCGGCGGCACGACCGAAGTCGGCGTGATCTCGCTCGGCGGCATCGTTTACGCCAGCAGCGTGCGCGTCGGTGGCGACAAGTTCGACGAGTCGATCATCAACTACATCCGCCGCAACTACGGCATGCTGATCGGCGAAACCACCGCCGAAGAAATCAAGAAGCGCATCGGCTCGGCCTTCCCGGGCGCCGAAGTGCGCGAAATGGAAGTGAAGGGCCGCAACCTCGCCGAAGGCATCCCGCGTTCGTTCACGATCTCGAGCAACGAAATCCTCGAAGCGCTGACCGAGCCGCTGAACCAGATCGTATCCGCCGTGAAGCAGGCACTGGAACAGACGCCGCCGGAACTGGGTGCCGACATCGCCTACAAGGGCATGGTGCTGACCGGTGGCGGTGCGCTGCTGCGCGATCTCGACCGTCTGCTGATGGAAGAAACCGGCCTGCCGGTCATCGTCGCCGAAGATCCGCTGACCTGCGTCGTGCGCGGTTCGGGCAAGGCGCTCGACAAGCTCGACAAGGTCACGGCGATCTTCACCCGCGACTGAGGACAAGGCGTGCCGGACGCAGGGCCATGTGCCCGGCGTCCGGTTTTTCGTTGATTTCGCGCCTGACCGGTCATGCAAACCAGCCCTCCCGCTTTTTTCAAACAGGGTCCGAAGCCGCTGACGCGGCTGCTGATCTTTTCGCTGCTGTCGATCGGACTCATCGTCGGCGATGCGCAGTACAGCATGCTCGGCCGTATTCGCGAGCAGGTGTCGGTGCTGCTGTATCCGCTCCAGTGGGCTGCCACCGCGCCGTTTGCGACGCTGCGCAGTACTGCCGACTTCCTGTCGCGCCAGACCGAGCTGATGGCGGAAAACCGCCAGCTCAACGACGCCCAGCTTGTTGCGAAGGCGCAGGCGATGAAGCTCAAGGCGCTCGAGGCCGAAAACGCGACCCTGCGCGGCCTGAGCGCGCGGCGGGATGCCCTCGGCCAGCCGTCGCAGCTTGCCGAGATCCTCTACAACGGCCGTGATCCGTTCACGTCGCGGCTGATCGTCGACCGGGGCCAGCAGCAGGGCGTCGGTGCCGGCCAGATCGCCATCGATGCGTCCGGTGTCGTCGGCCAGGTCGTCCGGGTCCAGCCGCTGACGGCCGAGGTCCGGCTGATCTCGGACCGCAACCAGATGGTGCCGGTGGTGGTCGAGCGCAACCAGCTGCGCACCGTCGTCTACGGCATGGGCGCGCACCAGCCGCTCGAAGTGCGCAATATGGCGCCGAATGTCGACATCCAGCAGGGTGATACCCTGGTGACGTCGGGGATCGACGGTCTCTACCCGGTCGGCCTGCCGGTGGCGAAGGTCGTCAAGGTCGAGCGTGGCTCGTCGTTTGCACGGGTGGTCTGCGTGCCGGTGGCGGCAGTCGACCAGCACCGCTTCCTGCTGCTGCTCGATCACCGCAGCGAGATGCCGGCTTACCCGCAGGCCGCGTCGCAGCCGGCGTCCAAGAACAAGAAGGGTCACTGATGCCCATTTCCCACCAACTGCTGCGGCCGGTGAGCATCGGTTTCATCGTCCTCAGCTTCGTCGTTGCGCTGCTGGTCAACCTGCTGCCCTGGCAGGCTTCGATCGCCAATTTCGCGCCGGACTTCGTTGCGCTGTTCATCGTCTACTGGGCGCTGAACCAGCCGCGCCGCGTCGGTGTCGCGACCGCCTTCATCCTCGGCGTGCTGATGGATGTCGGCGACGGCAACGTCCTTGGCCAGCATGCACTCGCATATTCGGTGATTGCCTACTTTGTGCTGATCCGGCAGCGCCAGATGGCAGTGTTCGCGTTCTGGCAACAGGCACTGATCGTCTTCGGCCTGCTGACGCTGGCGCAGGCGATCATGGTCGTCGTGCGCATGGTGCTGGGCGCGCCCTTCGTCGGCTGGGCCTACTTTGCCGGCAGCGTACCTGCGGCACTGTTGTGGCCGCCGCTGTCGAACCTGATGCTGATGCATCAGCGCAAGTCGGTGCCGGACGAATTATGAGCGGCCGTACCAGCCGCCGGCTGCCGCGCGCGGAGGTCTGATGGCGCGCAATGAACTGAAAAACTCGCTGGCCGAGCGTTACGCGTTCCAGCTGCGGATCGTGACGGCGGTGCTGTTCGTGCTGGCGCTGTTCGGTCTGCTGTTCGCCCGCTTCGTCTGGCTGCAGGTGGCCCAGCACGACAAGTACCAGACGCTGGCCGAGGCGAACCGGATTTCGCTGGTGCCGGTGACGCCGGCGCGCGGCATCATCCGCGACCGCAACGGTGTGGTGCTGGCGCACAACTTCTCCGCCTACACGCTCGAGATCACGCCCTCGAAAACAGCCGACAGCCTCGACGAAACCATCGCCCGGCTGTCGCACATCGTCGACATCACCGGCAAGGACAAGCGACGCTTCAAGAAGCTGATGGAGGAAACGCGCGATTTCGAGTCGCTGCCGATCCGTACCCGGCTGTCGGACGAGGAGGTCGCGCGCTTTGCCGCCAACAGCTACCAGTTCCCCGGTGTCGAGATCAAGGCCAGACTGTTCCGCCAGTATCCGTTTCAGGAAGTGGCCAGTCACCTGATCGGCTATATCGGCCGGATCAACGACAAGGATCTCGAATCGCTCGACGAGGACGGCCAGCTGGCCAACTACCGCGGCACCGACCACATCGGCAAGCTCGGGGTCGAATCCAGCTACGAGACCCAGTTGCACGGCGTGACCGGCTTCGAGGAAGTCGAGATCGATTCGGGCGGCCGTGCCGTCCGCACCTTGCGCCGTACCGCGCCGCAGCCGGGCAAGGATCTGACGCTGTCGATCGACATCAAGCTGCAGGACATGGTCGAGAAGCTGTTCGGCGAGCGCCGCGGCGCGCTGGTCGCGATCGACCCGCGCGACGGCGGCGTGCTCGCCTTCGTCTCCAAACCCGGTTTCGATCCGAACCTGTTCGTCGACGGCATCGACCCGGACAGCTGGAAGGAACTGAACGAGTCGCCCGACAAGCCGCTGCTGAACCGGGCGCTGCGCGGCGAGTATCCACCGGGGTCGACGTTCAAGCCCTTCATGGCGATTGCCGCGCTCGAAGGCAACTTCCCGCTCACGCGGCAGACGATCGCTGACCCGGGCTACTTCATCTACGGCAACAACCGCTTCCGCGACTCGCACAAGGGCGGCTACGGATCGATGAACTTCGACCGCTCGCTGCCGCTGTCGTCGGACACCTATTACTACCAGCTCGCCGTACAGATGGGCATCGACTACATCGCCAAGTTCATGGCGACGCTCGATCTCGGCCAGCTGACCGGGATCGACCTGCCGGGCGAGCGGCCGGGCGTGCTGCCGAGTCCGGAGTGGAAGAAAAAACGCTTCAAGACGCCGGCGCAGCAGAAGTGGTATTCGGGCGAAACCGTGTCGATCGGCATCGGCCAGGGCTACAACTCGTATACGCCGCTGCAGATGGCGCACGGCATCGCGACCATTGCCAACCGCGGGGTGATGTACCGGCCGCACGTGGTGGCCACCGTCGTCGACCCGGCTTCGGGCAAGAAGACGCAGATCGAGCCGCAGCCGGAACGCACGCTGCCCTGGAAGCCGGAAAACATCGAGCGCGTCGTGCAGGGCATGGTCGGTGTGACCCAGTTCGGCACCGGCGCGCGCACCTTTGCCGGTGCGCCCTATGTGGCTGCCGGCAAGACCGGTACCGCACAGGTGTTCAGCCTGCGCGGCGGCAAGTACAACGCCAAGGCGGTGAGCGAGCGGCTGCGCGACCACTCGTGGTTCGTCGCGTTTGCGCCGGCCGACAAGCCGACGATCGCGCTGGCGGTCATCGTCGAGAACGGCGGCTTCGGCGCAGCGGCCGCAGCGCCGATCGCGCGTCAGGTGCTCGACTACTACCTGCTCGGCAAGCTGCCCGCAGCGCTGACCGCCAATGCGTCCGCTGTCGCCTCTGCGCCGGCCGCGGCGGTGCAGGAGGACATCAGTGATTAAGACGATCTGGAACCGGATCAAGCAGCCGATCGATCCGTGGCTGTTCCTGTTCACGCTGCTGATTTTCGCCGTTTCGGCGATCGTGCTGTTTTCGGCGTCGAACCGCGACCTCGACAAGGTGATGGACAAGGTCACCTTCATGGGGATCTCGCTCGGCG
The DNA here is from genome assembly GCF_014652315.1 of Jeongeupia chitinilytica. Classification (GTDB taxonomy): domain Bacteria; phylum Pseudomonadota; class Gammaproteobacteria; order Burkholderiales; family Chitinibacteraceae; genus Jeongeupia; species Jeongeupia chitinilytica. The sequence goes on along the minus strand of NZ_BMYO01000011.1, from coordinate 84,455 downwards.
TGATGTGGTTCTTCGCAAACATTTCGCAGCAGACGCTGATGCGCCTGGCCCTGCCGGCCTACGTCGTCGGTGTGGCCTTGCTGGTGGCGGTGGCGCTGTTCGGCGTGACCAGTCATGGCGCGACGCGCTGGCTCAACATCGGCATCACCCGGATCCAGCCGTCCGAGCTGATGCGGATCGCGATGCCGCTGATGCTGGCGTGGTTCTTCCATCACTTCGAAACCACGCTGAACTGGAAACACTTCGTCGCTGCCGCGCTGCTGATGGTGGTGCCGGTCGGTCTGATTCTCAAGCAACCCGACCTCGGCACCAGCCTGCTGATCGCGTCGAGCGGCTTTTACGTACTGTTCCTCGCCGGCCTGAGCTGGCGGCTGCTGGCGGTGATGGGGGCGGCCGGCGGCGCACTTGCGTACACGGTGACGCACTGGGATCTGTGCATCAACATCCTCCAGGAGTACCAGTGCCGCCGGGTCGCGACGATGCTTGACCCGATGCAGGATCCGCTCGGTGCCGGCTACCACATCATCCAGGGCACGATCGCCATCGGTTCGGGCGGCGTGCTCGGCAAGGGCTGGCTCAACGGGACGCAGACCCACCTCGACTTCATTCCGGAGCGGACCACCGACTTCATCTTTGCCGTGTTCGGCGAGGAGTTCGGCCTGATCGGCAACGGGGTGCTGCTGGTGCTCTACCTGCTGGTGATCGGCCGCGGCCTGACCATTGCCAGCCGTGCGCCGACGCTGTTCGGGCGCCTGCTGGCCGGGGCGATCGCGCTGAACTTCTTCACCTATGCCTTCGTCAACATGGGCATGGTGTCCGGCATCCTGCCGGTGGTCGGCGTACCGCTGCCGCTGATTTCCTATGGCGGCACGTCGATGGTGTCGATTCTCGCGACCTTCGGCCTCCTGATGAGTGTCGGTCGCGACCGCAAGCTGATGAAGGGGTAACGATGACATTCCGTGGATTGCTCGCCGCGGCGGCACTGCTCGGTCTGGCCGCGTGCAGCACGACACCGACCAGGCCGGTTGCCGGCACGTCGCCGACGCCGCCGGTGGCCGGCACGCCGTCGCCGTACAGCTGCGACTACAAGGCGCTCGACAACGGCGGGGCGTTCTACAAGGACGACGGCCCGATGGCCGGCATCCCCGCCAACATCGACCTGATTCCCGAGCCGGTGCCGCGCTGGGAGCCGCTGCACAAGTGGGCAAACCGGCCCTACACGGTGCTCGGACTGTCGTTCACGCCGCTGGCCGCGCCCGGCAGCTCGGTCGAAACCGGCATGGGCTCGTGGTACGGCCGCAAGTTCCACGGCCAGAAGACGTCGATCGGCGAAAGCTACAACATGTTCGCGATGACCGCCGCGAGCCCGGTGCTGCCGCTGCCGAGCTATGCCCGTGTCACCAACGTCGAAAACGGCCGCAGCGTCGTCGTCCGCGTCAACGACCGCGGGCCGTTCCACAAGGGCAGGGTCATGGACCTGTCCTTTCTCGCCGCCTGCCGGCTCGGCTATGCGATGAAGGGGAGTGCCCAGCTCAAGGTCGAAAGCCTGATGCCGGCCGACGCACCGACGTCGGTACTGGCGCAGGCCAAACCGCAGACCGATGCTCCCCTGCCTTTCGACGGCGACCCCAAGCCGGTACCGGTCGCTAACACTGCCGCCGGCGTTTACCTGCAACTGGCCGCGTTCAGCAGTCTTGCGAATGCCGAGTCGTTCCGGCAGCACTATGCGAGCATGCTCGATGGCGATAGCGCCAAGCTGGTGGTCCAGTCGAGCGGCGCCATTCATCGCGTTCGCATCGGTCCCTATCCGGACCGGCAGAGCGCGCTGGCTGCAGCGGAGGCGCTGACCGGCCAGCACAATCTGCAGGCGGTGATCGCGCGCTGAACGTCGGCGAAAAGGGGACGACGGTTCGGGACGTTTCCCCTGCATGAGGCCTTTGGACGAGGATTGCCAATCGGCCAATGCGCGTTGCTTGGTGACGTGGATTTTCTGTCATGATGGTTTGTTCCAGTCTGGCTGAAAATTATTTTCATTTTATCCGGCCGTCGGGCCTGAACGCCCATCCGCAGCCCGTGTCAGGCAGGCGCTGAATCGGCGACTGAGTCCGGCAGGAAACATTGGCCGCTTCCGGCTTGCCAAGCCGCGGCCTTTGCCCCAAGAATGGGGCTCCGCAAATTTTCATCCTCAGGACGCTGCCTTGACCCGCGTGCCGGTCACCTTGCAGGACGCCGAAAGCGGCCGCTCCTTCGGCCTGATCCGCCGGATGCTGATCGCCCTGTCGATCAGCGTCGTGCTATTTGCACTGGCAGCGGTCAGCTGGTCGATCTGGCGCAGCTACGAGGAAACGCTCGGCAACGCCGAACAGCAGATGCTGACGCTGGCGCGGACCATGGACGAACACGTCGGCCGCACGATGGATGCGAGCCTGAACACGATGTTCGCGATCCAGCAGGACGGACTGTTCCAGACGTGTATCGACGCGGCCGATGCGGCCTGCATGCACGCCTATCTGCAGCGGCAGCTCGGCCACGCTCCGCAGATGGCGACTTTCGCCGTTGCCCGTGCCGACGGCACGCTGTTCGCCTCGACCCAGCAGTACCCGGCGCCGGCGCACAACCTGAGCAACTTCCAGTATTTCAAGGTTGCCCGCTCGCAGCCGTCGTCGCCGTTCTATATCGCCGAGCAGCAGGCCGATCCGACCGGTGACCGTTCGGTCATTCCCTTCGTGATGGCGCTGAACGACCGGCGCGGCGAGTTCGTCGGCGTGCTGTATGCCGGCATCGACCCGGGGTATTTCCGTCAGTTCTACCGCAGCATCGCGTCGCGCAGCGGCCTGTCGATCGAGATGTTCCGCGACGACGGCCTGTCGCTGACACACTACCCGGACGGCGCGTTCGACGTCGGCCACGACCTGTCGCGGCGTGCCTTCTATGACAACGATTTCGGCGGCGCACAGAGCGGCAGCTTTACCGAGCACAGCGCCCGCGACGGTGTGACCCGGATCTACGGCTGGCGTCATGTCGGCGGCTGGCCGCTCGGCGTGATGGTCGGCGTAGATCGCCAGGAAGTGCTCGCTTCGTGGCGGCACGACAGCCTGGTCAACGGCGGCGTGACCGCGAGCGTGCTGGCGCTGGCGACCATGCTGGTCGTCTACGTGCTGCGGCAACTGCGCCGGCTCGAAAGTACCGAGGATGCGCTCTACCTGACCCGGGTGGCGGTCGAGCGCGGTGCCGACATGGCAATCTGGCTCGATCCGATGGGCATCATCCGCTACGTCAACGCCACCGCCTGCCATCGGCTCGGCTACGGCGAGCGCGAGCTGCTGGGGATGCGCTTCAAGGACATCAACCCGAGTTTCGACGCCGAGGCCTGGGGGCCGTTCTGGGAGCGGCTGCGCGAGCAGAAACACCTGTTCGAGGAGTTCGTGCTCAAGACGCGCAACGGTGACGCCTTCCCGATCGAGTCGTATTCGAACTACATCGTCTTCAAGGGGCAGGAGTTCAACTGCGCGGTCGTGCGCGACATTTCCGAGCGGCGGATGGCCGAGGAAGCGATCGTCAAGAGCGAGCAGCAGCTGCGGCTGGCGCTCGACGCGTCGAATACCGGCCTGTTCGACATGCCGCTCGACAGCCGCCGCGGCGCGATCACCAGCCCCGAGTACGACCGTCTGCTCGGCTTCGTGCCGGGCGAACTGGTCGAGACCTTCGAGAAGTGGAAGGAGCAGATGTACCCGGGGGATCGCGAGCTGGCGCTGAATGCATTCCGCGACTGCTACGCCGGCACCGCGCCGCAGTTCGTGATCGAATACCGCCGCAAGGTCAAGACCGGCGAATACCGCTGGTTCCTGTCGCGGGGCAAGTTCGTCGAGTTCGACGCCCGGCACAATCCGACCCGGCTGATCGGCACCGTCACCGACATCACCGAACGCAAGGTCGCGCAGGACCGGATCATCGAGCTGGCGAACTTCGATACCGTGACCGGGCTTGCCAACCGCAATCTGCTGCGTGACGAACTGCGGCTCGCCGTCGCCGGCGCCGAGCGCCACCAGCGCCAGCTGGCCCTGCTGTTCCTCGACCTCGACCGCTTCAAGACGATCAACGATTCGCTCGGTCACACCGCCGGTGACCAGATGCTGCGGCAGGTCGCCGACCGGCTGCGGCGGATTGCCGGCAAGGGCGACATCCTTGCGCGGCTGGGTGGCGACGAATTCGTGCTGGTGCTGACCGAGATCGACAACGCGATGCATCCGGGGCTGGTGGCCGAGCAGATCCTCGCGTCGTTTGCCGACCCCTTCGTACTCGAGGCCGGCGGCTTCGCAACGACGACGTCGATCGGCATCAGCGTCTATCCGGACGACGGCGCCGACTCCGATACGCTGATCCGCAGCGCCGACGTCGCGATGTACCAGGCCAAGAGTGCCGGCCGCAACAACTACCAGTACTTCACCGCCGACATGAACGCCCGCGTGTCCGAGCGGCTGGTGCTGGAAACCAGCATGAGCCAGGCGCTGGCCGAAAACGAGTTCGAGCTCTACTTCCAGCCGCAGGTCAGCCTGCGCGATGGCCGCATTACCGGCGCCGAGGCGCTGATTCGCTGGCGCCACCCGGAGCACGGACTGATTTCGCCGGCCAAGTTCATTCCGATCGCGGAAGAAAGCCGGATGATCGTGCCGATCGGCAACTGGGTGCTGCGCGAGGCCTGCCGTCGTGCCGCCGCATGGATCCGCGAAACCGGGCAGACGATGACGATCGCGGTCAACCTGTCGCCGCTGCAGCTGCACCAGTCCAATCTGCTCGAGATCGTCGCCGATGCGCTGGCCGACGCCGAGCTGCCGCCGCAGTGCCTCGAGCTCGAGGTCACCGAGTCGGTGGTGATGCAGGAAGTCGAACACGTGATGACGATGCTCTCGGGCATCAAGCGGCTCGGCGTCAAACTGTCGGTCGACGACTTCGGCACCGGCTATTCGAGCCTCTCGTACCTGAAGCGTTTCGCCTTCGACAAGCTCAAGGTCGACCAGAGCTTCGTCCGCGATCTGACCACCGACCAGAACGATGCGGCGATCGTGCTGGCCATCATCGGCCTCGGCAAGACGCTGGGCATGTCCGTACTGGCCGAGGGGGTCGAGACCCCCGAGCAACTCGACTTCCTCCGGCGCGCCGGCACCGACGCGATCCAGGGGTATCTGTTCAGCAAACCGTTACCGGTCGGCGAGTTCGAAGCGCTGCTGCAGGCATCGCCGCGGCTGGTGCTGTCGCGCACGAACGGTGACGCCTTGAGGGCGCAAACTTGAAACTGGTCATCGGCAACAAGAACTATTCCTCATGGTCGCTGCGGCCCTGGCTGGCAATCAAAGTCGCCGGTCTGCCCTTCGTCGAGATCAATCACGACCTCTATGCCGACAACGCCCGCGCCGAGCGCCTGCGTTACGGCCCGACCGGCAAGGTGCCGGTGCTGATCGACGGCGATGTCGCGATCTGGGAAACGCCGGCCATTGCCGAATATCTGGCCGAGATCGAGCCGGCGCTGTGGCCGGCCGATCGCAGTGCGCGCGCCGTGGCGCGTGCCGTGTGTGCCGAAATGCACGCCGGCTTCACGGTGCTGCGAACGCGCTGTCCGATGGACGTGCAATTGCGGACGCGGCTCGACGTCGACGAGGCTCTGGTGGCCGAGCTCGAACGGCTGACCGCGCTGTGGGCCGACTGCAAGGCACGTTTCGGCGCCGGTGGCGACTTCCTGTTCGGTCGTTTCAGCCATGCCGACGCGTTCTTTGCACCGGTTGCGACGCGCATCCGCAGTTACGGGCTGCCGGTGTCACAGGCAGCGCAGGCGTATGCCGATACGCTGCTGGCCTTGCCGGCGTTTCTGGAGTGGGAAACGGCCGCGGCGCGAGAAGTTCGCCGGGCCTGAACGCCGAGACAGGCGGCGAATGGCGCTTGCCTAAAAATTAGGCAGGACGTAGAATCCCGCCCTTCCTCGTCCACCCGTCCGCGCATGCACATCGGCCCCTACACCCTTGCGAACAACCTGATCGTTGCGCCGATGGCTGGCGTGACCGACCGGCCGTTCCGCATGCTGTGCAAGCGTTTCGGCGCCGGTCACGCGGTGTCGGAAATGATCACGGCCGACCAGAGCATGCGGCTGACGAAGAAAACCCTGAAACGTGCCGACTTCGACGGCGAACTGGCACCGATTTCGGTGCAGATCGCCGGTTCCGATCCGGAGCAGCTGGCGCAGGCGGCACAGTATCAGGTGGCCAACGGCGCGCAGATCGTCGACATCAACATGGGCTGCCCGGCCAAGAAGGTGTGCAACAAGCTCGCCGGCTCGGCGCTGCTCAAGGACGAAGACCTCGTCGGCCGGATCCTCGACGCGGTGGTCGCCGCCGTCGACGTGCCGGTGACGCTGAAGACCCGGCTGGGCTTCTGCAACGGCGAGGAAAACATCCTGCGCATTGCCAGGCGTGCCGAGGAAGCCGGCATCGCGGCACTGGCCATTCATGGCCGTACCCGCGAGGACATGTACAACGGTGCGGCGCGCTATGCGCTGATCCGCGAAGTCAAACGCAGCATTGCGATTCCGGTGATCGCCAACGGCGACATCGACAGCCCGACGAAGGCGGCCGATGTCCTTGCGGCCACCGGCGCCGACGCGATCATGATCGGCCGCGCCGCACAGGGGCGGCCGTGGCTGTTCCGCGAAATCGGTCACTACCTGGCCAGCGGCGAGCTGTTGCCGCCACCTAGGGTGGTCGAGATCCGCGACGTGCTGCTCGAACACCTGGACGCGCTGTACGCGTTCTACGGCGAGTATTCGGGCTGCCGCATCGCCCGCAAGCACATCGCCTGGTACACGAAGGGCCTTGCTGGCGGCAACGAATTCCGCCAGCGCATGTACCGGCTGGAAAGCACCCACGAACAAAAAAACGCGACGCAGGCGTTCTTCGACGGCCTGCTGGCCGGCGGCGAGCGTCTGGTCTATGTCGCGACCGAATCAGAAGAACAGGGGGAAGTATGAACCGGGAAGATCCAAGCGATCCGATCGCCGCGGTGATCCATGCGTCGCTGACGCAGTATTTTGACGATCTCGACGGCGAAGCGCCGTGTGCCGTGTACGACATGGTGCTGGCGCGGGTCGAAAAGCCGCTGTTGCTGCTGGTGCTCGAACGCGTCGGCGGCAACCAGACCCGGGCGGCCGAAGTGCTCGGCATCAATCGCAACACCCTCAGAAAAAAACTGCAGACCTACGATCTGCTGTAAGCGGTACCCGATCAGACCGTGCGCGGCGATGCCGGCGTGCGGCTCAAGAACAGCTACAACGGCGGACAAGGTGCCGCCGGCCGCAATGACCATTCGGAATGAAACTCAGGAGAGCAGTATGAGCAAGATTCAGCGCGCGCTGATCAGCGTGTCCGACAAGACCGGTGTCCTCGAATTTGCCAGGGCGCTGGCCGAGCAGGGGGTCGAGATCCTCTCGACCGGCGGTACCGCCAAGTTGTTTGCCGACAACGGCGTGCCGGTGATCGAAGTTGCCGACTACACCGGCTTTCCGGAGATGCTCGACGGTCGCGTCAAGACGCTGCATCCGAAAATCCACGGCGGCATCCTCGGTCGTCGCGACCTCGAGTCGCATGTCGCCAAGATGGCCGAGCACGACATCGGCAACATCGACCTCGTCTGCGTCAACCTGTACCCGTTCGAAGCGACGATCGCCAAGCCCGACTGCAGCTTCGACGACGCGATCGAGAACATCGACATCGGCGGCCCGGCGATGGTGCGCTCGGCGGCGAAGAACCACGCCCACGTCGCCATCGTGACCGACGCCAGCGATTACGCCGGCCTGATCGACGAAATGAAGGCCAACGGCGGCGCGCTGACGCTGGCCACCCGCCGCAACCTGGCCAAGAAGGCGTTCAGCCACACTGCGGCCTACGACGGCGCGATCTCGAACTACCTGACCGCGCTGAACGACGACGGCGAGAAGGCCACTTACCCGAACCGGCTGAACCTGCAGTTCGTCAAGGTGCAGGACATGCGCTACGGCGAGAACCCGCACCAGAGCGCGGCATTCTTCCGCGACCTGCATCCGGCTGCCGGTACGCTGGCCGGCTACAAGCAGTATCAGGGCAAGGAACTCTCGTACAACAACATCGCCGATGCCGATGCGGCGTGGGAAGCGGTCAAGCAGTTCGAAGAGCCGGCCTGCGTCATCGTCAAGCATGCCAACCCGTGCGGCGTCGCCGTGGCGGCCGATCCGTACGCGGCGTACCGCCTCGCGTTCGCGACCGACACCACCAGCGCCTTCGGCGGCATCATCGCCTTCAACAAGCCGATCGACGTCGATACCGTCGAAGCGGTGAGCAAGCAGTTCATGGAAGTGCTGATCGCCCCGGCCTACACGCCGGCCGCGCTCGAACTGCTGGCCAAGAAGGTCAACGTTCGCGTGCTCGAAGTCGCGATCGAATCGGGTGAAAACAAGTTCGACCTCAAGCGCGTCGGCGGCGGCCTGCTGGTGCAGACGCCGGACACCCATGCGCTCAAGCTGGCCGACCTCAAGGTCGTCACCAGGAAGCAGCCGACCCCGGAACAGCTGAAGGACCTGCTGTTCGCGTGGAATGTCGCCAAGTTCGTCAAGTCGAATGCCATCGTCTTCTGCGGCAAGGGCCAGACGCTCGGTATCGGCGCCGGCCAGATGAGCCGTGTCGATTCGACCAAGATCGCCGCGATCAAGGCGCGCAACGCCGGCCTCGAGCTGCGCGGTTCGGTGGCTGCGTCGGACGCGTTCTTCCCGTTCCGTGACGGTGTCGACGTGATTGCCGAAAACGGCGTTGCCGCCATCATCCAGCCGGGCGGTTCGGTCCGCGACGACGAAGTGATCGCGGCCGCGGACGAACATGGCATCGCCATGGTCGTGACCGGCGTACGCCATTTCCGTCACTGAGCCGGGGGACCGATGAAACGATGGCTGGCAATCGCCGCCACGACGCTTGCGCTGGCTTCGCCGGCGCAGGCGGACTGCGGCAACATGGGCGAATGGCTCGGCAGCGCGTGCAGCTACCTCGGCAAGATCGCCGATGAAGGCAGCTGGGACGCCTACGTCACGGGCTACACCTGGCACGACCCGAGCACCTGGACCGACGAGAAGCTCGCCGAGCTGAACGACAAGGCCTGGGGCGGCGGTCTCGGCAAACACCTCGTCGACGAAAACGGCAATCACGACATGCTGTACGGCATGATCTTTTCGGATTCGCACAAGGATCCGGAGCTGATGCTCGGCTACGCCAAGATCTGGTTCTGGCCGTCGCACAATGTCGTGTCGGTCGGCGCCGGCTACACGGTCGGGCTGACGTCGCGGCAGGACATCATCAACGGCATCCCGTTTCCGTACATCCTGCCGGTGGTGTCGCTGCGCGTGTGGCGTGCTTCGGTGATGGGCACGTTCATCCCGTCGCTGAGCAGCGGCCTCAACAGCGGCAATGTCGGCTTCGTGTTCGGCCGCTACGAATTCTAAACAGGGCGGTTTTGGAGTGACTCAATGAATATTCTCGTCATCGGTAACGGCGGCCGCGAACATGCGCTGGCATGGAAAATCGCCCAGTCGCCGCGCGTCGGCAAGGTTTTCGTCGCGCCGGGCAACGCCGGTACCGCGCTCGAACCGAACCTGACCAATGTGCCGATCACCGACATTCCGGTGCTGATCGAGTTCGCCAAGCGCGAGAACGTCGCGTTCACGCTGGTCGGGCCGGAGGCGCCGCTGTCCAAGGGCATCGTCGACGCGTTCCGTGCCGAAGGGCTGAAGATCTTCGGGCCGACCAGGGCTGGCGCGCAGCTCGAATGGTCGAAGGATTTCGCCAAGGCCTTCATGAAGCGCCACGGCATTCCGACCGCCGACTACGAAACCTTCAGCGACGCCGCCAGGGCGCATGCCTACATCGACGCCAACGGTGCGCCGATCGTCATCAAGGCCGACGGCCTTGCCGCCGGCAAGGGCGTCGTCGTCGCGATGACGCTGGACGAAGCCCATGCGGCCATCGACATGATGCTCGAGGGCAACAAGTTCGGCGACGCCGGCGCCCGCGTCGTGATCGAGGAGTTCCTGACCGGCGAGGAAGCGAGCTTCATCGTCATGGTCGACGGCAAGAACGTGCTGGCGATGGCGAGCAGCCAGGACCACAAGCGCCTGCTGGACAACGACGAAGGTCCGAACACCGGCGGCATGGGCGCGTACAGCCCGGCGCCGGTGGTGACGCCGGAAATCCATGCCAAGGCGATGCGCGAAGTGATCCTGCCGACCGTGGCCGGCATGGCCAGGGACGGTGTCGTCTACACCGGCTTCCTCTACGCCGGGCTGATGGTCGGCGAAGACGGCTCGGTCAAGGTCGTCGAGTTCAACTGCCGCTTCGGCGATCCGGAAACGCAACCGATCATGCTGCGGCTGAAGAGCGATCTGGTGACGCTGATCGAGCACGGCATCGACGGCACGCTTGACCAGATCGAGGCCGAATGGGACCGCCGTACCGCACTCGGCGTGGTAATGGCCGCGGCCAACTACCCGGAAACGCCGCGTGCCGGTGACGTGATCACCGGCCTGCCGGGCGAGCTGGAAGACGGTCACGTGTTCCACGCCGGCACCAGGCTCGACGAGCAGGGCCGTCCGGTGACGAGTGGCGGCCGCGTGCTGTGCGTCACCGCATTCGGCGAGGGTTTCAAGCAGGCACAGAAACGCGCCTACGAGATCCTCGACGGGGTGCATTTCGACGGCATGCAGTTCCGCCGCGACATCGGCTGGCGCGCCATCGCGCGCAAGTAAGCGTCGCGCATGCAGAAAGGCCGCCTCCGGGCGGCCTTTCTGTTGGCGAACGCATATGCTGAAGACAACGGACGATCCGGGCCACGGACAAGGGCCGGACGGGAGGGGGAATGGGATTGCGTAGCGGGCTCAGAATCGCGTTGGTACTCGCATTGATCGCTGCGCTGACCGCGTGCGGCTTTGCACGCCGCATGGCCCGGCTGGAACAGAACCGCAACGAGATCGCCCGCAACGGCGTCGTTGCCGGCGTGGTCCAGATTGGCGAACTGCCGCTCGACCAGGTCGAGGTGGCCCTGCTGCGGCGCGATACGGACGGCCTGCATGCCGTGGCCCTGAGCCACCTCGGTGAAGGGGGCTATTTCGCTTTCCTGGTCCCGCAACAGGGGGTCTATCTGCTGGCGGCCTACTACGACCGCGACGGCCGCGGCCTCTCCGATGACGATCCGGCAACCGTCGTCGGCTTGCCGGCCGGGCTGGTGGTCGGTCCCGGCGTCGAGTTGTCGCAGCGCTTTGCCCTGAATGCCGCGATGGCGCCGTTGCCCGCGGAAATCCGGACCGCGTTGCGCAAGGCCGAGGTGCCGCCCAACGCGCGCAAGCTGCAGCTGTTTGCCGGGCGGACCGCCGACATCGACGAGGCGCGTTTTGGCCGTGCGTTCGGCACCAAGGGATTGTGGGCACCGCTCGATTTCGCATCCGAAATGGGCATTGGCGTTTATTTCCTCGGGCCGTATCGCAGCGACCGGATTCCGGTGCTGTTCGTCCATGGCGTCGGCGGTTATCCGCAGCAGTGGAGCAAACTGATCGCCAGCCTCGATCGGGACCGTTTTCAACCCTGGATCTACCAGTATCCGAGCGGCATGCGCCTCGGCCAGAGCGGCGATACGCTGGCCGACCTGCTGCAAAGCCTGCAGAAGCGGTACGGCTTCTCGCGCATGATGATCGTTGCCCACAGCGTCGGCGGGCTGGTTTCGCGCCAGGCGATCCTGCGGCTGGCCAGAGTGTCGCCGCAGCAGCCGGTGCAGCTGTTTGTCACGCTGTCGACGCCCTGGGGCGGCGATGCGCTGGCGCAGCTCGGCGCCAGCCGCTCGCCGGTGGTGGTGCCGTCATGGCAGGACATCGCGCCCGACAGCGTGTTCCTGCACGATCTGCTGGCGCAAACGCTGCCCGCGTCCTTGCGGCACCAGCTGTTCTTCGGCTATCGCGGCAGCAATATGCTGATCCAGGGCAACAGCGACGGAACGATTGCGCTCGTCAGCCAGCTGGCGCAACCGGCGCAGCTGCAGGCGGCACGGGTGCGGGGATTCGACGAGACGCACGAATCCATCCTCGACAGCCGGGCGGTGATCGAGGCGATCGACGAGGCACTCGAGCAGTCCGTGGTCATCGACCGTCTGGCGGGCGGCGGCAGCTGAGCCCATTCGCCGTCCTGCTTGCCGTAACGCGGCAAGCCGTTGCGGTGTCAGCCTGTCCGCTCTGCCCCGTTACGGCGACGGCCACTCGGTCCGGGCATAGGCGCCGAGTTCGCCCCGCACGCGCGCGGCGTGTTCGACCGCGGCGCCGTCGGTGTAGAACGGCGTGTCAGAGAGGGGCAGGCCGGCCTTTGCCGCTTCCTCGGTGAGGATCTGCAGATACTCGGTCATGTGCGACGCGGTGTACGGATTGGTATCGTGGAATCCGACAACGACCGGCGTCACGCCGTCGACCTCGGGCAGGCGGCCCGCGGCGATGGCGTCGCGTACGCGTTCGAGCTCATGGTGCATGTGACTGCGCCGGCGCAGGCTGGCGTGCCAGCCGTAGATCTTGCCGTCGAACGCGCGCACGTCGGCCAGCAGCATCGCCATTCCGAGCGAGCGATAGGCGGCGACGACGCGATCGTCGAAGCGCCAGTCGGGCGGGCGTACCAGCGTCGAGACGTCCCCGCACAGCGCGTGCAGGTGCGCCCGGCCGGTCTGCAAGGACAGCACGAGTGCCGGATCCGGCAGTTTGGTATGGGGGATGTGCCCCTCGACGGTTCCGGTGTGTACGCCGACCCGGTGGCCGCCCAGACATTCATCCTGAATCAGCGCTTCGCCGTCCGGACTGCCACCGTGTGCATCGTGTTCGGTCTGTACGAAGAAGATGGCCTTGATGCCGGGCGTGACCGGGTTGTCGGCCAGCTGGTAGAGGATGTTGGCGGTCGGTTGCGACGACCACAGGCTGGGACCGTCGTCGAACGTCAGCAGGAAGCGTACCGGCGCGGCGTGCGCGGCCGGCGCAGCGAGTGCAAGCAGCAGGCCGCCGATCGCCGCGGCGGCTGCGATGAAACCGCGCCGTCCGGACTGCGGAACGGCGCGGCGGTGCGAAGGCCGGCCCTCTCGGGATGCAGTGGTCGCCGGTCCCGTCCTCAGTCCCATTTCCTGAAAATCAGCGACGTGTTGATGCCGCCAAAGGCAAAGTTGTTGCTCATCACGTATTCGCAGTCGAGCTGGCGGCCACCGGTCCCGATGTAGTCGAGCGGGGCGCAACGCGTGTCGACGTTGCTGAGGTTGACCGTCGGGGCAAACCAGCCGGCACGCATCATCTCGATGCTCCACCATGCTTCGAGTGCGCCACAGGCGCCAAGCGTGTGGCCGATATAGCTTTTCAGCGACGAGATCGGCATGGTGGCGCCGAAGACCGCGTGCGTGGCCTGCGTTTCGGCGATGTCGCCCTGCTCGGTCGCGGTGCCGTGGCCGTTGACGTAGCCGATCGCATCCGCCGGCAGGCCGGCATCCTTCAGCGCCAGCCGCATCGCCTGCGCCATCGTTGCCGCCTGCGGCTGGGTGACGTGGGTGCCGTCGCAATTGGTGCCGAAGCCGACGAGCTCGGCATGGATGTGCGCGCCGCGTGCCTTGGCGTGTTCGTATTCCTCGAGGATCAGCGTACCGGCACCTTCACCGATCACCAGCCCGTCACGGGCCGCGTCGTAGGGGCGCGGCGTCAGTTCGGGCTGGCTGTTGCGCGTACTCGTGGCGAACAGCGTATCGAAGACCGCGGCCTCGGTCGCGCACAGCTCCTCGGCTCCGCCGGCGATCATCACGTCGGCGGCGCCGTAGCGGATGGCTTCGTAGGCGTAGCCGATGCCCTGGCTGCCCGAGGTGCAGGCGCTCGAGGTCGTGATCACCCGGCCGGTCAGGCCGAAAAACACGGCGATGTTCACCGGTGTCGTGTGCGCCATCATCTTGATGTAGCTGTTGGCGTTGACGCCCTCGGTGGTCTTTTCGTAGATCATCCGGCCGAAGTCGCCGATCGCCGGGGGCGAGCCGGCCGACGAGCCGTAGGACACGCCGACACGACCGCCGCCGAGCAGGCCGGCATCGCCGAGCAGGCCGGCATCCTGCAGCGCCAGTTCGCTGGCGCGGCAGGCCATCAGCGCGATCCGCCCCATGCTGCGGATGCGTTTGCGCGTATACGTTTCGCCGGGCAGTGCAAAGGCGGCGGCCGGCGCGCCGAGACGGGTATTGAGCCCGACATACTCTTCCCATTCGGGCAGGTAGCGGATCGCGTTCCGTTCGGCGCGCAGCGCGGCCTCGATCGTCGGCCAGTCGCAGCCGAGCGGGCTGATGCCGGCCATGCCGGTGACGACGACGCGGCGGGTATTCGTGCTCATCAGGCCAGACCTCCGTTGACCGAAATCACTTGCCGGGTGATGTAACCTGCGTCGTTCGACAGCAGGAAGGCGACCGCGGCGGCGACTTCCTCGGGCTGCCCCATGCGCTGGGCCGGAATGGCCTTCAGTGCATGTTCGCGGACCTCGTCGCTGACCATGTCGGTGTCGATCAGTCCCGGTGCCACGCAGTTGACGGTGATCCTGCGTTTGGCGAGTTCGACCGCCAGCGCCTTGGTCGCGCCGATGATGCCGGCCTTGGCCGCCGAATAGTTGACCTGGCCGCGGTTGCCGATCAGCCCCGAGACCGACGACAGCGTGACGATGCGGCCGGGCTTGCGGGCCTGCACCATCGGCATCACCAGCGGGTGCAGCACGTTGTAGAAGCCGTCGAGATTGGTGTGGATCACGCCGTCCCAGTCGTCGGCCGTCATGGCCGGAAAGGCCGCATCGGCGGCGATGCCGGCGTTGCAGACGACGCCGTACGGGGCGCCGAACTCGGCGACCTCAAGCTCGAGCGCCGCACGGCAGGCGGCGCGGTCGGCCACGTCGAACTGCAATACGCGCGCATGGATGCCGTGTGCTGCGCTCAGGCTGGCGGCGAGCGCATCGGCTTCGTCGCGGCGCGAGCGGCAGTGCAGCACGAGATTGTAGCCGTCACGGGCGAGCCGCCCGGCGATGGCGCGGCCGATGCCGCGCGACGAGCCGGTGATCAGTACGGCGGAAGTTGAGGGATTCTGCGTAGTCATGCCTGGTTCAGATATTCGTCGAGATTGTCCGGCTGGTAAGCCGAAAGCTGGGCGCGGGCGACGGTCGTGCCGTCGATCGCGATCGTGCAGTCCATCACCGCAACGCCGTTGTCGGCCTGGAATTCGCGGGTGGCCGTGACCGTCAGGGTCTGGCCGACCCGGAATGCCGGCACGCTGCAGTCGTAACGGCGCGTGCCGACCAGAAAGCCGACCCTGACCGCGTCGCCGCGCGATCGCGCCTCGAAGCCGGCCAGTGCGGCAATCGTCTGGGCCATGTATTCGACCCCGACCCAGCCGCCGACCTCGGCGCCGTCGCAGAACGGCGCGTCGGCCCGGATCGTTGTCGTGGCACTCAGCGTGTCGCGGGCCGCCGAGACGACCTGGTCGAGCAGCACCATGCGGCCGGCGTGCGGCAGGTAGTCGGCGACGGGCAGATAGGCGGTGGGGTTCATGTCCGCTCCAGAATCAGCGCAATGTTGTTGCCGCCGAAGGCGAACGACGTCGACAGGGCGGCACGGACCTCGGTGCACTGGCCGCGCGACACCAGCGGCAATGCGGCAATGTCCGGGTCGGCCTCGCCGTCCCAGACGTGCGGGGGCAGGCGCCGGCCGGTATCGGTCAGCGTGATCCAGCACAGCGCCGCCTCGATTGCACCGGCAGCGCCAAGCGTGTGGCCGGTCAGCGGCTTGGTCGAGCTGGCCGGCACGCCCGGCAACAGCGCGGAAACCGCGAGGCTTTCCATCGCGTCGTTCTGCCGCGTGGCGGTGCCGTGCAGGTTCACGTAGCCGATCTCGCTCGCCATCCTCCCGGCACGCTGGAGCGCGGCGGCAATCGCCTGCTTTGCGCCGCTGCCGTCCGGGGCCGGCGCGGACACGTGGTGGCCGTCCGAACTTTCGCCCCAGCCGGTCAGCGCCACCGGCGACGGTGTACGGCAGACAAGGAACAGCGCCGCACCTTCACCGATGTTGATGCCGTTGCGGTTGCGCGAAAACGGGTTGCAGCGGCTGGCGCTGACCGATTCGAGCGCCGAAAAGCCGGCGACGGTGAACGCGGCGAGGGTATCGACGCCGCCGGCCACGACGAGGTCGGCCGCGCCGCTGTCGATCAGCCGGGCCGCAGCCGCCAGCGCCTTGGCGCTCGACGAACAGGCGGTCGAAATGCAGTACGCCGGGCCGGCGATGCCGAGCTCGCCCGCCAGCCACTGCGCCGGCGAGCCGAGTTCCTGCTGGCCGTAATGGTAAGTGGCGGGCAGCGTACCGTCGGGCGTGCATGCGGCCATGGCGACTTCGCCTTCGTGGATGCCCGAGGTGCTGCTGCCGAGCACGATGGCAATCCGTGCCGGGTCCAGCCCGGCGGCGAGCTGCGCGTAGGCCGTTTCGATCTGCGCGAACGTGGCGGCGAGCAGCGCGTTGTTGCGCGTACGGTGCCGGGGCGGGGCGTCGGGCAGCGGCAGTGCCCCGGTCACGGTGCCGAGCATCAGCCGCCGGCCCGGGCTGTAGCGCACGGTTTCGGTCATGTCCGGGCTGTCGGCGGCGAAAAGCCGCTCGCGGACGGTGTCGACGCCGCTGCCGAGTGCACAGATCAGGCCGGGGGAATGCAGGTAAATCATGGCGCGGTGTCGATGGTCAGTTGGTAATGCAGCGGCAGGTTCGCCAGTTGTGCCCGACCGGCGAGCCGGTCGTCATTGCTGTAATCGACGACGATGGCGTTTTGGCCATCGTGGCGGAGCACGCGCTGGCGTGCCGTTTCGCTGACCTCCCAGCCCGCCGGCAGCGCGGCCTGCAGCGCCGGCAGCGGCGCATGGACGATCAGGAAGTCGTCGAGCATCCGTTCGGCGGGCAATGCCATCGGCACGTTCTCGGTCGAACGGAGCGTCCTGCCGTCGTAGTCTATCGAAAACAGCCGGACGCCGAGCGCGAGCCCGACAAGCGAGACCGTCCTGTCGTCGATGCTGGCGACGATGTCGAGTGTGCGTGTCTCGCCGGGCCAGCGCATCGTCAGCCGCTGCTCGAGCACGCGCTCGCCGCCGAAGGCGGCCGGTGCGACCTGCAGCAGCGGCAGGCCGCCCGAGAGCAGCGTGGCACAGCCCGCCAGTGCGAGCAGCACCGCGGCGACGATCAGTCGAACAGCGCGCATGCGGCTTCCAGCGACGACAGCCTACGCTCGGGCTTGGCGACGTAGGGGTTGGCTTCGTCCCACGCATAACCGGCGAGGATCGACGAGATCATCGCCTCGATCTGCGGGTTCTTGTCCTTGTGGAAAATGATCTTCTGGAAGCGGCCGTCGTACCACGCGGTGACGAAGGCGCGGAAGGTGTCGACGCCTTTCTTCAGCGGTTTCGCGTACGCCTGCTCCCAGTCCACCGTTTCGCCCGCGGCCTCGCGCAGCAGCGCGTTGACGGCGAGGTCGGCCGATTTGACCGCGATGGTGACGCCGCTGGAGAACACCGGATCGAGGAATTCGCCGGCGTTGCCGAGCAGGGCAAAACGGTTGCCATGCAGCGATTTGACGTTGGCGGCATAGCCGGTCAGCGTTCGTGCCGGCGTATCCCAGCGGGCCTGCTTCAGCAGCTCGGCCAGACCGGCATCCTCGAACACGATGGCCTTGAGGCGTCCGGTGTCGTCTCCCTGGTATTGCGAGAGGAAGTCGCGCTCGGCAACGACGCCGATCGAGCAGCGGCCGTTCGAGAACGGAATCAGCCAGTACCAGACGTCGTGATGCTCGGGGTGCACGGTGATCAGGATCTTGTTGCGGTCGAACACGCCGGCCGGAATGCCGTCCTCGATGTGGGTGAAGATCGCGCCGCGCACCGGGAAATCGGACGGCGTTTCCAGATCGAGCAGGCGCGGCAGCGTGCGGCCGAATCCGCTGGCGTCGAGCAGGAAGTTGGCTTCGATCTCGTAAACACGGTCGTCTTCGCCGCGTACCGTCAGCACCGGTCTGGCGCCGCCGACGTCGGCGGCGAGCACGGTGTGGCGGTAGCGGATGTCGGCACCGGCCTTGGCGGCGCCGTTCGCGAGCACGTGGTCGAAGTGGGCGCGCTGCACCTGGTAGGTCGTGCCCCAGCCGGGGGAAAACTTCTCGCGGAAGTCGAACGCCGTGCGGTCGGCACCGCGGGCGAAGGCCGCGCCGTTCTTGTACTGGAAGCCGGCCTGGACCACGTCCTGCAGGAATCCTGCCTTCTCGATGTATTCCATCGATTGCGGCAGCAGGCTCTCGCCGATCGAGAAGCGCGGAAAGGTTTCGCGCTCGATGATGACAACCTCCCGCCCGGCCTTGCGCAACAGCCCGGCGGCGACGCTGCCGGACGGGCCGGCGCCAATGATGACGATATCGGTGCTTTGACGGGTGCTCATGAGGCTTGATCCGATGAGGAGTGATCCGGTTGAGGGGCGGTCTGGAACAACGGCTGCGGGAGCGCCGGGCGGCGCAGAAGCGGGGCGGTCAGCCACGCAAGGCCGACGCCGGACAGGGTTGCGGTGCCGAAGGTCGCCAGCGCCGGCGTGTGGCTGAACGCCAGCAGGCCGAACGACAGCAGCGTGCAGCAGGCCGCGAGCGAGATCGCCAGCACCATGCGCACTTCGCCCGGGTGCTCGTTGACGAAAATGCCGTAATCGATACCCATGCCGAGCAGCAGCAGCAGCGTCAGCACGGTCAGCAGTTGCAGCGGGATGCCCAGCCAGCCGAAGATCGCCAGCGTGGCGATGCTGGCGATCAGCGACGGCGCCAGCACCCGCCAGGTGTCCCGGCGGTAGCGCCGCCACAGGAGTGCGGCGGTGACGACGTAGGCGGCGAGCAGTACCAGCGCCAGCCGGTCGCGATAGCGGTCGAGCACTGCGGAAATCTCGGCCGGCTTGTCGATCCAGCGCACGCCCGGCAAGTCCACTTTGGACAGCGCTGCGGTATTGGCTGCGCCGGCGAGGCCTGTCAGCATCACCACGCTGGCGTAACCGTGACCGGTGTTGCCGAGCCACAGGTGGCGTGCCGGCAGCGAGGCCGGTGATGCGAGCCAGACGTCCGGCTCGAGCAACGGTGTCGCCGCGGATTGTGCGCGCACCCAGGCGTCGTCGAGACCGATGTCGTCGGCCAGTGAATGCAGCAGGGCCGGATCACGCAGCACCGCGGCCCCGGCTTGCTGTGCGCGCTGTTCGCTCACCGGCGGCAGCCAGCGGCTGACGCTCTGGTAGCCGGCGATTGCGCCGCGGGCGACAAAACCGTCGAGCTCACGGGTGAGGGTGCGTTCGCGCTCGAGCACCGTCTGCGCATCGGGGCCGCTGACGATGAACAGCTGCGCCGGACTCGGCAGGCCGAGCCGCTGGCCGATGGCGATCTGTTCGCGCATCAGCGTTGCGTCGGTGCTGACAAGGCTGCGCACGTCGTCGCTGGCATCGAGCTTCAGCAGGCCGGTGACGATCAGCGGCGCGGCGACGACCAGCACAACCAGTCCGCCACGCAGGCCGAGGCGCGGCCAGCGCGCCAGCAGCTTCAAGAGCGGCCCGCCAAGCACGCCCGGTTCGAGCCTGGCCGGCGCGAGGCGCGGATACCAGAACAGTTCGGACAGCCACGCCGAGGCGATGCCGGTCGCGGCGAAGACCGCCATCTGCGCCAGCCCCGGGAACGGCGTCAGCGCGAGGCACAGGTAAGCGAGTGCGGTGAACAGCGTGGCGACCAGCAGGCTGGGCAGCAGCGTCTCGAGCCGCTTGCCGGCGGCCACAGAAGCACCAAGGCTGGTGCTGTGCAGCAGCAGGCTGTAGTCGACGGCAACGCCGATCAGGCTGGTGCCGAACACCAGTGTCAGCATGTGCACGCGGCCGTACAGCGCGAAGGTGAGCGCCAGCGCGATCGTCATCCCGGTGGCGATCGACAGCGCGACCAGCGGCAGTGCGCGCCAGCCACGGAAGGTCAGCAGCACCAGCAGCAGGATGCCGGCGAGCGAACCGATGCCGATCGTCGACATCTCGTGCTCGGCCCGCTGCGCCGCCTTGGCCGCGTGCAGCACGACGCCGGCGCGCAGAACGCTGACGTCGGGCGAACCGGCCTTGAGTCCGGTGATGGCATGATCGAGCCCGTCGGCGACGGTTTTTTGCGCCGACAGCGAAAACGCACTGTCGGCGAGCGTGTACATCAGCACCACGTAGTGGCGCTCTTCGAAGTCGACCCACAGCCGGCCGCCTTCGGGACGGACGCGGGTCAGATCGCCAAAACCCTGCAACCAGCGGCCGAAGGTCCCGAACGGATCGTCGCGCCAGGCCAGGCCGCTGGTCGACACCGTCGCATACGCCTGTTGCAGCGCGCGCGCCTGCCAGGCGGACCGGCCTTGCGCCAGTGCGGCGGCATCGGCCGGCGTGAACAGCACGCCGCGGTAAGGCGCGTAGAAATCCCGCAGCGTGTCGAGGTCGAGCGCCTGCGTCTGCGGGGCGACCGGCAACGCCTTGAGCGAACCGGCAAGCGTGTCCGCCGCGCGCGCTGCCGCATCGCGGTCGGCGCTGCCGACGAGCAGCACCAGCTGGCGCTCGGACGCCTGCGCGAGCGACGCCATCGCGCGCTCGGCGACCGGGTCGCGCTCGTTCTTCGGCAGCAGCGCGAACAGGTCGGTATCGAGCCGGTTGGCCAGTTGCCGGTGCTGGCTCGCCAGCCAGCCGGCACAGCCGAGCAGCACGATCAGCCACGCCAGCGCCAGCGCGCGCCAGAGTCGGGATTCGGTCATGGCCGTGGATCAGTCAAAGTCGGCCTCGTCCTCGGCACTCATCTGCGTCGACGTCGTCACCTTGCTCATCCTGATTCGGGTTACGTCACCGCTGGCGGCGTTCATCTCGACCTGTTCGATGCTCTTGTCGCCGGCGAGTTTGAGATTGCCGATCAGCTTGGCCATGCCGGCGTCCTTCGGACTCAGGACCAGACTCCAGCGCGCGCCCCTGGCGTCACCCTTGACGTCGAAATGTTTCGCCAGCCCGGACAGGTCGCCCGAGAACAGCGAGAACAGCACGCCACCGACGGTACGTACGACCGGCTCCTTGTCGGCGGTCAGCTTCATCAGCGTTTCCTTGCCGTCCTTCTGGACGATCTCGTCGCGCGCGACCTGCAGCCGCTGGTCGAACGGCTTGACCGTATGCCAGACGACGCCGCGTTTCTTTTCGACGACGAAATGGCCGCTGGCGGTCAGCGTCTTCTTCACGCCGACGAGCTGACGCTCCTGTACGAACTCGCCGCGGATCACCGGCGCGTCGACAAGGCGCTTCTGTACGTCCTGCAGCAGGTCGGCGTGGGCCATTACCGGGATTAGGGCCGGAAGCAGCATCAGGGCAAGCAGTTTCTTCAGCATGGCAGCGGTTCTCCGAGTTTCTCGAACAGCACCGGTGGCGACATGAAGCACATCTCGCGCGTCGCGATCTCGACGGCGACTTGCACCGTGTAGCCCTTGGTCAGCCGGGTGCCGGTGTCGGCATCGCGGATTTCGTAGCGGATCTTCAGCCGGTTTTCCCACTCGACGATTTCGGCGCAGATCTCGATGCGCTGCTGGTAGACGAGCGGCTTGGCGTAGCGGATGTTCAGTTCGATCACCGGCCAGGCGTAGCCGGAATCGCGCATCTGCGGATAGTCGTAATCGAGTGCCTGCAGCAGCGCCGTGCGTGCGTATTCGAAGTAGCGCACGTAATTGCCGTGCCAGCAGATGTCCATCGGATCGAGATCGTGGAAGGGGATCTGCCAGATCACGCTCGTGCCGCGCGGCGGCTTGGCGGATTTATTCATACAGCTTCCATTGCTGATGCTGGATGCCGTCGACGAGGCGGCGCAGCGTGGGTTCGAGCGCCACATCCTCGTTGATGAAGGCGATGTCGTCCGCGAGCTCGGTCACAAAGGCGTCGGCGCCGGGCTGCAGCGGCATGGCCCCCTCAAGGGTGGCCTGCCGCAACGCGAGGCCCTGACGCACGGTGACCAGCATCGCCGCGGCGACCTGCTCGGTCAGCTGCAGCACCCGCAGGCAGTCGCGAGTGGCGATCGTGCCCATGCTGACCTTGTCCTGGTTGTGGCATTCGGTCGAGCGGCTGAATACCGACGCCGGCATCGTGTTCTTCAGCGCCTCGGCGGTCCACGCCGATGCGCTGATCTGCAGTGCCTTGAGGCCGTGGTTGATCGAAGCGCGCGGGCCGGTGGCGCCGGACAGGTTGGCCGGCAGGCCGTGGTTGTAGCGTGCGTCGACCAGCAGGGCCATCTGCCGGTCCAGCAGGTCGGCGACGTTGGCGACGAGGTTCTTCAGGCTGTCCATCGCGAAGGCGATGTGGCCGCCGTAGAAGTGGCCGCCGTGCAGCACGCGTTCGCCGTCCGGGTCGACCAGCGGATTGTCGTTGGCGCTGTTCAGTTCGTTCTCGATCACGTTCTTCAGGAAGGGCAGCGCGTCGGCCAGCACGCCGATCACGTGCGGCGCGCAGCGCAGCGAGTAGCGGTCCTGCAGGCGGTGGTCGTTGCGGCCGGCCTTGTTGTCCCCCAGGTCGGCGCGCAGCCAGCCGGCCACGCCCTGCTGGCCCGGGTGCGGTTTGGCGGCGAACAGCGTTTCGTCGAAGTGCTGCGGGTTGCCGTCGCTGGCGGCAACCGCCAGCGCGGTGATCCGCGTCGCGAGCCGGGCCAGGTATTCGGCGCGTTCCCATGCGAGGCAGGCGAGCCCGGTCATCACGGCGGTGCCGTTCATGATCGCCAGCCCTTCCTTCGGTCGCAGCTTCAGCGGCACCAGACCGAAACGTGCCAGTGCCTCGGCGGCCGGCAGCGGCTGGCCGTCGACACGGGCTTCGCGCTCGCCGCACAGCACGGCGGCGACGTAGGACAGCGGCGTCAGGTCGCCACTGGCACCGACCGAGCCTTCCTGCGGAATGCGCGGCAGGATGTCGTGTTCGAGCAGTGCGGTCAGCTGTTCGAGCAGGCCGGCGCTGACGCCCGAGTAACCCTGCGACAGCGACGTCAGCCGCGCGGCAAGGATCGCCCGGGTTTCGGTGTCGCCGAACACCTCGCCGTAGCCGCAGCCGTGATAGGTGTACAGGTGGTGCGGCAGTTCGTACGCGAGCGAGACCGGCACGGCAACGGTGCACGAATCGCCGTAGCCGGTGGTGACGCCGTAGATCACGCCGTCCACGTCGAGCAGCTTGTCGAGGAAGGCCGCGCCGCGGGCGATGCGACCGGTGAATGCATCGTCATCGGCCAGCACCGGGCGGGCTTCGCGCCGTGCCAGCCGGGTGATGTCGGCGATGGCCAGCCGGTCTTCGCCGAAGGTGACCGTGCCGGTGCGAGGCGCATCCTGGAAGGTGGAGCCGGATTTGTTCGTCATCGTTCGGACCAGAAAGGGTAGAAGTTGAACCACTGCAGCGGCGCGGCGAGGCATTCCGCCTCGAGCAGCGCCGCGTAGCCGGCAGCGAGCGCGGCAATCGCACCGCGGCGATCGGCGCGCGGCAGCACGACGCGCTCGGCCAGCAGGCGCACGGTGATGTGGAAATGGTCGGCCTGCCGGCTGGCGACCAGTGCGACCAGCGGGCACTTGAGGATGGCCGCGAGCACGTAGGGGCCGACCGGAAACGGTGCCGGTGCGCCGAGGAAGGGGATGTCGATCGTATCCGGTTGCTGCGATACCGGTACGCGGTCGCCTGCGATCACGACGAACTCGCCGGCGTCGACCCGTTCGGCCAGCATGACGGCGGTCGCGGCGCTGATCTCGGTGACCTGGATCAGCCGGATGTGCGCTTCCGGATGGGTCTCGCGCAGCAGCCGGTTGAAGCGTTCGGCATGCTTGGTATGGACGAGGATGTTCAGGCGGATGTTGCGGCGTGTTTCGCCCAGCTTTCTGAGCATTTCGAAGTTGCCGATGTGCGCGGTCATGATCACGCCGCCGCGGCCGGCGTCGATCACCGCCTGCATCGTCGCGGCACCGTCACGGCGGACCGGCGTGTCGTCGAGGTCGCCGCGCCAGACCAGCAGCTTGTCGAGCACCGTTTCGCCGAAGGCGGCGAAGTGGCGCAGCACGTTGGCAAGGCCGGGGGCCGGCGTGCGGCCGCCGCTGGCAAGGTGGAGGCGCTGCAGGTAATCGCGCGATGCGGTGCGTGCGATGCGGTGACTCAGCACGTACCAGCTGAGGATCGGGTACAGCACCAGACGGAACGGCCAGCGGCCGAAGCGCTTGTAGATGCCGACCAGCAGGCGGATGCCGCCGACAAAGCCGGCTTCGCCGACCGAGGCCCAGTGGCTGGTCATCCGCGTGCTCCGCCGCGCACGAGGCGCATCAGCAGGCGCGGCGCGTGCCGGAGCATGCCGAAGAACAGCCGGGTGTGCATCTTGCTGATGCGGACGTTGTCTTGCCAGTAGTCGAAGTGCGACACGCCGTCCGCCGGATAGCGCACCCGCGTCGGCAGGTTGACGACCGGCACGCCGGCCCAGTCGAGCCGCACCAGCACTTCGGGGTCGAAGTCCATCCGTCGCGCCTGCGGCATGCGGACGAGCACCGGCAACGTCGGCGCCAGCGGGTAGATCCGGTAGCCGCACATCGAATCGGTGATGCGCAGGCTCAGCGTGTTGATCCACACCCAGATGTGCGTAGCATAGCGGCCGTAGAGCCGGCCCTTGGGCACCGACTCGTCGTAAACCGGACAGCCGGCGATCACCGCGTCGGGCCGCGCCGTCATCTCGGCGAGGAAACGCGGCACGTCGCCGGTGTCGTGCTGGCCGTCGGCGTCGATCTGCAGTGCATGGCTGTAACCGAGTCTTGCCGCCTCGCGAAAGCCGCTGGCACAGGCCGCACCCTTGCCCTGATTGGACGCGTGCCGCAGCAGCGTGACGCCGTCGCGACGCGCCAGCGTGTCGAGTACCGCGGCACAGCCCGCCTCGCTGCCGTCGTCGACCAGCAACACCGGCAGGCCGTGCGCCAGCAGTGCGTCGACGACGTTGCCGATGGCGCCGCCGTGGTTGTAGACCGGGATCACGGCGATGCAGCTCATTCGCCGGCTCCGCCGGGCATGCCGTCGAAGACCAGCTTGCCGCTCGAATGCGCACCGGCGCCGGACGTGTAGGCGAAGGCGAGCTGGCGTTTTGCGGCGTCCCAGCCCAGCGTCAGTGTGAGGGTCATGCCCGGCTGGACGATGCGCTGGAATTTCAGCGCCCGCATGCCGGTGAAACCGCCGTCGATGGGAAAATGCCGGCGACCGTACCGGACCGCCCAGTCGACCTGTGCGACGCCGGGCAGGACCGGGGCGGCGTCGAAATGGCCGTCGAAATGCGCAAGCCGGGCGTCGATCTTCAGGATCAGCGTCACGCCTGTCGTGTCGACGGTCGCGGTCACGATCTCGGGTTCGGTCGGCGGTGCGAACAGCGCGGCCAGCAGCGCTTCGGGCGTCTTGCCCATGCCGTTGTGCGGCAGCTCGGCGACATAACGCCAGCGCCGCGGCAGGCCGACCCGCTCGATGTCGCCGGCGAGCGCATCGCGCAGGCGCTTGTCGAGCGGCGCCTTGCCGTCGCGCGCGAGCGCTTCGCGACCGGCGGCGCTGAGGACGACGACGGCGGCGACCTCATCGCGTTGCCGGCTCAGCAGCAGCGTTCTTGCGGTGTCGACTTCGTTGCAAGCGCCCAGCAGCTGTTCGATCCGGCTCAGCGAGATGCGCTTTTCCTCGACCTTGACGATGCGGTCGGCGCGGCCGAGCAGGGTGAACCGGCCACCGTCGAACGTGACACGATCGCTGGTCGTCAGCCAGCCGGCGGTGGCAAGGAAGGGCGAGCGCACTTGCAGGAGGCCGCCGTCGTCGAGCGCAAGTTCGACGCCGGGTTGTGGCGTCCAGGCGTCCTGCGGGTCGTGACGGTGAGCGATGCCGCCGGTTTCGGAACTGCCGTAGACCTCGGTGATCCGTGTGCCGAGCAGCGCGCGTGCAGCCAGATTGGCCTCCGCCGGCAGCGGGCCGCCAGAGGAGAACACCGCGGCAAAGCGCGCGGCGACCGGACCGCGGTCGGGTACGGTGGGAATGCGTTTGAGGATGGCGGGGCTGGCGACGAGCGCCAGCGTGCGACCGGCCGGCAGCGACCAGACCGACTCCGGGTAGGCGAGCGTGTCGCAGTCGAAGGCGCGGCCGGCGGCCAGCGGCCACAGTACGCGGAACAGCAGGCCGTACAGATGCTGGTGCGGCACGGTGGCGACGATGCGTGCGTCCGCCGGCAGGGTGTGGCCGAATGCGGCTTCGAGTGCGTCGGTCTCGTTGCGCAGCTGGACCAGGGTCTTGGCGATGGCACTGGGTTGGCCGGTCGAACCCGACGTGAATACCTGCAGCGACGGTGTGCCGATCGCGCGCACCGACGGCGCCGACGGCGTCGGGGGCGTCCGCTCGTCCGGTGCGGCCGCGACCCAGTCGCTCAGTGCGGCACCGGCGACGTCGCCGACCCAGGGTTGCGGCAGTGCGGCGCGCGTCGCCGGCAGCGCGTCGCCGGGGACCGTGACGGCCAGACCGACCTGCCAGGCCGCGAGTAGCCAGACGGCAAAACGGTAGCTGTCGGTATCGAAAACGGCGACGTCCGGCACATCGAGCGCTGCGACGGCGTGTGCCGCCGCGGTGACGTCGGCGAGCAGCGTTTCACGCAGGACCGGTGTTTCGCCGCGCCAGGCGACGACGGCAGGTCCGGTGGCGTGATCGCCAAGCGGCCACGGATTTGCCCACGAATCAGGCATTGAGGTTTCCATTGCGGTGCCCGTGACGGTGCATGACGACCCGGCGGACCAGATACTCGCCGGCACCGAGCGTGCCGATCAGCACGTAGGCGATCAGGCCGTTGTAGAGCGCCCAGGTGGCGGGCGGCTGCGTCGTCGTCCACAGCGCGATGCCGCCGTTGAGCACGAAGAAGCCGGCCCAGACGCGGGTGACGCGGCGCGTGTAGGCGATGCCTTCCGGCGGCAGGTCGGGCGTGGTCAGCCGCGCCAGCCGTTCGATGACGGGCGGCGGCCTGACCAGGCTGGCGGCAAACACGCCGAACAGCACGGCGTTGACGAGGACCGGGTAAAAGGTGAGCGGCAAGGCCGATCGCGACACGAGTGCGGCGACGCCGAGCAGCGCCGCGACGAGCCCGAGTCCGCGGCCGGTCGCCGGACTGATCAGTCCGGTACGGCTTGCGCTGCCGAAGGCCAGCGGCAGCAGCACAAGGCCGGCCAGCCAGAACGGCCAGCCCCGCCACTGGCACAGCCAGAACAGCAGCGGCAGCGCCACGCCGGCGGCGATGCCGAACACCCGTTTCAATCAGGCCTCGAGCAGTGCGTGCACCGCATCGACGACATCGCCGACGGTCCGGACGCTCTTGAAGGCGTCGGGCTGCATGCGCTTGCCGGTGTGCTTCTGCAGTTTCACGATCAGGTCGACCGCGTCGATGCTGTCGATGTCGAGGTCGTCGTAGAGGCGGGCGTCGAGCGAAATGCGCTCGGGGGCGATCTCGAAGGTTTCCTCGAGGGTCCCGGCGATCCAGTCGTAGATGTCCTGCTTTTGCATGGCGGGCCTTACTTGCTGCGGTTGGCCGCGACAAAGGCGGCGAGGCTCGCGACCGAGCCGAAATGTTTGCGGGTTTCGTCGGACTCGGCCGACAACGACAGCCCGTAGCGCTTCTGCAGCGCGACGCCGAGCTCGAGTGCGTCGATCGAATCGAGGCCGAGGCCGTCGACGAACAGCGGCGCATCGGTATCGATGTCGGCCGGGGTCAGGTCTTCGAGGTTGAGGCTCTCGATGATGAGTGCCTTGATTTCAGCAGCCAGGTCGGACATGCGGGACTAACTCCGTGAAAAGAACTGCGCCAGCCAGTCGGTCAGCCGGCGCGCGGCGAGCGCGGGTTCCTGGTCGAACAGCGCCTGCGGGTGCACGTCATCGTGCACCGTCAGAATGAAATGCGGTTTGCATTGCGGCACACGGTACCATTTGCTGCCCTTGGTCAGCATCGGTTCGGACACCGAAATGACCACCGGCGTGATCGCCAGCGGGCCGCGCACCGCAATGTTGGCGGCGCCGCGTTGCAGGTTCAGCGGCTGGCCGGGCACGCTGCGCGTGCCTTCGGGAAACACGATCAGGTTGTTGCCGGCCTGCACCGAGGCGACACAGGCGTCGACGACATCGGGGCCGCCGGCGTTGCTGATGAAACCGGCGAAACGCACCGGGCCGCAGGTAAAGGGATTGTCCCACAGCGCCGCCTTGACGACACAGTCGGGGCGACGCACCAGCGACATCAGCAGCACGACATCGATCAGCGAGGGGTGGTTGGCGAGCACGAACAGCCCGTTGCGGCGCAGCTTCTCGATGCCCCGCACCTCGTAGCTGATGACCCCGACCAGCGCCATCAGGCCGGAAAAGAGGCGCATGCCGTAATGCAGCGTGTTCTTGGCCGCGCGCAACCGGCGTGTCCGGTCCGGGACGAGTTGCAGCAGCGGCAGCAGCACGCAGAGGATGATCAGTCCGCCGAGCCCGAACACGGCAAAACAGAAGCCGGTGGCGCCGATGCGCCACAGCCGGTTCAGCGCCTTCATGCGGTGTGCCGGACCAGTTGCCAGCCGCCGCGCATCGCGAGCGGCAGGACCGCACCGTTGCCGAGCAGGAAGTGCAGCAGCTCGAGCGGCGTGGCATCGCGCCCGCCGGCAGCGCCGGCGACGAGGGAAAAACCGTGGCCGGCGACGAGATTGAGCACCAGGGAAAACGGTGCCTCGGGCGCGTCGGCATAGCGCTGGTACAGCGTCGGCAGCGGTTCGTCGCTGAAGCACAGCAGGACCGAGGGTGCGCCGTCGGCGAGCTGGCTGCACGCTTCGACCAGGCCGGCCAGTGCGGTTTCGTTGCCGGCGGCGATCGCCGACACCGGGGTATGCGTCTGGGTGGCGATGGTGAACAGTCCGGCCGTGGCATTGTGGACGGCCATGCTGAACGCCTGCGGCGAGACCTTGCCTTCGGCGGCCAGCGACTGCAGCAGCGGCACGGTCCGCGCGGCCTCGCCGTGGCGGCTGGCGTGGATCAGCGGCTGGCCCTGGTAAGCGATGTCGTCGGCATATAGCGTTTCGAGCGTCATCTTGCCAAGCCGGTCGGCGCGGCGGCGCAGCATGGCCGGCATCGCTGCGACCTTGGGAGCGCTGTCGCCGGCAGGCAGGGTGCCGTCCCAGGCCAGCCAGGCTTCGCGCGACTCCAGACCCGGCGCCCACGCCGACCACTGCCTCAGGCTGAAGTGCAGTGCAGGGGAGGGCGGAGTGGACATGACGTTCGTAAGCAAATTGAAGCTTTCTATGGTATCGCGCTGCGGTGACGGCACTCAACGCGCCGCCGCGCTGGATCGGTTCCGGTTATGCTTTCAGCAGACTTTCCCGTTTCTCGATGAACTGCAGCCATGGCGATGTCATGACCGTCGTGACAATGGCCATCAGCAGCATCGCCGAGAAATACGGCTCGGCGATCAGTCCGAGCTGGCGGCCGAGGTTGAGCACGACCAGCTCCATCATCCCGCGCGTGTTCATCAGAATGCCCAGCATCCATGCGTCGTGGCGCGGCATCCGGGTCAGCGCGCCGGCGATCAGGCAACCGCCGACCTTGCCGATCACGGCCACCGCCGTCATCAGTACCGCCAGCCACCAGAGTCCGCCCGCGAGCAGCGTGCCGAGGTTCGTCGACAGGCCAATGGCGGCGAAAAAGCACGGCAGCAGCCAGCGGCACGCCGGCGACAGTAACTGTTGCAATCGTACAACTATTTGCGGATTGCGCGGCAGCAGCAGACCGACGGCGAAGGCGCCGAGCAGTGCATGCAGCCCGAGCCACGCGCTGGTGGCGGACGAGGCGGCGACATACAGCAGCACTTCGGCCAGGGCGCCGGCGCGCCCGCTTGCCAGTGCCGGTGCGAGTGCGGCAAGCCGTCGGCGCAAGGGGCCGAGCAGTGCGATGGCGTAGAGGGCGGCGGCGAGCAGTTGCGCCGGGCCGTGTGCGCCGTGCTGCGGCAGCCAGACAAACACCAGCGCGGCGAGCAGTGCCCAGCTCAGCGCATCGGTCAGCACGGCACAGGCGATCGCCTGGTTCCCGATCACGCTGCCGGCCAGTCGGCGTTCGGTGACGATGCGTGCCAGCACGGGCAGGGCGGTCATGCCGCAGGCCAGCGCGATGAAGGCCAGCGACATCGGCGGCAGCGGCGCGGCCAGCCAGGACGACGCGGCCCAGGCGGTCAGCCCGCCAAGGGCGACCGGCAACAGCATGCCGAGCTTGCTGGCCAGCAGCACCGCGCGCGGCCGGTGGCGCAGCGTCCCGAGCTCGAACTCGGCGCCGAGCAGGAACAGGAACAGTACCGCGCCGACGTCGCCGATCCTGCCGACCAGTCTGATCACTTCCGGCACGAACACCAGCGTGCCGAGTGCCGGCAGGGCGCCGGTCAGCAGTGTCGGGCCGAGCATCAGGCCGGCGGCGATTTCGCCGATTACTGCCGGCTGGCCGCAGGCGCGCGCAAGGACGCCGCCCAGGCGGGTGGCGGCAAGGACGAGGACAAGGGCAGCAGTCAGCGAGAGGACGGTCATGGGCACGGGTGTCTGCGGGGTCGGTGCGCATTCTATGTGATTCGCGCCGCACCGCCGCGTCGGCGTAGCCGCAGTCGTGCCGTTTGCCATCGTGGCCGGGGTGAAAAGTGGCATGGTGATTCTTGATGGTCGTCAAGCGGCCGGGGCGGTCGGAGCGGATAATTCGGAATCATTCTCCTTTCGATGTCGAGGCCCGCCGTGATCCTGAAACTCGCCCAACTGCAAGTGCAACGGCCGGCGCGCGTGAAGGCGGTCGGTACCTCGGCCGAACTGGCCCAACGGCTCGCGGCACTCGGCCTGCGCCCGGGGCGCGAGGTCGAAGTGGTCCGCCGGGGCTGGCTGGGCGGGCCGCTGCAGCTCAAGGTCGGCGGTACCGAATTCATGCTGCGCCGGGTCGAGGCCGCGCTGATCGAGGTGGTCGAACCCGCGGTTGCACCGGCGACACCGTCGCACGCCAGCGGGGTGGCGGCATGAAGCGCGTCGCCCTTGTCGGCATGCCGAACACCGGCAAGTCGACGCTGTTCAACCGGATTACCGGCGGCAATGCCCGCGTCGCCAACTGGCCGGGGCTGACGGTCGAACTGGCCAGCCACCGCGTGCTGCTTGGCGGCAGCATGGTCCAGCTCGTCGACCTGCCGGGGATCTACGACCTGACCGGCGGTGCCGAGGACGAGCAGGTCGCGCAGCGTTTTCTTGCAGAGACCGAGCTCGACGCGGTGTTGCTGGTGCTCAACGCGACCCAGCTCGACCGGCAACTGGCGCTGGCCTTGCAGCTCAAATCGGTCGGCGCGCGGCTGATCGTCGCGCTGAACATGGCCGACGAGGCCAAGCGCGGCGGCTTCGACATCGATACCGACGCGCTGGGCGAGGCGCTCGGCAGTCCGGTGCTGAAGATCAGCGCCAAGTACGGTCATGGCGTCGACGGCCTCAAGGCGCTGCTTGCGACCAGCCTGAGCCAGAAGCCGGCACGACTCGACTTTGCAAGACTCCGGCCGGCCGAAGCCAGCCGCGATGCCGAAGCGGCGCTGTATGCGCAGGCCGTCCACCGGCCGCCGACGCTGCCGCCGGGCCCGACGCAGAAGCTCGACGGCTGGCTGCTGCATCCGCTCGCCGGTCTGCCGCTGTTCGTCGTGATGATGGCGATGCTGTTCCAGCTGACCTACGCGATCGGCACGCCGTTGCAGGACGGTTTCGAGGCGCTGCTCGGCAGCGTCAAGGATGCGTGGCTGGTGCCGCTGACCGGCGGGCTTCCCGAATTCCTGTCCGGGCTGATCCTCAGCGGCGTCTGGGACGGCGTGACCACGGTGCTGACCTTCGCGCCGCTGATCTTCGTCTTCTTCTGCCTGATGGCGGTGATCGAGGATTCCGGTTACTTCGCCCGTGCGGCCTTCATGATGGACGGCATCATGGCGCGTGTCGGTCTCGATGGCCGCGGTTTCGTGATGCTGATGATGGGCTTCGGCTGCAACGTGCCGGCATTGATGGGCACGCGGGTGATCCGCGACCACAAGGCGCGGCTGCTGACGATGCTGACGATCCCGTTCTCGCTGTGTTCGGCGCGGCTGCAGATCTTCCTGTTCTTTGCCGGTGCGCTGTTCGGCCCGCGGCAGGCGCCGTGGGTGCTGCTGTCGCTGTACTTCGCCAGCATCTTCATTGCGCTCGGCACCGCCTTCCTGTTCCGCAAGCGCTTTGCCTCGCGCGAGCCGTTCGCGCTCGAACTGCCGCCTTACCGGCTGCCGGTGATGAAGTACGTGGTGTTCCGCGGCTGGAACGAGTGCAAGTCCTTCCTCAAGCTGGCGACGACGATGATCGTGATCGGCGTGGTCGCCGTGTGGCTGCTGACCAACTACCCGAATCCGCAGCACAGCTATGCCGAGGTGATCGCCAACTTCTTCCAGCCGCTACTGTCGCCGATCGGCATCCAGGCCGAGCTGTCGATTGCCCTGCTGTTCGGTTTCGTCGCCAAGGAAGTCGTGCTCGGCGCGCTGGCGGTGATCGTCGGTGCCGACGGCGCGCAGCTGGCGACGCATCTGGCGCAGACGCTCGATCCGGTTTCGGCCTACAGCTTCATGCTGTTTGCGTTGACTTACGTACCGTGCGTGGCGACGATCGCGGCGATGAAGAAGGAGTCGAAGAGCACAGCCTTCACCGCGTTTTCGGTCGTCTGGTCGCTGGTGCTGGCGTGGGTGCTGTCCTTCGTCTTCTACCAGGGCGCGCGGGCACTCGGCTTCTGAGTGGGGTCAGAACGGCAGCGCGCGCAAACGCGGTGCCGAGATCAGACCGATACCGAGTGCAACGGCCAGCGCGGCCAGATACAGGCCGAGAAAGCCGCCGGTGCTGAGCTTGTTCGCCAGCGGCCGGGCAATGCCGAGGAAGGCGGCAAACGCCCATGACGCCGCCGACACGCCGCCGATGCACGCAAGGCGTAGCCGCTGCGTGCGGCACAGCTTGGCCCGGTCGACGGAGGTCGGCAGCAGGCGCGGCAGGGCGTAGTGATGCAGTGCGGCGCCATTCAGCGTCAGCACGCTGACGACGACGAGCTTGCTGATCAGCTTGGGCTTGGCGACCAGTTCGGCCCAGCCTGGCCAGTGGCCGAAATCGAGCACGATGATCGAGAGACCGGTGCACCACAGCACCGCCAGCGCGACCAGCACGACCCGGCTGACGAGCTGCAACAGCGCCCGATCGCCGTGGCCGGTGCGTTGGCCCATGATTTTCATATCGGCGAGCACGGTAGCGCCGATGGCCACGCAACAGGCGATCAGGTGCGGGTAAAGTAACAGCAGGCGTAAGGTATCTTTCATGATTCTGCTTACTCGCAGGGAGGTGGTCGCGATGCTAGGACCTTCGGCCGCCGCCGCCGCTGGGCCGCGACAATTGGCTGCGTTCCGTTGCGATTTGGCAATGTTTCCCGCAGGCAAGACGTGCGGGGGACGGCGGGTTAAAATGCGGGGTTTGCATCCGCACGCCCCGTCCGCTCCGCAATGAATCTGCTCGTCCTTGGCCTCAATCATCAGACAGCCCCGCTGGCGGTACGCGAGCGGCTGGCATTTGGCGATACCGAGCTGCCCAAGGCGCTGGCCGAACTGACCCAGGTCCGCGGCGTGCAGGAGGCGGCGATCGTGTCGACCTGCAACCGCACCGAGCTCTATTGCAACGCGCGCGACGTCGATGCCGTCCTCGGCTGGCTGGCTGCCAGTCGCGGCCGCAGTGTCGAGGACATCTCGGCGCATCTCTACCGCTACGAGCACGATGCCGCGGTCCGGCACGCTTTCCGGGTGGCCTGCGGCCTCGATTCGATGGTCGTCGGCGAAACGCAGATCCTCGGTCAGCTCAAGGATGCCGAGCGCGCCGCGCGCAGCGCCGGCAGCCTCGGCGTGCTGCTCAACGGCCTGTTCCAGCGTGCCTTCCAGGTCGCCAAGGACGTGCGTACCGAAACGAAGATCGGCGCGTCGTCGGTGTCGATGGCTGCGGCGTCGGTCCGGCTGGCCGAACGGATCTACACCAGCGTGTCCGAATGCAAGGTGCTGTTTGTCGGCGCCGGCGAAATGATCGACCTGTGCGCCGCGCATTTCGCCGCGCACAAGCCGCGCGGCATCGTCATCGCCAACCGCACGCTCGAACGCGGCGAAACGCTGGCGGCGCAGTACGGCGGCGAAGCGATGCTGCTCACCGACATTGCCACCCGGCTCGCCGAATTCGACATCGTCGTCAGCTCGACCGCCGCACCGTTGCCGTTGATCGGCAAGGGCATGGTTGAGCGGGCGCTGAAGGCACGCAAGCGCAAGCCGATCTTCTTCGTCGACCTGGCCGTGCCGCGCGACGTCGAGGCCGAAGTCGGCGATCTGGCCGATGCCTATCTGTACACCGTCGACGATCTGTCCGAAGTCGTCCGCCAGGGACTGGCGTCGCGCACTGCCGAAGTCGACGCCGCCGAAGCGCTCGTGGCCGACGGTGTCGCCGCGTTCAAGCAATGGCAGGCGACGCGCGCGCTGGTGCCGACCATCCGCGAACTCAAGGATCAGGCCGACCGCGTGGCGCGCAACGAACTGGCGCGGGCGAAGAAACGCCTCGCCGCCGGCGACGACATCGACGACGTGCTCGAACGCCTTGCCGAGCAGGTCGCCGCAAAAATCCTGCATGCCCCGCTCGCGAGCCTGAACGCGGCATCCCCCCAAGACCAGGAACCGCTGGCCGCCTGTACGCGGCGGCTGTTCCGCCTTCCCGACCAGACATGAAACCGTCGATCCAGACCAAACTCTCGCAACTGTGCGACCGGCTTGAAGAAGTGGGCGCGCTGCTCGCGTCCGAGGACGCGACCCGCGACATGGACCGTTATCGCAAGCTGACGCGCGAACACGCCGAGCTCGAACCGGTCGTCGCGCTGTACAACGCCTTCCGCGCGACCGAGGCCGACATTGCGACGGCCGAAGAGATGCTGGCCGACCCGGACATGAAGGAAATGGCCGAGGAAGAGATCGCCGCCGGCAAGGCGCGCATCACCGGACTCGATGCCGAGCTGCAGAAGGCGCTGCTGCCCAAGGACCCGAACGACGAGCGCAACATCTTCCTCGAAATCCGCGCCGGGACCGGCGGTGACGAGTCGGCGCTGTTTGCCGCCGACCTGTTCCGCATGTACACACGCTATGCCGAGCGCCAGCGCTGGCAGGTCGAGATCGTCTCGGCCAGCGAGTCCGACCTCGGCGGCTACAAGGAAGTGATCGCGCGTGTTGCCGGCTTCGGCGCGTATTCGCGGCTCAAGTTCGAATCGGGCGGTCACCGCGTCCAGCGTGTGCCGGCGACCGAAACCCAGGGGCGCATCCACACCAGCGCGTGCACCGTTGCGGTGATGCCCGAGGCGGACGAAGTCGGCGAAATCGACATCAACCCGGCCGACCTGCGCATCGACACTTTCCGCGCCAGCGGTGCCGGCGGCCAGCACATCAACAAGACCGACTCGGCGGTGCGCGTCACCCACTTGCCGACCGGCATCGTCGTCGAGTGCCAGGACGACCGCTCGCAGCACAAGAACAAGGCGCGCGCGCTGGCCGTGCTGGCGGCGCGGATCAAGGACGTGCAGGACCGCGAGCGTCAGAGCAAGGAAGCCGCCGAGCGCAAGAGCCTGATCGGCTCGGGCGACCGCAGCGAGCGCATCCGCACCTACAACTTCCCGCAAGGCCGGATGACCGACCACCGGATCAACCTGACGCTGTACAAGCTCGATGCGATCATGGACGGCGATCTCGACGAGCTGACGCAGGCGCTGATCAACGAACAGCAGGCCGAACTGCTCGCGCAGCTCGGCGAATGACGCAACGGCCCGCAAGGGCCGTTTTGCTTGGCAGCACCGCCGTCGCCTAGATTTGGAGTACAGCCACCCGAAGAGGAGCGCGGCGATGAGCGAGCAAGGAAAACGCTACAGCAACGGCGAAGTCACCGTGCTGTGGCAGGCGGAAAAGTGCATCCATTCCCGGCGCTGTTTCAGCGGCCTGCCGGCGGTGTTCGATCCGGCCGGCCGGCCGTGGATCAGGATCAATGCGGCGGCGAGTGCCGACATCGTGCGCCAGGTGCGCGAATGTCCGTCGGGCGCGTTGAGTCTCGTCGACGAGCGCCAGCGGGGGACGGCCGAAGGCGTGCTGCAGATCGAGCCGCAGACCGACGGTCCCTTGCTGGTGCGCGGCCCGGTGATGGTCGCGCTGGCCGATGGCGCGGTAGAGTCGTGTCCGGGGCCGACGACCGCGCTGTGCCGTTGCGGGGCGTCGGCAAACAAGCCGTTTTGCGATGGTTCGCACCAGCGCATCGGCTTCAAGTCGCGTTGACGGTCCGAACTTCGGCGACGCCCGTGCGGTCAAGCCAGGGTAGGAGGATCGGACGCAAAGGGGAGGCTGCATGGAAAAGGTGGATCTGTTCGTCATCGGTGCCGGATCGGGCGGCGTGCGCGCCGCGCGGATCGCGGCCGGTCACGGTGCAAAGGTGGCGATTGCCGAGGAAGCGAACTTCGGCGGCACCTGCGTCAACCGCGGCTGCGTGCCGAAAAAGCTGCTCGTTTACGCCAGCCGCTATCAGGGCGACTTTGACGAAGCGGCCGCGTTCGGCTGGCGGGTCGGCGAGACGTCGTTCGACTGGGCGACGCTGATCGCCAACAAGGACCGTGAAATCGCGCGGCTCGAATCGGTGTACCGGCGCAACCTCGACAAGGCCGGCGTCACCATCCACGCGCAGCGGGCGGTCCTCGACGACGCGCATACCGTGCGTCTGGCCGACGGGTCACGCGTCCATGCCGGCAAGATCCTGATCGCCACCGGCGGCCGGCCCTACCGCGGCCCGGCGTTCGAAGGGCAGGAGCTGGCGATCACCTCGGACGAAGCCTTCCACCTGGCCGAGCTGCCGCGCCGCATCGTCATCGTCGGCGGCGGCTACATCGCGGTCGAATTCGCCGGCATCTTCGCCGGCCTCGGCAGCGAGACGACGCTGGTGCATCGCGGCGAGCGCCTGCTGCGCGGCTTCGACACCGAGCTTGCCGACGAACTGGCGAGCAGCTACGGCCGCAAGGGCATGGGGCTGCGACTCGGGGCGACGGTCAGCCGCATCGTCCGCGACGCGGGCGGGCTGGCGGTCACGCTGTCGGACGGCAGCGTCGTTCATGCCGATGCCGTGATGCTGTGCACCGGCCGGCGGCCTTACACCGGCGGACTCGGTCTCGACAACGCCGGCGTGGCGCTGGCCAAGTCGGGCGCGATTCTGGTCGATGCCGCTTCGCGGACCAGCGTGCCGTCGGTGTTCGCCGTCGGCGATGTCACCGACCGCGTCAACCTGACGCCGGTGGCGATCCGCGAAGGCCATGCCTTCGCCGACCGCGAGTTCGGCGGGGTGCCGCAGCCCATCGATTACGAGCTGATCCCGACCGCGGTGTTCTCGACGCCCGAACTCGGCACGGTCGGCCTGCCCGAAGCGGCCGCGCGCGAACGCTATCCGCAGCTCAAGGTGTTCCGCACCGGTTTCAGGACGATGCGTTCGGCGTTTGCCGACGGCGAGGACCGGATGCTGATGAAGCTGCTGGTCGACGGGGCGACCGACCGTGTCGTCGGCGTCCACGTGCTGGGCGATGCGGCGGC
Organism: Jeongeupia chitinilytica; assembly: GCF_014652315.1. GTDB lineage: Bacteria > Pseudomonadota > Gammaproteobacteria > Burkholderiales > Chitinibacteraceae > Jeongeupia > Jeongeupia chitinilytica. The sequence continues at coordinate 46,633 of NZ_BMYO01000011.1, read as the reverse complement.
CGAAATGATCCAGCTGGCCGGGGTGGCGCTGACGGCCGGTGCGACCAAGGCGCAGTTCGACATGACGATGGCGCTGCACCCGAGCGCGGCCGAGGAGCTGGTGACGCTGCGTCAGGCGTCGTAGCGGCGTGAATAGTGGCAGGAACCGCAGTGGACTGTTTGCACTCGAATCCGGTTGATCCGGTTCGAACAACAAGGAGAAACCATGAAAAAGATCATTCTTGCCAGCGTGCTGGCACTGAGTACCGGTTTGGCCGCCGCCGCCTTCGTCGGCCCGAACAGCGCACCGCTGATGACCACGGCGGCCGAAGCGGCCAAGGCCGCCGACGATCTGCCGGTGGTGCTTGAAGGCTACATCGTCAAGCAGATCCAGGGTGACCACTACGAGTTCCGCGACAACACCGGTTCGATCAAGGTCGAAATCGACCACGACAAATGGCCGACGCAGGACATCACCCCGCAGATGAAGGTGCGCCTGTCGGGCAAGGTCGACCGCAGCAGGCTCACCGGCTTCGAGGACATCGACGTCAAGCTGGTCGAGATCATCAAGTAAAACCCAACCCGCCATCCGGCGGGTTTTTTCATTGCCGTGCCGCCGGTTCAGGTTGGAATCGGCCGGTCGAGCTGGCCCAGGCAGAAGTCGCGGAACGCGCGCACCCGCGGCAGCAGCTGACGGGCGCCGGGGCGGACGATGTACATCGGCGTCGGCTCGCCCTGCCAGTCGGCAAGCGCCTGGGCCAGTCGTCCCGCGGCGAGGTCGTTGGCGACGTCGAGCCGCGACTTGTAGGCGACACCCCAGCCGCGCCGCGCCCATTCGCTGACGATGGCGCCGTCGTTGGCATGGCGCACCGGTGCCACCTGTACCGACTCGGTCTCGCCGTCGCGGTGAAAGCGCCAGCTGACGTGGGCACTGTCGCGGATGCTGAACGCGAGGCAGGCGTGGCCGCTCAGCCCGGCGGGCGAGTCGGGCCGGCCGTGGCGGTCCCAGTAGGCCGGGCTGGCGACCAGCACCCGGCGGTTGTCCGGCGCCAGCGCTGTGGCGATCACGCTGCCGTCCTGCTCGCCGGCGCGGAAGGCGAGGTCGATCGAGTCGGCGACCAGATCGTCGACCCGGTCGGACAGCGTCAGCCACGGCACGATGCCCGGATGCTGGCCGCAGAAGGCGTCGAGCCAGTCGACGACGAACTGGCGGCCGAAATCCGACGGGGCCGAAATCCGCAACGGCCCGACCAGCTCGCCCCGGTGCGCGGCCAGCGCATCACGGCCGGCGTCGAGTGCCTGCTGTGCCGCCAGCGCGCTGCGGTACCAGATCTCGCCCTCGGCAGTCAGCGACAACTGCCGCGTGCTGCGCAGGAACAGCCGCACGCCGAGCTGGACTTCCAGCCGTTTCAGCGCCACCGACAGCGCGGCCGGCGTCTGGTTCAGGTCGCGCGCCGCACCCGAGAGCGAGCCGCGTTCGACGATGCGCAGGAACCAGTCCCAGCCTGGTGGTTCGGTCGCCATGCCTTGCCTTTATCAACATATTTTTGAATATGTTTTGAACATTACGCTGTTTTTCATTGGGTGTGAGGGGCGCATCATCGCTTCACCTCATCCGCTGGAGCAAAACGCGTGGCAACACTGAATGGAAAAACGGTCCTCGTTGTCGGCGGCACCCAGGGCATCGGCCGTGCGGTCGTCGACGCAGCGCTGGCCGCCGGTGCGCGGGTCTACGCAGCCGGCCGCAGCGCCGACGTGCCGGCCGGCGCCACGCCGCTGGCGATCGATCTGGCCGCACCGGCCCACTTCGGCAGCGCCGTCGCCGCGCTGCCGGTGCTCGATCACGTCGTGTTCAGCGCCGGTGCCCGCGTGTCGTCGCCGCGCTTTGCCGATGCCGACCTGGCCGAATGGCGGCTCGGTTTCGAGGTCAAGTTCTTCGGCACGATCGCGCTGATCCAGGCGCTGTTGCCGAAACTGGCCGCCGATGCATCGATCGTGCTGACCTCGGGCGTGCTGTCGCGCAAGCCGTCGGTCGGCGGCGTGACCAAGGCGACGCTGAATGCCGCGACCGAGGCGCTGGGCCGCAACCTCGCCAGGGAGCTGGCGCCGCGCCGCGTCAACGTGGTGTCGCCCGGTGTCACCGCAACGGGGAGCTGGGGCAGCGGTGCCGCGCGCGACGACAGGCTCGCCGGCATCGGCGCCAGCCTGCCGTTGGGGCGGGTGGTCGAACCGGCCGATCTGGCGCAGCTTTACCTGCTGGCCATGACGCAGGCCGCGATGACCGGTTCTGTCCTCGACCTCGAAGCAGGGGCCCTGCTATGAGCCGCACCCTGTTTACCCCGTACACGCTCGGTGGCGACACGCTGAAGAACCGCATCGTCATGGCGCCGATGACGCGGGCGCGGACCACCCAGCCCGGCGACATTCCCAACGCCCTGATGGCCGAGTACTACGCGCAGCGCGCCGGTGCCGGGCTGATCGTCACCGAAGCGACGCAGATCAGCGCGGCCAGCCAGGGCTACTCGTTCACACCCGGGGCCTACAGCGCCGAACAGGTCAACGGCTGGCGCAAGGTGACCGACGCGGTACACGCCGCCGGCGGGCGCATCTATCTGCAGTTGTGGCATGTCGGCCGCGTGTCGCACCCGGTGTTCCACGACGGCGGACAGCCGGTTGCGCCATCGGCAATCCGGCCGCAGGGCACGCAGGTCTGGGTCGTCGGGGACGACGGGATCGGGCGCATGCTCGATTGCCCGATGCCGCGTGCGCTGACGGTCGAGGAAATCGCCGGGATCGTCGAGGACTTCCGCGTTGCCGCGCGCAACGCAATGACCGCCGGTTTCGACGGCGTCGAGATCCACGGCGCCAACGGCTATCTGGTCGACCAGTTCCTGCGCAGCGTATCCAACCACCGCGACGACGATTACGGCGGCAGCCCGGCAAAACGGCTGCGCTTCCTGCAGGAAGTGGTCAGTGCGGTTGCCGACGAGATCGGCGCCGGGCGTACCGGCATCCGGCTGGCGCCGTTCGTCACGTTCAAGGACATGGCCGACCCGGAGATCATCGGCACCATTCTGCTGGCCAGCGAGTGGCTGGCCGGCAAGGTCGGCTACCTGCACCTGTCCGAGGCCGACTGGGACGACGCACCGCAGATTCCGGACGATTTCCGCGTGGCGCTGCGATCGCGCTTCAAGGACACGATCATCGTCGCCGGCCGCTACGACGCAGCACGCGCCGAAGCGGTGCTCGCTGCCGGCTGGGCCGATCTGGTCGCCTTCGGCCGGCCCTTCGTCGCCAATCCGGATCTGCCGGCCCGCTTGCAACACCGTCTGCCGCTGGCCGCGCTCGATCCGGCCACGCTGTTCGGCGGCGATGCCGCCGGCTACACCGATTACCCGACCTTTGCCGCACCAGGAGAACCCGCATGAAAGCCGTCGCCCTGAACCGTTACCTGCCGATCACCGATGCCGATGCACTGCTCGATGTCGAATTGCCCAAACCCGTGGCCGCCGGCAGCGACGTGCTGGTGAAAATCGAGGCGATTGCCGTCAATCCGGTCGATACCAAGGTGCGCGCACCGAAAGACAAGGTCGAGACCAGCCCCCGCGTGCTCGGCTGGGACGCCGCCGGGGTGGTCGAGGCCGTCGGCCCGGACGTGACGCTGTTCAAGGTCGGCGACCCGGTCTACTACGCCGGCGACATCACCCGCCCGGGCTGCAACGCCGAGTACCAGCTCGTCGACGAACGCATCGCCGCGCTGCGTCCGGCCAGCCTGAATGCCGCCGACGCAGCGGCGCTGCCGCTGACGGCGATCACCGCGTGGGAAGCACTGTTCGACCGGCTCGGCGTCAGTGCAACCGGCGCCGATCGCGGCAAGACCGCGCTGGTCATCGGCGGCGCGGGCGGCGTCGGCTCGATCGCGATCCAGCTCGCCAGGGTCGTTGCCGGGCTGACGGTGATCGCCACCGCGTCGCGGCCCGAATCGCGCGACTGGGTCACGCAGCTCGGCGCCGACGCAACCGTCGATCACCGCGAGGACATTGCCGCGCAACTCAAGGCGCTGGGCCACGAGACCGTCGATTACGTGCTGTGCTTCAACGACACCGACCAGCACTTCGCCACGATGGCGCAGGTGATCGCGCCGCAAGGCAGGATCGTCAGCATCGTTGAAAACAGCACGCTGCTGGACCTGAACCTGCTGAAGTCCAAGAGCGCGACCTTCGTCTGGGAATTCATGTTCACCCGGGCGATGTACCGGACCGCCGACATGGTGAAGCAGCATGAACTGCTGACCGAAGTGGCGCGCCTGGTCGATGCGGGCGCGATCCGCACCACCGTCGGTGCGCACTACGGCGCGATCAACGCGGCCAACCTCAAGCGCGCCCACGCGACGCTCGAGGCCGGTCAGACGATCGGCAAGATCGTGCTTGCCGGTTTCTGAGGCGCCAACCGCCGGTCCGGGCCTTGATTTGACGACGTTTTCGCCGCTGTCCGGCAAAGCCGCTGCTGTATAATCGGCGGTTTTGTCCGGGCTGCGCGGTGTATGCACGTTTTTTATGACGAGGATGGCGGCTTCAAGGTCGCCACGGTGAAGGAGGCGCAAGCCGCCAGCTTCATGATCGAGGACGTGCGCGGCAAGCGCAGCAAGATCAAGGCGGCCAATGTGCTGCTCAAGTTCGAGCGTCCGGATCCGGCGACGCTGCTGGCCGAGGCCGAAGCGCTGGCCGGCGAGATCGACGTCGATTTCCTGTGGGAAGTCTGCGGCGCCGACGAGTTCGGTTTCGAGGACATCGCCGCCGAATACTTCGGTGCCGGCCCGACGCCGCAACAGCAGGCGGCGGCGCTGATCCGCATCGCCCAGGCACCGATGTACTTCTACAAGAAGGGCCGTGGCCGCTACAAGGCGGCGCCGGAAGAGAACGTCAAGGCGGCGCTGGCCGGCATCGAGCGCAAGAAGCGCGAAGCCGAACAGATGGCCGCCTGGCAGGCCGAGCTCGAAGCCGGCACCCTGCCGGAAGCGTTCCGTGCGGGCCTGAAGCGGCTGATCCATCGTCCGGACAAGAACGGCCTCGAATACAAGGCGCTCGCCGCCGCGGCCGATGCGCAGCAGACCAGCGTTCTGCGCCTGCTCGAGCGCATCGGCGCGATTGCCGATGTCGAACAGTATTTCCTCGACGGCTTCGAACTCGAATACTTCCCCAAGGGCCGTGACGGCGTGACCGACGCTGCGATTGCCGCGCCGGACGATCTGCCGGTCGCCGATGTCGAGGCGTTCTCGATCGACGACGTGACGACGACCGAAATCGACGACGCCTTCAGCATCAGGCAGCTCGCCAACGGCAACTGGGAAGTCGGCATCCACATCGCCGCGCCGGTGCTCGGCATCGCCCCCGGAAGCCCGCTCGACGTGCAGGTGTTCGAACGGCTGTCGACGGTGTACTTCCCCGGCGACAAGATCACCATGCTGCCCGACTCGGCAGTGAACGTGTTCACGCTGGAAACCGGCAGTGCGCGTCCGGCGGTGAGCATGTACGTCGAACTGAACCCGGGGCTCGATGTTGTCGGCCACCGCTCCGTCGTCGAGCGCGTGCCCATCGTCGCCAACCTCCGGCACGACCAGATCGAAACGCATTTCAACGAGGACACCGCCGGTCAGGATGGCGGCGACTACCCGTACAAGCGCGAACTGAACTTCCTCTGGCAACTGGCCAACGCGCTCGAAGCGCGCCGCGGTCGTGCCGAAGACCCGAACGCGCCGGTCCGGCTCGATTACAGCTTCTACGTCGACAGGCTCGACGACGGCACGAAGAAAGTCCGCATCCTGCCCAGGAAACGCGGTTCGCCGATGGACAAGCTCGTCGCCGAACTGATGATCTTCGTCAACCGCCACTGGGGCATGGACCTGCACAAGGCCGAAATCGCCGCGATCTACCGCGTGCAGGGGCAGGGCCGCGTGCGCATGACGACGCAGTTCGGCCCGCACGTCGGCCTCGGCGTCGAGTGCTACGCATGGTCGAGCTCGCCGCTGCGGCGCGCGGTCGACTTCGTCAACCAGACCCAGATCGTTGCGATGATCCGCGGCACCACGCCGCGCTTCGCGAAGAACGACGCCGAACTGTTCGGTGCGATCGGTGCGTTCGACACCGCGTATGCCGCCTACGGCGAGTTCCAGGACAAGATGGAACGCTACTGGTGCCTGCGCTACCTTGAACAGGAGAACCTGACCGAACTGGGTGCGACGCTGATCAAGGAAAACCTGGTGCGCGTCGACGGCCTGCCGCTGGTGATGCGGGTGCCGGGTCTGCCGGAATTGCCGGCCGGCTCGACGGTCAAACTGCAGAGGCTGGCGATCGATTTTCTTGAACTGACCGTCGAATGCCGTCTGGCGACGATGTAAGCGGGTCCGACCATGTTGCCCAAACGAAAACTCGATGAACTGCTGCCGGTGCGCTTTCGCAACGGCGAGCAGGTCAAGCAATTCTCCAAGCCGTGCGTGCGCTGCGGCACCATGCTGCAGGCGCGCGACATGGAAGGCGCGGCCCGGCTGGTCGAAGACCATCTGGCGATCGCCGCAACCGCCCGTTGCCCCAAATGCGGCGACTCGTTCGGCATTGCCTGCGTCGTCGACAACACCAAGCGGGTACGCCGGGTGATCATTCCCGCGTGGGCGTTCGGGCTTTACCTGCGCAACCTGCCGACGCAGGCCGGCGAACTGAATCCCGCGTCGGCCCCCGATGCCGCCCGGCCCCAATCCGAGCCCGACACGCCGCCGAGTCAGCCACCGCGCGTCGAGCACCGCAACGTCGTGCGTGCCGACGAACTGGTCGGCCGCTACGGCGACAAGCCGATCCCGGCCTGGGTCGTCGTCGACGGTGCGCAGCTCAATTTCGAGCGGGTCGAACTCGGCGACCGGGTCGCGCCGGGCGAATTCCTGCTCGACGGCTGCCTCGTCTATCGCGCCGCCTGAATCGGCAGGCGCACCGGAAACCGGCCCGGGCGGCCGGTTTTTTCATGCCCGCTACCGCCGCCGATCCGCCGAGGGAATGCGATGACCGGCAGGTCCGGGCGGACGGGTGACCGCCTCCTCCTCTTGCCAGAAAGGCATGTCATTAGAATATGTTGTTTTGATGATATTTAAGCCTGACTGACGCTTGCCTTGCCCCGGCATCGCCTTAAGAATCGCCTGCCTCCGTCTGCCGACGGAGTGGACAATCAAGGACAGGCGGGATGGGGAAGAAGCGGACGATCGCCGCAGCGCTGCTGCTGGCACTGACGTCGCCGGCGTGGGCTGCAGCGTGGAACAACACCCGGATTTACGTGGCCGGGGACACCGCCGACTTCGCCGGCAAGACCTGGCGCGCCAAATGGTGGACGCAGGGCAACACGCCGGGTGCCGAGCAGTGGGGACCGTGGGAGATCGCCGGTACGGCGTCCACACCAGCGCCGACTCCCGCCCCATCGCCTGCGCCAACCCCTACACCGGTTCCGACGCCCGCTCCGGCACCGGCACCTGTCGCAACTCCGGCCCCGGCGGGGCAGTATCCGGCCTGGGACGCAGCCAGAACCTACGATACCGCAGGACAACGGGTCAGCTTCAACGGCAAGGTGTACGAGAACCAGTGGTGGACACGCGGCGACAGCCCGGCAACCAGTTCCGGCATTGCCGGTTCGGGCAAGGTCTGGCTGTTGATCGGTTCGGCAACACCGACACCAGCACCGACACCAGCACCGACACCAGCACCGACACCAGCACCGACACCAGCACCGACACCAGCACCGACACCGACACCAGCACCGACACCAGCACCGACGCCGGCACCGACGCCAGCACCGACGCCAGCACCGACGCCGGTTCCAACACCGGTTCCAACACCGGCACCCACACCGGCACCCACACCGGCACCTGCGCCATCCGCTAGCCTCGTTCCGGCCCGCAAGCTGCTGCTTGAGCAGCCGGGCGATATCGGCAAGCTGCGTTCGGCGCAGTTGCGCTCGTTCAACCACACACCGTTCCAGTCGACCGGCTACTGGGTCCAGCCCGGCGACGTGCTCGTCGTCAGCTATTACGCCACCGGCGCCGCACCGAGCCGGGTGCCGGAAATCTGGATCCATTCGATCGACGACGATACCTGGAACTACGACAGCGACCAGAAGGTGAAACTGGCGACCGGTTCGACGACGATCACGGCCACAAAGACCGGCGCCGTCTACGTCTCGGTATTCAATGACCCGACCGGTGGCGAGATGAATGTCGAGATCGTCTCCGGCGGCCGGGTGATGCCGCGCTTCGTGCTCGGCCAGCACAGCGCTGCCGACTGGACACAGATGCTCGCGACCTACGGCAACGCGCCGTATGCCGAACTCGTCGGCAAGCGGACCATGCTGACGGCGACGCTGGCCAAGGCGAAGAAGCACGTCGATGATCCGGTGGCGCTGCTGCAGCTGTGGGACCGCGTCGTCGACCTCGAGGACGAGCAGTACGGCATCAGGCCGGGCAACGCCTGGCCGCACAACCCGACGCCGCACCGCTTCCACTTCGTCGAGCTGTCGCCGTACACCGGCTGGATGTATTCGTGGCAGTACCGGATGGCCAGCGCATCCGACGACGGCGCGATCGGCGCGGTACTCAACGCGGGCAAACTCGCAACCGACGGCTGGGGCCCGTGGCACGAGCTCGGCCACCAGTACCAGATGTCGACGATGACCTGGGCCGACCAGACCGAGGTCACGGTCAACCTGTCGTCGGCCTACGTGCAGCGTGCGCTGGGCCAGCCGTCGCGCTACGAAACGCAGGGCACGTGGACCAAGACCTTCGCCTATCTGGCGCAGCCGGGCCGCGATTTTGCCGCGCAGTCCGACCTGTTCGTGCGGGCGACGATGTTCTGGCAGCTCGATCTGGCTTTCGGTCGCGACTTTTACGCAAAGCTCGGCACCAACTACCGGAACATGCCGGCGGCGCAGCGTCCGGCGACCGACGCGGCCAGGAAGCAGACCTTCGTGATCGAGACCAGCCGCGTCGCCAGTTACGACCTGAGCGGCTTTTTCGAGCGCTGGGGGATTCCGGTCGATGCGGCGACGAAGTCGACGCTGTCGGCGATGGGGCTGCAGCCGTTGTCCGCGCCGATCTGGGACAACCGGGACAGCAACATCAGGTACAAATTCTACTGAAGCCGTTTTTTCTGGAGCACTCGTTGGCCGGGCCTTGTGCCCGGTTTTTTTTCGCGCTGGCGGATCGAAACCGTGCCTTGCGTGTCCCAGCGGGACGGAAGGATGGCTCAAGCCGGCGGCTTGGCGAAAATACCGCTTGGATTGCCGGACACGAGGTTTATAATCCTGAGCCCTGTTTACCCGTTTCGGTCAGGCCGAGGTTCGCCATGCAACGTTCGATGCTCAAATCCAAGATCCACCGCGTTACGACGACGCATTCGGAACTCAATTACGAGGGTTCGTGTGCGATCGACGAGGATCTGCTGGAAGCGGCCAACATCCTCGAATTCGAAGAAATCGAGATCTGGAACGTCACCAACGGCGCCCGTCTGGCGACGTATGCCATCAAGGCGGCGCGCGGCTCGGGCATCATCTCGGTCAACGGCTCGGCGGCACGCCAGGCCCAGGTCGGCGATCTGCTGATCATCGCGACCTTCGGCCGCTACGACGAAGCCGAGCTGAAGCAGCACTCGCCGTCGCTGGTCTTCGTCAACGAAGCCAACCGCATCGTCAGTGTCAAGAGCGCCACGCCGCCGCAACTGGCCTGATCCTCAGGGCTGTTGCCGAATCGGGCCACCTTCGGGTGGCCCTTGTTTTGGCTGGCAGCCCGGCTGGCGGTGATCGACGGCAGGAAAAATGCTTGCTTTTTTTGTGAATATTACCGATATCTGATTTGAGCACGCTGTGCGATGCATGCACCAAGGCCAGGCCCCGCAGTCTGGCCTTTTTGTTGCCTGCGTGCGTCCGTACAATCCGTCCCATTCTCATCCCGACCGGGTTCCGATGCGCGTTCGCCTGCTGACGCTGCTGCTGCTCTGCCTTGCACTGTCCGGTCGCGGCTTGCCGCTGGCGTATGCCACGGCGACAAAACCCGTCGTCTGCTCCGCCGCCGGCCCCGTGCCGTCCGGCAATGCTACCGATTGCCATGACGCGCCTTGCTGCATGCCGGCGGCGCTGACGGCCACGTTGCCGACCGTGCCGTTCGATCCGCTCCACGCGGTCGAAGTCGCCGTGGTGTCGCTTGTGGATTGCGGTGGTGATGCGCCGGCGTGCCGGGCGAGGGGGCCGCCGGCGGTGTCATCGTCCCGCGCCACCCTTCAATGACTCCACAGGATCCTCCGATGATTTCCCTTCGCACCTTCTGCTGCGGCCTTGTTCTGGCCGCGCTGTCGCTGACCGCCAACGCCCACGAATACAAGGCCGGCGACCTGTTCATCCATCACCCGTGGACGCGCGCCACGCCACCGGGTGCGCAGAATGCCGGCGTCTTCCTGCTGGTGAAAAACAACGGCGATACGGCCGACCAACTGATCGGTGTCGAGACTGATGCGGCCGACAAGGCCGAGTTGCACCAGATGAAACTCGACAACGGCGTGATGAAAATGAACGCGGTGACCGCCGTCGACATCCCGGCCAAGGCCGAGACCGAGCTCAAGCCAGGCGGCTATCACGTGATGCTGTTCAAGCTGGCGGTACCGCTGAAAGAGGGCGACAAGTTTCCGCTGACGCTGAAGTTCAAGCGCGCCGGCAACGTCAAGGTCGACATCAAGGTCGAGGCGATGGGGGCCAAGGCCGAGACGATGCACCAGCACTGAGCTCGACCTCATTAGGCGCCTGCGCCCGCGCATTTTTGTCCTCGTCCGATGCTCCGGATCCCCGCAAGGGGGCTACCTTCGGGTCGTCCTCATGGACTTGATGTCCATTCCGGTTCCTGCGCTTCGGGCGTGAACAAACTGCTTTGGCTCGTTCGCCTACTGAGGTGAGCTATCGTTCAGCGGCCCGTGTAACGGGCCGTTTTGCCGTCGGCTGCCGCGCGAAGCAGGGCGGCGACAGGCGTATCATCCGGGGATTGCCACTGATTAACCGGAACGCCGAATGAACCCGATCGCCGTCAAGGACTACCTGCTTTCGCTGCAGCAGAACATCGTTGCCACACTGGAGGCGTACGACGGTGGCACCTTCATCGCCGACCGCTGGGAGCGCCCGGCCGGCGGCGGCGGGGTCAGCCGGGTGATCGAGGAGTCGGCACTGTTCGAGCGCGGCGGCGTGCTGTTCTCGCACGTGCTCGGCGATGCGATGCCTGCGTCGGCGACCGCGCACCGGCCGGAGCTGGCCGGCCGCGCCTGGGAGGCGATGGGCGTGTCGCTGGTGCTGCACCCGAAGAATCCCTACATCCCCACCGTCCACCTGAACGTACGCTTCTTCCGCGCCTATGCCGACGGCGTCGACGACGTGTTCTGGTTCGGCGGCGGCATGGACCTGACGCCCTACTACGGCTTCGAAGAGGACGCGGTCCACTTCCATGCAACCTGCCGCGATGCACTGGCGCCGTCCGGTGAGGCCTACTACCCAAAGTTCAAGGCCTGGTGCGACCGCTACTTCTTCCTCAAGCACCGCAACGAGGCGCGCGGCATCGGCGGCATCTTTTTCGACGACCTGACCGAGCTCGGCTTCGACGGTGGTTTCGCGATGATCCGCGCCGTCGGCGACGCCTTCCTGCCGGCGTACACGACCATCGTCGAACGTCGGCGCGAGCTGCCCTGGGCCGAGCGCGAGCGCGAATGGCAGGCGTACCGGCGCGGGCGTTACGTCGAGTTCAACCTCGTTTGGGACCGCGGCACGCTGTTCGGCCTGCAGTCGGGCGGCCGGACCGAATCCATCCTGTGCTCGATGCCGCCATCGGCCAAATGGCGCTACGACTGGCAGCCACCGCAGGGCTCGGAAGAAGAGCGCCTGCTGACCGATTTCCTGCCGATCCGCGACTGGCTGGCCTGAGATGTCGCTGCTCAGCACCCGCCACCTGACCGCGTACTACGTGTCGTCGCTGGTCGGCTCGGGGATTCTGGTGATCCCGGCGATGGCGGCCGAGATTGCCGGCCCGGCGGCGCTGATCGCGTGGCTGGCGCTGGTGGCGCTGTCGTACCCGGTGGCGCTGGTGTTCGCGCGCATTTCGGTCGCGTATCCGGACAGCAGCGGCATCGTCCGCTTCCTCGGCGTGTGTTTCCCGCCGGTGATGGCACGGATCGCCGCCTTGCTGCTGCTCGGGACGATGATCCTCGGCAACCCGGTCGTCGGCCTCGCTGCGGCGCGCTACTTCTGCCACGCGCTCGGCATCACCAGTCCGTGGGGGCTGACGCTGACGGCAATCGCGGTGATGTGGGGCAATGTGGCGTTCAACCTCGGCGGCCTGCGTTTCGGCAGCCGGGCGCAGACGGCGATGCTCTCCTTGCTGGTCATCGTGCTGATCGGCGTGCTGGTACTGGCGCTGCCGGCCAGCGACCCGGCCAATCTGGCGCCGTTCGCGCCGAACGGCCTGTGGGCGGTCGGAATTGCCGCATCGGTGTGCTTCTTTTCCTTTCTCGGCTGGGAAAACGTCTCGACCGTGGCCACCCAGGTCCGGACGCCGGAAACGACGTTCCCGCGTGCGATCCGGCTGGCGCTGGTCGCGGTCGGCGGGCTCTACCTCGGCATCGCCGTCGTTTACGCGCTGGTCGTGCCGGCCAGCGACATCGCCGGCCAGTATGCGGTGATCACCGACCTGCTGGCGCGCAGTGTCGGCCCGCGGGCCGGGCTGGCCGCCGACCTGATCGGCGGTGTGCTGCTGTTCGTCACCAGCAATGTCTGGGTGCTCGCGGCCGGACGGCTGATGTCGGCAACCGCACGCGACGGCGGCCTGCCGGCGTGGCTGGCCCGCACCGAAGGCCGTGGCGAGACCCCGGTGCCGGCGCTGTGGCTGCTGGCGGGGCTTTACGCGCTGGTACTGCTCGGGCTGCGGCTGTCCGGGCAGAACGAAACGGCGATCATCCACCTGGCCGACCTCAACTTCCTGCTCGTCTACCTGTTCACCTTCTGGGCGGCGTGGCGGCATTTCCCCGATGCGGCAACGCGACGCCGGGCGCTGGCGGCGCTGCTCGGTACGGCGGTATTCGTGCCGTTCTTCGTTTCCGGCGCGCGCTGGTCGGCGCTGGCGATCGCGCTGGTCGCCGGCTGGGCGTGGTGGCGGCAGTCGGTCGCGATCCGGGTCGGGAGCAAGGCATGAGCCGCATCCTGATCACGCCGGGCGACATCACGACGATGGCGGTCGACGCGATCGTCAATGCCGCGAACGAATCGCTGCTCGGCGGCGGTGGCGTCGACGGCGCGATCCATCGCGCCGCCGGCCCCGGACTGCTGGCCGAATGCCGCAGTTTGAAAGGCTGCCCGACCGGGCAGGCGCGCATCACCGGTGGCTATCTGCTGCCGGCACGCCACGTGATCCACACCGTCGGTCCGGTCTGGCGGGGAGGCGGCCATGGCGAGGCCGAACTGCTGGCCAGCTGCTATCGCGAATGCCTGAAACTGGCGGCCGAGAACGGTGTGGCGAGCATCGCGTTTCCGGCGATCAGCTGCGGCGTCTACGGTTATCCGCTGGCCGCGGCGGTCGATATTGCCGTCACCACCGTACTGGCGGCGCCGTTTGGTGTCGCCGAAATCCGCTTTGTTCCTTTCGATGACGGCGCGCTGAACGCTTACCGGGCAAGGCTTGGCGCTGACCGCTGACCGCTGACCGCTGAGCGCATGTAGTCCCAAGGTACTGACCTACATTAAGTTTTTTGCGTTTCAAACAATGCAGCGCCGAATTTTTCTGGCACACTCGATCATCCGACCAAGCCAAATAGTACCGGTTTGTGGTTGGTGCAGCCCTTGCCCTCGGCGGAATGTGCGGATGTCGGCCTAATCTGATTCGCGCGCCGCGCCTGTCCACAAGACACGGCTTTGCAGACTGCCCGAACACCTCGAAAAAGCTGGCCTGTGGCCGGCTTTTTTTTCGCGATTTTTTTGCATTCATTTATTGCATCAGGCCAGCGTGCGCTGGAAAGGAAACGAGCGTGATGGACCCGGCAAAGCCAGAGCAGCAGGGCTTGTACGACCCTGCCAATGAACACGACGCCTGTGGCGTCGGCTTTATTGCCCATGTGAAGGGACAGAAGAGTCATTCGATCGTCGAGCAGGGTCTGCTGATCCTGAAGAACCTCGACCATCGCGGTGCCGTCGGTGCCGATGCACTCGCCGGCGACGGTGCGGGCATCCTGATCCAGATTCCGGACGCGCTGTTCCGCGAAGAAATGGCCAAGCAGGGCGTGGCGCTGCCGCCGGTGGGCGAGTACGGCGTCGGCATGGTGTTCCTGCCGCAGGAAGCTGCGTCGCGCGCAGCCTGTCAGGAAGAAATCGAACGCGCCACGCGCGCCGAAGGTCAGGTTGTCCTCGGCTGGCGTGACGTGCCGGTCAATGCGACGATGCCGATGTCGCCGGCGGTCAAGGCCAAGGAGCCGGTGATCCGGCAGATCTTCATCGGCCGCGGTCCGGACGTCCTCGTCACCGACGCGCTCGAACGCAAGCTCTACGTGATCCGCAAGGACGCCAGCCACGCGATCCGCCGCCTGAAGCTGACCCACGGTCACGAGTTCTACGTGCCGTCGTTCTCGGCGCGCACGGTCAACTACAAGGGCCTGCTGCTCGCCGACCAGGTCGGCGTCTACTACCACGACCTCGCCGATGCACGCTGTGTCTCGGCCTTGGCGCTGGTCCACCAGCGTTTCTCGACCAACACCTTCCCGACTTGGGATCTGGCGCATCCGTTCCGGATGATCGCGCACAACGGCGAAATCAACACCGTGCGCGGCAACGTCAACTGGATCCGCGCGCGCGAAGGCGCGATCAGCTCGCCGGTGCTCGGCGACAGCCTGAACAAGGTCTGGCCGCTGATCTATCCGGGCCAGTCCGACTCGGCGTCGTTCGACAACGCGCTCGAACTGCTGGTGATGGGCGGCTACTCGCTCGCGCAGGCGGTGATGATGATGATTCCGGAAGCGTGGGAAAAGCACACGCTGATGGGCGAAAACCGCCGCGGTTTCTACGAATACCATGCCGCGATGATGGAGCCGTGGGACGGCCCGGCCGCCGTGGCGTTCACCGACGGCCGCCAGATCGGCGCGACGCTGGACCGCAACGGCCTGCGTCCGGCGCGTTACCTCGTGACCAAGGACGACCTCGTCGTCATGGCGTCCGAATCGGGCGTGCTGCCGATCGCCGACGAGCGCATCGCGCAGAAGTGGCGTTTGCAGCCGGGCAAGATGTTCCTGATCGACATGGAACAGGGCCGCATCATCGACGACAAGGAAATCAAGGACGGCCTCGCCAATGCCAAGCCGTACCGCGAGTGGGTCGACAAGATCCGCATCAAGCTCGACGAAGTGCAGGACGCGACCGAAGTGCCGAAGTCGCCCTGTAGCAGCCTGCTCGACTGCCAGCAGGCCTTCGGCTACACGCAGGAAGACATCAAGGTCATCCTCAAGCCGATGGCCGAAAACGGCGAAGAAGCCACCGGCTCGATGGGCAACGACTCGGCGCTGACCGTACTCTCGGGCAAGGCCAAGCCGCTGTACAACTATTTCCGCCAGCTGTTCGCCCAGGTGACCAACCCGCCGATCGACCCGATCCGCGAGGACCTGGTGATGTCGCTGGTGTCGTTCATCGGCCCGAAGCCGAACCTGCTGAACCCGGCCGACATCAACCCGCCGATCCGCCTCGAAGTGTCGCAACCGGTGCTGTCGGCCGGCGACATCGAGAAAATCCGCCACATCGGCAAGTACACCGGCGGCAAGTTCCGCTCGCACGAACTGAACATCTGTTACCCGGCGGCGTGGGGCAAGGCCGGCATCGAGGCACGCCTTGCGTCGCTCGCGGCCGAAGCCGAGGACGCGGTCAGGGGCGGTGCCAACATCCTGATCGTGTCGGACCGCAAGCTCGACGGCGCCAATGTCGCGATTCCGGCGCTGCTGGCGACGTCGGCGGTGCACCAGCATCTGGTCAAGCAGGGCCTGCGCACCAGCACCGGTCTGGTCGTCGAAACCGGTTCGGCGCGTGAAACGCATCACTTCGCGCTGCTCGGCGGCTTCGGTGCCGAAGCGGTCCACCCGTATCTGGCCATGGCCACGCTGGCCGATTTCGCCAACGGTGATCTTGAGCTCGCGGCCACGTACCAGAAGCATTTCATCAAGGCGGTCGGCAAGGGCCTGATGAAGGTGATGTCCAAGATGGGCATCTCGACCTACATGTCGTACACCGGCGCACAGATCTTCGAAGCCGTCGGCCTGCAGAAGGCGCTGGTCGACAAATACTTCACCGGCACCAGCTCGAACGTCGAAGGCATCGGCCTGTTCGAGGTCGCCGAGGAAGCGCTGAAGCTGCACACCGCCGCATTCTCGCAGGACCCGGTACTCGCCGACGCGCTCGACGCCGGCGGCGACTACGCCTTCCGCATCCGTGGCGAAGACCATCTGTGGACGCCGGACTCGATCGCCAAGCTGCAGCACGCGACGCGCTCGAACCAGTATTCGACCTACAAGGAATACGCGGCGCTGATCAACGACCAGACCAAGCGTCACCTGACGTTGCGCGGCCTGTTCGAGATCAAGCCGGTCGGCGCGCCGGTGCCGCTCGACGAAGTCGAATCGGCCAAGGACATCGTCAAGCGCTTCGCGACCGGCGCGATGAGCCTCGGCTCGATCTCGACCGAAGCGCACAGCACGCTGGCGCTGGCGATGAACCGCATCGGCGGCAAGAGCAATACCGGCGAAGGCGGCGAAGACGCCAAGCGCTTCATCCCGCTCAAGGCCGGCCAGACGCTGTCCGAAGTCATCGGCAAGAGCCGGATCGAACGCGACTACACGTTCAAGGAAGGCGACAGCCTGCGTTCGGCGATCAAGCAGGTCGCGTCGGGCCGTTTCGGCGTCACCGCCGAATACCTCGTCAACGCCGACCAGATCCAGATCAAGATGGCGCAGGGCGCCAAGCCGGGCGAAGGCGGCCAGTTGCCGGGCCACAAGGTGTCCGAATACATCGGCTTCCTGCGCCACTCGGTGCCGGGCGTCGGGCTGATCTCGCCGCCGCCGCACCACGACATCTACTCGATCGAGGATCTGGCCCAGCTGATCCACGACCTCAAGAACGTCAACGCGCAGGCGTCGATCTCGGTCAAGCTCGTCTCGGAAGTCGGCGTCGGCACCGTTGCCGCCGGCGTGACCAAGGCCAAGGCCGACCATCTGGTGATCGCCGGCCATGACGGCGGCACCGGTGCCAGCCCGCAGTCGTCGATCAAGCATGCCGGCTCGTCGTGGGAACTCGGCCTCGCCGAAACCCAGCAGACGCTGGTGCTGAACCGTCTGCGCGGTCGCGTCCGCGTCCAGGTCGACGGCCAGATGAAGACCGGCCGCGACGTCGTCATCGGCGCGCTGCTCGGTGCCGACGAGTTCGGTTTCGCGACCGCGCCGCTGGTCGTCGAAGGCTGCATCATGATGCGCAAGTGCCACCTGAACACCTGCCCGGTCGGCGTCGCGACGCAGGACCCGGTGCTGCGCCAGCGCTTCACCGGCCAGCCGGAGCACGTGGTCAACTACTTCTTCTTCGTCGCCGAGGAAGTCCGCGAACTGATGGCCAGCCTCGGCGTGCGCAAGTTCGACGAGCTGATCGGCCGCGCCGACCTGCTGGACAAGCGCGCCGGCATCGAACACTGGAAGGCGCAGGGTCTGGACTTCAGCAAGGTGTTCCACCTGCCGGCGGTCGACGCTGCCGAGCCGCGCCTGCACGTCGACGTGCAGGACCACGGCCTCGAGAAATCGCTCGACAACGTGCTGGTCGCCAAGGCGCAAACCGCGCTCGAGACCGGTGCCAAGGTGGCGATCGAAACGGCCATCATCAACGTCAACCGCACCGTCGGCGCGATGCTGTCGGGCGAGGTCGCGCGCCGCTACGGCAACGCCGGCCTGCCGGAGGACACCATCCACGTCCGCCTGAACGGCACGGCCGGCCAGAGTTTCGCGGCCTTCCTCGCCAAGGGCATCACCTTCGAGCTCGTCGGTGAAGGCAACGACTACGTCGGCAAGGGTCTGTCGGGCGGCCGCATCATCGTGCGCCCGGCGGCCGGTTTCGTTTGCGATACCGCGGCCAACATCATCGTCGGCAACACCGTGATGTACGGTGCGACCGATGGCGAGGCCTTCCTCGCCGGCGTCAGCGGCGAACGCTTTGCCGTGCGCAACTCGGGTGCGACCGCCGTCGTCGAAGGCGTCGGCGACCACGGTTGCGAATACATGACCGGCGGCACCGTCGTCGTGCTCGGCAACACCGGCCGCAACTTCGCCGCCGGCATGTCGGGCGGCATCGCCTACGTCTTCGACGAAGACGGCGCGTTTGCCGATCGCTGCAATATGGCGCAGGTCGCGCTCGAAGCCGTCCTGCCGGCCGGCGAGCAATCGGCGGACGAGCCGCGTCACCGCGATCTGGCCGACGAAACCCAGCTCAAGTCGCTGGTCGAACGTCATGCCGCCCTGACCGGCAGCAACCGAGCCAAGGCCATTCTGGCCGACTGGGACGCGAGCCGCGCCCGTTTCATCAAGGTCTATCCGAACGAATACCGCCGCGCGCTCAAGGAACTGGCCGCCGCGAAGGCTGAGCAGCAGAAGGAGATTGCATAAATGGGCAAGCCCACAGGGTTTCTCGAATTCGAGCGCGTTTCGGAAAGCTATGCGCCGGTCGCCGAGCGCGTCACGCACTACCGCGAATTCGTCGCACGTCTGGTCGACGATGCAGCGAAGACGCAGGGCGCGCGCTGCATGGACTGCGGCATTCCGTTCTGCAACAACGGCTGCCCGGTCAACAACATCATTCCGGACTGGAATGACCTCGTGTTCCGCGGCAACTGGCAGGACGCGCTGGCGGTGTTGCACTCGACCAACAACTTCCCCGAGTTCACCGGCCGCATCTGCCCGGCGCCGTGCGAAGCGGCCTGTACGCTCGGCATCAACGCCGACCCGGTCGGCATCAAGTCGATCGAGCGTTACATCGTCGACAAGGGCTGGGAAGAGGGCTGGATCAAGCCGCAGATCGCCGCGGTGAAGACCGGCAAGACCGTCGCCGTGGTCGGCTCCGGCCCGGCCGGTCTGGCCGCGGCACAACAGCTGGCGCGCGCCGGCCATGCCGTGACGGTGTTCGAAAAGAACGATCGCGTCGGTGGCCTGCTGCGTTACGGCATTCCGGACTTCAAGCTCGAGAAGAGCGTGATCGACCGCCGGATGGGGCAGCTCGAAGCCGAAGGCGTGGCCTTCCGCACGTCGACGATCGTCTCGGTCGACGGCAAGCTGCCGGCCGGTATCGTCAACGATGCGAAGACCGTGGTCACGCCGGACCAGCTGAAGGCAGAGTTCGACGCGGTGATCCTCGCCGGTGGCGCCGAAGTACCGCGTGATCTGCCGGTACCGGGGCGTGAACTGGCCGGCGTGCACTACGCGCTGGAATTCCTGATTCCGCAGAACAAGACCGTCGCCGGTGACGGCGCCAACCCGATTTCGGCGACCGGCAAGCACGTCGTCGTGATCGGCGGCGGCGACACCGGTTCGGATTGCGTCGGCACGTCGAACCGTCACGGTGCCGTTGCGGTGACGCAGCTCGAAGTGATGCCGATGCCGCCGGAGCAGGAAAACAAGGCGCTGGTGTGGCCGTACTGGCCGTTGAAGCTGCGTACCTCGTCGAGCCATGAAGAAGGCGTCGAGCGCGACTTCGCCGTGATGACCAAGGAATTCGTCGGCGAAAACGGCCAGCTCACCGCGATCAAGGCGGTGCGTGTGCAAATGCAGGACGGCAAGCTGGTCGAAATTGCCGGCAGCGAGTTCGAAATCAAGGCCGATCTCGTCTTCCTGGCAATGGGCTTCACCAATCCGGTCGCGAACATCCTCGAAGGCTTCGGCGTCGAGCGTGACAGCCGCGGCAACGCCAGGGCCACGACCGACGGTGAAGGCTGCTACGCAACCAACGTCGCCAAGGTCTTTGCCGCCGGCGACGTCCGTCGCGGCCAGTCGCTGGTGGTGTGGGCGATCCGCGAAGGCCGTCAGGCTGCACGCGAGGTCGACGCCTTCCTGATGGGCAGCTCGCTACTGCCGCGCTGATTGCCTGTACCAATAAAAAAACCCCGCTCCGGCGGGGTTTTTTATTGGTATTGCGCGCATGCATTCCGCATGAAAACTGCAAATAAAATTACACGCAAAGTAATTGTTTGCCATTGCAAGGCAGAATTACCGAAAGAATATGCGAGAACTGCGCAGCAGATTGCGCCGTCCATTCACTCAAGTTGTGGTTAACCCTAATCCCTGATTAAAATTGACGCCTTTTCGCTTGTGTTGTGCGGCTTACTCAAGGGTAGTGTCATGGATAGACAAAGCTGGTTGGGGGGTACCCTCTACCATCCTCGATTCGAGCAGGATAGTTGCGGTTTCGGTCTGATCGCCCAGATGGACGACAAGCCCAGCCACTGGCTGGTGCAGACCGCGATCTCTTCGCTGGCCTGTCTGACCCACCGTGGCGCCGTCGCGGCCGACGGCAAGTCGGGTGACGGTTGCGGTCTGCTGTTCCGCAAGCCGGACGGCTTCCTGCGTACCGTGGCTGCCGAAATCGGCCTGACCCTTGGCGAGCAGTATGCTGCCGGTATCGTATTTCACGCCAATGATGCCGCGCTTGGCGAGGTCTCGCTGTCGAATCTGCGCAACGCGCTTGAATCGCAGGGCCTGATCGTCGCCGGTTTCCGCGACGTGCCGGTGAATGTCGAAGCATGCGGCGAATACGCATTGCGCACCTTGCCCGCGATCAAACAAGTGTTCGTCAATGCGCCGGACGGGCTCGATGCCAAACTGTTCGAACGCAAGCTCTACCAGGCACGCCGTCTGGCCGAGAAGGCCAACGCGGCCGATGCCTCGTTCTACATCCCGACACTGAACCCGCACGTATTGTCGTACAAGGGCCTGGTGACGCCGGACAACCTGCCGGTGTTCTACCTCGACCTGAAGGACGCGCGTTTCGAATCGTCGCTGGCCGTCTACCACCAGCGCTTCTCGACCAATACCTGGCCGCAGTGGAAGCTGGCGCAGCCCTTCCGCTTCCTTGCGCACAACGGCGAAATCAACACCGTTGCCGGCAACCGGCTGTGGGCCAAGGCGCGCGAAGCGATCATGGACTCCGAACACCTGGACATGGATTCGGTGCGCCCGATCGTCCAGACCAACGGTTCGGACTCGATGAGCCTCGACAACATGCTCGAAGGCCTGATGATGGGCGGTGTGGACATCTTCCGCGCCTTCCGGATGCTGGTACCGCCGGCATGGCAGAACGTCGACTCGAACGACCGCGACCTGCGTGCGTTCTACGAATACAACTCGATGCACATGGAGCCGTGGGACGGCCCCGCCGGTCTGGTCTGGACCGACGGCCGCTACGCCGGCTGCGCGCTCGACCGCAACGGCCTGCGTCCGGCCCGCTATGTGATCACCAAGGACCGCCACCTGACCATCGCGTCGGAAATCGGCGTCTGGAACTACAAGCCCGAAGACGTGGTGAAGAAAGGCCGGGTCAAGCCGGGCCAGATCGTCGCCGTCGACCTCGAGACCGGTGACTTCCTCGACACCGAAACCATCGACAACCGCCTGAAGTCGGCGAAGCCGTACCGCGAGTGGATCAAGAACCACGCACAGCAGCTCGAAATCGCCGACGACAAGGGGGTGCTGCCGGCGATGGATGCCGCAACGCGCCTGTCGTACCAGAAGCAGTTCCAGCTGACGTTCGAAGAGCGTGACGCCATCGTGCGCGTGCTCGCCAGCGACGGCGCCGAAGCGATCGGCTCGATGGGCGACGACACGCCGATGGCCGTGCTGTCGGAGAAGGTCCGCTCGCCGTTCGACTACCTGCGCCAGCAGTTCGCCCAGGTGACCAACCCGCCGATCGACCCGATCCGCGAAGCGATCGTGATGTCGCTGAACACCGTGTTCGGTCCCGAGCGCAACCTGTTCGTCGAGACCGAAGACAATGCCCGCCGCCTCGAAGTGCGCTCGCCGGTGCTGTCCTCCGACAAGTTCGACACGCTGACCAGCCAGACCGACCCGTTCTACAAGTCGGCCACGTTCGATACCAGCTACCTTGCCGGCGAAACGACGCTGAAGGCCGCGATCGAAGCGCTGCAGGCTGCTGTGCTGAAATCGGTGCGTGACGACGGAACCGTCATCGTCGTGCTGAGCGACAAGCACATTGCCAAGGGCCGCCTGCCGATCCCGGCACTGTTCGCCACCGGCGCGGTCAACCACGCGCTGGTCGAAGCCGGCCTGCGCTGCAAGACCAACATCATCGTCGAGACCGCCACCGCGCGCGATCCGCACCACTTCGCCTGCCTGATCGGCTACGGCGCGACCGCGGTGTTCCCGTACCTCGCGTACCAGACCATCATCGAACTGGTCGAACTCGGTCAGGTCGACGGCCCGCTCGCCAAGGCGACGAACAACTTCCGCAAGGGCATCAACAAGGGCCTGATGAAGATCCTCTCGAAGATGGGGATCTCGACGATCGCGTCGTACCGCGGCTCGCAGCTGTTCGAAGGCGTCGGCATCGGCGAGGAAGTGATCAACTTGAGCCTCAAGGGTACGGTGTCGCGGATCGGCGGTGCCGACTTCGCCGACTTCGAAGCCGACCAGCTCAAGCTCAACAAGCTCGCGTTCAACCCGATGCGCCCGCTGGCGCAGGGCGGCCTGCTCAAGTACGTGTTCGGCGAGGAATACCACGCCTACAACCCGGACGTGGTGATGCAGCTGCAGAAGGCGGTGCAGGGCGGCGAGTACAAGGAATACACCAAGTATGCCGAGCTGGTGAACAACCGCCCGGTAGCGATGCTGCGCGACCTGATGACGCTCAAGCTCGACCAGGCCAAACCGATTCCGGTTGACGAGGTCGAGTCGATCGAGGCCATCCTCAAGCGCTTCGACTCGGCCGGCATGTCGCTCGGCGCACTGTCGCCGGAAGCCCACGAAGCGCTGGCCGAAGGCATGAACCGCCTCGGCGGCCGCTCGAACTCGGGCGAAGGCGGCGAGGACGCGGCGCGCTACGGCACGATGAAGATGTCGAAGATCAAGCAGGTCGCGTCGGGCCGTTTCGGCGTCACCCCGCACTATCTGGTCAACGCCGAAGTGCTGCAGATCAAGGTCGCGCAGGGCGCCAAGCCGGGTGAAGGCGGCCAGCTGCCGGGTGACAAGGTCAGTCCGCTGATCGCCAAGCTGCGCTGCTCGAAGCCGGGCATCAGCCTGATTTCGCCGCCGCCGCACCACGACATCTACTCGATCGAAGATCTGGCACAGCTGATTTTCGACCTGAAACAGGTCAATCCGGACGCGCTGGTGTCGGTCAAGCTCGTCGCCGAACCGGGCGTCGGCACGATTGCCGCCGGTGTCGCCAAGGCCTATGCCGACCTGATCACCATTTCGGGTTACGACGGTGGTACCGGTGCGTCGCCGCTGGCGTCGGTCAAGTATGCCGGTTCGCCGTTCGAGCTCGGCCTGACCGAAGCGCAGCAGGTGCTGCGCGCCAACGGCCTGCGCGGACGCGTCCGCGTCCAGGCCGACGGCGGACTGAAGACCGGTCTCGACGTGATCAAGGCCGCGATGATGGGCGCCGAGAGCTTCGGCTTCGGCACCGGTCCCATGGTCGCGCTCGGCTGCAAATACCTGCGGATCTGCCACCTGAACAACTGTGCGACCGGTGTCGCGACGCAGGAAATCAAGCTGCGCTCGAAGTACTTCACCGGCCTGCCGGACATGGTCGTCAACTACTTCACCTTCATCGCGATGGAAACGCGCGAGTGGATGGCCAGGCTCGGCATCCGCACGATGGAAGAGCTGATCGGCCGCACCGACCTGCTCGATCTTTCCGCCGGCGCGACCGAACGCCAGCAGAAACTCGATCTGGGCGTGCTGCTGAGCCAGGGCAGCATTCCGGACACCGAGCCGCGCTTCTGCGTCGAGGACAGCAACCCGTCGTTCGACAAGGGCGAGCTCGCCGAAGAAATGGTCAGGGACGCGCTCGCGGGCATCAAGGCGAAGACCGCACAACGCTTCGAGTACGACGTGCGCAACGTCAACCGCTCGATCGGCGCGCGGCTGTCCGGCGAAATCGCCAAGGCGCATGGCGCCGACGGCCTGCCGGACGACTGTCTGCACATCAAGCTCAACGGTTCGGCCGGCCAGAGTCTGGGCGTCTGGAACGCCAAGGGCCTGACGATCGAAGTCGAAGGCGATGCCAACGACTACACCGGCAAGGGCATGGCGGGCGGCAAGCTCGTCGTCTACCCGCCGAAGGGCAGCGCGTTCAAGTCGGACGAAGGCGTGATCGTCGGCAACACCTGCCTCTACGGCGCGACCGGCGGCGAATTCTTCGCTGCGGGCCGTGGCGGCGAGCGGTTTGCCGTGCGCAACTCGGGTGCGACGGCGGTCGTCGAAGGCGTGGGCGACCACGGCTGCGAATACATGACCGGCGGCGCGGTGATCGTGCTCGGCGAGACCGGCTACAACTTCGGTGCCGGCATGACCGGCGGCTTCGCGCTCGTTTACGACCGCGGCGAGAAGTTCGCCTACCGCTACAACAACGAGCTGATCGACATCAACCTGATCAACGGCGAAGCCTACGGCGCGGTCCGTGCGTTCCTGCGCGAGAAGCTGAACCAGCACGTCGCGCTGACCGGATCGAGCAAGGCGGCCGAGCTGCTGGCGAACTTCGACGAAGCGACCGACTACTTCTGGCTGGTCAAGCCGAAGGTCGCCAAGCTCGACGATCTGCTGAAAGACTGATAGAGCCGGGGCGGGCGGTGCCCGCCCGGCGATGCATGTGATGCATTAGGAAATCCACAATGTCCGACGTATTCCAGTTCATGAACGTGGCGCGCAACCCCGGCGAGAAGGTCCCCGCCGACAAGCGCAAGATCGTGTTCAAGGAAATCTACCAGGCGCTGAACCAGGGCGATGCGGCCGAGCAGGCCGGTCGCTGCCTGTCCTGCGGCAACCCGTATTGCGAGTGGGAGTGCCCGGTCCACAACTACATCCCCGACTGGCTCAAGCTGGTCAACGAGGGCAAGCTGTTCGAAGCGGCCGAGCTCTCGCACAAGACCAACTCGCTGCCGGAAATCTGCGGCCGTGTCTGCCCGCAGGACCGTCTGTGCGAAGGCGCCTGCACGCTGAACCAGGGCGGTTTCGGTGCGGTGTCGATCGGTTCGGTCGAGAAGTACATCACCGATGAAGCCTACAAGGCCGGCTGGCGCCCCGACATGTCGGGCCGCGTCTGGACCGACAAGAAGGTCGCCGTCATCGGCGCCGGTCCGGCCGGCCTCGGCTGTGCCGACATCCTGGTGCGCAACGGCGTCAAGCCGGTGGTGTTCGACCGCTACGAGGAAATCGGCGGCCTGCTGACCTTTGGCATTCCAGAGTTCAAGCTCGAGAAGAACGTCGTCGCGACCCGCCGCGAGATCATGGAAGGCATGGGCGTCGAGTTCCGCCTGAACACCGAAATCGGCCGTGACGTGAGCATCGACGAACTGCTGCGCGACTACGACGCCGTGTTCATGGGCATGGGCGCCTACAAGTACATGAAGGGCGGTTTCGACGGCGAAGCGCTGCCGGGCGTGCTCGAAGCGCTGCCGTTCCTGATCAACAACGTGCGCAACAGCATGGGTACCCTGCCGGAAGGCGAGGCCTACCAGTCGATGGCCGGCAAGCGCGTCGTCGTGCTCGGCGGCGGCGATACCGCGATGGACTGCAACCGTACCAGCATCCGCCAGGGCGCCGAGTCGGTGATCTGTGCCTACCGTCGTGATGAAGCCAACATGCCGGGTTCGAAGCGCGAAGTCGCCAACGCCAAGGAAGAGGGCGTCGAGTTCCAGTGGAACAGCCAGCCGGTCGGCATCCAGCAGAACGCCGACGGCAGCCTCGGTCTCAAGCTCGTGACGACCGCACTCGGTGCGCCGGACGAGAAGGGCCGTCGCAAGCCCGAAGTCGTCGCCGGTTCCGAGCGCGTGCTCGATTGCGACCACGTCATCGTGGCGTTCGGCTTCCAGGCCGAAGCGGCGAGCTGGTTCGACGCGCAGGGCATCAAGGTCGACGACTGGAGCCGCACCGTCGCGCCGCTGAAGCAGCAGTTCAAGCACCAGACCAGCAATCCGAAGATCTTCGCCGGCGGCGACCAGGTCCGCGGCGCCGATCTGGTGGTGCGCGCGGTGTACGAAGGCCGTCAGGCCGCCGAGGGCATCCTCGAATACCTGAACGTCTGGTAATCGCGGACGGGCCGTCACCGATCCCCGTGCTGAGAAGCGCGGGGATTTTTATTGGGGAAAAGGAATGCACCATGCACGCAAGCGTCCGGCCCTTGCGGGCCGACGATCTCTCGTCGCTCGCCGCCGCGTATATCGCCACCTTCAACGCCGCGCCGTGGCACGATGAATGGCAGACCGACACCGCCCTGGCCTACCTGGGCGGCCTGCTCGCCAATCCGGCCTGCCGCGCGTGGGTGATCGAGCATGAGGGCGGGCTGGCCGGTGCCGCAATCGGCCACCTGCGACTGTGGTGGCAGGGGACCGAACTGTTCATCGACGAGTTCTTCATCGGGACCGCCCGGCAGCGCAGCGGTCTCGGACAGCGTCTGCTCGCCGGCATCGAGGCCGAACTGCATGCCGAGGGAGTCGTGGCGGTCACGCTGCTGACCGGCAGGGCGACGCCGGCCGAAGCCTTCTACCTGGCGCAAGGCTACCGCGGGAATTCCGATCTGCAATTCATGGCCAGATCGCTGGCCTGATGCGGTTCAGGGGGTGAACCGGGCCATCACCGATTCGAGCATGCCGAGCTCGGACAGGTCGCCGGTGCCGATTGCTTCATCGAGCCCCTGTTTCAGTGTCCGCAGCCGCGCATGGTGGGTCTGGGCGAGTGCGTGGTTGCCGCCGGCCTCGGCATAACGGATCAGGTCGGCCAGCAGCCGGGCTTCGACATGGCGCATGCCGTCGACTTCGGCAATGTGCAGCGCGCGCTGGATCATGCTGATCGCCAGATCGGGCCGGCCGTGCTGGAAGCGCAGTCTGGCCAGCAGGCCGAGCACCTGTGTCTCGCACCAGTGTGACGGCGTGAACACCAGCAGTGACAGTGCTTCCTCCAGCCGTTGTTCGGCGGTGTCCGGGTCGCCCTGCTCCATGTCGACTTCGGCCAGCCGCAGCAGCAACTCGGCCTGAAAGTGGCTGAACTGCCGGGCACGGCACAGTTCCAGGGCCTGGACGAGGATGGTACGCGCTTCGTCCTCGCGCCCCAGCACGTGCAGGTCCCAACCCAGGCTGATTTTCACCTTGGCGATCAGGTGCACGTCTTCGCTGTTCGCCAGCCGGCGGTCGGCGGCCTTGTGGAAGGCCACGGCCATCTCGACGGCGCCATAGGCGCTGCAGACCTGGCCGAGTCCGACGAGCGCCAGTGCCAGCGTATGGGTGTGCTGCGATTCATCGCCGCACAGCCGGGTGCATTGTGCCCAGTGCTGCATGGCCTGGCGGTAATCGCCGCCGGTGTAGTGGTCGCGCCCCAGCCGTTCCTGCACCGCCGGTTCGAGGTGGCGCAAGCCGTACATCTGGCAGCAGGCCAGCGCCTCGGCCAGCAGCAGGCTGCCTTCGTTGCGCTCGCCGAGCTGGTCCTCGATCAACGACAGCAGCGTCGCGGCACGGACCAGCGTTTCGACATCGTGCTCGGCGCGGGCATGCGCCAGCAGCGGCGCGCACCAGCGCTTGGCCGTGATCGGATCGCTGAACACGATCCGTTCGATGTCGTTGATGTTCTGGAGCGGAGCCACCGGCGTTGCCCATCAAGGTAAGGCGTACACCCTATTGTACCGGACGGTGGCGAAAGTGCCCGCGTGAACAAAGCCGGCGTAATCCTGCGGTGCGGCGCGCTTACACCAGTGCGCAGTCGCAGGCATAGCCCCGGAGGGCGGCGGCGCCGTCGGCCAGCGCGAATCCCTCGTCCACCCAGCCGGTCATGCCGCCGATCATCAGTTTGACCGGCCGGCCCAGCTGCGCCAGCTTGAAGGCGGCCCTGTCGGCGCCGTTGCAGTGCGGGCCGGCGCAGTAGACGACGAACAGCGTTTCGGCCGGCCATTGCGCCATGCGTTCGGCGGTGATCTCGCGGTGCGGCAGGTTCAGCGCCCCCGGCACGTGGCCGGTGGCGAAGACGCCTGGGCCGCGCACGTCGAGCAGAACGAATCCGGGCGCGTCGGCCAGCAGCGCGGCGTGAACGTCGGAACAGTCGGTTTCGAAAGCGAGCTTGGCGGCGAAGTGGGTCAGCGTCTGTGCGCTGGCGGCGGCCGGGATGGCGGTAACGGCGTTGGACATCGTGGGCTCCTCGTCTTGGTCTGATGCCATTGTCGGGCCGCGCATGAGTGCGTCATAGTGGCGTCCTCGCCAACTATCGTCAGGATCCCGCCATGTCGGCACCGCTGCGTGTGGTTGCGCTTGCCTACGACGGCCTGTGCACGTTCGAGTTCGGTTGTGTTGTCGAAGTCTTCGGCCTGGCGCGCCCGGAATTGAGCGTGCCGTGGTACACGCTGCGCGTGGCCGCGATCGAAGCGGGGCCGCTGCGCGCGATGGGCGGGATTGCCGTCAGTGTCGATGCGGGGCTCGAGGCCATGCTCGATGCCGATCTGGTGATCCTGCCCGGCTGGCGCGGCGCCGATGCGCCGCCGCCGGCTGCCCTGCTCGACGCGCTGTGTGCCGCACATGCGCGGGGCGCGCGGATTGCGACGATCTGTTCGGGCTCCTTCGTGCTGGCGGCCAGCGGCCTGCTCGACGGCAGGCGTGCCACGACGCACTGGCGCTATGCGGAGAAGTTCGCCGCGCGGCATCCGGCCATCGCGGTGCAGCCCGACGTGCTCTACGTCGACGAAGGCCGGCTGCTGACGTCGGCCGGTTCGGCCGCCGGCCTCGACATGATGCTGCACATCGTCCGCAGCGATTACGGCGCCGAGGTCGCCAACAGCGTCGCGCGGCGGCTGGTGATTCCGCCGCATCGCGACGGCGGCCAGCAGCAGTACATCGAGCGGCCGCTGCCGCGCTTCGACAACAACCGGCTGGCGCAGACCATGGACTGGATGCGTGCGCGCGCGGTCGAGCCGCTGACGCTGGCGCAGATGGCCGGGCACGCGGCGATGAGTCCGCGGACCTTCCTGCGCCAGTTCCGCGATGCGACCGGCGCGACCCCGTACGACTGGCTGCTGCGCGAGCGGGTCGGCATTGCCCGCCACCTGCTCGAAACCGGGGACATCGACCTGACGCGGCTGGCCCAGGCCAGCGGTTTCGGTTCGGTCGAAAGCCTGCGGGCGCATTTCCGACGGGTGGTCGGCGTTGCACCGTCGGTCTACCGGCGCCGGTTTGCCGTGGCCTGATGCGGTCGTTGGCGGCGAAGTTGATCTGCCACAAGGAAACGCGAGCACCGTTGCGGAACTATTTGCGGTTACATGCCGACGGGATGGCGGTAAAAAAAGGTTGTCGATCAGCAAGCATTGCCACAAGCGACGCCCGCCTGCCGACACCGGGGACCGCCGACACGGCACACCCTTGATCAACACCCATCAAGTGCGAGACCGATAGCAAACGTACTCCAGCCCAGTGCCCGGCGTTGCGCCGTGCCCGAAGCGGCGCCGCTGTTATCCGATGGGCCAATCAACCTGGAGGCAAACCGTGGCCGGCAATTCATCTCTCAGCCAACCCAAGGCGTTTTACCTGATTTTCTCGATCGAACTGTGGGAACGGTTCGGTTACTACGGCCTGCAGGGCATCATGGCGGTCTACCTCGTCAAGATGCTCGGCCTGCACGAGGCGGATTCGTTCACGCTGTTCTCGTCCTTCGTCGCCCTCGTCTACGGCCTGATCGCCGTCGGCGGCTGGCTCGGCGACAAGGTGCTGGGGACCAAGCGGACCATCATCCTCGGTGCGATCACGCTGGCGGTCGGTTACGCGATGATCGCGTTCTCCAATCACCAGGTCTCGTGGGTCTACCTCGGCATGGGCACGGTCGCGGTCGGTAACGGCCTGTTCAAGGCCAACCCGGGCTCGCTGCTGTCCAAGCTGTACGACAAGGACGATCCGCGCATCGACGGCGCGTTCACCATGTACTACATGGCGATCAACATCGGCTCGTTCTTCTCGATGCTGGCAACGCCGTGGCTGGCCAAGGAGTTCGGCTGGGGCGTGGCGTTCTCGCTGTCGGTGGTCGGCATGCTGATCACGCTCGCCAACTTCCTGCTGTGCAAGAAGATGGTCGCCCGGTACGGCTCGGCGCCGGATTTCAAGCCGCTGAACCTCAAGTACCTTGCCTACGTGATCGCCGGCATCGTCGTGGTCTGTCTGGCCGCCTCGTGGCTGCTCAAGCACCCGACCATCGCCAACTACGGTCTGGCCGCCATCTCGATCGGCATCGTCGCGATCTTCATGAAGGAAACCTTTGCGCTCGAAGGCGCGGCCCGCAGCAAGATGATCGTCGCCTTCGTGCTGATGGTCGAAGCGGTGATCTTCTTCGTGCTCTACAACCAGATGCCGACGTCGCTGAACTTCTTCGCGATCAACAACACCGAGCACAGCCTGCTCGGCTTCGCGGTGCAGCCGGAACAGTTCCAGGCGCTGAATCCGTTCTGGATCATGGTGGCGAGCCCGATTCTGGCGATGACCTACAACAAGCTCGGCGACAAGCTGCCGATGCCGCACAAGTTCGCATTCGGAATGGTGCTGTGCTCGCTGGCCTTCCTGGCACTGCCGCTGGGCGCACGTTTCGCCAACGAACACGGTCTGGTGTCGGCCAACTGGCTGGTGCTCAGCTACGCGCTGCAAAGCGTCGGCGAGCTGCTGATCTCCGGCCTCGGCCTGGCGATGGTGGCCCAACTGGTACCGGAGCGGCTGATGGGTTTCATCATGGGCGCCTGGTTCCTGACCACCGCCGCGGCATCGGCCGTCAGCGGCATGGTTGCCGGTCTGACCGCGGTGTCCGGCGAAGTCAGCAGCGCACAGCAATCGCTGGCGGTCTACAGCGACGTGTTCATGAAGATCGGCATCGTCACTGGCGTGATCGCCGTCCTGATGATCGCTACCGCACCGCTGCTGGCGCGGATGATCAGCGGTACCAGGGAAGTCGACGCCTTCGTCGCCGAAGGCGAACTCGCCGCGCAACGTCCGCAGTAAACGGCGGCCCGCACCACAAGCCCCGCGCCAGGCGGGGCTTTTTCACAGCCAGCCGAGTGCGCCGGCCAGTGCACCGGCCGCGATCAGCCAGAGCGGATTCAGCTTCGTCTTCAGCCCGACCGCTACCGTCACCACAGCGAGCAGCAGCGGCCCGAGCCGCGGCTGGACGGCGTCGAGCAGCAGCACGCCGGTGGCCAGCGTCAGCGCGATCGTCAGCGGCGCCAGCGCATGGCGGATCAGCCGGTGCCAGCGTTGCTCCCGGTGCCGGTGGCCGTAGTGCTCGACTGCCAGCGCAATGGCCGACGACGGCAGGCACATTGCCAGCAACGCGACCAGTGCACCGGGCAGGCCGGCGATCTGCAGGCCGAACAGCAGCACGAACAGCAGGTTCGGCCCCGGGGCGACCTGGGCGATCGTGTAGCTGGCGGCGAAGGCCGACTCGCTCAGCCAGTGCTGCTCGGTCACGAGCACGCGGTGCATGTCGGGCAGCACCGCGCTGGCACCGCCGAAGGCGATCAGCGACAGCTGGGCGAAGTGGCCGAACAGATCGAGCAGCAAGGTCATCGCCGGTGCTCCCACAGGCTGATCGCGAGCGACGTCGGTATCAGCACCGCCAGTACCGGCAATAGCGGCCAGCGCAGGAGCGCGATGGCGACAAAGGCCGCCACCCCGGTCAGCCAGGGCCAGCGCAGCCCGTGCTGGGCGCGGGCCAGCCTGATTGCGGTGAGGATGATCAGCCCGGCGGCGACCGCGGTCATGCCGTGCAGCGCGCCCTGGATCAGCGCGTTGCCGGCAACGTGCCGGTAGCCGAGTCCCAGCGCCAGCACGATCAGCCCGGGCGGGCCGATCAGCCCCAGTGCCGCGCACAGTCCGCCCTTGAGGCCGGCGTGGCGGTAGCCGAACATCATCGCCAGATTGACGACGTTGGGGCCGGGCAGGATCTGGCCGGTGCTGAGCAGATCGGCGAACTCGGCGTCGTCGAGCCAGCCGCGCTCGTCGACCAGCACCCGCCGCGCCCAGGGCAGCACGCCGCCAAAGCCGATCAGCCCCATGCGGGCGAACGTGCGGAACAGGGTGGCCGGCGTGATCGGTAGCGGCGGCATGATTGAAACCGTAACGAGTTCGATTCCCCATGCTAGCGCCACGCAGCTTTCAGATTGCCTTCAATGCCGTTTCGGGCCGATGGCTGCGGCGTTGCCGCGACACCTGATGCCGGAGCATTGTGCCGTTGACCGGGGCCGGAGGGGCCGGGATAATCCGCCGCTTCGCGGGAGAGTGGCCCGGCCCGGGTAAGGGTTGCGGGTCCGCCGAAGGCGCAAGCTCCCGGAATCGCTCAGGCAAACGAACCGCGAAGTCAGCATCAAGGCCAATTGGAGAGAGACCGGCCCGACCGGTCCACCGAAGGGGCAATGCGCGATCCGTCGCGCCAAACTCTCAGGTAAAAGGACAAGGGGAGAGGCCGCAACCACTTGCGGATATCCCATGCTCTCCACCATCTACATCATCGCGATTACCGCCGAAGCCATGACCGGCGCGCTTGCCGCCGGCCGGCGCAATATGGACCTGTTCGGCGTCATGGTCATCGCCTTCCTGACCGCGCTGGGCGGCGGCACCGTCCGCGACATCGTGCTCGGCCACTACCCGATCGGCTGGACGCAGCACCCCGAGTACATCTGGCTGGTGTTGTCGGCCGGTCTGTTCACCGTGCTGATCGCCCGCTTCATGCACCGCTTCGGCAAGATCTTCCTGATTCTCGACGCGTTCGGGCTGATCGCCTTCACCCTGATCGGCTGCGAGGTCGCGCTCGGCATGGGCTATCACCCGACCGTGGTGATCATGGCCGGCATGACCACCGGCATCGCCGGCGGCGTGCTGCGCGACATCCTCTGCTCGCGCGTCCCGGTGGTGTTCCGCCACGAGCTGTACGCGAGCGTGGCGCTGCTGGTGGCGCTCAGCTATCTGGGTCTTGGCGAGCTGGGTGTCCAGCATGACATCAACGTGCTGATGTCGTTCGCGCTCGGGCTGGTGATCCGGCTGTGTGCCATTTACCGCGGCTGGCGCTTGCCGGTATTCTCGTACCGCCAGCCGATCGACTGACGCTCCGGCATGAAAAAAGGGCTGCCCGCGGGCAGCCCTTTTTCTGATCCGTAGCGGCTCAGCGCGGCGGATTGACGACGATGTACTGCACCGTCGTGCCGACATACTGCGGCTGGTACCACGTGGCACCGCATTGCTGGTAGGCCAGGCCGTTGACGACGGTGGTGACGCAGCTCGGTGGCACCGAGTGGACGATGCTGCCGACGACGGCGGCGGTGGTGACGACCGCAGCAGTGGTGACTGCCGCCGCGGCGACCGGATGATAGACCGCCGGCGGCGGCGGGTAGTAGGGGCGCGGGGCACCGGCCGCGGCCGAGTGATAGACGCCGCCATTCGGACCGACGACGGTCCGCGCGGCAACCCAGGCCTGGGCCGATACCGGCGTCAGCAGCATCGACGCAGCGGCCGCCAGGGCCAGCGTGGCTTTGAACTTGCGCATGAGGGGGCTCCTTATTGTTTGGCCGACGGTTTGGCCGATGCCGGCTTCGACGCTTCGTTGCGCGCGAACGCGATGCGCTTGGCGTCCTTGGGCGGCTTGAAGCTGAACACGTCGTTGCCGAAGCTCGGCTGTGTCTGCCAGTTGAAGCGCACCGCGTGCTGCGGTCGTGCTTCGATGTCGGTGGCCGTGATCACCAGTTTGCACGGCAGTGGCTGTGCGCCCTTGCGGATCCACAGCTGCCAGTCGGTCCCCGGCTTGCGGAACGCATAGTGGGTGCAGGTGGCGTCGCCGATGCGCTCCTCGCCGACGGCACGCGCAGCGGTCAGCTCCTTGCCCTGGTCGGGATCGCTGCCCCAGTAGAACAGGTCGGCCAGCGGTGTTTCGATGCCGTACTTGTCGGCGATATCGCCGACGAGTTCACCGATCGTCTTCGGCGCCGGGGCGCTGGCGTAGAAGTTGTGCTGGCTGCCGTACAGCGTGAAGGTCTTGCCGTCGAAGTACA
Organism: Jeongeupia chitinilytica; assembly: GCF_014652315.1. GTDB lineage: Bacteria > Pseudomonadota > Gammaproteobacteria > Burkholderiales > Chitinibacteraceae > Jeongeupia > Jeongeupia chitinilytica. Next base: position 12,322 of record NZ_BMYO01000011.1, on the reverse strand, counting down.
TCGACCGTGTTCCCTGTTCGCCGCTGACACTGGCCTTGAGCCGGTTCGGCCGCACGACCTGCATTTCGGCGTGGCGGGCGAACTGCAGCGCCTGGCCGTTGTCGTCGACGAAGTCGGTGGTTGTGTCGGCACTGAGCGCAAAGCGGGGCAGGCTGCGCAGATAGCTGCCCATGGTCTCGAGTGCCTTGACCGCCTGTGGATCGACCGTCTTGGCAGCGCCGGCGTCGGCGGCCATGGAGCTGCCGGCCCATGCGGCAATCAGCAGCGCCGCAGCTGTACGGATTGGCTTCATTGCATCGTCCTTGTCGTAGATGATGTCGGTCTGTTTTTATCGGGTTGCTGCAGTGCACAGCTTAGCCCTGCATCCGGCGCCCCGGTAGCGTTGTTTTTGTCAACTATTTGACTGGCGGATTGCGGCAACTCCCGATTCGCCGCGGTGCAGGCCGCCGCGCATAATGGACCGATGGAATCCTGGTCCTTCGTGTCCGCCTTCGTCCTGCTGCTGCTGGTCACCGATCCGCTCGGCAGCATTCCGCTGTTCGTCGCCATGCTCAAGCAGGTGCCGCGCGAGCGGCGCGTGCGCATGATCGTGCGCGAGGTGTCGGTCGCCTTCGTCGTGTTGCTGGGCTTCATGCTCACCGGTCAGCAGTTCCTCGCGCTGATGCACCTGTCGCAGACCTCGCTCGGCATCGCCGGCGGGGTGATCCTGTTCCTGATCGCCTTGCGCATGGTGTTTCCGCATCCGGATGGCGTGTTCGGCGACATCAAGGGAGGCGAACCCTTCATCGTGCCGCTGGCGATCCCGCTGCTGGCCGGACCGTCGGCGCTGGCAACGGTGCTGCTGCTGGTGTCGCGCGCACCGGAGCGGCTGTGGGAGTGGATCGGTGCGCTGGCGCTGACGATGCTGGTCTGTGCGCTGGTGCTCGGCTTCTCCGAAAAAATCGGCCAGGTGCTGGGCGAGCGGGTGACCACTGCTTTCGAGCGGCTGATGGGTCTGGTGCTGACCGCCATTGCCGTGGAAATGCTGCTGTCGGGCGTGCGCGATTACATCGGCTCGCTGACGTGAGCGCTTGATACCGGGCAAAGGGCCGATGCCATTTGCGTTTAGAATTCCGGACAGATTCGAACTACCGCACAAGGAGCTGCGAGATGACCCAGAACGAACTGAAAGAAGCCGTCGGCCGTGCCGCCATCGCCTACGTGCCGGACGACTGCATCGTCGGCGTCGGCACCGGCTCGACCGCCAACTACTTCATCGATGCACTGGCCGAAATCAAGGGCCGCATCCAGGGCGCGGTGTCGTCGTCCGAGGCGAGCATCGCACGGCTGAAAAAGCACAACATTCCGGTATTCGACCTGAATGCCATCGACCGTCTGCCGGTTTATGTCGACGGCGCCGACGAGATCAACCACCAGCTGCAGATGATCAAGGGCGGCGGCGCGGCGCTGACGCGCGAGAAGATCGTCTCGGCGGTCGCCGAACAGTTCGTCTGCATCGCCGACGCCAGCAAGTATGTCGGCGTGCTCGGCAACTTCCCGCTGCCGGTCGAAGTGATCCCGATGGCACGCTCGTACGTTGCCCGCGAACTCGTCAAGCTGGGCGGGCATCCGGCCTACCGTGAAGGCGTGGTCACCGACAACGGCAACGTCATCCTCGACGTGCACGGGCTGCGCATCGCCGAACCGGCTAAACTGGAGGCCGAGATCAACCAGATCGTCGGTGTCGTCACCAACGGCCTGTTCGCGCGCCGCCGCGCGGACGTGCTGCTGCTGGGCACCGAGGACGGGGTCAAGACCTACAAGTGAGCCCGCGCTGACCGACCCCGGAAGACTTGAAACAAAAAATTAACAAGACTCTGCCATGATCCGGGGTCTGTCCGTTGGAGCGTCCATGATGTCCGAACACATTTCCAAACAATTTGACGCCGAACTCGAGGCGATCCGTTCGAGCGTGCTCGGCATGGCCGGTCTGGTCGAGGACCAGGTCCGCCTGGCGATGGAAGCGCTGTCGACCGGCAATATCGAAATCATCAACAAGGTGATCGAGCAGGAAGAGCAGGTCAACAAGATGCACGTGCAGCTCGACGACATGTGCATCCACATGATCGCGCGCCGTCAGCCGGCGGCCACCGACCTGCGCATGGTGATGACCGTGATCAAGTCGGTCGAGGACCTCGAACGCATCGGCGACAAGGCCGCACGCATCTGTGTCCGCGCCAAGAACATCTACGATGCCGGCAAACTGCAGGTGCCGCGCTTTGCCGAGCTCGACCACATCGCCGAAGACGCACTCGACATGCTCAGCAAGGCACTCGACGCCTTTGCCCGCCTCGATGCGGTACCGGCGTCCGAAGTGAAGCGCGCCGACGACCAGCTCGACAACGAGTACCGTGCGCTGCAGCGCCAGCTGATCACCATCATGATGGAAGACCCGCGCCAGATCACGCTGACGCTGGACATCCTCTGGATTGCCAAGGCAATCGAACGGATCGGCGATCTGGCGGTGAACATTGCCGAACAGGTCATCTTCCTCGTCAAGGGCCAAGACGTGCGCCACAAGAGCCAGGAAGAAGTCGACAGCGTCGTGCACGCCAAACGCGAGGAGTGATCCGCGCGCTTCCGCCTGCAACGCCCCGCATCGCCGGGGCGTTTTCACGTCCGGATGCGGACAACGCCGGCTTGGCGCACCGCATCACGCCGCGTTATCGTTGAGGCCTTGCTCCACACGGACCGACCATGACCGATGCCTCGCTGATCGCCGCCGTTGACCTCGGCTCCAACAGTTTCCGCCTGCAGATCGCCCGGGTTCAGGACGGGTCGCTGGTGCCGCTGACCACGCTGAAGGAAACCGTGCGGCTGGCGGGCGGGATCGACGCCGACGGCTGCCTGACCGCGGCCATCCAGAACGAGGCGCTGGCGGCGCTGCGCCGCTTCGGCAAAACGCTGAGCGGACTGGCACGCAGCCAGGTGCGCATTGTCGCCACCAACACCTTCCGTGTGGCCAGGAACATCGACGACTTTCAGCCGCTGGCCGAAGCCGCACTCGGCTATCCGATCGAAATCGTTGCCGGTCAGGAAGAAGCCCGGCTGATCTACATCGGTGCGGCGCACAGCCTGCCCGCCAGCCGCAAGGCGCGGCTGATTGTCGACATCGGCGGTGGCTCGACGGAACTGATCATCGGTCGCCAGTTCGACGCCCAGACAATGGAGAGCGTGCTGCTCGGCTGTGTCAGCTGGAGCCAGCGTTTCTTTCCCGACGGCCAGATCACCGAGGCTGCGCTGCGCGCCGCCGAGCTGGCAGCGTGCGAACTGCTCGAGCCGGTGGCCGGACTGTTCGGCCCGACGCACTGGCATGCCACGGTCGGTACGTCCGGCACGTCGCGGTCGATCGCCGACGTGCTCGAACTGAACGGCCTGAGCGAATCGGGCATCACCCGTGAAGGCATGCGGCAGTTGCGGCAGATCCTGCTCGACGCCGGTCATGTCGATGCGGTCGAACTGAAAGGATTGCGCGCGGACCGCCGGCCGGTGCTGGCGGGCGGCTTCGCCATCATGGCCGCCGTGTTCGAGATGCTCGGCATCGAGAAAATGACAATCACGCAGGGCGCCCTGCGTGACGGCGTGCTTTACGACCTGATGGCGCGCAACGGCATGCTCGACGTGCGCGAGCGCACCGTCGGCGCCTTCCAGCGCCGCTATCAGGTCGACGTCGCACAGGCCAACCGGGTCGCCGAGCTGGCGGGGTTGCTGTTCCGCCAGCTGCACGCTGACGACGAGGACACCGCGCGCGCGCTGCGCCATGCGGCACGGTTGCACGAGGTCGGCCGGCTGATCGCCCATGTCGGCTATCACAAGCACGGCGCCTATGTGCTCCAGCATGCCGACATGCACGGCTTTTCGCGCCGCGAACAAGCGCGGCTGGCGCAATGGGCGCTGGTCCAGCGCGGCAGTCTGGCCAAGCTGGGCACCGAGCGTCTGGACGGGGCCGACTGGGCTGCGATCCTGGCGCTGCGGCTTGCCGTGCTGTTCTGTCGTGGCCGAAAATCGCAATGGCCGGCGGCAATCCGGCTGCGTGGCTCGGGCAGCGACTTCCTGTTGCAGATCGACCCGGTCTGGCTCTCGGCCAATCCCCTTACCGCATTCGCGCTCGACGAGGAAACCCGCCAATGGCAAAAGCCGCGGCTCATCATCGCAAGGCCAACAAGCTGAGGCAGCACCTGCGTGCCGACAAGGCAGGCAGCCACCCCGGAACGATGCAGTACGTCGGCCCCCGCCGGCCCGAGGAAACGCTGGCGACGCTGATCGAATTCGGGCCGGAGGAAAACGACTTCATCGAGACGCGCTTCACGTCGCTCGAGGAAGGCAAGACCTTCGAGCGCACGCACCAGACCTTCTGGCTCAACCTGCACGGCCTTGCCAATCTCGAGCTGCTCAAGTACGTCGGCAAGCGCTTCAATCTGCATCCGCTGACGATGGAGGACATCCTTCATACCGAGCAACGCCCGAAGGTCGAGGTGTATCCGGGCTACTTGTTCATCGTCGCGCGGCTCGCCAGTGTCGACGCCGACGGTGTGCTCTGCAGCGAGCAGGTCAGCATCGTGCTCGGCCACGGCTTTGTGCTGACGTTCCAGGAAAAGCCGACCGGCACGTTCACCGGCATCCGCGACAGCCTGAAAAACGCGCAGTCGCAAGTGCGCAAGCTCGGTGCCGACTATCTGGTCTACTCCCTGCTCGACAAGCTGGTTGACCGCTATTTCAGCGTACTCGAAAGCATCGGAGACCGGATCGAGTCGGTCGACGACCAGATCGCTGCCGGCCCGGTACCCGACCATCTGACCGACATTCAGGAGCTGCGGCGCGGCATGCTCGGGATCAAGCGCGGATTGTGGCCGTTGCGCGAAGTCGTCAACGTCCTGCAGCGCGATGACGCGGACTTCTTCCATGAGGAAACCCAGCTGTATCTGCGCGATGTCTACGACCACACGGTGCAGCTGATCGAAAGCACCGAGGCGCTGCGCGAACTGGTCGGCAACCTGCAGGACTCCTACCTGTCGCTGCAGTCGCACCGGATGAACCTGCAGATGCGCATGCTCACGGTGATCACCACGGTGTTCATGCCGCTGACGCTGATTGCCGGCATCTACGGGATGAACTTCGAATTCATGCCCGAACTGCACTGGCGTGGTGGTTACTTCGCCGCGTTGGGGCTGATGGCCGCGATCACCGTCGGGCTAATCGCTTTTTTCCGCCGGAAGCAGTGGTTCTGAATCCGGCGTGCCTTCGGGGTGACGGCGCTGCTGTTCGCGCAAGTCGGTCAGCACCAGTCCGTCCTCGGTCACGAAGGGCGGACTGGCCTGTTTGCCTCGCCGCCGCTCGCCGCCCTGGCGCGGCAACCAGAAATCGTGCTCGGAATTGTTCGACATCAGGCTGATCCTCGTCTGTCACCTTCGTTCAGCATAGCCCGCGTTGCTACCAGAACCAGGCAAAGACAAAGACTCCCAGCATGGCCAGTGCGACCGCAACCTTGGCGATCGCACCGATCAGCAGACCGATCCACGTGGCCACGCCCACCTTGCCGGCCCGGGCAACGTCGCGGCGCGCGAGGTACTCGCCGACCGCTGCGCCGATGAACGGCCCGACAATCAAGCCGACCAGCCCGCCGGCGATGCCCAGCACCGCACCGATCATCGATCCCCATACCGCCTGAGAACTGGCGCCGACCCGTTTGGCGCCGAGGGCGCCGGCGACGAAATCCAGCACGATGGACAGCGCCAGCAGGATACCGAGCACCAGCAGGGTCGGCCAGCCGATGCGGCTGAAGCCTTCCGCCCACGCGGCCAGCAGCATGCCGCCGAAAATGAGGGGCGTACCCGGCAGCATCGGCAACAGCGTGCCGGCCAGGCCAACGAGGACGAGCGCAGCGGCCAGCAACAGCCAGAGGGTCAGGGGGTCGGTCATGCGGTTGTTCCATCTGGGGGTGTTGGAACGGAGTCCGGCGGGGGCGGCGAGTTCCCCTGTTTGCCGAAAACCGGCCGTCGTTTGCATGGCGGATCACGCCACAAGCTTGCCTGTACGGAAACGCCTGCTAGATTGATCTTCATAAAACCAAAACTTACTCGGTATGTTAGGTTACAGGAGATCCATCATGCATTCCGTATCCCGCTCCCCAGGCTCGTTGCGCACCATGCTCGGCTGGCTCAGGCTCGGTGGCGGCGACCATCAAAGCCGTCTGGCGCTCGAGCTGGCCGCCGATGCCGTCATCAGTGTCGATGCCGCCGGCCAGCTGACCTTGTACAACGCGGCGGCCGAACGTCTGTGGGGTTTCCGGCCGGAGGAAGTGCTCGGTCGTCCGGCGCGCAACCTGTTGCCGGCGCTCGACCTGACCGAAGCCGGCGGTCGCGAAGTCGAAATCACCTGCCGCGATGGCCGAAAGCTCTGGGCCAACGTGTCGGTGTCGCGCTTGCGGGGCAGTGCGGCCTGTACCGCCTTCGTCCGGGACATTTCGGTCGAACGCAATAGCCGGGAAATCATTTCGCAGACGCTGGAACAGGCGCTCGACGCGGTGGTCACCATCGACGAATGCAACAACGTGACCTTCTTCAACCGTGCCGCCGAAAACCTCTGGGGCTACGCACGCAGCGAAGTGATCGGTCAGAACGTCAAGATGCTGGTGCCGCGCGGCATCCAGCCCAGCCACGACGGCTACGTCAACGCCAACCGAAATACCGGGCAGGACAAGATCGTCGGAACCAGTCGCGAGGTACAGATCGAGCGCAAGGATGGCGGGAAAATCTGGGGCAGCCTGTCGCTGTCCAAAGTGCATGCCGGCGACAAGATCATTTACACCGCCTTCGTCAAGGATGTGACCCGCGAGCGCGAGGTCCGCGAAGCGATGAACCAGACACTCGAACAGGCGCTCGATGCGGTGGTATCGATCGACGGCGACAACAACGTCACCTTCTTCAACGCGGCGGCCGAGAAGTTGTGGAACCTGCGCCGCGACGAGGTGATCGGCCAGAACGTCAAGATGCTGGTGCCGCAGGGCATTCAGGCGAACCACGATCATTTCGTCAACGCCAACCGCGCGACCGGAAAAGACAAGATCGTCGGCACCAACCGCGAGGTCTGCATCGAACGGCGCGACGGCAGCCAGGTCTGGGCGAACCTGTCGCTGTCCAAGGTGCGCGCCGGCGAGAAAATCAGCTACACCGCCTTCGTCAAGGACATCACCCGCGAACGCGAAGCGCGTGAAATGATGAACCAGTCGCTCGAGCAGGCGCTGGACGCTGTCGTGACGATCGACGAGCACAACAACGTCACTTCGTTCAACGCCGCAGCCGAAAAACTCTGGGGTTATGGCCGGGCCGAGGTCATCGGCCAGAACGTCAAGAAACTGGTGCCGTCGGCGATCCAGTCGAATCACGACGGTTACGTCAATGCCAACCGCAATTCCGGGCAGGACAAGATTATCGGCACCAGCCGCGAAGTGTGCATCGAGCGCAAGGACGGCGAGAAAATCTGGGGGCAGTTGTCGCTGTCCAAAGTCAGGCTGGACGGCAAGATCGCCTATACCGCCTTCGTCAAGGACGTGACGGTGACCCGCCAGGCGCGCGACACCACCGATGCCGCAATGGCGGCGGTGCTGACGTCGAGCAACCAGATCGGCCAGATCGTTGCGGTGATCGACGGCATCGCCGCGCAGACCAATCTGCTGTCGCTCAATGCGGCGATCGAGGCGGCGAGGGCGGGCGAGGCGGGCCGCGGTTTCGCGGTAGTGGCCGACGAAGTCCGCAATCTGGCGACGCGTTCGGCCGATTCGGCGCGCGAGATCGGCGGTCTGGTCGACGAGACCAAGCTTCGCATCAACGAGCTGGCGGTATCACTGGAAAAGCTCTCCGGCGGCGGTCAATAGCGGAGCGCGGACGAAAAAACGGGCAGCCTGCGCTGCCCGTTCTGTTTGTAGCGTGCCCGGTCAGGACGGGTTCGGCTCTGCCGGCCGGTTCGAGGCCAGCCAGAGCAGGACGGCACCGGCAATGATCATCGGCAGGCTCAACCACTGGCCCATCGACAGCTGCCCGGCGAGCAGACCGAGAAAGTCGTCGGGTTCGCGGGCGAACTCGGCAATGAAGCGGAAGCCGCCGTAACCGAGCAGGAACAGTGCCGAAACCTGGCCGCGATGGCGCGGTTTGGCCGAGTACCACCACAGCAGCGCAAACAGCACGATGCCTTCCAGCACCATTTCATAGAGCTGCGAGGCATGGCGCGGCAGCATGCCGTACTGCGACAGCCAGGCCTGCCATTGCGGGTTGTCGGCGGCGACGCGCAGGTCCTCTGCACGGGCGCTCGGAAAGCCCATGGCCCAGAAGTTCGTCGGCGCGGTGACCCGGCCCCACAACTCGCCGTTGATGAAGTTGCCGAGCCGGCCGAACGCCAGTCCGATGGGCACCAGCGGGGCGACGAAGTCGGCGACCTCGAAGAAACGCCGGTTGGTCTTGCGGGCGAACCAGATCATCGCGAACAGCACGCCAAGGAAGCCGCCATGGAACGACATCCCGCCTTCCCAGACCTTGAGGATGTCGAGCGGATGGCTCAGGTAGAAGCCCGGCTTGTAGAACAGCACGTAGCCGAGGCGGCCGCCGAGAATGACGCCGAGCACGCCGTAGAACAGCAGGTCGTCCATTTCCTCGACCTTCCAGCCCGGCGGGTTGCCCTTGCGGATGCGCATGCGGCCGAGCAACAGGAACAGCATGAAGCCGAACAAATACATCAGGCCGTACCAGTGCACGCCGAAGGAGCCGATCGAGAACGCGACCGGGTTGAGTTGCGGGTGAATCAGCATGTAATGCATCCACGTTTGAGAACGGGGCAGATTATAGTCCGTGTCCCCTGCCTGCCGGTGCGGGATTCGTGCGCGGAAACCGTTGCGTCATCGTTCTGCAATGCGGGACAACGCGGCTTGTCACCGGGGTGAGGTCGTGGCGAACGAAATTCGATAGAATCGACGGGTACCCAACCGTTCGCTGCAGGTTAGCCCACCATGCCCCAATATCGCTCCCATACCTCGACCCACGGCCGCAACATGGCCGGCGCACGCGCCCTGTGGCGCGCCACCGGCATGAAGGACGGTGACTTCGGCAAACCGATCATCGCGATCGCCAACTCCTTCACCCAGTTCGTGCCGGGCCACGTGCACCTGCACAACCTTGGTCAACTGGTCGCGCGCGAGATCGAGAAGGCCGGCGGGATCGCCAAGGAGTTCAACACCATCGCCGTCGACGACGGCATCGCCATGGGGCACGGCGGCATGCTGTATTCGCTGCCGAGCCGCGACCTGATCGCCGATTCGGTCGAATACATGGTCAACGCTCACTGTGCCGACGCGATCGTCTGCATCTCGAACTGCGACAAGATCACCCCGGGGATGCTGATGGCCGCGCTGCGGCTGAACATTCCGGTGATCTTCGTCTCGGGCGGGCCGATGGAGGCCGGCAAGGTCAACTGGCACGGCGAAATCCGCAAGCTCGACCTCGTCGATGCGATGGTCGAAGCGGCCAACGACAAGGTCTCGGACGAAGAAGTCGCGGCGGTGGAACGCAGCGCCTGCCCGACCTGTGGCTCGTGCTCGGGCATGTTTACCGCCAACTCGATGAACTGCCTGACCGAAGCGCTCGGGCTGTCGCTGCCGGGCAACGGCTCGATGCTGGCCACCCACGCCGACCGCAAGCAGCTGTTCCTGCAGGCCGGCCGTACCATCGTCGAGCTGGCCAAGCGCTACTACGAGCAGGACGACGCCAGCGTGTTGCCGCGTTCGATCGCAACCTATGAAGCGTTCGAGAACGCGATGAGTCTCGACGTGGCGATGGGCGGCTCGACCAATACCGTGCTTCACCTGCTGGCCGCGGCATTCGAGGCCGGTGTCGATTTCAAGATGGCCGACATCGACCGCATCAGCCGCCGCGTGCCCTGCCTGGCCAAGGTCGCTCCGGCGACGCAGAAATATCATATGGAAGACGTTCATCGCGCCGGTGGCGTGGTCGGCATCCTGTCCGAGCTCGATCGTGCCGGGCTGATCAACCGCGACGTGCCGACCGTACATGCGCGGACGCTGGGCGAAGGACTGGCGCAGTGGGACGTGATCCGCAATGGTGAAGACAGTGCTGCACGCCTCTTCTATCGTGCCGCACCGGGCGGGATCGCGACCACCGTGGCGTTCAGCCAGAGCATGCGTTATCCGGAGCTGGATCTGGACCGCGCCGGCGGCTGCATCCGCAACAAGGAGAATGCCTACAGTCAGGACGGCGGCCTTGCGGTGCTGTACGGCAACATTGCCGAACGCGGCTGTATCGTGAAGACCGCAGGGGTCGATGACAGCATCCTCAAGTTCACGGGCCGGGTGCGCATCTTCGAAAGCCAGGACGACGCGGTTGCCGGCATTCTGGCCGACCAGATCGTCGCGGGCGATCTGGTGCTGATCCGCTACGAAGGTCCGAAAGGCGGGCCGGGCATGCAGGAAATGCTTTATCCGACCTCGTACCTCAAGTCCAAGGGGCTGGGCAAGGAATGCGCGCTGCTCACTGACGGCCGCTTCTCCGGCGGGACCTCGGGCCTGTCGATCGGTCACGTCAGCCCGGAAGCAGCCGAAGGCGGTGCCATCGGTCTGGCGGAAGAGGGCGATACCATCGAGATCGACATCCCGAACCGCCGCATCCACCTTGCGGTGAGCGAGGACGAACTGGCGCGTCGTCGTGCTGCCATGGAGGCGCGCGGCAAGGAGGCCTGGAAGCCGCTGGCGCGCGAGCGCTATGTCAGCCCTGCGTTGCGTGCCTATGCGGCGATGACCACGAGTGCCGATACCGGTGCGGTGCGTGACGTCACGCAGGTCGAGCGGAAGTGACCTGACCGAATACAGGGCCGGCTTTGCCGGCCTTTTTCATTTGGAGCGATGATGGAAAGTGTGACCGCGGCTACGATCCGTGCACGAATGCTTGCGCTGGTCTGCGAGGTGCCTGCGGGTCGTGTGGCCACCTACGGTGATATCGCGCGTCTGGCCGGCTTTCCGCGCCATTCCCGCCAGGTCGGCGTTGCGCTGCGCCAGGTCGGCAGCGAAGTACCTTGGCATCGCATCGTGAACCACGAGGGGCGGATCAGTCGCCGAGGGCTGGACGGCAATGACGAACTGCAGCGTTACCTGCTCGAAGCCGAAGGGGTCATGTTCGATGCCGAAGGACGGATCCCGCTGAACCGGTTCCGCTGGATGAAGACCCTCTGAGCTGCTGCAAGCGCCGGAAATGAAAAAAGCCGCTTCCAAGGAAGCGGCTTTTGAAATTTCTGGTGGCCAGTCGCGGAATCGAACCACGGACACGCGGATTTTCAATCCGCTGCTCTACCAACTGAGCTAACTGGCCAACCGAGGAAGCGAATTAAACACTATGGAGTTCGGTACGTCAACATCTTTTCGAAAAATAAATTGATGGGTGGTGAGGTTGCTCGAACAATGGTCTGTTTCCGGCGTTTGTATTTACGTCATGGGTATGGAGCAAGGTCTGGCCCGGGAGGAGGCCATCGCTTATATGGAAGGGCATGCTTGGGCGGTACAGCCGATACCCGTTCTGTTGGCCGAACGCCTCGTCCAATCATCTTTATCTTGGATGGGTGAGTGCCTGCGTCACGGATTTATCGATGCGACAGGTAGATTGTTCGAGCGCCGGAAGGTACTCAGCCCGGTAGCTTTGATGGGCGATATCGTGCTGCTGCCGGATTTCAATCAACAAAAAGTCTTTTGTTTTCAGTTGGGTGCGCATTTTTGAGGTTTTTTTGTGTTGAGGGTGTTTGACAGGGGTCTGTTCGTCGCCCATAATGCGCAGCTCATCCGGTGGGGTGGCCGAGTGGTTAAAGGCAGCAGACTGTAAATCTGCCCTCTCTGAGTACGCTGGTTCGAATCCAGCCCCCACCACCAGATACAGTAGTGCGGTAGTGAAGAGTCGTTGTTTGCAGTGTGGCTTAGTTCCCGGCGGGTGTAGCTCAATGGTAGAGCAGAAGCCTTCCAAGCTTATGACGAGGGTTCGATTCCCTTCACCCGCTCCAAAAAGTTTGATGCTGATGTAGCTCAGGGGTAGAGCACTCCCTTGGTAAGGGAGAGGTCGTGGGTTCAATTCCCACCATCAGCTCCAATCACGCTTGTATATTTCATTCTCAAATCCCGGTAAGGAAATATCATGGCTAAAGGTAAGTTCGAGCGGACGAAGCCGCACGTCAACGTCGGCACCATCGGTCACGTTGACCACGGCAAGACCACGCTGACCGCAGCGATCACCACCATCCT
>NZ_BMYO01000010.1 GCF_014652315.1 Jeongeupia chitinilytica | reverse complement strand
CGGGTTCCCGTGTGAAAGTAGGTCATCGCCAGACTCCCCATGCAAACCCCCTGCAGCCATGCTGCAGGGGGTTTTTGCTTTGGCGTTCGATCATGAAACTTGTTTCCTCCCGAACTGCGGCTAGCCTGTAGATATTGTCGTCCGTGCCTTGCCGGGGTATGGACGCCCAACGTCCCGGGGAAAACAATGAGTCATTTTCTTGACCGCTTGTCCTTCTTTACGCTGTCGCGGGAAGCCTATGCCGATGGTCATGGGGAACTGCGGGTCGAAGACCGTACCTGGGAAGAGGCGTATCGAGCGCGCTGGCAGCACGACAAGATCGTTCGCTCCACCCATGGGGTGAACTGCACCGGTTCCTGTAGCTGGAAAATCTATGTCAAGGGCGGGATTGTTGCCTGGGAAACCCAGCAGACCGATTACCCGCGGACACGGGCCGGGATGCCCAATCACGAGCCCCGCGGTTGCTCGCGCGGGGCATCCTATAGCTGGTATCTCTACAGTGCCAACCGGCTGAAGTATCCGATGATCCGTGGTCGGCTGATGCGTCTGTGGCGCGAGGCGCGCAAAACACTGGCGCCGGTCGAAGCCTGGCAGTCCATCGTCTCGGACGAAGTCAAATGCCTTGAGTACAAGACCATCCGCGGGCGCGGCGGCTTCGTCAGAGCGAGCTGGGAGGAAGCGACCGAACTGGTCGCCGCAGCGAACATCCATACCATCAAGACCTACGGTCCGGACCGGATCATCGGTTTCTCGCCGATTCCGGCAATGTCGATGGTCAGCTATGCCGCCGGCAGTCGCTATCTGAGTCTGATCGGTGGCACGCTGATGTCCTTCTACGACTGGTACTGCGATCTGCCGCCGTCCAGCCCGCAGACTTGGGGCGAACAGACCGACGTGCCGGAGTCCGCTGACTGGTACAACTCGGCGTTCATCATCGCTTGGGGGTCGAACGTGCCGCAGACGCGGACTCCCGACGCGCATTTCTTTGTCGAAGCACGCTACAACGGCACCAAGGTCGTCGCGATTACGCCCGATTATTCCGAGGTTGCCAAACTCTCCGACATCTGGCTGCACCCGAAGCAGGGTACTGATGCGGCGCTGGGCATGGCGATGGGCCACGTCATTCTCAGGGAGTACTTCATCGACCGGCAGGTCGAGTACTTCGACGACTATTGCCGGCGACTGACCGACCTGCCGATGCTGGTGTTGCTCCGCAAGAACGGCGAGCATCTGGTCGCCGACCGCTTCGTCCGGGCCTCCGATTTTGCCGATGCGCTCGGGCAGCGCAATAACCCGGACTGGAAGCCGGTTGCGGTGACCGAGGCCGACAATGCCTGCGTGGCACCGCAAGGGGCCATCGGTTATCGCTGGGGGCAGCAGGTCGAAGGCGACCTTGGCAAATGGAATCTTGAACAGAAGGATGGCGCAACGGGGAATGACGTTCGACTTGCGTTGAGCCTGATTGACCGTCGTGATGATGCGGTGGCGGTTGCTTTTCCGTATTTCGGTGGCAGCGCGCCCGCCGACTTCACCGCCAACGCGCAGGGGGGCGAAGTCCTGCTGCGGCAGGTCCCGGTACGGCGGCTGGTACTCACTCAGGGCGAGGTACTGGTTGCCACCGTCTTCGACCTGATGTGCGCGCATTACGGCGTCGATCGCGGCCTCGGTGGAGAGGTGGCTCGATCGTATGACGACGATATCGCCTATACGCCCGCCTGGCAGCAAACGATCACCGGGGTGCCGGCCGAACAGGTGATTGCGGTTGCGCGGCAATTTGCCGAAACGGCCGAGAAGACCCGCGGCCGGTCGATGGTGATCATCGGTGCGGCAATGAATCACTGGTATCACCAGGACATGAACTACCGTGCCGCCATCAACATGCTGATGCTGTGCGGCTGTATCGGCGTGTCCGGGGGCGGCTGGGCGCATTACGTGGGGCAGGAAAAGCTGCGGCCGCAAACGGGCTGGACTGCACTTGCGTTTGCGCTGGACTGGTTGCGCCCGCCACGGCACATGAACAGCACGTCGTTCTTCTATGCGCATACCGACCAGTGGCGTTACGAGAAGGTGAAGGTCGACGAAATCCTTTCCCCGCTGGCCGATCCCAACCGCTACGGCGGTAGCATGATCGATTTCAATGTCCGTGCCGAACGGATGGGGTGGCTGCCGTCGGCTCCGCAACTGGCGACGAATCCGTTGCGGATCGCTGCGGCGGCAAAGGCGGCGGGACTGGCGCCGAAGGACTACGTCGTCAACGGCCTCAAGGACGGCAGTCTGCGCATGTCGTGCGAGGATCCGGATGCGCCGGTCAACTTTCCGCGCAACCTCTTTGTCTGGCGGTCCAACCTGTTCGGTTCGAGCGGCAAGGGACACGAATACTTTCTCAAGCATTTCGTCGGTGCGCAGAACGGGTTGCTCGGGGACGATCTTGGCGTCGGTGGCGAGGATAAGCCGCAGGAAGTCGTCTGGCACGACACGGCGCCCGAGGGGAAGCTCGATCTGATCACCGTGCTCGACTTTCGAATGAGTACGACCTGCCTCTACGCCGATGTGGTGCTGCCGACCGCGACGTGGTACGAGAAGAACGATCTCAATACGTCGGACATGCATCCGTTCATCCACCCGCTGTCGGCGGCGGTCGATCCGATCTGGCAGACGCGCAGCGACTGGGAAATCTACAAGTCGATTGCGAAGAAGTTTTCCGAACTGGCTGTCGGTCATCTCGGTGTCGAGCAGGACGTCGTTCTGGTACCGATTCTGCACGATACGGCCGGCGAACTGGCCCAGCCGTTCGAGCCGAAGGACTGGAAGAAGGGCGAGTGCGAGCTGATTCCGGGCAAGACCGCACCGAACATTGTCGTCGTCGAGCGCGATTACCCGAATACGTACAAACGTTTCACCGCGCTCGGGCCGTTGATGAAAACGCTGGGCAACGGTGGCAAGGGCATCGGCTGGAATACCGAGCACGAGGTCGACGGGCTGGCGAAGCTCAACAAGGTGGTCATCGAAGAAGGGCCGACCAAGGGATTGCCGAAAATCGAAACCGACATCGACGCGACCGAGGTGATCCTGTCGCTGGCGCCGGAAACCAACGGCGAGGTGGCCGTCAAGGCATGGGCGGCGCTGTCGAAATTCACCGGTCGTTCGCATTCGCATCTGGCCGACGTACGCGAGGATGAAAAGATCCGCTACCGCGACGTGCAGGCACAACCGCGCAAGATCATTTCCAGCCCGACCTGGTCCGGCATCGAAAGCGAGCACGTCAGCTACACCGCCGGCTACACCAACGTGAACGAGCTGATTCCGTGGCGCACACTGACCGGCCGGCAGCAGTTCTACCAGGACCACGCATGGATGCGGGATTTCGGTGAAGGCTTTGCCTGTTACCGGCCACCGGTGGACATGAAAACGGTGGCGCCGCTGTCCGGCAAGCTGCCCAACGGCAATCCGGAAATCTCGCTCAATTTCATTACCCCGCACCAGAAGTGGGGGATTCATTCGACCTATACCGACAATCTGCTGATGCTGACCCTGTCACGCGGCGGGCCGATCGTCTGGCTGTCCGAGACCGATGCCAGGCAGGCAGGCATCGTCGACAACGACTGGATCGAGCTGTTCAACGTCAATGGCGCGATCGCCGCACGAGTGGTGGTCAGCCAGCGGGTCAAGCCGGGCATGTGCATGATGTACCACGCGCAGGAAAAAATCGTGAACGTGCCTGGGTCCGAGGTGACCAAACACCGCGGTGGCATCCACAATTCGGTCACGCGTACCGTGCTCAAGCCGACGCACATGATCGGCGGCTATGCGCAGCTCTCCTACGGCTTCAACTACTACGGCACGGTGGGCAGCAATCGGGACGAGTTCGTCATCGTCCGCAAGATGGCCAAGGTCGACTGGATGGACACGCCGAGTGGCGTTGCCGAGGAGGGCAAGGCATGAAAGTCCGTGCGCAGATTGCTATGGTGCTCAACCTCGACAAATGCATCGGCTGTCACACCTGTTCGGTGACGTGCAAGAACGTCTGGACCAGCCGGCTGGGGATGGAATACGCGTGGTTCAACAATGTCGAGACCAAGCCCGGCATCGGTTACCCGAAGGACTGGGAAAATCAGGACAAGTGGAAAGGCGGCTGGGACCTGAAGCGCAACGGCAAGTTGAGGCTCAAGCAGGGCAGCCGTCTGCAGGTGCTGCTCAACCTGTTTGCCAATCCGAACCTGCCCGAGATCGACGACTACTACGAGCCGTTCACTTTCGATTACGAATTCCTGCAGACCGCACCCGAAATGCCGACGCCGCCGGTGGCGCGGCCGATTTCGGTGATCAGCGGCGAACGGATGGAAAAAATCGAATGGGGGCCGAACTGGGAAGAAATCCTTGGCGGTGAATTCGCCAAGCGCAGCGCCGATTACAACTTCGAAGACGTGCAGAAGGACATCTACGGCGAGTTCGAAAACACCTTCATGATGTACCTGCCGCGCTTGTGCGAGCACTGCCTGAATCCGGCCTGTGTCGCCTCGTGTCCGTCGGGTTCGATCTACAAGCGCGAAGAGGACGGCATCGTGCTGATCGACCAGGACAAGTGCCGCGGCTGGCGCATGTGCGTGTCCGGCTGTCCGTACAAGAAGATTTACTACAACTGGTCGTCCGGCAAGGCCGAGAAATGCATCTTCTGCTATCCGCGCATCGAAGCCGGCCAGCCGACCGTGTGTTCGGAAACCTGTGTCGGGCGGATCCGTTATCTCGGGGTGATGCTGTACGACGCGGACCGGATCGAAACGGCTGCATCGGTGCCCAATCCGCAGGACCTGTACGGCGCACAGCTGTCGGTGTTTCTCGATCCGCATTCGCAGGCGGTGCAGGAGCAGGCGCGCAAGGACGGTGTTCCCGAATTGTGGCTCGAGGCTGCTGCGAGGTCGCCGGCGTACAAGATGGCGATGGAATGGAAGATCGCTTTTCCACTGCATCCCGAGTACCGGACGCTGCCGATGGTCTGGTACGTGCCGCCGCTGTCGCCGATCCAGGCCCGTGCGAACGCCGGCGAGATCGGCATCAAGGGTCATCTGCCCGACGTCGACAGCCTGCGCATTCCGGTGCGCTACCTTGCCAACCTGCTGACCGCCGGGGATGAGCGGCCGGTGCAACAGGCGCTGAAGAAGATGCTCGGCATGCGGGCGTTCTATCGCGAGCGGCAGCTCGAAGGGCACGACAACGCTGCCTTGCTGGCCGAGGCCGGGCTGACCCTGGCCGAGGTTGAAGACATGCACCGCTATCTGTCGATCGCCGACTACGAGGACCGCTACGTGATCCCGACGACGCATCGCGAGTACGCCGAGAATGCCTACCAGCTACGCGGCGAGTGTGGCTTTTCGTTCGGCAACGGCTGTTCCGATGGCAGCACGGAGCCCAGCCTGTTCGGCGGCAAGATGGCCGGCAAGAAAGTGATTCCGCTCAAGACCATGGGCGGGCGCGGAACCGAAAACAAGGTGGACTACTGATGCCGGCATCGTCCCGCCATGAGGCGTCGCCCGCCGCCAATCATGTCCTGCGGCTGCTCGGCGCATTGCTGCTCTACCCGGCGCAGTCATTGCGGGCGGTCCTGCCGGAGATTGCCGCAGAGCTGGCGACCTGCCGCAGTTTGCGGCGGATCGATCGGGAGCGTCTGACTGCGCTGATCGACGAGTTGTCGACGAACGATGACGTCACGGCAGAGGAAACCTATGTCGGTCTGTTCGATCGCGGCAGGGCGACCTCACTGCACCTGTTCGAGCACCTTCATGGCGAAGGGCGGGAGCGCGGTGCCGCGATGATCCGGCTGGGCGAGATGTACCACCACGCCGGCTTCTTGCTCAAACCGGGTGAACTGCCGGATTACCTGCCGGCGCTGCTCGAATTTCTCGGCCACCGGCCGGATGACGAGGTTGCCGCCATCATGGCCGATTGCGGCCATCTGGTCCGCGGAATCGGCGAAGCCGTTGCGGGGCGCGGCAGTCGCTACGCCGCGGTATTCGACGCCGTTCTGGTCCACGCCGGCGAAACCGGTCTGGACTGGTCAAAGGCGGTCGAGCCCGAACCGCTGGCAGACATCGACGACGACTGGATGGACGCGCCGGCCTTCGACAAGCCGGACGAGCAGCCAACAACGTCGACGATCCGTTTCATGCCCAAGCCCGGGCGCTGATTGGCAAGAGCCGGCGGAGGCGCCGGTGAAGGAGTCGTGTGATGGATGCCGGAGCCTATCTGCACCAGTTCCTGTTCGGGTTCTATCCCTATGTCGCGCTGACCGTGTTCTTTGTCGGCAGCCTGCTGCGGTTCGATCGAGAGCAGTACAGCTGGCGGGCCGATTCGTCGCAGTTACTGCGCAAGAAGCAGCTGCGCTGGGGATCGAATCTGTTCCACTTCGGTGTACTGGTGGTTTTCGCCGGCCACCTGGTCGGCTTCCTGATGCCCGAGCCCATCGTGCTGGCGTTCATGAACGAACATGTGCACGAACAGCTGGCCATGATCGGTGGCGGCATTGCCGGGGTGGCGGCGATCATCGGTCTGTCGATCCTGATCCACCGGCGCCTGAGCGAGCCGAGGCTGCGCTCCAACAGCCGTCCGTGGGATCTGCTCATTGTCGCGATTCTGTGGGTACAACTGGCGCTGGGGCTTGCGACGGTCTATTTCTCCTCATCCAGGGTCGATGGCTACAGCTTCCAGGCGCTGATCTATTACGTTCAAGGCATCGTGATTTTCAGGCCGAACAATGCCGAACTGCTGGCAACGATACCTTGGGTCTACAAGGTGCACATTTTTCTGGGATTGACGGTTTTTCTGGTTTTCCCGTTCACCCGGCTGGTGCACATCTGGAGCGGATTCGCATCGGTGTTCTACCTCTTGCGTCCGTTCCAGCTCATGCGCACACGCCGCACCGTTCGGGCCCGTGGCGTGCAGGGGATGAAGTGATGGAAGGGGGCATCGACTCGCCAATCCGGATCAACGGTATTGCCGTGGATGCCGGCGAGCTGGCCAGTGCCGAGAGCGCTGCGGTGTACGAGCTGTTGCGCCAGCATGCGCAGGCACAGGGACTGCTGGATCCGCAGGCCGAGGACGACGATGTTCAATCTGCCATCGAGGAGCTGCTGGCCCGGGACGTCGTCGTACCCGAGGTCGACGAACCGGCCTGTCGCCGCTATTTCGACGCGCATGCAGGCGACTATGTCGTGGGCGAGCGCGTCGCGGTGAGGCACATCCTGTTCCGCGTGACCCAGGGGGTACCGGTACCGGCCTTGCTCAATCAGGCACAACAGGTCCTGCAGGCCGTGCTGGCGGAGCCGGGGCGCATGGGTGAGCAGGCCAGACAGTATTCCAATTGCCCGACCGGCGCGGATGGCGGTGCGTTGGGCTGGCTCGCCCGTGGCGATGCCGTGCCCGAGTTCGAGCAGAGGGTGTTTGGCGGCCAGACGATCGGTGTGCTGTCACAGCTGGTACGAACGCGATACGGCTTTCACGTGGTTGCAATCGAGGCGCGCGAGCCGGGGCGGGCACTTGATTTCGAGCAGGTGCGGCAGCAGGTCTCGCGGCAACTGCAGACAGGTGCGCTGAAGCGCGCGTTGTCGCAGTACGTGCAGCTGCTTGCCGGCAAGGCCGAGGTCGAAGGCGTCGAGTTGGCACAGGCCGATTCACCGTTGCTGCGCTGATTGTCCACGGATGCGCTGGGCAACGATGTGGGCGGGCTGTGGGTAAGCAGGACAAGCCTTTGTTCCGACGGGCTTATTGTCGGCAGCCCTTCTTTTCAGCAGCACCGTGGACTCGTCCACCGTTCCGGTGTGCCGGCGTGTTGACGCGCTGTGGATAGTGGATCCAAGCCCTTGATCGGTCTGGGTTTTGTATTGCTGCCTGTTTTTTGGGCTGCATTGACGGCGGGATATGCCGGATGGCATCGGCCGGTGCCGGCTGGCCGGTCTTGTGGGTAAGTGTGTTCGTCATTTGTGCACGAACTGGCCAAGTTGCTGTTCATTCAAGACATTTTGACCGCATGCAGTTCGGGCACCGGGAGCGCGCCTGTCCCCAGTTCCGGACTGCAACGGTGTGGGAAGGCTGTGGATAGTGTCGCTAGGCGACTGTTTTGTTTGGCCTTCCTGTCGCTGCCTAATTCCTTGGCAACGGGCGGGCGGAGGGCAGGCGCTGACCCTCAGTGCGGTACCCGCGGGTGATCTTGTCCACTCGTCCACCGTTTTGCCGGAGCAACGGTGTGAGCGGGCTGTGGATCGTGTGCCCAGTCGCTTGTTTTGACGTGGTTTTTTTTCGTTGCCTGAATTTTGTGCAGTGGCTGGCCAGCCGTTCGGCCGCCGGTTTTATCCACTCATCCACCGTTTTACCACCGCAAAGATGTGGGAGGGCTGTGGGTAAACGGTCCAAATGACTGTTTGCAATGTACTTTTCCGGGCTGCTCAACGAATGAGCACCGCAGCGGCTGCGATACAATGTCGGACTTCCGATGTTCGACACGCCGTCATGCCACTCAAAGCCCCCGAACTGCTTCTGCCCGCCGGCACGCTGGAAAAAATGCGCGCCGCCTACGATTTCGGCGCCGACGCGGTTTACGCCGGCCAGCCGCGTTACAGCCTTCGCGCGCGCAACAACGAGTTCCGGCTCGAGCAGATCAGGCAGGGTATCGACGAGGCGCACGCGCGCGGCAAGAAGTTCTTTGTCGCCAGCAACATCCTGCCGCACAACGCCAAGGTCAAGACCTACCTCGCCGACATGGCGCCGGTGATCGCGATGCAGCCCGACGCGCTGATCATGGCCGACCCGGGCCTGATCATGATGGTGCGCGAACGCTGGCCCGAGCAGGCCATCCACCTGTCGGTGCAGGCGAACACGGTCAACTACGCCGGCGTGAAGTTCTGGCAGTCGCTGGGGCTCGAGCGGGTGATCCTGTCGCGCGAGCTGAGCCTCGACGAGGTCGAGGAAATCCGCCAGCGTTGCCCGGACATCGAACTCGAAGTATTCATCCACGGCGCGCTGTGCATTGCCTATTCGGGCCGCTGCCTGCTGTCGGGTTATTTCAATCACCGTGATCCGAACCAGGGTACCTGTACCAACGCCTGCCGCTGGGATTACAAGATGAGCGACACGCAGGCCGACGACGCCGGTGACGTGCAGCCGGTGAAGATCGACTTCGATTTCAACCGCGCACTGGGTGAGGCCGAGCAGTCGTTCGCCGCCTGCGGCGGTGCCGAGCGCCATCCGCTGGCCGACAAGACCTATCTGATCGAGGAGGCGAGCCGGCCGGGCGAGCTGATGCCGATCATCGAGGACGAGCACGGCACCTACATCATGAACAGCAAGGATTTGCGCGCGGTGCAGCACGTCGAGCGGCTGGCGAAGATCGGTGTCGATTCGCTCAAGGTCGAGGGCCGCACCAAATCGCTGTACTACGTCGCCCGCGCGGCGCAGGTCTACCGCCGCGCGATCGACGATGCTTGTGCCGGCAAGCCGTTCGATCCGGCGCTGCTGGCCGATCTCGAAGGGCTGGCCAACCGTGGCTATACCGACGGCTTCTACCAGCGCCACTACACCCACGAGGCGCAGAACTACCTCGACGGGCACTCGAAGGCCAGGCGCAGCCAGTTCGTCGGCGAGGTCAAATCGGTCGTCGACGGCTGGGCCGAGATCGACGTGAAAAACCGCTTCGAAGTTGGCGACGAGCTGGAGATCATCCACCCGTCCGGCAATCAGGTCATCACGCTGACCGCGCTGCGCGGCAAGGAAGACGAGGCGCTGGCTGCCGCGGCCGGCAACGGCGTGCATGCGAGCATGCCGCTCGACGCGCGTTTCGATGGCGCGCTGATCGCCCGGCTGCTGCGCGACTAGGCCCCGGCGGCCAGCCGGCCCAGCGTCGCCATGCCCTGTTCGAACGCGGCCGACCACGGCGAGCCGTAGTTGAGCCGCAGGCAGTGGCGGTAGCGGCGGCTGGCTGAAAAGATCGGCCCCGGTGCAATGCTGATGCCGTGCTCGATCGCTCGGCGGTGCAGCGCCAGCGTGTCGAAGCCTTCGGCGAATTCGACCCAGAGGAAGTAGCCGCCGCTCGGTCGCGAGACGCGCACCCCGGCGGGGAAGTGCGCAACCAGCGCGCGGTTCATCTCGGCCAGCTGCGATTCGAGCGCGTAGCGCAGCTTGCGCAGGTGCTTGTCGTAGGCGCCGGTGTGCAGGTAGTCGGCCAGCGCCACCTGTGCCGGCACACTGGCCGATAGCGTCGTCATCAGCTTCAGCCGCTCGATCCGCTGGCCGAAGCGGCCCGGCGAGACCCAGCCGATCCGGTAACCGGGTGCCAGCGTTTTCGAGAACGAGCTGCAATGCATCACCAGCCCCTGCGTGTCGAAGGCCTTGGCCGGCAGCGGCGCATGCTTGCCGAAATACAGCTCGCCGTAGACGTCGTCCTCGATCAGCGGGATCTGGTGGCGCGCCAGCAGCGCGACCAGCGCCTTTTTCTTTTCTTCGGCCATGCTCGCGCCGGTCGGGTTCTGGAACGAAGTCATGAACCAGCAGGCCTTGACCGGGTGGCGTTCGAGCGCGCTGGCCAGCGCGTCGAGATCGAGCCCGTCGCGCGCGTGGACCGGGATTTCAAGTGCCTGCATCCCCAGCCGCTCGATCGCCTGTGTCGCCGCGTAAAACCCCGGTGATTCGATCGCGATCACGTCGCCGGGCTGTGCGACAGCGGCCAGGCACAGGTTCAGCGCCTCGAGCGCGCCGTTGGTGATGACGATCTGCTCGGCCGGTTGCGGCATGCCGAGGCCGAGGTAACGCAGCGCGATCTGCTGCCGCAGCGCGGCATGGCCGGGTGGCAGGCTGGCGACGGTGTCCCACGGGTCGATGAAGCGCGTCGCCGACGCCAGCGACCGCGCCAGCCGTGGCAACGGAAACAGTTGCGGCGACGGGAAGGCCGAGCCCAGTGGCAGGATGGTCCGGTCGCCGACGGCACCAAGCACCGAAAACACCAGCTCGCTGACGTCGACCGGCGTCGACAACTGCGTCGTGCTGTCGGCGGCCGGTTCGGGCGGCAGCGGCTGGCGGGTGCCGGCGACGAAGTAGCCCGAGCGCTCGCGCGCCCGCACGAGGCCGCTTTTTTCCAGCAGGTAGTAGGCCTGGAATGCCGTCGACGGGCTGACCCGGTATTGCGCCATCACCTTGCGGATCGACGGTAGCCGGGTGCCCGGCGCCAGCCGGCCGTTGCGGATGTCGGCGGCGATCAGTTCGGCGATTTCCTCGTAGCGTTTCATGGCGTTCCGGCCGCGGCCCCGTTCATCTGATACGCAAAAATATCATTTTTCTGATTCTGTTACCCGTTGGCTACGATGGGAATACTGGGAACACGGCCCGGTAGGTGCCCGGCGCCGCCGGGAGGACGCGGGGCGACGGGAGTGTTTATGAGTACCCTGACCGCGGTCGACCTGGCGCGCATCCAGTTCGCGTTTACCGTTTCCTTCCATATCGTCTTTCCGGCGATCAGTATCGGGCTGGCGAGTTTCATCGCCGTGCTCGAAGGGCTGTGGCTCAAGACCGGCAAGCCGGTCTACCTCGACCTGTGCCGCTTCTGGTCGCGCGTGTTCGCGGTCGCCTTCGGCATGGGCGTCGTCTCCGGCGTGGTGATGAGTTACCAGTTCGGCACCAACTGGAGCGTGTTCTCCAACTTTGCCGGCAGCGTTACCGGGCCCTTGCTGACCTACGAGGTGCTGACGGCGTTTTTCCTCGAAGCCGGCTTCCTCGGCATCATGCTGTTCGGCTGGAACAAGGTCAGCCCGCGCGCGCACTTCGGTGCAACGCTGATGGTTGCGATCGGCACGCTGATCTCGACGTTCTGGATTCTGGCGTCGAACAGCTGGATGCAGACGCCGGCCGGTTTCGACATCGTCGACGGTCGCGTGGTGCCGACCGACTGGTGGGCGGTGATCTTCAACCCGTCGTTCCCGTACCGGCTGGTGCACATGACGCTGTCGGCCTTTGTCGTCACCGCCCTGCTGGTCGCAGCGACGGCGGCGTGGCATCTGCTGCGGCAGCGGCGCGATGCGGCGATCAAAACATCGTTTTCGATGGCGCTCGGCATGCTGGTGATCCTCGCGCCGCTGCAGGCTTTCGTCGGCGACCTGCACGGGCTCAACACGCTCAAGCACCAGCCGGCCAAGCTCGCGGCGATCGAGGGCATCTGGGAAACCGAGCAGGGCGGTACCGCGCTCAACCTATTCGGCATTCCGAACATGAAGGAGGAGCGTACCGACTATGCGCTGGCGATTCCGCATCTGGGCAGCCTGATCCTCACGCACTCGTGGGACGGCGAAATCCGCGGCCTGAAGGAGTGGCCGCCGGAAGACCGGCCGAACTCGCTGATCGTGTTCTGGAGCTTCCGCATCATGGTCGGCCTCGGCCTCCTGATGATCGCGCTGGCGGGGCTGTTCCTGCTGATGCGCTGGCGCGGTCGCCAGTTCGACAGCCGCCTGTTGCAGCGTTTTGCACTGTGGATGGGGCCGAGCGGTTTCGTCGCGCTGCTGGCGGGCTGGGTGACGACCGAGGTCGGCCGTCAGCCCTGGGTGGTGTACGGGCTGCTGCGCACCGTCGACGCGGCGTCGCCGGTGTCCTACCAGCAGGTCAGCGTGTCGCTGCTGATCTTCGTGATCGTCTACTTCCTCGTCTTCGGGACCGGCATCTATTACATGCTCAAGCTGCTGCGCACCGGCCCGGTGGCCGACGAGCACACGCCGGACGGCGAACGCGAGCCGATCGGCCAGACCGCGACGTATTCGGGCAGGCGCCCGCTGTCCGGCGCCGACGACCTCATCGACGAAGGAGCACAGCAATGATCGACATCACCCTGGTCTGGGCCGGCATCATCGCGCTCGGCGTCTTCATCTACGTGATGCTCGACGGTTTCGATCTGGGCATCGGCATCCTGTTTCCGTTCTTCCCGAACGAGGCCGATCGCGACGTGATGATGAACACCGTCGCACCGGTCTGGGACGGCAACGAAACCTGGCTGGTGCTTGGCGGCGCCGGGCTGTTCGCGGCGTTTCCGGTCGTGTATTCGGCGGTGCTGTCGGCGCTTTACCTGCCGCTGGTGCTGATGCTGGTCGGGCTGATCTTCCGCGGCGTCGCGTTCGAGATCCGCGCCAAGGCGACGCGCACGCGCCATCTGTGGGATCTGGCCTTCATCGCCGGCTCGGTACTGGCGACGTTCTGCCAGGGCGTGGCGCTGGGTGCCTACATCCAGGGCATCAAGGTCGTCGGCCGCGAGTTTGCCGGCGGCGGTTTCGACTGGCTCAGCGCATTCAGCCTGTTCACCGGCCTCGGTCTGGTCCTCACCTATGCGGTGCTCGGTTGCGGCTGGCTGATCATCAAGACCCAGGGCGAACTGCAGCGGCGGATGATCGTGCTGATGTCGCCGCTGACCGGGCTGCTGCTCGGTGCGATTGCCGTCGTCAGCGTCTGGACGCCGCTGATCGAGCCCGCGGTCGCGGCGCGCTGGTTCAGCCTGCCCAACTTCTTCTGGCTGGCACCGGTGCCGCTGGCGGTGCTCGGCTGCGCATGGGGCATCCGCCGGGCGCTCCGGCAGGGGCGCGACTACGCGCCGTATTTTCTGGCGCTGGCGATCGTTGCCCTCGGTTATTGCGGTTTCCTGATCAGCATCTGGCCCTATCTGATCCCGCCGGCGGTGACGCTGTGGGACGCCGCGGCGCCGGCGAGCAGCCAGTCGTTCACGCTGGTGGGCGCGCTGATCATCATTCCGGTCATCCTCGCCTACACCGCGCTCGGTTACTGGGTATTCCGCGGCAAGGTCCACGCCGACGACGCGGGGTACCACTGATGCGCGCCGCCGAACGCCGGGGCCGCTGGCGCGGCGCGCTGTGGTTCGTCGGCCTGTGGCTGGCCGGCGTGCTGGCGCTGACACTCGTCGCCGGCTTCTTCCGCCTGCTGATGCGCTGGGCGGGCTAGCAGGGCTCGCGGCCGGGGCGCCATGCCGTTCCGGCCTCTGTAAAGCAGCGAACACTAATATATATATGTAATCGGATTCGAGATGCGCAAAACCATCCCCATTGTCCCGGTGCAGCCCGAGGCCGGCTTCGAAACGACGGTCAACGTTGCCGGCCGCCGCAAGATCCACGCCCGCATGGCGCACGGCTTCTGGAGCAACTGGCGCATCGCCGCGGTGGTGGCGACGCAGCTGTTCTTCTATCTGGTGCCGTGGTGGCAGATCGATGGCCAGCAGGCGCTGCTGTTCGATCTGGAAACCTTCCGCTTCAACGTCTTCGGCATGGTCTGGCTGCCGCAGGACCTGATCTATCTGGCTGCGCTGCTGATCTTCTGTGCGGTCGCGCTGTTCGCATGGACCGCGGTGGCGGGGCGGCTGTGGTGCGGGTTCACCTGTCCGCAGACCGTCTACACCGAAATGTTCATGTGGATCGAGCGCTGGGTCGAGGGCGAGCGCAACGCACGGATCAAGCTCGACCGCGCGCCGCCGTCCGCCGGCAAGGTCGCCCGCAAGGCAATCAAGCACGGGCTGTGGATTGCGCTGGCGCTGTGGACCGGCTTCACCTTCGCCGGCTACTTCACGCCGATCCGGCCGCTGTGGCAGGCGACGCTGGCGTGGAGCGTCGGCGGCTGGACGACGTTCTGGATACTCTGTTACGCGCTGATCACCTATGGTCACGCCGGCTGGCTGCGCGAACAGATCTGCCTGCACATGTGCCCGTACTCGCGCTTCCAGAGTGCGATGTTCGACCGCGACACGCTGGTCGTCAGCTACGACAGCCGGCGCGGCGAGCCACGCGGCGGCCGGCGCAAGGATGCCGACTTCGCCGGCGACGGGCTGGGCTCGTGCGTCGACTGCACCGTCTGTGTCCAGGTCTGTCCGACCGGCATCGACATCCGCAACGGCCTGCAGTACGAATGCATCGGCTGCGGCGCCTGTATCGACGCGTGCAACGACGTAATGGACAAAATGAGTTACCCGCGCGGGCTGATCCGCTTCACCACCGAGCACGCGCAGGCGGCCAGTGCGGGCAGGGCGACCATCGCCCGGCGGATGTTGCGGCCCAAGGTACTCGCCTATGCGGCGGTGCTGTTCGCGGTCGCCGGCGCATCGGCGATCGGCCTCGTGAATCACCAGCCGCTCAAGCTCGAGATCGCCCGCGACCGGGGCAGTCTGGCACGGCTGAATGACAACGGTGATGTCGAGAACGTCTATCTGCTGACGATCCAGAATGTCGATGCGCGGCCGCACCGGCTGATGGTGCGTGCCGAGGGGTTGGCGGGGCTCCGGAGTTCGCTGCTGGCGCCGGTCTCTGTTGCCGCCGGAGGAAGTGAAACCGTGTCGCTGCGATTGAGCGCCGCCGACGGGAGCGTGCGCGCCGGCCGGCACGACATCCGGCTTGCAGTCACCGCGATCGATGACGACGGCATTGGCATCAGCGAAATGACCACGTTTTTCGGCCGCTGATCCGCGGCCCGGCAGCAGAAAAGCCGACCGTCCGGCGCCGCCGGGCGGTCGGGACCATGACAATCCGGACTTGCGGATTGCCGATTCGCGTTTATCTTGAACAGGGCGTGCCGGTTCCGGGTGAACCGGAGGACGCTGCCGGCGTGAAGGATGGCCGGAAATGAAAAAACCCTGAATTCTTTCGAATTCAGGGTTTTTGTATGGGGTCTTGGCGGAGAGGGTGGGATTCGAACCCACGGTAGGCTTGCACCTACGCCTGATTTCGAGTCAGGTACATTCGACCACTCTGCCACCTCTCCGGCAAGAGAGACGCAATATACACGGCTTTTCGGAAAATGCAAAGTCTTTACGTTTGTGTTGCAGAAAAACTGTAGGCAGAATGCACGCCAACAGCATTATTCTGGAGTGGCATGAAGAACTGGTTGATGGCTTTGGCGACAGTAGCCCTGGTGGGATGCGGCGACATGCCGGCAAATACCGCCCACCAAGCGCCCCCCTGGACCGAATCGCGCGAGCTGGTTGTACTCGTGCAGAACGGTCCGACGACGTTCTATGTCGATGCCGAGGGGCATTACGCAGGGCTGGAATATGATCTCGTCACGCGTTTCGCGTCCGAAAACGGACTCAAGGTGCGCTTCGTGGTCGAACCCAACTACGCAAAGCTCTTCGAGCGGCTCCAACGCAACGAAGCGCATCTGGCAGTCGGCGTGCACCAGACGACGGACGAAAGCGGAATCCGCTTCGGCCCGACGTATCAATCGGTGCGCCCGGTCCTCGTCTACCGCAACGATCGCAGCGAACAGTCGGCGATCAACGCGATCATGAGCGGGGCTGCCACCGTCGAGACCATGCCGCAGTACGTGCAGGGTCTCGACCAGCTCAAGACCAAATCACCGTCGCTGACCTGGCGTGTTGCCGAGGCCGGTGACAGCGAGGAACTGGTCGAGGCGGTCGCGCAACGCAAGATCGATTACGCGATCGTCGGCTCGCAAGTGGCCGAACTGGCGCAAAAATACTACCCGCAGGTGGCCATTTCCGAGAAAAGCGGCGACCCGCAGCAACTGGCGTGGGCGATGCGCGACGACGATGGCGAACTGCAGACCAAGCTGACGCAGTTCTTCGCCGAAGTCCGTGCCGACAAGTCGCTGGCCAAGCTCACCGACCGCTATTACGGCCATGTCGACCGTATTGCGCCGCCGGATTCGGTTGCTTTCCTCAGCAAACGCACCAGCGTGTTGCCCAAGTACCAGAACTGGTTCAAGAAGGCCGAGGCCGAAACCGAGATCGACTGGCGCCTGCTGGCCGCGCTGGCGTATCAGGAGTCGCACTGGGATCCGAACGCGGTCTCGCCGTTCGGCGTGCGCGGGCTGATGATGCTGACGACCGATACCGCGCAGCGCATGGGCGTCGACCGGCTGAACCCGCAGCAGAGCATTCTCGGCGGCGCACGCTATCTGGCGTTGCTGCGTGACGGTCTCGACGACGCCGTCGCCGAGCCCGATCGCACTTGGCTGGCGCTGGCGGCGTACAACGTCGGCCTCGGACATCTGCTCGACGCTCGCGAACTGGCGCGCCGGCAGGGCAAGAATCCGGACAGCTGGGCCGACGTGAAGACCACGCTGCCGCTGCTGCGCGATCCGAAGTACTACAACACCGTGCGATTCGGCTATGCCCGTGGCGGCGAGCCGGTGGCCTACGTCGAGACGCTGCGCAGCTTCTACGACATCCTCGTGCGCTTCGAGGCACCGGCCACCCCGGCCGAGCCGCGACTGGCCGCCAATGTCGAAGTCCAGAACCCGGCCAACCGCATCCTGCAGATCAACAATCGCGTCGCCCGGGCCAAGACCAAGCCGGTCATGACTGCTGCGCTGTAAAGCGCATTGCCGTTCCAGTGTGAATCCGCCGGCCTCGTGGCCGGTTTTTTCTGTCCGCTGCACGGGCAGGCGGCAGCGGGTAAAATGGCGCCTTTGCGATTCACACCTCTGCCGCCATGACTGCTCCGACTTCCGCCATCCGCACCCGTTTCGCGCCCAGCCCCACCGGCCTGCTGCACATCGGCGGCGTGCGCACCGCGCTGTTCTCCTGGGCCTACGCCCGCAAGCACCAGGGCGTATTCGTGCTGCGCATCGAGGACACCGATCTCGAGCGTTCGACACCGGAATCGGTCGCCGCGATCATGGACGGCATGCACTGGGTCGGCCTCGACTACGACGAGGGCCCGTTCTACCAGATGCAGCGGATGGACCGGTACAAGCAGGTCATCGCGCAAATGCTGGCTTCGGGCCATGCCTACCATTGCTACTGCTCGCGCGAAGAGCTCGACGCCATGCGTGCCGAGGCCGAGGCGCGCGGCGAGAAGCCGCGTTACGACCGCCGCTGGCGGCCCGAGGACGGCAAGGTGCTGCCGGCGGCGCCGGCCGGTGTGTCGCCGGTCGTGCGTTTCCGTACCCCGATCGACGGTGTCGTCGCCTGGGATGATCAGGTCAAGGGCCGGATCGAGATCTCCAACACCGAACTCGACGACCTGATCATCGCCCGCCCGGACGGTACGCCGACGTACAACTTCTGCGTCGTCGTCGACGACTGGGACATGCAGATCAGCCACGTGATCCGCGGTGACGACCATGTCAACAACACGCCGCGGCAGATCCACATGTACCAGGCGCTGGGCGCTGCGGTGCCGGTGTTCGCCCATCTGCCGATGATCTTCAACGATCAGGGGCAGAAGATGAGCAAGCGCCGCGACGCGGTGAGCGTCGTCGACTACGACAAGATGGGCTTCCTGCCCGAAGCGCTGCTCAACTATCTGGCCCGCCTCGGCTGGGGGCACGGTGACGACGAGTTCTTCACCATGGACCAGTTCGTCGAATGGTTCGACCTTGCCGATGTCAGTCCGAGCCCGAGCCGTTTCGACCGCGACAAGCTGCTGTGGCTGAACGCACAGCACATCAAGACCGCCGAGCCGCAGCGCCTGGCCGAACGCGTTGCCGCCTTCCTGACCGACAAGGGGGTCGATACCGCCAGCGGTCCGGCGTTGACGGACGTCTGCGTACTGCTGAAGGATCGCAGTCAGACATTGGTCGAGATGGCCGATCAGGCCGAGTACTTTTATCGCCCGCTGGTGCCGAGTGCCGACGTGGCCGAGAAGCACCTGACGCCCGACGACGAAGCGCGTCTCGGTTTCTTCGCCGAAGGCGCAGCCAGACTCGAGACCTGGGATCAGGCCAGCCTGGGGGCGTTCATCAAGGACTTCGTCAAGCAGCAGGGCGTGAAGATGCCGCAGGTCGGCATGCCGCTGCGTGCCAAGGTGTGCGGCATCACCAATACGCCGTCGGTGGACGCGGTACTGGCGCTGATCGGCCGTGACGAAGTGCTGCGCCGGCTGGCGATGCGCAACTGAGTGTTCGGGGCCGTCGATGCGGCCACAGGCGCTGAATTGATCGCGCCAGGGCGATCTAGTTGATCACGCCGCAGGCAATGCGGGCACCGGAGTTGCCTGCCGGCTGGCTCTTCAGGTCGTCCGCGCCGGCGTGAACCACCAGGGCCCGACCGCGCAGTGTGTCGAGCTGGACACCGCGGACCGTGATCGAGGTCGAGACCCGGCCGTCGGCCCCGGCCACGACGTTGCCGAGGTCGCCGGCGTGATGGTCCGGTGCATCCGGGCTGCCGTGCTGGTGCTTGTCCGGATTGAAGTGACCGCCGGCGCTGCTCGCATCGGGGGCCGAACAGTCCCCCTTTTCGTGAACGTGAAAGCCGTGCTGTCCCGGTGTCAGTCCGCTGAGTGTGACGTCGAGCAGCAGCGTATCGCCGCTCTGGCGGAATCCGACCTTGCCGGTCGCGGTCTGGCCGCTGGTTGGCAGCAGGGTGGCCTGTGCCTTTTGCGGCGTTTGCGGCATCATCGAGCAGGCGGTGGCGAGCACCGCGAGGCCGGTCAGCATGAGGGTGGCGCGCATCGCAGGCTCCGGGTTGGTGGTCAAAGGCCGATTACTTTGATGTAGCCTCGCGGCACGGTCGGGGCAAGCTGGAGAAGACGAATGAACGTGCAGCAACAGATCGGCCAGCTGCTGATGGCCGGATTCGACGGATTCGTACCGTCGCAGGGCATCGAGCGGCTGATCCGCGCCCGGGGCATCGGCGGGGTGATCCTGTTCCGCCGCAACGTCGAGTCGCCGGTGCAAGTGGCCGCGCTGTGCCGCCGGCTGCAGCAGATCAATGCCGAAGTCAGCGAGGTGCCGCTCCTGATCGGCATCGATCAGGAAGGCGGCATGGTGATGCGGATCGAGGACGGCATGACGCCCTTGCCGTCGGCGCTGGCCTATCAGGCCGCAGGTTCGGTCGACGACTGCCGCGAGCTGACGCGGATCGGCAATGCCGAGCTGGCGGCCCTCGGCATCAACATCAATTTTGCCCCGGTCCTCGACGTAAACAACAACCCGGCCAATCCGGTGATCGGCGTGCGCGCCTTCGGCGAGGACGTCGACACCGTGTGCCGATACGGGCTGGCCGCCCTCGACGGCATCCGGGCGGCCGGGCTGGCGGCGACGGTCAAGCATTTCCCCGGCCATGGCGATACCGATACCGATTCGCACCTCGGCGTCCCGCGCGTCGGCCACGACCGGGCGCGGCTCGACGCGGTCGAGCTGGCGCCGTTCCGGGCCGCGATTGCCGCCGGTGTCGATGCGGTGATGAGCTCGCACGTGGCCTTTCCCGCGGTCGAATCCGATCCGGACCTGCCGTCGACGCGCTCGCACTCGGTGCTGACCGGACTGCTGCGCGCCCAGCTCGGCTTCGACGGCGTGGTCATTACCGACTGTCTGGAAATGGATGCCATCGCCAAGGGGCCGGGCGGTACGGTCGGCGGGGCGGTCGACGCGTTCCGGGCCGGCGCCGACGTGCTGATCATCTCGCATCGCGAGGACCGGCAGCAAGGGTTCCTCGATGCCATGCATGCGGCGGTCGACGCCGGCGACATCGATCCGGCACGGATTGGCGCATCGGTCGCGCGGATTCTGGCGCTCAAGCGGCGTCTGCCGGACTGGCGCACTCTTCCGGCCGACCCGGTGCCGGCGTTGCGCGGCGAGTCCGGACTGGCGCTGGCCAGGCAAGTGCAGAAAAGGGCGGTACGCCGTCACGGTAGCGGCATCGATCCGCGCAAGCCGGTCCTGTTGCTGACGTTCGAGGTCCGGACGCGGACCGAGATCGACGAGGTGGCGCTGGGCAAGGCGGCGCTGGTGCGCGATACCCTGGCGACGCCGCTGCAGGCCGCCGGTGTCCGGGTCGAGGAACTGGCCCTGCCGCTGGCGCCCGATGCGGCCGAGGCCGCAGCAGCGCTTGCACTGGTCGCCGGTGCCGCGCAGATCGTCTGCGTCAGCTACAACGCCGTGCTGCAGCCGGCGCAACGTGCGCTGATTGCGGCCTTGCCGCCGGATCGGCTCTGGCTGGTCGCGGGCCGGTTGCCCTACGACGTCGATCTGGTGCCGCATGCGGCAGGGCGACTGGCCGCCTTCGGCAACAGGCCGGCGATGCTGGTCGCGATTGCCGAAGCGCTGCTGCGCTGAGCAAAAAAATGGGGAGCCGAAGCTCCCCGTCAAGACCGCATGCCCCAGGCAAAGGCATGAGCAGCATCCTGGGCCGGCGATGGCCGGCTCGGGTGACCGCAACTTGCGTGCGACTCACCACTGAAGTGGTCTTATCCATGTCATTGGTATAGAACCACCATGGTAACTTCGATAGTTGTATTGTCAAGAAAGTCGCCGCGTTTTCCCGTTTGTTTTCAAGCGATTTGCCGACTTTGACCTTTCAATGACTGCAGGCTTGCGTTGTCGGTGTTCGGGAAGGCGATTTCAGTGGTCTTGTCGTGGATGAACGGCTGGTCTGCTCGTCCTGAACCCGGGAAACGATCGGGTATACTGGCCCCCCGTTTGTTTCGCCAGAATGTCGATGCCATGCGTATCCTGCTTGCCCTGATGCTGAGTTTTTCCCTCTGCAGTGCGTTTGCCGAGGATGCGCCTCTGCCGTTCGACGATCCGGCCGCCTTGCCGCCTGCGGCGGCGCGCAGCGCGCCGGCGCCGAAAACCAGCCGTGCACAGCCGGTGTCGCACAAGGCGACCAAGGGCAAGCACGCGAGTGCCAAGACCGCGAAGTCGCACTCGAGCAAGCAGGTCGCCAAGAAGGGCCACGGCAAGCGGCATGCCGCCGCGACCGGCAAGCATCGCAGCAGCAAGGCGTCGAGCCACGCGGGCAAGTCGAATGCAAAGGCGTCAAAGCACAAGACGGCAAAGCGGTCGACCTCGCCGGCCAAAAATACGGCGGCCAAGCAGCATCACACCAAGACGGCGAAGACGTCACACCGCTGAGCCGGACAGGATGAACAATTGAAAACGGGGGCCACGGCCCCCGTTTTTCATGGCCGGGGCTGGCGCTTACTTCAGCGTCACGCCCCAGTTCTTCTCGACGCACTTCACGTAGTTGCCTTCGATCAGCGCGTTGTACGGCGTCTGGTAGCTGACCAGCATGCACTGGTTGTCGCCGCCGGTGTTCCAGTTCTTTTCCCAGTAGATGTTGTACGCCGCCGAGCTGCCCGGGCCGAAGCGCTGCATCGTCGCGCAGCTCAGCTGCTCCTTGCTGTAGTCCCAGCCCAGTTCGCGCGAGAACTCCTTGTAGTAGTCGATCCGGTTCTGCGCTGCCTGCTTCTCGGTGCCGAGACCGCATTCGGCGTTGATGATCTGGATCGTCGTCGCGAAGTTGTTGCCGGTACCGGCAGCCTGGTCGGTCTGGTTCGGTACCCAAGTGCCGTCGATCACGTGCAGCATCGACGGTTTCGGCGGTTGCGGGTAGACGAAGAAGAACGTTGCGCTGGCGAGGTTGAGCCAGGTCGACGCGACGAGGTCCGGTTCGTTCAGCAGCTTGAACTGGTCGCCGTTGTACATCGCCTGCGAGAACGGGCCGTAGTTGTAGTTGTACGAGAGCTGCTTGGCGCCGCGGCCGAAGTACTTCTTCCAGCTGCCGTCGGCGTTCTTGCCGCAGGTCCACACGGTGTTGAAGACCGGATCGGCGCACTCGGTGTTGTAACCGCAGCTCGGACCGGTTTCATCGCAACCCATCTCGCGCAGGTACTTCAGCGCCTGACGCCATTCGGGCACGGTGTCGTTCTTGTTGTGGTCACCAGTTTCCTGCGCGAAGTGCGCGAACATCGTCGCCAGACTGTGGCGGCAGATCGCATCGGCGTCACGGCCGTCCTTGTAGTCGTCGCAGATCGCCGGGAACTTGGCGTTGGCCTGCAGGAAGCGCTGATAGGTGTAGCTCGGTTCGCGGCGCGGGAACAGGTATTCCCACTTGGCTTCGGGCAGGATGCGCTCGATGCGCTTCACGTTGACCGGATTGTCGGCCTTGCCCGGCGCCACAGCGTCAACCACGGCGTTCGGCGCGGTACGGATCGACGCCTTGATGGTGCGGAAGAAGTCGTTGTTGGTCAGCTCGACTTCCTTGGCCTCGGCCTGGGCCTTGGTCGGAACACCGCCCGGTGCCGGCGTCGGCGTGGGCGTGGGCGTGCTGCCACCGGTGGACCCGCCGCTGCAGGCACCAGAATCAACCCAGACGCCGCCCTTGCTCGGGTCGTCGCCCTTGGTCCACCACTTGGCGCTGTAGTTGTGGTTCAGATAGCTGGCGCTGGCGCCACCGCTGTACGCGGTGCCGGCATCCCATGCGGCGACGCAGGCCGTGCCGGCCGGGGTCGGTGCAGGTGTCGGAGCGGGTGTCGGAGCGGGTGTCGGAGCGGGTGTCGGAGCGGGTGTCGGAGCGGGTGTCGGAGCGGGTGTCGGAGCGGGTGTCGGAGCGGGTGTTGGCGCCGGGGTCGGTTTCGGAGTCGGAGCGGGCGTCGGAGCGGGCGTCGGAGCGGGCGTCGGAGCGGGCGTCGGAGCGGGCGTCGGAGCGGGCGTCGGAGCGGGCGTCGGAGCGGGCGTCGGAGCGGGCGTCGGAGCGGGCGTCGGAGCGGGCGTCGGTGCAGGCGTCGGAGCAGGCGTCGGTGCNGGCGTCGGAGCGGGCGTCGGAGCGGGCGTCGGAGCGGGCGTCGGAGCGGGCGTCGGAGCGGGCGTCGGAGCGGGCGTCGGAGCAGGCGTCGGAGCAGGCGTCGGCGTCGCGCCGCCGGCGTTGCCGATCAATTCCCACGGGCCCCATTGCTCGGCGCCGGGCGTGTTGCCCTGCGTCCACCACTTGGCCTTCCAGGTCTTGCCGGCGTAATCGACCGACTGGCCGGCGGTGTAAGTGGCCTTCGCGTCCCAGGCGGGGGCGGCGTGGGCCAGTTGGGCAGCAAAGACTGCAGCCACGGCGAGCGCGGCAATTTTCGGATAATGCATCTCGACTCCATCGTTATGTGTGGCGACGGGGCGGGACCGAGCCGTGCCACTGTGGTCATGCAAAAAAGCATGGCGATGGTATCACCGCATCCGGACGCCGAATCCGGGCCGAAAAGTTGTAAGCCGGGACCGGATCGGTGCTTTTCAAGGGCCGTGCCCGGTTCACCGGTGCGGCGTTTTGCACGTCGAGCGCATCGGGAATGCTGGAAAATCAAGCTGGTATCAACAGGCTGACCGGTTTGAGGCCAGTGCCGGGCGAGGCCTGCAACGATGCAGTCGATCCGGAGGACGCAGGTTTGTCGCGCACATGCAGCCGACGCACGTCACCATCGGCACGGCGGACGGCAGACGCTTGCCGCACCGACAGGCCTGTCGGTTTACGCCATGCGTGGCCTTGACCGGGTTAGTCTGACTGAAAAAGAAAGAAGGCCGGCATGGCCGGCCTTTGCTGGGGATGCCGGTGGATCAACCGGCGATGCGGGCAAGCTCGGCAAAATAGGTCGGGAAGGTCTTGGCCGTGCAGTTCGGGTCGAGAATCCGGATCGGCACGCCGCCGAGCGCCACCAGCGAGAAACACATGGCCATGCGGTGATCGTCATAGGTGGCGATTTCGGCATTCGGTGTCAGTGCGGTGGGCGGCGTCACGACGATGTAGTCCTGGCCTTCCTCGACGGTGGCGCCGACCTTGCGCAGCTCGGTGGCCATGGCGCTGAGGCGGTCGGTTTCCTTGACGCGCCAGCTTTCGATATTGCGGATCGTCGTGGTGCCGTCGGCGAACAGCGCGGCGACGGCAATCGTCATGGCTGCGTCGGGAATGTGGTTGAGATCGACATCGACGGCCTGCAGTCTGCCCGAGGCCGGCGGTGCGACTTCAATCCAGTTCGGTCCCCAGCTGACCTGTGCGCCCATCTGCTCCAGCGTTTCGGCGAAGCGCTTGTCGCCCTGGATGCTGTCGGCACCGACGCCCTCGACCCGCAGCGCGCCGCCCTGTGCTGCGATCGCGCCAGCCGCGAGGAAGTAGGACGCGCTCGACGCATCGCCCTCGACGAAGACCTCGCCCGGGCTCACATAGCGCTGGCCCCCGCAAATGAAGAACTCCTGCCAGTTGCGGTTTTCCACGGTCACGCCGAACTTGGCCATCAGGTTCAGCGTGATTTCGATATAGGGCTTGGAGATCAACTCGCCGACCAGCTCGATGGTGACGTCTTCGCCGCTCAGCGGCAGCGACATCAGCAGGGCGGTGAGGAACTGGCTCGAGACATTGCCCTTGACCGGAATGCGCCGGCCGGCACCGATCTGGCCCGGGTGGATCGCCAGCGGCGGGAAACCTTCGTTGCCGAGATAGTCGATCTTCGCACCGGCCACGCGCAGCGCATCGACCAGATCACCGATCGGACGCTCGTGCATCCGGGCAACGCCCTTGAGCGTGTATTCACCGCCGGCCATGGCCAGCGCGGCCGTCAGCGAACGGACTGCGGTACCGGCGTTGCCAAGGAAAAACTCGCCCTGCTTGACCGGAAAGACCCCGTTGCCGCCCTGGACGGTGAAATCACGCGTGTCGCCTTGCTGGCGGCAGGCGATGCCGAGCGCATCGAGTGCTTCGAGCATACGCTGGGTATCGTCGGAGCCGAGCAGGCCGCGGATCAGCGTTTCGCCTTCGGCGAGGGCTGCCAGCAGAAGAATGCGATTGGAAATGCTCTTGGAACCGGGGATTTGCACGGTGCCACGGACGTGGGCGATCGGGTCGAGGTCGAGGAATTCCATGTTCAGGCAGGCAGGATTGGGGGAAACCCCGATCATAGCGCGGCGGCGCCGGTTTCTGCGACCGTTGGCGCG
This sequence comes from Jeongeupia chitinilytica, assembly GCF_014652315.1. Taxonomy (GTDB): domain Bacteria; phylum Pseudomonadota; class Gammaproteobacteria; order Burkholderiales; family Chitinibacteraceae; genus Jeongeupia; species Jeongeupia chitinilytica. Next base: position 149,286 of record NZ_BMYO01000010.1, on the reverse strand, counting down.
CCGTATCGGCCCGGTTTCGGCCAGCCCCGGCTCAGAGGCTGAGCATCCTGCCCGAATACAGGACCGGGCCGGTCGGCTGACCGGTGGGGGAGCCCCCCGGGGGTTCGAGGCTGACTGCGAGTGCGGGAATCAGGCCGGCCCGCTGCTTGAGCACGATCACCGTCTTGCCGTCCGGGGCGATCAGCCCCAGCGACTGCGGCTGACCACCGGCGGGCAGCGCCCACAGTTCCAGTGCCTTTCGGCCGGAAACCTGGCGCAGGTCGTTCAGCGGTTTGATCTGCAGACGGCCGTCGCGCGTGGCGCTGGCCAGCAGCGCAATCTGCGCTTGCGGATCCTGCAGGACGGCAAGGTACTGGGCTTCGGCCCCGCGCTGCACCAGCACCGGATAGATCACCACGCCGGCGAGCAGCATTGCGGCAAGGCTGCCGGCCAGCGTGCGCCAGAGTGCCAGCCCGCGCCAGCTCCATGCCGGGACGGGCTGGCGTGCCCGGAGCCGGTCGGCAATGCCGCGCCAGACACGGGGCGGCGGGGAGACTTCGGGCAGGGCGTTGGCGAGCGGCAGCAGCCGCGCTTCCCAGCCGGTGACGGCACGGCGCAGATTGGCATCGGCGTACATCAGTTTTTCGAAACGGCGGCGCGCCGGCCCGCGCAGGCTGCCGAGCACGTACTGGCCGGCCAGCCGGTCACGCAGTTGCGGGTTGAAGGTTCTCATTCCAGGCATCCTTTCAGCTTCTCCAGACCGCGCCTGACCCAGCTCTTGATCGTGCCGATCGGCTGGCACAGGTGCTGCGCGACTTCGCTGTGGCTGAGTCCTTCGAAGAAGGCCAGCGCAATGGCCTGGCGCTGATGGCCTTCCAGCCCCTTCAGGCAACCGGCCAGCTGCGCGCTCGATTCCTGTGTCAGCAGCAAGGCCATCGGCCCGGGCGCATCGTCGGCCCAGCTTGCGGCAAAGTCGTCATCGGGGGCGGGGACCTCGAGGTTCGGCCGGTCGAGCCGGTCGAGACAGCGGTTGCGGACGATGCGCGTCATCCAGGTCATCGGCTGGCTTTTCAGCGGATCGTAACGGCCGGCGTGCTGCCAGATGCTGACATAGCACTCCTGCAGGACCTCTTCGGCCCAGTCCCTTCTGCGCAATATACGGAGCGCAACGGCAAACAGTTTCGCCGAGGTGAGCCGGTACAGCGTTTCGAGCGCGCGCTGCCGGCCGAGACTGCACTCGCCGAGCAGGGCATTCAACTGGTCAGGGGGCGGCATGCGGGCGTCCGTGTCTTGGGTCTGACCAATATAGTCAGTTTTGCGCGCACGCCTCCCGAAGCCGGGACGCCGCTGGCGATGCCCTAGCGGACGGGCTTGACCGGGATCAGCCGTTCGACGGCGGCATCGACGCGGTCGGCATCAAGCTGGTTAAGGCAGTTCATGTGTTCGAGCGGGCAGGTACGCTTGAAGCACGGCGAACACGACAGCTGCAGCGAGACGATTTCGGCGTGGTCGGTCAGCGGCGGGGTGAAGCCCGGGCTGGACGAGCCGTAGACCGCCGCCAGTGGCACGTTCAGCGCGGCGGCCACGTGCATCAGCCCCGAGTCATTGCAGACCGCGACTGCGGCCAGGCTCATCAGGTCGATCGCTTCGGCGAGGCTGGTCTGGCTGGCGAGGTTGATCACCCCGGGCGCCAGTGCGGCGATCTCGCCGGCGATTTCGGCGTCCTTGTTCGAGCCGAACAGCCAGACCTGTTCGCCACGTGCCATGCGCTTCCTGGCGAATTCGGCGAAGTGGCGTGCCGGCCAGCGCTTGGCCGGGCCGTACTCGGCGCCCGGGCAACAGGCGACGATGGGTTTGGCGGTGTCGAGGCCGAGCTTGGCCAAGGTCGCCGCGCGCGCGGCCGGGTCGATTTTCAGCTGCGGGTAGTGCTGACCGGCCGGCAGCGGTGCGCCATCGGCCACCGCAAGCGCGACGAAGCGCTCGACCATTTTCGGGTAGCGATCCTTGTCGAGCCGGCGCCAGTCGTTCAGCAGGCCGTAGCGCGATTCGCCGAGCCAGCCGGTGCGAACCGGAATGCCGGCAAAGGCCGGTACTAGCGCGCTCTTGAGCGAGTTCGGCAGCAGGATCGCCTGATCGTAGCCGCGCTTCTTCAGCTCGCGGCCGATGGCCCAGCGCTTTTTCAGCGCCAGCTCGCCATGGCCGAACGGGTTGTCGATCGCTTCGCGGATTTCCGGCATGCGCGCGTGCACCGGTCGGGTCCACGCCGGCGCGAGCACGTCGATGGCGGCGCCCGGATGCTGGCGCTGCAGTTCGGCATACAGCGGTTGGGCCATGATGGCATCGCCGACCCAGGCAGGAGCGACGATCAGGATTTGCTTCATCGTTAACAGCTCACGGTGTGGGGCGCGGGGATGCGGTCATTGTGCGAGGGCGGTTGCGAGACCACAAGAAAGCGCGCGTCGATCTCGCCAAGGTTGGCGACCTGGTGCGCCTGCATCGGTGCGATCTCCAGCCCCTGGCCGGCGGTGACGTGATGCTCAATCCCATCGACCTCGATCGCCAGTTCGCCGGCCAGTACGTAGAAGAACTGCGTTGCCTGCGTGTGGGCGTGGCGCACTTCGCTGCCGCCGGGCGGCACGCGCTCTTCGATGACCGACAGTCCGGCTTGTCTGACCAGATGCCAGCCATCGCACACGCCGCCCCAGCGGTAGTGCTCGGCGGTTGTGGTATCGATCACGCTCATGATGTGCTCCGGTCCGGGCGCTTCAAATGACAAAGCGGCGCATGCGCCGCTTTGTCATTCGCTGCTTCGGGTCTTAGTGGCCCTTGATCACTTCGCCTGCTTTCAGGCGATAGTGCGTGCCGCAGTACGGGCACTGGCCTTCGCCGGTCTTGGACAGGTCGATGAACACGCGCGGGTGCGAGTTCCACGCGACCATGTCCGGCATCGGGCAGTGCAGCGGTAGATCGTGTGCGGTGACTTCGATCTGGGTCTTGGTGTTTTCGTGCAGTTGCATCTTGGTGTTCCTGAATCAGGCCAGTGTCAGCCATTCGGCGCGCTTGGCATCGCGGCCCTGGACGATGTCGAAGTAGCGCTTCTGGATTTCCGCGGTGATCGGGCCGCGCGTGCCGACGCCGATGGCGCGGTTGTCGAGTTCGCGGATCGGCGTGACTTCGGCAGCGGTACCGGTGAAGAACGCTTCGTCGGCGATGTAGATTTCGTCGCGGGTGATGCGCTTTTCGATGACCTGCAGGCCCATCTCGGTCGCGATCTCGAACACCGTGTTGCGGGTGATGCCGTCGAGGCACGAGGTCAGGTCCGGCGTGTACAGCTTGCCCTTGCGCACGACGAAGATGTTCTCGCCCGAGCCCTCGGCCACGTAGCCGTCGACGTCGAGCAGCAGCGCTTCGTCGTAACCGTCGCGGGTCGCTTCGGTGTTGGCGAGGATCGAGTTCATGTAGTTGCCGTTGGCCTTGGCCTTGCACATCGTGATGTTGACGTGATGGCGGGTGAAGCTCGAGGTCTTGACGCGGATGCCGCGCTCGATGCCTTCGGCGCCCAGATACGCGCCCCACGGCCAGGCGGCGACGATCACGTGCACGTCGTTGGCCGGCGGCGCCACGCCGAGCTTGCCCGAGCCGTAGAAGGCCATCGGGCGCAGGTAACACGACGCCAGCTTGTTCTCGCGAACGACGGCCAGTTGCGCCTCGTTCAGTTCTTCCTTGCCGAACGGCATTGCCATGCCGAGGATCTTGGCCGAGTTGAACAGCCGGTCGGTGTGGTCCTGCAGGCGGAAGATCGCCGCACCCTTGTCGGTTTCGTAGGCGCGCACGCCTTCGAACACGCCCATGCCGTAATGCAGCGTGTGGGTCAGGACGTGTGTGGTCGCTTCGCGCCACGGGACCAGTTTGCCGTCATACCAGATGACGCCGTCGCGGTCAGCCATCGACATAGGTGTTCTCCTGCGAATTCGGGGGGCGTAAAGGTGAAAATTGTAGCCGAAAAGCGCAGCTTTCAGCGAGCCGCCTGTATCAGCGGGGCCACCATGTCGCAGCCAGCATGCCCAGCGCCACTGCGAGCAGTACGAGTGCAAAGCCGCGCTGGACGCGTTGCGGGCTGACGCGGGCGATGAGGCGCCGGCCGGCGATCATGCCGGCGACGGTCGCGACGAGAAACGGCAGGGCAACGGCCACCGGCAACGTCCGGCCCTGCCACAAAGCCGCCGCGATGCCGCCGCAGCCGACCAGGGCGATGACAAACAGCGAAGTCGCAACAATCGCGTGCATGCCCAGATTGCTCAGCCGGCGCAGTGCCGGAACGATGATGAAACCGCCGCCGACACCGAGCAGGCCGGTGGCAAGACCCGCCAGTGCGCCGACGGCGGTGATCGCCAGTGCGGTCACCGGTGTCCAGACCAGCCGGCCGCTGCCCGGATCGACCCGGCACGGCGACGACGCGCGATCGTCGTCGTGCCGTGGCAGGAGCAGCCGGCCGGCAACGGTCAGCATCACCAGCGCAAACGCCGTTTGCAGCGCTGCGTGGGGCAGGTGATGCGCGACGGTCTGGCCGACCGCGGTCAGCGGGATGCCCGCCACAGCCATCACCAGCGCCGCACGGTAGCGCACCAGCCCGCGGCGGAAGCCTTCGAGCGCGCCGGTGGCGGCGCCGCCTGCAACCGCGAGCAGCGCCACCGGCGCCGCTTGCTGGACGCTCCAGCCGAGTCCGGCCATCAGGGCCGGAACGGCGAGAATGCCGCCACCTGCGCCGCTGAGACCGAGTACGAGACCGATCAGGAGCCCGAGCACGACGAGGGTCATGGCCGGACCTTGGGTCGGCGGAGCCGGAGAAGGCGACTCATTGCGGATCGAGCGGAATCTTCAGATACCGCGTGCCGTTGGCTTCGGGCTCGGGCAGGGCGCCGGCCCGGATGTTGACCTGGATGGCCGGCAGCATCAGCGCCGGTACGTCGAGCGTGGCATCGCGCTGCTGGCGCAAGGCGACGAAGGCGTCGCGAGCGGTGCCGCCGCCAATGTGGACGTTGGCCGCACGCTGTTCGGCGACGGTGCTCGTCCAGCTTGGTGTTCTGCCTGCCGGTGCGTAGTCGTGACACATGAACAGCCGCGTTTGCGGCGGCAGGGCAAACAGACGCTGGATCGAGTCGAACAGCGTACCGGCATCGCCGCCGGGGAAGTCGCAGCGGGCGGTGCCGACATCGGGCATGAACAGCGTGTCGCCGACAAAAACGGCGTCGCCGATCCGGTAGGCGACGTCGGCCGGAGTGTGGCCCGGTACGAACATCACCTCGGCTTCGAGTTCGCCGATGCGGAAGGTGTCGCCGTCGGCAAACAGCCGGTCGAACTGGCGGCCGTCGGCCGGAAAGCTGTCGCCGAGGTTGAAGCGCCGGGCAAAGAGCTGCTGTACGGCGCCGATGTGCTGGCCGATGCCGACGAGGCCGCCCAGCCGGTCGCGCAACCAGGCGGCCGCGGACAGGTGATCGGCATGGGTATGGGTTTCGAGTATCCACGCCAGCGTGAGCTTGTTGGCTGCGAGGCAGTCGGCCAGACGCTGCACCGAACGGCTGCCGGTACGACCGGCGTTGGCGGCGTAGTCGAGGACGGGATCGATGATCGCGGCCTGACCGCCGACGCGGTCATAGACGACGTAGCTGACCGTACCGGTCACCGGATCGTGAAAGCCCTCGATGTTCGGGCCGGGCGCATTGTTCATGACTGCCTCGCGGTGGAATTTAATAATATATTAACTAATATAGTATTGTTTGATATGATGTGTCCATCAGCGTGAACCCGGATGCCACGGACATGAATGCGTCACCCCCCGAACTCGAGCAGATGCGCAGTGCTGCCAGCGCAGCAGTGGATCTGCTGAAAACGCTCGCCAATCAGGATCGCCTGCTGCTGCTGTGCCGGATGTCGCAGGGCGAACGCAATGTCGGCGAACTCGAAGCCGATCTCGACATCCACCAGCCGACGCTGTCCCAGCAACTGGGAGTCCTGCGGCGTGCCGGACTGGTGACGACGCGCAAGGAGGGCAAACAGGTTTACTACAGTCTGGCCAATGCGGCGGCGATTGCCGTGATCGGCACGCTTTACCAGCAGTTTTGCGGCAACGAGGAGGCCCGATCATGACGATAGACTGGAGTGCATTTACCCCGTGGAGTGCGCTGATCGGCGGCGCGCTGATCGGCGTGGCGGCCAGCCTGCTGGCGCTGGGCAACGGCCGGATTGCCGGCATCAGCGGCATCGTCGGCGGGCTGCTGGCGCCGCAGCGTGGCGAGACGGCGTGGCGACTCGCCTTCGTCGGCGGCTTGCTCGCTGCGCCATGGGCGTACCGGCTGGTCGCGGCAATGCCGCGGCTGCAGTTCGACAGTAGCTGGGGTGTGCTGATCGTGGCCGGCCTGCTGGTCGGTTTCGGCACCCGGCTCGGTTCGGGCTGCACCAGCGGCCATGGTGTCTGCGGCCTGTCGCGGCTGTCGCCGCGTTCGCTGGCCGCCACCCTGGCCTTCATGGCGGCGGGTTTCGCCACCGTCTTCGTCGTGCGCCACCTGATCGGAGGCTGAGATGCTCAAACTGAATGCACTGCTGGCCGGCCTGCTGTTCGGCCTCGGGCTGATCGTGTCGGGGATGGCCAATCCGGCCAAGGTGACCGGCTTTCTCGATCTGGCCGGCGCCTGGGATCCGTCGCTGGCACTGGTGATGGCAGGTGCGATCGGCGTCGGTCTGGCCGGCTTCGGTCTGGCGAAGCGCCGGACGGTATCGCTGCTCGGCGCACCGATGCAACTGCCGGCGTCGACGGTGATCGACCGCAAGCTGCTGGCGGGCAGTCTGCTGTTCGGCATCGGCTGGGGGCTGGCGGGCATCTGCCCGGGACCGGCACTGGTGGCGTTCAGCGCCGGCGCGCCGCAGGCGCTGGTCTTCGTACTCGCGATGCTGGCCGGGATGGCCTTGCACCGCATCACGGCCGGCCGGCGCTGAGGCTGCTGCGGCGCTGCCCTGTGCCGCGCCGTACCGCAACGACGATGGTCAGATCACGTCGTCCGGCTCGCCGCTGCCATTCGGGTCGAGATGAAAGGCACCGGGCAGCAGGGCGCCGGCGGTGGTGACGTCGGTTTCGCCGCGCAGATTGGTCAGCACGACTTCGAGCGACGGCGTGCCGAGTTCGATCATCACCTGGCGGCAGGCACCACACGGCGCGACCGGGCCGTCGGTGTCGGCAACGACGGCGATCGTCGCGAAGTCGCCCGGCCGGCAGCCCGCGGCGACGGCCGCAGCCAGCGCACTGCGCTCGGCACAGAGACACAGGCCATACACGGCGTTCTCGATATTGCAGCCATGAAATACCCGGCCGTCGTGGGTCAGCACGGCGGCACCGACAAGGAAACGCGAATACGGTGCGTAGGCTTTCAGCCGTGCCGCCTTCGCTTCGTCGAGCAGTTGGTAGCGGTTCATTGGATGGTCTCCCTGGTCCGCAGTTGACTGGATGAAGTCAGCATATCGCTGACGGCGATGCGCTGCGGGGCAATGTTGCCATGGCCGGAAACGACAATGCCCGCGCTGCGGGCATTGTCGTGTGCGGTGGTCTTACTGCGCTTCGCCGTCCGGCACCACGCGGTTGGCGAGATAGTGCGCGCGGCGTGCTTCCTTCTCGGCCGCCTTGCGGGCGCGGGCCTCGGCCAGCTCGGCTTCCTTCGCCGCGCGGCGGGCTTTTTCCTGCGCGGCGGCGGCCTTCTGTTCGGCCTTGACCGCTTCACGCAGTGCGGCTTCGGCCGCTTCCATTTCGGCGACTTCCTCGCGGCTCATTCCCGGACCGGTCTTTTCGAACCAGGCGATCGATTCGACGTGTGCGGTGTGCGGGAACATGTTGATCACGCCGGCAGCCTTGAGCGTGTAGCCCTTGACGTTGACGAGCACGTTGGCGTCGCGCGCCAGCGTCGACGGGCTACAGGAGACGTAGACGATGCGCTTGGGGCCGTGCTCGGCGCTGATGGCCTTGACCAGATCGATCGCGCCGTCGCGCGGCGGGTCGATCAGCATCTTGTCGAAGCGGCCGAGCTTGTCCAGCCATTCCTCGGTCATCTCGAACAGGTTGGCGACGGCGAAGTCGGTCATGTGATCGAGCCGGTTGTGGCGCGCGCCCTCGAACGCGCGCTCGACCAGCTGCTTGCTGCCTTCCATGCCGAGCACCTTGGCGCCGCGGCGGGCGATCGGCAGCGTAAAGTTGCCGAGGCCGCAGAACATGTCGGCGATCACTTCGCCCGGCTGCGGATCGAGCATGTTGATCGCGCGCTCGACCATCACCCGGTTGACCGCGTGGTTGACCTGGGTGAACTCGGTCGGCTTGAACGGCATTTCGATGCCGTATTCGGGCAGCGTGTAGCTGAGCATCGGCGCATTTTTCGGATACAGCGGGTAGGCGGTGTCCGGGCCCTTGGGCTGCAGCCAGATCTGCACGTTCCACTGATCGGCGTACGCCTTGAAGTGCGCTTCGTCGGCCGCGGTGATGTCGACCATGTTGCGGAACACCAGCACGGTGACGTTCTCGCCGACGGCGACTTCGATCTGCGGCATCTGCGTGACGATGGACAGCCTGGCGACGAGTTCGCGCAGCGCCGGCAGCTGCTTAGCGACATGCGGCACCAGCACGTGGCACTCGGTCATGTCGGCGATGTAGCGCGAGCGCTTTTCGTGGAAACCGACCAGGACGCCGCCTTTCTTGGCGACATGGCGCACCGACAGTCGGGCGCGGTGGCGGTAACCCCAGGCCGAACCGTAGATTGGCGGCAGGCTGGTTTCGGCGTCGACGTGGCCGATGCGCTCGAGGTTGTCTTCGAGAATGCGCTGCTTGGCGGCCACCTGCGCACCGAACTCCATGTGCTGGATCGAACAGCCGCCACAGACACCGAAGTGCGGGCATTTCGGCGTGGTGCGCATGAAGCTTTCGTTGTGGATCTCGAGCGCCTGGGCGTTCTCGAAATTGGGCTTCTTGCGGTAACTCTGGAAGCTGACCGTTTCGAACGGCAGGGCACCGTCGATGAAAATCGTCTTGCCATCGACGTGCGCGATGCCATGACCTTCGTGGTCGAGGGATTCGATGCGGGCAGTGGGATGCGACATGTTGCGTAAATGGCAGTAAAACCGCCGATTATACGCGGGCGAGGGCGTTCGGCACGGCCGTCTGGCGTGGCTTGTTTATGATGGCATGGCGATAACTTTTTCTGTGTGTAAGTTATGGGTAGAAAATCTTATTTCCAGTTTGATGCACTGATTCAGGCAGACAGCTGGGAGCTGTTCTCGCTTTCGGTGGTCGAGACCGTGCTGGGCGCCTTCGACGCATCCCGGGTTTTTCTGATCCTGCCCGACGGCGGTGCGCCGCGCGTGCATGCGCAGGCCGTTGCCGGACAGCGCGCCCTGTCATTCGCCGAGCCGCAGCTGCCGGAAAGCTTCTTCGGTCTGCCGGTCGACGAGCTGACCTGGCAACTGAGCGAACCGGCGACGTCGATCCGGCCGATCGATTACCAGGCCAGCGAAATCTGGGACGACGCAACCGGGGCCGAACAGCACCGCCACCGCCTGCTGCTGCCGCTCGTGTCGCAGGGGCGGCTGGCCGGCGTGCTCTATGCCGAATTCACCGCACGGGCGGCAATCGAGATGCTGGTCGCCTCGGCGTCGTTCCGGCGCGAGGCCGAAGCGCTGGCCGCGCTGGTGGCCGAACGATGGGCGACCGTCGTCGATGACCACAGCCGCTCGCTCGACGAGATGACCGGCAAGCTGCAGGCCAGTCTGGCACGCGCCGAAGATTACCGCGGTCTGCTGCAGAGGCTGCACCAGGTCACGCTGCAGATGGCCGAGGCACCGGACCTCGACGCACTGTACTGCCGGGCGGTGACGCTGGCCCTTGCCGAGCTCGATATCGACCGGATGGCGATCTTCGAGGCCGACGACGAGCGCAACGAGATGCGCGGGACCTACGGGACCGACAACAACGGCAAGGTCATCAACGAAAACTGGTTCATCAGCACGCTGCCGCAGCACCGGATGCTCGACGAAAGCCGCCGTCGCCCCGGCGAAGTGATCGTCAACGAGGACGCCGCGCTGTACTACGACAAGGTCGTCGTCGGCCGCGGCTGGAATGCGATGATCGGACTGTGGATCGACGACAGGATGATCGGCTGGATCGCCGCTGACAACTTCCTGCGCCGCAGGCCGCTGCAGCCCTACCAGCGCGAAGTGCTCAAGCTGTTTGCATCCATCGTGTCGCAGTTCATCGGCAACAAGCGCGTCGAAGCCGAGATGCTGGCGCTGAACGCGCGTCTGTCGCAGCAGACGCAGGAGCTGGCCAGTGCGCGCGACGAAGCCGAGGCTGCCAGCCACGCCAAGAGCGCGTTTCTGGCGACCATCAGCCACGAGATCCGCACGCCGCTCAACGGCATGCTCGGCTTCCTGCAACTGCTGGGGGATACGCCGCTGACGCTGGACCAGCGCGATTTTGTCGACACCATTGCCCAGTCCGGCGACACGCTGATGTCGCTGATCAACGACCTGCTCGATTACTCGAAGATCGAGTCGGGCAAGTTCTCGCTCGAGTCCCGCCCGTTCGATCTGCGCGCGGTCGCGGCCGAGGTCTGTACGATGCTGGCGGCGCGGGCCGCCGAGAAACGGCTCGACCTGCTGCTCGACGTCAAGGACGTCAGCGTGCCGGCGTATCTTGGCGATGCGGTCCGCTTCAAGCAGGTGCTGGTCAATCTGGTCGGCAATGCCATCAAGTTCACCGACCGCGGCCAGGTCGGCGTACGGCTGGCGACCGATGCCTCCGGTGCGCTGCAGGTCGTCGTGACCGATACCGGTCAGGGGATTGCCAGCGACAAGCAGTCCTCGCTGTTCCAGCGCTTCTTCCAGGCTGAGTCGGGCTCGACACGACGGCATGGCGGTACCGGGCTGGGACTGGCGATCAGCAAACTGCTGGTCGAGCTGATGGGCGGACAGATCGGGGTGCACACGGTACCCGGTGCCGGCTCGTCGTTCTGGTTTGCGCTGCCGGCCAGCGCCGCGGCGTATGCCAGTGGCTGGGGGGCGAACTGGCTGCCGGTCGGCGCCGATACGGCCTTTCTGGCCGGCCGGCGTTTTGCCTGGCTGGGCCCCAGCATCTACCGCGACAATGTCGAAGCCTTTCTCGGCGACTGCGGGGTCGAATGGGTCGATCCGCATTCGGCGCAACTGGTGATCGCCGACGAGGCCTTTGCCGGCGACATCCCGGCCGACAAGCACCGGCTGCTGCTGTGCTGGAGTGCCGGTGTCGTGGCCCGGCCGGGCGAGCGGCGCCTGAAAAAGCCGCTGATCGGTTATGCCGTGCTGATCCGCCAGCTTTACGCGCTGCTGGTTCATCCGCTGACGTTCGAATCCCGTCCCGTTTCGCCCCAACCGGAACCGCTGGCATTGCGGCGCATCCTGCTGGCCGAGGACAGCCCGGTCAATCAGCGGGTGATCGAAGTATTCCTGAACCGGCTCGGCTACGAGGTCGCGATTGCAGCCAATGGCGCCGAGGCGCTCGGGCTCGCCAAGAGCCAGCCTTTCGATCTGGTGCTGATGGACTGGCAGATGCCGGTGATGGATGGCCTGGAAGCGACCCGGCGCTTGCGTGCCGATCCGGGCAGTTGCAACTGGCCGATCGTGGCGTTGACCGCCAATGCCAATCAGGACAGCGAGCAGATGTGCCGGGAGGCCGGCATGAACGCGTTCCTGCCCAAGCCGGTCGATCTGGGCCGGCTGCAATCATTGCTGCGAGAGTTGCTCGGCAAGGTCGAACCCGTCGCTTGGCACGCCTTGCCCAGTTGATTCGGTCGCACCGATTCGGCGCGGTGGCGGCGCATACTGCGGACACCAACCGCATCGAGGAGTCCCGCAATGACCTTGCAGCAAAAACTCGGTTTCGAGGCTGATGCCCGCGTGCTGATCCTGCATGCCGACGACATCGGCATGTGTCAGGCCACGGTGTCGGCGTGGACCAGTCTGGTCGAATTCGGCCTGTTGACATCGGCGTCGGCGATGCCGGCCTGCAGCTGGTTTCCGTCGACGGCACTGCATGCCGGCGAGCTCGGTGAACGCGCCGACCTCGGCGTCCACCTGACGCTGAATTGCGAATGGGACCACTACCGCTGGGGGCCCGTCACGCGGACGTCGGCCGACGACGGACTGACCGGTGCGGAAGGCTATTTCCATCCGCTGGCCAAACCGACCCACGCGCACGCCCGTGTCGAGGCGGTGCGCACCGAACTGACGGCGCAGATCGAGCGCGCCATCGCCGCCGGCGTCGAGCTGACCCACCTTGATTCGCACATGCTGACGATGTTCAGTCCGGCACTGCTGCCGGTCTATCTCGACCTGGCGCACCAGTACCGCCTGCCACCGCTGATTCCACGCTGGAGTGCGGACGAGATTGCCCAGTGGTGCGTGCTCGATCAGGCGGCCGCGCAGACGATGTACGACCAGATCGCTACCCGTGACGCGGCGGGGCAGACCGTGCTGATCGACGGATTCGAATGCCTGCCGTTCGGCGAGGCGTTCGAGCCGGAGGAGCGTCGTGCCTGGGCGGTGAACTGGCTCGACACGCTGGGTGCCGGTGTCCACTGCCTGATCGGCCATCCGGCCGACGACACGCCGGAACTGCGTGCCATCGCCGATGACTGGCGTGTGCGGACCGGCGACCGGGCGCTGTTCGCCGACCCGCTGTTCCGCGATGCCATCGCCGAGCGCGGCTTCAGGCTGGTCGGGATGCGCGAGCTCCGCGACGCCGCGTACCCGCGCTGAGCACCGTGCTCGCAATCAGGCCGGCGCGGTGGCGCCGGCCTGAACGCGGTGATCAACCAGGCGAACCGGCGCTACGGCCGCGGCTCGCTCACGCTGGCCAGCGCGCTCGACGACAAGGGCTGGAAGATGAAGCAGGGGAAGGTGTCACCGCACTGGACGATGGTGTGTGCGGGTGTGCCGTGGCGCGCCAGGGGCTGCATCGGCTTGTTGGTGTGCCTAGTAAAGGCGATCGCAGACGAAACAGTCGCCTAAGGGATTTCGGGCTGACTGCTTCATGTGGATAACTGCGGATTGTAGAAGCTTCTACAACGGAATCAGCGCAAAGCCGCGTGGTTACTTCTTTTCCAGATTCTTCGTCATCACCTTGCCGTTGATGAACTGGATGGTGATGGTCGTATCGCTGCCTTGCCAGCTGGCGCTTTCGCCGCTGATGCCGAACACGCTGCCGCCGTCGGTGGCCTTGGGCTCGCCGAGAATCCTGACGACCTCGTCGCGTTGCATGCCGGTGGAGATTTTCTGGTAGTTCTCGCTCGTCACCCTGGAGCAGGCGACCAGGGCAAAGGCGAGGAGCAGGGCGGTGATCAGGCGCATCTGGAAATCCGGTGGGGAAGGTGAGCGCGCTACCTTAGCAGATTGGGCGCATCCGGGCTGTGGCCGGTTTCACCTGTCATACGGGTAAGCGCTTATAAAATTACCCGTCAGCCTGCTGCTAGCATGAACCACCGATTTCCGGAGGCGCAGCATGAAGCACTGGCTTGGCACGATCCTGATGATGGCGGCACTGGCCGCCATGGCGAAACAGCCGGTGGCGACCGGCCACGGCGGCGCGGTGGCCACGATTTCCGATCCGGCCAGCAAGGCCGCGATGGAAATCCTCAATGCCGGGGGGAATGCCGTCGACGCAGCGGTGGCTGCGGCAGCGGCACTGGGCGTGACCGACCCGTTCAGTTGCGGCGTCGGCGGCGGCGGCTTCATGATGATTTACTCGGCCAAGGACAAGCGGGTCATCACCATCGACCACCGCGAATCGGCGCCGCGCTCGTTCAGCCCGACCGTGTTCCAGAAGGACGGCAAGCCGCTGGAGTGGGACGACGTCGTGCCGAACGGCATTGCCGTCGGCGTTCCGGGCACCGTGCGCGGCTGGGACGAAGCGCTGCGCCGCTACGGCACCATGAGCTTCGCCCAGGTGCTCAAGCCGGCGATCCGCATTGCCGAGCAGGGCTTCAGGGTCGAGCCGAATTTCAACCGCATCAGCCAGCTCAACGAAGCCAAGTTCGCCCGCTTCAGCTCCACCAGCAAGCTCTACCTCAAGGACGGGAAGGCGCTGCCGATCGGCACGCCGTTCAGGAATCCCGACATGGCACGCACGTATCGCGCCATCGCAAAAGGCGGTGTCAACGCCTTCTACGAGGGCCCGATCGCGCAGGCTGTCGTCGATGCGGTCAATCTGCCGCCAGCGACCAGCGGGACCCGGGTGATGGCCGGTGCCATGACGCTGGCCGACCTGAAGGACTACGAAGCGCGCTTCCGCCAGCCCGTCGTCTCGACCTACCGCGGCTATGAGGTCTACGGCATGCCGCCGCCGTCGTCCGGCGGGATCGCGATTGCCGAAGCGCTGAACATCCTCGAAACCTACGACTTCTCGCGCATGACGCGTGCACAGGCGCAACACCTGTACCTCGAAGCCAGCAGGCTGGCGTTTGCCGACCGCAACGCCTACGTTGCCGACGGCGAGTATGTCGACGTGCCGGTGGCGGGACTGATCTCGAAGGAGTTCGCGCGTGAACGCGCCAAACTGATCGATCCGAAACAGGATCACGGCAAGGTCACGCAGGGCGATCCCTTCCTGTTCCAGCAGGACCTGTCGGTCCCGCAGCGGCCGGTCGCCAAGCGGGCCCCCGAACCGGCACACACGACGCACCTGACCGTCAGCGACAAGCAGGGCAACATCGTCGCGTACACGTTCACTATTGAAGACTGGGGGGGCAGCGGGATTGTCGTACCCGGCTACGGTTTCCTGCTCAATAACGAAATGACCGACTTCGACTTCAGCGGCCCGGCGCCGAACGTGCCCGAAGCCGGCAAGCGACCGCGTTCGAGCATGAGCCCGACCATCGTGTTCAAGGATGGCAAGCCGGCATTCACGCTGGGCTCGCCGGGCGGCTCGACCATCATCACCACGGTGCTGCAGACGGTCTTCAATCACGTCGATCTCGGCCTGCCGCTGGCCGATGCACTGGCCGCACCGCGGATGTCGCAACGCAATCGGGACAAGGTCGAGGTCGAATCGCTGCTCAACTTCATCGGCAGCGACGAGGCCAGGGCACTCGAGGCCTACGGTCATGCTTGGGAAGAAAGCGAACAGATCGGTGCCGCCAACGCGATCAGCTTCAATGACGACGGCAGCGTGACCGCCGTCAGCGAGCCCAGGCGCCATGGCGGCGGCAGCGCCATCGTTCAGCGCAAATAGGCGATCTGTGACGGACTGGCCTGACTTTTGTAGGTGTTTTTCCTTACTTCATTGTTTGTGATAGTTTGGCCGCCGTTATCGATCTGGAATGGCGGGTATGTACGACAAACTGAACAAACTGTCCGAGTCGCACGGACGGATCCACCTCGGACGCGGAGTCGCGTCCGGGGTGTTTGCACTGATGCTGGCGGTCCTGTGTTTTCTCGGTGTGCTGGCGTTCCACTTTCCGGCCTATCTGACGACACCGGAGTTGCGCCAGGTCTATGACACCGGCGCGATGCGCCAGTTGCTGTTCTGGTCCATGGTCGTCAGCGGCGGCGTCGCGCTGGCCAACATCCTGCTCGGACGGGTGCGCTGGCTGTCGGCATCGGCCTTCCTTGTCGTCGTCGGCGCGGCGCTGTTTGGCGGCCACCGGGTGCCGGTGGGGCCGTATGCCCAGCCGACGCTGTATCTCGGGCTCGACTGGTTCATTCTCGACCTGCTCGGATCGAGCCTGATTTTCATTTTCCTCGAGAAGCTCTTTCCGCTGCGCCGCGAGCAGCCGGTATTCCGCGCCGAGTGGCAAACCGACTTCCACCATTTCATCGTCAACCATCTGGTCGTCGGCATCATCCTGATGCTGACCAACCAGCTGGTGCACCGTTTCTTCGGCTGGGCCGTGCAGGGCGACATCCAGCTGTGGGTCAAGGACCTGCCGTTTTTTGTCGCGCTGTTCCTGATCATTCTGGTTGCCGATCTGGTGCAGTACTGGACCCACCGCGCGTATCACGAGATTCCGCTGCTCTGGCGCCTGCACGCCGTGCACCACAGCGTCAAAAGCATGGACTGGCTGGCCGGCTCGCGTCAGCACATCCTCGAGTTGCTGATCACCCGTACGCTGGTGCTGGCGCCGATCTTCGTATTCGGGTTTTCGAAGGAAGTGATCGATGCCTACATCGTCATCGTCGGCTTCCAGGCAGTGTTCAACCATACCAACGTCAACGTCCGGCTGGGTCCGTTGCGTTATCTGATCGTCACGCCCAACTTCCACCACTGGCACCACAGCCAGGATCAGGAAGCGCTGGACAAGAACTACGCCGCGCATTTCGCGTTTCTGGACTACCTGTTCGGGACTGCGGTGAAGTCGGACCGCTCGTGGCCGTCGCTCTACGGTGTGCTGGGTGATTACGTCCCCAACGGTTTTCTGAAGCAGTTGCGTTTCCCGTTCTCGGGCAAGCACTGAGCAACAACGAGACGGCCCGAACGCCGGTGCATCGGGCGTCCTGGCGTGCCGGGCTGTGCGCCGGCACCGGGCAAAAGAGAAGGGCGGGATCACTCCCGCCCTTTTTCATGGCCCGCACCGGCTGACGCGGTATCAGCCCGGTATCGCCTGGCCTTGCGGCCACGGCGTAAGGATTTCGAAGCCGTCATCGGTCACCGCGATCATGTGTTCCCATTGTGCCGACAGCGAGCCGTCACGCGTGACCACGGTCCAGCCGTCCTGCAGCTGTTGTACGCCGGCGCCGCCGGCGTTGATCATCGGTTCGACGGTGAAGGTCATGCCCTTCTTCAGCAACAGGCCGGTTCCCGCCTTGCCATAGTGCAGCACCTGCGGATCTTCGTGGTAGACCTTGCCGATGCCGTGGCCGCAGTACTCGCGCACCACCGAGTAGCCGGCGGCTTCGGCCAGCATCTGGATCGCGTGACCGACGTCGCCAAGGCGGGCGCCGGGACGGACGGCGTGGATGCCGGCCATCATTGCATCGAAGGTGACGTCGGCGAGCCGTTTCGCGGCCGGGCTCGGCGTGCCGGCGAAATACATCCGGCTGGTGTCGCCGTGCCAGCCGTCCTTGATTACGGTGACGTCGATATTGACGATGTCGCCGTCCTTGAGGATGTCGCGCGGGCTCGGAATGCCGTGGCAGACGACGCCGTTGATCGAGGTACACAGCGTCTTCGGAAAACCGTGGTAGCCGACGTTGGCCGGGGTCGCTTTCTGCTTCTTGGTGATGTGCTCGAAGCAGCGGCGGTCGAGCTCCTCGGTCGATACGCCGGGGACGACATACTCGCCGATCATTTCCAGCACTTCGGCAGCGAGCTGGCCGGCGACACGCATCTTGGCGATCTGGACTTCGGATTTGAGGCTGACGGACATGCGGTTTTCCTTGCTGTGCAGCCGCCATTGTCCCACAGCGGCCGAAGCAAGGCAGCCGATTGCGACCGATTCCCGTTCCGCGCGGATGCGTGGCGGATCGGCGACGCCGTGGCCGAAGGCTGCCGCAGTGGCGCGGGCATTCCGTAAGATGGCGTTTTGCCCCGAGACGAGACGTCCATGACCGGTTCGAGCCGCGTTTACGTCGGCTGCTACGGCGATGCCGAGCAAGCGACGATCCATGCTTTTGATTTCGACGCCGAAGCAGGCGCGCTGTTGCCCTTGCAGACGCTGGCCGGCATCGCCAATGCGTCCTACCTGCTGCCGGACGGCGACATGCTGTACGCGGTCAGCGAGACCGCCGAGGGCGAGGTGTGCACGCTGGCGGTCGACCCGTCAGGGCGGCTGTCGCTGCTGAATCGCGTCGGCAGCGGTGGCGATTCGCCGTGCTATCTGTCGCGCACCGGCCCGGCCGACGGCGGTGCGCTGCTGGTGGCCAATTACTTCGGCCGGAATGCGGCGCTGCTGCCCTTGTCGGTCGATGGGCGCGTCCAGGCTGTCGCGTCCGAGGTCCGCCATCAGGGCGCCAGCGGCGTCAATGCGGAGCGTCAGGATGCACCGCATCTGCACAGCATCACGCCGAGTCCGGATGGCCGGTATGCGCTGGCGCTCGATCTGGGGCGTGACGAGATCGCCGTGTACCGAATCGACGGCACGTCGCTGGTGCCGCACGGCACGGCCGCCACTGCGCCGGGTGACGGTCCGCGCCATCTGGTCTTCGACCGTGCCGGCCGTTTTGCTTACGTGGTCGGTGAACTGACCAGTACCGTGCTGGTTTACACATGGCACGACGGCGTGCTCGAACACCGCCAGACCGTGTCGTCGTTGCCGGCCGGTTTTGCCGGCGACAACACCGGTGCCGAACTGCAACTGAGCCCGGACGGCGATTTCCTGTATGCCTCCAACCGCGGTCACGACAGCATCGCGGTTTTCCGTGTCAACGACGGTCTGCTCGAAGCCGCCGGCCACGCATCGTGCGGCGGACAGATGCCGCGCAATTTCGCCCTTTCGCCGTGCGGCCGCTGGCTGCTGGTGGCGAACCAGGCCAGCGGCAGTCTTGTGCTGTTTGTGCGCGACGCTGCCAGCGGTGCGCTGACCAGGTCCGGGACAACGGTCGCCATCGACCGGCCGGTATGCGTGAAGTTTGCCTGAGCGGCGGATGAACCAACTTCTCGACGAGTTCCAGCGGCACCGGCCGCGCCTGTTCGGGCTGGCCTACCGGATGCTCGGCGCACGCCATGACGCCGACGACGTCCTGCAGGACGCGTGGTTGCGCTGGCAGGCCGGGCGTCCGGACGAACTGGCGTCGGCCGAGGCCTGGCTGGTCACGCTGGTGACGCGCCTGAGCATCGACCGGTTGCGGCAGGCCAAACTCGAGCGTGCCCGTTATTCCGGCCCGTGGCTGCCCGAACCGGTCGCCAGTTCCGAGCCGATCGAACCGCGCTCGCCGGAAGACATGCTCGAACACTACAACGATGTGTCGATCGCCTTTCTGACCCTGCTCGAACGGCTCGGCCCCGACGAGCGCGCCGCGTTCCTGCTGCGCGAAGTGTTCGACACCGATTACGCCGAGATCGCCGCGATGCTCGACAAGCGCGAGGACAGCTGCCGGCAGCTCGTCAGCCGCGCGCGCCAGCGGATCGAGGCCGACCGGCCGCGTTTTGCCGTCAGCCGCGACGCGCACCGCGCGCTGCTGGCCCGGTTTGCCGCAGCGGCACACAGCGGTGATCTCACCGAATTGGCACCGCTGTTCAGCGCCGATGCGGTGCTGGTCGGCGATGGTGGCGGCAAGGTGTTCTCGGCGTTGCGGCCCTTGCATGGCCCGGACCGGCTGGCGATGCTGTTCCACGCCATTGCCCGGCGCAATGGTGATCGCTGCCGTTTCGTCGAGGCGGAAATCAATGGCGAGCCTTGCCTCGAGCGTTACGTCGACGGTGTGCTCGATACCGTCTACTGCTTCGTTACCGATGGCGCGCAGATCCGCGAGGTCTACGTCCTGCGCAATCCGGACAAGCTGGACGGCCTGCGCTGAATTTTTTCGTGGCACCTGTCACGAACGGGCGGGCCGGGACGTCTTGTCGGTGAAGCGCTCCATTCGGGGCGTCCCAACAGGAGTTGTCCGATGTCCGCCCGTCTCAACTATCGTTCCCTCGCACCCAAAGCCCATCGCGGTTTCGTCGACACCAGCGTCGCGCTGGGCGAGTCGTCGCTCGGCAAGGTGCTGATCGACCTCGTCTACCTGCGCGTGTCGCAACTGAACGGTTGCGCCTATTGCGTCAACCTGCACGGCAACGACCTGCTCAAGGCCGGAGAATCGTTTGCACGCGTCAACAGCGTCGCCGCCTGGCACGAAGCGCCGTTCTATTCCGAACGTGAACGCGCCGCGCTGACCTGGGCGGAATCGGTGACGCTGATCCACGAAACCCGCGCAGGAGACATCGAGTTCGATGCGCTGAAGGCGCTGTTCAGCGAGCAGGAAATTGCCGAGTTGACCTATGCGGTTGCGCTGATGAATGCCTTCAACCGGATGGCGGTGAGCATGCGGATGCCGGTGCCGATGGCGGGTTAACTGACAGGGGGCAGCACACGTCGACCGTGCCGATGAAGTTGGAATGTGCACAAATGCTGTGTTGTGCCAATGCGTTGCCTGTGGTGTCAGTTGTTACGTCTTTCTTTTTTTGAAAGTAAAATGCGATTCGTTTTGACAATTAATTTTCAAAAACTGGTGGGAAGATGCAGCAATTGAAGCGTGGTGTAGTACTGGCACTGGCAGCGGCGGGGCTGTTGTCGGCGTGTGGCGGTGGTGGCGGCGGCGGCGAGAGTGACTCCGGTTTGACACCGACGCCGGCACCGTCGGCCAAGACTCTGAGCGGTACCGCCGCGACTGGCGCGCCGTTTGTGGGGACCGTGACCATCAAGGATGCGAATGGCAAAACCAAGGAAGCCAGTATCGGTACGGATGGCAGCTATAGCGTCGATGTGAGCGATCTTGTTGCGCCCTTTGTTCTTCGTGCACAAGGAAAGACAAGCTCGCTTTACTCGGCAGCGACGCTGAATGATCTGAACAAGGCGGTCAACATCACGCCTTTGACCGATCTCATCATTGCCAATATCGCTGGTGGACCTGCAGAAACACTGTTCAACGGAACTTCAATACAAGCTGTCACGCAGGAGGCGCTTGCTAAACAGGCGGACTTGTTGCGCGGAAGGTTGATTGCTGTCCTCAGGAACCTGGGTTTGCCCGAGAACACCGATTTGCTTCATTCACCGTTCAAGGCCGATCAAACGGGTCTTGACGCGCTGTTGGAAACGCTAAGCGTTCAGATTGACTACTCGTTCTCGGTTGCCAGTATTCGCAATGTGCTGACCGGGGACCAGATTCGGGATGATTTGTTGGACCCAGATGATGCCGACGTCCTGGCCGATCCAGGTGTGGATTTGTCTGCAGTCAAAAGAGACCTGGTTGGTGTGAACGAGCTTTTTGCCGCAATTGGCGCAATGGTCAAATCCATTACGACACAAAGCGGATTGAGCAGTACGGACCTGATTCCAAAAATGGGGGCATTCATTTCGGATGATTACGTCAATGACGGCGAGCTCAAGCCGGATGTTCTATCCTCGACATTGAAAACCGATTCGATTTGGGCACTGAGGAATAAACCGGAACGTCTTGTCAGTGCAGATCCGGTTGGCAAGCGGTATTGCTTCCAATTCCCCAACTGGAATGCAAAAATAAAGCTGGGCAGTACTTGGGATCGGGATCAATTTGCTTCTTGCGTAGGAAAGGATAAGGACGGTAGCTGGAAGTTCGTGGGGAATGGGCGCTTGGTCGATTTCAAGGTGATGACCTATTCCAGCAGCGTCCCGGAAGGGAATCGTATCGAGAACGGCATTGCATTCGGTGTCCGGGAGACCATGCATCGATCCTATTACGTGGTTATCAGCGGGCCGGGTTTGCCTGCCGCCGGCTTGCCGATGACCAATGACATGAACGGCATCAATAATCCGTTCGCAGACGCCAGTTGGTATCATTTTGATATTGCCAACGATAAGCGATCTGTTTACAACACGTCAGCCGGACTGGACTTGACCAAGGTCGAGAAAGGCGCCCGCTATACTGCGACGATTTATGCGCGCCAGGGTGACCCTCAACCAATTGCGGTATACCAGTCGGCATTGAAGGTCAAGCCGCTATCCGATGCAGAAATTGCAGCCGACCCGTCGCGCTTCTTTCCTGTGCTGACGTCCTCGACATCGATGGCAGATCTGCGTCCGCCGGCTCCCTTGGCCCTGACATGGGCGCAGCCGAAATTGACCAAGATTGTGTCTGGATACATCCGGAGCGAGCTCAGCTCGCCAGGGTCAGGCTCGACCATTTCCGGCTTCTCACAAAATCTGAATCGGCCATATTTGCAGGATCCGACCAGTTACCAGTTTGGTTTTGGCGATACTTATGCGCGCTCCTCTGCACAAGTCTGGTTGAACGCCGTGGATCGTGATGGCCGGAATTTCCGCGTCTTCAAGAACCTGGATGGTAGCGCCGTCAAATGGTCCTTGTTTTAGTCGATCGGTGGATTTGCCGGCGTGTGCTTCCGCTGCGAGCCTGACCGGAACAAGGGCAGGGAGAAGGGCGCTCAGAACCGGACATCCGCGTATTCCTCGCCCTTCTTCTTGAACACGCTCGCCGCAAACGGGCACAGCGGCAGGATCTTCATGCCGTTGGCGCGAGCGTGGGCGACGGCGGCGTCGACGAGCTGGTAGCCGATGCCCTGTCCGCCGTAGGCCTGGTCGACGTCGGTGTGGTCGATGATGAGGCGGTCTTCGCCCAGTGGCGAGTAGGTCATTTCGGCGACGATCTTGCCGGCGTCGACGGCAATGAAGCGGTGATTGGTAGGTTCGTGAACGATGTCGGCCATGGCGGGTTTCCGGACTGGGGATCGTTCAGGCTAGCACGCATCGAGGACAACAAAAAACCGGCATGCGTGCCGGTTTTTTGTTGTCCGCGGCTGGCCGGTCAGCCGACCCAGCGACGCGCGTTGCGGAACATCCGCAGCCATGCGCCATCCTCGCCCCAGTTCTCCGGATGCCACGAGTTCTGCACGGTGCGGAACACGCGTTCCGGGTGCGGCATCATGATCGAGAAGCGGCCGTCGGCGGTGGTGACGCCGGCAATGCCTTGCGGGCTGCCGTTCGGGTTCAGCGGGTAGGTCTCGGTGACCTTGCCGCCGTGGTCGACGTAGCGCATCGCGACGATGGCCTGCTTGATGTCGCCCTGCTGGCTGAAGTTGGCAAAGCCTTCGCCGTGGCTGATGACCACCGGAACCTGCGTCCCGGCCATGCCGCCGAAGAACAGCGACGGCGAGTCGGTCAGCTCGGCCATGACGAAGCGGGCTTCGAACTGTTCGCTCTGGTTGCGGGTGAACTTCGGCCATGCCTGCGCACCCGGGACGATGCCCGAGAGGTTGGCCATCATCTGGCAACCGTTGCAGACGCCGAGGCCGAAGGTGTCGGCGCGGTTGAAGAACGCTTCGAACTCGCTGCGGGCGCGATCGTTGAACAGGATGGACTTGGCCCAGCCTTCGCCGGCACCGAGCACGTCGCCGTAGCTGAAGCCGCCGCAGGCCGCGAGGCCGGCGAAGTCGGCCAGCGAGATGCGGCCGGCGATCACGTCGCTCATGTGCACGTCGGTCGCGGCGAAGCCGGCGCGGGTGAACGCTGCGGCCATTTCGACGTGACCGTTGACGCCCTGTTCGCGCAGGACTGCAACGCGCGGCTTGACGCCGGTATTGATGAACGGTGCGGCGACGTTGTCGGACGGATCGAACGACAGCTTGGCGAACAGACCCTTGTCGCCCTTGGCGTCGAGCTGCGCGTATTCCGAGTCGGCGCAGGCCGGGTTGTCGCGCAGGCGCTGGATGCGCCAGCTGATTTCCGACCACGCCTTGTGCAGCGCGACGCGGCCTTCTTCCAGTACCAGACGGTTGCGCTTCTTGATCTTGAGCTTGTCGTCGTGGTTCAGCGTGCCGATCACGTGCAGCTCGCTGCGGATGCCGGCATTGGCGAACGCGGCGATGACCGCGGCGGTGTCGCTGCGCTTCACCTGCAGCACGGCGCCAAGTTCTTCGTTGAACAGCACGCCCATCATCCGGCCGTTTTCGGCGCGGGCGATGTCTTCCGGCGTCAGTTCGTCCTCCTCGCGACCGCGACGACGGCGCTCGATACAGAGCTCGTCGATTTCCAGCGTCACACCGACATGGCCGGCGAACATCATTTCGCTGACTGTCGCGAACAGGCCGCCGTCCGAGCGGTCGTGGTAGGCGAGGATGCGGCCGTCGGCGTTGAGCTTCTGCACGGTGTTGAAGAAGGACTTCAGGTGCGGCACGCTGACGACGTCCGGCGCCCACTGGCCGACCTGCTTGTAGACCTGTGCCAGTGCCGAGCCGCCGAGGCGGCACTTGCCGTCGCCGAGGTCGATCAGGATCAGGTCGGTATCGGCTTCGTTCTTCAGCTGCGGCGTCAGCACGCAGCGCACGTCGGTGACCGGTGCGAAACCGGTGATCACCAGCGACAGCGGCGCAGTGACCTGCTTGGCGACGTCGCCTTCGGACCAGACAGTCTTCATCGACATCGAGTCCTTGCCGACCGGGATCGAGATGCCCAGTTCGCGGCACAGCTCGAGGCCGACGGCCTTGACGGTGTCGTACAGGTTGGCGTCTTCGCCGGGGTGGCCGGCCGGGGCCATCCAGTTGGCCGAGAGCTTGACGTCCGAGAGTTTGGCGATCGGCGCAGCGACGAGGTTGGTCAGCGCTTCGGCGACGGCCATCCGGCCCGAGGCCGGACCGGAGATCAGCGCCAGCGGTGTGCGCTCGCCCATCGCCATCGCTTCGCCCAGATAGGTGTCGTAGCCCATCGCGGTGACCGCGACATCGGCCACCGGCACCTGCCACGGACCGACGAACTGGTCGCGCGCGGTGAAACCGCCGACGGTGCGGTCGCCGATATTGATCAGGAAGGATTTGTCGGCCACCGACGGCAGCTGCAGCACGCGGTAGGCGGCTTCCTTCAGGTCGATGCCCGACGAGTCGAACACCTTCAGTTCCGGCTTGACCCGGGTAACGTCGCGGGTCATTTTCGGCGGCTTGCCGAGCAGCACTTCCATCGGCATGTCGACCGGCTTGTTGCCGAAGTGCGGGTCTTCGACGACCAACTGCTTTTCGTCGGTAACGCGACCGATCACCGCGTACGGGCAACGTTCGCGTTCACAGATGGCTTCGAACGCCAGCAGGTTGGCCGGCGAGATCGCCAGTACATAGCGTTCCTGCGATTCGTTCGACCAGATTTCCTTCGGGCTCATGCCCTTTTCTTCGATGTTGACCTTGCGCAGATCGAACACCGCGCCCTGGCCGGCGTCGTTGACGAGTTCGGGGAAGGCGTTGGAGATGCCGCCCGCACCGACGTCGTGGATCGACAGCACCGGGTTGTGTTCACCTTGCTGCCAGCAGCGGTCGATGACTTCCTGCGCACGGCGCTCGATTTCCGGGTTGCCGCGCTGGACCGAATCGAAGTCGAGGTCGGCGGCGTTGGCGCCGGTCGCCATCGAGCTGGCGGCGCTGCCGCCCATGCCGATCAGCATGCCCGGGCCGCCGAGCTGGATCAGCAGGCTGCCGTCGGGCAGGCCGTGCTTGCCGACGTGCAGTGCGTTGATGTTGCCCATGCCGCCGGCGATCATGATCGGCTTGTGGTAGCCGCGACGCTCGCCGCCGAAGTCTTCCTCGAAGGTGCGGAAGTAGCCGGCGATGTTCGGGCGGCCGAATTCGTTGTTGAACGCGGCACCGCCGATCGGGCCTTCGATCATGATGTCCAGCGCCGACGCGATGCGGTCGGGCTTGCCGTAGGCCGGGTCTTCCCACGGCTGGATTGCGCCGGGCAGGTTCAGGTTGGAGACGGTAAAGCCGGTCAGGCCGGCCTTGGGCTTGGAGCCGCGGCCCGTTGCGCCTTCGTCGCGGATTTCGCCGCCCGAACCGGTCGCGGCGCCCGGGAACGGCGAGATCGCGGTCGGGTGGTTGTGCGTTTCCACCTTCATCAGGATGTGGGTGGTCTCGTCGTGATAGGCGTACTCGGCGCTGCCCGGCTGCGGGTAGAAGCGGCCGATCTTTGCACCTTCGATCACCGACGAGTTGTCCGAGTAGGCGACGACGGTGCCTTCGGGGGCGGCCTTGTGCGTTTCGCGGATCATGCCGAACAGGCTGTACGGCTGTGCTTCGCCGTCGATCACGTAGTTGGCGTTGAAGATCTTGTGACGACAGTGTTCCGAGTTCGCCTGCGCGAACATCGTCAACTCGACATCGGTCGGGTTGCGCTTCAGCCTGGTGAAGTTCTCGACCAGATAGTCGATTTCGTCTTCCGACAGCGCCAGACCGAATTCGACGTTGGCTTTTTCCAGTGCCGGCTTGCCGCCGGCCAGGACGTCGACCGTGGCCAGCGGTTGCGGTTCGAAATGGCGGAACAGTTCGCGACCGGCGTCGAGCGTCTCGAACACCTGTTCGGTCATCCGGTCGTGGATCAGCGGCAGCAGCAGGCTCTTCTCGGCAGCGGACAGCGGCGCGCCGTTCTTGCTGGCGTAGACGGCAATGCCGCGTTCGATGCGCGCGACCTTGCCGAGCCCACAGTGCACGGCGATGTCCGAGGCCTTGCTCGACCAGGGCGAGATCGTACCCAGACGTGGCAGCACCAGCAGCAGCGATCCGACCGCCTTGGCCGGCTCGCACGGTTCGCCGTAGTGCAGGATGCGCGCCAGCGTCGCCTGTTCCTTGTCGTCCAGCGGTGCATCCACTTCCGCGAAGTGCCAGAACTCGGCGTACAGGTCCGCTTGAATGCCGTTGTCGGCCAGCGCGCTGCGCAGTTTGTCGAGCCGGAAGGCGGAGAGCGCGGTGCCACCGCGCAGCTGGAGAACGTCTGCCATGTCGTAAGGTCCGGAAATCATGGGTAAAAATCGGAGGCGCAATTGTACCGAAAATCCGGCTTGCCCGCTTTGCCCTGCGCCGTTCGTCCGGTGGCGTTTTTCTCGGGTTGTTGCATGTCAGGAAAAGCGCAATCCGGGTGCTGTTCCACTTAAGCACTTGCTTCTACACTGTCGCAGTCGGGTGGCACAGACCACCGTCTTACGAATCGGAATGAGGAAGAGAAGATGACCCAGCCCGCAGGCAAGCAACTGGCTTTGCAATGGCAGTGCATCACCAACGGTCACAACGGCGACAACTTCATCGCCGAGCTGACACTGAGCAACCGCTCCGCCGTGCCGCTGGCCGGTCAGGGCTGGGCGATCTATTTCAACACCTGCCGCAAGATCAAGCCCGAGGGCATCGAAGGTGGCGTGCAGATCGAGCAGGTCAACGGCGATCTGTGGCGCATGGTGCCGGCCGCCGGCTTCGGTACACTTGCAGCCGGTGAAAGTCGGCTGATCCGTTACGAGGGCTTGTTCTGGGTCATCCAGGAAACCGACGCACCATTGGGCTTCTATGTCGTTTACGGCGACGGCACACCGCAAGCCCGCGCCGAAGCGATCGGCGACCCGCTCATCCTGCCGTTCGTTTCCGAGGGCCAGCGCCACCGCAACGCCAACGATAAGGTGCCGCTGGTGACACCGGCCACGCGCTTTGCCGACAACGAAAAGCTCGCGCTGCTGGCCGCCGATGCGGTCGGCAAGATCACGCCGACGCCGCTGGAAGCGAGCTTCGGCGGTGGCCAGTTCGTCATCGACGCATCGACCGCCATCGTTCATCCGGATGCGCTGAATGCTGAAGCCGCATTCCTGCAGTCGGCACTGGCCGACGTCGGCGTTGCCGCGCAACGCGCTGCCGCCGGCAAGGGCATCGTGCTGCAGCTTGGTACCGTCAACGTCGCACAGACCGGTGCCGCAGCCGAGGCGTATTCGCTCGAGATCGGCGCCGATGGCGTCGTCATCACCGGCGCATCGGCACACGGCGTATTCAACGGCATCCAGAGCCTGCGCCAGTTGCTGCCGGTCGATGCCTTCGTGAATCCGCTGCCGGCGCTGGCCGTGCCGTTCGGCCGTGTCGTCGATGCGCCGCGCTTCGCCTATCGCGGCCTGCACCTCGACGTGGGCCGCAATTTCTCGTCCAAGCAAAGCGTGCTGCGCCTGCTCGAATGCATGGCGCTGTACAAGCTCAACCAGTTCCATTTCCACCTGACCGACGACGAAGGCTGGCGGCTGGAAATCCCGACGCTGCCGGAGCTGACCGAAATCGGTTCGGGCCGCGGCTTTACCGCGACCGAGACCGACCATCTGGTGCCGTGCTTCGGCTCGGGTGCCGAGGTCGAAGGCTCGAGCGGGTCCGGTTTCTACAGCCGCGCCGAGTTCGTCGAGATCCTGCGCTTCGCCACCGCGCGCCATATCGAAATCGTTCCGGAGTTCGACGTGCCGGGCCATGCGCGTTCGGCGATCAAGGCGATGAACGTCCGCTACGAGCGCCTGAAGGCCGCCGGCCAGCTCGACGCCGCCGAACAGTACCTGCTGACCGACTTTGCCGACGAGTCCAAGTACGAGTCGGTCCAGCTGTGGCACGACAACGTGATCTGCATTGCCCGCGAAGGCGCGTACAACTTCATCGAAGCGGTGATCGCCGACGTCAAGGCGATGTACGCGGAAGCCAATGCCCCGTGGACGACGCTGCATACCGGTGGCGACGAAGTGCCGCACGGCGCCTGGGAAGGCTCGCCGATCTGCCTGGCGTTCATGAAAGAACACGGCATGACGACGATCCAGGAGTTGCAGGACCACTTCCTCGCCCGCTATCGCGACATCCTGAAGAAGCACGGTCTGACTTTCGGCGGCTGGGAAGAGATCGCACTGAAGAAGGAAACCGTCGACGGTGTCGTCCATCACGGCCCGAATCCGAAGTTTGTCGACGCCAACTTCCGCCCGTACATCTGGAACAACATCTGGGGCTGGGGCCAGGAAGACTTTGCCTACCAGCTGGCGAATGCCGGCTACAAGGTCGTACTGTGCAACGTGACCAACCTGTACTTCGACCTGGCGTACGAGAAGGATCCGGTCGAGCCGGGCTATTACTGGGGCGGTTTCATCAATACCCGCAAGGCCTTCGAGTTCTGCCCGCTGGACATCTACACGACGGCGACGCTCAACCTGTTCGGCCACGAACTGGGTGATTCGCTGAAGAACAGTGCGCGCCTGACCGAGCAGGGTGTGAAGAACGTGATCGGCATCCAGGGCGAGCTGTGGGCCGAGAACATCCGCGATGCGGGCCGTCTCGAGTATCTGGCAATGCCGCGACTGGTGGCACTGGCCGAGCGCGCCTGGGCCAAGGATCCGGGCTGGACCTTTGTCGCCGACAAGACCGCCCGCGATGCACGCATGGACGCCGACTGGAACCAGTTTGCCAACAGCCTCGGCCAGCGCGAACTGCCGCGTCTGGATGGTCTGGTCGGTGGCTACGGCTACCGGGTGCCGGTGCCGGGGGCCAAAATCGAAGGTGGCAAGCTGCTTGCCAACGTCGAGGCGCCGGGCTTTGCACTGCGCTACACCACCGACGGCAGCGAACCGACCAACGCGTCGCCGCTGTATGCCGGCCCGGTGGCGGTATCGGGCCCGGTCAAGCTGGCTGCATTCACGACCACCGGTCGTCGCGGTCGCGTCGTCAGCGTTGGCTGACCGGCTTGGCACCAACAAAAAACCCCGCGTCAAGCGGGGTTTTTTGTTGGTCTGACGCACGCAGCGGCGTCGGACCGGTTGGGGGCGTCAGGATCGACCGGTGCCGGAATCAGCTGGCCAGCTCGATCAGATGCAGTTCGATTTCGACGTTTTCGTCGGAGTGGCGGATCTGGGCGAGCACGACCGCGTCGACGAAGTTGGCAAAGCGGCGCAGCAGGATCGAATTCGCCAGCGCCGGCACCATCTCGTTGCGGAAGCCGGAGATGTAGCGCAGTGCGCCGACGCAGTTTTCCTCAAGCTCGTCCTCGTACTCGCCGAGCAGATCCTTGATCGCCTTGCGGATTTCCTTCACTTCCTTGAACAGGTCGCTGGAAATGTCGCACAGGTCGGTAAAGCGCAAGGCGACATCGATGTGGCCGCGGCCGGCAATGCGGCGCGCCAGCGTGCGCGATGCTTCGCACAGGCGGTCGAGATCCTGATCGGTCAGCTGGACGTCGTCGAGCGGGAAGTACTCGTGCACCGCTGCCAGCGCCTGGCGAATGCCGTCGCTGCTACGCAGCGATTCGGGCAGAGCGCTGCTGGCACGTGCGGTGATCTTGTAGATTTGGGCCATTGTTTTCTCCTGTTCCTGGCGGTGCCGGTACTCGCTTTCTTGATGATGACGAGTTGCGGCACAGCAAGGCTACACCATCCGGTGGCGGCGGTGCCTAATGGCGCTCGCGCTGGCGCACCGACTGTGTCAACAGCATCAGTTCGCACAACCGTTGCTGACCGGTCTGTGCCGCGATGGTGTAGGGCGTGCTGCCGTCCTGATGGCGCGCGTCGGGATCGGCACCATGGTCGAGCAGCCGGATGGCGACGTCGGTATGCCGGTTGGCCACGGCCTTGTGCAATGCGGTCCAGCCGTCCGGCGTACTGGTGCCGACGCGGGCGCCGGCGGCGATCAGCCGCTTGACGATGACGAGATGGCCGCGGCTGGCAGCCTGAATCAGCGCGGTAAAGCCGCTCTGGCTTTCGGCGTTGACGTTGGCGCCGCGGTTGACCAGCAGGTCCACGACCGTGTCGTAGCCGTTCAGCGCGGCCCAGTGCAACGGCGTATAGCCGCCACGGTCCGTGGCATGGATGTCGGCACCGTGGGTCAGCAGCCATTCGGCCGAGCTGATGCTGCCGTCGAAGCTTGCGCGCATCAGCGCGGTCCAGCCGTTGTCGTCGGCGCTGTCGACCTTGAGCCCGGCATCCAGATAAAGCTGCAGCGTTTCCGGCTTGCCCTGGCCGACGTGGCGGTGAAAGTCGCCGACGGTGGCACGCAGACCGAGGCGGTCGAGCTGGTCGATCGCGGCCTCGCGGACGTGATCCCAGACGCCGGCTTCGGCGGCAGGGCGGTGCAGGATGTCGTCGTGCGCGTTGCCGAAGCTCATCAGTTCCATGCCGATCTCGGGCGGAAAGCCCTGCCGGTCGGGACGGTCCATGATCATCAGCGATTCCAGATAACCGCTCATCGCATCGGTGCCCCACAGTTCGACGAGGCGGTTGGCGATGCGCGGGAACTGTTCGATCAGCCGGGTCGGCGCGCGATGGGCTTGTCCGTGCTGCTCCAATAGCGTGTGCAAGGGATGAGTCATGGCCAAGGAAGAATCGGACGAATGGCTTATTTAATAGCGGATGGCGGCTTTGCACAAGGCAAGCATGACCATGACTTTTTTCGCTCCGGCGCTGGACAGACGGTAGTCGCTGGCGTATATTCCCGTCTCTCGCAAGGCGCGCCATCCTCAGCGCTGCGAGTGAAGCAAATCGATTGTGAATGCCGACATGGTGAAATTGGTAGACACGCTATCTTGAGGGGGTAGTGGCTTCGGCTGTGTGAGTTCGAGTCTCACTGTCGGCACCATTCAGATCGATACCAAGCCGAAGCGCATGCTTCGGCTTTTTTGTTGCCTGTTCGCAGCGCGACTATCGTCAGACTGTATAATCAAACGCTGATTGATGGAGTGTGACTGTGAACACACCGGATGAACTTGGCTTCCATCGCGAGCTGCAGGGCAACCAGATCGACACCGCGTGGTTTTCGCCGCGGGGTGAGCCGCATTACCTGCTGAACTGGCGCGTCTCGCTGGTCTATCAGGATGCCGGCAAGCGGCAGACCTTTCGCGGCCGAATCTTCGACCTGTCCCATTCCGGTTTCAGTCTGCTGTCGGATCACAATCTGCCCGTGTCCGATCAGGTGACCGTGCTGATTTCGGTCCCCCCTCTGGCTGCCGGTCAGCGCCCGCGCATTCTCGAAGTGAAAAGCCGCGTGCTCTACACGGTTTTGTCGAGCGAGTTCCAGCAGTTCCGTGTCGGTGTACGTTTTCTCGCCTTCAAGGCCGACGGCCGCCATTACCTCGATTCCAATCTGGCCGCACGCGTGCCCGCACCGAGGTCAACCCGGCGCGACGAATGACGCGCTAGACTTGGGGCATCGCGCCATCCCGAGCCGGCATGCCCACGCTGACCAAACCCACTTTCCGCCAATTGCTGCTGCTGGCCTTCGTGCTCGCCGCCGCGCTGCTCAGCGCGACGTCGCTGCGCGCGCTGTCGATCCTCGAACAGACGGCAGTGCAGAGCCGGTCGCTCTCCGATGCCGCAGTCCGGCAGACCGAGGCGGTCGAACGCCTGAACGAGCGTACGCAGCTGTTCGAGCGCAGCCTGCGCCAGTTTCTGGTACTCGACGACGCCAGCTTCCTGCTGCGTGCGCGGCAATCGCACCAGGACGCTACCGAAGCCGTTCAGTGGCTCGCCGCCAACGCCGGTGGTGACGCCGCCCTGGCGACGTCGCTGCGGGACTGGACGCGGCTCGGCGAGACGGTCGGTGCGGCGCTCGGACGCGATCTGCTCCGGGATCGCGGGCTGCAGGCCACGGTGTTCGAGCAGATCGTCCGCTTGCGCAGCCTGAACGAGCAGATCGCGCAGGAAAGCCGCCACGAGCTCGAGCGACGCAACGATGCGCTGCTCGACGAGCTCGACCGCGAACGCCGGAACATCGCCGTCATGGTCGCCGTGGCCATCGGTGCTGCGGCGCTGATCGCTCTGGCGCTGGCCGGCTGGCTGGCCCGGCCGCTGGCGCAGATCGAAGCAGCGATCCACCGGCTGGGTGAAGGCCGGCTCGAGGCTCCGATTGCCGTCCGGCGCGGACCGGCCGACCTGCGCCGGCTCGGCGTTCAGCTCGACTGGTTGCGCCTGCGTCTTGCCGAACTCGACGCCGACAAGGCGCGCTTCGTCAGCCACGTGTCGCACGAACTGAAAACGCCGCTGGCCTCGCTGAGGGAGGGCGTCGCGCTGCTCGAGGACGAAGTCCCCGGCGTACTGAATACCGGCCAGCGCGAAGTCGTCGACATTCTGGCGAACAACGTCGCCGCGCTGCAGCGACAGATCGAGGATCTGCTGCGCTATCACGCAATGCACTTTTCGGCGCGGGCACTCGTCCGTGTGCCGATCGATTTGCAGGCATTGATTGCTTCGGTGATCGAGGCACAACGTCTGCAGTGGCAGGCGCTGGCGCTGACCGTCGGTGTTGAAGGCGGAGCACCGGCGTTTGACGGTGATGCCGACAAGCTGGGCGCCGTGATCGGCAACCTGCTGTCGAACGCGATCCGTTTCAGCCCGCGCGGTGGCGCGATCCGGTTCGTGCTGGCCCGGACCGACGGCGCAACGATGCTCGACTGCATCGACCAGGGACCCGGCGTGGCCGACGCCGACGCTGCGCGTATCTTCCAGCCCTTCGTCCAGGGCGAGCGCCAGCCCGGCGGGGCCCGGCGCGGTAGCGGGCTGGGTTTGTCCATTGTCAGTGAATATCTTGCCGCTCACGGCGGCCGTATCGTCCTGTTGCCGAGTGCAAAGGGCGCCCATTTCCGGATCGAGTTACCTGATGAAAGCACCGAAACGACCTGAGCTGCTGCTCGTCCTACTGCTGGCCGCCTGTGTCAGTCCGCCCGAGCCCAAGCCGGCGCCGGTGGCGTCCGCGCCGGCGAGCAGACCGCCGGTGGCCAGCGCGCCGGCGGCGGTCGAGCTCCCCGACTGGCGGGGGCTGTTCGATTACGCCGTGTCGTTGCGCGTCCGCCCGCCGGCCGAGCTGAACCGCGAGATCACGCGCCTTGCTGCCGAGCCGGGTGAAGTCGCGCAGATCCAGCGGGCGATGGCGTACGCGCAGCTGCGCGGCTCCGGCGACCTCGGACGGGCGATCGCGTTGCTCGACGCGCAGCAGAAGCAAAGCGGGGCGCAGGCCGATGCATTACGGCCGCTGGTGCAGTGGCTGTCGGCCCAGTACACCGAACTGCGCCGTCAGGATGCCGACACCGACAAGCTGAACCAGCAGCTCAAGGACGCGCAGCGGCGCGCCAACGACCTCAACGACAAGCTCAACGCACTCAAGGCGATCGAGCACGGCCTGCCGCTCAAGCCCAAGGCGGCCCCATGAACGGTGCCTCGCTCCTGCTGGTCGACGACGATGTCGACCTGCTGCGACTGCTGTCGATGCGGCTGGTCGCGGCCGGCTACCGGGTCAGTACCGCCGAAACGGTACAGTCGGCGCTGGCGCAGCTGGCGGTGATGACGCCCCAGCTCGTGATCAGCGACGTGCGCCTGCCCGATGGCGACGGGCTGGCCTTGTACGAGGAAATCCGTGCCCGGCTGCCGGCGCTGCCGGTCATTTTGCTGACCGCGCACGGAACGATTCCGGATGCGGTCGACGCCACCAGTCGCGGTGTGTTCGGCTATCTGACCAAGCCCTTCGACAGCAAGGTGCTGCTCGACAAGGTGCGGCAGGCGCTGCTCGTGTCGGCGGCAACCCCGGAGGCGGGTGACGACGCCTGGCGCAGTGAAATCGTCAGCCGCAGCAGTGCCATGACCGAGTTGCTGACCGAAGCGCGCCTGATTGCGGCATCGGACGCCAGCGTGCTGGTTCGCGGCGAATCGGGTTCGGGCAAGGAGTTGCTGGCGCGGGCCATCCACAAGGCCAGCCCGCGTGCTGCGAGACCGTTCGTCGCGGTCAACTGCGGTGCAATCCCGGAGGCCTTGCTCGAGTCCGAACTGTTCGGTCATGTGAAGGGGGCGTTTACCGGTGCGGTCAACCACCATCGCGGGCTGTTCCAGACCGCCGACGGCGGGACGCTGTTCCTCGACGAGATCGGCGACATGCCGCTGGCGCTGCAGGTCAAGCTGTTGCGTGTGCTGCAGGAGCGAGCGATCCGGCCGGTCGGGTCGAGCGAATCGTTGCCGATCGACGTGCGCATCCTGTCGGCGACGCACCGCGATCTGGATGCGGCCATGGCGGCAGGCGAGTTTCGCGAGGACCTGTACTACCGGCTCAACGTCGTCGCGCTGACGCTGCCGCC
This sequence comes from Jeongeupia chitinilytica, assembly GCF_014652315.1. Classification (GTDB taxonomy): domain Bacteria; phylum Pseudomonadota; class Gammaproteobacteria; order Burkholderiales; family Chitinibacteraceae; genus Jeongeupia; species Jeongeupia chitinilytica. The sequence continues at coordinate 114,763 of NZ_BMYO01000010.1, read as the reverse complement.
GCTGGCGGCGCGGCGCGAGGACATTCCGCTGCTCGCCAATCACCTGCTGCAGCGGTTGGCGGAAAAATACGCCAAGCGCCTGAACGGCTTTGCGCCGGATGCGCTGGAAGCGCTGTCGACGGCGGCGTGGCCCGGCAATGTGCGCCAGCTGTTCAATGCCATCGAACAGGTCTGCGCGCTGTGCACGGCGAGCATCGTGCCGCTTGCGCTGGTCCAGCGGGCGCTGCGCCAGCCGTCGGCGGAAGTGCTCAGCTATGCCGAAGCCAAGCGCCGTTTCGAACTCGATTACCTGACCCGCCTGCTCAAGCTCACCGATGGGAACGTTGCCGACGCCGCCAAGCTGGCCGACCGCAACCGCACCGAGTTTTACCGCCTGTTGCAGAAACATGCGCTGACACCGGCATTGTTCCGTGGTGATGGTGTCGCCGAATAGCGACATGAAAATCCGCTGCTGAAACAGGGGGTTGCGTAAAGCGGCGCGACATCTGTCGGTGTTCGGCGACGGTTTGGTCTTCCGGGCGCGAGCCGATCATGCCGCACCGTTCCGATTCACGCGTAGCCCCCTGATTTTTATCGATTTTCTCGACATGGCACGGCACTTGCATTGGTATGGCTACCGGCGCAATTCGACGTCGGGCCAAGCACCAATCACATCTGCAAGAGAAACAGGATGTCCCGATCGATCGGTGATCGGCCGGGGCGTGACCAGCCGGGGCGCAGGCCGCGCAGGACCGGATGGCGCCCGCTGAACCTACCGTACCGGAGATGTCGTGAAAACCCGAACCAAGACCGCCCTGATTGCCACGCTGCTGTCGCTGGGGCTCTATGCACATGCTGCCGTCGCGACCGGCAGCGCCGGGCCGTCGGACCCGCAAATCGCCAGGGCCACGACCGTTGCGCTGCAGCAGAACAAGCAGCTCAAGGCGTTCGATTTGCATGCGGTCAGCCACAACGGCGTGGTCACGCTCAAGGGCACGGTCGATACACCGTCAACCGGTGCGCTCGCGGTCTCGGTGGCATCGGGCATCGACGGCGTACGCGACATCCGCAGCGACATGCAGCTGCCCGGCGGCCCGCTGAAAATCTGAGCTGCGTTTCGCCGATGCTCGTTCCAACAAAAAGACCGCCGATCAGCGGTCTTTTTGTTGGGCGGAGGCGATTAGCCGACCAGCATCAGCTTGTTCAGGTTCCTGACGAAACCGGCCGGGTCGTCGAGCTGGCCACCTTCGGCGAGCAGGGCCTGATCGTAGAGCAGGTGGGTCCAGTCACCGAAGCGTTCACCGTCGAGTTCGGCCTTGAGTTTCTGCACCAGCGGATGGGTCGGGTTCAGTTCGAGGATCGGCTTCACGCCGCCGACGTCCTGGCCGGCCGACTTCAGCAGGCGTTCGAGGTTGGCGCTCATGTCGTGGTTTTCGACCACGAGGCAGGCCGGGCTGTCCGTCAGTCGCGTGGTGACGCGCACGTCCTTGACCTGGCCGTCGAGCGCCGCCTTGACCTTGTCGAGCACCGACTTGAACTCGGTTTCGGCCGCTTCCTGCTGCTGTTTTTCGGCTTCGTCGGCAAAGGCATCGAGCTTCAGCTCGCCCTTGGCCACCGATTGCAGCGGCTTGCCGTCGAACTCGGTCAGGCTCGATGCAAACCATTCGTCCACGCGGTCGGACAGCAGCAGCACTTCGATGCCCTTCTTCCGGAAGACTTCGAGGTGCGGGCTGTGCTGTGCGGCGGCAAAGGTGTCGGCGGTGATGTAGTAGATCGCTTCCTGGCCTTCCTTCATCCGGCCGATGTAGTCGGCGAGGCTGACGTTCTGTTCGCTGCCTTCATTGGCGGTCGACGCGAAACGGGCAAGCGCGGCAATGCGTTCCTTGTTGGTGAAGTCCTCGCCGACGCCTTCCTTCAGCACCTTGCCGAAGGTCTGCCAGAACGAGGCGTAGTCTTCCTTGCGGTTCTCGGCGAGGTCTTCGAGCAGGCCGAGGACCTTCTTGACGCAGCCGGTCTTGATGGCTTCGACATCGCGGCTCTGCTGCAGGATCTCGCGCGAGACGTTCAGCGGCAGGTCGGCCGAGTCGATCACGCCGCGCACGAAGCGCAGGTATTGCGGCATCAGTTTTTCGGTGTCTTCCATGATGAAGACCCGTTTCACGTACAGCTTCACGCCGTGACGGCGTTCACGCTCGTACAGGTCGAACGGCGCCTGCTTGGGGATGTACAGCAGCTCGGTGTATTCCTGCCGGCCTTCGATGCGCGCATGGCTCCAGGCCAGCGGCTCCTCCCAGTCGTGCGAGACGTGCTTGTAGAACTCCTTGTACTGCTCGTCGCTGATCTCGCTCTTGCTGCGGGTCCACAATGCGTTGGCCTGGTTGACGGCTTCCCATTCGCCCGACGGCGGCAGTTCCTTGCCTTCGTCGTCGTGTTCGGCGCGTTTGGGCATCAGGATCGGCAGATTGATGTGGTCCGAGTAGCGGGTGATCACGCTGCGCAGGCGCCAGTCGTTGAGGAATTCGTCCTCGCCGTCCTTCAGGTGCAGCACGATCTCGGTGCCGCGACCGGTCTTCTCGACGTCTTCGAGCGTGTATTCGCCATCGCCCGCCGATTCCCAGCGCGTTGCCGCCGTTTCGCCGGCGCGTCGCGTCGTCAGCGTGACCTTGTCGGCAACGATGAAGGCCGAGTAGAAACCGACACCGAACTGGCCGATCAGGTGCGAGTCCTTGGCCGAGTCGCCGGTCAGCTGGCTGAAGAATTCCTTGGTGCCCGAGCGGGCGATGGTGCCGATGTTGGCGACCACTTCGTCACGCCGCATGCCGATGCCGTTGTCGGCGATCGTGACGGTGCGTGCTGCCTTGTCGAAAGAAACACGGATGTTCAGCTCGCCGTCCCCCTCGTACAGGTCCGGATGCTGCGTGGCGTCGAAGCGCAGTTTGTCGCAGGCGTCCGATGCGTTCGAGACCAGCTCGCGCAGGAAGATTTCCTTGTTCGAGTACAGCGAGTGAATCATCAGCTGCAGCAGCTGTTTGACCTCGGCCTGAAAGCCCAGCGTTTCCTTGCTCATGTGTTCTCCTTGCAAATGACGGTCGGGGAGGCCCCGGAGTGGGGAAGAACGTGGGGGCGCGATGCCCCTTTTCAAGACAGGGTCAATTTCACCTGTGCCGGACGTACCGACGAAAAAAAACGGAGCCCGAAGGCTCCGTTTCTTGTGACGCCAGTTCCAATCGATCGATTAGAAGTAGGTGCGAACGCCAACGATACCGCGTTGGGTGTCTTCACCGGCCGAGGTTGCGCTGTAGTTGTACAGGTCGTCATCGGCGCTGTACGACGAGTTCTGGTCGTTCTTCACGTAGCGGTATTCGGCGTACGCGAAGGTGTTCTTCGACATGTGGTAGTTGTAACGCAGCGAGAACGCTTGGGCGCCCGAATCCGACGGCGCGCTGCCGCCCTTCAGGTCGTCCAGGTAGGTGTACGCAGCGTACACGTCGTGACGGCCTTGGTTGTACGACAGCATCAGGTTGTACATGTTCTGATGGTAGTCAGTACCGGCGTCCAGTGCGGTGCCACCGTAGGTAGCGCCCGTGCTGTTCGGAGTGAATTCCATGTACTTGTAGCCGCCGGTCACGCCGAAGCCGTTCTGGAACTTGTACTGCAGACCGACGTAAGCGGTTTGGCTGTCGGTGTCATCCGAGCCGCCGTTCAGGCTGTCGCCGTAGCTGTACGAGCCGTCCGGTTGCTGGAACGAAGCACCCGCAGTCGCGTCCTTGGTGCCGTCGAAGCCTTGACGAGCCTGGTAGCCGCCGAGCACTTTCAGGCCGCCGTTGGTGTAGGTACCGGCAACGTCGTAACCGTTGCTGCTGGACTTGCCAGTGCTCTGGTTTTCGAGGATGTAGTCAGCCGAGAACTGGAAGCCGCCGAACACCGGGCTGGTGTAGCCGACGATGTTGTCCGGACGCTGGGTCATGCCACGACCGTAGTCGGAGAAGAACCAGTCAGCACCGGTATCGCCGTACAGATCGTCGGTCAGCGCGTAAACGCCCGAACGGAACTTACCAACGCGAACGGTACCGAAGTCGCCTTCCAGGCCGCCGTATGCATCACGGTTACCCCACTGGCTGTTTGCGGTGTAGCTCGAGCCAGCGTTGATGTTGTTGATTTCCTGGTTCAAGGTCCAGATGAAGTTCATGCCGTTGTCGAGCTTGTCACGGCCGCTGAAGTCGATCTCGCCCTGGTACTTCACCGCACCCTGGGTGCTGTCGCCGGTGTCGCGTGCTTGAACACCGAAGTCAGCCTTACCGCTGATGGTTACTTCTGCCTGTGCAAGGCCTGCGGCGCCGAATGCCAGAGCGATGGCGAGAGCTGCATGCTTCATTTTCATTTGGTTTTCTCCTTCGAGGGAAAGGGTCAGTGCACGTCGGTTCGAGACTTCCGAACCACGCTGTGCAGTCTACGAACCCAGCGAAATCGAATCCGGTAACTATTTCCACTATTGAATCGGTAATTATTACTGCCAGCAGCAAATCCTGCTTCGCCTACGCGCGCGCGAGGGCGTGCGTGCTATATTTCCCTCGGCGCAATCGGCGTCTTGGCGGGATTCAGCGATGCTTCGTCGGGTGGTCTTCAACCAGAAAGGGGGCGTGGGCAAGTCCACGATCTCGGTCAACCTTGCCGCGGCGGCAGCACAGGCAGGCCGGCGCGTGCTGGTCGTCGACCTCGACCCGCAAGGCAATGCCAGCCGCTATCTGCTCGGTGATGCACTCGAATCCGCCACGCCAACGCTGGCCGGCTTCTTCGATCAGGTGCTCAATTTCAGCTTATACGCCAAGCCGACCGCGGCCTTCGTGCATTCGACGCCATTTGCCGGACTGTCGGTCATGGTCTCCGATCCGGAGATCGCCGAACTTGAAGGCAAGCTCGAATCGCGCCACAAGATCTACAAACTCCGGGAGGCGCTGGCCGAACTGGCCGACGACTTTGACGAGGTCTGGATCGATACACCGCCAGCGCTGAACTTTTTCACGCTTTCGGCGCTGATTGCCGCCGATGGCTGCCTGATCCCGTTCGATTGTGATGCATTCTCGCGCCAGGCACTGTTGTCGCTGATCGGGCGTGTCGACGAGATTCGGGCCGACCACAATGCCGGCCTGGCGATCGAAGGCATCGTCGTCAACCAGTTCCAGCCGCGTGCCAGCCTGCCGGTACGCATGGTCGAGGAACTGGCCGAGCAGGGCTTGCCGCTGCTGCCGACCAGGCTGTCGAGCTCGGTCAAGGTGCGCGAGTCGCACGAGCGCGCGGTGCCGCTGCCTTTCCTCGATGCGCGCCACAAACTGACGCTCGAATTCACCGCGCTCTACGCCGATCTGGCGGGCGCCCGCGCTTGACGGGTATGCTGGCTGCTAACGGTTAGCTGCAGGGAGACTATATTGCCGGACGCTCGCATCCTCGTCGTCGACGACGAACCGTACAATCTGGAGATTCTCGGCGAGCATCTGACCGACGTCGGTTACGAGGTCGTCACTGCCGAAGACGGCGAAGCGGCGTGGTCGCTGCTGACCCACGACCGCGAGTTCGACACCATCCTGCTCGACCGGATGATGCCGCGCATGGACGGCATGGCCCTGCTGGCGCGGCTCAAGCAGTCCGAAATCAGCCACGTGCCGGTCATCATGCAGACCGCGGTCGGTGCGGCCGAGAACGTCCGCGAAGGACTGGCCGCCGGTGCCTACTACTACCTGATCAAGCCGTTCCAGCGCGACATGCTGCTGGCGATCGTCGCCGCGGCGGTCAAGTTCTACCGGGAGAAGCGCCAGCTCGAATCCCAGCTCGAGGCGCAGGCGTCGACGTACCGGTTGCTGACGCGCGGCGAATTCCATTTCCGTACGCTCGACGAGGCCCGACAACTGACACTGCTGCTGTCGAACGCCTGCCCGGAGCCGCAGCGTGTGGCGGTAGGCCTGTCCGAGCTGCTGGTCAACGCGGTCGAACACGGCAACCTCGGGATCAGCTATGCCGACAAGACCCGGCTGCTGCAGCAGGGGCGCTGGCAGGAGGAGATCGACATCCGGCTGGAATGCGCGGATTTTCGTCGCCGCAACGTCCATGTCGCTTTCGAGAAGCGTGCCGACGTGCTGGTGTTCACGATCACCGACGAGGGCGACGGTTTCGAATGGCAGCCCTTCCTCGAATTCTCTCCCGAGCGCGCCTTCGACCCGCATGGTCGCGGCATCTCGATGGCGCGGATGCTGTCGTTCGACAGCGTCGAATATCAGGGGCGGGGCAATGCAGTGATTGCGCGGGTGCGCCTCACCGACGATTGAGTGCCTTCGCCTGTCGCTCCAATGCCAATGAAAAGCCCCGGTATCGACCGGGGCTTTTTGTTTTCGCCTTTTTGTCGCGGTGCTCAGTCCAGCAGGTCGACCGGCATGCCGACTTCGATCCGCCCGGCAATCTCGGTAATGGCGTTCTGGCCGAACAGCACGCCGCCTTCACCCTTGCGGTGCTTTGCCAGTGTCCGCAGCGGTTCCTGGTCGGCGGACTTCTCGCCGCTGTCCGGATCGACAGTGGTGAAGACGCAGCGCGTGCAGGGTTTCACCATGCGCAGGACGACGTCGCCGATGCGGATGCGGGTCCAGCCATCTTCGGCAAACGGTTCGGCGTCGTCGACGACGAGATTGGGACGGAAGCGCGTCATGGCGAAATCCTGTCCGGCCCAGTCGGACAGCTGCCGTCGCGATGCTTCGCCGATCAGCAGCAGCGGATAGCCGTCGGCGAACGACAGCGGAATGTCCGGTAACCGTCGGATGCGGCGTTGCGGCGCCGTGCCGGTGTACAGCAGCCGGGCGTCGCTGCCGAGGTAGTCGCTCAGCCAGCGGTCAGCCTCGACCGGGCCGTGCCAGGCACCGAACTCGTCCTTCCATACCTGGGCCGGATGTGCCGTGTCGAACGCATTGCGGGCGATCTGCAGGTCGGGCATGCCCGGCGCACGGAGCGTCAGCGTGGCGTCGGCAACCTCGGCGCGGATGCGGACCAGTTGCGGCCAGTCTCGCCCGGTCATGAAGCGGCCATTGCGGTCGGCCACCAGCCAGGCGCGGTCGTCGGCCAGACCGGCCGCGGCGACCAAGCTGTGCGTCAGCGCCTCGCCATGGATCGATTTCACCGGATAGCGGTACAGCGCGGTCAGGGTTGGCATGCTCGGTCTCGTCGGAGGATGAAGCGGGACTGTATCAGCCACCGCTCCCTTCGGGCAGTGACAGTGCGTCGCTGCGCTCGGCCGACCAGTAGGCCGGATGCTCGGCGCGCCAGCGTCGTACCGTAACCGTACTGCCTACGTCGAAGGTGATCGCGCCGTCGCGATCGGTCCGCAACACTTGCGCGCCGGCGTCGGCATAGCGCGCGACGATGGCCGGATGCGGATGGCGGAAACGGTTCAGGTAGCCGCTCGAGAACGCCACCCATTGCGGTGTCGTGGCATCGAGCAGGCTTTGCGACGATGACGAGCGGCTGCCGTGATGCGGTGCGACGATGATCCCGGTTGGTTCCAGCCCCTGCGCGACCAAGGCGGTTTCCTCGTTGCGGCCGAGGTCGCCGGCGAGCAGCAGGGCCTGGCCGGAGGCCGCAGCAATGCGGACGGTACAACTTCTGGCGTTGTCGTTCGTTGCGATGAAATCCGCCGCCGGCCAGAGAACGTCGAACCGCACGCCGTCCCATGTCCAGCCCTGTCCGGCGGCGCAGTCGAGGTGCCGGACGGGTTGTTGCCGTGCCGGATGCTGTGCCGGCAAGGTCGACTGCAGCAAGCCGACCGGCAGCGTTTGCAGGATGGCCTCGGCGCCGCCGCTGTGGTCGTTGTCGTTGTGCGAGACGACCAGCGTATCGAGCCGGCGAATGCCCAGGGCACGCAGCGTCGGCAACAGCGCCCGGTCGGTCGACGGTGGCGGACCGCTGTCGTAGAGCAGCGTGTGCGAGTTCGTCTGTACCAGCACGGCCAGCCCCTGCCCGACATCGATGACCGTGGCGCGGAACACGCCGGTTTCGAGTGGCTTGGTCCCCGATGCGGCCAGCGGCAGCAACAGTACCGGCGCATACAGTCTGCCGGTGATGCCCCGCGGGGCAAGCCACAGCACGACGCCAAGCGTGGCCGGCAACCACGCCCAAGCGGGGGGCGCGGCGACGGTCAGCACCGGTGCCTGTGCGCACAACTGCAGCCAGCGGTCGGTCAGCGCGAAGGCGCGCTCGGCCAGCCAGGGCAGGGTTCCGCTGGGGTCGAGCACGCCGAGCAGGGCCAGTGGCGTGACGACCATGCTGACCAGCGGAATCGCCAGTGCGTTGGCGAGCGGCGAGACGAGGGGCAGTTGCTGGAACACCAGCGCCAGCACCGGAAAACTTGCCAGCGTCGCGACCCATTGGGCGGCGACCCAGCCATGCCAGCGCGGCGATTTCCCCAGTGTGGCCGCTCCCGCGTACAGCAGCGCGCCGACGGTGAGGAAAGACAGCCAGAAACCGACCGACAGTGTGGCGAACGGATCGACCAGCACCACGGCGGCGAGCGCGAGCAGCCAGGTGAACAGCGGCGCGCTGCTGCGGCCACGCCAGAGCCCGATGGCGGCGATCAGCAGCATCAGCAAGGTCCGCTGTGTCGGTACGCTCAGGCCGGACAGGACGCTGTAGCCGAGTGCGGCCAGCACGCCGGCGACCAGCGCGGCGCGTTGCGCCGGCACGCGGGCCACCAGTCGTGGTACGCGGCGCCAGCCGGCATTGACCAGTGCGCCGAGCAGCGTCGCCCACAGCGTGATGTGCAGGCCCGACACGCTGATCAGGTGGGTGACGCCGGTAGCGGCAAAGCGTTGCCACTGCGCCTTCGGCACGCAGCCCTGATCGCCGACCGCCAGTGCGACGATCACGCCGCGGTACGGCGCATCGCCGAGCTGGCTTTGCAAGCGGGTACGCAGCGCCTCGCGGACACGGCTCACACCGGCCTGCCACGCATGGCCGGGCAGGCGTTCTGCGCTTCGGACGCTGGCGGTCGCACCGACGTCCTCGGTCAGCAGCCAGCGCTCCAGATCGAAGCCGCCGGGGTTGGCAAGACCGTGCGGCCGTTTGGGTTTGAGCGTCAGCCGCCAGCGCTCGCCCGCCTGCGGCTGAAGCCGGTCACCGTAGCTGTTGACCTGGACGCGTTCGGGCAGGCCCGGCGGATCACTGTGCTGCACCACGAAGGTGAAACGCCAGCCATAGCGGTTCTGCTGTGGCAGGTCGGCGATATAGCCGTCGGCGACGATGCTCTGCTGCTCGAGTGCTGCCGGCAAGCGGTCGGCCAGCCGCAGCCCGGCACGATAGTCGGCGTAGCCAACGCCGGCGGCGAGCGCGGCGAGTACACAGGCCAGCGTCCGGTAACGGCTGTGCGGAATGGCAAGACCGGTCAGCGCCAGCGCAACGAGCAGCGCCGGCCATACAGGGGGCAGGGCGGGAAGGCGTTGCAGGGCGCAGACGCCGGCAACGAAGGCGGCGAGGATCAGGCAGGAAGGCACGCACCAGCGTAGACGGCCGGATTTCGTCCGGCAAACCCGACACGCGCAGGCTGCCGGCGGCTCGCGACAGACTTTGCGGCGGCTCTGATACACTCTGCGCCATGCACTACGACGCAGACATCCTGATCATCGGCGGTGGCCTTGTCGGTACCGCCCTGGCTGCAGCGCTGGCACCGAGCGGGCATTCGGTGCTGCTGCTCGAAGGCCGTAAGCCGCAGACCGAAGCGCCCCGTGCGCAGTGGGACAACCGCGTCTACGCGATCAGCCGCGCCAGCGAGAAGCTGCTGCGCGGCATCGGCGCGTGGCAGCGGCTCGACCTCGAGCGGATCCAGCCGGTCTCGCAGATGCGGATCACCGGTGACGACGGCCGCAGCGGACTGACGTTCGACGCGCTCGACGCCGGCATCGATGCGCTGACGACCATCCTCGAAAGCGGCAATCTGCAGGCTGCGCTGTGGCAGACCGCGCTGGCGGCGCCGAATGTCAGCGTATTGGCGCCGGCCGAACCGGCCGCATTTGCCCGGGACGCCGACGGTGTTACCGTCTCGCTCGCCGATGGCCGCGTGCTGCGTGCACGGCTCGCGGTTGGCGCCGATGGTGCCAACTCGTGGCTGCGCCGCAGCGCCGGCATCGACAGCACCGCGCGACCGTACGAGCAGTGGGGCGTGGTCGCCAATTTCGAGACCGAGCGGCCGCACTATGGTGTGGCGCGGCAATGGTTCTTCGACGACGGCATCCTCGCCTGGCTGCCGTTGGCGGGGAAGCGGATGTCGATCGTCTGGTCGTGCAACGAGGCGCGCAAGGATGAACTTCTGGCGCTGCCACTGGCCGAACTCGACGCCAGGGTCGCCGCGGCCGGTGGCCGGGCACTGGGCGAATTGCACTGCATCACCCCGGCGGCGGCGTTTCCGCTGCGGCTGACGCATGTGCGCGAGCTGGTCCGCGACGGTGTCGCGCTGGTCGGCGATGCCGCGCATACCGTGCATCCGCTGGCCGGGCAGGGCGTCAACCTCGGTTTCGGCGACGTGGCCGAGCTGGCGAGGCTGCTGGCGGCGACTGACACCAGTCTGCTCGGCGACCGGCTCAACCTGCGCCGCTACGAGCTGGCGCGGCGCGAAGCGATTTACCTGATGCAGGGCGCGTGCGACGGCCTGCAGAAGCTGTTCAACAACCGCAACCCGTTTTTGAAAACGCTGCGAAACGCCGGGCTGGGCCTGACCGATTCGCTGCCATGGATCAAGCAGCAGTTGATACGTCACGCGATGGACGCGTGAGCCGTCACGCGACCGACGCGTGCATCTAACAGAGGAAACCGCATGAAGTTGACCCGCATCACCAAGAGCCTGGCCGTCATCGGCATGGTCGCGCTGACCGCGTGCTCGGCCCAGGCCGATTCGAAGACCGACGTGAAGCAGATCCGCCAGAAGCTGGCGTCGACGCTGCAGGGTCGCGAAATCACCGCGGTGAACCCGAGCCCGATCAAGGGCGTGTACGAAGTCGTCATCGCCAACCGCCAGATCGTCTATACCGACGCGCAGGCCAACTTCGTCATCGTCGGCGACATGGTCGACGTCGCCAAGAAGGAAAGCGTCACCGAACGCCGCATGGCCGAGCTGATGAAGACCGACTTCAGCAAGCTGCCGATGGATCAGGCGATCAAGGAAGTGCGCGGCAACGGTGCGCGCAAGCTGGCGGTGTTCTCCGACCCGGACTGCCCGTTCTGCAAGCGGCTCGAGCAGGAAAGCCTGAAGGGCATCGACAACGTCACCATCTACACCTTCCTGTTCCCGCTCAACATCCACCCGGATGCCGAGCGCAAGTCGAAGCTGATCTGGTGTGCCGACGACAAGGCGGCCGCGTGGAGCAACTTCATGAACAACGGCAAGCTGCCGGAAGGCAAGGCCGACTGCGCCAATCCGATCGAGAAAAACCTGGCGCTGGGCGAATCGCTCGGCGTCACCGGCACGCCGGCGCTCGTATTCGGCAACGGCCGCATCGTCTCCGGCGCGATCCCGCGCCAGCAGATCGAACAGCTGCTCGACGGCAAGTAAGCGCAACGGCCGCAACGAAGAAGCCCACCGAATGGTGGGCTTTTTTGCGTTTGTGACGATCGATAACAATCGCCGAATTTATTTGATTGTTTGTTTTGTGTATGATGCTTGAAAGCTATTTTCTATTCTGACAAAATTCAACATTGCTCTATCTCAGAGTGGTGGCGGATCGTCACTTCACGTCATTACCCAGTCTGCCGTTCGCTGTTGATTCCCATCGGGTTCGGATTTTATCCATGTTCAAATTCGTGTTGATTCCTGTTGTGCTTTTTCTGAGTGGGGCTGTTCCGTCGTTTGCCAACACGGAGGCGGATATTTGGAATGACTACGACAAGGTACTCAAAACCCTGCCTGTTGATGCAGCAAAAATGCTCGACAGAGGGGTAACCTGTTCGCATTTTACAGGCGAGTTGAATGGCGATGACTCGCAGCGTGACAGAGAGGTCAAACAGGAAATGAGAAAGTTGAAGTGTGACTCGGTTGATGGGGAGGTGACGGTCATGAAGAAAAAATACAAAAGCAATGGTGCTGTGCAGAAGGCGGTTCGTATGTACTACGGTAATTGAATTTCTCTGCGCATGGGGTGAGGTTGGTGTGAGTGATCAAGCTCGTCCTGTTTTTTATGGGGATTATTAGGGGGTCGATATGAAGTTTCTGGATTCTTTTCCGAAAAAAATGTGTGCCTTGTTCTTCGGTCTTGCCGTCCTCATGCCCTTCGTTTCTTACTTTACGCCCCGCATTGATTATTCCTGTGGCGACGGGTCCTGCATGGCCGCCGGTTTGTTCTCAAGTTACGTTGTCTACATACTGACCGCGCTGAGCTATTACCTGGCGGCCGTATTCTTCTTGCGTACCAGTTTGGCGACCTACTGGCGAAGTGCATTGCTTGCCATTCCCGTGGTGCTCCTGATCAGCCCGAGAGGGTATTTCAATTTCTTCTAGGCTTGGCAGGTTTTTCTGGTCGCGGTGTGCTTGATGGAAAACAGGATTCATTTCTGATGGATTCAGACTCAAGGGTTCAGCTGTTTACGACAGGCTGGGGTGTTTTGTTCCTGCTTCCGCTCATGTTTCTGGGTGTTGGTGTGTGGATTTCATGGGACGTTTACCATGATCCGTATGGCACGTTTTATCACGACCTGATTGGGTTGGTGCTGTTCAATTCCGGCTTCTTTTTCATGTGTTTCTTGATTTTCGCCGGAGTTGGATTTCAGCGAGTCAAGCTGAATCGTGAAACCAAAAAGCTGATCTACGCCAATTACTCTACTTTTCATCGCTGGAAGGAGGTCGATGTCGCCGACATCCAGCGTGTTTCCATATGGTTGTCCAGACAGTCGATGGATGCACTGGTGGATTCGTTGCTGATCACCATTCGCGCTCACGCGTCCGGTGGGCCGCCGCGTGGCGTGACCTTGCTGGATTTCCGGGTGGCGCCGATGAACAAGAAAAACCACTCTTCTCTTTTTGTTGCCGTTGTTGAATTCGTCAGAGAGTCGAATCCAAATTCGGAACTCCCGGATTTTCAGTAAAGCACGCCAGCTTTCCCTTGTGGCGACAGGTTGAGCGAACCTGTGCCGCAAACTTCATCCCGTTTAAACCACACGCAGGTTCGCATGCTGATTATCAACATTGTATTTGCATTGTTTTGGCTGGCTGTTTTTGTCGCCGAGCTGCTGTTCGGCTTCTTTGCCGCACCAGGCTATGTGTTTGCCGCCGTCGGCTTTGCGGCTGCGCTGTCCACGATCCTTTCCATCCGGTCTCTTCCGACAAGCCATCCTGCAGCCCTGGCCGGCCTGGCGAGCAACGCCGTACTCTGCGCCGGAGTCGTACTGTTTTCGGTACGGTCACTTGAAGGAGGCAATCCGGTCGGAAGCATCGTCATTGCATTGCCGGGTTTGATCGCGATGAGGAATGTGCTGTGGCACGTTTGCTTGCTCCGACAGCTGAAAACGGCGACTGCAGCGCTGACCCGGGCGGACTCCCAAGTCCGCTGAAGCCGGTGAAGTACCGGCCTGCCGCATCCCGGTGTTGCGTAGTCGCCGTGTTCCCCCAACGGGCTTGTCAGCGCTTCAGCAAGGCCGGCGCCGAATGCGCAACAAAATCCGCCAGCAGCGCGCTCGCACCGTCCCAGACGATCTGCACGCCGAGGCAGAACAGGATGAAGGCCGAGAGCCGCAGGAAGACGATGGTGCCGGTGCTGCCCAGCATCCGCATGATCTTTTCCGCGTAGCGATAGCAGAAGTACAGCGAGTAGGCGACCAGCGCGGTGGCGATGATGCTGGCGATCGGCATGTCCAGCCGGTGCAGCAGGCCCGGGCCCTTGAGGCCGGCACCGAGGGTGATGGCGACGGTGATGGTGCCGGGGCCGACGGTGATCGGGAAGGTCAGCGGATAGAAGGCGCGCGAGCGCAGTTCCTCGTTGCTGTGTTCCAGCGCTACTGCCTGTTCTTCCAGCTTGCGGTTGCTGTTCTTGCCTTCGTCCGACAGCAGTTTCCAGCCCGCGGCAGCGACCAGCAGGCCGCCGGCGACGCGGATGATCGGCAGCGAGACTTCGAAGAAATCGAGCACATAGCTGCCGGTGAACATGCTCACCAGAATCAGGAAGAAGCTGTAGATGCCGACGCGGCGGGCGAGGATGGCTTTTTCCTGCTCGTTGTACGCCGTGGTCATCGACAGGAAGATCGGCGCGTGCCCCGGCGGGTTCAGGATGGGCATCAGTGCGGCGACAACCAGCAGGATGTTGCCGAGGAAGGCGGTGATCGTTTGCAGCATGCAACAAGCTCCGGGAGCCACGGCCGGGCGCGCCGGCAATGCCCCGATTGTAGTGCCGTCAGCCAGTGCCGTGCTGCGGGTTTCCCCATGTCATCTAGATGTCGTGACAAATTCACCAAGTGGAAAGCTGCGATTCATATTCGCCGTGCACAGTGCGCTGCCTCCCGTTAGAGGGGGCGACACAACAACGGAGAGAGAGATGAATCGTCGCAACTTCCTCAAGTACGGCGGGGTCGGCGCTGCGCTGGGCGCGCTGCCGCTCAGCCTGCAGAAGGTGCTGGCCGCCGGCACGCCGTCGGGCGGCAGCCTGTCCTCGGTGGCGCACGTGGTGATCCTGAGCCAGGAAAACCGCTCGTTCGACCACTACCTCGGCACGCTCAACGGCGTGCGCGGCTACAACGATCCGCATCCGCTGCGCCTGCCCGACGGCAGCAGCGTGTTTGCACAGAAAAGCGCCGCGGGCCAGGCGATCTGGCCGTTCCGGCTCAACAGCGCCACTACCAACGGCCAGTGCATGGTTGACGTGGCCCACGACTGGGCAACCGGCCGGCAGGCGTTCAACGGCGGCACGATGGACAAGTGGATCCCGAACAAGGGCAATTACGGCATGGCGTACTACAGCCGCGCCGATATCCCGTTCCACTACGCGCTGTCCGACGCCTTCACCACCTGTGACCACTATTTCTGTTCGGCCGACACCAGCACCAATCCGAACCGGCTGTTCCTGATGTCGGGCAGCAACGGCGCCGGGCTGTGGGGCAACGGTGCGTCGATGAACAACGACGAATCCAAGCCGTTCACCTGGACGACCTATGCCGAGCGGCTCGAAGCGGCCGGCATCTCGTGGAAGATGTACCAGGAGGCCGACAATTACGACGACAACGCGCTGGCGTGGTTCGCCAACTTCAAGAACGCCGCGACGACCTCGAACCTCTACAAGCGCGGCATGACGCGCCTCGCCCGCACCCAGTTCGCGCAGGACGTCGCCAACGACGCGCTGCCGGCAGTGAGCTGGATCATCGCGCCGGCGGCGCTGTCCGAACACCCGAACTCGAGCCCGAACGGTGGCGGCGATTACGCCAAGATCTTCCTCGACGCGCTCGCCAGCAACCCGGCGGTGTGGGCCAAGACGGTGTTCATCTACACCTATGACGAAAACGGCGGCATTTTCGACCACGTGGTGCCGCCGATTCCGCCGGCGGGCACGACCAACGAGTGGAGCGGCGGTTACCCGCTCGGCCTCGGCCACCGGATTCCGACCTGGCTGATCTCGCCGTGGAGCGTCGGCGGCTGGGTGCACAGTCAGGCCAGCGACCACACCTCGACGATCCGTTTCCTCGAGCGCTTTACCGGCGTGCAGGAACCGAACATCAGCGCGTGGCGCCGCAGCGTCTGCGGCGATCTGATGGACGGTTTCGACTTCGTCGCCAGCGGTTACGGCTTCCCGTCGACCTTGCCGAACACCGCGAATCTGGCCAGCGATGCGGCGTTCGCGTGCGCCAACCTGCCGGCGGCGCAGCCGAACGGCGAAGTCGCCGCGCCGAACATCGAGAACGGTGGCGCGCGGCCGTTGCGACCGGTGGCGGTGCAGCCGAATGTCGACGCTGCGGTCGACCCGGCAACGAAGAAGATCACGCTGACCTTGAGCAACGGTGGCACCCAGTCGGCAGCGTTCGACATCCACGGCTACGGTACGCTGACGTTCGCGCCGGTGTTCGCCACCGTCGGCAGCAGCGCGCAGACCCTGGTGTTCGACGCCAGCGCGGTTGCTTCCGGCCGCTTCGATCTGGCCGTGCACGGCCCGAACAGTTTCTACCGCCGCTTTGCGGGCAACGTGCTGCCGACCGCATGGCAGGGCGGGGCGTATCCGCAGGTGAACGTGACGCCGAACCCGGCCGGTGGCGTCGTCACCATCACGATCCAGAACCGTGCGCCGGTGGCGATCACCGTCAACGTCGACGACTATCTTGCCGGCGCGCGCGCGCCGCAAACCATCGCCGCCAACGCCAGCCTGACGCTCAATCTGGCGACGCGCAGCAACTGGTACGATTTCATGCTGCTGGTCGGCGGCGACACCGGCAACGTCTTCGTCTACGAGTACTGCGGCCACATCGAGGGCGGCAACAGCATGACCTTCCCGGGCCGCGTGGCGATACCGGGCGTCAGCCCCGCACCGACCCCGGCGCCCAGCCCGGTGCCCACGCCGGCACCGGGGGCCGGCTTCACCGCCGCGCTGCTGAGCGGCATGACGCATTACTACCGGCTGGAAAGCACCGGGTCTGACGACGTCGGCGGCTCGGCGCTGGGCACGGTCGGTCCGGTCACCTACGACGCGGCCGGCAAGTTCGGCTCGGCGCTGACGCTCGACGCCAAGCAGGCCGCCGCCGCCTTCCTGCCGTTCGACATGGCCAAGGGGCCGGCCAGCTTCACGCTCGGTTTCTGGGTGAAGATGCCGGCCGGCATGACGACCGAAACCAGCGTGATGGCCAACAAGGACTGGGCGACCGGCAAGAATGCCGGCATCTCGATCGGCACCACGTCCGACGGGCGCTTCAAGTTCAACATCGGCGACGGCACCAACCGCGCCGACGGCTACATCGCCATGGTCACCGGTGCGTGGGTCTATATGGCGCTCGCGCTCGATACCGCCAACAAGAAACTGGTCTGCTACGCCAGCAACGCAGCCGGCACGGTGTCGACGACGACGGTGAGCTACAGCAACGTCACCGGCAACATCGTGCCGGGCTACAACCGCTGGGCGCTGAACGAGGACGGTCGCGGCGACTACTACAGCCGCTTCCCGACCGAGCGCTACCTGCTGGCCTTCGACGACATGGCGGTATGGAACCGCGTGCTGGCGGCGAGCGACATCCAGGCGATCGCCTCGGCCGGCCAGCCGATCGACAGCCTGCGCACCGCACCGACACCGGCTCCGTCGGCCTGGAGCAGTGCGCTGCTGACCGGGCTGGCGCATTATCACCGCTTCGACGCCGACGGCAGCGACGACGTTGCGGCCGGCACGGCGACGATTGCCGGCACGGCAACGTATCCGGCGTCGCAGTACGGCAATGGCATCCGCCTCGATGCGCTGCAGGCCGCTGCGGCCTTCCTGCCGTACGACGTCAGCGCGGCCAGCAACGCATTCACGCTGGGCTTCTGGGTGAGGATGCCGTCGGGCATGGGCACGAACATGACCAGCATCGTCGCCAACAAGGACTGGGCGACCGGCAAGAACGCCGGCATCTCGATCGGCGGCTCGGGCGACGGGCGCTTCAAGTTCAACATCGGCGACGGCACCAACCGCGCCGACGGCTATCTGGCGATGCCACTCGACACCTGGTGCTACGTGGCAATCTGCGTCGACAAGAGCGCTAAAACGATGCGCTGCTACGCCAGCCAGTCCGCCACCGACGTGCGCGAAACCGTGCTCGGCTTCGGCAACGTCACCGGCAACATCGTCCCGGGCTACGGCCGCTGGGCGCTGAACGAGGATGCGCGCGGCGACTACTACAGCCGCTATCCGGCCGAACGCTTTGCGCTGGGCTTCGACGACGTCGCGGTGTGGACACGGGCACTGGGCATCGACGAGATCAAGGCCATCGCCGCGTCGGGCCAGCCGATTGCCAGCCTGCGTGGCGGCACGCAGGCGTTGGCTGCGACGATGTCGCTGAACGCCGCGGTCTGCGCTGCGCCGTGGGTCAGCGCAACGACCTACGCCGCCGGCGAGCGCGCCAGCTACGGCGGTCGCAACTACCGCGCCAAGTGGGTGACGCAGGGCGAGCAGCCGGACCGCAACAGTGGCAGCGCTAGGCCGTGGGAGGACCTCGGCATCTGCTGACTGCCGGTCAAGTGAAGCCGGTGTGCAACGCCCCGCAATGCGGGGCGTTGCCGTTCATGGCGCAGCGGAGCGGGCTACTTGCTGCGGCCGTCGTAGGGCCGGATCGTCAGGCTGGCCAGGTCGATGCCTTCGATGCAGCGGACGTTGATCGCGGCGATCGCGTGGCCGGCCGGATCGACGCCTTCGCCGAACGGGCCGCAGCCGCAGTGCGGACAGAAGCGGTGCTTGATCACGTGCTTGTTGAACGTGTACGTGCTCAGGTCCGCTGCGGGCGTCAGCAACCTGAGCTTGTCCAGCGGCACGAACCACAGCAGGTGCCCGCGGCGCTGGCAGATCGAACAGTTGCAGTCGATGACCGGGCCGATCTCGCCATCGATTTCGAGTGCGATCCGTCCGCAGTGACAGCTGGCGCGATAGATCATGGTTGTTCCTTATGTTGACTGCATGAGGGTCATGTTTTTATAGCGTGCGGGGCGTCGGCCATGCCGGATTGCGCCAGCCGTCCGGCGCTTTCCCGTGCCGATGTCATCGGTTCGGCGCGGACTTGGTTATAATCCGCCTGTAAGTAAGTAAATTACAAATTACTAATACAAATGACCCGCGATCTGCCACGAACAGATCAAACCAAGTCAATCCGCCTCGTCAGGGGGGCGCTGGAGTAAAGCAATGAAACTGTCCACCCGTCTGGGGCTGATCGTCGTCTGTGCGGTCGCCGGCCTCGTCATCATCGCCGGGTACGCCCTGCAGACCATCCGTTCGACCATGCTGCAGGAGCGCCGTGCGGAAATCCGTCTGCTGCTGGATCTGGCGGCCAGCCAGATCCAGCACTTCCAGTCGCTCGAACAGGGCGGCAAGCTGAGCCGCGAGGAAGCCCAGGCGCGCGCGATCGAGGCGACCTCGGCGCTGTCCAAGGACGACGACTACGTGTTCGTGCGCAGCATGGACGCGAAGATGCTGGTTCACCCGAACCCCAAGCGGGTCGGCAAGGTCGACTTCGGCTCCAAGCTGCCCGACGGCCGCACCACGCATCAGGCCTACCTCGACGTGCTGTCGAAGGGCGATTTCGGCTACACCGACATCGTGACCAAGCGGCCCGGCAGCGACGTTGAGGTTCCGAAGATCAACGGCGTGATCAAGGTCGGCGGCTGGAACTGGATCGTCGGCTTCGGCGTGTTCACCGACGACATCGACCGGGCCTACTGGCACTACGCACTGGCCTTCCTGATCATCGGACTGGTCGTGCTGGCAATCGTGATTGCCGTTGCGGTGATGATGTCGCGGCGCATCTACAGCCGCCTGGGGGGCGAGCCCGAATACGCAGCCGAGGTGGCACAGGCGATCGCCGGTGGCGACCTCAGCCGCCGCATCGACGGCAAGGTCGCGGTCGACAGCCTGCTGGGGGCCGTTGCGACAATGCAGGCCAGCCTGCGTCAGATGATCGAAGGCATCCAGCACGGCGCCAGCGGGCTGGGCCAGGCCGCAGTCAGCCTTTCCGGGCAGATGACGCAGATCAACCAGGCCGCACGGCAGTCGTCCGATGCGACGGCGGCGACCGCTGCGGCCATCGAGCAGATGTCGGTCAGCGTCGACCAGATTTCCGAAAGCGCGCGCGAAACCGAAGGCAACTCGTCGCGTTCGACCGAGCTGGCCGTGAAGGGCGAATCGCTGGTCAACAACGCCTCGGCCGAAATCCAGCGCGTCTCGACGCAGATCGGCGACGCCTCGGTGCTGATTGCCGGTCTGGTCGAGCGCTCGCGCGAGATCGACGGCATCGCCGCCGTGATCAAGGACATCGCCGACCAGACCAACCTGCTGGCGCTGAACGCCGCGATCGAGGCCGCGCGCGCCGGCGAGCAGGGACGCGGCTTCGCGGTGGTGGCGGACGAAGTGCGCAAGCTGGCCGAGCGCACGACGCAGGCCACCGGCGAGATTGCCGCCATGACACAGGCGATCCAGGCCGATACCGGTTCGGTGGTCCACAGCATGGACGAGGTCAAGCCGCAGGTGGCGCGCGGTGTCGAGCTGGCCGGTCAGGCCGCCGAAGCGCTGCGCGAGATCAGCGCCGGTTCGGCATCGACGCTGGGCAAGATCCGCGATGTGGCCAACGCCACGGCCGAGCAG
The DNA here is from genome assembly GCF_014652315.1 of Jeongeupia chitinilytica. Classification (GTDB taxonomy): domain Bacteria; phylum Pseudomonadota; class Gammaproteobacteria; order Burkholderiales; family Chitinibacteraceae; genus Jeongeupia; species Jeongeupia chitinilytica. The sequence goes on along the minus strand of NZ_BMYO01000010.1, from coordinate 94,481 downwards.
AGCGTTGCCAGCGCCAGCGTGGCCAGCAATGTCGAACGCATTGCCAACATGGTCGAGTCGTCGGCCGATTCGGTCGCCGCGGCCAACCGCAACGTCCAGGCGCTCGAGGCGCTGTCGGTGGAGCTGAAAAACTCGGTGGCCCGTTTCCGGCTCTGATCCGGCCGGCGTCGCGAAAGGAAAAACGCACATCCGGGGATGTGCGTTTTTCTTTGCCCGGCAGCGATCAGGCTTTTTTCAGGAAGCAGGCCTTGAGCATGAACTGGCCGGCATCGAGCTTGCAGTCGACTTCGTGATCGCCGTTGCCGACAATGCGGATGCTTTTGACCTTGCTGCCCTGCTTGAGCGTGATCGACGACCCCTTGACCTTCAGGTCCTTGATCAGCACCACCGCGTCGCCGTCGTGCAGGACCGTGCCGTTGGCATCGCGCACGACGCGGGCTTCATCGTCGCTGGCCGCCACCGACTGCGGGTTCCACTCGTGGCCGCAGTCGGCGCAGACGAGGTTGTCGCCGTCCGGGTAGATGTTCTCCATCGCACATTGCGGGCAGGCGGGGAGGGTCGACATGGCTGGGCTCCGGTGAGAATGCGAGGCCGGCAGTATAAGCCCGCCGTGTCGCGATGCCCGCGGGAGTATGCACACCGTGTGGCGCCGGGCCATGCGCAAAACTGTCTTAAAGCTGATGAATGTCGGGTGCAGATCGTCATTTTTGTTGGCGAAATGACCGATTCCGGCTATTCAGGAGCGGGTGGCCCGACGGGCGCCAGACGAAATGGAGACACGAGCATGGATGTCGCGGACATCATCGAGCGGGTGGACGAGGCCACGGTACGCAAGGCGCTGAGCGATCTGCTCGCCGGTTACCTGAATCCGGTTTTTGGCGCGCTGCCCAAGGGTGAAGTCGAGCTGCTCTTCCTGAATGCGCTCGAGCAGACCGGAGCAATCGGGACCGATCCCGAGCTGTACGAGCTGGTGTCGAAGCTGCGCGTGACGCGTGCCAAGGCGCGCGGACTGATCTACGCCCGCGAGCTGCGGCGCTCGTCCGGGGACGAGCTGGATGCGAAGGTGAAGGCGCTGCTGAAAAAGCCGCTGATCCAGAAGGACGGCGAAGTCTTCGTGCTCGAGGTCGAAAACCCGCTGGTGTCCGATCATCTGCGTGCCAAGGTGAAGCAGCTCGGCTACCTGTCGGACGGCTCGTTCTCGCCGAGCATCGTCAAGCTCGGTCTCGACGCGATTTCGGCGCTGGCCGAGGACTCGGTGGCCGATGCCGACAAGGAATCGTTGCGACTGGCGCTGGTCGCGGCCGGCGCACCCGATACCTCGCTCAAGGGCATTTTCAAGGCCGCGCTCAAGAAGGTCGCCAGCAAGGTCGCGGCCGATACCGGCGAGGCGCTGATGGACAAGGTGTCGGACTACATGGCGCCGCTGATCGACGCCAGCGTCGACGCGATTCTGGAAAAGGCCGGCGAGCTGTTCGACGGCGACGATTGAGCACGGCCGGCCGGACCGGCCGGTGACTTCTGGAGAAAGCACATGCGGGCAAGCGGGACATTCGAAGTCGGGCTGAAGGCGCTGGAGCTGCACGATCCGGCCGACGGGACGCTGGGGCGGCGGGCGATCGACAAGCGTTTCAGCGGTGATCTGGTGGCGACCAGCGTCGGCGAGATGCTGTCGGCCGGGACTGCCGTTGCCGGTTCGGCCGCTTATGTCGCGATCGAGCGCGTCAGCGGCACGCTGGCCGGCCGCAGCGGCAGCTTCACGCTGCAGCACAGCGGCACGATGCACCGCGGCACGCCGCAACTGCGGGTGTCGGTGGTACCCGACTCGGGTTCCGGCGAGCTGGCGGGTCTGGACGGGACGCTGACGATCCGTATTGCCGACGGCCGACATTTCTACGACTTCGATTACCGCTTCGACGCGTAGCCGCCCCCTCGTTCGAGCGGCGGACAAAACGCGGCGTAGCGGTGCTGGCAAGGCGTGCGAAACATCCCGCGGGGATTCCCGTCGGTCACAACAGTACGAGTCGGCAAGTGAGTACAACGCCGCCAGCTGGGTTTGCGACCGGCAGGAAGTGCCCTCGAGGATGAGCCGTGCTTAGCGCGGCGCGGCGAAATGCGCCAGCAGGTCGAGCGCGGTCTGGGCGAGCCAGGCCGAGCCCAGCGGCAGTGCGGACTCGTCGACGACCATTTTCGGGCTGTGCAGCGAGTAGGGACTGCGCTCCGGCCCCTGGGTGCCAAGCAGCGCGAAGCACGACGGCACCGCCTGCGCGGTGAACGAGAAGTCCTCGCCGCCCATCAGCGGCGGCAGTTCGACCAGCGCCTCTTCGCCGAGCACGTTGCGCGCGGCACCGCGGGCAATGGCGGCGATGCCGGCATCGTTCATCGTCACCGGGTAGCCGTTGGCGATCCGGCAGTCGACGCTGGTGCCGTGCATCGCGCCGGCGTGCTCGCAGATCGTCGCGACGCGGGCGTGGACGTGGGCGCGGGTTTCCATGTTCAGCGTACGGATCGTTCCGGTCAGGCGGACCTGTTCGGCAACGATGTTGGTCGCCGTGCCGCCCTGGAGGGTGCCGACGCTGACGACGGCGGTATCGGTCGGGCCGACATTGCGCGCGACGATGGTCTGCAGCGTGGTGACGATCTGTGCGGCGATGACGACCGCGTCGATGCCCGCCTGCGGCGACACGCCGGCGTGGGCGGCACGACCGTGGACCACGATCTCGAATTCGTCGCTGGCGGCCATCACCGCACCGTCGCGAATGCTGATCTGCCCGGTCGGCAGGATCGGCACCTGGTGCAGCGCGATCGCCGCGCTGGCGCCGGCATGCACGCCTTCCTTGACCATGCGCTGTCCGCCCGACCAGCCGTCCGGATCGTCGTAGCAGCCTTCCTCGGCCGGCTGGAACACGAAACGCACGGTGCCGGCGAAATCGGCGTCGAGCAGCAGCCGCGCCGCACCCAGGCCCATGGCCACGTGGGTGTCGTGGCCGCAGGCATGCATCACGCCGGGATGGCAGGACGAAAACGGCAGGCCGGTGTCCTCGATGATCGGCAGTGCGTCCATGTCGGCGCGGATGATCACGGTCGGGCCGTCGCCTTTTTTCAGCTCGGCCACCACACCGGTGCCGGCGACACCGCCGTGATAGGGCAGGCCGAGCGTGGTGAGCTGCGCGATCACCTGTTGTGCGGTACGCGTTTCGCGGTAGCCGAGCTCCGGGTGCTGATGGAGATCACGACGGATGGCGACGATGTAGTCGCGGAGAGCTTCGGCCTGGGCGCGCATGCGGTTCACCGGTTTATAAAGCGGGACTGTGATACTGACGGTATAGCTTTTCGATGCCGGCTTCGAGTTCCGCGGAAAGCCGGATCCCGCTGCTGCCGATGTTCTCGGTCAGCTGCGCCAGCGTCGTGGCTCCGATGATGGTGCTGGCGACGAACCAGCGGCTGTTGACGAAAGCCAGCGCCAGCTGGGCCGGGCTCAGGCCGTGCTCGAGCGCGAGCTGCGCGTAGGCGGCGACGGCCTCGTCGACGAACGGTTTGCGGTAGCGCGAGCCGAAGGCGGGAAAGCGCGTCAGCCGGCCGTCGGCTGGGGCGTCGGCGACGTACTTGCCGCTCAGGAGGCCGAAAGCCAGCGGGCTGTAGACCAGCAGCGATACCTGTTCGCGGTGGCAGGCTTCGACGAGGCCGGTCTCGAAGCTCCGGTTGATCAGGTTGTAGACGTTCTGGATCGTCCTGATGCGCGGCAGGCCGGCGGCATCGGCAACCGCGCCCCAGCGGGCCACGCCCCAGGCGGTTTCGTTCGACGTGCCGAGGTAGCGCACCTTGCCGGCGGTGACTAGCCGGGACAGTGCTTCGAGCTGCTCGTGGAGGTCCGGCATGCCGGGTTTTTCGTCGGCCGGATCGTACTGGCTGGTGCCGAACATCGGCACCGCGCGTGCCGGCCAGTGCACCTGGTAGAGGTCGATGTAATCGGTCCGCAGCCGGGCGAGCGAGGCATCGCAGGCTGCGACGATCTGCGCGGCGTTCAGTTGCGGGCCACCGCGGATCCAGTCCATGCCGCGGTTCGGTCCGGCGACCTTGGTGGCCACGATGACCTTGTCACGCGGCTGCTTCACCAGCCAGCTGCCGACGTAGGCTTCGGTGCGTCCCTGCGTTTCGGCCCGGGCCGGGACCGGATACATCTCGGCGGTATCGATGAAGTTGACGCCGGCCGCGGTGGCGGCATCGAGCTGTGCGTGGGCATCGGCTTCGCTGTTCTGCTCGCCGAAGGTCATCGTGCCGAGGCAGATGGCCGAGACGTCGAGCTCGGTACCGGGCAGGGTACGGTATTGCATGAACGGGTTCTCCAGAATGCCGAAAGCCGGCGAGCCGGCTTTCGGGAGGGGGGATCAGACTACTACTTGCGTTTGCGGTCGTCGATCGGGGTCAGCGTGTAGCCCTGCTTTTTGAGCTGGGCGACGAGGCCGGTCTTGCCCGGCAGGTGCAGCGCGCCGACGGCGATGAAACTGCCGCCCTTGAGCAGCTGCGGCTGCATGCGCTCGGCCATCCGGTCGTTGCGGTCGTCGATCAGCGTCTTCTGCTTCCAGTCGTTGAAGAAGGCCTGGTCGGCGGCGGGCAGGGTGACTTCGTCCTTGTCGGCGAAGCGGACGATGCCTTCGACGTCGCGCTGCACGTACATCGCGACCAGCTTTCTGTAGTAGGCATCGACGTCGGGTTGCTGGTCGATCAGCGCATACAGCAGCGTCTTCTGCTTGTCGGCCGGGATGGTCTCGAACACCGACGCCTGCTCGGAAATCGTTTCTAGGCCGGTGTATTCCTTGCCGCCCTCGATCGCCATTTTCGCCAGCATCAGGTCCAGCGGCAGATCGCCGGCCTTCTTCTTCGGCACCATCAGCAGCATGGCCGCGGCCCACGGCTTCATGCGCTTGGCGGCGACTTCCGGGTAATCGCGTGCGGCGAGTTCCGGCAGCAGCTTCTGGTAGTGCTTGGTGTCGATCTGGTCGGTAAGCAGCTCGCCTTCGGGCATCAGCACGCGTTTGGCGAAGTCCATCATGCCGTTGAAGTCGATACGCACTTCGGTGGTGACCGTGTCGGCGTCATCGAATGCCTTCTGCACCTGCGGCGACAGCTGCGTCACCTTGGGGTCGCTGACATGGGCGGTGCCGAACAGGTACGACGGTTTCACGCCCGGTTTGTCGATCTTCCACAGCACGGCACGCGGGAAGGTGTCGCCCTTGGCTGCGGCCAGCGCCGGCAGCGGTGCGAGCAGCGAGGCGCTGCAGAGTGCGGCGGCAAGTACCGCAAGGGGCGAGCGAAGGCGGGCGAACATCCGGCGAGTCTCCTGATTTGTACGGGCTGGGTGCCCTGTGGTCGACCGCCAGTATAAACATGCCCGGCGCGGCGCCGAAGCGCCTTGGCGCCGCGGTTGCGATTAGAGCCCGGTGAGCACCTTGACCGCCTGGACGAACTCGTCGGCGTAGGGGCCGGCCTTGCGCGATTCGCGCAGGGCCATGTTCCAGCGCGCGATGGCGTTCTTCAGTGCCGGCGTGTCGGAAACCGCTTCGATTTCGCTGATCAGCCCGCGCCCCATCAGGCCGAGAAAGGTCTGCGCACTTTCGGTCATCAACTCCTTGGCCTTGACGATGCGGATCGGGTCGAGTGCGTCGATCGGCTTCGGTTGCTGTGTCACTGCCGGGGGCACGGATTGCACGGGGGACGGCGCAGGGGCCGGCTCGACGGTCGCGCCGGCCTCGCTTGCGGTCTCGCCGGGTGTGCCGATGCAGCCCTGCGCCTGCAGTTCGGCGAGCAGCGGCGGCAGCGTGTCGTGGCCGAGGATCACGGCAATCTCCGCCAGTGTGCGCCGGCCGTCGATCAGGATCAGCAGCCGGCGCGCCCTGGCCGACAGACCCAGACTGCGCGCATCGATCTCGGCCTGGCCCCGGGCTGTCTTGCTGTAGACGGTATTCGCCATGCTGTCCGCTCCTCGGGAGCTCCGACGGTTGAAGCCGGCGAGGGTAGCAGTGGCGTGTTTCAATCCTGCGACGCCGTGCCGGGCGAACCCCAATGGCATGGTGCGGCCATGCCGTGCTACCTCTTGGTCACGATCAAGGCGGCCGGCGGCGGCCTTTGGCATCATCGGGACTGGTTTGACGGAGCGGGCAATGGCGGTACGCAGAAAGGACACGATCTATCAGGAGCTCGAACGGCTGACGCGGCAGCTCAAGGTACAGGCACTGCGCGACGGTGGCGGCATCGATGCCGAAACCATCGGCTATAACCTCGGCGTGGCGCGCAATTCGGTCAGCCAGGACCTGAACGCGCTGTGCAGCGAAGGCAAGGTCATCAAGATCAAGAGCCGCCCGGTGCTGTTCCTGCACCGCGCCGCGGCGGCAGCCCTGCTCGGCGCCGAACTCGACCCGGACGTGCACGAGGTGCGCGAACTGGCCGAGCTGCTTGGCGAAGCCGCCGAACCGGCCGATGCCGATCCGTTTGCCGCGCTGATCGGCTACGACCAGAGCCTGAAACAGGCGGTCGAGAAGGGCAAGGCGGCGGTACTGTACCCGCCCAACGGGCTGAACGTGATGCTCACCGGCCCGTCCGGCGTCGGCAAGACCTACTTTGCCGAGCTGATGCACCGTTTTGCCGACCATGCGCGCGATTCGGCGGTGCCCTTCGTCTATTTCAACTGCTCCGAGTACTTCAACAATCCGGAGCTGCTGACCTCGCACCTGTTCGGTCACCAGCAGGGTGCGTTCACCGGCGCCGCCGCGGCCAAGGAAGGGCTGGTTGCCAAGGCCGAGGGCGGTTTCCTGTTTCTCGACGAAGTGCACCGGCTGCCGTTCGAGGGGCAGGAAAAGCTGTTCTCGATCCTCGACAAGGGGGTCTACCGCCGGCTGGGATCGAGCGACAAGGAGATCAGCAGCAATATCCGGCTGATCTGCGCAACCACCGAGAACATCAAGTCGACGCTGCTGCGCACCTTCCTGCGCCGGATCCAGGTGGTCATCGACCTGCCGCCGCTGTCGGCGCGCTCGTTCGACGAGCGGCTGGAGATGATCGTGCGCTTCTTCCACGCCGAAAGCCGCAAGACCGGGCTGGCGCTGAAGGTGAGCAAGGCCTTGCTGGGCCAGCTGCTGTGCCGCGAGTACGAGGCCAATATCGGCGAGCTCAAGAGCGACATCCAGTTCATCTGCGCCCAGGCCTACGCGAACCAGTTCGCCCAGCGCTGTGCGGTGCTGAACGTCGACGAATCCTGGCTCGACGGCAAGGCCGCGCACGCCGACATCCGTACCCGGCTGATCCTCGACGAGCTGCTGGCCGGCGAGACGCTGTCGATCGCGCCGGACGACGTGCAGAAGCTCGAGCGTACCGCCTTGCTGCCGCTCGAACGCAAGGACGCCGACCTGTTTTACGCCTACCTGGCCGACGAATACACGCGGCTGCAGAACAGCCAGATTCCGGCCAACGAGATCAGCCTGATCCTGCGCAAGAAACTGCAGACGGTGTTCGAGCACAAGATCCATCACGCCCGGGTCGAACCGCTGCCGACGCTCGACGGCGTCTACGGGCTGCAGATCGAGCAGAAGATCAAGCTGCTGACCGCCTTCATCGACGGGCTGACCGGCTACAAGATGAGCGAGACCGTTGCCGGCCACCTGCGCAACCACCTGATGACGCTGCTGGCCTACGTGAAGAAAGGCAAGGTGCCGGGGCTGTACTCGGCCAACCTGATCGCCGACGCGGCCAAGGGCGAGTACGACAACGCCCGGCTGGTGTGCAGGAAGATCGAGGAAACCTTCCTGATCACCTGCCCGTCGGCCGAGCTCATCTTCATGTGCCTGTTGCTGGCCGAGCTCAAGTCGCAGCGGCATGCGCACCGGCTGCAGCAGGACTGCGGCATGATCCTGGTCTCGCACGGCGACAGCACCGCGAGCAGCATGGCCGACTACGTGAACCGGCTGATCGGCCGCGAGCTGGTCACCGCCATCAACATGCCGTTCGAACAGTCGGTACACGACACGCTGGCGCTGTTCCTCAAGCAGGTGGCGCACTACCAGTACAAGAAGCTGATCCTCGCGGTCGACCTCGGTTCGCTGGTGCACTTCGGCGCGGTGGTGCGCAAGATGTTCAAGATCGAAACGCTGCTGCTGCGCAACGTGACGATGCTGGGCCTGCTCGAAGTGGCGATGAATCTGTCGTTCGAGACCACCGAGCTCAAGGTGCTGGGCGAGCTGCTGGCGCAGCAGGGGATGGAGTACGACCTGTACGATCCGGCCGGAGCCGACGAAGTGAAGGTCATCGTCGTGTCGTGCGTCACCGGGCTCGGTACCTCGGTGAAGATCCGCAAGATGATCGAGGACGTGTTCGACGACATGCTCACCGACCGGATCCGCCTGCTGACGCTCGACCATGCCGAGGTCGAACAGCTCGACCGGCTCAGCCAGCACATCGGAGAGAACGAGCGGCTGGCCGGCATCATCGGCTCCTTCCTGCCGCGCTTGCCGGACGTGCCCTTCCTGTCGCTGGAGGAGCTGTTTTCCGAGCACGGCGCCGAGCTGGTGATGGACATGCTCGACTTCGGCATGAGCGCGGACGAGCGCGAACTGATGCTGGAAAAGGTGTCGATGAAGTTCATCGCCACGGTGACGATCGAAAGCATCATCAACCAGATTTCGGTGCTGAACCCGCACCGGGTGCTGCAGGAAATCGAGGCCGTGTTCCACCGGATCTGCGGCGAGCTCGACATCAAGCCGTCGCGCAAGGTGACACTGCGCTTCATGATCCACTGCTGCTGCATGGTCGAGCGCATCGTCATCGACCGCAAACCGCTACAGATGACGCTGCCACCCGATGCCGCCGTCAACGATGCGGCATTCGCCGCCATCAAGGCCGCGTTCGCGCCGATCGAGACCGCCTACAACATCCGCCTCTCGGCGACCGAGCACTTCTACATCTACGAGCTGCTGTTCCGGTAAGCGCCGGAACATCACGCCGCCCGACCGCTTGCCGCAGTCGGCGCGGTGACGCGCGCCGCTGCTGCCGTCCTTTCCCTCCCTCCTGCGCGACTGTCGCGTGACAGATGTCCCCGCGGCACGCTGCCGTCGATCGTGCATCTGTCACATCAGCTGCCGGGCGCCATGATCCGGCGGGCTTTCCGTTGGGTCTTGCCGGTTTTTCATCGTCCAAGTCATTGATATGAAAGCAGTTTGTTTCCTGATGGCAATCGCGTGACAGAAACTGGCACGCATCTTGCGGTAATGGGGGCAAGGCCGGTTTCAGGGCCGCACATACCGACAAGGAGAAGTCTGATGAATCAACCCGTATCCGAAATCCTCACGCTCACCCACGGTGGCTGGGGTGCCAACCTGATCGACTGCCTGAAGATGGTTGCCGGCGAAATCCACGGTGTGTCCGATCTGGCGCTGATGCCGGTCGACACCATGGGCGAGTTCTACGAGAAGGTGAAAGCCCGGGTCGAGGCGATGCCGGCCGGCTCGCTGATCATCGCCGACTTCACCGGCGGCTCGACCTCGAACGTCGCCGCGCGCCTCTCGGCCGATTTCGACATCGGCGTGATCACCGGCCTCAACGCGACGCTGATGCTCGCTGCGCTCGACCTGCGCGACGAAGGCCGGCTGGCCGACCAGGTCGACGACCTCGTCGACGTCGGCCGCAACAGCTTCAAGAACATCGTCAAAAGCCTGCAGCAACGCTGAACCTCATTCAATTCCAGGGAGAACCATCATGGCCAAAATCGTCCTTTGCCGTATCGACAGCCGCCTGATCCACGGTCAGGTCGTCACCAAGTGGGTCGGCCAGTCTCAGGCCAACCGCATCGCCGTGGTCAGCGACGAGCTCGACGCCGATCCGTTCATGAAGAACATCTTCATGATGGCCGCGCCGCCCAACATCAAGGTCGACTGTTTCGGCGTCGCCGGCTTCTGCCAGCAATGGCGCGAGGACCAGCTCGGCGCCGGCAACGTGCTGGTGCTGTTCCCGAATCTGGCGTCGGTGCGCCAGGCCGTGATCGACGGCTTCGACATCGCGCAGATCCAGGTCGGCGGCCTCGGTGGCGGCCCGGGCCGCAAGGTGGTGTTCCAGAACATCACGCTCGACGACGCCGACGAGGTCACGCTGCGCGACCTGCAGGAACGCGGGGTCGACGTGTACTTCCAGACGATTCCGGAAGACAAGCCGCAAAAGCTGGCCGACATCCTCAAGCGTCTGTAACCCACCCTGAACGAGGAGCCTCGTCATGAGTACCCTGATGCTCGCGACCCTGATGGGTCTGTACTACTGGTTCGCCCGCCTGCGGCTGGGTTACACCTTCTCCGGCATGCTGGTGCAGCCGATCGTGATCGCCGTGTTCGTCGGCCTGATCACCGGCGACATGCAGACGGCGATGATCGTCGGCGCCGGCATCCAGTTGGTCTACCTCGGCGTGACGTCGACGCCGGGCGGCAACGTGCCGTCCGACCCGGCGCTGGCGGCGTGCATCGCGCTGCCGATCGCGGTGAAGACCGGCATGGACGCCAATCTGGCGATCGCGCTGGCGATTCCGTTCGGCGTGATCGGCGTCTTCGTCGACCAGCTGCGCCGGACGATCAACGCCGCGTGGGTCCACATGGCCGACAAGCACGCCGAGACCTGCAACACCGCCGGCATCATGCGCTGCGCCTTCCTGTGGCCGGCACTGATGGGCTTCGTGATCCGCTTCCCGGTGGTGTTTGCGGCCAACTACTTCGGCCAGTCCGTGGTCGAGCAGTTCCTCGCCTTCATGCCGCGCTGGCTGACCCACTCGTTCGAGATCATGGGCGGCATCCTGCCGGCGCTGGGCTTCGCGATCACCATCATGGTGATCGGCAAGAAGACGCTGATTCCCTACTTCGTTGCCGGCTTCTTCGCCGTGCTCTACCTGAAGGTCGACATCATGGCAGTGGCCATCTTCGGCACCTGCATCGCCTTCCTGATCCGCAGTTTTGGCAAGAACGAGGAAGCATGATCATGAACGCTACCGTTACCGACAAAGCCGTCTCGGACGTCCAGCACGGTCCACTGCTGACCAAGGCCGACATCACCAAGTCCTGGCTGATCTACTACATGGGCGCCGAAGTCTCGAACTCGTACGAGCGCCTGCAAAGCCTGATCTTCTGCGCGTCGATGACGCCGGTGCTGAAGAAGCTCTATCCGAACAAGGAAGAGCAGGCCGAAGCGTTGAAACGCCACCTGAACTTCTTCAATACCGAAGGCGTGATGGGCGGGATCATCCAGGGCGTGGCGATCGCGATGGAAGAGCAGAAGACCCGCGGCGAGCCGATCACCGATTCGTCGATCATCGGCATCAAGACCGGGCTGATGGGCGCCTTGGCCGGCGTCGGCGATTCGATCATCTGGGCGGCGCTGATGCCGCTGCTGATCGCGCTGTTCATCCCGTTCGCCGCCAAGGGCAGCGCCATGGGCGGGATCGCGCCGCTGGTGCTGTACACCGGCATCACCATCGGCATCAGCTACGCGCTGTGCCACAAGGGCTACAAGCTCGGCCGCGAATCCATCGTCACGCTGTTGCAGGGCGGCAAGATCAAGGAACTGATCTACGGCGCCAACGTGCTCGGCCTGATCATGATGGGCGCGCTCGCCGCCAGCTACGTCAAGCTCTCGACGCCGCTGAAGTTCAGCTTCCTGCAGGGCTCGGAAGTGGTGGTGCAGCAGGTGCTCGACTCGATCGTGCCGGGGCTGCTGCCGCTGGCCGCGGTGTTCGCGATCTACCTGTACATGCTGAAGAAAGGCCCGCGCTACACGGTGATCCTGCTGTCGGTCGTCGCCTTCAGCCTGGTCTGCTCGATCACCGGCATTCTCTAAGGGGATCATGATGAACATCTACGAACGCATCGGCCTGAAGCGGGTGATCAACGCCTGCGGCAAGATGACCATCCTCGGTGTTTCGGCCGTCGACAGGACGGTGATGGACGAAGTCGCCGAGGCCGCATCGAACTACGTCGAGATCGACACGCTGATCGACCGCGTCGGCGAGCTGATCTCGACGCATACCGGCGCCGAAGACAGCTGCGTCACCTCGAGCGCATCGGCCGGGATCGCGATCTCGGTCGCCGCGGTGATCTCGAAGGGCGATCCGAATCTGGTCGAGCGGCTGCCCGACAGTTCGGGCCTGGCCAACGAGGTGATCCTGCTCAAGGGCCACAGCGTCAACTACGGCGCGCCGGTGACGACGATGGTCCGCCTCGGCGGCGGCGTGCCGGTCGAAGTCGGCCAGGCCAACGAATCGGAAGCCTTCCATGTGGCGTCGGCGATCACCGGGCGTACTGCGGCCATCCTGTACGTGAAGTCGCACCACGCGGTGCAGAAGGGCATGGTGCCGCTGGCGGAGATGATCCGCATCGCCCACGAACACGGGCTGCCGCTGATCATCGACGCTGCCGCCGAGGAAGACCTGAAGAAGTACGTCGCCGCCGGCGCCGATCTGGTGATCTACAGCGGCGCCAAGGCGATCGACGCGCCGACCTCGGGCTTCATCACCGGCCGCAAGGCGCTGATCGGCGCGTGCAAGGCGCAGTACCACGGCATCGGCCGGCCGATGAAGATCGGCAAGGAATGCATGCTGGGGCTGGTCAAGGCGCTGGACCGCTATGCAGTGCACAAGCACGACGGCCGCGCCGACATTCCGGCGCTCGAAGCGGCGATCGCCGAGGTCAACGGCATCCGCGGCCTGTCGGCCGAACTGGAGCAGGACGAAGCCGGCCGCGAGATCTACCGCGCCCGCGTCCGCGTTCATGCCGACGTGCTCGGCGTCGACGCGGCGGCGATCGAAGCGCAGCTGCGCGGCGGCAGTCCGGCCATCTACACCCGCAAGTACTACCTCAACGCCGGCGTGTTCAGCATCGACCCGCGACCGCTGCAGGGCGACGACCTCGCCGTCATCGTCGCGCGACTGCGGCAGCTGGCCGGCGCGTGCTTGCAGGAGAACACCGCGAAGGAGAATGCATGATGCAGCAAGCCATTTCGTTCTATCACGATCGCGTCGCGATCAACGTGCTGGCGCGCGACCTCGACAACGCCGCCGCCGCGTTCGAAGCCGCCGAAGGGCATGCGGCCATCGGCCTGCTGTCGGCACGTTTCGACACGGTCGAGGAGGGCGTCGTCGCCGCAAGGCAGTGGCAGGACAGGGTCTGCGTGTCGGTCGGCCTCGGCGCCGGCGATCCGGCGCAGTTCTACAAGGCGGCGATGATCGCCGCGGCGACCGCGCCGGGCCACGTCAACCAGACCTTCAGCGGCGCCGGCTTCGCGGCCGGTGCGCTGGCGGCACGCGGCGTGACCAACACCCGCATCAACGCGCTGGTCCGCCCGACCGGTACGCCGGGCAAGGTGATCGTCTCGACCGGTGTTGCCGGCAGCGGTGCCGAGGTGCCGGCGCTGGTCGATACCGATACGGCGGTACTGATGATCCGCGACCAGGGCGCGCACGCGGCCAAGTTCTTCCCGATGGGCGGGCTGAAATCGCTGGCCGAGCTGGAAGTGCTGGCGAAAAGCTGCGCGAGCCACGGGCTGGAGATGATCGAACCGACCGGCGGAATCGACCTCGCCAACTTCGGCGAGATCCTGCAGGTCTGCCTCGACGCCGGCGTGCCCAGGGTCATGCCGCACGTCTACAGCTCGATCATCGACAAGGAAAGCGGCAACACCCGGCCCGCCGACGTGGCCGAGCTGTTGCAGATGGTGAAGCAACGGGTGTGATACCCCCCACGACCCGTGATTGACGCCGCCGGCCTTGCCGGCGGCTTTTTTCATTTCCCGTTCGGTATTCCTGTTTGCATGAATGTGCCGCTCGCGATGCCCTTTGTGGGAGGCCGGCGCTGTTAAACCGTGGTTTCAAGCATTTGGCTGAGCGTTGGTCTCGATGGAACAGGCTTCACGAATTGGACGTTCATTCGTTCCAGTTCTTCCAGAATTATATCGAAATGGAACTCGCCTTGTTCCCCTCGCCAATTGCTGTCATGAATGACCAAGACCTCGCCGCTGGCTCCCTCGGTAAAACTGCCCATGGACGGCTCGACATTTTTTCTCAGATTCTGTCGCAAGTCCGCCAATTTAAAATGGCAGCTACTCCAGAGTTCCCAATCCCAGCAGGCAAATGTAACTCCGATGTCGATGTGGTTCTTGGTGGCGGAATTACTGAACCATTCGTAATTCACAAAATTCGTATCCAGGTGCTCAAACTGGTTATGTATCAAGTATTCCTGAAATCTTGCAAAATTATTGCCGCCTTGGTCGGTATAAGGAAAGCGGAAAATTTTAGCCTGCCTTTCCACTCCATTTCGCTTGTAGGCATCGACAATCAATTTTTCTGTTCTTTCAATTTCAATAATGCCCTGTTCATAACTGATCTGTGAGAAGGCTGCATGAGAGTAACTGTGATTTCCGATGACAGTGCCTCGTTGAATTGCATAATCCACTGCGTGTGGATAGGCCTCCATGCACCTGCCTAGAAAGAACATGACCGCAGTAATTTCTCGTTGCATCAGATGGTCAACAAGAGCCATCGTATTGTCCGACGGGCCATCATCAACGGTAAGTAGAACCTTCTTCGACATTGGTCTTCCAATTCATTCAGGATTGTTGTGTGAATCTTTCTTGAGAAACCCATACAAAAGCGGAGTGTTGCAGCCCATCGACGATGGGTTTATCCAACATATCTGGGATATGTATCTTAATTTTTCTTGCTGTTTTCTGTCAATAATTGAAATGAATGATGTTAAAAAGTGATCATGGGGGCTTGGTAGCACGATGGGCTTTGAATGCAAACGTGCGGCCACAACGGTCGATGGCATTCTGGATTCGAGCTGCGCGTTGGACGCTGATCGGTCGCCTCGATGTTGTAGAACCCGCGATCGCCGTCGACACACATGACGACAACCGCCACTAACGCACCGCCGGGGGCTGGCCGAAGTGGCCCTTAGGCCGGCTCGAATGTGCGATAGGAACGATGACGCATCGGTGAGATGTTCGGAATGACGTCACCTCACGGAGAAGGCGGGGGGATCTGGCAAACTCGATCCGATCGAAAGTTTGGACTGCGGTAGGCCGTTGTCGGTGATCCATCTTAAGGAAAACCATGCGCAGCGCCGGGTCCGGACCTGCGTCAATCGTGCCGAGGAGGCGTCATGCGTCGCGAGCCGGGTGGGCATGCAACATCTACGTTTAAACAGAGGGTACTGACAACTACCAGAATGGCATTGTTCAGGAACAGCGGTGCCGACAGCACGTACTTTGCGTCGATGGCGACCCATCGCGTTCCACCGTCAGATGAACTAGAAAACACATCTGTTACCGTCACCCCATTTCCGGTGGGTGGCGTAGCCCCTTAAATCTGATAAAGTGTTTTTATCCAGTAGATGTAAGCTTTTTCGGTGCTTAGGCTGTAGTGGCGATAGCGCAGGCAATCCCTCATCTGCGCGAACAAGCGCGGACTGGTGTGTTCGCAGTGTTATCCGACATGTCCAAATACATGACCCACCTGCCGCGATGTTATCTACGTTTCAACCGGGGAGCCAAGCACCTAACACTTCAGTCAACCGGGACCGGCTAACGCCGGCCCGTTACTTCAAAAGTCAGGCCTAAGCCATGCGTACATTTACTGAGCTGGAGTTAATTGCAGCTCTTGAGGAGAGTGGAGCCGCCACTTGGCAGGAGTTTTTTGTCTTGAATGGCAAGTTTGTTGCCTATGAAAACTCGCAAGGGAAGCTTATGGCGAAACTCATCGAAGACAATGACTTGTACCAGGCCGCACGCGAGTTTCTTTTAAAAAATGGTAAGGCTCGCGCACTATGAAGCCTCGTCGGCCTAATCTCTCATTCAACGGGACGCCTCACGGCGCCCATCAATTCAAACGTTAGGGGGCTCGTGACGCTTTCTGAACCGGTCGCGTGCGGGTGCTGCGGCAGTTGAGCGCGTAGACGAGCCCGTCGGCAATGCTGTGCTGGACAGCGTCGCAGAGGCATTGACCGGCGAGCTGAAGGGATGAGCGGGGCATCGTTCCGGTCTTAGCTGCCCAGGCCGAGGAACTTGAACGGCTTGGCCGGCTTGAACTGCGCGGTTGCATCGCCGGCGTACGTGTGGTCCTGGTCCTTGCCGAGATCGAGTTTCAGCACCGGTGCGCCGGCCGACAGGTCGAGGCGCTTGAGGTCGACCCAGAAAGTGTTCGGCGTCAGCGCCGATTCGAAAAAGTACAGCTTGCGCTGGTGATCGACGACGGTGCGCCAGCGCGTGGACGAGATGTTCGGCTCGTCCGGCGTGCTGATGCCGTACGGTACCGAGACGTTGCGGATCACGCTGAAGACGCTGGCCACTGCGCGGTTGGGGTTGTCGTCCTTGGGAATCGCGTTGACGTAGAACGCCGCGCGGGCAAAGCGGTCCGACGCTCGGTTGGTGCCGGGCAGCATCACCGTGCCGCCGATCTGCTGCCAGTAGCTGTTGAGGGCGAGCTGCTGGTCGAACGTCGGCGAATTGGTCATGACCTGATACTGCCGGCCATGGTGGATGACCTGCTTGCCACCGATGTATTCGATGATGGCGCTGTCTCCGCCGGCATCGGACAGCGACAGGTGCAGCGTGGTCAGGCGCTCCTCGCCGGGAACATTGTCGGTGACGATGGTGAAGGGCTGTTTCTCCAGCGCGGCGACGGCTTCGGCCACGGTGGCGAAGTTGTCGAGCGCGTACTGCGCCCACAGTGCGATCGACAGGCCCGGTTTGCCCTTGCCGTCGTATTCGGGGTACTGCGATTCGGCCAGCCACAGCACGTTGGCGACGAGTCCGGCTTCGTTGAGGCCGTCGGTGGTCGAGACGTCATAGCCGGTGGCGATGACGCTGCCGTACTTCGAGGTCCAGCGCAGCGAATTCGGCCCGGCCTCGCCGGTCCGTGGCGTCCCGCGCGGCATGACCCACAGGTTGGTGGCCACGTCGCTCTTCCAGTCCATCGAACGGGCGGTCACGACCTGACCGTGCGCGCCGAAGTAGACCAGTCGGGTGCAGGCGTCCGCCTCCTGCAGGGGCAGCAGCATCAGGCTGCTTGCGAGTACGCTTGCCAGCACGGCACGGGGAAAACGGACGGCAATCATGAGCGGACCTCTTCAGACGGATCAGAGGCCTACCAGTATGCGACCGACCGGGTGATCAGGTCAGTTGCTGTCAGACAACCAACTTCAAGTTGGTCATCGTGCTATCGGTGCGTCAAGCCAGCGCGTTCAGGGCTTGCGCGGTATTTTCAGCAGGCGGGTGAATTGTTGCCGGGTGAAAATTGACCGGACCCGCCTACTGCGGCCCGGTGAGCAGCGGCATCCCTTAAGGGGGGCTTCCCGGTGGAAACAGCGCCTGAGCGTCATCATCGGCCGGATCACCCGCCCGGATGCCAGGGGAGTGCAGGGCTGCGAATTCACGAGGTGCAGTCGGGCAGGTGAATGCCCAGTGGCAAGGCGGTGTTCCCTGCATGGCGTTTCCCCGCTGGCGCCGATCGATCGGCCGGTTGCGGCGTGGCGCCGGGCATAGACATGGCGCATGGGGTTGCCGCTTTGGGAGGTGCTTCCGGTCCGGAGGGGCTTGGCGCGAGATTGCTCCGGTGAACTCTCGCGCAGCGGCCCGGTCTGCCGGTGGGGCGCAGCCGGGGTCCGTCCTCCATCGCTGCTGCGCCGACACACAGACCAGGAATCGATCATGACCAAAACCGTCCTCAATCCAGATAGCGTATTCAATACGCGGCAATACGGCTTCAGTCAGGCTGCCATTGTCAGTGGGCAACGCCGGATGCTGCTGTCCGGACAGGTCGGCGTTGACGCCAGCGAGCGAACCGTCGGGCCCGGATTGCGGGAGCAGACCGATGCGGCGTTCGACAATATCGAGCGCGTGCTGGCCGCCGCGGGCGCCGGGCTGGAACAGGTGGTGATGCTGCGGATCTACATCTGTGAAGCCGCGAGGGAGGAACAGGACCAGATCGTGGCGGCATTGCGGCAGCGTTTCCCGAACGATCCGCCGCCGTCATCGTGGATCATCGTCAGCGGGCTGTCCTTGCCCGAATGGCTGATCGAAATCGAGGCGGAAGCCATGCTCGACTAGCCGGTTGTCGCGGGCGGTCTTCGCGCCGCGTATTCACGGCCATCGGCGCGACCGCCGTAATCGCCCTGTCCCGCAGTCATTTTGCGTTGGCGTCCGGCCGGCGCATGACGATGCGGGTGGCCGGGTCGACGCGGCTGAACCGGATGGCCGGACACCGGGCGACGCTGCCTATCTCGTGAACAGCCCGCATGCCCGCACCGGCCATGCCCTTGTGATCGGCTTACCAGCTCGATTCACGCTCCGGCGTTGCGGTGATCTTGTGGATCGACAGGTCGGCGCCGTTGAATTCCTCCTCGTCCGACAGGCGCAGGCCGACGGTTTTCTTCAGCACGCCGTAGACGACGAAGCCGCCGGCGAAGGCAATCGTGCAGCCCATCAGCGTGCCGACCAGCTGGGCAAGAAAGCTGACGCCGCCGGCACCGCCGAGCGCTTCCAGACCGAAGAGGCCCGCTGCGATGCCGCCCCACGCGCCGCAGATGCCGTGCAGCGGCCAGACGCCGAGCACGTCGTCGATCTTCCAGCGGTTCTGCACCACGGTGAACAGCCAGACGAAGCCGGCGCCGGCGACGCCGCCGACGACCAGTGCGCCCAGCGGGTGCATCACGTCGGAGCCGGCGCAGACGGCGACGAGGCCGGCCAACGGGCCGTTGTGGATGAAGCCGGGGTCGTTCTTGCCGGCCCACATCGCGGTCAGCGTGCCGCCGACCATGGCCATCAGCGAATTCATCGCAACGAGACCGGAGATGCCGGCGACCTTTTGCGCGCTCATCACGTTGAAGCCGAACCAGCCGACGATGAGGATCCATGCCCCGAGCGCGAGGAAGGGAATGCTCGACGGTGGATGCGCGGCAACGCCGCCATCCTTGTGGTAGCGGCCACGGCGTGCGCCGAGCAGCAGCACGGCCGCCAGTGCGATCCATCCGCCGACGGCGTGGACGACGACCGAGCCGGCGAAGTCATGGAACGGTGCGCCGAAAACGGACTTGAAACCGTCCTGTACGCCGAAGTTGTTGTTCCACATCATCCCCTCGAAAAAGGGGTAGACGAAGCCGACCAGCAAAAAGGTCGCCGCCGATTGCGGGTGGAATTTGGCGCGTTCGGCAATGCCGCCGGAGACGATGGCCGGAATCGCCGCGGCGAAGGTCAGAAGGAAGAAGAAGCGCACCAGTTCGTAGCCGCTGTTGCTGGCAATCTCGTGCACCGGCTGGAGGAAGTGGGTGCCATAGGCGATGCCGTAGCCGATGAAGAAATAGGCAATGGCGGAGACACCGAAATCGGTGAGGATCTTGACCAGCGCGTTGACCTGGTTTTTCTTGCGGACGGTGCCGAGCTCGAGAAAGGCGAAGCCGGCGTGCATCGCCAGAATCATGATCGCCCCGAGCAGGATGAACAGCACGTCGGTGCTGGTTTGGAATTGGCTCACTGCATGCTCCCGGATTTCAGGTTGGCGCTTTGAATTGGTGCGCCATGTGTGGCGTGCACCGGAAGCAAGCAGTGTGCCGGTGTGATCAGGGTGCTGATCTGAAAAGGGTATTCGTCATTTCGGCTGCATGTTGCGCCGCATGGTTGCACCGATAGTGTGCATCGTTGTCCGCTTGATCGGTGCGAATGCACATTAAGGGTGCTGGGTGGCGAAGATGGTGCGGCATGCAGGGCGGACTGGTGCATGAAAAAAGCCCGCCGAGGCGGGCTTGTTGTCGGGACGGGCCGGCGTTCAGAAACCGGTCCAGGTGCCGATCAGCAGCCGGTACGAATCGGTGCCCGGCTTGTATGACGTGCCGTAGGTGGCGCCGATGGTGCCGTTGGTGTCGTTGGTGCTGAAGCGGGTGTCGAAGTAGGCCGAGGTGTTCTTCGACAGCGCATACGTATAGCGCGCCAGCAGCGTCTGGCTGTCGCTGTCGTCGATCCTGTTGCCGTTGATGTCCTTGGCGCCCCAGAAGTAGTTGTAGCCGACCGCGAAGCTGTGCTTGCCGGTGGTGTAGAGCCCCTGGACCCACGCCTGCTGCTGTTCCGGACCGGTAAAGTAGTTGCAGCTGCCGACCGCGTCGTCGAGGCTCTGGTCGGTGCCGGCTGCGGCGTTGGCGTGGGCCGATGCGCTGCAGTCCCACCACTTGTAGCCGCCACGGACGGTCCAGCCGCTGTCACCGAAGGTGTAGCCGCCGGCGATGAAGCCGAACTTGTCGACATCGTCGCTGGCCGAGCCGCTCTGCAGCCGCGGTTTGGCCTGCTGGTAGCCGACGTTGACCGTGGCGTTGTGGCCGGCATAACCGGCGGTGACGTCGGCAAAGTACTCGTCGCCGCCGCCTTCGGTGTTGTTCTGTTGCGTGCGCAGCGAGTACATCGCCGACACGGTGAAGCCGTTCAGGTTCGGCGAGTCGTAGACGATCGAGTTCTCGACGTTGAAGCCGATGACGCCGACTTCCTCGACATGCATCGAACCGCCCTGTGCGGCGTACGGCCAGTCGAGTACCAGGTAGGACGGCGAGTAGATCTTGCCGAAGCGCAACTGGCCCCAGTCTCCCTTCCAGCCGCCCCAGGCTTCGCGGTTGCCCCAGTTGGCCGGGCCGTTGCCGCCGTTGATGTCATTGTCCTTGCCGGTCCGGTAGTTCTCGGCGCCGGTCCAGATTTTCCAGATCACGCTCGAGCCGTTGTCGAGCTTGTCGTCCCCCTGGAAGAAGATCCGCGGTTCGACGTCGAGCTGGGCGTTGTCGCTGAAGCCGTCGGCGTTCGATCCTTCGTAGAGGATGTCGGTTTCCATCGAGCCGCCGATGGTGATCGCGGCCATGGCCGGGCTGGCCAGACCGGCGGCGAGCAGCAGGGCGGACAGGGTGTTTCGGTACAGTTTGCGGTGTTGCATGAACGACTCCTTCTCTGTGCAGTCAGTTTCTTGCCGCGTGCTCCGTGCAAAAACAGCGGCTGTTCTTGTGAAAAGTTGTGAAACTCAACAGGAAGGACTGTAGGACGCTGCAAATTTGGTATCAAACGTAATTAAAAGACATTGAAACTGTTTCCATAAACAACCTGTCATCAAGGGTACGACCGGCCGTTTGCGGCCGAGACGTGTTCAAGCCAGCAACGGCGGACCCTGGACGGCATAGGGGGATCGGAACAGGCGGCGGTCCGCCTGCGATCACAGGCGAGCGAGGGCGGTGCAGGGCGCGGGCGAAGGGCGCTTGCCGGCTGGCGGGTGATGCAGCGGTACAACAGGGCCATGAAAAAAAGCCGGTCGATGACCGGCTTTTTCTGCAGGGCGGATATGCAATCAGCCTTTCTGGGCGCGCTCGAAGCTCGTGACGATCTCGGCCTGGGCGGCGGCCTTGTCGCCCCAGCCGGTGACCTTGACCCACTTGCCCTTCTCCAGGTCCTTGTAGTGCTCGAAGTAATGCTTCACTTGCGCGAGCAGCAGCTCCGGCAGGTCTTCCAGCTTCTGGATGTGGGCGTACATCGCACACACTTTCTCGACCGGCACGGCGATGACCTTGGCGTCCTGACCGGCTTCGTCTTCCATGCCCAACACGCCGATGGCGCGGCACTTGATGACCATGCCCGGCGACAGCGGGAACGGGGTGTGGACCAGCACGTCGACCGGATCGCCATCCAGCGACAGGGTGTGCGGCACGAAGCCGTAGTTCATCGGATACGACATCGAGGTACCGACAAAACGGTCGACGATGATGCAGCCGGCTTCCTTGTCGAATTCGTACTTCACCGGCGGAGCGTTGGCCGGGATTTCGATGATGACGTTGAAGTCGTTCGGCAGGTCCTTGCCGGCCGGGATCTTGCTGATGTCCATGCTGCGTCCTGATGCGGGTTGATAGGAAACGGGACGAATTATAGCGGTAGGTGATTTCGGCCGCATCCGGCGTGATCGGGCAATGGCAGAATGCGCCAGTGTTGATCCGCCGCAGCGCGCACTGTCGCACTGCCATTAGAATGACGGCATAACCGGCAAAGGCTTGGGCCATGAAAAAACACTACCTGACCCCTCTGTTCGATCCGCGCTCGGTGGCGGTGATCGGTGCTTCGGAGCGTGCCGGTTCGGTCGGGGCGGTGGTCCTCGCCAACCTGCTCGAATCCGGCTACACGGGCAAGGTATTTCCGGTGAACCTGCGGCATGCCAAGGTGCAGGGCGTGGCCGCGTTCAAGCACGTGCGCGACATCGGCAGTCCGGTCGAGCTGGCGCTGATCACCACGCCGTCGAAAACGCTGCCGGACGTGATCGAGGAGTGCGGTCGCGCCGGCATCCGGGCGGCGGTGATCATGAGCTGCGATTTCGTCGGCACCGATGCCAGAACCCGCAAGCTGCTCGACCGCATTCTCGTGCGGGCGCGCCAGTACGGCATCCGCCTGATCGGGCCGACGGTGTTCGGCACGGCCCGCGGGGCGAGCAAGTTTCCCGCCGCCAACTACATCGGCAAGATCAAGCCGGGCAACATGGCGCTGGTATCGCAGTCCTCGTCGGTCACCTCGGCGATCCTCGACTGGGCCGAGTCGCACGACATCGGTTTTTCCTCGGTGGTCTCGCTGGGCGTGGCGGCCGACGTCGACGTCGGCGAAACGCTGGACTACCTCGTTGCCGACAACAAGACCAAGAGCATCCTGATCTACATCGAAGACGTGCACGACGCCCGCATGCTGATGTCGTCGCTGCGTGCCGCGGCGCGATCCAAGCCGGTGCTGGTGCTCAAGGTCGGCCGTTACGACGACGAGGTCAAGCTGGGCCGGACGCACTCGGAGCGGCTGATCGGCCGCGACGACGTGTTCGACAACGCCTTGCGCCGGGCCGGCGTGCTGCGGGTACGCTCGATCAACCAGATCTTCACCGCTGCGCGGGTGCTGACCAACAACTATCGCGTCAAGGGGCGCCGGCTGGCGATCCTGACCAACGGGATCGGCGCCGGGCTGATGGCCGTCGACCGCGCGCGCGACCTGAACGTGCCGCTGCCCAAGCTGGCGCCGGAAACCGTGGCGCGGCTCGATGCGATCATTCCGGGCCAGACCAGCCGCGACAATCCGGTCGACATCCTCGGCAACGCCCCGGCCTCGCGCTTCGAGGCGGCGACCAGCATCATGCTCGACGATCCGCAGGTCGACGGCGTGCTGGTGATCTTCACGCCGCAGGCCGGCACCGACGACATGGAAACCGCACGCGTGCTCGCGGCGCTGCGCAAGGCGCACGACAAGCCCATCCTGTTCGCCTGGATCGGCGGCAAGAAGGTCGAGGCCAGCCGCAACCTGCTGGCCAAGGCGGGCTGCGCCTACTTCCATGCGCCGGAACAGGCGATCGAGGTGTTCTATTCGCTCGCCGCCTGGCAGTACAACCAGCAGTTGCTGCTGCAGACGCCGGGGCCGATCGGCGAGTGGGATGCGCCCGATCTGGAAACCGCCCGGCTGATCATCGACGGCGTCGTTGCCAGCGGGCGGAGCGTGCTCGACGAGATCGAGTCCAAGGCCATCCTGCGTGCCTTCAACATTCCGGTGACGCTGACGATGCGTGCGGCCAGTGCCGACGAGGCCGTGAATGCGGCCATGGGCATGGGGTTGCCGGTGGCACTGAAGGTCGACGCGGAGGGCGTGCTGCACAAGACCGACATCGACGGCGTGGCGCTGAACCTGACCAGCCTGGTGCAGGTGGCGGCCGAAGCGAACAAGATGCTGGCGCGCGCACGCGACCGGCTCGGCGACAGCCTCAAGGGCCTGACCGTGCAACCGATGCACGGCAAGAAGAACGCCCGCGAGCTGATGGTCGGCGTCGCCCATGACCGCGCTTTCGGCCCGGTGATCACCTTCGGCGCCGGCGGCATCGCGGTCGAGGTGTTCAACGACGTCGCCGTGGCGCTGCCGCCGCTGAACGAATACCTGGCCGAGAACCTGATCCGCCGGACCCGGGTGAAGAAAATGCTCGAGACCTTCCGCAACCAGCCGGCCGCCGATCTCGACGCAATCAAGGCGGTGCTGCTGCGCGTGTCGGAAATGGTGTGCGAGCTGCCGCAGATCCAGCATCTCGACATCAATCCGCTGGTCGTCGACGAGGGCGGCGTGATCGCCGTCGATGCGCGGATCATCGTCGCACCGGTGGCGCCGGAAGCGCGCCGTTACGGGCATATGGCGATCCATCCTTACCCGTCGCAGCTGGTGCAGGTGACGCAGCTGAAGAACGGCATGCCGGTGACGATCCGGCCGATCCGGCCCGAAGACGCCGAGCTGATCATCGCCTTCGTTGCCAGCCTGTCGGAGGAAACGCGCTACAACCGCTACATGAGCACGCTGAAGTCGCTGCCGCAGGCGCAGCTGGCGCGCTTCACCCAGATCGACTACGCCCGCGAGCTGGCGCTGGTCGCCGCGGTCGAGTCGGGCGGGGGCGAGGCCATCGTTGCGGTGGCACGTTTCGTCGTCAACCCGGATTACGACAGCTGCGAGTTCGCCATCGTCATCGACGATGCCTGGCAGGGCAAGGGGCTGGGCAACCGGTTGATGAACGCGCTGTTCGATGCCGCGCGCGACATGCGTCTGTCGGTGGTCGAGGGCGAAGTGCTCACCAGCAACAAGACCATGCTGTCGTTCATGAAGTCGCTCGGCTTCGAGGTCAAGCCGCACCCGGAAGACGACGGCCTCAAGTGGGTGGTCAAGCCGCTCTGACGGCACCGCGTGGCGGGAATTTGCCGGATTGTCCGTGACGGGCAAACCGGTCACGCTCTGCCGGTCGGCGCGATGGCGCCGTCCGCCGAAGCCCCGCTGAAAAGGTACCCGCTTGAACGTCCTGCCCAAATGCCTCGCCCTGATCGCGCCCGTTGTCGCGGCCTGTCTCCCCCTTGTCGCCCGCGCGGACGACGACGCCGGAATTCGCGGCATCGTCGATGCGGCGATCCGCCCGGTGATCCAGCAGTACGACGTGCCTGGCATGGCCGTCGCGGTGATCGTCGACGGCCGGCCGCACTTCTACAGCTACGGCGTCGCATCGCGACAGGACCAGACCCCGGTCAGCGAGAACACGCTGTTCGAACTCGGTTCCGTCAGCAAGACGTTCACGGCAACGCTGGCGCTGTACGCGCAGGAAACAGGAGCGCTGTCGCTGGGCGACCACCCCGGGCGATACATGCCCGCGCTGGCCGGATTTCCGGTCGACAGGGCCAGCCTGCTCGAACTGGGCACGTACAGTGCCGGTGGCTTGCCGCTGCAGTTTCCCGACGCCGTGTCGGACGACGCGCAGATGATCGACTATTTCCGGCAGTGGCAGCCCGATGCCGAACCGGGCGTACTGCGCAGGTATTCCAACCCCAGCATCGGTCTGCTCGGGCATGTCACCGCGATCGCACTGAAAAGCAATTTTGCCGACGCGGTGGAAAGCCGGCTTTTCCCTGCGCTCGGCCTGAATCGGAGTTATGTCCGTGTACCGCAGGGCGCGATGGCCCGCTATGCATGGGGTTACGACAAGACGAACAAAGCCATCCGGGTGAATCCGGGCATGTTCGATGCGGAAGCCTACGGCATCAAGTCCTCGGCGGCCGACATGGCCCGTTTCGTGCAGGCAAACATCGATCCGGCCGGGCTTGAAGGGCCGATGCGGCGCGCCGTCGAGGGTAGTCATACCGGCTACTTCAGGATCGGCGGGATGGTGCAGGGGCTGGGCTGGGAGCAGTATCCGTATCCGGTTTCGCTGCAGCGACTGCAGGCCGGCAACTCGCCGGAGGTGAGCATGAAGCCCAATCCGGCGGTGAAGCTGACCCCGCCACGCACGCCGTCCGGCGCGACGCTGTTCAACAAGACCGGCGCAACGAACGGATTCGGCGCCTACGTGGCTTTCGTGCCCGAGGAGCGGATCGGCATCGTGATGCTGGCGAACCGGAACTTCCCGATTCCGGCCCGGATCGATGCGGCGCATGCCATCCTGAGCCGGCTCGCACCCGGCACGAAGCCGCGCTGAACGCCGGGCGGGAACATCCCGCCCGTTCATTGATTCGGTCAGCGAAGCCCCGGGCTGAAATGGCCCGGGGCTTCACCGGCCGACGACCCGGACCCTATGGTCCGGGTCGTCGGTCATCAGGCAAGGTCGAACACCAGCACCTCGGCCTGCTGGCCGGCGGCGACCGTGACCGACGTCTCGTCGCTGAGCATCAGTGCATCACCGGCTTCCAGTGCGATGCCGTTGACTTCGGCGTTGCCGCGGGCAACATGCACATAGGCACGTCGGTCCGCAGCCAGCGGCAGGGTCGCGGTTTCGTCGCCATCAAACAGCCCGCTGTACAGACGCAGGTCCTGATTGATCGTTACCGAGCCGTTGGCGCCGTCGTTGCTGGCCACCAGACGCAGGCGACCGCGTTTTTCCTCGTCGCCGAAATGCGTTTCCTCGTACGACGGCGTCACGCCCTTGCGGTCCGGCATCACCCAGATCTGCAGGAAGTGCGCGGCGTTCTGCTTCGACGGATTGAACTCCGAATGCAGCACGCCGGTGCCGGCGCTCATGCGCTGGACGCTGCCGGGACGGATCACCGAGCCGTTGCCCATGCTGTCCTTGTGCTCGAGTTCGCCTTCGAGCACATAGCTGATGATTTCCATGTCGCTGTGCGGGTGCGTGCCGAAACCCATGCCCGGTGCGACGCGGTCGTCGTTGATGACGCGCAGCGCGCCGAAGTGCACGTGGGCCGGATCGTAGTAACCGGCAAACGAGAAGCTGTGCCAGGAGTCCAGCCAGCCGTGGTTGGCATGGCCGCGTTCGCCGGCTTTGCGCAGCTTGATCATGGTGTACTCCTTCTAAGTTGTTGAACCAGTAACGCCATGCTATTCCTTGACTTCATGTGTTGATAGCGAAAAGATATGGACATCTTGTTCGAATTTATGAATGGATGGCCGTCATGCTCAGGCTCAACCTCGAATCGCTGGAAATCATCGATGCCATTGCCCGCAAGGGCAGCTTTGCCGCCGCCGCCGAAGCGGTGCACCGGGTCCCGTCGGCCGTCACCTATATGGTCAAGAAACTCGAGGACGAACTCGACGTGCAGCTGTTCGACCGCAGCGGTCACCGCGCCCGGCTGACACCGGCCGGCGAGACACTGCTCGAAGAAGGACGACACCTGCTGCGCGCGGCCGGCGATCTGGAATGCCGGGTCAAGCGGGTGGCAACCGGCTGGGAAACCGAGCTGAACATCGCCATCGACGCGCTGATGCCGCTGTCGCTGCTGCACGACTGGATCGCCGAGTTCGACGCGCTTCAATCCGGGACACGACTGCGCTTTTCGCGGGAAACGCTCGGTGGCGTCTGGGAGGCCCTGGTCGACCATCGTGCCGACCTCGTCATCGGCGCATCGCTCGAGGGGCCGCACGGGGGCGGCTATGCCACGCACTATCTGGGTGACTGCGAGTTCATTTTCGCCGTTGCACCACAACATCCGCTGGCGGTGCTGCCCGAGCCCCTGCAGGCGGCACAGATCCAGCAGCACCGTTCGTGCGCGATCGCCGACAGTTCGCGCCACCTGATGCCGCGCACCGTCGGCATTCTTTCGGGACAGGAGACGCTGACCGTACCCGATCTGGCCGCCAAGCTCGACGTGCAGCTGGCCGGGCTCGGCTGCGGATATCTGCCGCACTGCGTGGCCGCGCCCTATCTGGCGGACGGGCGACTGGTGCGCAAGGCGATCGAAGAAGTGAAGCCGCCAACCCGGCTCTACGCCGCCTGGCGTACCAGTGGCGCGGGCCGGGCCTTGCGCTGGTGGCTGGATGCGCTGGCCGGCGACGACCGGATCGGTCGCTGGCTGGCCGGCGCAGGGCGCTAGTTGCCGGTCTTGGGCTTCTTGGCCGTGGCCGTTGTGACCGGCTTTTTGGCCGAGGTGGTTTTCTGCGGTGCGGCCTTCGGCGTATCGGCGTCGGCCGGCAGGACTTCAAGCGACTGTGCCGTGACGCCGATGCAGCTGAGGGAGCGGTCGATGTCGCCGATCACGCGGATCTTGGTGCGGTCGTTGATCGATTCCTTCGGCCATTGGTCGTCGTCGATGTCGATGCCGATGGCGCCGCTCTTGTCGCGAAACTCGTAGCGATCGCCCTTGAGCTTGCGCATGATGTAGCCCTCGAGACTGACCGAAGTCTTGTCGGGGGCCTGCAGCGCTGCCGCTGCGGTGTCGACGTCGGTGGCTTCGCTGCCGGGGCCGCTGTAGCCGGCCTGGGCCGATGCCAGGCAAAGCCCTGACAACAGGGCCATGCAGACAATGGAGACGTGCGTGCCTGTGCTCATGATGACCTCCTGATGGTCCCATACAGGGCTCATACGCGCGTGTTTTTCGCTGCACGGTGAAAACTTGTCGCTGGCCCATGTGCTTACAGTGTAGGCAGCGGCTTTCGCCGGTAAGGGGGCCGAAAAAGCAAAAACCCGCGGCGAGCGCGGGTTTTTGCGGGCGGGCAGACAGGCGGTTTTTACTGCTTGCCGGCTTCGACCTGGATCGTCAGTTTGACTTCATCACCCACGGCCGGCAGGTAAGCCTTCATGCCGAAATCGCTGCGCTTGAGCACGGCAGTCGCCGCGGCACCGCACCACGGCTTCTTCATCATCGGGTGCGGGCCGCACTTGAAGTCGGCCACGGACAGCGTCAGCGGCTTGGTGACGCCGAGCAGGGTGAAGTCGCCGTCGACTGCAACCAGCTTGTCGCCGTCGAACTTGAAGTTCTTCGACTTGAACGTCGCGGTCGGGTACTTCTCGACATTGAAGAAGTCTTCGCCCTTCAGGTGCTTGTCACGCGCATCCCAGCCGGTGTCGAGGCTGGCGGTGTCGATGCTGATGTCGACGCTGCCGCTCTTCTTTTCGGCGTCAAGCACGATGCTGCCGCTGGTCTTGTCGAACGTGCCCTGCTGGGTCGAGAAACCGAGGTGGTTGATCGAGAAATGCGCCGCAGTGTGCGACGGATCGATCGAGTAGGTTTCCGGTGCGGCGAAGGCGGCCGAGGCAACGGTGGCGAAGGCTGCGGCGAGGATCAGTTTTTTCATGTGTGTACTCCAGGGTCAATCGACGATGAAAAGGGTGGCACCGGTCCGGGTGGACGAGCGGTGCGGTTCGGCGTTGTCGGCCACCTGATAGCTCATGCCGGGCAGGAGCGTGTAGCGGCGGCCGTCGGCAAGTTCGGTGTCGAGCTCGCCGGAAAGGCACAGCAGGATGTGGCCCTTGCTGCACCAGTGATCGGCCAGATAGCCCGGCGTGTAGCTGACGCGCCGCACGCGCACATTCCCGAACTGGCGGGTGCGCCAGCGCGCTTCGCCGGTCTCGCCCGGGTGCACGGTTTCCTCGACCGTGTCCCAGTCGGTGACGCCGAAGGCGATCTGGTCCAGCTGCATGCTTACTTGCCGGCCTTGCCGTTCAGCACGAAGCGGTACTTGACCAGCACTTCGTCGGCCACGGCGCCGGTATCGGCCCAGTCGCCGTCGCCCAGCTTGTACTGCAGGCGCAGCAGCGGGAAGCTGCCGTCAAGCTGCAGCTCGGCGCCGTTCTGCTTGGCGGTGAAGGTCGAGACGATGTCGCGGCTCACACCCTTGATCACCAGCGGGCCGCGGGCTTCGAACTTGCCGTTGCCGAGCGCCTTGACGCTCTTGGCGGTAAAGGTGGCCTTCGGGGTGGCTGCGGTGTTGAACCAGGCCTTTTTCTTGGCTTCGTTGTCGCCATCCGGGCTGCCGGTGTCGATGCTGGCGAGGTCGACGCTGAACTCGGCCCTGGTGGCCTCCGGCTTGGCCGGGTCGAAATCGACGTTGGCGGCAAAGCGCTTGAAGCTGCCGTCGCTCGGCGTGTTCATCTGCTTGAAGGTGAAGCCGATCTGGCTCTTGGCCGCGTTCAGCGTCTGCGCGGCCTGGGCCGGCACGAAAGCCGCGGCGGCCAGCGTTGCGGCAATCAGCGTGGTACGGAAACGGGTCATCGTGTTCTCCTTGTTGTGGATGTCCGGGGCCGGATCAGCGGCCCCAGGGCAACATGCGCGACAGTGTGGCGTCGCGGTCGATCAGGTGATGCTTGATCGCGGCGGCGGCGTGCAGCACCACCAGTGCGAGCAGGGTATAGCCGAGGTAATAGTGGATCGTCGCCAGCGTTTCGCCGAGTTCGGCGTTCTTGCCGACGAGATCGGGCAGCGGCCACTCACCGAACAGCACGACCGAATAGCCCTTGGCCGAACTCATCAGCCAGCCGATACAGGGCAGCGCGAACATCAACAGATACAGCAGGTGATGGATGCTGGCGGCCGCCTTGAGCTGCCAGGCCGGCTGGTTCGGCAACGGCGCCGGTGCGCCACGGCCCAGCCGCCACGCCAGCCGCAGGATCAGCAGGAACATCACGCTGATACCGGCCCATTTGTGCCAGGCGATGATCTGGAACTTGAGCTTGAAGGTCTGCGGGCCCAGTTCAAGACTGTTGAAGTACCAGATCAACCCGAAGGCCGAGAAGATCAGCAGCGCCATCAGCCAGTGCAGCGACATTTGCAGCGGATCGTAGCGGTCTCGCGACATGAAAAATCCTTATTCAGAATTATTGATCTGCGACAAATAGTATTGCCTCAGACTCGGGATGGGATATCGGAAAATATGCAATAGATGGTTCAAAAAAACAGAACAAGCTTTCCGAAGCGTGCCGTTCAATGTAGCCGGCTGCTTTGTCCGATGTCGAGTCCTTACACAAGGCCAAAGGCGATGTTGCGCAGCAACAGGTAGAATCCCCTACCGGGATGTTTATATCTGTGCCTTCCGGCGCGCAGCGAGTCAGGGAATCTAGTGAGCATGAAAGACATCGAAAAGTTCATTGGCGGCTTCCGCCGCTTCCAGCACAAGTACTTCGGCGAAGACACCAGGCTGTTCGAAAGCCTCAAGCGCCGGCAGAAGCCGAAGACACTGCTGATCGGCTGTTCGGACTCGCGCGTCGATCCGGCCATCCTGACCGACTGCGACCCGGGCGACCTGTTCGTCGTGCGCAACGTCGCCAACCTGGTCCCGCCGTTCGAAACCGGCGGCCAGTACCACGGTGTGTCGGCGGCGATCGAGTACGCGGTCAAGAGCCTCAAGGTGCGGCAGATCGTCGTCATGGGTCATTCGGCCTGCGGCGGCATCGGCGCACTGATGGCGGGTGACGATGCGTCGAACGAAACCGACTTCATCGGCAGCTGGGTCAGCATCGCCAATCCGGCCAAGCAGCAAGTGCTGGCCGAGCTCGACTACAAGAGCCCGGAAGCACAGGTCCGTGCTTGCGAGCTGGCGGCGATCATCGTCTCGCTCGACAACCTGATGTCCTTCCCCTTCGTCGCCGAACGCGTTGCTGCCGGCGAGCTGGCACTGATCGGCTGGTACTTCGACATCCAGCAGGGCGCACTGTTCCAGTTCAATCCGGATGTGAACGCCTTCGAAGCCGTGGTCGAAGCGCCCGACAACGGCGTCACGGCCGAGTAAGCCCCGCCGCCACGCCGTCCGGCGTGGCATCGAACCAGCCGGCCAGCGCCTGCTGCAGCAGGTGCTGCAGGCCGCGGACCGCCGGGGCCGGATCGGCTTCGGCGCACAGCAGGCGCAAATCCAGTGCCGGCAAGGCCGGCAATCCCGTTTCGGTGGCATCGAGCCGCCGTACCCGCTCCGGCAGACCCAGCGGTGTGCGCACCGCCAGGCCCAGCCCGGCGCCAACGGCCGACCAGATGCCGGCCAGACTGGTGCTGGTAAAGGCAATCCGCCAGGCGATCCCGGCGTGATCGAGCGCATCGGCGGCCGCGCTGCGCATCAGGCACGGCGCCTCGAAGGCCACCAGCGGCAACGCCGTTCCCACCTGCCATGCCCGGTCCGTGTCGGCCGGTCCGATCCAGCACATCGGCACCGTACCCAGCCGTTCGGCATGGCGCGCCGGCATGCCGGAATCCCAGGACAGGGCCAGATCGAGTTGCCCGGTGTCGATCGCCGCCATCAGCGCGGCATTGCGGCCGACGGTGACGTCAAGGCGGACGTCCGGATTCGCGCGGGCGAATTGCCCGAGCAGCTGCGGCAGCAGCGATTCACCGAAATCCTCCGGCAGGCCGAGGCGGACTTCGCTGGTCTGGCGCATGCCGTGCAGCGCATCGGCCGCCTCATCATTCAACGCCAGCAACCGCCGTGCATAGGCGAGCAGCGTCTCGCCGGCATCGGTCAGCGCCAGCCCGCGGCCGGACTTGCGCAGGACGGGCGTGCCGGCCTGATCTTCCAGCTTCTTCAACTGGGCGCTGACGGCCGAGGTCGAACGCCCGAGCCGGTCTGCCGCCTTGGCAAAGCTGCCCAGCTCGACGCCGGTGACGAAGCAGCGCAGGACATCCAGATCAAAGTGCACGCGTCGCATTGATAATCCCGTTTTTCAGGATTGTTGATCAAAAACATTCCAATATTCAGTATT
Source organism: Jeongeupia chitinilytica (assembly GCF_014652315.1). Lineage (GTDB taxonomy): Bacteria > Pseudomonadota > Gammaproteobacteria > Burkholderiales > Chitinibacteraceae > Jeongeupia > Jeongeupia chitinilytica. Next base: position 62,005 of record NZ_BMYO01000010.1, on the reverse strand, counting down.
AAATTGCGGCGCTAAGGTGGTGGTGTCAAGTTTTCCTGCCAAGGAGCAATGCCATGAACCTGCTGGATGGATTGGGCCAGCGTGCGCTGGGCCAACTGGCACCGAAGCTCGCCGCGCTGTCCGACGAGGTGCTGTTCGGTGACGTGTGGCAGCGTCCCCAGCTGTCGAAGCGCGACCGCAGCCTGATCACGGTGGCCACGCTGCTGGCACTGGGCCGAAGCGAACAGCTGCCGTTCCATTTCAACCTGGCCCGCGCACACGGCGTGAGCGACGAGGAGTTGCGCGAGCTGGGCACGCATCTGGCGTTCTACGCCGGCTGGCCGGCTGCCGCATCGGCGCTGACCGTGCAGGGCCGGCTCGACGAAGCACAGGAGTGACCATCATGCCTTTCGCACGGATATCGCTTTTGCAGGGCAAATCGCCGGCCTGGCTGCGGGCCGTCTCGGACGCGGTGCAACAGGCTCTCGAACAGTCTTTCGAAGTGCCTGCCGGTGACCGTTTTCAGGTGATCGAACAGCTTGCGCCGGGATCGCTGGTGTTCGATCGCGACTATCTGGGCGGCCCGCGTTCGGACGATTTCGTCCTGATCGCGCTGACCGCCGGCCGGCCGCGCTCGACCGAAACCAAGCAGGCCTTCTTCGGTTCTCTGGTGCACTTGCTCGAAGCTTCGCCGGGCATCCGGCCGGCCGATGTCATGGTGGTGATTACGACCACCGAACCGGACAGCTGGTCGTTCGGTTTCGGTCGCGCCACGATGATCGTGCCGCCCGATGCTGCCCATGGAGGGACGCCGCAATGATCGCGATGCAGTACAGCATTCTGCTGCCGGCCGACTACGACATGGCCATCATCGACGCGCGGATTGCGACCAGGGGCGGGCTGACGGACCGGCTGTCCGGGCTGGTTTTCAAGGCTTACCTGAGCGCGCGGCACAGCGAGGGGGCGCGGCACAATCTGTATGCACCGTTCTATCTCTGGCAGGACATCGTCGCAATGAACGCCTTTCTGAGCGGCCCGGGTTTCGCCGGACTGTGCGCCGATTTCGGCCGGCCGTCGGTGCAATGCCGGCCGGTCTGGCAGGCGGGCTGGACCGGGGACCTGCCAGGCGCACGGTTTGCCAGCCGCACGCAGATGGCCATGCCGTCGGCCGGGGGGCTGGGGGACTTGAGGGCTGCCGAAGCCGGGATGTCGTGCCAGCGGATCAGCGAACACGGTGCTTGTGCCGCGCTGGTCGCCTACGATCCGACCAGCTGGACGCTGACGCGGTTTGCCTTGTGGATTGACCGACCGGTGCCGGAGGAGGCGGGCGATGTACAGCCGTATGCGGTCGGCCACGTCTCCGCGCCAGATCTGATGCCGACGGCCGCGGGCTACTGCGCCTTGGCTCGGTAGGTGTCGATGGCGCTGGCGAGATCGCGTTCTTCCTCGCAAGTGCCGCACAGCGTTTTCAGCTGGTCGAGCTGGGTCTGTGCCTTCTCGGGCTGCCCGGCCTGCAGCCAGGCTTCGCCGAGGTATTCATGCGCACCGAGGTGGCGCGGGTTCAGTCGCAAGGCTTCGTCGTAAGCGGCAAAGGCCTGCTGCAGGTTGCCGCGCTTGCGCTCGCAATAGCCGGTCCAGTTCCACAGGTCGGCATTGCGCGGGTCGCGCTGGCGTGCGGCGTCCAGAATCTGCAGGGCCTGATCCCACTGTTGCTGGTCGATGTACTGGCGCGCCTCGGCAATGGCCTTCGGCGTGTCGTTGCTGTTGCTGCGGGCCGCAGGCGGACTGCCGCCGCCGGAAGCCCACGCGGCGGTGGTCAGCACCAGGGTCGTGGCGATCATCAGGAAGCGTTTCACGGCCGCACACTCCGGATCGGTATCGATATCCTGAGCATGGCAAAACGTGGTGGCTTCGGCACGGTTCGGAGCGTGCAGAACGGGACGGGCGGCCGGTACGCCCCGACGACGAATATCGCCGGGACGGCGCGCCCGCGTTGCCGCAAGCGCGCCGGTCTGTTTACTGCTCGAGCTTGAAGAGCTCGCGCAGTTTCAAGGCGACGGCGGCATCGGTGTTGCGGCCGATCTGCGGCACGTCGGGCAGCAGTGCCACCAGCTTGGGGTTGGCGTTGCCCATCATGAAGGGATGACCGGCGGTGCCGAGCATTTCCAGATCGTTCAGGCCATCGCCGAATGCGACACAGTTGGCCATCTGCAGCTGCAGCGAATCGAGCACCACCTGCAGCGCATGTCCCTTCGATACCGTCGGTGCCATGATTTCCAGGCAGTCGGGCAGCGAATAGGTGATGTAGAGACCATGGCCGAAACGCGCGTACAGTTTGGCCTCGATCTTGGCCAGGTGCTCCGGCTCGGCGATGTACAGCACCTTGGCGACACCTTCGCCGCTGTGCTTGGGCAAATCGTCGATCCGGTACGTGAAACCGGAGTCCTTGTGCATGTCCTTGAGCCATTCGCACGGCGCGCCGATCAGCCATTCCTCATCGAGGTAGAGGTTGACGGTGGCGCCGTCGCTGAACTCCGGCTGCATCATTTCGCGAACGATGGCCGGCGCAATGTTCTTGGCGTACATCTGCCGGTCGTCCGGGTCGTGGACGCGTGCACCGTTCGACGTGATCAGGTGGGCGCGGATGCCCAGAGCGGCGCGGATGCCGCGTACGTCGCAATAGTGCCGGCCGGTTGCGATGATCAGCGGCACGCCACGCGCCTGCAGGGCCTGCATCGTCCGGGCGGTGAAGGCGGAGGCGGTGTGGTCGCCGTCGAGCAGCGTACCGTCGAGGTCGGAGGCAATAACCTTGTACATGGGGACTCCGGGCAGAGGGATTCCGTCATTCTACCGGGCATACCCCCTTGATTTGCAGTCAAAAATGCCGGTGGGCTGCCCGTTCGGCTAACGGATTTCCCCGATGCGTCACGCCGGCATGCACGCTAGAACCCTGCGCCGGGTTGTGCCAGATAGTCGAGCTCGTCCGGCGTGCAGGCTCGGCCAAGGACATCGTTGCGGTGCGGAAAGCGGCCGAAACGGGCGATGACTTCGTGGTGCAGGACCGCGTAGCGGTGGAAGTCGCCGAGCACGTCGTGGCCCTGCCAGTCGGCGGTCAGGGCCAGCATCCTTTCCTGGTCGGCCAGCGATTCCGCATGTTCGAACGGCAGATAAAGGAAGAGCTGTTCGACCGGCGACAGTGCGTCGTGCCAGCCGGCGTCGACCGCGGCATGGGCGATGCGGCAGGCAAGGGTGTCGCCGACAAAGGCCCTGGCCGTGCCGCGGAACAGATTGCGGGGGAACTGGTCGAGGACGATGACCAAGGCCAGGGTGCGGCGGGCGTCGGTGTGCCAGTCGTCACAATGCCCGGCCAGCGCGGCCTCGACCGTGGCGAGAAAACGCCGGCGGATCGCCGCGTCGAACACCGGGTCCTTGCGGAACCAGGCGGCACGGGGCTGCCGGTAGTCCGGGTCGTCCGGGCAGCCGAACCAGAAGGCCAGCACTTCGTCCGGCGTGGCGACGGTGTCGCGCCCGGCGCGCAGGCGGCCGCTTTTGACCTGGCCTTCGGGGCTGGAGCGGCGGATCAACGAGGTCATGGGGCGTCCTTCTGGCGGGTGCGGGCTGCGGATCCGATCAGTGTAAACCGCAGCGTCGTCGACGCGGCTACAATCGCCGCTTGCAAGGGAGTGCAGATGGAACGCAAGACAATCGACGTGGTGGTGCTGGGCGCCGGTGCGGCAGGGATGATGTGCGCGGCGACGGCCGGCACCATGGGGCGCAGCGTCGTGCTGATCGACCATGCAAGCAAACTGGCCGAGAAGATCCGCATTTCCGGCGGTGGCCGGTGCAACTTCACCAACCTGAACGTCCGCCCGGAGTGCTACCTCTCGCAGAACCCGCACTTCGTCAAATCGGCGCTGGCGCAGTACACCCAGCACGACTTCATCAAACTGGTCGAGTCGTACGGCCTCACCTATCACGAGAAGACGCTGGGCCAGCTGTTCTGCGACCAGGGCTCGGGCGCGATCATCGACATGCTCAAGGCCGAGGTCGACCGCGGCGGTGTGACGTGGCGCATGGGTACGGCAATCGGCGCGGTCCGGCAGGTCGAAGGCGGCTTCGAAGTCGACGCCGGCGATGAAACCTGGTGCTGTGCATCGCTGGTCGTGGCGACCGGCGGGCTGTCGATTCCGCAGATCGGCGCGACCGGCATCGGTTACGATCTGGCGCGCCAGTTCGGTCTGGCCATCGTGCCGACGAGCGCCGCGCTGGTGCCGCTGACCTTCCAGCCGCAGGACCTGTGGGGCGAGCTGGCCGGCGTCGCGCTCGAATCCGCCGAGGTCCGCGCCGGCAAGGTACGGTTCCGCGAGGACGTGCTGCTGACACACAAGGGCGTATCGGGGCCGGCCATCCTGCAGGTGTCGTCGTACTGGCAACCGGGCGAGCCGGTGCACCTCGACCTGATGCCGGACGAGAGCCCGGCCGAATTCCTCGCCGGCGCCAGCCGCGATGCGCTGCTGTCGACGGTGCTGGCAGAACGGCTGCCGCGCCGGTTTGCACAGGCGCTGGCCGCGCAGTTCGGCGACAACAAACCGCTGAAACAGTACCTGCCCAGACAAATCGCCGAGATCGCCGACCGACTGTCCGACTGGCAGGTAGTGCCATCGGGGACGCTCGGCTACAAGAAAGCCGAGGTGACCCGTGGCGGCGTCGACACCAAAGGCATCAATTCCAAGACCCTGATGGCGCGCGATGTTCCCGGCCTGTTCTTCATCGGCGAAGTCGTCGACGTGACCGGCTGGCTGGGCGGTTACAATTTTCAGTGGGCGTGGTCGTCGGGATACGTGGCGGGACTGAATGTCTGATGCTACGTTGAAACTGTAGGTCGGAACGCGGGCCGGAGTGATGCCAACGTTCCGTTCAGCCGATGGAAGCTGAGTCGGCCATCGGTCGAACTGCGGTTCGACCCGGAACCTGCCGGCGGGGATCGGGGTGAAAGCAGGATGCCTTCGGTCACGGAGCTGCCGGACTCGTTCCAGCGGGGCGCCATGCGGCGCCCTGTTTCTTTCCGGCGTGCTTTAGCGGGACGACGGTCGCATGCGGCGCAGCGTGTCGTCCTTCAGCACCACGTGGTGCCAGACCGCCGCGGCGACGTGGATGCCGATCAGGAAGTACACCGCATTGCCGACCAGTTCGTGAAATGCCTTCACCGACGCTTTCAAGGCCGGGTCGGCAGCGACCAGATGCGGTAGCTGCAGACCGAAGAAGGTGACCTCGCGGCCGCCTGCCTGGGTAAAGACGATGCCGGTCAGCGGCATGACGAACATCACCAGATACAGCAGCAGGTGGCCGGCGTGGGCGGCCAGACGTTGCGCCGCACTGTGGCCGAGAACGGGTGGTGCGCCAAAGCGCCAGCGCGCCAGCAGCCGTACACAGGCAAACAGCAGAATCAGCTGGCCGCACAGCATGTGCACCGACGTGGCCTGCGCACGCAGCGGCTCGCCCTTGGGAATGAAACCCTTGAGTTCGATCGCCGCGTAAACGGCCACGAACAGGAGGAACATCAGCCAGTGCAGGCCGATGGAAAGCGGGTGGTAGCGGGTTGTCGACATCGGAGGGCTCCGTCGGTAAATAACCCCGCATATGGTAGGGGATTGTGCGGCGAATCCCAAGCGATTGAGTCCGGCAACGAAAAAGGGCGCCCGCAGGCGCCCCGTCTGGCGGTCACGGCTTCAGCGCAGGCCGAGTACGTCCTGCATGTCGTAGAAACCGCTGGTCTTGTCAGCCAGGAAGTGCGCGGCGCGCAGGCTGCCCTGAGCGTAAATGGTCCGGTTGCTGGCCTTGTGGCTGATCTCGATGCGTTCGCCCAGTCCGGCGAAGATCACCGTATGGTCGCCGATCACGTCACCGCCACGCAGCGTGGCAAACCCGATCGTGCCGGATTCGCGTGCGCCGGTGATGCCTTCGCGGGCGTACACGGCCGCGTCCTTGAGCGTACGGCCCTGGGCCTCGGCAACGGTTTCGCCGAGCATGAGCGCCGTGCCCGACGGTGCATCGACCTTCATCCGGTGGTGCATTTCGATGACTTCGACGTCGTAACCGACATTGAGCGCCTTGCCGGCAATTTCCAGCAACTTGACCAGCAGGTTGACGCCGGCACTCATGTTGTAGGCGTGAACGATGGCGATGTCGCCGGCGGCGGCGTGGATCGCTGCACTTTCTTCGTCGCCGAAGCCGGTGGTGCCGATGATCATGTTGACGCCGTAGGCGCGGCAGGCGGCCAGATGCGCCAGCGTGCCTTCCGGGCGGGTGAAGTCGATCAGCACGTCGGCGCCTTCCAGCGCCTTCAGGTCCGCGCCGATGGCAACGCCGCAGTCCTTGCCGAGAAAGGCGGCCGCATCCTGACCGAGGCTGTCGCTGCCCGGACGGACCAGCGCGGCGTGCAGCTGGCAGTCGGCAGCCGCGAGCGTGGCTTCGACCAGCATCCGGCCCATGCGGCCCGAAGCGCCGGCGATTGCAATACGGATGGCCATGGCCTCAATCCTTCAGCAGTGGTTTGACTTCCTGGGTCGGGCCGCCAGCCGAACCCGGCTCGACGGCACTTTGCAGGTTCTTGTTGTCGGCATCCGGGCGCGTATCGAGCATCTTGCCGTCCTTGGCACGGACCGCTTCGGGCAGGGTTTCGCCTTCCCAGCGCGTCAGGCTGTCGCCGTCGAAGAAGACCGCGAAGGTTTTCTTCGTTTCGAGCGTGCCGCCACGGGCATCGCTGTAGACGTAATCCCAGCGGTTGGCGTGAAACGGGTCGGTCAGCAGCGGCGTACCCAGCAGGAAGCGGACCTGTGCCCGGGTCATTCCCGGCTTCAGCTGGCCGACCAGATCGGCGGTGACTTCGTTGCCTTGCGGAATGTCGAGTTTGTACGGGGTCAGCCAGTTCATGACACCGCAGCCGCTGAGCATCACTGCGGCGACCAGGGGGGCGATCAAGCGAAGTTGCATGGAGCCTGCAATCCGTGGAAATGAGCCAATCGGTGTGCCGGCACCCGGTTGGAGTCGGCACGGTAAACGCTATATCATACCGATAGTCGCCCGGCCCCGCAGCCTTGCCGACACACCTTGCCCGGATACGGAACCCAATGAGCAAAGCCAACGAACTCAAGGGCATGGGCCTCAAAGCCACCGGCCCGCGCCTGAAAATCCTCAACCTGTTCGAGACCAGCGAACAGCGCCATCTCTCGGCCGAAGACGTCTATCGCGTGCTGATGGCCGAGCACACCGATATCGGTCTGGCGACCGTCTACCGGGTGCTGACGCAGTTCGAGCAGGCCGGCATCCTCGAGCGCCACCATTTCGAAACCGGCAAGGCCGTGTTCGAACTGAATCAGGGCGGGCATCACGACCATCTGGTGTGCGTGAAGTGCGGCAAGGTCGAGGAATTCTGCGATCCGGAAATCGAGCTGCGCCAGGAGGCCATCGCCAAGTCGCACGGCTTCGAGATCCAGGATCACGAGATGTATCTGTACGGCATCTGCAAGGACTGCCAGCAGAAGAAGTGAGGACCGGCTCGGCCTGATGATCGCCTGGCTTGACGAGACACTGCGTTTTCCGCCGCTTGCGCATGCGCTGGCCGAACCCAACGGCCTGCTTGCGGCCGGTGGCGACTTGGGCGCGGCGCGGCTGCTGGCCGCCTATCGCAGCGGCATCTTTCCCTGGTACATGCCCGACGAGCCGATCCTGTGGTGGAGCCCCGATCCGCGCATGGTGCTGGTGCCCGACGAACTGCACGTCGGCCGCTCGCTGGCCAAGGTCATCCGTCACCGTACTTATGAAGTCCGTTTCGATACGGCGTTCGATGCGGTCATGGCCGGTTGTGCCGCCCCGCGCGGCCACGAACACGGCACCTGGATCAGTGACGACATCCGCGCCGGCTACGGCGAGCTGCACCGGCAGGGGCTGGCACACAGTGCCGAATGCTGGATCGACGGCCAGCTTGCCGGCGGCTTGTATGGCGTGGCGATCGGGCGGATGTTCTACGGCGAGTCGATGTTCGCGCGGGCGCCGGACGCGTCGAAAATCGCATTCGTCCATCTGGTGCGCTGGCTGCAAGGGCAGGGGTTCGGGCTGATCGACTGCCAGATGCGGACCGATCATCTGGCACGCTTCGGCGGACGGGAAATTCCGCGCGACGATTTTCTTGCTAGGCTGAGAAAGCTTACTGCCCAACCAGATGTACCCGGACCGTGGTTGTACCGGGCGCAGGGGGAACCGAGATGAACCCGCGTATCCAGTCATTGCAACTGCAGTTCTACGCCACCGCACCCTATCCGTGCAGTTACCTGCCCGAGCAGCTGGCGCGCTCGCAGGTGGCGGTGCCGTCCGAAGTCATCGATGCCCAGAGCTACAGCCAGCTGGTGCAGATCGGCTTTCGCCGCAGCGGCCAGTTCGTCTACCGGCCCCATTGCGACCGCTGCCGGGCCTGCGTACCGGTCAGGATTCCGGTCGGCGAGTTCGAGGCCGACCGCAGCCAGCGCCGCGCGCTGCAGCGGCATGGTGATCTGCGCGCGCGACTGCTCGGGCTCGAGTACTCGGATGCCCACTTCATGCTCTACCAGCGTTATCAGGCCAGACGCCATGCCGGCGGCGGCATGGATCAGGATGGTCGCGAACAGTACGAGAATTTCATCCTCAAAAGCAACGTTGCCAGTTTTCTCGTCGAGTTCCGCGAGGCCGGTCAGCTGCGCATGGTCAGTCTGATCGATCAGCTGGATGACGGCATGTCGTCGGTCTACACCTTCTACGATCCGGACGTCCCGGGGGCGAGTTACGGCGTCTACAACGTGCTGTGGCAGGTCAGTCTCGCAAGACAGTTCGGGTTGCCTTACCTGTACCTCGGCTACTGGATCGAGCAGTGCGGCAAGATGGCGTACAAGACGCGCTACAAGCCGATCGAGGGGCTGGTGGATTCGGAGTGGCGGCCGATTGACGCTAAGCCCGATTAAAAGCCTGAATGAAGCAGAACGGACCGCCTTGGCGGTCCGTTCATTTGGCTGGACCCGCCTACTGCAGGCCTGGTTCGTTGACGCTGCTGACCTGGAGTTGCGGTAGCGCAGGTCCCTGCTGCAGGCGACTGACCGTACCGGAGACCTGCAGCTGCTTGTTCTGCAACCGAGCGGCGGTCTGTTCCGCGAGGCCGCGGAGTTCCCAGTTTCCCTTTGCGGTTTGCAGCACCGGCACGACAAAAGGCGCATTGCCCTTCAGGACCAATTTGCCTTCCAGTGTCATGGGCTGGCCAAGCTGGACCGTCGGAGCCGCACAGGCCACGGTCAACAATCCGGCAGCCAGAGCCGTTGGAATTTGCCATTGGCGCATGGGTATACCTCCTGTATGCCCCCGTTCATGGCGGAGGCGGGGATCAGTTGACGATGACCGACAAGGTCGTGCCTGGCGGAACGGTGACATTTTCAGAATACGTTGCCGCAAGATTGGTCCGTACCACCGGGAAGTGGGAATAGGCCTTCAGTGTGGTTGGTAGGACCTTGGGCAAACCCGCTGCGCGCATGCTGGTGTAGTCCGGACCGTTCAGCGCCGGTAAGGTCATCAGTCCACCGTTGTCGGATCGGGCCGGATAACCGAAGGACAGCGGTGTGCCGGCGGCGGGCATCAGTGCAATCGAAGTACCCCAACGACGGAATGCATCGCTGAAACCGAGGCCGCCGTTGACCCTGATGCTTGCATCGACCAGACGGACCGAATCGGTGGAGACGGCGCTGTTCAACAGGGTAAGGTAAAAATTGAGGCCATACTGGCGCAGCAGGAAACCGCCGAAACTGCCGGCAATGCTGTAGCTGAAGCAGTTGCTGCCGTTGTTGTCGTTCCAGCTGGTCAGTGCACAGTTGTAGCCGCCGTTTTGCAACCAGCCCGGAAAGCGCGAATCACGAATCGGGTTGTAGCTCGGATCAAGCTTCTGGCTGATCGCGTCCTCCATCATCATCGCGGTCATTTCTTCAAGCCAGGTGTCGTAGATGAAGTCGCTCCCGAGCAGGACACCACGCCGGTAGAAGTTGATCATATGCACGAACTCGTGCGCCAAGGTGCTGGTGATGGCCTTCACGCCGGTATCTCCGCCCTTGTACAGGGTTTCCGAGTCGATGAAGAACGCCAATGCCCCGTTGGATTTGGGCTGCGATGCGGTCGTGAAGTTGTTCCGCGCATAGAAATAGCCGAGCAGACCGCCAGCCTTGCCGTCGGGTGCAAAGTTGACCACCACGATATTGATGTCTTTGCTTGTTGCGGGAATCAGGTTCGAATACGGATGCGGTCCCCATGGCTGGCCGGCGAGGGTCGTGACCAGCGAATAGACCGAATTGCTGCCGTTGCCGAACTTTGCCGCCAGTTGGTCGGCCATCACCTGCGTGATCTGGGTCGCCGGATTCGTACCGAACTCGCTGCCCTGCACCCATATGTTGATCAATCGGCCGTCACTGGTCTGGGTTTGCGATTTCAGGTAAGCGCGCGCCGTCTGATCGGTATCGGTTGCGTCAAGGTACTTCCAGTCCTGAAAGTCGCCCACCACGGCCTTGGCGGGGGGAGGCACTTCGATCATATTGCGGGAAACTTGCGGTGTGGCAGGTGACAGTCCGGTGGGCTTGAAGCCGCGAACGCTGGCAGGTATCGCGTTGCCATCACCCAGCTCAGGTGTACTCTTTTGCTGCGCATATGAGCCCAGGGGGACCGAAACCGATGACAGTTTGACCTGCGGCATGATGACATCCGCACCGGTTTCGTTGCTGAACACCATGGTCAGCGTCTTGCCCCCCACATTGTCCAGTGTGACGGGGACCGTTGCGACGGCGTTGCTCCGGTTCGAATAGCGCCACATACCGACACCGCTGCCTGAGTAACTGGTCGCACTGGTGGCGCCACAGTCCGAACCTGTGCAGTCGGTGCCGAATGTATTGTCGACGACAGGCACCATGCCTGCGGGTAACGGAGTGGGAGCCGGTGTCGGGGTCGGTGCAGGCGTCGGAATTGGTGCAGGGGCTCCGGAGTCACCGCTACCGCCACCGCCACCACAAGCGACCAGAAGACCGGCGCTCAGCACGATCGGCAAATGGCGCAGTGCTCGTGCTGCAATTTCAGTTGTTTTCATTTTGTAAGAAATTCGAGAGGATCGTCGTTGCAATTGAATTGGGGATCGATCATAGCGAGGATTTTCGCCATTTTTCAAACAAACCTTGAATGACCTTCTAGGTTGTTCAAGGTTTGTTTGTAAGAATTTCATGAAAAACGGGCGCATCTGGCGCCCGTTCTTGCTTTTCCGAAAAATGCTGCTTCAGGTGTTTTGCCGGTGTTGCTCCGCCAGACCGTTGTGCCGAAGCAACGCATCGATTTCCGGCTTGCGGCCGCGGAAGGCGGTGAAACTTTCCAGCGCCGGGCGGCTGCCGCCGCGGGCGAGGACTTCGTGTCGGAAGCGGGCGCCGACGGTGGCATCGACGACGTTGCCGCTGGTTTTTGCGGCTTCCTCGAATGCCGCGTAGGCATCGGCACTGAGCACTTCGGCCCACTTGTAGCTGTAGTAACCGGCCGCGTAACCGCCAGCAAAGATATGGCTGAAGCTTTGCGGGAAACGGTTGTAGTCCGGCGGTGTCGGCATGCCGAGTTCCTGCTGGATCTGCAGCGCCTCGGTTTGCGGGTCGACTTCGCCGGTGTTGCCGTGCAAGGCCATGTCGAAGATCGAGAAATACAGCTGGCGCTGCATGCCCGAGCCCGACTGGAAGTTCTTGGCGGCCAGCATCTTGTCGTACAGCGCCTTCGGCAGCGAGGCGCCGCTGTCGATGTGCCGGGTCAGTTGCGGCAGCACCTGCCATTCCCAGGCGAAGTTCTCCATGAACTGGCTCGGCAGCTCGACCGCATCCCATTCGACGCCGGAAATGCCCGAGACCGACAGCTCGTTGACTTCGGTCAGCAGGTGATGCAGCGCATGGCCGGTTTCGTGGAACAGGGTGATGACGTCGTCGTGCGGCAGCAGCGCCGGCTTGCCCTCGACACCCTTGGCGAAGTTGCAGACGATCAGCGCTACCGGCGTCTGGACCGAGCCGTCGGCCAGTTTGCGCCGGCCGCGTACATCGTTCATCCATGCGCCGCCCTGCTTGCCTTCACGGGCGTACAGGTCGAGGTAGAGCCCGCCGACGAGCGAGCCGTCCCTGTTCTTCAGATCATAGAAACGTACGTCCGGATGCCAGACCGGCGCCGTGCCCGGGACGAACTGCAGGCCGTACAACTGCTCGACCAGACGGAACAGCCCGTCGAGGACCGTCGGTTCGGTGAAGTACTGTTTCACTTCCTGTTCGCTGAACGCGTACTTTTCCTCGCGGATGCGTTCCGACACGAAACCGGCATCCCACGCTTCCAGCGTGTCGTAACCCAGCCTGGTCTTGGCCCACGCTTCCATTTCGGCACGGTCGGCCTGCATGTGCGGCTTGGCACGTGCGGCAAGGTCGCGCAGGAAGCCAAGCACCTGTGCCGGCGTTTCGGCCATCTTGGTCGCCAGCGATTCCTCACTGAAACTGGCAAAGCCGAGCATCTGCGCGCCTTCCTGACGCAGTGCGTGGATTTCCTTGATCAGCGGCGTGTTGTCGCGCTCGGCCGGACCGAACTCGGATGCGCGGGTCACGTAGGCGTGGTACAGCGTCTCGCGCAACTGGCGGTTTTCGGCGAACTGCATCACCGGCAGGTAGCTCGGCATTTTCAGCGTGGCCTTCCAGCCGGCCTTGCCGTCGGCTTCGGCACCGGCGCGTGCGGCGGCCTTCCAGTCGTCGGGCAGTCCGGCGAGTTCAGCTTCGTTGTCGACATACAGTGCGAAGGCGTCGGTCGCGTCGAGGACGTTCTGGGCGAACTTCGTCGTCAATTCGGACGAACGCTCCTCGATCTGCATGAAGCGCTCTTTCTGATCATCGGGCAGTTCGGCACCCGACAGCTTGAAGTCGCGGATCGCGTGTTCGACGATGGTGCGGCGGGTTTCGTCGTAGTTTGCAAACTCCGGGCTGGCGGCCAGCAGCTTCCAGCGTGCGTAGAGGTGCTCGTTCTGGCCCAGCTCGGTATAGAAATTGGAGATGCGCGGGATGTTGGCGTTGTAGACCTCGCGCAATTCCGGCGTATTGACCACCGACTCCAGATGCGCGACCGCGCCCCAGGCGCGGCCCAGCTGCTCCATCGCATCTTCCGACGGTGCGACGAACGAATCCCACGTTGGCGATTCGACGGTTTCGGCCTGAGCGACCGCCTGCCGCGCCGCTTCGAGCAGGACGTCCAGCGCCGGATTGACATGTTCGGGGCGGATGGCGTCGTACTGGGGCAGGCCGGTCAGGTCGAGCAGCGGGTTGGTCTGGGTCATCGTGAGGTCTCGGGTAGAATCGTCGTAACAGCGTAGATGCGCCTTGCGCGCATGCTTTTCAAGGTCAAACCACGACACGATTTCAAGGATAGTCATGGCAATCGAACAATTCGACGGGATCACGCCGCAACTGGACGACGGCGCATGGGTGCATGCCAGCGGACAGGTGATCGGCGACGTTAAACTGGGCCGCGATGCGTCGGTCTGGCCCGGCGCGGTGCTGCGCGGCGACGTCAACCACATCCACATCGGCAACGATTCGAACGTGCAGGACTGCAGCGTGCTGCACGTGACGCACAAGCGTCCGGACGATCCGGAAGGGGCACCGTTGATCATCGGCGACCGCGTCACGATCGGCCATGCGGTGATCCTGCACGGCTGCACCATCGGCAACGAGGTGCTGGTCGGCATGGGTACGATCATCCTCGATCGCGTCGTGGTGCAGGACCGGGTGATGATCGGTGCCGGCTCGCTGGTGCCGCAGGGCAAGGTGCTCGAATCGGGCTACTTGTATCTGGGCCGACCGGTGAAGCAGGTCCGGCCACTGACCGAGGACGAACTGGCGCACTTCAACTATTCGGCTGCGCACTATGTCAGGCTGATGAAGAAGTACCGCGACCAGCCGGCGGACTGCTGATCAAACCCCGCTGGCTGCGTTGCACCCGCTTGCCGTACACGTTTGTACTGTCTGCGCTTCGGACCCCAAAGGGCCTCTTGCCGGTACTGCTGCGCCGGATTTCCTTGGCAATCCGGCAAGGTCTTCGTGGCCCGGTCGGACGAGGCGCCTGGCGAGCATGCGGCTATGAGCGGGCTCCGACGGTGTGAGACAATCGGCCGCATGTCCGAACACCTTTCCGAACTGAGCCTGCTGCCGGCGCGTTTCATCAGCGTCGAGGGCGTTGATGGCGCCGGCAAGAGCACGCAACTGGCGTGGCTGGCCGACTGGCTGAACGGCCGCGGCATTGCGCCGGTGCTGACGCGCGAGCCCGGCGGTACGCCGTTGGGCGAGAAGCTGCGCGCCTTGTTGCTGTCCGAGCCGATGGATCTGGAAACCGAAGCGCTGCTGATGTTCGCCGCGCGGCGGGAGCATCTGTCGACGGTGATCGAGCCGGCGCTGGCCCGTGGCGAGTGGGTCGTCAGCGACCGCTTTACCGATGCGACCTGGGCGTTCCAGGTCGGCGGACGCGGGCTCGATCCGGCCAAGTTCGCCGCGCTGGAGCATTGGGTGCAACAACGCGGCGAAACGCTGTTGCAGCCGCACCTGACGCTGGTGTTCGATGTGCCGCCGGACGTCGGCTTGGCACGCATGGCCGGGCGCGAAGCGCTCGACCGCTTCGAGCAGGAAGCCGCCGATTTTCATGCCCGTGTCCGCGCCGCCTATCTGCAGCGGGCCGAAGCCGATCCGCAGCGCGTCAAGGTGATCGACGCCACGCGCAGCATCGAGGCGATCCAGGCCGATCTGGCCATCGACGTGCCGCGCTGGCTGCGGGGCGAAGCATGAGCGACTACAGCCTGTACCCGTGGCAGTCCGAACCGTGGCGGGCGCTGACGGCGAATCTCGCCCGGTTGCCGCACGCGCTGCTGCTGACCGGTGCAGCCGGCATCGGCAAGCGGCGCTTTGCCGAGCGGCTGGCGGCGTCGCTGTTGTGCGAGTCGGCCGACCGTAGTGCCGCGCCGTGCGGCGTTTGCGATGGCTGCCGCTGGTTCGCTGCCGGCAACCACCCGGATTTCCGCGTGCTGGCGCCGCAGGATGCCGACGACGAGCCGGCCGAGGATGCCAAACCGGCAAAGAAAAAATCGGCGCTGATCACCGTCGACGACATCCGTGAGTTGGGCGACTTCGTCAACCTGACCGCGCACCGCGGCGGCAGTCGGATCACGCTGGTCTACCCGGCCGAGGCGATGAATACCGCTGCGGCCAACGCCTTCCTGAAAACGCTCGAGGAACCGCCGGCCGGCGCACGCTTCATTCTGGTCTCGCACCAGTGGCGCAGGCTGCTGCCGACGATCCGCAGCCGCTGCCGGATCTTTCCGCTGCCGACCCCGGCACCGGAGCTCGCGGCACGCTGGCTGGGCGAACAGGGCGTCGTGAATCCGCAACTGCATCTGGCCCACAGCGGCGGGGCGCCGCTGGCGGCGCTGGACGATGCATCGGCCGAATGGCTGCCGTGGCGCACGAAGCTGCTCGACGCACTGGCCAATCCCGGCGGGCTCGACGTGATCGGCCTGGCCGCCGAGTACGATCGTGCCAAGGTCGAAATGACGCTGATCGTCGACTGGTTGCAGAAATGGGTACACGACCTCGTCGCATTCTCGATGGCCGGCAAAGTCCGTTATTATCCGGATCGCAGCGAGGCGCTGGCCCGACTGGCGCCGCGTGCCGCGCAACTGCCGCGCTATGCCGAGCGCCTGATCGACGCGCGCAGACTGGCAAGCCATCCGCTGAACGCACGCCTGAACATCGAGGCGCTGCTTTACGATTACCTGGCGGCCCTGAAGGGCGCCGCGCTCAAGGGAGAGCGACAATGAGCGAAGACTTCCGCCAGCAGGCCCCCTCGCGTCCCGGGGTGCTGTCGCTGAACATCAAGGAAAAGGCCGCGCTGTATGCGTCCTACATGCCCTTCGTCAAAGGCGGCGGCATCTTCATTCCGACCGGCAAACCGTACCGTCTTGGCGACGAAGTCTTCATGCTGTTGTCCCTGCTCGACGACCCGGCCAAGATTGCCGTGTCCGGCCACGTGGTCTGGTTGACGCCCGCCGGCGCGCACAACAACCATCAGCAGGGCATCGGCGTGCGTTTTTCCGGCAACGAAGCCGGCGCGCAGGCCAAGGCCAAGATCGAAGGGCTGCTCGGCGGTTACCTGCAGAGCGCCCGGACCACGCACACGATGTAGACGCGATCCGCATCGCAAGTGATTTACACTCAGGGCTGCATTGCAGCCCTGTGCCGTTTCAAGAGATAGCCATGTTTGTCGATTCGCACTGCCACATCAATTTTCCCGAACTGGCCGAACGCCGCGAGGAACTGCTCGCCGCAATGACGGAAAACCGCGTCAGCCATGCACTGTGCGTGTCGGTGAACCTGCCCGAGTGGCCGAGCGTGATCGCCATGGCCGAATCGGCGCCGAACCTGTTCGCCTCGGTCGGCGTGCATCCGGATTACGAGGATGTCGACGAGCCGACCGTCGAGGGGCTGGTCGAGCTGGCCCGTCACCCGAAGGTGATCGCGATCGGTGAAACCGGGCTCGACTACTACCGGCTCGAAGGCGATCTGGAATGGCAACGCGAACGCTTCCGCGTGCATATCCGCGCTGCAAAGCAGACCGGGCTGCCGCTGATCATTCATACCCGTTCGGCGTCCGACGACACGATCCGCATTCTCAAGGAAGAAGGGGCCGACGCGGTCGGCGGCGTGATGCACTGCTTCACCGAGAGCTGGCAGGTGGCGCAGGCGGCGATGGCACTGGGCTTCTACATCTCGTTCTCCGGTATCGTCACTTTCAAGAAGGCCGAGGAGCTGAAGGAAGTCGCCAAACTGGTACCGCTGGAACGGATGCTGATCGAAACCGATTCGCCGTATCTGGCGCCGATGCCGTTCCGTGGCAAGACCAACCAGCCCGCGTGGGTGCGCCACGTCGGCGAACATATCGCCGACCTGCGCGGCATTCCGGTAGCCGAAGTCGCCGAGGCGACGACGGCGAATTTCTTCAAGCTGTTTGCCAGGGCGCAGGCCGCAGCATGAGCGGGGGGGTCGAGGTTACGCTACTCGGTGTCGGCTCCAGCGGCGGCTCGCCGGCGCTCGGCTGCACCTGCCCGACCTGCACGTCGACCGACCCGCGCAACCGGCGCACCCGTGCTTCGGCCGTGATCCGTGCCGGCGGGCAAACGATGCTGATCGATACCGGCCCGGACCTGCGCTCGCAGGCGCTGCGCGAAAACCTGCTGCGGCTCGATGCGGTGCTGTATACCCATCCGCATGCCGACCACCTGAACGGTATCGACGACCTGCGCGCCTGGTGCTGGCTGCAGAAAGCGCCGCTGCCGGTGTACGGCAACCGGCTGATGCTGACGCACATCCGCGAACGCTTTCCCTACACGCTGTTCGCGCCGAACGAATACTGGGACAAGCCGGTGCTGCAACTGCACGAGGTCGAACACGCGCCGTTCGACGTGCACGGCGTCACCGTCACGCCCGTTCCGCTAATGCACGGCAAGTGGCCCATCCTCGGTTTCCGCGTCGGCAACGTCGCCTATCTCACCGACGTGTCGGAGATTCCGGCAGACAGTCTGCCGCTGCTCGAAGGGCTGGACGTGCTGATGCTCGATTGCCTGCGCAATGTCCCGCATCCGACGCATTTCAGCGTCGAACAGGCGCTGGCCGCGGCAGCGCGGATCGGTGCGACACAGACCGTACTGATCCATATGACGCACGAGCTCGAATACCACGCTCTGTCGGCCCGACTGCCGGCTGGCGTCGTCGTTGGCTACGATGGGATGACTCTGGTCAGCGAAGGGGCGGGCAATGGCTGATGGCCGATTCAACGTGCTGGGTGGCGCGCTGCTGCCGTGCAGCCTCGACCCGCTGACCGGTTTCCTGCGCGACGGCTGTTGCGCCGAGCATGCCGAGGACCCGGGACAGCACACCGTCTGTACCCGCGTCACCGACGACTTCCTGTCGTTTTCGCGCGAGCAGGGCAACGACCTGAGTACGCCCAGACCCGAATACGGGTTCAGTGGCTTGCGGCCCGGCGACCACTGGTGCGTTTGCGCCGCGCGCTGGATCGAAGCGCTGCTGGCCGGCCATGCGCCGCCGATCGTGCTGGCCGCCACCGACGAGGCCATTCTCGATTCGGTGTCGCTGGAAACGCTGGTGGCCTACGCAGTCGATCGCCCCTGAACGTTTCCGTACGGCAAATAGGCGCCCTGACGGGCGCCTTTTTCTTGGCCGGTGTACGCTGGTTTGGCTATTTGCCGACGGCCGGCGTCGCGAGCAGCGGCTTCAGTTCGCCGCCGATCTGTTGCGACATCCTGGCGACCAGGCGGCCATGTGCGGCCACGAGCGCATCGTAGCCGGCGTCCCTGGCGGCTTCGCTGGCACTGAAGCGGCCATTTTTGACGGCCTTGCCGTTTGCATCGGTGATGCGCCACAGCGCGTCGATCGTTGCACTGCCGCCGAGGACCGAATCGAAGCGCTGGACGTCGACCGCGAGGCGGAACTTCGCTTCGCTGCCGGCGACCTGTGACGGCGTCGCAACCGGGGCGCCGATCTGCCGGCCCAGTTGTTCGGCCAGTGCGGCGGCGAGATCGCCACGCAGCGGCTGGATCCAGCGTCGCTGCTCCTGGATGCGCAGCTCGCCAGCGTGCTGTACCACCAGTTGCGGGCGGTCGACCGCCTCGGGCACGGTGACCGAGGCGATGGCTACCGGGACACTGGTCCCGCCGCCGATCGCCGGCGCATCGACCAGCGCCGAACTGCCGAGACTGTAGAAATAGTTGGCCGGCGCGCTGGCGCATCCGGCGACGATCAGTGCGGCGAGGCCGGTGGCGACGAGCGTACGGGTAAGGCGTTTCATGGTTTCTCCTCCGGTTTGCCGCGCAGTAGCGACTCGGGATGGCGTTCGAGATAATCAGTCAGGTTGCGCAGCGATTCGGCGGCACGGCGAACCTCCTGCAGCGTGCTGCTCATGTTCTGTTGCAATGGCGAGCCCTCGACCATGACCTGCTGCGCGGTTGCCAGCGTGGCCTTGGCCTGGGTCAGCGTTTTGGCCGCCTCGGTCGCGACGTCGCCGTCGAGCCGGTCGACCAGCCTGTTGGCACGGTCGATCGTGCTGTCGAGATTCTGCAGCGCCTTGCGCAGGTCCTGACTGATGCCGTCGAACGGGATGTTGTCGACCTTCTTGAGGATGCTGGCTGCGGTATTCTGCATGTCGCCGAAGCTGCCCGGCGTGGTCGGAATCGCCACCGGGCTTTCGCTCCAGTCCATCTTGGCCTTGCTGGCTGTCGGGAAGAAGTCGAGCGCGACGTAAAGCTGGCCGGTCAGCAGGTTGCCGGTCCGCAGCTGGGCGCGGAAGCCGTGATCGATGAGCGCATCCATGACCTTGTGATGCTTGTCGTCACGGGCATCGACCGGCGCCGAAGCACCCTTGCGGTAGCGCGCTTTCAGCCGGTTCGGATAGATCGAGACTTCGACCGGGAACAGCAGGTTCTTGGCTTTCGGGTCGTATTCGAGGTTGATCGACTTGACCTCGCCGACGACGATGCCGCGGAAATCGACCGGTGCGCCGACCGACAGGCCGCGCAGGCTTTCCTGGAAGAACATGACGAAGGTTTCGGCGTCCGCTTCCGGCGTTTTCATCGCCAGCACCTGGTCGGAGAACAGCCGGAAGGCGGCGTTTTCCGGCGCGCGTGCGGTGTCGCTGCTGTCGTTCGGCTCCTGGAAGGCGATGCCGCCGGCGACAATGCTGGCCAGCGACTCGGTCCGTACCCGGAAGCCGTTGGCGTCGAGGCTGACGTCGAGGCCGCTGGCCTGCCAGAAGCGGGTGTTCAGCGTCACGTACTTGTCGTAGGGCGCGTTGACGAAGATGTTCATCGTCACGCCCTTGCCGTTCGGGTTGAGCTGGTAGCCGGTGACCTGGCCGACGAGGATGCGCCGGTAGTAGATCGGCGAACCGACGTCGAGCGAACCGATCTGCGCGGTGTTGAGCACGAACTGCCGGCCGGGCAGCCCGGCGGTGACGATGGGCGGAGACTCGAGCCCGGTGTAGTGGCGCTGGCTGTCCTTGCTCTTGCCGATGTCCATGCCGATGTAGGCGCCGGACAGCAGCGTATCGAGGCCGGACACGCCGCCGACGCCGACGCGCGGCCGCACCACCCAGAAGCGGGTGTCCTTGACCAGCATGCTGTCGGTGTCCTTGGCGAGCTCGGCGGTGGCGATCACCGACTGGCGATCCGGCGCCAGCACGACGTGCTTGATCAGGCCGATGTCGACATCCTTGTACTTGAGCTTGGTCTTGCCGGCCTCGATGCCTTCGGCGGTGCGGAAGGTGATGGTGATCTCGGGGCCGCGATCGAGGACGGCCTTGACCGCCAGCCAGCCACCGATCAGGGCCGCGACGATGGGGATGATCCACACCAGCTGCAGCGAACGTTTTTTCGGCGGGTCTTCGGTGGCCGTCGGCAGCGCTTGGACCGGATCGGTCTCAGTGTTCTGACTCATGGGGTTCTCCAGTTTGTTCTTGTCCGTCGTCGAGCGGATCCCAGATCAGCCTCGGGTCGAAGCTCATTGCCGACAGCATGGTGAGCACGACGACGACGGCGAAGGCGACGGCGGCCGGGCCGGCGGCAATCGAGGCGAGCGACTGCACCTGGACGAGGGCGGCGAGGATGGTGACGACGTAGATGTCGAGCATCGACCAGCGACCGACGAACTCGACCAGGCGGTACAGCTTGATCCGCTGTTGCGGTTGCCAGCGCGAACGCCGCTGGCAGGTGATCAGCAGCAACAGGATGGCGATCATCTTCAGCAGCGGCACCATGATGCTGGCAAAGAACACCAGTGCGGCAATCGGCCAGTCGCCGGAGGTCCAGAGGTAGACGACGCCGCTGAGGATGGTGTCCGACTGGGTGCCGACGATCGAGCCGGTAATCATCATCGGCAGTGTGTTGGCCGGGATGTAGAGGATCATCGCCGCGATCAGATAAGCCCAGGTCCGGGCCAGGCTGGCAGGCTTGCGGAAATGCAGCGCGGCACCGCAACGCGGACAATGGCCGTGCTGTTGCGGCAGGCGGGAAAGCTGGCCACATTCGTGGCAGCCGGCCAGACGCATCCGGCGCGCGGTGGTCATGCGAGCTGCTCCAGTCGTCGCCAGATCTGGTCGGGATGCAGCGTGCCCATCATTGCCGCCATCAGCGGGATCAGCAGGATCAGCGCCCACAGCGAGGCGCCGGGAATCACCGAGGCATAGGCCATCAGCTTGACGATCGAGACCAGAATGCCGAGCAGGTAGACCTCGATCATGCCCCAGGGCCGGGACAGGTGCAGCAGCCGCAGCAGCGCCGGCGCACCGGGCGGCCGGTAGCCGAGCTGAAGCGGTGCCAGCACGTAGACGAGCAGCAGCATCGTCAGCGTCGGTACGACCAGCGTGGTCAGCGCGACCATGATCGCGACGACGGGGACATGGGTCGACCACAGGTGCTCGATGGCGCCGAGCATGCTGGTCGACAGCACATTGCCCTGCATGTCGATCGCGACGATGGGGAAAGCGTTGGCGACGATGAACAGGAGCAGGGCGGCAACGGTCAGCGCCAGCGTGCGGTTCAGTGCGTCGGGATGATAGCGGTAGACGACGCCGCCGCAGCGGCAGCAGCGGACGATGCGGGAAGCGGGCGGATAGCGCAGTTGCTGCAGCTGATCGCATTCGTGGCAGGCAATCAGCTCGAAGGATGCGCCGGCGGGGGCAGACGCGCTGTCGGACGCTGAGGGCAACGAATTTCTCCGGAAATGGGAATGGACCGATCAGCAGCGGTCCGGATGAACGGCCTACGTTGTGAGCATAACCGATGCGGCGTTTTCGGAAAGCAAGAAAAAGCCCGGCTGACACCGGGCTTGTTTTGGGTTAAGCGCGGGTGGCGATCAGAACGCCGGCACCACGGCACCCTTGTACTTGTCGAGGATGAACTTCTTGGTGGCCGGGCTGGTCAGCGCAGCCGACAGCTTCTTCAGTGCCGCGCTATCCTTGTTGTCCGGACGGGCGACGAGGATGTTCACGTACGGCGACTGGCTGCCTTCGATGGCCAGTGCGTCCTTGGTCGGATTCAGCTTGGCTTCGAGTGCATAGTTGGTGTTGATCAGGGCGATGTCGACCTGGTTCAGCACGCGCGGCAGCATGGCGGCTTCGAGTTCCTTGACCTTCAGCTTCTTCGGGTTCTGCACGATGTCACGCTGGGTGGCGGACAGGTTCGACGAGTCCTTCAGCTTGATCAGGCCGGCCTTTTCCAGCAGCAGCAGTGCACGGCCACCGTTGGTGGCGTCGTTCGGGATCGCCACGGTGGCGCCAGCCTTCAGGTCGGCGAGCTTCTTGATCTTGCTCGAGTAGATGCCGAACGGCTCGATGTGCACACCGACCACGGTCACGAGGTTGGTGCCCTTGCCCTTGTTGAACTCGTCCAGATACGGCTTGTGCTGGAAGAAGTTGGCGTCGAGCTTCTTCTCGGCGACCTGCACGTTCGGCTGCACGTAGTCGGTGAACACCTTGACGTCGAGCTCGACGCCTTCCTTGGCGAGCTGCGGCTTCACGAACTCGAGGATCTCGGCGTGCGGCACGGCGGTCGCGCCGACGACGAGCTTGTCGGCGGCAGTGGCGTTCAGGGCCACGGCGGCAGCGATCAGAGCGAGGACCTTCTTCATTGCTTTCTCTCCTTGTGGGACTTTCGATGAGCCGGGCGCATCCGGATGGGGAGGCCCGACGGTTTACTTGCGGGAAAAATGCGTGACCAGACGGTCGCCGGCCATCTGCAGTGCCTGGACCAGCACCAGCAGCAGGATGACGGTGACGATCATCACGTCGGTCTGGAAGCGCTGATAGCCGTTGCGGACCGCGAGGTCGCCAAGACCGCCGCCGCCGACGAGACCGGACATGGCCGAATACGACACCAGCGTGATCGCCGTGACGGTGGCGGCGGCGAGAATGCCGGGCAGCGCTTCGGGCAACAACGCACCGAAGACGATCTGTCGCGTGGTCGCGCCCATGGCCTGCGTGGCCTCGATGATGCCGCGGTCGACTTCGCGCAAGGCGGTCTCGACCAGTCGGGCAAAGAACGGCGTCGCGCCGACGACCAGCGGCGGGACCACACCGGCCACGCCGAACGAGGTGCCGGTGATCAGCGTGGTCAACGGAATCATCACGATCAGCAGGATGACGAAGGGCACCGACCGCAGCACGTTGACGACGAAGGACAGCAGGCCGTAGACCACCGGCTGCGACAGCAGCTGGCGTTTGCCGGTCAGGAACAGCAGCACGCCGAGCGGCAGGCCGAGTACCAGCGTGAACAGCAAGGACCAGCCGAGCATCGAGAAGGTGTCATGGCAGGCTTGCCACAGGTCGATCCAGTCGACGTTGGGGAGCAGGGTTTCAAGCATCGCGCAGCGCCTCGACGGTCAGTCCTTCGGATTCAAAACGGGCGAGCGCCGCGTCGACGTCACCCCCGGTCAGCGCCAGCGTCAGCTGGCCGTAGGGCGTGTCCTTGATGCGGTCGATCCGGCCGGCGAGGATGGAGAAGTCGACGCCGCAATCGCGGGCCACCTTGCCGAGCACCGGCTCGTAGGTGGCCTCGCCGCGGAACGTCAGCCGGATGATGCGGCCCGGTACATGGGCGAAATCGTCGTCCTGTTCGTTTTCGTCGACGTGTTCCGATTCCTGCACGAAGCGTTTGGTGGTGATGTGCTTCGGGTGCAGGAACACGTCGGCGACCGGACCGTGCTCGACCACCTTGCCGCCGTCGAGCACCGCGACGCGGTCGCAGATCGTGCGGATCACGTCCATTTCGTGGGTGATGAGGACGATGGTCAGCCCGAGTTCGCGGTTGATTTCGGCCAGCAGCCGCAGTACGGACTGCGTCGTCTGCGGGTCGAGGGCGCTGGTGGCTTCGTCGCACAGCAGGATTTTCGGCTCGGTCGCCAGCGCGCGGGCGATACCGACGCGCTGTTTCTGGCCACCGGACAGCTGGCTCGGATATTTGCTCGCGTGCTCGGACAGGCCGACGCGCGCCAGCAGCTCGGCGACGCGGGCATCGGTTTCGGCACGGCTTTTCTTGCCGGCGAGCCTGAGCGGAAAGGCAACGTTGTCGGCGACGGTCTTGCTCGACAGCAGGTTGAAGTGCTGGAAGATCATGCCGATACGGCGGCGCAGGGCGCGCAGTGCATCGTTGTCGAAACGGGTGATGTCGGCGCCGTCGATCAGCAATTCGCCGCCGGTGGGACGTTCGAGCAGGTTGATCAGTCGGACCAGCGTCGACTTGCCGGCACCGGAGTGGCCGATCATGCCGAAGATTTCGCCGGGATTGATCGTCAGGTCGATTCCCGACAGGGCCGGGATGTCGCGTCCGCCGACGCGGTAAGACTTGTGGATGTTCTTGAACTGGATCGTGGTGGTCACAAAGCAACCTTGTGGGTGCGCGCGGTCTTGAAATTCTCGGCTTTTAGCCGCAAGGGCGCTATTTTAGTCAATCGCTATATAACGGCAAAATCTTTCTGGAGATAAACAAATCTCACAAGGGAATTATGCACCTCAACTGTAATCATCGTCCGGGCGGGCACTTTCGGGTCCGCGGTTCGGGCGGCTGCGCCGGCGCAGCCGCCGCAGGACGGCGATCAGCACGCAGACGGTGACGATGCCGATCAGTGCAAGCCGCTCGTAGCGTTCGAAGTCGGTAAACAGCCACTGCATCGACTGGCCGAACGCATAGCCGGCACCACCGACCAGTCCGGCCCACAGCGCGGCGCCGAGCAGATTGAACGGTGCAAAACGCCAGAACGGCAGTCTGCTGGCGCCGATCGTCACCGGGCCGACAATGCGCAGCCCGTACATGAAGCGGATGCCGACGATGAGCCAGGAATGGTAACGGTGCAGCAGTGCATTGACGCGGTCGACCGCCGGCCGGTAGCCCGGAAAACGTGCAATCAGCCGCGGGCCGTAGCGGTGGCCGAGCAGGAAGAAGAGCTGGTCGCCGAGCGTACCGCCGCAAAATGCCACCAGCAGCACCAGGGGCAAGGAGAGATAGCCCTGATGCGCGGCAAAACCGGCGAGGATCAGCAGCGTTTCCCCTTCAAGCAGGCAGCCGATGAAGAGGGCGAGGTAGCCGTATTCGGCGAGCAAGTGGGCAAACGGCATGGGTCATTCCGGCTTCGAGGTGGTCCGGGCCAGCACGGCATTCGACGGACAAGTTCAGCGCATGCGGACGGCGCAGGCGAGGCGCGATGCGACGCCGAACCCCGGCGGTTTCCGCGCCTTGCCCGGATCAGGCCGACGCCCCGTTCCGCGCCGGGAATCGGCCGTGCTCGCGGCAAGTGCTTTATCGCGTTAAAATAATAGGTTACCCGTCACCTGAAATCTGGAACCGGCAATGGATCAAGCCCTGGACAAAATCCTCATCCTCGACTTCGGCTCGCAAGTCGCCCAGCTGATCGCACGCCGCGTGCGCGAAGCGCATGTGTATTGCGAACTGCACCCGTTCGACATGTCGATCGACGCCATCCGCGCGTTCAACCCGAAGGGGATCATCCTGTCCGGCGGCCCGAACTCGGTCTACGAGAGCGATTACCAGGCCGATCCGGAACTGTTCGAACTCGGCGTGCCGGTGTTCGGCATCTGTTACGGCATGCAGTGGATGGCGCAATCGCTGGGTGGTCAGGTCGATGCCGGCCACCTGCGCGAGTTCGGTTTTGCCGAAATCCGCGCCCGCAACCACAGCAAGCTGTTCAACGGCATTGAAGACCGCGTCGGCGAGAACGGCGAAGGTTTCCTTGAAGTGTGGATGAGCCACGGCGACAAAGTGACCGCGCTGCCGGACGGTTTCAAGATGATCGCCGAAACGCCGTCGTGCCCGATCGCCGCCATGGCCGACGACGACAAGGGTTTCTACGGCGTGCAGTTCCACCCGGAAGTGACGCACACGCTGAAGGGCCGCGAAATGATCAACCGTTTCGTGCTCGAGATCGCCGCGTGCAAGCCGGGCTGGACGATGCCGAACTACGTCGATCAGGCCGTGCAGCGCATCCGCGAGCAGGTCGGCAGCGACGAGGTGATCCTCGGCCTGTCCGGCGGCGTCGATTCGTCGGTGGCCGCGGCACTGATCCACCGCGCGATCGGCGACCAGCTGACCTGCGTGTTCGTCGACAACGGCCTGCTTCGCCTGAACGAAGGCCAGCAGGTGATGAACATTTTCAACAAGCACCTCGGTGTGAAGGTGATCCACGTTGATGCGACCGCTCAGTTCATGGGCCACCTTGCCGGCGTGAGCGATCCGGAAGCCAAGCGCAAGATCATCGGCCGCGAGTTCGTCGAAGTATTCCAGGCCGAATCGGCCAAGCTGCCGAACGCCAAATGGCTGGCGCAGGGGACGATCTACCCGGACGTGATCGAATCGGCCGGCGCCAAGACCGGCAAGGCGCACGCGATCAAGAGCCACCACAACGTCGGCGGCCTGCCCGATACGCTGAAGCTGCAGCTGCTCGAGCCGCTGCGCGACCTGTTCAAGGACGAAGTGCGCGAACTCGGCGTCACCCTCGGCCTGCCGCACGAAATGGTCTACCGCCACCCGTTCCCGGGCCCGGGCCTCGGCGTGCGCGTGCTCGGTGAAGTGAAGCACGAGTACTGCGAGCTGCTGCGCCGTGCCGACGCGATCTTCATCGACGAATTGCGCGCTTTCGACTGGTACGACAAGACCAGCCAGGCGTTTGCGGTCTTCCTGCCGGTGAAGTCGGTCGGCGTGATGGGCGACGGCCGTACCTACGAATACGTGGTTGCGCTGCGCGCGGTGCAGACCAGCGACTTCATGACCGCCAAGTGGGCGGAGCTGCCGTACGAACTGCTCGGCAAGGTCTCCAACCGCATCATCAACGAAGTCCGCGGCATCAACCGCGTCGTTTACGACGTCAGCGGCAAGCCGCCGGCAACGATCGAGTGGGAGTGACGTTCGTTAGCTATCGCTAACTATTGATAGCTTTCAGAGTGTTGAAACCAAGCCCTTCCTGGCATTGCTCGGGAAGGGTTTTTTTTGTATTTGTATCAAGCTGCATGAAATGACGGTTTTTTTGACGGTATAAAATCTTAGATCAGTAATTAGGTAAAAAAATACCGTCAGGTCCTTGATGACGCTGACGGTATTTTTTCGTGCATTGATGGCTCTAGGTCTAAAGCGAATGTCGAAGTCTTTTGGTTACGTGAGCATCAAAGTAGCGGGAGGGCGGTGCTAAGTCGCTGATCATTCACTACCGGTGTAGAAACTATGGCGCGGCGGCTTCACCTGCAACCATTGCCGCGACAGGAGTGATTAACTCGGACTCCATCTTGCGTCCATGGAATAAGCTGCGAATCAGCTTGCTGAGACGGCTGTCGGGATCGCGCTGAACGATCGTTCTGCTGGCATCTAGGAAAGATTGGGGCGCACCTCCGAAGTGAGGGGCATACATGCCGCGGTTTGTGAGGAGTTCCATGCTTTGCAGTAAGATGAGCTTCAAGTCGGCACCGGTGGTTTGGGCAATCGCCGCTTCGTAGTCGGCCGGGGTCACTGACTTCATAAACGTGGTCTCACGTGGTCCCCAACCTTGATCTTCACTTATCTTTTTGCACACTTCGAGCAGCGTAGTAGTGGATTGTCGCCGCGCTTGCACTGCTCGAATCTCAGCTTCGATTTTTGGATGTAGAGGCTGACTGAAGAAGTTGAAGTCCGGGCTCAGATCCGGCTCGTGGCCAGGTGGATGCTGACGTTGAAATGTGATCAGCCAATTGTCGATTAGGTCTTGAGCCAAGCGAGCTCCCCCTGCCAGATCCATTGCCTGATCGTGCAAGGTAGTCACCGCGAACATATCTAGTAGGCCTACGTCTGGGAGCAATGCCCTGAGTTCGTCGAGTAATTCGGCCTCCGTAAGATCCACTCGCCAGATGCTGCGGTCGAAAAACTCACGCATGCGTCGTCGAGTAGCCAGCATCTGTGTTTCGGTCATATAACGGTCGATAATCCTGCCCACCAACTCGCCTTCGATCAAACCAGATTTCAGGTAGCCAACCACGAGAGCCTCAAATTCGTCCGGACTGTGGACTCCGAGCTTGTCCAACAACCGTCCCCAGCCTTCCTTTGCCTTAACCTCGGGCGTTTCCTCCTCACCTTGCTTTCTCGATTCGCGCTTCATTATGTCGGCAACTCTGCCTTGGAAGCCGAGTACGAAATCGAAGTCAGGGCCGTCATCGAGTCCTTTGTAGTGAATGGCGCTGAGGAGCGTTGCCGAAGGAATGACGCGGAGAAGCACCTCAGGAGGTAATGGCTCTCGGTTAGCCAGCAAACGGTTCACTACTCGTATGATCTTCCGAATGATACGAATGTTCGCAATCTGGCATGCTTCGACAGCAGACTTTATATGCGCGCTATAGCTCGTGGGGGTTAATGCTGCAGCAATATCGAAGGCCTCTGAAGGTGAGGTGTCTAGCCGAAGTTCGTGGTCAATTACCTTTTCTCGGAACAACTCCCAAAGTTTCTTGTCCCCGAGGTGATCGCTGTTGAGGATTAATAGAATGCGGCAATCTAAGTTTTGTACGCAGTCATCAACGAAGCCCAGTATTTCATCGATACTCAACTTGTCGTGCTTTCGCTCGATGTCGTCGATTACGATGAAGCGACCTTTAATCATCATCGGTGCCGCGATTAATGCCAACTCGTCAAGGGCAGAGAAGCCGGAGTGAATGCTTTTGAGTATCTTCTTGGCCCCGCTGTATCCGTTCTTAATGGCCTCGGCTAGCGAATCACCTGATTTGAGCTCGGGCAGAACGCCCTGAGCGATCTTCAGTTTAAGTTCTGCGATGGTGCTCAATCCGAACAAGGATGTGTAGATAGCCCCTTCGACCTCCTTATCGGTGGTGCCCGCTTGCTGCACCTCTTTCCAAAGGTGACTCTTGCCGGTCCCCCACTTCCCAGAGAGCGCGATGACGCGGTTGTCAGCGTCCCCAACTAGTTCGATGAAGTTCTGTTTGCATTTCGCTAGTGTCACGTTTGCTCCTTCGACCGCTCTCATAACTTGGGTGGGTCAGCTTGGTTATACCTTATGAAGCTTCGACAATTTTCGGCTTAATGTCAGCGAAATTATTTGTTTTTACTACTTTAACTTGTGGCATTTGCTGACTCAACCAGAAATTTATCAAAGTCTAGATGACGGATTAAATGGCGTAACTCGGTAGCAATGGGTTTGACGGTATTTTTGACGGTTAATCCTTGATGTGAATAAATTAATCACAATAAAATCAATCGCTTGTGATGGTGTTTGATGATGGAGTGGGAGTGATTCCGCTCTTCGATCGCTGATCGCTGAATGCAAAGCCCCTTCGCTCGTGCCGAAGGGGCTTTTTTCTTGGGGTGACCGGCACCGGGTTCTCCGCGGCGCTCAGCCTGACGGTTGCAGGAAACCCGTCAACGTGGCCAGAAATGCATCGGGCAGCTCGACGTTGGTCATGTGCACCGCCGGCAGGATGACGAGTTCGGCGCCGGGAATGGTGGCTGCGATTTCCTCGCCGTGGCTGGCGAGCGTGACCGTGTCGTACTGCCCGGCGATGACGAGGGTCGGCCTATCCACAAGGGCGACGGTGCGGCGCAAATCCATGTCGCGGACGGCGGCGAAGTTGCCGGCGAGGCCTTGCGGCGACGTCGCCAGCACCATGTTGCGGAAGCCGTCGACCACGGCGTTCGGCGTTTCCCGCATCGCCGGCGGAAACCAGTTGCCGATGAACATACCGGCCATGTCCGACATGTCGTCGGTATCCGCCAGCCCGCGAATCATGGCGTCGAACCGGTCGGCCGTTTCAAGGTAGGGCGAGGTGTTGCACAGGATCAGCCGGCGGATCCGGTCGGCGGCATGAATGCCGAGCCACTGGCCGACCATGCCCCCGAGCGACAGGCCGCAGAAATCGACACGCCGGATGTCCAGCGCGTCCAGCAGCTCGACGACATCACGGCCCAGCCTGTCCAGCGAGTAGGCACCGGCCGGTGCGGCGGATTGTCCGTGACCGCGCATGTCGTAGCGCAGCACACGGAAGTGGTTGGCGAGACTGGCGATCTGCATGTCCCACATTTCCAGCGCCGTGGCGATCGAGTTCGACAGCATCAGGACCGGCTTGTCCGCCGGCCCGTCGAGGCGATAGGCGATCCTGCAGCCGTCGCCGGTCGTGAAGAAAAGACGATTTTCCATGTTGCCGCATCCTTTTGATGGCGTTGTCGGACGGGACGTCGCGGCGGCGCATCCGCACCACCGAGCACCCGGCGAAACGAAGCCTAGTTGCGGTCTTGCCCATAAAAAATTACAAAGATTCTAGATTCTTTGTAGGTATTTCAAACATGAGCGATTTCACGCTGCAAGAGCTGCAATGCTTCGACGCTGTGGTCAGTACCGGGGGCTTCCAGTCGGCGGCTGCGGTACTGCATCGGTCCCACCCCGCAGTGTTTGCCGCGGTCGCCAAGCTGGAACGCCAGCTCGGTCTGCGCCTGCTGGATCGCAGCGGCTATCGGGTGCAGGCGACCGACGCGGGGCGATCGTTCCTGCTGCGCGCCCAGACCTTGCTGCGGGAAATGGAGGGCCTTCAGGCGCACGCGGCCCAGCTGGCGATGGGCGAGGAGAGCGTGCTGCGTGTGGTGATCGGCGACGTGTGTCCGCGGCCGCCGATCCTGGCGTGGTTGAGCCGCTTTTTCGCGCGCTGCCCGGTGACGCGGCTGGACCTGCATTTCGAAGCGATCGACGGGCCGCAGGAACGCCTTTTCGACAACGATGCCGACCTGATCCTGCACCACGCGGACCGGAGCGACCCGCAGCTGGAATGCATCGCGCTGGGCGAGATCCCCTTCATCCCGGTGGTCGCAGCCGGCTTTTTGCCGTTTCCGGTCTCGTGCGACATCACGCCGGCCCGGATGCGCGGCTTCACCCAATGCGTGATCCGCAATACCGCGCAGCATTCGGTTGCCCGCAACTATTTCATCATCGAAGGGGCGCACCAGTGCACGGTGGCCGATCAGCCGATGAAAAAGGAACTGATCCTGCATGGCATGGGATGGGGGCATTTGCCCGGCTTCCTGATCGACGAGGAGTTGCGCGACGGCCGACTGCTGTCGATCGCCGGGGACTACCTGCCCGGCAATGTTGTCGAGCTGGTCGCGGCACGCCGTCGAGACCGGCCTCACGGCCCGGTCGCGCGGCGACTTTGGGACGCCATTCACTCGGACTCGGCGTTGTTGCGGCAAGGCATGGCGATCTAGATGCGCCGGTCAGGCGCCGAACGCCGGGCCCGGTGCACGATCCATGCAGCTGGTTGCCTCCGGCGCATCCATTGGCCAGCGCTGCAGTGGCGATTGGCCGGTGGCGTGGGGCCGGTTCCGACCCGATGATGCCTTAGGATCATGCTGCTGCCGGGCATCGGGCTTTTCCCCGGGGGTTGAAAAGACCGGCGCACGTTTCGGCAAGCAAAATAGCGTGGATGACCGCAGGCATTCAAGCCATTGCCTGAAGACAACAACGCCGACCAAATGCCGGATATTGTCAGATTTTGGGGCCGGTATACGGGTCCGGCTTGTTCAGCTCCTTGAGCAGGTCCTTGCTGCAAACATCGTACGGTTGCGGTGTTACCGTGCCATCGATACCGATTACATCGATCTTGAGATAGCAGCGTTTGTTCTCGATGTGGAGAAACGCTTCGTAATTCCTGCCGGGTTGCGGTGTGAACGTTGCAGGTGGCGGGAAGCAATAGCTGTTTGGCGAGCCGAAATGCATCACCACCGTCAGGGGAACGCTGGCAGGAATGACCTTCTCGGTAATCGTTTCCCCGTATCCCAGGTTCTTCGAGTGCGCCGAGTCAGGCATGCCGATGCTTTTGACCTGATGATCGCCAAGCATGGACTTGAAACTTTCCAGATGACTACCGGAACCGCTGACGACATCAGCCTTGGTCGCGGTGTTGCAGTCCTTGCCGGGATAGAGCCGGATTGAACCGCCGTTGTTGCCGTACAGGCGGACGCGTGCGGTGGTGTCCGGGTTGTACTTGTCCCTTTCTGCAGTGTCGAGGGTGGGGGCGGAACTGCAGGCTTGAAGGAGCAGGCTTGCTGCGAGCAGGCCGATCTGGATACGCATGGTTTTGTCCGTGTAGGGCATGGAATCAATCCGGACAAAATATTAGCGGTTGTTAATTCTTGAATCCAGAAAGCATCACGAAATGTGTTTGCTTACGACAGCATCGCGGCGGCGATCAGAAGATCGGCCGTCGCCGGTAGCGCTGAAAGCAACTCGGTTTCGGGGGCGTAGGTCTGGCTGGCCGCATAGGCACCTTCGATCAGCAAGGCCAGGCCTTTCGCCAGTGCGGCCGGATCGCGCGCGCCGGCGCGGGTCGCGAGTTCGGTCAGTTTTTGCAGCAGCTGGCGTTTGTTGTCGGCCACGAAGACACGGGCGAAATGCTCGCGCTCCGGATACTCGACCGCGATGTTGACGAAGGGGCAGCCGCGATAGGCCGGGTTGCCGGCGCGCTCGGCCAGATCGGCGAAGAACTGCCGCAGCGCGGCGGCGGCGTCATGAGGATGCAGCTCGAGGCTGGCGTCGACATAGCCCCAGAAACGGTCGTCGCGACGTTGCAGGTAGCGCCGCAGCAGTTCGTCCTTGGAGCTGAACTGCCGGTACAGGCTCATCTTGTTGACGCCGGCCTCCCTGACCACGGCGTCGACGCCCACATTGCGCGAGCCTTCGCGATAGAACAGCGTTTCGGCGGCATCGAGGATGCGGGCTGCCGCAGTGTCGGCGTCGACGATGGTACGGGGCGGTTTGGCGGTGGTGTTCATGGCAACGGCCTGGATGAACGGACGAGGGTGTCGCTTGACATATTACCGCTCGGTACATAGCATCGGCAACGTAATGTTACCGGTCGGTAACATCGTCAACTCACTGCATTCAGGATGTGCCGATGAAACGCATCGCCCACAGGTTCGAAGGCCGGCTGCACTACGGCTGGATCGTCATCGCCGTCACGTTTCTGGTGATGCTGATCACCGCCGGCACGCGGGCGACGCCGAGCGTGATGATGGTGCCGCTCGAGCACGAGTTCGGCTGGAGCCGGGCAACGATCTCGGCGGCACTGTCGATCAATCTGGCGCTGTTCGGGCTGATGGGGCCGTTTGCCGCGGCGGCGATGCTGCGCTTCGGCCTGCGCCGCACGGTGCTGACCGCGCTGACGGTGCTGTCGGCCAGCATCGCGCTGTCGAGCCTGATGCAGGCGACGTGGCAGCTGCAGCTGATCTGGGGGCTGATCGTCGGCTGTGCGACCGGCGCGACGGCGATGACGCTCGGGGCGACCGTGGTCAACCGCTGGTTCGTGCAGCGGCGCGGTCTGGCGATGGGACTGCTGACCGCCAGCTCGGCCACCGGCCAGCTGGTGTTCCTGCCGCTGCTGGCGGCGCTGACCGAGCACCAGGGCTGGCGCCCGGCAGTGCTGACCGTGGCCGCGGCGGCAGCGGTGGTGATTCCGCTGCTGGCCTTCCTGCTGCCGGAAAAACCGGCCAGCGTCGGCCTCAAGCCCTACGGCGCGCCCGAGGATTTCAGCGATGTCGCGGCGGCCAGGCGCAATCCGATCGCCATTGCCTTCGGCGCACTCGGCAAGGCGGCAAAGACGCGCGATTTCTGGCTGCTGTTTGCCAGCTTCTTCATCTGCGGCGCCAGCACCAACGGTTATATCGGCACCCACTTCATCGCCATGTGCGGCGACTACAACATCACCCCGGTGAAGGGGGCCAGCATCCTCGCGGCAATGGGGCTGTTCGATCTGGTCGGTACGACGATGTCGGGCTGGCTGTCCGACCGCTACAACGCCCGGACCCTGCTGTGCTGGTATTACGGCCTGCGCGGGCTGGCGCTGCTCTACCTGCCGTACGCCTTCGGTTTCGGCCTGATGGGGCTGCCGCTGTTCTCGATGTTCTACGGGCTGGACTGGGTGGCGACGGTGCCGCCGACGGTGAAGCTGACGACCGAACGCTTCGGCAGCGCCGACGCACCGGTGATCTTCGGCTGGATCGTCGCCGGCCACCAGCTGGGTGCTGCATTCGCGGCGCTGGGCGCCGGGCTGCTGCGCGGCAGCCTCGGTTCGTACACTGCGGCAACGTGGATTTCGGGCGGTCTGTGCCTGATCGGCGCGGTGCTGGTGTTGCGGATCAATCGTGGTGTGGGCCACCAGCCGATGCCGGTGACTGCGCATGCTTGATCGATTGAAGAGGCCAGGGCGTGTGTCGCTGTCGTGCCGATGAATGCTCCGGTGGCTTGCGTTCATTTTTCGGCTTATGCCAATGTGCTTGGCGGCGTTTGCCGGGGAACGCCGACCCGATCGGATCACACAGGCACGGAGCAGTCCATGAACGTAGAGCACCTGCATATCATTACGATGAATACCGACCCCATGGTTCGCCAGAGTGCCATGGGGTTTTTATACAAGTACATGATGCGGCCGGGTATTCGGTCGATCACGGTGGCCCATATCGGGAACTCGTCGTGGGCATTGCAGCTGTTGAGCCGGTTCACTCGACACGATGACGGAATCGGCTGGGTGGCCGATGCGAAGGTCCATCAAGACTGGCTGGACGGCAACGTGTCGCATCCGGCGTCGGTAGACGAGAGTCGACTGAGCGAAATCGGCGTGTTGGCGGCAAAGAACGCCGGTACCGCACAGCCCCATTCCAGGATGCATGTGAACGGTGCCATCGTCGTGGTGCATGGCACGAGCCACGATATCGACGGCCAGCAGCCGGAGCTTGTTGCGAAGGGCTTTGTCAGGTTGACGAAGAAGGGCGATCTGCCGGTATTCGACAAGATCGTTTTCAATGCGTGCCGGATCGGCAAGACCCTGACGCAGGCGACGCAGCTGTTGGCCGGCAATGCCGCCGTGTACTGGGATTTCTCGAACCGGAAAGGCCGGAAAAAAAACGGAAGTACTGCTGAGGTCAAGGCATCTCACGTATTCACGTTCAATCCTGAAAAGGGTCTGGAATATGAAACGGAAACCGCTGAGTTACTCGGTAAGAAACTCGATCAGGAACTGGTCGCGAAAAAAGAAGATGTGCTGGTCGATCAGATCACGATCGATCAGGGGTTTTACAACTGCATATATCGCTTCTTGAACGTTTACGGTACCGGATGCAATCACAAACAGATCATGGTGGCCGGATATGATGTGCCATTGACCGCTGCACACCCGGACAAATGGGGCGGGGTCATAGACGGCGCCCAACTGCTGGAAAACAGTGGCCGGAAAATGCTGCAGGATGCGGACGACAACTATCGACCGACTGCGTGGGTGCAGGGGCAGCACAAGGTTGCTTATGCCTTCACGCGCAACGGCGAGACCAGCACGCTGGTCGAGCTGAAGCAGCCGGGCTGGTCCGATCGATGAGGGATCCGGTGCCGGGTGGACTCGGGCACGCTGGGCGCGCTTAGAGCAACTTCAAGTCGAGCGGCGAAGCACCGGGGAATACCGCCGCCAGTTGTCTGTCGTTCAGGCGGTAGTGCGGTTTCAGCACGCCGCCCAGCACACTGCGGTACTCGTTCAGCACCGGGTAGTCGCGGTTCTGGAACAGCGTTGCCTCGCTGAGCGCGATCTGCCGTCCGGCGATCCGTCCGCCGCGCACGCTGCCGCCCATGACCCAGTACACGGTGCCGTGGCCATGGTCGGTGCCCCGGTTGCCGTTCTCTCGGAAAGTACGGCCGAACTCCGACACCACGACGACCACGGTATCGCGCCAGGCCGGGGCCCCCAGCTCGTCGCGGAATGCCGCAAGGCCGCGGCCGAGGTTGCCGAGCAGGTTGGCCAGCTGGCCCTGTGCGCCGCCCTGGTTGACGTGGGTGTCCCAGCCGCCGACATCGACGAAGCCGAGCCGGTACTGGTCGCGCATCAGCGTCGCCATCCGCCGCGCCTGCTGCTCGAACGCCGCCGACGATGCCGCGCCGCGACTGGCCGCCTGCATGTCGCCGGCCAGCATGCGCGCCACGTCCTGGCGCATCTCGAGGCCGGCGCGGACGCGGTCTTCGAGCGGATGTCCCCGGTACAGGTCGGCAAGCAGGGCGCTCTGGCGCGGATCGAACGGCGCGGTCGCCGCGTCGCGCAGCGCCAGATTGGGGATGCGGTCACCGCCGGCAAACACCGCCGGCAGCGCCGCAGTGAAGGCGATACCCGGCGTGGTCTGCAGCACGCGGCTGAGCCGACCCAGAAAGCCGCTGCGGGATGCCAGCGACGCGGTGTCGGGCAGACCGGCTTCGATCCGGTCCTGCGTTTCGAAGTGGCTGCGCGACGTGTCGTCGGTGCCGGCAAACGGGACGAAGGCCAGCTCGCCGGCCTGCCAGAGCGGATACAGGCTGTCCTGCAGCGCCGGGTGAAGCCCCCACTGGTCGTCGAGCTGCAGCGCCGCTGCCGGATTGTCCGTATCGGGCGTGGCGATGGCGATGTTCGGCCGCAGCCGGTAGTAATCGTCGCTGCGGTAGGGCACCAGCACACTGGTGGCGTCGTAGGCGCCGCGCAGGAAGACCAGCAGCAGCCGTGGCGCGGCGGCCGGGGCGGCCCAGAGTCGTGCGGGCAGGCTACCGGCAAGCAGGCCGGCACCGAGTCCCTGCAGCAGCCGGCGGCGGACGGGGTCAGTCATGGTTCATCTCCGGGGCGGACAGCCAGAGCAGGTTCCATTCGGTCGGCGAGGTAGCGCGGTCGAGCACGTTGCGCGTCTGCACACCGGCCGATTGCGCGAAGCGCCACTGGTACGACGGCGTGGGGGTGCTACTTGGCGCCAGCGGCGCCCGTCCGCCGGCGATGGCGCGGGCGACTTCGAAGCGTTTCACCATCTGGCCATCGCTGGCCCACGCATCGCCATCGAGCGGGTAGCCGTCCGGCGTCAGCCGGCCGTACAGTGGTTCGCCCTGCTGGTTCAGCCAGTTGATCGCTGGCTGCACATTGCCCAGCGTCTGGCCGTCGTACCCCTGGCGCAGCGCCGAGACGACGTAGCGGTACGGGTCGGTGTAGAACGGCGGCGCGCTGCGGGCCTGGGGCGAGCGGAACAGCACGCGCACCGTGGCGGCGATGTCGCCGTCGCTGCGCTGGAAGGTCTCGGTCATCCGGGCGACGAGCTGCGGATCGGCCGGGCTGCCAAGCAGATAGGTCGCCAGTTGCTGCGAGATGTGGCGGGCGGTGGCCGGCTGGCGGCACAGCAAGGTCACGGCGGTCTCGACCTCGTCGAACCCGGTGCCCTTGATCGTCTGTCCCAGCAGCACCTTGTCGCCCCAGTCGTGCCGGCGCGGAATGAATTCGAACGCGCCTTCGTGCAGATAGCCGGGCTGCATCGCCGCGCGCGGCCGCGCTTCGCCGCGCAGGTTGACGCTCACGCCGGTGAGAATGCGTGCCAAGGCCTGCACGTCGGCCTGCGTGTAGCCGCCGTCGACGCCGAGCGTGTGCAGCTCCATCAGCTCGCGCGCGTAGTTTTCGTTCAGCTTGCCGGCGGCGTTCTGCGCGTTGTCGAGGTAGACCAGCATCGCCGGGTGCTTCAACGTCGCCATCACCAGATCGCGGAAACGGCCGAGCGCGTAGGGCCGGATCGCGTTTTCCTCGTAATCGGGAATCAGCAACCGGCCGTTGTTCTTGCCGGAGAACACGTTGAAATGGTTGAACCAGAACCACACCAGTTTCTGCCGCAGCGGATCGGGCGAATGGATCGCGCGCAGCAGGTTGCGCTGCATCGCCTGTTGCAGCACGTCCTGCTCGAAGGCGCCATGAGCCTTTTTCGCCGCCTGCTTGTCGGCATCGCTTTGCGCGGCGTCGATGGCGGCCTTGAGCGTGTCGGCTTGGGCGAAGAGGGCTGCGATGCCGGTGCTGCTGATCGGCATCGCATCGATTTGAGCCTGCACGCTGGCCGGCAACGGTTGCTCCGGGCCGAGCTGGGCGTCGAGATAGCGCGATGGACCGAGCCTCTGCAAGGACTGCACCGCGGCGGCATCGACACCGAATCCGGTGCGTTGCAACCAGCGCAAATCGTCGCCGCCGGCCCGTACCGGCGCGGCGCCGGCCATCAGTGCCGCAAAGGCCAGCGTGAACAAGGCACGATGCATGGCGCGCTCCCGTGTGGTTTCGCACTCAACGCCGGCCCGGGGCTTTCGTTGACGGCGGCGGCTGTGGCGCGGTTGTCATTGCGCCCGCATTCGGGAATACACTGCAATATCGCTGCCATGTTCGGCGTGCAGTGTCGCGTCATCGCCTGCATCCCTGCCGGAAAACGCAATCGACATGCCGTGTCCTGGCAGATGCATGTAGGCTGACCATCTCAGCTCCTGGAGGACATGACGTTGATTACCAAGTCGGAGTCGTATCTGGATGCGGTGTATGGCGCGGCAATCCGCAGAGAGCGGGCGTTGTCGAGCGAAGACCAGGCCAAAGGGCAGCTGAAGAAAGAGGCCTTCCTCAAGGTGCGCCAGATGCGCTGGGCGCACGAAGACCGCCTGCTGGCCGAAGCGCCACGCGAGGTCTGGGAAGAAGACTAGGCCGCCGTTCCGCTGCTTCGGCTTCAACGTGCACCGCCGGCCGGGGCCGGCGTCCGTTTCCTGACTGCTTGCTGTTTTTATTCTGCACGATGATTAAGTTCTAATTCTTAATTATTTGTTGGAATAAGAGCGGCGCGGTAAATTGCCTTACGCAACAATCGTAGGGCGCAACGTCGCAAGACCGGTCGCCTGAACCCAGGAGACCCGAATGGACGCCAGCCCGACCCTGCTTTCCTTCCCTGGTGGCGACACGCCGCTGTCGATCCGCGCCAAGGCCGCGGTATTCGCCGACCAGACCTCGCGTGCCCTGCTGCAACAGCTCGAACGGATCGCCCCCTCGACGATGCCGGTGCTGGTGATCGGCGAGACCGGCACCGGCAAGGAGCTGATTGCCCGGCACATCCACCAGCTCAGCGGCCGCAAGGGACCGTTCGTTGCGGTCAACTGCGGCGCGATCAGCGAACAGCTGGCCGAGAGCGAGCTGTTCGGCCATGAAGCCGGCGCTTTCACTGGTGCGGTGGCGCGGCGCGAAGGCTGGTTTGAAGCGGCCCACCACGGCACGCTGTTCCTCGACGAAATCGGTGATCTGCCACTGCCGCTGCAAGTGAAGCTGCTGCGGGTGTTGCAGGAAGGCGAGGTCGTCCGGGTGGGAGCCCGCAAGCCGATTCCGGTCGACGTCCGCCTGCTGGCGGCGACCAACGTCGACCTTGGCGATGCGGTCGCGGCCGGCCATTTCCGGCTCGATCTGCTGTACCGGCTCAACATTGCCCAGTTGCGGCTGCCGCCGCTGCGCGAACGCCGGGGCGACATCCTGCCGCTGGTCGACTACTTCATCGGCCGCTACAGCCAGCGCCTGCAGCTGGCGCAGCCACAGCTGTCGGACGATGCCACGCAGGCGCTGCTCGACTACGGCTGGCCCGGCAACATCCGCGAGCTCGAGAACGTCGTGCACTTCGCGCTGCTGG
This sequence comes from Jeongeupia chitinilytica, assembly GCF_014652315.1. Classification (GTDB taxonomy): domain Bacteria; phylum Pseudomonadota; class Gammaproteobacteria; order Burkholderiales; family Chitinibacteraceae; genus Jeongeupia; species Jeongeupia chitinilytica. The sequence continues at coordinate 22,383 of NZ_BMYO01000010.1, read as the reverse complement.
TCGCCAGCGGCGGCGAGATCCGCGCCGAGCACCTGAAACTGGCCGGTGCGCCGACCCGGGCGGCATCGTACGCGGGAGAGGCGCATGCGCCGACGCAGGCCGGCGGGCATGTCCAGGCGCCGCCGCTCGCGGCGATCGGCCAGCAGCTGCGTGCGCTGTTTGCCGCCGGCCAGCCGGGGCTGTTCAACGAGCTGGAGCGGGTGATCCTGAACGAGGCTTACCGCCACAGCGGCTACAACCAGGTCCGTGCTGCGGCGCTGCTCGGCATCTCGCGCAATGTGCTGCGTACGCTGCTGAAGCGCCACGGCATGCTGCGCGACAGCGAGCCGGCATGGCGCGGTGATGCGGTCGCCGCCTGAGGTCGCCGTAAAAAGTTGTCTTTTTTATTGTTTCATCGGGTAATGTGTCAACCTTGCCCGCTGTGCCGTCGTTAGGCGGGAAGTCCTTCCCGCCTTTCGCCGTCCGAGTCCATGTCCGCCGATTCCCTGCGTCACCACCGTCCCTTCCTCGCCTTCTGGTCCGCGCAGGTCATGACTGCCGGGGGCTTTCAGGTCCTGACCGTCGCGATCGGCTGGCAGATGTACACGCTGACCGGCAGCGCGCTCGATCTGGGTCTGACCGGCCTGTTCGAGTTCCTGCCGCGCGTGCTGTTCATGCTGCAGATCGGCCATGTCGCCGACAAGTACGAACGGCGGCTGATCTGCGCGCTGACCAAGGCGCTGCAGGTGGCCGGCGCGCTGCTGCTGTTCGCCGGCAGCATCGGCGGCTGGCTCAACCGCGAGACGATCTTTGCCGTCGCCTTCCTGCTCGGTACGGCGCGGGCGTTCGAAATGCCCGCCATGCAGGCCCTGCTGCCGGGCATCGTTCCGGCGCCATTGCTGCCGACCGCGGTCGCCGCCGCCGCATCGGCGCGCCAGGCCGCCATCATCATCGCCCCGGCCATTGGCGGCTTTCTGTACGCGGTCGGGCCGGACCTGACCTACGGGCTGTCGGCACTGGCGTACGCGGTCGCGACCGGACTGATGTTCGCATTGCCGCAGCAGAAACCGCAGGGCGGGGCGCAGAAGGCGACGCTGGACAACCTGCTGGCCGGCATCCGCTTCATCCGTTCGCGCCCCGACATCTTCGGTGCCATCTCGCTCGACCTGTTTGCCGTGCTGCTCGGCGGCGCGACCGCACTGCTGCCGATTTTCGCCAAGGACATCCTGCATACCGGGCCATGGGGGCTGGGGCTGTTGCGCTCGGCGCCGGCGGTCGGGGCGATCGCGACCTCGATCTGGCTCGCGCATTTTCCGCTCAGGCAGCGGGTCGGCCGGACGATGTTCATTGCCGTCGCCGTGTTCGGTGTCGCGACCATCGTCTTCGGCCTGTCGACGCAGTTCTGGCTGTCACTGGCGGCGCTGGTCGTGCTCGGCGTGGCCGACATGATCAGCATGGTGATTCGCGGCACCTTCGTGCAGCTGGAAACGCCGGACACGATGCGCGGCCGGGTCAGCGCAGTCAACGGCCTGTTCATCGGCGCATCGAACCAGCTTGGCGAGTTCGAGTCCGGCGTCACCGCCGCGCTGCTCGGACCGATGCTGGCCGTCGTGCTCGGTGGCGTCGGCACGCTGGCGGTGGTCGTGATCTGGATGCGGCTGTTCCCGACGCTGGCACAGCGCGACACGCTGCACTGAGGGGGGGCGCCGGCCGGCCTGGTGCGGCGAAATCCGGCCTGCCTTGCGTGCTCACCGCGCGGATGACGGCTTCAGGCTGCTTGTCCGTTCTCTTACTGCCTGTTGTTGTATGTGTTTTTGTGGAATAACAAAGTAAATCCATATTCTTTGTTGTTCTATTTGCGGCCGGCTAATCTGGCACTACAGCCCGCGCAAGGACAACAACATGACCGCTCATGCCACGCAGGCCGCCGCGCGCGCCGACGCGCTGCAGGCCTATATCGTCGGTGCCGATTCGCTCGGCAACATTCCCGATGTGCTTGCCGATTACGGCATCCGCATCGGCCACCACATCACCGGTCGCAATCCCTCGCACCAGCGCCGGCCCAGCGGCATCAAGGGCATGGACATCGTCATCCTGTTCACCGATTTCCTCGGCCACAACGTGATGCGCAACTACCGCTCGGCCGCGCAGGCCGAGAACGTGCGCTTCGTTGCTTGCCGCCGTTCGACCTGCGCGCTGGCGGCGTCGCTGGACCGGATCGGCGCACAGGCGCGCTGACCTGGCGGTCCTGACGGTTGTTCCGGCGACTGCGGGGCAAGCCGGCCGACGGCTAGCCGGCCATCGGCGTGCACAGCTCGACCAACACGCCGTCCGGGCAGCGGACGTAGGAGACGGTCTGGCCCCAGGGCTTGCCGGCCGGCGCCGCCAGCTCGGTTGCGCCGGCGTTGACCGCCGCGGCGTGCGCCGCAGCGACGTCGTCGGTCACCAGTGCGATCTCGAATCCGAGCGGTCTGGGCGAATCGTGCGCGGCAACGTGGCCGCCGGGAAAGTTGGCGTCGCCAAGCGCATGGTCGGCAAAGGCCAGCGTGGTTTCGCCGGTATCGAGTTCGCCATAGCTGCCCGATTCGTGCAGGAAGCGGCGTGTCAGGCCGAATGCCGACTCGTAGAACGTCAACGATGCGGCAACGTCCGGAACGTAGATGATGGTGTAGCCGAGCTTCATGGTTCTACCTCGCGTCGATGATCGGAATGGGGGGGCTGCGGCGAGCGATGGCCTTGGCGTCAGCTTGCACTCGGCGTATTGGAACCTGGAAACAACTTTCATATATTCCAAAATTTCCTGAAAGAATCGGATTGGCTGGCAATGACATTGTGATAAAAAGGGTGTGCGGGGTGCCATGACGGCGCCCGTTCCTACCGAAAGGATGCACCCATGGCCCAGCAAGTGTTCATCAATCTCGCGGTCGACGACCTCGAGCGGTCCAAAACCTTCTTTGCCGCGCTCGGCTACAGCTTCAACGCGCAATTCACCAACGAGAGCGCCGCCTGCATGGTCATCAGCGACACGATCTACGTGATGCTGCTGGTCAAGCCGTTCTTCCAGAGCTTTACCGACAAGGCGCTCTGTGACGCAAACACGCACACCGAAATCCTGACCTGCCTGTCGTGCGAGAGCCGGGAGCAGGTCGATGCGCTGGTCGCCAAGGCGCTGGCTGCCGGCGGCAAGGCATTGCGCGAGCCGAAGGACTACGGCTTCATGTACGGCCACGGTTTCGAAGACCTCGACGGTCACCTGTGGGAGCTGATGTACATGGACCCTGCACACGTTCAGTCGTAAGTCGGCCTGCGCAGGACCTCCGGTGTCCGGCACGGATGGCGAGGTCGTGTTTTCGACAAGCAAAAGCCCCGGTCAATGTCGACCGGGGCTTTTGCTTGCAGGGAATCCCGTGCCGATGCGTCGGGTGGTGGCCCGCATGCGGGTCCGCCACCCTTGGCCAGCGTTACCTGATCCGGTTTTCCGGTTGCAGTGGCAGTACCAGGTTCATGTTGTTCTTGATGCTCAGATCGAACAGGCCCGGCAACGTGTTGAGCACCTTCGTATCGCCGCTCACCTTGGCCTTGCCGCCCTTGACCAGATCGTCGAGGGAGGTCTTGCCGGCGAGGAAAGCCAGCAGGTCCGGTTTGGCGATATCGAGCGACACATCGGCGTTCTTGGCGCTGAAGTCGCCGAGAGTGTTGAACACGCCGTTGTGCAGATCGATGCTGTAAGGCTTCTCGCCCGCCAGGTTCAGGTTGATCACGTGGTTGCCCACCTTCTCGGCCTTGATCTGGTCGATCGTCATGCCGAGGTACGGCATGAGCATGTCACCCGGTAGCCCGGCGATCACTTCCGGCGATGTGGTCGACAGGTTGTTCGGCACATTGCCGCCTGCACGCAGCTCCTGCGCTCCGGCAAGGTACCAGTTGCGGTTCAGCGCGGTCTCTTCCTGATAGCCCAGCTGCTCCAGCGCGTCGGCCATCAGCAGCACGGCCTTCTGGTTCTTCGGGTTCGACGCGACGATGTTGTTCAGCAGCTCGGTCGTGAAGCGGTAGTCGCCCTTGTTGAAGCTCTTGAGTGCCGCATCCAGCACCTTCTGCTCGCCACCGAAAGCCTCGACGTAGCGCTGGCCGCGCTCGGCGTCCGGATAAGCCGCCAGCTTGGCCGCATTGCCGTCATACCAGCCCAGGTTGCGGATGTAGGTCGACTTCAGGTTGTTCTTGGTATTGCCGTAATACGGGCGGTTGTCCCAGTTGTTGAACACCGACTTCGGCAACTTGGCGTTTTCGGCAATCTCGTCCGGACCGTAGCCGTAGTTGGCATAGCGCAGCGTGGTGTCGTAGAGCGACTGGTAAGCATCGCGCTGGGTCTTGAGGTACTCGACCACGTTCTTGTTGCCCCAGGCCGGCCAGGTGTGCGGGCCGAACTGCACTTCGACCTTGTCGCCCCAGCGGCCCAGCGTCTGGTTGATGTACTTGGCCCAGGCGGCGGCGTCACGGATCTGGGCGCCACGCAGCGTGTAGATGTTGTGCTGCAGGTGGTTCACGTCTTCGGCCATCGACAGTGCGTTCCACTTCGGAATGAACATCACCATTTCCGACGGTGCTTCGGTGTGCGGCACGAGGTAGAACACGAAGTCGACGCCGTCGATCTTGACGGTTTCGCCATCCTTGGTGATGTACTTGTTCGGAATCGGCAGCGACGACTTGTCGTTCGCCAGCGCCGGGCCGAGTGCACCCGTCACGATGCCTTTCTCGTTGACCTTGAGCACGTTGCCGTACTGGTAGCCGGCACGGCGGGCCATGATGTTGCCGGCCATCACGTTTTCGCTCACGGCTTCTTCGACGAAGCCTTCCGGCGCGATCACCGGCAGCTTGCCGCTCTTCACGTCTTCCGGCGTGGCGAGGCCCGCCGCATAGATGCCCTCGAAGCCGCCGAAGTGGTCGGCGTGGCTGTGCGAGATGATCACGCCCACCAGGGCGCGCTTGCCGCGGTTCTTTTCGTACAGATCGATCGACGCCTTGAGGGCCTTGCCCGAGTACTCGACGTCGTAGAACACCATGCCCTTGTCGGTCTCGATGATGGTCAGGTTCGACAGGTCCTGGCCGCGTACCTGGTAGATGTGGTCGCTGACCTTGTACAGACCGCCACGGTTCACCAGCTGGGCATGGCGCCACAGGCTGGGGTTGACCGAATCAGGCGCTTTCTTGTCCTGCATGTAGTTCATACCGGTGGCGCTGAAGACGCCGTCGATGTCGCCGTTGTTCAGCAGCGGTGCGATGAAGCCGCGGTCGGCATCGGTAAATGCGGTCTTGTTGCCGAAGTCGAGTTCCTTGTACACCTGCTCGTTGGCTTGTTTGGTGTAGGAGGTCGCGTTCTTCGTCTGGGTATTGAAGTCATAAGCCATGGCCATGTTTGACACCACAACCATCGAGAACACGGCGGAACAACCGAGCATGCGCTTCATTTTCATCGGGACAACTCCTTGTGGAAACCTGCTGGAACATCAGCTGGGACGTGATTCGAAACTCGGGCACGCTTTCGCGGCTGACTGTCATTGTGTTGTTAAATAGTTGTTAAATGCAACTATATGAGTGATTGCTGTGATTCCGGCGGCATGACGCATCCGCACCGCCGCAAACGCGCAAGGCCGCAAAGGCACGTATTGCGGTGATCCGCCCCGGTGCTGCGGAGGCTCCGTTCGGGACGCCGGCAAGACACCGGACCGGCTGGCACGGATAGCGGCCATGGCACGGCGCCGGTTGCCGGCAACGCCGGTCGGCGAAACCGGGGTCGTTGCCGAGCCGTGATCGGGGCGGACGGGGCGTTTCATGATTCGTTCGCGTCGCGCGGATCGGCGCAGCCATGTCGCTTCGGGTTGGTACTTCGGTTCATGGGCATGCGCCGGTCGCCGGGTGATATTGCACTGGAAAGAATGCAGGCGATGCATTCGTGAAAGGTTAGCCGATCAACCCGAATATTTTCCATAGGGAATATTAAATAATTCACATATGTTTCTTTTGATTCACTATTTTCATGCTTTCTTTGAGTGTCGAGATGTGCATGCCAGGCGCCGGATTCCGACCGATGTCGTGCCCGGCGCAGTCTGGCGGCCTGGCCGGCGAAGCGGGGTGGACGCCGGATCCGGGCGTCTGGCGATGCGCCGGGCGACAGGGCGCGCGAATGCGGTCTGCCCCGGCGAAGGACCGCTTGGTGCGGTCCGGCAGGCAGTCCGGCGCGGCATGTCTGAGCCGGAATCGCCATTTGCCCGGGGGCGCGCCGAAGCGGGCCAACGGGTAAAAATGCTTGCGCTCGGCATGGCAACCGGTGGGCAAGCAGTAGCCCCGGAACGCCGTGCGCGTTCCGGGGCGCTGCGTGACCGGATCAGGCGGCAATCGCCTGCGGTCGCGCATGCCGGCTGGCCGGCCGCGGCAGCCCCAGGTGCTCGCGCAGCGTCGTGCCCTGATACTCGGTGCGGAACAGGCCGCGGCGCTGCAACTCGGGGACGACGAGGTCGACGAAGTCGTCCAGCCCGGTCGGCAACACCGGCGGCATCACGTTGAAGCCGTCGGCGCCGCCTTCCCTGAACCACAGTTCGAGCTGGTCGGCGATGGCCGTCGGCGTGCCGACGACGGTCCAGTGGCCGCGGGCACTGGCGACGCGCAGCGCCAGCTGGCGGATCGTCAGCCCGTCGCGGCGCGCCAGATCGATGACCAGTGCACGACGGCTCTTGTGGCCGTTGGTTTCCGGCACTTCGGGCAGCGGACCGTCGAGCGGGTAGGCCGACAGGTCGAAACCCAGTTGTCCCGACAGCAGCGCGACGCCGATATGCGGATCGATCAAGGCCTGCAGCCCGGCGTACTTGTCCTGCGCCTCGGCCTCGGTACGGCCGATGATCGGCGAGATGCCGGGCAGGATTTTCAGTGCATCGCGCGTTCGGCCGTAGCGCGCCAGCCGCGATTTGACGTCGGCATAAAAGGCCTGTGCGTCCTCGAGCGTCTGCTGGGCGGTGAAGATGACCTCGGCCGTCTGCGCCGCCAGCTCGCGTCCGGCTTCGGACGAGCCGGCCTGGACCACGACCGGATGGCCCTGCACCGGTCGGGGGATGTTCAGCGGGCCGCGCACGCTGAAGTGCTCGCCCTTGTGGTGCGTCGGGTGCAGTCTGGTCGCGTCGAAAAACTGGCCGCTCTGCTTGTCGCGGATGAAGGCGTCGTCGTCCCAGCTGTCCCACAGCGCGGTAACGACGTTGTAGAACTCGCGGGCGCGCTCGTAGCGCACCGCGTGGTCGAGGTGGGCTTCGCGGTTGAAGTTGCGCGCTTCGGCGTCGGTGGCCGAGGTGACGAGGTTCCAGCCGGCGCGGCCGCCGGAGAGGTGGTCGATCGACGCGAACTTGCGCGCCAGATGGTAGGGCTCGTTGTACGTCGTCGACGCGGTGGCGATCAGGCCGATGTGCTCGGTCACCGTCGACAGTGCCGACAGCAGGGTCAGCGGCTCGAACTGGCCGATCTGGCCCGAGCGGCCGATGACTTCGGCCGGATAGTCCCAGACGGCGACGCCGTCGGCAAAGAACACGCCGTCGAACTTGCCGCGCTCGGCGGTCTGCGCCAGCCGCTTGAAGTGGGCGAAGTTGAGGCCGGCGTCGGCCTGGGCATCCGGGTGGCGCCATGCGGCGACATGGTGGCCGCTGGTCAGCAGGAAGGCGTTGAGGTGAAGCTGGCGTTGGCTCATGACAACCTCGTCGGAATCTCGTCGGAATAGGGGGCACGGTGGCGACCGTGGAAAGCGCGGCCGGGCCGTCCGGCCCGGCCGGTTCGTGGATTACGCAGCCTTGTCGGCCGGAATCTGCTCGTTGTTGGCCGCCGGTGCGAACTTGGGCACCTTGCTGACCGTGCGGCTGGTCTGGCCGTCGACCGACACCGCCGGCACGCCGGCGACGGTGACCCGGTGCAGCACGCGGTGGGCGTCGCCGTAGTCGTTGATCGCGTAGTGCTGGGTCGCGCGGTTGTCCCAGATCGCCACGTCACCGGCCTGCCAGCGCCAGCGCACGGTGTTTTCGAGCCGGATGACGTGGCTCTGCAGCACCGCATACAGGTGTTGCGAATCGGCGCTGGTCAGGTCCTTCAGCTTCTTGAAGAAGTGGCCGAGCAGCAGATTGCGCTCACCGGTTTCCGGATGGACGTGGACGACCGGGTGCTCGGTCTCGTACAGCGTCGAGGTGAAGACGTTCTTGTAGCGCTCGATTGCCTCGGGGCTGACGTTCTGACGGTAGCTGGCGTAGTCGTACTCGTTGCTGTGCACGGCCCAGAGTTTGTCGGCGAGTTCGCGCAGCGGCGCCGGCAGGTCGAGGTAGGCGGTGTGGGTATTGGCCCAGACCGTGTCGCCGCCGTGTTCGGGGATCTTGATCGCCCGCAGGATCGACGCCTTCGGATAGGCGTCGACGAAGGTCACGTCGGTATGCCAGCTGTTGGCGCGACCGCCGTGGGCCGAGTCGAGCTCCAGCACGTAGTCGGTGCCGTCGACGGTCGGCACCGTCGGGTGGGCGACCGGGTCGCCGAGCAGTCCGGCGAAGGCCTGCTGGCCGGCGTCGTCGAGCTGCTGGCCGCGGAAGAACACGACCTTGTGCTTGAGCAGTGCCGCGTTGATGTCGGCGACCGTGTCGGCGGACAGCGTGCCCGACAGCTGCACGCCGCGGATTTCGGCGCCGATGCGGCCGGCGATCGGGTGGATGGTGATCTGGCTCATGACGAACTCCTTAAGGGTAAATGGGGCAAAACACTCGAACTGCGGGATGACGCGCTGGTACTCGAATTGCGAAGGACTCCGGGCTGCATTCGGGCGCAGCCGGTGAAGGCATGCGCCCGAAGGCCGGATCAGAACGGGCGCGAGCCGGCGATGCTCACGCGCTTCAGCACGCGGCGTTCGTGCTCGGGGAAGGCGGTGCGCGAATGCAGCGTGGCGCGGTTGTCCCAGAACACGATGTCGCCGAGCGTCCACTTGTGCTCGTAGCGGTATTGCGGCTGCTGGATGTGGGCGCGCAGCCTGGCGATCAATGCCTGGCCGACGGCCGGATCGACGCCGAGGACTTCGTTCTCGGTGTGCGTCGACAGCCACAGCACCTTCTTGCCGCTCTCCGGATGAGTGCGCACCAGCGGCGCCGGGAAGCCCGGTCCGAGCGGTTCGCGGTCCGGCGTGCGGTAGGCCGGCCACTCGGGCGACTGGCCGCGCTGGGCGCGGCGGGCGTTGTCGACGATGCGCAGGAAGGGGTTGTAGGTGATGTGCTGCAGCCCGGCGATCTGCGCCTTGGTCTCGGCGTCGAGGTCTTCGTACGCCTGATGGATGTTGTAGAAGCTGGTGTCGCCGCCGGTGCCCGGCAGCTCGACCGCATGCAGCAGCGAGCCGGCCGACGGAATCGGCGTCCACTGGTGGTCGGCGTGCGGCGTCAGTTCGCCGTTGCCGGTGTAGCCGCCCGGCGCGTTCGACACCGGCACCACGTCCGGCGTCTTGCCGCCATCGCTCGACGCCAGCACCGGCACGTCCTCGGGCGGGTTGAACACCGAGCCGAAATAGGTCGCGAAGGTCAGCAGCGCGGCTTCGGACAGCTGCTGGCCCTTGAAGATCAGGATGAAGTGGTCGTGCTGCGCCTGCTTGAGCCGGAGGATCGTTTCGGCCGCTTGCGGACGGTTGGCGTCGAGGCCTTCGACAATCGCGCCGAGCGCGCCGTCGTTCTTGCGGATGGTGATCTGTTCGGGCGGCTGGATCGCATCGGGGCGGCCGGTGGCATTGAGTGCATAGAAAGCACGCGAGAGCTGGCTGGTCAGCGGCGGTACGGCGGTCATGCGGTTCTCCTGTTCGGTCGTGGCCCTCACCGGGCTTGCCACTCCTTCAGCGAAAAGCGTGCCAAACGCAACCAATCCAGCGTTGACGCGGCTTGCGTCGTTTTCGGCGCCGCGCAGCCGGAAAGACGTTGTTGAAATCCGGACACCGTGGTCAGCAGCGCTGCTGGATTTGCAGCAACGGTGCGCGCTGCCGGGTGGTTGCTGATTTCGCAGCAGGCTGTTGCGCGCTCATGTTGCAAACCGGGCAGTCCGGATTTTTTATTGCCGATTTTTCTAATGAATTTCGCTGGCATGCATTTCGCTTATATGGATGCGACGACGTCCCCGCACAGGGACGCGCATCCAGATCAGGGAGATCACCATGCAACAGCACAGATATTGGCTGGGTGCCGGATTGCTGGCGCTGGCCGGTGCCGGTCATGCGGCCGCGCCGAGCAACGAGGAATTGCAAAAGCAGATCGTCGCGCTGAAAAAGGCGGTCGAAGCGCTGCAGCAGCAGCTGGACCAGAACGCGCAGGCCAGCAAGGCCGCGCCGGCAGTACCGGCCGCAACGGCGGTTGCCGCCAGCGATGCCGCCGGCACACCGGCGACGCGCGAAGACCTGCAGGGCGTGCAGGCCGACCTCGAGAACTTCAAGTACCAGGTCCAGCGCGACCGCGACACCGCAACCGCGACCAGCTCGCGGGCGCTGAACGTCGGCGGGACGATCCAGGCGCGGGCCGCCTATTCGTCGCAGGCGACCAGTACCAGCTCGAGCACCCCGGCCGGCGTCGTCAACAACCGCAATTCGAGTTTCGACGTACCGACAGCGATCCTTGCGTTCACCGGCAACCTCTACAAGGACTACGACGAAGGCCGCAATCTGGGCTACCGGCTTTCGGCCGGTGCGTCGCAGCAGACCGCGAGCAACAACAGCTTCCTCAACCTGCTCGATGCCTATCTGACGTACTCGGTGCTGCCGACGATCGACCCGGCCACGTCGCGGCTCGACATCGCCTTCGGCCAGCAACTGCTGCCCTTCGGTCTCGAAGTGCCGGCGACCGAAGACCTGAAGCCGGTGATCCTGAACGCCCAGTTCACCACTAGGCTCGGACTGGCGCAGCGCCAGATCGGCCTGATCGCCCGCGGCGATTTCGATCCGGTGGTCGACTACGGCTACAACTACCGCGCGCCGCTGCTGACGTATGCGTTCGGTGTGGTCAACGGCAACGGCCCGAATACCTCGGACAACAACAGTGCCAAGGACTGGGTCGGCCGGCTCGCGTTCACGGTGCCGTCCGATTACAACTCGTGGTGGCGTCAGCTCACCGTTGGCGGCTCGTTCTATCGCGGCAAGGCCAACCTGTTCGTACCGGGCACCGGCACCCTGGTCGGGACCGGCGACCGGGTCCGCTACGGTGTGGACGTGACCTACAACCACGAGCCGTTCGGCGTTACCTACGAATACATCCAGGGTCGCGACGACACGGCCAGCGGCACGACGCAGGCCAACACCAGGGTGTCGTCGATCAAGAGCGACTCGCACACCGCGACCTTCTTCTACAACTTCGGCGAACAGTTCGTGAAGGGCTTCCGCGCGCAGGGCCGCTACGACGACTGGTGGCCGAAGTCCTACCAGCCGTTCTTCCGCTATGACCGCTTCGATCCGAACACCGACAAGCCGAGCGACGAATCGACGGTCTACACGGCGGGCCTGAATGTGTTCTTCGCCCAGACGACCAAATTCCAGCTGAACATCAACCACACCGATGACAAGGCCAAGAATCAGTCGTACAGCGACTTCCTGGCCCAGTTCCAGTTCGGCTTCTGAGGATCGCGCCATGCAACGCAGACATTTCCTTCTTTCCACGCTGGTGCTGGCCTTGAGCCTGACACTGCCGGCCGTGTCCCGCGCCGACGACAGGCCGGCAGTCATCCGCATCGGCGTCGCCTCGGTCGGTACCGGCAACCGGCCGGTCTTCGGCGGCTCGTCGGTCGCGCTCGCCAACGTCAAGGGCGTGCTCGAGGACGAGTTCAAGGCCGACGGCATCAAGGTCGAATGGAATTTCTTCAAGGGCGCCGGCCCGGCGGTCAACGAGGCGCTGGCCAACAAGCTGATCGACTTTGCCTGGCAGGGCGACCTGCCGGCGCTGATCGGCAAGGCCGGCGGGCTCAGGACCCGGCTGCTGATCGCCGACGGCACCCGCGGTACGGCGTATCTGGCGGTGCCGTCCGACTCGACCGCCAAAACGCTCGAAGACCTCAAGGGCCGCAAGGTGGCGCTGTTCAAGGGCACCAATGCCCAGCTCGTCGTCGCCAAGGTGCTCGACGCGCGCGGAGGCTTGAGCGAGCGCGACTTCAAGTCGATCAATATGGACAGCGCGACGACGCAGGCGGCGATCGCGACCAAGGACATCGACGCCGGCTGGTTCGGTCCCGAGGTCTACGGCCTCGTCGATCGCGGCATCGCCCGCGTCGTCTACACGACCAAGGGCCAGGCGCCGAACCTGGCGCGGCAGACGCACTTCCTCGTCACCGAGGACTTCGAGAAGAAGTACCCGCAGATCACCCAGCGTGTGGTCACTGCACTGGTGAAGCAGGCGGCGTGGGCGTCGGACGACAAGAACCGCGAGCAGGTGCTGCAGCAGTGGAGCAAGTCCGGCGTGCCGTACAACGCGTGGAAGCAGGACTACGACGGCACGCCGCTGCGCGTGCGGCTCTCGCCCTTGTTCGATGACTACTTCGTCCAGCACTACAAGGACGCGCTGGCGCTGTCGAAGAAATTCAAGCTCGTCCGCGGCGACGTCGACATCGATGCCTGGCTTGAACCGAAGTACCAGCGTCAGGCATTGCGCGACCTGAAGCTCGAAGGCTACTGGCCGGACAACGACGCCAGGGGCGTGCCGAAAAAATAGTCGCGACCAGCGACGGGCCGAACCGGCCCGGACAGACCGGTGGCGCCCACAAGGCGCCGCATCCACCGCAGGAGAGGAAACCATGAAAACACTGTTCCGTTTCGCCGCCGCCGCGCTGGCCTTCGCGCTGGGCGCCGATGCCATCGCCGCCGGCGCACCGAAAGTCATCCGTATCGGCGTCTCGCAGGTCGGCACCGGCAACCGTCCGGTCGTCGGCGGCAGCACCATCGGCGTCGTCGCCAGCCGGGGCGAGATCGAGGAGGAGTTCCGCAAGGACGGCATCAAGGTCGAGTGGAACTACTTCAAGGGCGCCGGTCCGGCCGCCAACGAGGCGCTGGCCAACAAGCTGCTCGACTTCATCTTCCAGGGCGATCTGGCCTCACTGGTCGGCCGCTCCAGCGGGCTCAAATCCAAGATCATCGTCGCGCAGACCCGCAACGGCCCCGGCTATATCGCCGTGCCGACCGGTGGCAACGAACAGAATATCGATGACCTGAAGGGCAAGAAGCTGGCGGTGTTCAAGGGCACGGCCGGCCAGCTGCAACTGGCACGGGTGTTCGACCAGAAGGGTCTGGCCGAGCGAGATTTCCGCACCATCAACATGGATACCGCGACCACGCAGGCGGCGATCGCGACCAAGGACATCGACGGCGGGCTGTTCGGCGCCGACATCTTCCCGCTGGTCGATCGCGGCATTGCCCGTGTCATCCAGAAAACCGGCCCTGAATTCGGCCTGACCAGCCACGTGCTGGTGACCGAGGATTTCGAGAAGCAGTACCCGGAGATCGTCCAGCGCTTCGTCAACGTGGTGGTGAAGACGCAGGCGTGGGTCGGCGACGAGAAGAACCGTGACCAGGTGTTCCAGCAGTGGGCCAAGTCGGGCACGCCGTACTCGGCCTTCAAGCGCGATTACGAGGGCACCTCGCTGAAGGAGCGCCAGAGCCCGCTGCTGGACGAGAATTTCTATGCCCACTACCGCGATTCGCTGGCGCTGGCGAAGAAATTCAAGCTGGTGCGCGGCGATATCGACATCGATCAGTGGTTCGAGCCCAAGTACCTGAAGCAGGCGCTGAAGGAGCAGAAGCTCGAAGGCTACTGGGCCGAGCTGAACGTGGCCGGCAAGCCCAAACTCGTGGCCAAGTGAGGCGATGATGAAACGCGCACTCGTCTCCTTGCTGTTCGGTTTTGTGTCGGCGTTCGGTGTCGCCGCCAACCCGGCGGTGATCCGCGTCGGTGTGTCGACCGGCGCCAGCGGCAGCCCGGCCACCTTCGGCGGTGCGGCCACCGCGATCGCGCAGCAGCGCGGCGTACTCGAGGCCGCGTTCAAACCCGACGGCATCAGGGTCGAGTGGGTGTTCTTCAAGGGCGCCGGCCCGGCCGCGAACGAGGCACTGGCCAGCAAGCAGCTCGACTTCATCTGGCAGGGCGACCTTGCGGCAATCACCGGCAAGGCAGGCGGCCTGAACACCCGCATCCTGCTCGGCGACAGCCGGCTGGCACCGAGTTATCTGGTCGTGCCGGCAAAGTCGAAGGCCGCCTCGCTCGAAGACCTGAAAGGCCGGAAGTTCGCGCTGTTCAAGGGAACGACGCAGCAGCTGACGTTCAACCGGATCGCCGCGCAGCGCGGTCTGGCCGAGCGCGACTTCAAGACCATCAACATGGACGGGGCGACAACACTGGCTGCACTGGCCGCCGGCGACATCGACGGCGTCTACCTGCCGGTGAACGCGCTGCAGCTGCAGGAACGCGGAGTGGTCCGGGTGATCGAGGACACGCGCCGCGATCCGCTGGTCGCGGCACACACGCACCTGCTGGTCGACGCCGCGTTCGAGCAGCGCCATCCGCAGCTGGTGCAAAAGCTGGTCAGCGCGCTGGTGGCCAACGCCGCGTGGACGAGTGACGAGGCCAATCGCCAGCAGGTGTTCACCGGCTGGGCGCGCGCCGGCGTACCGGTCTCGGCATGGCAGCGCGATTACCAGCCCGATGCGCTGAAACAGCGGCTGACGCCCTTGCTCGATCCGTTCTTCTACGCGCACTACCGCGATGCGGTGCGCTTTGCGCGCCAGTTCGGCCTGATCCGCAAGGACGTCGATGTCGACGCCTGGATCGCGCCGCAATACCTGCGCGAGGCGCTGAAGGCGCAGAAGCTCGAACGGTACTGGACGCCGCTGGCGGCCGACGGCAAGGGGGCGGCGTGAGTCGGTTGCAAGCCTTTGTCGCCCGCCACCGTTTCCTGCTCGGCTTCGTGCTGCTGACGTCGACCGCGGGGATCAGCGTCGGCCTCGCCAAGGTCACGACCTCGCTGTACGCGCTGTCGCTCGGCACCGGCGCAACCGGCTTCGGCCTGGTGGCCGGCGCGCAAAGCATCGGCATCCTGTTCATGAGCCTGCCGATGGGAGTGATGGTCGACCAGTACGGCCCGGGCCGGCTGTTCCGCATCGGCTGCGTGCTGGTCGGACTGGTGTATCTGGCCGTGCCGGCGTTCGCCTCGGTGCCGTGGCTGCTGGCGTGCACCGCGCTGGTCAGCTTCCTGATGCCGCTGCGCTTCGTGTCGCTCAACACGGTGTTCATGCAGCAGCTCGAACGCGTCGGCGAGGCCAAGGCCGGCTGGTTCCGCGGCTCGCACATGCTCGGCATGTTCCTGATCGGCCCGGCGCTGGCGGCCGGGATCGTCAGCGCGCTCGGCTTTGCGGCCAGCTACTGGCTGATCGGCGCGACCTTCGTCGCGGCGGTGCTGCTGGCACCGCTGGTGTTCGGTCCGGCGCGCTACCGGGCCGACGCGCCGCGCTCGCTGAGCTGGCAAGAGGTCCGCGGCCAGCTGGCGCTGCTGGCGCGCGAGCCGGCGCTGCGCGACGTCAGCGCCATCGAGTTCGCCGGCGGCGCGGTGCACATGTATTTCAGCTTTTTCATCGTGGCGATTGCCGTCCACGGCTTCGGCCTTGGCGCGTCGCATGCGGCGGCGCTGATCTCGGTGCAGGGCGCGGCCTACATCGCGGCGCTGTTCGTGCTCGGTGCCGGGTTGCCCCGGCTCGGCGAGACGCGCTTCTACCTGAGCGGCTTCGCGCTCGCGCTGGCCGGCCTGCTGCTGCTCGGGCTGGCGCGCGTGCCGGCGCTGCTGTGGCAGGGCGCGGTGCTGCTGGGTCTCGGGCTCGGCATCCAGCAGATCGCCAATCTGGCGCGTTTCGCCCACATCGGCGCACGCCTCGGGCGCGGCAAGGTTGCCGGCCTGATGGCGCTGGTCGGCCCGGCCGGGGGCCTGTCCGGCAGCGTCGCCGGCGGCGTGCTCGGCGAACTGTTCGGCCTGCAGGCGCTGTTCCTCTGTTTCGTCCCGTGTTTCATCTGGTTCGCCTGGCGCGTGTTCGCGCGTCGCGATGCCGTTCTTGTACAAGGAGTCTGACCATGTCTTTGACCGAAACACTGCCCGTACCGGCGCTGGCGGCTCCGGCCGCCACGCCCCGGCTGGCCCAGGCGCTGGCCGGCCTGCGCAGCCGGGTGTGGCGCGGCGCACTGGCGCTGATCCTGCCACTGGCGGTGCTGGCGCTGTGGCATGCCGCCACGCTGAACGGCTGGGTGGCACAACAGATCCTGCCGGCGCCGGCGCTGGTATGGACGACGTTGCTCGATCTGTGGCACTCGGGCGAGCTGTGGACCAATCTCGCGATCAGCCTGACCCGGGTGGCCTGGGGCTTTTCGGCCGCGCTGGTGATCGGGCTGGCGCTCGGCGTGGCGATGGGGCTGTCGAAAACCGCCGAGGCCTACCTGTATCCGAGCTTCAAGGCGATTTCCGAAGTGCCGGTGCTCGGCTGGATTCCGCTCCTGATCATGCTGGTCGGCATCGGCGAGGCGATGAAGATCCTCGTCATCGCCAAGGCCGCCGCGGTGCCGATCACCATCAATACCCAGCAGGGCATCCGCAACATTCCGCAGCCGTATCTCGAGGTCGCGCGCGTCTACCGCTTCAACCCGCGGCAGCTGTGGCTGAAGGTGATCTTTCCGTCGACGCTGCCCAGCCTGTTCAACGGGTTCCGCTACGGGCTGACCAACGCCTGGCTGTCGCTGGTGACGGTCGAGCTGCTCGCGTCGAGCGAGGGCATCGGCTACCAGATGGTCTGGGGCCGGCAGCTGTTCCAGCTCGACGTGGTCATGGCGTGCATGCTCGTCATCGGCCTGGTCGGCCTTGCGATCGACCTGTTCCTGCAAATCACCGAAACCCGTCTGCTGCGCTGGCGGCGCGCAGCGTTCTGACCCGGAGGACACCGCGATGACATATCCAATTCCCGAAACCGATCCGGTGCTCGTCCGCGACGAGGTGCCCTCCGACAAACACGTGCAGCCCCCCGCGCTCTGGCGCTGGCTGTCGCAGCGCGACTGGCGCGGCTTCGCGCTGCCGCTGGCGGTACTGGCGCTGTGGTGGGCCGTGACCCGCTTCGGCCTTGCCAACACCCAGGTGCTGGCGCCACCGGAAGCCGTGCTGGTCGAAGGGCTGCACCAGATCTTCAACGGCGGCTTCGTCTGGGACCTGCTTGCCAGCGTCTCGCGCGATCTGGCCGGTTTCACCCTCGGCGGGCTGGCGGGCTTTGCACTCGGTACGCTGCTCGGCACCTCGCGGCTGGCCGAGCTGCTGGTCGCGCCCAGCTTCAATGCCGTCAAGCAGATCGCGCTGTTCGCGTGGATTCCGATGATCTCGGTCTGGTTCGGCATGGGCGAGCCGGCCAAGGTGGTGTTCATCGCGCTGGCGGCGTTCTATCCGGTGGCGATCAATACCTTCGAAGGCATCCGCAGCGTCAATCGCGATTACGCCGAGGTGGCGCGCGTTTACGGCTTTGGCCGGCTGCAGCTGTGGCGCCGGGTGATCCTGCCGGCGGCCAGCCCGCAGATCTTCACCGGCCTGCATCTGGCACTGATCTACGCGTGGCTGGCGACCATCGGCGCCGAGTACTTCCTCAAGTCCGGCTACGGCGTCGGCAACTCGATGATCGACGGCCGCGAGCATTTCAACATGGGCTCGGTGCTGTTCGGTCTCGTCGTCGTCGGCAGCATCGGCGCGCTGCTGAACCAGTTTGCCGTCCGGCTCGAACACCGCGCGCTCAAGTGGCGCAACCGCGCCGCCTGAGCGGCCGAATCCAACGGGAGAAAACCAATGAGCACCCTCAGCCTCAATCACGTCGGCAAGCAGTACAGCGTCAAGGGCGAACAGCTCGACGTGCTCGACGACATCAATCTGCACATCCAGCCCGGCGAGTTCGTCGCCATAGTCGGCAGCTCCGGTTGCGGCAAATCGACGCTGCTGCGGCTGGTGATCGGCCTCGACGACGACTACCGCGGGCAGATCCGCATCGACGGCGAGAAGATCAGCGGCACCAGCCTCGATCGCGGCATCGTGTTCCAGGAACACCGGCTGTTCCCGTGGCTGACGGTCGAACAGAACGTCGGTCTGGCGCTGGAAAACTCGCCGCTGTCGAACGACGAGAAGAAACGCACGATCGCCGGGCACCTCGATCTCGTCGGCCTCAAGGGCTTCGAGACCGCCTATCCCTACCAGTTGTCCGGCGGCATGAGCCAGCGCGTTGCCATTGCCCGCGGCCTCGTCAACCGGCCGGGCGTGCTGCTGCTGGACGAGCCGTTCGGCGCGCTCGACGCGCTGACCCGCGCCAACCTGCAGGCCGAGTTGCGGCGGATCTGGGAGCAGGAGGGCATCACCATGATTCTGGTGACCCACGACGTCGAGGAGGCGACCTTCCTTGCCGACCGCATCGTCGTGCTGCAGCCGCGTCCGGGGCGGATCAAACGCGTCGTGCCGGTGCCGCTGCCGCATCCGCGCAACCGTGCCGATCCGGCCTTCGTGGCAATCAAGGACGACGTGCTGTCCGAGTTCGGCCACGCACCCAGGCCACAACTGATCGAACCGCTGCCGCGGCCGTTCGGCGACTACGTGTTCGCCTGGTAATTCCACTTCCTCCCCAACGAGAACAGATTGATGAGCGCACTTTTCCAGTTGCTCCACGCCCGCTACGGCAGCGAACAGGATGTCCGCGTCGACGGCAATGCCGTCCTCGAGAGCCTGCTCGCCCACCGTTCGGTCCGCGCTTTCCTGCCCGATGCGCTGCCGGCGGGCACGCTCGAAACGCTGGTCGCGGCGGCGCAGTCGGCGGCGAGTTCGTCCAACCTGCAGGCGTGGAGCGTCGTTGCGGTCGAGGACCGCGAGCGGCGCTACCGCTTCGCCGACTGGACCGGCGGCCAGCAGCACATCCGCGACGCACCGCTGCTGCTGGTGTGGCTGGCCGACCTGTCGCGGCTCGAACGGCTCGGTGCCCAGCTGGGCGAACCGGTCGCCGGGCTCGACTACCTCGATTCCTTTCTGATGGGGGTGATCGACGCGGCGCTGGCGGCACAGAACGTCGTGACCGCGGCCGAATCGCTCGGGCTCGGGACCGTTTACATCGGCGCGATCCGCAACCAGCTCGACAAGGTGGCGGCCGAACTCGGCCTGCCGGCCAAGGTGGCGCCGGTGTTCGGCGTGGTGATCGGCCATCCCGATCCGACCCGGCCGTCGGCGGTCAAGCCGCGGCTGCCGCAGACCGCCGTGCTGCATCGCGAACGGTACGCGGTCAGTCCGCAGCAGGCCGCCGTTGCCGATTACGACGCCGTGATGCGGCGCTTCTATACCGCACAGGGCCTGCCGCCGCAGCCGTGGTCGGCGCATTCGGTCGCGCGGGTACGCGGACCGGAAACGCTGTACGGCCGTGACCGCCTGCGTGCGCAGATCGAAGCACTCGGCTTTTTGATCGACAACTGAGGACACCATGCCCAGCCTTGCCCTCGATACCCCCGAACTGGCCGAACAGTACGACGCGGTCAGCGACCTGCAGTACGAACACGGCCAGCACCTGCTCAATGCATTGCAACTGCGACCGGGCGAGAGCCTGCTCGACATCGGCGCCGGGACCGGCCGGCTGACCGAACTGGCCGCACGGCATCATGTCGGCCCGACCGGCCGTGTTGTCGGCATCGAACCGTTGCCGCTGCGTGTCGACATCGCCCGCAAGCGGGCATCGCCGTGGCACCACGCCGAAGTCGGCCGGGCCGAGGACCTGTCGCGCTTCGCCGCCGGTGCGTTCGACGCGGTGATCCTCAACAGCGTCTATCACTGGCTGCCGGACAAGGACGCGGTGCTGCGCCAGGCGTGGCGCGTACTGCGTCCCGGCGGCCGGATCGCGATCAGCAGCGCCAGCCGCGAACGCCCGCACGACCTGCAGCAACTGGTTGCCGATGTGCTCGCTCAGGCCGGTCTTGGCCGGCGTGGCGGCAGCGGCAGTACGCCGCATCCGGTGACCTTCGCCGAACTTGCCGCCCAGCTCGAAGCCGCGGGCTTTCACGTCGACGATGTCCGGCTGCGCCGGTTCGCCGACCGCTTCGCCGATGCCGAGGCCGTCCGCGTGTTCAGCCAGGCCAGCTCCTTCGGCAATTTCCTCGGCGAATTCCTGCCGGACGTCCGCACCGGTCTGCTCGCCGCACTCGAGGCCCGCATCGGCGCGCACCGCAATGCGGACGGCATCCTGCTGCATCGCAACCTGCTGTTTGCCCTGGCCCACAAACCGGCCTGACGCCGGTCTCCACCGAAATCCGGACAGAAATCCACATCGAAATAAGGAGAAACACATGAGCACCCTGTTTACCGCCCGCGATGCCTGCTCGTTTGGCGCCCATGTCGTCGTGCGCGAGCTCGACCTGCCGGTTGAAGTCGTTCGCGTAGCGCTGCGCACCGCCGAATCGCCGATCCACGCGGTCAACCCGCTCGGGCGGGTGCCGGCGCTGCGGCTCGACGACGACACCGTCATTACCGAGAACGGCGCCATCCTGCCTTACCTTGCCGACCTGAAACCGGGCACCACGCTGTTCGCGCTGCCGGGCGAGCCCGAGCGCGCACAGATCCAGAGCTGGATCAGCTACATCAGTACCGAAATCCACGCCGCCGGTTTCCGCCAGGTCAATCGTCCGGAGCGCTATTCGGCCGACCCGGCCAGCCACGACGGCATACGCCGGCAATCGGCCCGGACGCTGCATGCCGCCATCGCCCACATCGACCGCCACCTGCAGGGCAGGGACTGGCTGGTCGGCAACCGCTTCACCATCGCCGATGCCTATCTCGGCGTGTTCGTGCGCTGGATCGCGCGGCTCGGGCCGGACTTCGCCGGCTTCGACGCGCTGAACCGCTTCCGTGAAGCCTATCTGGCGCGCCCGAGCGTGCAGGCCGCGCTGGCGGCGGAGGCCGGCTGATCCGGCATCGCATATATACATATCAACACGCATTGGGCGCAGTCGTGGCGTAGTGCTGCCGGCTGCACCGGGAGGAGGAACGATGGAGTATCGCAAGCTGGGGCGTAGCGGCATCGAGGTCAGCCTGATCGGCCTGGGCACGATGACCTGGGGTGAACAGAACACCGAGGCGGAAGCACATGCGCAGATCGATTATGCGCTCGACCGCGGTGTCAACCTGCTCGACGCCGCCGAGATGTACCCGGTGCCGCCGCGGCCGGAGACGCAGGGGCGCACCGAGCAGTACATCGGCAGCTGGATCGCCAGGACCGGTCGCCGCAAGGACATCGTGCTGGCAACCAAGGCAGCGGGGCCGGTCCGGCAGTCACACCAGCCGTCGCATATCCCGCCGGGCGGTCATACCGCCAGCAACCTGGAGCGTGCACTCGACGCCAGCCTGAAACGGCTGCAGACCGATTACGTCGACCTCTACCAGTTGCACTGGCCCGATCGCAGTACCAACACCTTCGGCCGGCTCGGCTACCCGTGGATCGACGGCGAGGAAAGCGTCGCGATCGAGGTGACGCTGGAGGCGCTGGCCGGCTTCATCAAGGCCGGCAAGGTGCGTGCCATCGGCGTCTCCAATGAAACACCCTGGGGACTGTCGCGCTTCCTGAATGCCGCCGATTGGCTCGGGCTGCCGCGTGTTGCCAGCATCCAGAATCCGTACAACCTGCTGAACCGGACATTCGAGATCGGCCTGAGCGAATTCAGCCATCGCGAGGACATCGGTCTGCTGGCCTACTCGCCGCTGGCTTTCGGTGTCCTCAGCGGCAAGTACCTCGACGGCGCAAAACCGCAAGGCGCACGGCTCAGCCTGTACGAGCGCTTCTCGCGCTACACCAATCCGCAGGCCGAGGCGGCGGCACGCGAGTATGTCGGGCTGGCAAAACGTCTCGGGCTGTCGCCGGTGCAGCTGGCGCTCGCCTTCGTCAACAGCCGGCCGTTCACCACCAGCAACCTGATCGGCGCGACGACGCTGGCGCAGCTGAAGGAAAACATCGACAGCGCCGATGTCACGCTGGGCGAAGTGGCGCTGCAGGAGATCGAAGCGATCCACACGCGCCAGCCGAGTCCGGCGCCGTAAACGGGGTAGGGATGCTGAACAACGGGCGGCCTTGGGCCGCCCGTTGTGCTTTTCCGGCGCGGCGAAGCAGGGACTGCGGGATGTTTGACGGGCCGGCAGTGGTGTTCGGGCCGGTTGGGTGAGTCCGGCGAGGCCGAAACTGACGGTTTTGATGCTGTTGGCATGAGTTTGTCAGCTTCGCAGTCGGGCTTGGGGCGGCGTTGCGGTTAGGGCTGAAATCGGGGTGACGAAATTTCGCTGTCCGATCAGGGGTTTATCGGTTCGGTGCGAAAT
>NZ_BMYO01000009.1 GCF_014652315.1 Jeongeupia chitinilytica | reverse complement strand
GTGCCCTTGACCGCGTTGACTTCGAGCTGGATCTCGCCGTCGCCGAGCAGCAGGATCGCGCCCGGTTCGACATCGTTGGGCAGTTCCTTGTAGTCGAGGCCGACGCGTTCGGCGTTGCCGAGTTCGCAGGCGGCGTCGAGGATGAAGGGGGTGCCCTTCTTCAGCTCGATCTTGTTCTTCTCGAACTTGCCGATGCGGATTTTCGGGCCCTGCAGGTCGGCGAGGACGGCGACGGCGACGCCGAGCTTGTCGGCGATGGCGCGGACGGTGTTGGCGCCGGCCCGGATCAGCTGTTCGAGGACGGCCGGGTCGGTCGAGGCGGGGCCGAGGGTGGCGACGATCTTGGTACCGCGGGGCATGGAATCACTCCTAGTCATCATCGGGCAATCGGGTCGAGCACTGCCTCTGGCGGGCGTGCGTTCGGCCAGACTGCGGCAAGGCTACCAGTGTCGCGACCGCGCCGCTTTGATCTGGCGTAGAAAAACGCGAGTTTCGCCACGCTCGTTCCACTGCAGGCAAACGGGCGGGTGAGCGGCATGGCCGCTGCCGCCGATTCTTCGTGAATACGGGCTTTCCTGATGTTTTTTGTTGGTTTGGCTTGTAAGCTGTATTAGCTTTCAGAAAACGGTGAATTCAGTAAGCGATGCGACGTGGCCGCTGGCCAAACCCGCTCGATACGCCGTTTTGCTGCACAACCGCTGCGGCTCTGCCTGTGCGGCATCCCGGTTTCGGAATGCACCGCTGCGCACTGTCCGCACCCGTTGGCTGCCGTCCTTGCGGCACGCCGCTGACCTTTTGCAGAAGCGCCGTCCATGAACAAGCATCCCCTGACCCTCTCCGCGCTCGCGTTTGCCCTGGCTTGCGCCTTGCCCGCGGCCAACGCCGCCAGCCCGGTGGCCGAGCAGTTTGCCCGCTGGAGCAGCGAGCCGAACGTCGTCCGCCGGATCACCCTGGCGGATCTCGGCATTACCTCGCCGCTGATCCTCAGTGCCGACAGCCAGCGCAACCTCTACCTGCCGGTTCCGGCATCGGTGGAAGTCCGCAATGCCACGCTGCAGTTCAATGCGAACTACCTGCGTGGCAACGGCGGCCGATCGTCGCTGCTGTTGAGCGCCGATGGCGATCCGCTGCTGTCGAACCGTCTGGTCGACGATCGCGGCGATCTCACCCAGCAACTGGCCATCAACGGCGCTCCGCGCAGCAACGGCTTCGTGCGGGTCGATCTGGCCTGGTCGTCGGTGCTGTCGGATCTGGAGTGCGCCGACCAGCGTGCTCCGGGCAATGTCCTGCGCGTTACACCGGATTCGGCGCTGAGCTACAGCTTCGATCCGCGCGGTGTGCGCGATCTGGCGACGGCATGGACGGCATTGCCGCTGGCGCCGACGCTGCTGGTCAGCCAGAACAAGCTGTCGCAGCCGGCATTCGATACGGCATGGCGGTTGGGGCTGGCGCTGGAACAGGGCGGCAAGCGGGTGAAGATTCGCGCGCTGCCGGCCATTGGCGAAACGATCGATCTGGGGAAGCTGGTCGTCCCCGAACGTCTGCTCGGTATCCCGGCCTTTGCCGCGCTGGCCAAACGGGACGGGCCGTACCGGCTGGGGAGCGATGCCGAACTGGGCGCATTGCTGGCTTTGGGCAGCGCCGGCCCGCTGGCCGCCGATGTCGTTGTGCGTGACGACACGCTGGTCCGGCGGGTCCAGGCCGCATTCGACGCCCTGGGCCAGCAGGTGAAGGCCGTCGCCCCCGATGCGGCGGATGCCTACGCGACTTGGCGCGCGCAGGTGGTGCCGCTGGCGCAGGGACCGTCGATCCGGCTGGCGAGTCTGGGTAGCAATCTGGCGATCGTGGTCGAGCAGGGGAGCGGGGCTCAGGCCGCGGGCCTGTTTGCCACGCAGTGGCGCAGTGTCGCGGTCGCCAAGGCGCTGAACGTGCGCGCGGCCTCGGAGCCGGTTCCCGATGCGGACATGGTGCTGTTGAACCGCTTCGGGACGCTGGCCGGCACCGTGGACGTGTTCGGCCGCAGCGACCGCAGCGTGCTGTTCGATCTGGGGGTGGTCGCAGGCAACAACCGGCTGCCGGTCGAGGTTGGCATCAACGTCACCGCGGCGCCGAACGTTGCCGGCGAAGCACCGGTCGCGTCGATTTTCCTCAACGACTTCCTGATCGGTTCGGCGAACCTCAACCCCGACGGCAAGCCGCAATGGATCCGGGCGGAAATCCCGCGTCACGTGCTGGCGGCGCGCAACGAGGTCAAGGTCAGCTTCCTGCGCCAGCCGACGCAGCTGCGCTGCCATGACCAGCCGATCGGCTATCCGGTGAGCATTCTGCCCGGCAGCTATCTGCGTCTGGCCAAGGGCAGGCCGGCAGCCGACTTCGTCGGTGTAACGGCGGGGTTCGGCACGCGGCAGCAGGTTGCGGTGCCTGCCGCCTGGCTCGATGCTGCTCCGCTGCAGCTGCAACAGCTGATCCGCGTCGCCGGCGCAGCGGGGATGTCGGCACAGCAGGCGCAGCTGCAGGTCGTGCCGAGCGGTCAGGCGCCGAAGTTCTCTGCGCCCTTCCTGGCGATGGACGTGCCGGTCGAGGGGACCGAGCTGACGTCGGTGGCGAACGGCCATCTGGTCATCAACGGCAAGGACCGCTCGCCGGTGCTGGACATAGCGACGCTCGACCATCTGGCCGTGGTCGAGGTGGCGAAGAAGGATGATTTCCTGGGCATCGTCTACCGCAACATCGGCAAGACGCCGCCTGCGCCAGAGCAGGCCTACCGGCTGACTCGCGGCGACGTGGCAGTGATCGGCGATGCGGGATTGATCCTGCAGGTCGACAGCCACGCGGCCGCCGAGAGCGATGCCGCACAGCTGCAACCCTGGTGGCAGCGCTGGCTGACACCGGGCCGGATTGCCCTCGGTGCCGGTGCCTTGCTGGTACTGATCGTCGTGCTGCGCCGCGTGTTCCGCAAGCAGCCCAAGACCTGAGCGCCGGGCAAATGAAAAAGCCAGACGAAAGTCTGGCTTTTTATTGGTGGACCGAATGAGGATCGAACTCACGACCTCCGCATTGCGAACGCGGCGCTCTCCCAGCTGAGCTATCGGCCCAATCGCCGATCAGATTAGCCAAGGCGGCCGGGCAGCGTCAAGCTGCCCGCCGGCTTACGACAGCTGGCCGTGGCAGTGCTTGAATTTCTTGCCCGAACCGCAGGGGCAAGGGTCGTTGCGGCTGACGCCGGCGTACCTGACGTCGGTCGGCGCCTGCGCCGTCATCGCCGCAATTGCGGCCTTGATCTGGTCCTCGTCGCCGCTGGCCAGCAGGGCCTCGATGTCGGCATGCTGGAACTGCAGTGCCGACTCCGGCAGCGCCTGCGGGGCAACGGCGTCGACATCGGCCTGGCTGCGGACTTCGACGTTCATGACGATCTGCACGACGTCGCGCTTGATCCGCGCCAGCAGGTCCGAGAACAACTCGAACGCTTCGCGCTTGTATTCCTGTTTCGGGTTCTTCTGTGCGTAACCGCGCAGATGGATGCCCTGACGCAGGTGGTCGAGTCCCGACAGGTGCTCGCGCCAGTTGTGGTCGAGGTGCTGCAGCAGGACCGAGCGCTCGAACTGGCGGAAGGTGTCGCCACCGGCTTCGGCAACCTTGGCGTCGTACGTACTGCGGGCCAGCTCCTGCACGCGGGCCTTCACGCCGACGTCGTCGAGGGTGCTGTCGGCCTTGAGCCAGTCGCCGACCGGCGCGCTCAGGCTGTACTCGCCCAGCGCCTTCTCCAGCCCGGCGATGTCCCACTGCTCTTCCATCGCCTGATGCGGGATGTACTGGGCGACCAGATCGTCGAAGAAGCTGTCGCGCATCGCGGCAATCGTCGCCGAGATGTCGGTCGATTCGAGCAGCTCGTTGCGCTGCGCGTAGATCGCCTTGCGCTGTTCGTTCGAGACGTCGTCGTATTCGAGCAGCTGCTTGCGGATGTCGTAGTTGCGGCCTTCGACCTTGCGCTGTGCCGATTCGATCGCCCGCGAGACGATGCCGGCCTCGATCGGTTCGCCTTCCGGCAGCTTCAAACGCTCCATCACCATGGCGACGCGGTCGCCGGCGAAGATGCGCAGCAGCGGATCTTCCAGCGACAGGTAGAAGCGGCTCGAACCCGGATCGCCCTGGCGGCCGGCACGGCCGCGCAGCTGGTTGTCGATCCGGCGCGATTCATGGCGTTCGGAGCCGATGATGTGCAGGCCGCCGGCTGCGAGCACGGCATCGTGGCGCTGCTGCCATTCGGCCTTGAGCGCGGCGACCCTGGCTGCCTTGGCGGTCTCGTCGAGCGATTCGTCGTGTTCGATGTCCTTGATGTCACGTTCGATGTTGCCGCCGAGCACGATGTCGGTACCGCGGCCGGCCATGTTGGTCGCGATCGTCACGACACCGGCTGCGCCGGCCTGGGCGACGATGTCGGCTTCACGGGCATGCTGCTTGGCGTTCAGCACGTTGTGAGCGATGCCGTCGTTCTTCAGGATGCCCGACAGCAGTTCGGACTGTTCGATCGAGGTGGTGCCGACCAGCACCGGCTGGCCGCGCGATACGCAGTCCTTGATGTCGGCGATGATCGCGTTGTGCTTTTCGTCGGCGGTCTTGTAGACCTGGTCCTGACGGTCGTCGCGCACCATGGGCTTGTTGGTCGGGATGATCACGGTTTCGAGACCGTAGATCTGCTGGAACTCGTACGCCTCGGTGTCGGCGGTACCGGTCATGCCCGAGAGCTTCTCGTACATGCGGAAGTAGTTCTGCAGCGTGATCGTCGCCAGCGTCTGGTTTTCCTGCTGGATCTCGACGCCTTCCTTGGCTTCGACGGCCTGGTGCAGGCCTTCGGACCAGCGGCGGCCCGACATCAGCCGGCCGGTGAACTCGTCGACGATGACGATCTCGCCGTCGAGCACGACGTAATGCTGGTCGAGGTGGAACAGCGTGTGCGCGCGCAGTGCCGCGTACAGGTGGTGCATCAGGCTGATGTGCTGTGCCGCGTACAGGCTGTCGCCCTCCGGCAGCAGGCCCATTTCGGTGAGGATCTGTTCGACCTTCTCGTGGCCGGCTTCGGACAGCAGCACCGAGTTGGCCTTTTCGTCGACCCAGTAGTCGCCTTCGCCTTCTTCGGTTTCCTGCTTGACCAGCTTCGGCGGTACGGTATTCATCGCCGTGTACATGTCGATGCTGTCGTCGGCCGGGCCGGAAATGATCAGCGGCGTCCGTGCCTCGTCGATCAGGATCGAGTCGACTTCGTCGACGATCGCGTAGCTGAGCTTGCGCTGCACGCGTTCGCTCGCGGCGAACACCATGTTGTCGCGCAGGTAGTCGAAGCCGAATTCGTTGTTGGTGCCGTAGGTAATGTCGCAGGCATAGGCCTGCTGCTTGGCATCGTGCGGCATCTGGCCGAGGTTGACGCCGCAGGAGAGGCCGAGGAAGTTGTACAGCTGACCCATGATGCCGGCGTCGCGCTGTGCCAGGTAGTCGTTGACGGTGATGACGTGCACGCCCTGGCCGGTGATCGCGTTCAGGTAGGCCGGCAGCGTGGCGACCAGCGTCTTGCCTTCGCCGGTCCGCATTTCGGAAATCTTGCCCTGATGCAGCGTCAGGCCGCCGATCAGCTGCACGTCGAAGTGACGCATGCCGAGCGAGCGTTTGGCGCCTTCGCGGCAGACGGCAAAGGCTTCGGGCAGCAGCGCGTCGAGCTTTTCGCCGTTCTGGTAGCGTTGCTTGAATTCCTCGGTTTTGGCCCGCAGCGCGTCGTCCGACAGCGCCTGCGTTTGCGCTTCGAGCGCGTTGATCTGCCGGACGATGGCGCCGTACTGTTTCAACAGGCGGTCGTTGCGGCTACCGAAGACTTTTTTCAACAATGTGGAGATCATTTTCCTGCTACCAGCTGTTCCGCTGCGAGCCTTGCGGCGCACGCGGGCGTGATTTTGTTACGAGAACGGCGGACAGGTTACCCCATCCGCCGTCTGCGTCGTTTAAGGCTTCGCCCAATTGTGGGGACGATGCCGCAGTTTATCCATCCCTAGTCGCTTGATGCGGTACTACTTGCGAGCACATCTTGCGTCGTACTGACAAAACGCAAGGGATTCTGTGCAATCTGCTTGTAGCGGATCTCGAAATGCAGATGGGGACCGGTGGAGCGCCCGGTACTCCCCAGCAAGGCGATCGTCTGGCCGGCCGTCACGCTGTCACCGGGCTGCACGAGAAGGCGGCTGGCGTGGGCATAGCGGCTGGTCAGGCCGTAGCCGTGATCAAGCTCGACCATATTACCATACTGGGGGTGGGCCGCCGCGTAGGCGACCTTGCCGGCCGCGGCCGCCCGGATGGGCGTACCGATCGGGCCGACGAAGTCGATGCCTTCGTGGAAAGTCTGTCTCCCGGTGAACGGATCGAGGCGCCAGCCGAAGCTCGACGACTGCAGGCCGCTCTCCATCGGCGCCCGTGTCGGCAGCGTGTCGCCGGCCGGTGCGGCCAGCCGGAGTTGCGCCAGCGAGAACTGGTCGAGGTAGGCGTCGGCACGGGTGTCGCTGTCGCCGAGCAGACGGGCAAGCTCGCCGGCGTCGAGGGCGCGGCCGGACTGGGCCAGCCCGCCACGTGGCGCCGGTTTGTCGGACAGGAACGGTGAGACGTCGATGCCGGTGCGACTGCCGAGCTGCTTGGCGAGGCCGTCGAGCCGCGTCAGTTTGGCCTGCAGCTCGCCCAGCCGCACGGCCAGCGCGTCGACATTGGCGTGGACCGGCCGGGCCAGGGGCCAGCGCGGTTCGATTCGTTCGCTGCGGGCCAGCAGCGTCATCCCTGCACCGGCGGCCAGGCCGAGGCCGAGCATGCCGAGCAGGGTAAGCACCATGGCGGCCGGACCGAGCGAAATTGCCCTCGCGAAGCGGCTGGAAACCAGAATAATATTCATATGTCCCCTGAATCCGGAGTCCGGTATGTCTTTGTTCGGCCATTCGGGCTTTGTCGGCAATGACCGCGAGCTGTTGCGCCTGGCCGCGCGGGTCAGCGAGCTCAATCATCTGCTCGACGCCGTCCGGCGGCACGTGCCGCAGGAACTGGCGTCGTCGTGCGTGTCGGTGGCCTGGGGGCCGGAGCAGGTGCTGCTGGTCGGCGTGCGCTCGTCGGCCGCTGCTGCGCGCTTGCGTGTTGCGGCGCCGCAGCTGCGTGACGCGCTGAACGCTGCGGGATGGCAAGCTAGCGCAATCCGTCCGCGGGTGCAAGTTGCGCTGCAGCAGGAAAAATCGAGAATCAACAAGGACTTGCGGCTTTCTGATTCGGCCTGTGCGGCATTCGAACAGCTGGCCGATACGCTGGACGCCGGGCCACTCCGTGATGCGGTGGCGACGCTGGTGGCGCACCAGCAGCAGCGCAAGACGCGCTGAATTCGTCCGTCGCTGATTGTCGGCGCCATACCGGAAGCGGGCAAAAAAAAACGGGCGCCTTGGTCGCGGCGCCCGATATCAGGGAGGAGATGAGCAAAATGCGCGTCGTCGCTAGACGTCCATCGCATAGTGGATCAGAGCCCCGCCGGCGCGTCTAGTTCCCGGCATGACGGAAAAATTGTTTGCGACCGACAGGCGGCGCGTGCTGTCGACGCCGTCCGTTAATCCCTCGTTAAACCTGCGATAGCTATAATGCGCGCTCTTGCCGACCTGCACACAAGGGCATTGCCACCGTATGGACATCGTTCTGCTGCTCAAATCGCTGATCATGGGCGCCGTCGAAGGGATCACCGAGTTCCTGCCGATTTCGAGTACCGGCCACCTGATCCTGACCGGGGACCTGCTGAACTTCCTCGCCAAGGACAAGCGCGACGTTTACGAAATCTTCATCCAGCTCGGTGCGATGCTCGCGGTGGTCTGGGAGTACCGTGCCAAGATCGGCGAAACGCTGAGCGGCGCAGTGCGCCCCGGCGCGGCGCGGAATCTGGCGCTGGCCGTCGTGATCGGCTTCATTCCGGCGGCGATCATCGGGCTGCTGCTGAACAAGACGATCAAGGCGCACCTGTTCGCGCCGATTCCGGTTGCGACGGCCTTCATCGTCGGCGGCCTGATCATCCTGTGGGCCGAGAAGCGTCAGCACACGGTGCGGGTACAAACGGTCGACGAGCTGAGCCTGAAGGATGCGCTGATTGTCGGTTTTGCCCAGTGCCTGGCCCTGATTCCGGGGACCAGCCGTTCCGGTGCGACGATCATCGGCGGGCTGTTCCTCGGCCTGTCGCGCAAGGCGGCAACCGAGTTCTCGTTCTTCCTCGGTATTCCAACGCTGGGTGCGGCGTCGATCTACAGCCTGCTCAAGTACCGCCACGCGCTGGAAATGGCCGATTTCGGCGTGTTTGCCGTGGGCTTCTTCGCCGCGTTCGTGTTCGCATTCATCGCGGTTCGTGCGCTGCTGCGCTTCATTTCGACGCATACCTTCATTCCGTTCGCCTGGTACCGGATCGCGTTCGGCCTGATCGTGCTTGCAACCTGGTACACCGGCGTCGTCGACTGGACGGTCTGATCGGGGTTGGCAGGTGAAAAAAAGCGCCCGGGCAGGGCGCTTTTTTTATTGCGGATTGCTCACCAGAGCCATTGCACGACCCGATCGGCGAGCAGTGCGGCGAACAGCCAGGTGAGGTAGGCGATCGAGAAGCGGAACAGGCCGCGGGCCAGTGCATCGCCTTGTGCGTCGTCCGCGCGATACAAGCGCCAGGCGCGCAGCGCAAAACCGGCGTTGAGCCAGAGCGCCGCAGCCAGATAGAGCCAGCCGGACAACCGGATCACGAACGGCAGCAGCGTGACTGCGAACAGCATCAATGAATAAAGCAGGATGGACAGGCGTGTGAAGGCCGCGCCGTGCGTGACCGGCAGCATCGGCAGTCCGGCGCGCGCGTAGTCGTCGCGCCGGTACAGCGCCAGCGCCCAGAAATGCGGTGGCGTCCACGTGTAGATGATCAGGAACAGCACGGCTGCTTCGGCCGGAATCGTCCCGCTGACTGCTGCCCAGCCCAGTACCGGCGGCATCGCACCGGCTGCGCCGCCGATGACGATGTTCTGCGGCGTCGCCGGCTTGAGCCAGCGTGTGTAGACCACCGCATAGCCGAAGAATGTCGCCAGCGTCAGTCCGGTCGCCAGCGGGTTGGCAAACTGCAGCAGCAGCCAGAGGCCGCCGACCGTCAGCGCTGCGGCGTAGCCGGCGGCCTCGAACTGGCCCAGCCGCCCCCGCACCAGCGGACGGGCCGCGGTACGCCGCATGACCGCGTCACGATCACGTTCGAACAGGCAGTTGGCTGCGGCTGCGCCCATCGCGACCAAGCCGATGCCGCAGAGCGCCAGCAACAGGCGCGGCCAGTCAGCCGGTGGCGGTGCGGCCAGCAGGATACCGACGGCGGCGCAGAAAACGATCAGGGCAACGACGCGCGGTTTGCCGAGTTGCCAGAAATCAGCGAGCGAAGGAAAGGTGAGCGAGCGGCTCAACATGGCGGGTCTCCTGACGGCAACGAACGACAAGGGTGGTCAGTACGCTCAACAACAGTGCTGCGCCGCCGTTGTGGGCGACAGCCAGCGGCAGCGGCAGGCCGAGTTCGACGTTGGCGATGCCCAGTGCGGCTTGCAGCAACAGCGTGGCCATCAGCAGTGCGGCGTGCTTCGGTGCCACTGGCCAGGCGCGCCAGACGGTCAGCCCGACGGCCAGACTCAGCAGCAGTGCGCCGAGCCGGTGCAGCCAGTGGATGGCGGCAAGGTGATCGATGCTCAGCGCTGTCCCGTCGGCGGTCAACCCCAGTGCGCGATCCGGCCGGAGCGCTTCGAGCAGACCCGGCGGTGGCGAGAAACCGCCCCTGCACGCGGGAAAACCGTCGCAGGCCAGTGCCGCATAGTTGGTGGAGACCCAGCCGCCCAGCGCGATCTGGCCGATGCAGAGCAGCAGGGTCAGTCCGGCTAGCGCGGTGAGTCCGCGGCGGGTTGGCAGTGCCGGCAGGGTGGTGCGTGCAGCCAGTGCGGCCAGCAATGCAATCAGGCTCATCCCGCCGAGCAGATGGGTGGTCACGACGACGGGCATCAGCTTGAGCGTGACGGTCCACATGCCGAGCAGCGCCTGGAAGACCAGAATGGCGAGCGGTGCAAGCACCAGCCAGACCGGCAGCGCGTACCGGCGGCGCTGGCGCCACAGTTGCACACAGGTCAGCAGCAGCAGCAGACCGTAACCGCCAACGGCGTAGCGGTGAATCATTTCCTTCCAGCCCTTGTCCGGATCGACGTCGCCACCGAAATGGCGCTCGGCATGGGCAATTTCATGCGCAGCCTCCGGCGGCGTGAGACGACCGTAGCAACCGGGCCAGTCTGGGCAGCCCAGCCCGGCGTCGTGCAGCCGGACCCAGGCGCCCAGCATGACCAGGGCCAGCGTCCACGCCAGGCTCAAGAGCAGCAGCGCACGGGTGAAATTCAGGTGCTTTGCCATGCGTCCTTCCCTCCGAGACCGCGGTTCTGCTTGAGCAGCTTGCCGATTTCCTGCAGCGCGCGCTTCCGGCCGACGGCATCGGCCAGTTGCTCGGGCCGGTAACGCAAGACGGCGTTGCCGTTCGGATCGATCAGGTACAGGCCGGCCTCGGTCAGCAGCGGGTGGTCGCCGAGCGTGATTGTCGATGCGCACGGCGCAGTGGTTGCGGTCTCGATTCGGGTCGCGGCTTCGCCCTGCGCGCGCTGGAGTTGGCCAGCCGAGAACAGCAGCGAGCGTGTCCGCGCACCGCAACCGTCGGCGCCAACGGCGGCAAGCCGCCAGCGTGCGGCATTGCCGGTGACCGGGCTGGCGATCAGTTCGCCGAAACTCTCCCCGCCGGCGGGGCGCCAATGGTCGTAAACGAGCTGGGCCGCGACGATGGGCAGTGCGCTCATGGCGAGCAGGGCCAGCAAGACACGGCGTCCGTGCCGTTGACGGTTCGGCTTCATCGGATCCCCTTTCGAAAGCGCCACCACAGTGCGGCCCCGGCCAGCGTCATGCCCCACCAGCTGGCCATGTAGGCGAAATGCCGTTCGGCATTGAGATAAGGCTGCGGAATGTCGACCACCAGCCCGTCTGATGCGACCGCATAGGCGTAACCGACCGGCCTGTCACTCCCAGCCCAGTGCGCGTAGGCCTCTGCGTCGACATGCTGGAAGCGGTTCCCCTCGGGCGGTGTCGGGCCGAGCGTGATGAAACGCGGCCAGTCGGCGACCTCGACCACCGGTGCTGCCGGCAGCCGGACCGGAAGCGCCCGGCCCTCGGCCTGCCAGCCGCGATTGACGAGCAGGGTCCGGCCATCGGCGAGCCGGAACGGTGTGACCACTTCGGCGCCGGCCTGTCCGTTCCGCGGGCGCGGCGTCACCGTGAAGGTCAGGGCCGGCAGCCAATGACCGGCCAACAGGGTCCGCGTTCCGGGTGAGGGGACCGCCGCCGCTGGCCAGGTTCCGATCGGTTGCTGACGTGCTTCGGCGACGGCGCTGGCCAGTTGCTGCTTGGCCAGTCCGCGCCGGCACTGCCAGATGCCCAGCGCCAGAGTCAGCAGGACCAGTGCGCCAAGGACGAGCAGCGCCGCACTGTGACGTCGTGTGCTAACGTCAGTGGATTGCGTTGCGTGCGCCGGAGAGTTCATGAAGGTCGTTGCCATCGTGCTGTTGCTCGTCATCCTGCTGGTGCTGGGTCGTGCCATGCTGCAGCTGGTCCGCGGTCCGGCCGGATCGCCGAAGCTGGTGCGTTCTCTGACCTGGCGCGTGGCCCTGTCGGTCGGACTGTTCGTGCTGCTGTTGATCGGCTACCACTTCGGCTGGTGGCGGCCCCATGGCGCGTGATCCGAAGGGGGGCCACCGGTCCTAGAGCCAGTAGACGAAGACGAACAGCAGCAGCCAGACCACGTCGACGAAGTGCCAGTACCAGGCGGCAGCTTCGAAACCGAAGTGGTGCTCGGCATTGAAGTGGCCGCGCAGGACGCGGACCAGCATCGTTGCCAGCATGATCGTGCCGACCAGCACGTGCATGCCGTGGAAGCCGGTCAGCATGTAGAACGTCGCACCATAGGCGCCCGAGGCAAGCGTCAGCCCCATCGTTTCCCAAGCGTGGTGGTATTCGTAGGCCTGGAGGCACAGGAAGATCGCTCCGAGCAGCACGGTGAACGCCAGACCGAGCTTCAACTGGGTCCGGCGGTTTTCCACCATGCCCCAGTGCGCCCAAGTCAGCGTGATGCCGGAGCTGAGCAGAATCGCGGTGTTGGTCGCCGGAATGCCGACGGCCTCCATGGCCCGGTAAGGCGCGTCGAGTTTCGGGGCCGTCGCGGCGGGCCAGTCTGCGGAAAAACCGGGCCACAGCAGCTCGTGCGTACCCGAAAAGAAACCGAGTTCGGGCACCGAGATCACCCGGGTGTAAAACAGCGCGCCGAAAAAGGCGGCAAAAAACATCACTTCGGAAAAGATGAACCAGCTCATTCCCCAGCGGAACGAGTGGTCGACCTGCAGTCCGTAGGAGTGCGCTTGCGATTCGCGGATGACGTCGCCGAACCAGCCGAACAGCATCCATGCGAGCACGATCACACCGGCCAGCAGCGCCCAGTTGCCACCGGGTACCTTGTTCATCCAGAACGCTGCGCCCAATGCCATCAGGAACAGTGCCAGCGAGCCGACGATGGGCCAGCGCGATGGCGCCGGCACGAAATAGTGCGCGTCGTGCACCCCGTTTTCGACGTTCATCCTCCACCTCCTTGGCTTGCCACCAGTACGCGGACCAGCAGCAGAATCAACAGGATCATCACCAGCGCGACGATCAGGGCCGTTGCAATCACGGTGCCCGGTTTGAGCTTGGCCGACTCGGCGCCCTTGCGACCCCGGACACCGAAAAAGCCGGCCAGAACCGCCTTGATCGCCGCTTTCATGCCGGCTGCAACGTATAGGAAAGCGTGGCTGCACCGAGTTCTTCGGGCAGCGTTTCCGCGACCAGCAGCACGACGGTGACGTCGCGTGTTTCGTGCGGTGCCAGCTTGAGCGCATCGAAACAGAAGCACTCGAGCTTTTGCAGCAGGCCGGCGGCACGCACCGGTGCGAAGCTCGGAATCGCGCGAATCGTCAGTGGCTGGTCGCCAGTGTTCGCAATGCGGAAACGGGCCTTGACGAGGCTGCCTGCCTTGGCCGCGACGACGCGGTCGAGCGTGTCGATCGTGACCGGCAGTCCGTCGGCGACATTGGTGTCGAATTCGAGCCGCAATGCGGTCGGAATCGCGGTGGCGAATTCGGGGCGGGCCCGGTCGAGACCGATGGCCCGGCACAGCACGTCGTAGAACGGCGCCAGCACGTAGCCGAAGCTGAACATGGCCAGCGCGACGAGTCCGAGGCGGATCGCCGTGCGACGGTTGGCGCCGTGCGCGACGGCGTTCATCCCGGCAACCCGTACATGAGCTGCCGGACGATCACGGCCACGAAGAAGGCCAGCGCCAGCGCGGCAAGCCAAAGCGCGGTACGGACGTTCTTACTCATGATCCTGATCCAGCAGTTGCGCCCGCAGGCCTTTCTTCACCAGTGCTTCGTCGGGCGGCGTTTCCCAGGTGTGATGCGGTGCCGGCGAAGCGACTTCCCATTCGAGCGTATGGGCGCCCTCCCATGGCCGTGCCGGCGCACGACCTGCGCCGCCGCGGATGGTATTGATGACGTTGTAGAGGAAGAGCAGCTGGCCGAGGCCGAAACAGAACGCCCCGACACTGGCGACGCTGTTGAAATCGGTGAACTGCAGCGGATAGTCGGGAATGCGCCGCGGCATGCCGGCCAAGCCGAGGAAGTGCATCGGAAAGAAGGTGACGTTGAACCAGATCATCGACCACCAGAAATGCAGCTTGCCGAGCTTTTCGTTGTACATGTGGCCGGTCCATTTCGGCAGCCAGTAGTAGGTGGCGCCGAACAGGCTGAACAGCGCGCCGGCGACCAGTACATAGTGGAAATGGGCGACGACGTAGTAGGTGTCGGTCATCTGGATGTCGATCGGCGCGATCGACAGCACGAGGCCGGAAAAACCGCCGACGGTGAACAGGCAGACGAAGCCGATCGCGAACAGCATCGGCGTTTCGAACGTCATTTCGCCTTGCCACATCGTCGCGATCCAGTTGAACACCTTTACTCCGGTCGGCACCGCAATCAGCATGGTCATGAACATGAAGAACAGTTGCGCGGTGGCCGGCAGGCCGACGGCGAACATGTGGTGGGCCCAGACCATGAATGACAGGATGGCGATCGAGCACACCGCATAGACCATCGACACGTAGCCGAACAGCGGCTTGCGCGCGAAGGTCGGCAGGATCTGGCTGACGATGCCGAATGCCGGCAGCGCCATGATGTAGACCTCGGGGTGGCCGAAGAACCAGAAGATGTGCTGGAACAGGACAGGGTCGCCACCGCCGGCGGCCTTGAAGAAGTGGGTGCCGAAGTGGCGGTCGGTCAGCAGCATCGTGACGGCGCCGGCGAGCACCGGTGCCACGGCGATCAGCAGATAGGCGGTGACCAGCGAGGTCCAGGCGAACATCGGCATCTTCAGCAGCGTCATGCCCGGTGCACGCATGTTCAGCACCGTGGTGACGATGTTGATCGAGCCCATGATCGACGACAGTCCGAGCAGGTGGATGGCGAAGATCGCCAGATCCATACCCATGCCGGCCTGGATCGACAGCGGCGGATACAGGGTCCAGCCGCCGGCGGGGGCGCCGCCGGGGACGAACAGCGAAATCACCAGCAGCGCGGCGGCCGGTGGCAACAGCCAGAAGCTCCAGTTGTTCATCCGTGCGAACGCCATGTCCGGGGCGCCGAGCATCAGCGGCAGCATCCAGTTCGCCAGACCGGTGAACGCCGGCATGATCGCGCCGAACACCATGATGATGCCGTGCAGCGTGGTCAGCTGGTTGAAGAACTCCGGGTGCCAGAACTGCAGTCCCGGCTGGAACAGCTCGGCGCGGATGCCGAGCGCCATGGTGCCGCCCAGCAGGAACATCGTGAACGAGAACCACAGGTAAAGCGTGCCGATGTCCTTGTGGTTGGTCGCATACAGCCAGCGACGCCAGCCGTGGGCACCCGAGTGCGCCTGATGGTCGGCGTGCTGCAGGTGCAGCGTTTCGGTCGAGGCGGTCATTACTCTCTCCATCTGGGTCACGGTGCGCCTACTTCCGGGCGAGCTTCACGTCCTTGGGCTGCAGCAGATCGCCTACGTGGTTGAAGTGATTGCGTTCATAGGTGATCACTGCCGCGATCTCGGTATCCGACAGCCCCTGCCACGCCGGCATCGCGTTCTTGCCGTGCAGCACGATGTGCAGGTGGCCCTGTACCGGACCGGTGGCGATCTTCGAGTTCACCAGTGCCGGGAACGGACCGCTGCCCATGCCGCTGGCCTGGTGGCAGGCCTGGCAGTTGGCCTCGTAGACCTTCTGGCCGCGGGCAACGAGGTCGGCCATCGCCCAGATCTTGTTCGGATCGTCGGCGTTGGCTTTGGCCTGGGCCTGTTTGTGCGATACGTAGTCCTGGAACTGGGCGGCGCTGACGACCTTGACGACGATGGGCATGAAGCCGTGGTCCTGGCCGCAGAGTTCCGAACACTGGCCGCGGAACGTGCCTTCGCGTTCGGCCTTGAACCAGGTGTCGCGGATGAAGCCGGGGATGGCGTCCTGCTTGACGCCGAAGGCCGGCATCGCCCACGAGTGGATGACGTCGTTGCTGGTGGTCAGGATGCGCACCTTCTGGCCGACCGGCACTACCAGCGGCTCGTCGACTTCGAGCAGATAGTGCGGATCCTTGTCCTGGGTGTTGTCGATCTGCTTGCGCGGTGTGGCGAGCTTGCTCTTGTAGCCGAAGCCGTAGTCGACGTAGTCGTAGCCCCAGAACCACTGGTAGCCGGTGGCCTTGATCGTGATCGTTGCGCCACGGCTGTCCTTCTGCGCCAGCACGACCTTGGCCGCCGGCCAGGCCATGACCGCGAGGATCAGTGCCGGGATCACCGTCCACAGCACTTCGACGGTGGTGTTCTCGTGAAAGGGGCGTGCCTTGTGACCGAGCGATTTCCGGTGGCGGAATACCGCGTAGAACATCACGCCGAAGACCGCGACGAAGATCACGATGATGATCACCATGATCCAGGTATGCAGGTCGACGATGTCCTGGGCGATCAGGGTTTGCGGGGTCTGGAAGCTGATACGGCTGTCCGATGCCTCTACGCCGCGCAGGACCAGCGAACAGGCCAGCGCGGCAAGGGTGCGCATTGCACGCATGTGTATCTCCGTGGCGGGTCCACACCG
This sequence comes from Jeongeupia chitinilytica, assembly GCF_014652315.1. Lineage (GTDB taxonomy): Bacteria > Pseudomonadota > Gammaproteobacteria > Burkholderiales > Chitinibacteraceae > Jeongeupia > Jeongeupia chitinilytica. The sequence goes on along the minus strand of NZ_BMYO01000009.1, from coordinate 197,276 downwards.
TTTGCACGCCGTCAGGCTTGCCGGTGTATCGATGTTTGCTTTTCAACGTAGCAAAGAAAACCGCAGAGACAAGCAAGACTGCGCGCGCATATCGGGTCCGGACCGACCATTCATCGGTCCGGCTATCGTAGTCGCTGGCTCCTGACTACATCGAGAAGTACCCGTGGAGAACTGCATCAAGCAGCAAGGAGGACCAAATGGACATGCATCTGAACGGTCTGGACGACCATTTTTCGCTGCCGCGCACGCGCAAGGTCGAGGCCTTCCGTGCGTTTTCGTGGATCGCGCGCGGCTGGCAGGATCTGGCTGCCCATCCCTTGCCCAGCCTTGCGCACGGCCTGCTGATCACGCTGTTCGGCTGGCTGGTGTTGTCGCTGGCGTCGCAGTACGCCCATCTGTTCACCACGTCGATCACCGGTTTCCTATTGCTCGCTCCACTCGGTGCCGCCGGGATCTACGAGCTGACCAGCGAGCGTGAAGACGGCAGGACGACATCGTTCGTACAGTCGATCCGCGACCTGATGAAGAACGCCAGCCAGCTGGCCTACTTCGGCGTCGTGCTGTTCATGATCGCGATCGCATGGGAGCGGCTGTCGGCGATCCTGTTCGCGCTGTTTTACGGTGGCGAGGCGATCACCCTGCACAACTTCTTCGGTTCGCTACTCGGCGAATACGCCGGCTTCACGATCGCCTGGGTGATCGGCGGCTTCCTGCTGGCCTGTCTCGTGTTTGCGCTGACGGCGGTGTCGATCCCGATGTTGGCCGACCGAGAGGTCGACACGGTGACGGCGATGATGACCAGCCTGCGTGTCGTCGCCGAGAACCTGCCGGCGATGATCGTCTGGGCTGCACTGATCGTGCTGCTCACGGCGGTCGGGTTTGCGACCTATCTGGTCGGCTTCGTCGTGCTGTTCCCCCTGCTCGGGCATGCCACATGGATCGCCTACAAGGATCTGGTCGAATAGTCGGCGGATTTTTCGGGCGTTGGCACCAGCCGCTTGCGCAAATCCAATCGTGACAACACCCCCGGAATGGGGGTGTTTTGCGTTCGGGGCTGCGACGCGTCAGCTACACGCCCAGACGGTCGCGCAGGTCGTAGTACCACGCCCCAAGGGCGGTGAACGGTACCCGCAGCAGTTGCCCTCCCGGGAAAGGCAGATGCGGCAGCCGGGCGAACGCATCAAAGCGTGCGGCCTGGCCTTGCAGTACTTCGGCCAGCAGCCGTCCGGCGAGATGCGTGAAGGTGATGCCGTGGCCACTGCACCCTTGCGAGTAATAGACATGGTGATCGATCCGGCCCATCTGTGGCATCCGCGACAGCGTGAGCAGGAAATTGCCGGTCCATGCGAAGTCGATGCGGGCATTGGCCAGCTGCGGGAAGACTCTCAACAGCTTGGGCATGATGATGGCTTCGATATGGGCCGGATCGCGCGCGCCATAGACCACGCCGCCGCCGAACAGCAAGCGCCGGTCGGCGCTGAGACGGAAGTAGTCGAGCAGGTAGTTGCAGTTCTCGATGCAGTAATCCTGGGGCAGCAGCGCATCGGCGAGTGCGCCGAGCGGTTCGGTTGCGACGATCTGCGTACCGCAAGGCATCGATTTTGCCGCCAGCTCCGGGACCAAACCGCCCAGGTAGGCGTTGCCGGCGACGATGACGAAGCTGGCCGTCACGGTACCGTGCGGCGTATGCACGACCGGCCGGACGTTGCGTTCGATCCGGATGGCCGGTGAGTGCTCAAAAATGCGTCCGCCAAGCGATTCGAAGGCGGCTGCCTCGCCCAGTGCCAGATTCAGCGGGTGGAGGTGTCCGCCGCTGAGGTCGAGCAGCCCGCCGCAGTAGCGTTCGCTGGCAACCACGTCGCGTGTGTCGTTGTGGTCGAGCAGACGCAGCTGCGTGTGGCCGTAGCGCTGCCACAGGGCTTGCTGTTTCCGCAGGTGGGCAAACTGCCCCGGCGTGATCGCGGCGAAGACGCCGCCGTCCTTCAGGTCGCAGGCAATGCCGTAGCGGGCGATGCGTTCGCGGATGATCCGGCCGCCCTCGAACGCCATGTCGCCAAGGGCGCGTGCGGTGTCTGTGCCGTAGCGGGCCTCGATCACGTCGAGGTCGCGCGAATACGAATTGACGATCTGGCCGCCATTGCGCCCCGACGCCCCCCAGCCGACACGTGCGGCCTCGACGATCGCCACGCTGAAGCCGGCTTCGGCCAGGTGCAGCCCGGCGGAGAGCCCGGTGTAGCCGGCGCCGATGATGCAGACGTCGACGTCGAGTGCCGCGTCGAGCGCGGGCCGCTGCGGTTGCGGACTGGCGCTGGCGGCGTAGTACGACGGTGCGTGGTCGGCAGACGTCGGTTTCGACATGGCGTTCCTGTCTAGCGGTCGATTCCGCCGATGCACAGATACTTGAGTTCGAGATAATCGTCGATGCCGTACCTTGAGCCTTCCCGGCCCATTCCGGATTGCTTGATGCCGCCGAACGGCGCCATTTCGCTCGAAATCAGCCCGGTGTTGATGCCGACCATGCCGTATTCGAGCGCTTCGGCGACGCGCCAGATCCGGCCGATGTCGCGGCTGTAGAAGTAGCTGGCAAGGCCGAATTCGGTGTCGTTGGCCAGTGCGATCAGTTCGTCCTCGGTCTCGAAGCGGAACAGCGGCGCCAGCGGACCGAAGGTTTCCTCGCGCGCGACCTTCATCCGCGCATTGGCGTGCTTGACGATGGTCGGCTCGAAAAAACCGTGGCCGAGTGCATGGCGCCGGCCGCCGAGCACGACTTCACCACCGTGCGCGATCGCATCGGCGATGTGTTCCTCGACCTTGCGCACGGCATTTTCGTCGATCAGCGGACCCTGCGTGACGCCGGGCTCGGTGCCGTTGCCGACCTTCAGCTTCGCGACCGCAGCGGCGAGCCGGTCGGCAAAGGCATCGTAGACGCCGGCCTGTACGTAAAGCCGGTTGGCGCAGACGCAGGTCTGTCCGGCGTTGCGGTATTTCGATGCGATGGCCCCGTCGACCGCCGCGTCGAGATCGGCGTCGTCGAACACGACGAAGGGCGCGTTGCCGCCGAGTTCCATCGACGTTTTCTTCACGGTGGCCGCGCACTGCGCCAGCAGGGTCTTGCCGGTCGCGGTCGAGCCGGTGAACGACAGCTTCGCGACGAGCGGGTTGCCGGTCAGCTCGGCGCCGATGTCACCGGCCGAGCCGGTCACGACGCTGAACAGCCCGGGCGGCACGCCGGCGTCGACGGCGAGCGCCGCGAGCGCCAGCGCCGACAGCGGCGTCTGCGACGCGGGCTTGAGGACCATCGCGCAACCGGCGGCCAGCGCCGGGCCGACCTTGCGGGCGATCATCGCGTTCGGGAAGTTCCACGGCGTGATCGCCGCGGTCACGCCGACCGGCTGCCGGATCACGATGACGCGCTTGTCGGCGCCGTGACCGGGCAGGGTGTCGCCATAGACGCGTTTGGCTTCCTCGGCGAACCATTCGAGATAGCTCGCGCCGTAGGCGATCTCGCCGCGGGCTTCCGCCAGCGGCTTGCCCTGTTCGGCGGTGAGGATGGCGGCCAGGTCGTCCTGGTTGGCGAGCAGCAGTTCGTACCAGCGCCGCAGCACCGCGGCACGTTCCTTGGCGGTCCGGCGCTGCCAGTCCTGCATCGCGGTTTTCGCCGCGCCGATCGCCCGGCGGGTCTCCGCCGCCCCCATGCGCGGTACGGCGGCGATCGCTTCCCCGGTCGCGGGGTTTGTGACGTCCATCGTGCTGCCGTCGTCGGCATCGGCCCAGACGCCGGCGATCAGGCATTGCCGGCGCAGCAGCGCCGGGTTGTTCAGTTGCAGCATGTTCGGTGTCCTGGTGGCGCCCGCCGGGGCGGGACGGAATTACTCGTGCAGTGCGGCGTCATGCAACGAGGTGTCGACGATGTCGAGTGCCTCGTCGAGCACGGCGTCCTCGATCGTCAGCGGGCAGAGAAAGCGCACGACATTGCCGTGGCTGCCGCAGCTCAGCAGCAGCAGTCCGCGTGCGTGCGCGGCAGCCCGGACCCGCGCGGTAAACGCCGGCGACGGCTGGCCGTTCTCGAAAAACTCGACCGCAACCATCGCGCCGGTACCGCGCACTTCGGCGATCTGCGGCACGTCGGCGCGTAGCGCGTTCAGTCTGGCCGTGATTCTGTCACCGATGACGACCGCGCGCTGGCACAGCCCTTCGGCGTCGATCACGTCGAGCACCGCCAGCGCTGCGGCAATACCGATCGGGCTGCCGCCGTAGGTGCCGCCCAGTCCGCCGGGCTCCGCCGCATCCATGATCCCGGCGCGACCGCAGACACCGGCCAGCGGAAAGCCGCCGGCCAGCGATTTGGCCATCGTGATCAGGTCGGCCTCGACATCGTGGTGTTCCATTGCGAACAGTCTGCCGGTGCGGCCGAAGCCGGTCTGGATCTCGTCGGCGACCAGCACGATGCCGTGGATGTCGCAGAGCTGCCGCAGTGCGCGCATGAAGCCGGCCGGTGCCGGGTAGAAGCCGCCTTCGCCCTGTACCGGTTCGACGATGATCGCGGCGACCCGGCCTGCCTCGATCGAGGTCTTGAACAGGCCCTGCAGCCCGGCAAGCGCGTCGTCGACGCTGATGCCGTGCAGCGGGTTCGGGAACGGCGCGTGATAGATCTCGGCGGGGAAGGGGCCGAAGCCGAGCTTGTACGGCGCGACCTTGCCGGTCAGCGCCAGCCCCAGCAGCGTTCTGCCGTGGAAGCCGCCGGCAAAGGCGATCACGCCGGACCGGCCGGTATGGATGCGGGCAATCTTGACGGCATTCTCGACCGCCTCGGCGCCGGTGGTCACGAAGAAGGTCTTGGTCGGTCCGGCAATCGGTACCCGTGCGTTCAGCTTTTCCGCCAGTTCGACATAACCGGCGTACGGCACGACCTGGTAACAGCTGTGCGAGAACTGCGCGAGCTGTGCGGCCACGGCGGCCTGGACCTTCGGGTGCAGATGGCCGGTGTTGAGTACGGCAATGCCGCTGGCGAAGTCGATGTAGCGGCGGCCTTCGACGTCCCAGAGCTCGGCGTTGCGCGCACGCGCGGCGAAAACGGCAGTCCCGACGCCGACGCCGCGCGGGGTGGCCGCCAGCCGGCGCCGGTCCAGTTCGGCATTCGATTCGTTGCTGGGCATGATGGTCCTCTCGTTGGCGCAGGGCTCAGACGTGCAGCAGCAGGTGGCGACGTTCCCACGGGCTGATGACGCGGGCGTACTCGAGGTACTCGGCCTGTTTGACGGCGCAGTATGCGGCAATGAATTCGGCGCCGAGCACGCCGGCAATCGCCGGATCGCGGCCCAGCGTGTCGATCGCGTCGTCGAGGCCGTGCGGGAAGGCAAAAGGCAGGCCGTAGGCGTTGCCGCTCAGCGCCGGCGTCGGATCGAGCTGTTCGACGATGCCGAGGTAGGCGGCGGCCAGTGTGCCGGCCAGCGCCAGATACGGGTTGCAGTCGACGCCGGGCAGGCGGTTTTCGATCCGCCGCGCTTGCGGCGTCGAATGCGGCACGCGGATGCCGCAGGTGCGGTTGTCGAAGCCCCACTGCACGTTGATCGGCGCGGCGGTGTGCCGCACCAGCCGGCGATAGCTGTTCACATAGGGCGCGAACAGCGCGATCAGCCTGGGAAAGTACCGCTGCATGCCACCGATGCAGTGGTGGAACAGCGGGCTCGGGCTGCCGTCGTCGTTCGACAGCACGTTGGCGCCGGTCTGCTTGTCGACCAGGCTCATGTGGATGTGCATGGCCGAGCCGGGTTCGTTCTCCATCGGCTTGGCCATGAAGGTCGCGTACATGTTGTGGCGGATCGCCGCTTCGCGCACGGTGCGCTTGAACAGGAAGACCTGGTCGGCCAGATCGAGCGCGTTGCCGTGCAGGAAGTTGATTTCCATCTGGCAGGCGCCGACCTCGTGGATCAGCGTGTCGATCTGCAGGTGCTGTGCGTCGCAGTAGTCGTAGACGTCCTCGAACAGGTCGTCGTACTCGTTGACCGCGTCGATCGAGTACGCCTTGCGGCCGGTTTCGGGCCGGCCGGTCCGGCCCACCGGCGGCTGCAGCGGCACGTCCGGGTCGCGGTTGACGTCGACGATGTAGAACTCCATTTCGGGCGCCACCACCGGCACCAGTCCGCGCGCCTCGAACAGCTGCAACACCCGGCGCAAGACGTAGCGCGGTGAAATCTCCACCGGCCGGCCATCGTGGTAGAAGCAGTCGTGGATGACCTGCGCGACCGGGTCCTTGGCCCACGGGACCAGCCGGATGCTGGCGGGATCGGGCATCAGCACCATGTCCGGATCGGTGGCCGGGGTGATGTTTTCGGCATATTCGCCGGTCACCGTCTGCACCAGCACCACCTGCGGCAGGCGCATGCCTTCGTCCTCGCTGAACTTCTCGCGCGGAACGATCTTGCCTCGGGCGATGCCGGTGAAGTCCGGCGTGATGCACTCGACTTCGGTGATCCGGTATTCGCGCAGCCAGTCGCTCAGGGTACTCATGCGGGCCTCCGTCCGGGCTGGTCGTGCCGGGCCTGCTGGCGGCGGCAGGCGGCGCCGAACGCCGCAAACAGCGCCCGTGAGGCCGGGTTGTCCGCAAACCGCCATTCGGGATGCCATTGCACCGCGACGGCGAAATCGGCATCGGCGACGCGGAAGGCTTCGATCAGGCCGTCCGGTGCATGCGCTTCGGCCACCAGACCCCGGCCGAGCGTGGCAATGCCCTGCTTGTGCAGCGAGTTGACGCGGAGCTCGTCCTCGCCGATCAGCCGGTGCAGCAGGCCGCCCGGCACCAGCGTCACCGGGTGCGCCGGGCCGTAGCGGACGTCGGCCGCGCCTTTGGGCTCGCGATGATCGAGCAGGCCGGGGCTGTCGTGCAGCGCCGGGTTCAGGCTGCCGCCGAAGGCGACGTTGATTTCCTGGAAGCCGCGGCAGATCCCGAGCAGCGGCACGCCGGCGTCGATGGCGGCACGGATCAGCGGCAGCGTTGTCGCGTCGCGCTGTGCATCGTTGAAGTCGCCGTCGACCGGCATGCCGCCATAGCGCTGCGGTTCGATGTTCGACGGGCTGCCGGTCAGCAGCAGGCCGTCGACACGGGCCAGCCACTCCTGCGGGGCGACCGTCTCGCCGAGTGCCGGGATGAGCACCGGCACACCGCCGGCGCCCAGTGCGGCCGCGATGTACTTTTCGGTGACCAGATGAAAGAACTGGCTGTCGTTCATCCACCAGCGACAGCAGGGAATACCAATGACGGGATGTGCCATATGCATCGTCCAAACGCGTGCGTCCGGGCCCTCGTTTGTCTGCCGGGGCCGCGATCGAAAGGCGGGCCCGATGATTCACTCTAGGAAACGTCAAAAATATTTGACAAGGGCCGATGCGGGTCTATTCCTGAGGACAGGGTGCGGCCTGCCCGTGCCGGGCTGATTTGTTGCTCCGCACCAAAAAGTGGCCCCGGATCAGCCACTTGAACCAAGGCTGTGCCGATGCGGCCGGATTGGCGGTTGTTGAATATTCTTGATGGTGGTGGAGGACGGCATGGACGTTGGCGAACGCCTCAAGCTGGTGCGGTCCCGTCAGGGACTGTCGCAGCGCGAGCTGGCCAAGCGTGCGGGCGTGACCAACGCGACGATTTCGCTGATCGAACAAAACCGCGTCAGTCCGTCGGTCAGCTCGCTGAAAAAGGTTCTCGAAGGCATCCCCATGTCGCTGGCCGAGTTCTTCACCTTCGAGCTGCCTGCCGCGGCGCCAAGCTATGTGTATCGCAGCACCGAGCAGCCCGATCTGGGCCGGCCGGGAGTGCAGATGCACCTGATCGGCTCCGGCCAGCGCGACCGGCAGATCGGTCTGCTCCGCGAACGCTACGTGCCCGGCGCCGACACCGGCGAAACCATGCTGCAGCACGCGGGGCAGGAATGCGGCGTGGTGGTGTGCGGCGAAGTCGAGCTGACCGTCGACGGCCGGGTCCATCTGCTGCATCCCGGCGACGGCTACTACTTTCCCAGCACGCTGCCGCACCGTTTCCGCAACCCCGGCGCCGAGGCGGCAGAGATCGTCAGCGCCAGTTCGCCGCCCGTTTTCTAGTCCGCAGATCGACTGCACCGTCGATTGCACCGTTTCCGGAGAGCCGCATGCCCCGACTTACCCACCGTGACTGGCAGACACTGGCGACGACGCTGCGCATCGAAGGCCGGGCGTTCATCAATGGTCGCCACGTCGATGCCGCCCGCCGGTTCGATACCGTCAACCCGGCGACCCGCCAAGTGCTGGCCCAGGTTGCCGAATGCGGTACCGCCGAGATCGATGCCGCGGTGGCCGCGGCCCGGGCGGCGTTCGACGACGGTCGCTGGGCCGGCCGGTCGCCGGTTGAGCGCAAGACGGTGCTGCTGCGTTTCGCCGCGTTGTTGCGCGCCAATGCCGACGAGCTGGCCCTGCTCGAGAGCCTCGACACCGGCAAGCCGGTGGCCGATGCGCTGGGTGTCGACGTTGCCGCCGCCGCCTATACGGTCCAGTGGTGCGCCGAAGTGACCGACAAGGTCGGCGGCGAGGTCGCTCCGCTGGCCGGCAACCTGCTCGGCATGGTGATGCGCGAACCGGTCGGCGTCGTCGCGGCGGTGGTGCCGTGGAATTTTCCGCTGCTGATGGCCAGCTGGAAGTTCGCACCGGCGCTGGCCGCCGGCAATTCGGTCGTGCTCAAGCCGTCGGAGAAGTCGCCGCTGAGCGCGATCCGCATTGCCGCGCTGGCGCAGGAGGCGGGCATTCCGGACGGCGTGTTCAACGTCGTTCCGGGCGGCGGCGAGGCCGGCAGGCTGCTGGGGTTGCACAGGGAGGTCGACTGCATCAGCTTCACCGGGTCGACCGCGACCGGCCGGCAGATCATGCAGTACGCGGCACAATCGAACCTCAAGCGCGTCTGGCTCGAACTCGGCGGCAAATCGCCGAACATCGTCCTTGCCGACTGCCCCGATCTGCAGGCGGCCGCGCGCGCCGCTGCCGGCGGCGTGTTCTACAACCAGGGCGAAATGTGCTCGGCCGGTTCGCGCGTGCTGGTGCAGCGCGATCTCTACCCGGCCTTCGTCGAAGCGCTGACCATTGCCAGCCGTGATTACGTGCCCGGCGATCCGCTCGACCCGGCGACGCGGATGGGCGCCATCGTCGACGAGATCCAGTACCGGCGCGTCCTCGATTACATCGCCGCCGGGCGGATCGAATCGACGCTGCTTGCCGGCGGCGAGCCCCTGCATGCCGAGACCGGCCTGTTCATCGAACCGACGATCTTCGCCACCGAGGCACACCACCGGCTGGCGCGCGAGGAAATCTTCGGCCCGGTGTGCTCGGTGATCGTCTTCGACACGCTGGCCGAGGCCATTGCCATCGCCAACGACAGCGACTACGGCCTCGCTGCGGCGGTGTGGACGCGCGACCTGAGTACCGCACATCTGGCGGCGCGGCAGCTGCGCGCCGGTACCGTCTGGGTCAACTGCTACGAGGAAGGCGGCGACCAGAACCTGCCGTTCGGCGGGTACAAGCAGTCCGGCAACGGCCGCGACAAATCGCTGCACGCGCTGGAGAAGTACACCGAACTCAAGTCGACGCTGATCAAGCTGCACGATTGAGGGCGGCAACGCCGCCGCCCGTACGCATGTCTTACTGACGCATCCCCCGGCGCTGCCGGCGTGTGCCGGACTGATGGAACATTTTTTGCTAAAGCCGTTGACAGCAACGAAGGGCTGAAATATACTGGCTTCTCTGTCGCGGGATGGAGCAGTTGGCAGCTCGTCGGGCTCATAACCCGAAGGTCACAGGTTCGAGTCCTGTTCCCGCAACCAGAATACTCGACAAAAAGCCCAAGCAAACGCTTGGGCTTTTTGCTTTCCGGCACCCGCCGGCGCAAGGCCGGCATGCTGCGATCACCTTTGCCGCGGCAGCACCCAGTCCGGGCGAGGAAAGTGGCAGGTGTAGCCGTTCGGGAAGCGTTCGAGGTAGTCCTGGTGCTCGGGTTCGGCCTCCCAGAAGTCGCCGGCGGGGGCGACTTCGGTGACGGCCTTGCCGGGCCACAGGCCCGAGGCGTCGACATCGGCGATCGTCGCCAGCGCCTCGGCGCGCTGGGCGTCGCCGATATAGAAGATCGCCGAGCGGTACGACGTGCCGCGGTCGTTGCCTTGGCGGTTCGGCGTGCTCGGGTCGTGGATCTGGAAGAAGAATTCGAGCAGCCGGCGATAGCTGATCTTTTCCGGATCGAAGACGATCTCGATCGCTTCGGCATGGGTGCCATGGTTGCGGTAGGTTGCGTTGGCGACGTTGCCGCCACTGTAGCCGACCCGGGTTGCGGTCACGCCCGGCAGCTTGCGGATCAGGTCCTGCATGCCCCAGAAGCAGCCGCCGGCCAGAATTGCGGTCTCCGACATCAGATGTCCTCCACTTGATCCAGATAATCGCCGTAGCCCTGGGCGACCATGTCCTCGCGCGGCACGAAGTGCAGCGAGGCCGAGTTGATGCAGTAACGCAGCCCGCCACGGTCGCGCGGGCCGTCCTCGAACACGTGGCCGAGGTGGCTGTCGCCGTGGGCCGAACGCACCTCGGTACGGATCATGCCGTGGCTGGTGTCGCGCAGTTCGGTGACGTTGGCAATCGGTCGGGTGAAGCTGGGCCAGCCGCAGCCGGATTCGAACTTGTCCGACGAGGCGAACAGCGGCTCGCCCGAGACCACGTCGACGTAGATCCCGGCCCGGTGGTTGTGCAGATATTCGCCGGTGCCGGGTCGTTCGGTGCCGTTCTGCTGGGTCACACGGAACTGTTCGGGCGTCAGCCGTGCCAGCGCTTCCGGGGTCTTGCGGTACATGGCCATCCTCCTAGCGTTGAAGACGAGTATGTGGGGGCCGTGGCGGATTCGACAATGCCCGCACCCAGCATAGTCGGCACCCGCTGCAAAACATGACGGCTCACATCAGCTTGAACTGGTGCGCATAACTGCGCGACAACGGCAGCACCGCGTCGTGCAGCTTCAGGTGCACCTGCTGCCGGCCGAGCAGGTCGCGCTGGATGTGGGCGACGGCACCGAGGTTGACGATGATGCCGCGGTGGATCTGGGCAAAGCGTGCCGGATCGAGCTGGAGCAGCAACTCCTTCAGCGGCGTGCGGATCAGGTGCCGTTCGCTGCGGGTGACCACGTCGGTGTATTTCTGGCTGGCCTCGAAGTACAGCACCTCGTCGAGCGCGACCAGCCGGGTGGTGTCGCCGTGGCCGACGGTCAGCCAGGACAGTGCCGGTGCCGTGGCCCTGGGGGCGAGTGCCGCCAGCGCGGCGGCAAGGTCGGGTGGTGCGGCGGTCTGACGCTGCAGCCGGCCCACGCATTGCGCCAGCCGGGCGTCGGTGACCGGCTTGAGCAGGTAGTCGATCGCGGCGTGCTCGAACGCGTGCAGTGCGTATTCGTCGTAGGCGGTGACGAAGACGACGCGGGTGTCGCGCGCCGCCTGTGCCACCTGCAGGCCCGTGAGTCCGGGCATGCGGATGTCGAGAAAGGCCAGGTCCGGGCGCCGGGCATGCAGCGCGGCAACGGCCTCGACGCCGTTGGCGGCGATGGCCACGATGTCGAGCCCGGGCCAGAGCGCCCGCAAGCGCTCGGCCAGATTGGCGGCGAGCAGCGGTTCGTCGTCGGCGATCAACGCGGTCGTCATGCGTGTTCCTCCTCCCTGTGCAGCGGCAGCATCAGCTCGGCGATCACGCCCCGCGGCGAATTCGGGTACAGCGCCAGCCGGCCCTGTTCGCCGTACAGGCTGGCGAGGCGCTGTCGCACGTTCGCGAGGCCGACACCGTCGCCATTGGCTTCGGCGGTGAAACCCAGCCCGGTGTCGGTGACGCTGAGCCGCAACAGCCCTTCGGCGCTCACCTCGGCGCGGACGACGATCTCGCCGCCGTCGATCGCGGCCTCGATGCCGTGCTCGAGTGCGTTTTCGACCAGCGGTTGCAGCAGCAGCGGCGGCAATACGGCGTCGTGCAGCGTCTCCGCCACGTCGACACGGTAGCGCAGCCGCGCCTGCAGCCGGATCGCCGCAATCGCCAGCAGTGGTTCGACGATCTGCAGCTCGTCGGCGAGCCGTGCGCGCGGCCGGCGGGTACGGCCGAGACTGGCACGCAGATAGCCGTTCAGGTGATCGAGCATGGTCTGCGCCAGCGGCGGGTTCGCGACGATCAGGCTGCGGACGTTGGCCAGCGTGTTGAACAGGAAGTGCGGTTCGATCTGCGCCTGCAGCAGGGCCAGTTGCGCCGCGGTTTCGGACTGGCGCGCGTCGGCGCTGCGACGCTGTTCGGCGGCCAGCTCGGCACGGAAATTGAGCGCGCGGAAATACAGCACGATCACCACGGTCGCGGTGCCGGCCAGCAGCAGGCAACTGACGATCAGCCGCCAGTTGGCGAGCGGGTCGGCCAGCCGGCCGCTGATGTCGGCGACACCGAACAGCGCGGCCAGCTTGAAACCGCCCCAGATGCCGACGGGCACCGCAATGACGTGGCCGAGCAGTTTGGGCAGGCCCAGCCAGCTCAGCAGCTCGTACTGGGCCCAGATCAGCACGCCGATGGCGTTGGCGATCACCACATTGTCGAACAGGCTGCCCGGGCCGCCGAGCGTGGTCAGCAGCAATGCGACGACCTGATTGACGACGAACAGCAGCGCCAGCTCGTGGCGCAGCGGCCGGTTGAATTCGCAATGGCGACGGAAGACGGGCATGGGATCAGAAATAATGGGTCAGCAGGGCCTGCCAGATCTGCCGCTGCGGCAGACCGCCGTAGTTGCTGCGGGCGTCACCGGCATCGTACTGCCATTGCAGCGCGATGTCGGTGCTGTCGCCGCGCCAGCGCGTTTCCAGCCACGACAGCCGGCTGTCGTCGATCAGGTCCTGACGGACGAAACCGCTGAGGTCGACGCGCGGGATCAGTGCGTCCTGCCATTGCGCGTACAGCATTGCAGCGTGGCGGGTGGTCAGGTCCTGGCGTTGTGCCGCCCGTTGCCGGTAGCCGAGGTAAGGGCCGACCGGACCGGTGCGCAGCGCGCTCCAGCCGGCGTCGTCGAGTGCGGCGCCGTCGTACTGGTATTCGAGCGTCAGCGTCAGCTTGGTCGCGGCGGTCCAGCTCAGCCCGGTGGCAACGGCGTTGCGGAACGCGCTGTCGTCGACACCGGCGACACGCCCGGCAACGCTCGGTTGGCGGCCTCCGGCCCATTCGACGTAGACGATGGTCGCGTCGCCGAGCAGCACGCTCCAGTTCAGCCCGAGCTGGGTGGTGTCGCTGTCGTGGTACAGCAGCCATTGCGGGTTGAGGTTGTCGCAGCCGCTTGCACACAGGGACTGGCTGAGCGTCAGCAGCCAGCGGTCCTGCGGGTTGCTGGCGCCGAGGTCGAGGCTGAACGCGTCGTCGCTGGGCGTATCGGCGAGCTTGGGCGAATACATCGCCGTCAGCGACCCGCCGTCCCACAGCGTCTGGCCGCGCAGCATCACGCTGCCGAGGCGGTTCTCGCGCAGGCTGGCCGGGTTGACCGAGGTGACCGAGCGCAAGGCGCCGACCTTGAAGAAGTCGGTCGGGTTGTAGCCGAAGCCGGCGCCGTAGCGGGTGTTGATCCGGCCCAGATCGAAGAGCAGGTCGGTGTCCGGCTGCCAGCCCAGATAGGCCTCTTTCAGCGTGTTGATGCTGGTCTGGTGGCCGCCGCTGCTGCGCAGGTCGAGCCGGTCGGCGAGCACGAAGCGCCAGTCGTCGTGAAAACGCCGGTCGATCCGGCCGTCGAGCGACAGCCGTGCTTCGGCAGGCTGGTCGTTGAAGCGGTACTGTGCGTCGGCACCGGCCAGCTCCGCGAGAAAACGCCAGTCGCGGGCCGCTTCGACCCGGTCGGCGGTCCGGTCGGCCAGTTGCAGCGCCGCGTCGTCGTCGGCCATGGCGGCAGCCGGGAGAAGGGCACCCAACGCGACGAGCAGCCACGGTCCCGGATGCTTCATTGCGGCTTGAACCTCGGCAGGAAGTCGCGCTGCAGCCAGCTCTCCGGAACGTCGCGCCAGGCGTAGCCGGAAAAGCGCATCACGGTGACCCAGTTCGGGTCGAGGCCGTCGATGATCACCGTCTCGGTCGGCCGGTTGGTGCCGAGCTGCGACTGGTAGCGGCGGTAATACGCGGTCTTGAGCAGGCTGCCGCTCTCGGCGTAAAAGCGCGCCTTCACCGGCTGCTTGTTCGCCGCATCGATCCACATCTCGATCCGGTGGTAGGTGACGTCGGGCGTCTTCGCCTTCAGCTCGAGCCTGTACGTGTGGCGCTGCTGCTTGTCGCCGTCGCTGACGTCCTCCTCGGCGGCGACGCTGGCGCTGTAGTCGCCGGCCAGGTTGACGGTGACGACATCGCCGTTGGCCGCCTGGCCGAGCAGGCGCTGTTGCGGCGAGATGCGGATCGTCGCCTTGCTGGCCGGATCGTAGAACCACAGGTCGTTGCCGCTCTTGAGCATCAGCTTGTCGGCGTCGCGCGCCGGCGCGACGAAGCGCAACAGGCTGCGGAACTGGCCGCTGTTCGCATCGGCCCGCGAATACACGGCCAGCGTACTGGTATCGGTCTGCTTGCCGTTGCGGTATTCGACCAGCGTCGTCGTCAGCCCGAACGGCTTGTCCGGATTGCGGACGGCGTCGCTGGCGGCGAGCAGGGCCTGCGCGTCGACGGCCAGCGCCGGCGCTGCCAGCAGGCCGCCGAGCAGGACCGGAAGCAGGTAGCGCAGGTTACTTCGCATGGTGGCAGCCGTAGTGCGGCCGGAGCAGCCGGAATGCGCCGAAGGCGACCAGCAGCAGCGGCCAGCCGGCGTGCAGCACGGCATCCAGTTGCGGCAGCACGCCGAGATTGCGCAGGAACAGGGCGGTGCCGATGACGATCAGCAGGACGGGAACGAACAGGCGGAACATGGCGTTTCTCCTAGGTGACGATGGCGGTCAGACATGGCGCAGCGCGTCGACGATTTCGAGTCTGGCGGCCCGCCTTGCCGGCCACCACGCCGAGACTGCGGCGATCAGGCTCAGGCCGATCGCGGTCAGCACGATCATGCGCGGCTCGCCCCAGACGCGGACGGTCAGCGGCACCGGTTCGACATTGCCCGGCGGCAGCCAGGTCAGGCCGGCGTGGTTGATCAGCCAGGCCAGCGCCAGCGCGACCAGCACGCCGAGACCGCTGCCGACGAGGCCGAGCAGCAGGCCCTCGAGCACGAACAGCCGCCGCACGCCGCCCCGGCGCAGGCCGATGGCGCGCAAGGTGCCGATCTCGGTGGTGCGTTCGATCACCGCCATGCTCATCGTGTTGCCGACGGTGAACAGCACGATCACGCCGATCAGGAGCGCGATGAAGCCGAAAATCGCGCCGAACATGCCGACGATCTGGCCGTAGCTCGGGTTCAGCGTCGCGAAGTCGAGCACCGCCAGCGGCTGGTCCGGTGCCAGCTGCCTGAGCACGGTGGTCAGCCTTTGCTGCGCGGCCGGCAGGTCGGCCGTATGCTTCAGCTGCACGACGATCGCCGTCGCTTTCGGTGCGTCGGCACCGTAGATCAGCCGTTGCGCCGCACCGAAATGCAGCTGCACGTACAGGTCGTCGAGTTCCTTCACCCCCTGCGCCTCGGCGGCGACGACGTCGAGCCGGGCGACGTTCGGTGCGCCGTGGGCGTTGGCGGCGAGCAGTTCGACCTGGTTGGCCGCGCGCGGCGATCCGGTGTCCGATGCCCCGCCAGTGTCGGCGGAGAGTGCGGCGATGTCGGCCGGTGCGTCGGCGCCGTCCTGTTTCGCCGGTTGCGGCGACGGGCAGTTGGCGACCTTGAGCGGCCCGCACAGCTGCAGCACGCGGGCGACGCCGCGGCCGATGACCGCCGCCTGTTCGGGCGTGCCGGTGAGCTTGAGCGTTTTCGGCGTCAGCACGAAGCCGTAGTCGTTCCAGCGCCGCATCACGTTCTGGTCGTCGATGACGACGCCGTTGCCGATCACCGTGCGCGATACGCCGGCGGCGTAGTTGCCGGCAATGCCGCCGAGGCTCAGCGTCGGCGTCACCACGGTGACCAGCGGTGCCAGCACCGGGTCGGCCTTGATCGCCGCGATCAGCCTGCCGTAGTCGGCGATGCCGTAGGCCGCCGGGTTGCCGGTGCCGAACAGGAAGTAGTCCTTGTGCTGCACCTGCAGGTGGCCGCTGCGCTGGACGAAGCCGGTCTGCAGGCCGAGGTCGATATTGCGGGCATAGCCGCCGAACAGCAGGATGGCGATGGCGCCGACGATCATCGCGAACAGCGTGGTGATCGAGCGGCGGCGGTTGCGGGCCAGATTGCGCGCCGCCAGTTGCAATGTGTTCATCTGTGGTCTCGTCGGCAATCAGAGGGCAAACAGGGTGTGGTGCAGCCAGCGGTCCGGGCCGAAGACCGCGAACAGCCCGGCAACGATGGTGCCGATGTAGGCGCCGATCACGTAGCGGCGGTGCGCGGCGATGTGGCCGGCGCGTACCCGGACGATCGCGGCCCACAAGCACCACAGCACCCACAGCGACAGCAGGTGGATGGGGCCGAAGCCGAAGGCCCGGCCGGGCGCGGCACCCAGACCGAACGACGACAGCGCGACGACCAGCATCGCCAGCACCCAGCTGCGTCCGAGCCAGCGGTGCCGGTCACCGCCCTTGGGTAGCGCCAGCTGCACGCCGCCGGCAAGCATCGCCCAGCTGGCGGTGACGAGATGGAGCCCGCCGATCGGGGTCAGGATCGCGCTCATGCCGCGGCCCCCTGCAGGTTGCGCACGACCCGGGTAATCACGCCGTCGCGGATGTGCACGGCGTCGTCGGCCTGCGCCAGCACCTGCGGGTCGTGCGACGAGAACACGAAGCTGGCCTGATAGTCGCGCTGCATCTGCCGCATCAGCGCGAGGATCGCCGCGCCGGTATGGCTGTCGAGGTTGGCGGTCGGTTCGTCGGCGAGCACCAGCCGCGGGCTGGTCGCCAGCGCCCGGGCGATCGCGACGCGCTGGCGCTGGCCGCCCGAGAGCTGGTTCGGCCGGCTGGCGGCCTTGTCGGCGAGGCCCACGGCCGAGAGCAGTTCGTCGACGCGGCGACGGCGCTCGGGCTTCGCTGCGCCGGTCAGCAGCAGCGGGTACTCGACGTTCTCGAACGCCGTCAGCACCGGCAGCAGGTTGAAGTTCTGGAACACGAAGCCGAGCCGGCGGGCACGGAAATCGGACAGCGCGTCGTCGTCGAGCTGCGCCAGATCCTGGCCGTCGATGACCACCCGGCCGTCATCGGGCCGGTCGATGCCGCCGATCAGGTTCAGCAGCGTGGTCTTGCCGCTGCCCGACGGTCCGGACAGCACGGTGAAACGGTTGGGGTGGATCTCGAGATCGATGCCGGTCAGCGCGGGGATGTCGACCTGACCGAGCCGGTAGCGCTTGCCGACGCCATGCAGCACAACGGGATTCATCACGGTTCTCGCAGCGGTGGATTGGCTTCAATCTAAACGCTGGGCGACGGGATTACATTGTCATGTGACCGGCCGCCGCCGGCTGCGACGAAATGCGGCCGGCGGCGACGGGTTGCCCGGGCGCCGCTGGCGCAAAGCCGGAGACAATCACGGTCAGCCGGCCTGCAGCGCTTCCCGATCCAGCAGCGCTTCCTTGCGCGCCAGTCCCCAGCGGTAACCGCCCAGACCGCCGTCGCTGCGCACGACCCGGTGGCAGGGGATCGCCACCGCAAGCGGGTTGGTGCCGCAGGCGTTGGCGACGGCGCGCACCGCCGCCGGCTGGCCGATGCGCTCGGCGATCTCGGCATAGGTGGCCGTGTCGCCGGGCGGAATCGCCCGCAGTGCCTGCCACACGCGCTGCTGGAAGGCGCTGCCGCGGATGTCCAGCGGCAGGCTGGCGCCGATTTCCGGCGCGTCGATCAGGCCGACGACGCGCGCCATCCAGCCCTCGAATTCGGCGTCGCCGCCGATCAGCGTGGCTTTGGGAAACACATCCTGCAATCGCTGCAGCAGGGTGTCGGCGTCGTCGCCGAGTTCGATCCGGCAGATGCCGGCACCGGTGGCGGCGACCAGCAGCGCGCCGAGCGAGCACTGGCCGATGCCGAAGCGGATCTCCTCGCCGCTGCCACCGGCGCGGAACCGCTGCGGCGCCATGCCGAGCGTGGCTTCGGCACCGGCGTAGAAACGGCTGGTGGCGTTGAAGCCGGCGTCGAACACGGCGTCGGTGACCGATCGGCCGGCCGCCAGCGCGGCCTGGACCCGGCGGGTGCGCTGCGCGGCGGCGTAGGCCTTCGGCGTGACGCCGGTCAGCGCCTTGAACTGCCGGTGGAAGTGCCACGGACTCAGGCCCGCTACTGCCGCCAGCTCGGCCAGCGGCGGCGGCGTTTCGGCAGCATCGATCTGCCGGCAGGCGGCGGCAATCAGGGTTTCGATGGCGGACGACACGTTGGCGGACATGGGGGGCTCCGGGGCGGATACGACGCTTATAGCATCGCGCGGCCGGGTGCTGCGCGCTTCCCGGTTCTTGCGGCCGGATCGCGGCCAAAGAAAAACCCGTCCGGAGACGGGTCTGAAAGCAGTGCGGGGTTGTTAACTGCTTGTTGTTCAGCGGCGCGCTGCGTCGGCCAGCCGGCGGGCGGCGTCGGCGGCGCTCATCCGGTCATCCTTCCAGTACGCCTCGATCACGTCGAAGAAGCCGAGGCGGACGTTGTCCTGCATCGCCATGTTGTGGGCCCACGACGGCACCAGCACGCCCGACTGCGCAGCGCTGGCAAAGTCGCGTGCCGACTGGCGCGAGTAGTCGTCGAAGCGGCCGAGGTCGACGTCGGTGCGCGCCGGAATGTTGCCCTTGTGGAAGTTGAACGCTTCCTGGCCTTCGCGGCTCATCAAGAGCGACACGAAGTCGCGCTGCGCGGCGGCGCGGCGCGGGTCGGTCTGCTTGAACATCGTCAGCGTGTCGGCGGCGAAGCACCAGTCGCCGCTGTTGGTCGGCGCCGGCCAGCACAGGTAGTCGGTCCCCTGTACCTTGCCGCCCTGGGTGAACTCGCTCTTGGCCCAGTCGCCCATCAGCTGCATCGCGGCGCGGCCGTTCATGACGTCGGCAGTGGCAAGGTTCCAGTCGCGGCCGACCGAATCCGGCGTGATGTACGGTTTGAGGCGCTTCAGCGTTTCCAGCGCGGTGATCATCTGCGAGCCGGTCAGCGCGCTCGGGTCGAGCTTGCTGAACGCCGACAGGTAGAACGGCGTACCGCCGGTGCCGAGCGCGACGGCTTCGAACACGGTGCCGACCTGCCAGCTCTGTTCCGAGTGCGCCAGTGCCGGGATGCCGGCGGCCTTGAGCTTGTCGGCCATCGCGAAGAAGTCGTTCCACGTGCGCGGCGCGGTCAGGCCGAGGCGTTTGACGATGCCGGCGTTGACCCAGAGCATGTTGGTGCGGGCGACGCCGAGCGGCACGGCGACATAGCGGCCGTCGTGCTGGATCATCGCGTCGAATACCGCCGGCAGCGAGCTGGACCAGCGTTCGTCGCGGGCGACGCCGGTCAGGTCGGCGCAGACGCCGTCGCGCGCCCAGTTCTGGATCTTCACGCCACCGATGGCCGCCGCAGTCGGCGCGTCGCCCTGGCTGATGCGGCGTTGCAGCGTTTCGGTCGGGTTGGCGCCGCCGCTGGCGTCCTTCCAGTGGTGGCCCTGTGCGTTGAGCAGCGCCTTGATTTCGGACACCGCGCGGGCTTCGCTCGACGCCATCCAGCCGTGCTGGACTTCGATGTCGGCCAGCTGGAAGCGGCCGACGATCTCGAGCACCTTGGCCGCACGTTCGTCGAGCGCGGTCAGCGACTGGCTGGCGTTGTGCAGCGCCGAGTCGGTCGCCTGCGCCATGCTGTTGATCTGCTCGGCCGACTGCGCCATCGTCGTCGTGGCCGACGACTGTTCGCGCGTCGCGTCGGCGATCTCGCGCACCACGTCGACGACGTGGTTCATCCGTTCGGCGATCTGCAGCATGTGGCTGCGGGCTTCGCCGGCACGCTCGACGCTCTGGCCGACGCGCTGCGAGGTGTAGGCCATGTTGTCGACGGCGCTCTGGGTTTCCTTGCCGACGGTTTCGATGCGCTTGGCGATCTCGATCGTCGCCTGGCCGGTGCGTTCGGCCAGCTTGCGCACTTCGTCGGCGACCACGGCGAAGCCGCGGCCGGCTTCACCGGCGCGGGCTGCTTCGATTGCGGCGTTCAGCGCCAGCAGATTGGTCTGGTCGGCGATGTCGCGGATCACGCCGATGATGCTGCCGATTTCCTGCGAGCTCTTCGACAGGCCGTTCATGGTCGTGCCGAGCGAGGCCATCGCTTCGGCGACGTGGCCGACTTCCTCGGTCACGCGCTCGACCGCGTGGGCGCTGTCGGCTGACTGCCGGCTGGTGTCGGCGACGGTGGTGTCGACGTCGTTGGCGTGTTCGGCAATGTGGTTGATGCTGACGGTGATTTCCTCGACCGTCGCCGCCGACGACGCGGCGAAGTCGGACTGCGTCCGGGTGTCCTTGGCCATCTGGCCGGTCAGCGCGGTCAGCTCGTGCAGGCTGATCGCCAGCGCTTCCATCTCGCGTTGCGCTTCGCGCAGCGCGTTCTGCTGGCGGGTGACGAACTGGTTGAACGCCGCGGCAATCTCGCCCGCGTCGCCGGCGCCCTCGGGCGCACGAACCGACAGGTCGCCGTCGCGGTTCAGCGCGGTCAGCGCATCGCGCAGGCCGGCGACCGGGTTGAGCATGCTGCGGGCAAGCCAGAAGGTGACGCCGCCGAGTGCGGCGAGTGCGACGACGGCAATCGTCCAGGCGATGCCGTCCGGCTGGCTGCCGCCGGCAATGCTTTGATAGCCGAGCAGGATGCCGAACCCGGCGATCCCGATGGCGCTGGCGACGCCGGCAATGCGTTGGCACATCGACATGGTGCTTCCTCCCATTCGTCCTTCACCGGACGAATATCAATCTCTGCTTATGCGATTCATTCTAACCCTGTGTTTTGCCGTGGCGCTCAAGGATGTAAGCAATGTTGCGAGAATGTGACCTTGATCTAACTCAAACAGCATAAAAGCGCCGAAATGGTGCGCATTTTGTAAGATTTTTGAAATTAATGCCGCAAAATCAAGACCCTGCACCGGCTTGGCCGTGGCGATCGCAGGGCGGGCGGCATAAAATCCCTGCTCGCCCACACCAGGACTGCCGATGACTGCGCCGGTGATTGTCTCGCTGCTCGACACCGATCTGTACAAGTTCACCATGATGCAGGAGATCCTCCATCATCAGCCGGAAACCCGTGCCGAGTACGGTTTCAAGTGCCGCAACGTGCCCGAAGTGCCGCTGTCGCGCTTCAAGGCCGAGATCGATGCCGAGCTCGACCACCTGTGCACGCTGCGCTTTGCCGAGGACGAGCTGGCCTTTCTCGGTGCGCTGCGCTTCATCAAGGCCGACTTCATCGATTTCCTGCGGCTGTTCCAGCTGCAGCGGCATTTCATCACCGTTTCGGTGCCCGACGGCGATGCGGACGGGCTGGCGATCTCGATCAAGGGGCCGATGCTCCATTGCATGCTGTTCGAGATCTACTGTCTGGCTATCGTCAACGAGGTGTATTTCCGCCATGTCGATCCGGTGGCGGCGCTGGCGGTCGGGCGGGCGCACCTTGCCGCCAAGCTGGCGCTGCTGGGCGAATTCGCCCGCCAGCCGGCGCAGCGTTCCGATTTCGTGTTCTACGACTTCGGTACCCGGCGGCGCTTTTCGCGCGCCTGGCACGAGGAAGTGGTCGCCACGCTGGCGCGCGAGGCGCAGCCGTACTTCCGCGGCACCAGCAACGTGCTGCTGGCCAAGCGCCACGGGCTCACGCCGATCGGCACCATGGCGCACGAATACCTGCAGGCCTTCCAGTCCTTCGGGTCGAGGCTGCGCGATTTCCAGCGCAATGCGCTCGAACACTGGGTGCACGAGTACCGCGGCGACCTCGGCATCGCACTGACCGATGTCGTCGGCACCGATGCCTTCCTGCGCGATTTCGACCTGTACTTCTGCAAGCTGTTCGACGGACTGCGGCACGATTCCGGCGACCCGTTCGTCTGGGGCGAGAAGGCGATCGCCCACTACCGGAAGATGAAGATCGACCCGTGGACCAAGCAGCTGGTGTTCAGCGACGGGCTGGACCTGCCGCGCGCCTTTGCGCTGTACCGGCACTTTGCCGACCGCGCGCTGACGAGTTTCGGCATCGGCACCGACCTGTCCAACGACTGCGGCCACACGCCGCTGCAGATCGTCATCAAGCTGCTGTACTGCAACGGCCAGCCGGTTGCCAAGGTCAGCGACAGCCCGGGCAAGGGCATGTGCGAGGACGTGAATTTCCTCAACTATCTGGGCGACGTGTTCAGCCTGCCCGGCCGCGGCCAGTAGGACCGCTGCCGGCGGCCGGACTCCTGCGGTCGTGGCCGGTGCCTCGCGCGCTATCCATGCCGTTCCGCCGCCGTGTTACCGTTCGCATTTTCCTGCCTTGCCGACCGGCGCTTCGCGCGCCTGCCCCATGCCTGCCCCGATCAAGCCACGTTCCGTTCCCGTCCCGACCTTCGGTCTGGCCCGCACCTTGTCCAAGCTCGGCTTCTGCTCGCGCAGCCAGGCCGAAGCGCTGGTGCTCGAGAAGCGGGTCTCGGTGAACCGCAGGATCGTCACCGACCCCGAGCAGCGCGTGCGTGCCGACGACGAGTTGCGCGTCGACGGCCGGCAGGTCGCGGCCAGGCAGCACGTCTACCTGATGCTGAACAAGCCGCGCGGCCTTGTCACCACCGCGGCGGACGAGGCGGGCCGCGACACGGTCTACCGGTGTTTCGAGGGTGCCGCGCTGCCTTGGCTCGGCCCGGTCGGCCGGCTCGACAAGGCCAGCGAGGGGCTGCTGCTGTTCAGCAACGACACCGGCTGGGCGGCCGGACTGACCGATCCGGCGTCGCACCTCGACAAGACCTATCACGTGCAGATCGACCGGCTGCCGGACGAGGCGCTGCTGGCAGCGATGCGTGCCGGCATCGTCGACAAGGGCGAGAAGCTGGTCGCGAAACGTGTTGACGTGCTGCGCAGCGGCGAGAAGCACGCCTGGCTCGAGGTCGTGCTCGACGAAGGTCGGAACCGGCACATCCGGCGGTTGCTCGAGGCACATGGCGTCGGCACGCTGCGGCTGATGCGTGTCGCGATCGGCACACTGCAGCTGGGCGACACCGCCAAGGGCCGGTGGCGGATGCTGACCGAGGCCGAAGTGGCGATGCTGACCGTGTCAACCAAAGGCCGGCCGGCGCGTTAAGCGCTGACGAACACAGCGGGACGTTGTGTTGAGCAGAGTTGCGGGCGACCTACCGGGTCGCCCTTTTTTCGTCCGTACCGTGCGTGGAGGCTCAGCCGGCCAGATGCCCCAGGCCGTGACGGCCGAGCAGCAGTGCCGTGTCGTGCAGCGGCAGGCCGACGACACCGGTGAAGCTGCCGGCCAGGTCGGCGACGAACAGTCCGCCCAGCCCCTGGATGCCGTAGGCGCCGGCCTTGTCCATCGGCTCGCCGCTTTCCACATACCGGGCGATCTGCGCGTCGTTCAGCGTCATGAAGGTCACCCGGCTGGCCGAGACGATCACGTCGACGCCCGCGCCGGTGCGCAGCCCGACGCCGGTGAGCACGTCGTGCGTGGTGCCCGACAGCAGCTTCAGCATCCGTGTCGCATCGGCGGCATCGGCCGGCTTGCCGAGGATGGCGTTGCCGAGTGCGACCGTGGTGTCGGCCGCCAGTACCGGTCGCGGGGCGAGCCCCTGCGCCAGCATCGCCGCCCAGCCGGCCTCGGCCTTGGCTGCGGCCAGCCGCCGGACGTAATCGTGCGGGTTCTCGCCGTCGAGCGGGGTTTCGTCGATCTCGGCGCCGATGCGCTCGAACGTCACGCCGGTGTGGCCGAGGAGTTCACGGCGGCGCGGGCTGCCGGAGGCGAGGTAGAGGTCGGTCATGCGGTTCCTGAGGGCGGCGCGGGGGAGGTGCGGGCGGGCCGATGGTAGCAAACTTTCGAACGCAATTATATTTGAAAGTTAGAATGGGCTTCTCAATTGATGGATGATTCATTTCCGATAATTGGCAGGGCAATACCAATTGATGCCGAATGGCATTCGCCGGGTCGTGTACTAGAGTGGTTTTGCCGGGAATTGACCGGGCATTGTCCGGCCATTCGAACCGTGCATCTTGATTGACTCGATTGGAGATCGTCATGAGTGGCAGAATCACTTTCTGGGAAGGCAATGGCGCAACGCAGGATCAGGTCGGCAATACGCTGAGCGGTGGCCGGAGTTACAGTATCGACTGCAAGAACGGCGATCAGGGTTTCTCGAACGACGAGGCCCGGTCGATGAAGCTCGAAAGCATTCCGGGCATGACGCTGATCAAGGTTTACGACAGCCCGTCGGCCAGCGAAGGCGACGACTGGTCGAAGATCCTGATCAAGGGACCGATTTCCGGCACGGTTGTCGTGCCGAGCTTCAATAGCAGCGGCAATTACGACAACGGCAATGTCGTTGTTACGACGAAATACGTCAATGGCCTGGACGGCAAGATTTCCAGAATCATGATCGACTATCTGGAATAGCGGCGATTGGCCGATTGTGTCAGACAATTGCCGCGGCCGGATATTAAGTCCGGTCGCGGCTTTGCACGGGTCGATCCGGTTTGTACGGCGTTTTGTATGGGGCGCCAATTGCCCGCGGTATTCCGCGTGCCGATTCCGTGACCGGATGAACCGGATTGCTGTCGGCGTGCCTTATTCCCGGTGGTAGGGATGGTTGTGCAGGATCGAATAGGCGCGGTACAGCTGCTCGGCCAGCAGCACGCGCACCATGCCGTGCGGCAGCGTCATTGCCGACAATTGCAGCAACTGGTCGGCGCGCTGCTTGACGCTGGGGTCGAGGCCGTCGGTGCCGCCGATGATGAACACCGTGTCGCGGCCGTCGACGTGCCACGCCTTCATCTTCTCGGCCAGTGCCATCGTCGTCCAGTTGGCGCCGCGCTCGTCCATCGCCAGCACGCGCGCACCCTGCGGAATCGCGGCGAGGATGCGCTCGGCTTCCTCGGCCATCACCTGCTGCGGGGTCTTGCTGCCAGCGCGCTTGTCGGGCTTGAGTTCGACCAGCTGCAGCGCGAACTCGCGCGGCAGCCGCTTCTGGTATTCGCCGAATCCGTCCTCGATCCAGCCGGGCATCTTGTGGCCGACCGCGATGATGATGAGCTTCATGGCCGTGTTCCGCCGGTAAAATGGGCCGATTTTACGCCTTGCGAGTGCCCGCCGGTGAACCCTGCCAACGAACCGGCCGAAGCCGGACCGACTGCCCTGACCCCGCCCGATCCGTGGCAACCGGCCGTGCTGCACGCGGCGGCCGATTTCATCGTCGCCTACAAGCCGCCCGGCCTGCACTTTCACCGCGATGGTGACGTTCCCGGTCTGGTCGAGTGTGTTCGCGATCTGTATGGCGCGGCG
Organism: Jeongeupia chitinilytica; assembly: GCF_014652315.1. Classification (GTDB taxonomy): domain Bacteria; phylum Pseudomonadota; class Gammaproteobacteria; order Burkholderiales; family Chitinibacteraceae; genus Jeongeupia; species Jeongeupia chitinilytica. The sequence continues at coordinate 171,767 of NZ_BMYO01000009.1, read as the reverse complement.
CTGTGGCCGGTGCACCGGCTCGACGCGATCACTTCGGGGCTGATCGTGCTGGCGACTTCAAACGATGCGGCCAGCGCGTTCGGCGAGCGCTTTGCCGCGCGCGAGATGGACAAGCTGTATCTGGCATTGTCCGACCGCAAGCCGGCGAAGAAGCAGGGCGAGATCCGGGGCGGCATGGCCGCCGGGCGCGGCGGCAACTGGCGGCTGACGCGCGAGGATGCGCTGTTCGCCAGAACCCGCTTTGTCAGTGCCAGCGTCGTGCCCGGGCTGCGCCTGTTTGCGCTCAAGCCCTACACCGGCCGCACCCACCAGTTGCGCGTGGCGATGAAAAGCATCTCGGCGCCGATCCTCGGTGACAGCCGCTACGGCGGCAGCGCGGCCGACCGCGGCTATCTGCACGCCACGCTGCTCGGCTTCGACTGGGACGACGGCGCCCATGCCTTCTACTGTCTGCCCTGCGCCGGCGAGCTGTTCGTTTCGGACGCATGCCGCACCGCACAAGCTTCGCTGGGTACCTTACAGCGCATTGGGACCGACTAGGCCGGTTGTCAGCGACGAGCGTTTCGTCCTCCGCCTGCGCATATGCTCGCCGGCATGCCGCCGTACGAGCGGCGCCCAGACAAGAGGATGGAGACGATGCAATTCAACCGTATTGCGGCCGCGCTTGCGGTCGTCGCCACGGCGCAGGCCTATGCCGCCTACCCGGCATGGCAGGAAGGCCAGACTTACAGCGCCGGCACGTACGTGTCTTACAGCGGTAGCGACTATCAGGCGCTGGTGACCCATACCGCCTACGTGGGCGCCAACTGGAACCCGGCATCGACGCCGACCTTGTGGAAGAAGGTCGGCAGCGGCACGCCGACCCCGACGCCTGTGCCGACCCCGGCTCCGACCCCGACGCCTGCGCCGACCCCGGCTCCGACCCCTGCGCCAACCCCTGCGCCGACCCCGGCTCCGACGCCTGTACCGACGCCTGCACCGACCCCCGCGCCGACCCCCGCGCCGACCCCGGCCGGCAGCTGCACTGCCGCAGCCTGGAACGCCGGCACCGCCTACAACGGCGGTGCGACCGTGAGCTACAACGGCCGCAACTACTCGGCCAAGTGGTGGACGCAAGGCAACGTACCGTCGAGCAGCACCGGCGAAGGCCAGCCGTGGACCGATCTCGGCGCCTGCTCCGGCACGCCGACCCCTGCACCGACGCCTGCACCGACGCCTGCACCGACGCCGGCACCGACGCCTGCACCGACGCCTGCACCGACGCCTGCACCGACGCCTGCACCGACGCCCGCGCCGACGCCTGCACCGGCGTCGTACAAGCCGCAGGTGACTTTCATCGCCGCCCCGGCCGGTTATCCGACCGATGCGCAGTTCACCGCCGCCGAGAACGCGCTGGCGTCGCAAGCCGGTACCGATTCGGCCGCGATCGCCCGCATCCGTGCCGCGCTGGCCGTGCTGCCGGACTCCGAAGTCGAAGCCGTCGTGCCGGGCCGCGCCGCCAATCCGGCCAACGTCCAGCGTGTCGAGCGCGTACTCGGCGAAGCGAAGTTCGATTCGTTCTTCCCGGTGCGCAACGTCGCCTACACCTACGTGAACTTCCTCCGTGGCGTCGCCAAGTTCCCGGCGTACTGCGCGACCTACAGCGACGGCCGCGACAGCGATGCGATCTGCAAGAAGCTGCTGGCGACGTCGTTCGCCCACTTCGTCCAGGAAACCGGTGCCAACTGGCCGGCGCTGACCCCGGCGACCGCGCGCACCTACCCGGCGCAGAACAACCCGGTGCTGGCGACGATGGACCAGAACACCGCGATTCCGTCGTACAAGCAGGCGCTGTGGTACCTGCGCGAGAACGGCTACAACGAAGGCTCGGCGGTCGGCGCGTACCAGGACTGCTTCCGCGGTGCCGGCAGCTCGATCTTCTCGGTCTTCTATCCGTGCTCGCAGAACGCGTCGGGCCAGACGATCGACTATTTCGGCCGCGGTTCGAAGCAGCTGTCGTGGAACTACAACTACGGCCCGTTCAGCAAGTCGCTGTACGGTGACGTCAACGTGCTGCTCGACAATCCGGGCCGCGTTGCCGACACCTGGTTGAACTTCGCCTCGGCAATCTGGTTCGCGGTCTACCCGCAATCGCCGAAGCCGCCGATGACCTGGGTCGTCGACGGTACCTGGCAGCCGAACGCGGTCGACGTCGCCAACAACATGAGCCCGGGCTTCGGTGCCACGGTGTTCATCATCAACGGCGGGATCGAGTGCGGTGGCGGTGGTGCCGAGAAGTCGCAGGTGCAGAACCGGATCGCGGCGTACCGATCGTTTGCTTCGGAACTGGGCGTGCCGGTGCCGGCCAGCGAGCAGCTCGGTTGCGCGGCGATGAAGGGCTTCCAGTCGGGCTCGGCGGCGGCGACCAAGACCTACCTCGACAAGAACTGGGGCTACAACGCCAACAACCCGGGCGGCGTGTCGTGGGCGTGCCAGCTGGTCGACTACCAGATGCCGTTCTCGCTGGCCAACCCGGGCGACTACAAGCAGTGCGTCGACTACATGTTCCGTGGCCAGGTGAAGTACAACGGCCAGGTGGTGATCGACAACACCAAGTGATCCGCTGCGGCGGACGTGCAAACGGCGACCCTCGGGCCGCCGTTTTTCATTTGCAGTGCAGAACGGTCAGGCAGCGACCGGTGCACGCCGTGCCGCCAGCAGCCAGACCGCCAGCGCACTGGCGCTCAGCGCGGTGCCGAGCACGACGACGCCGGTCCAGCCGCTGTGCGCGTAGGCCCAGGCCGACAGCAGCGAGCCGCTGGCACCGCCGATGAAGTAGCAGGTCATGTATGCCGACGTCAGCCGGCTGCGCGCTTCCGGACGCAACCGGTAGATGGCGCTCTGGTTGCTGACGTGCACCGCCTGGACCGCCAGGTCGAGCACGAGGATGCCGATGATGAAGGCGATGACCGACGATTCGGCAAAGGCGATCGGCAACCACGACAGCAGCAGCAGTGCGAGTCCGTACAGCGTGGCGTGGTCGCCGCGACCGCGGTCGGCCAGTCGTCCGGCCTGCGTGGCGGCGAGCGCACCGGCGGCGCCGACGAGGCCGAACAGGCCGATGCTCACGTCGGAATAGTGATAGGGCGCACCCGACAGCAGGAAGGCCATCGGCGTCCAGAGCACGCTGAAGATCGTGAACGACAGCGCGCCGAGCAGTGCGCGCAGTCGCAGCACCGGTTCTTCGGCGAACAGCCGGAACACCGACGCGAGCAGCTGCGGGTAGGGCAGGGCCGCGTTCTCGTGGTGTTTGGGCAGCGCGCGCCACAGCGCCAGCGCCGTCAGCACCAAGAGCGGTGCGGCAACCCAGTACACGGTGCGCCAGCTGCCGATGCCGGCGAGCACGCCGGCGACGGTCCGCGCCAGCAGGATGCCGAGCAGCAGCCCGCTCATGATGGTGCCGACGACCCGGCCGCGCTGTTCGGGTGCCGCCAGTGTCGCCGCAAACGGCAGCAGCACCTGCGCCACCACCGAGAACAGCGCCGTCAGCGCGGTGCCGAACAGCACCATGCCGATGTGCTGCGCGCTGGCGGTAATCATCAGCCCGACCGCGCCGAGCAGGGTCATCGACACGATCAGTCCGCGCCGCTCGAGCAGGTCACCCAGCGGCACCAGCAGCACCAGGCCGATCGCGTAGCCGAGCTGGGCGGCGGTGACGATGAAGCCGGCAAGGCCGACCGATACGCCGAAGGTTTCCGACAGCGTGTGCAGCAGCGGCTGGGCGTAATAGTTGCTGGCGACGGCCAGGCCGGTGGCGAACGCCATCAGCGCGACCAGCCCCGGCGTCAGGCGGGCATGTGGGGTCATGGTTTCATCCTGAATCATTCAATTGGCAACCAGTATCACACTGGCATCTTCAATCACGCCAATGTATTGTTTTGATCAAATTGATCGATTTTTGTCATGCAATGAATCTGCGCCAGATCGAATACGCCGTTGCCGTCGCCGAGACCGAACATTTCACCCGCGCGGCCGAGGCCTGCCACACGGTGCAGTCGGCGTTGAGCCACCAGATTGCCCGGCTCGAGGACGAGCTCGGTGCGCCGCTGTTCGAGCGCACCTCGCGCCGGGTGCAGCTGACGCCGGCCGGCCGCGCCTTCCTGCCCGCAGCCCGGCAGTTGCTGCACGATGCGCAGCGCGTCCGCGACGAAGTCGCCGCCGCGACCGGGCAGATCCGCGGCAGCCTGGCCGTCTCGGTGATTTCGGCACTCAATGCACCCGACGCCGTGGCACTGCTGGCCGAATTCCACCGTCGCCATCCGCAGGTCGACATCCGGCTCAATTCCGGCATGAGCGAGGTCATGCTGGCCGACGTGCGCGAGTACCGCGCCGATGCGGCCTTCATCGGCCTGTGGCCCGGCGAGGAGATTACCGGCCTGAACGCGCTGCAGCTGTGCGACGAGGCGCTGGTGGCCGTGTTGCCGCTGGCGCATGCGCTGGCGTCGCGGCCGCGGCTCGACCTGCAGGACATCGCCGGCGAGCACTGGGTCGACTACCGTGCCGGCAGCAGCGCCCGGCGCCAGACCGACGAGGCGTTCGCCCGTGCCGGGCTTGCCCGTCATGTCGGCTTCGAGATCGACCACATTGCGCTGCTCGAGCGCTTCGTCCGTCAGGGACTCGCCATCGGCATGGTGCCGGCGAGCTCGGCCGCCGGGCTGAGCGGCGTGTGCGTGGTGCCGGTGCGCGACGCGCCGGCCCGGCGCGTCTACTGCATCTGGGCCCGCCAGCCGACGCCGGCGGCACAGGCCTTCGTCGAACTGGTCGCCGGTGCGACCCGGGAGGAAACGCAATGAGTGCCACCCTGATCCTCGGCGGTGCGCGTTCGGGCAAGAGCGCGCTGGCGGAACGGCTGGCGATGGCTTCCGGCCGCGATGTCGTCGTGATCGCCACCGCAGCGGTACGCGCCGGCGACGCCGAGATGGCTGCGCGGATTGCCCACCACCGCGAGCGCCGTCCGGCGACGTGGCTGACCGTCGAGACGCCGCTGGCGCTGGCCGACGCGATCCGCCGCGCAGCCGCACCCGGGCGGCTGGTGCTGGTCGACTGCCTGACGGTGTGGCTGGCCAACCTGCTGTTCAGCGACGGTGCCGACCACCCCGACACCGGCGTGATCGCGCTGCCGGCGCGCCTGAACGACGAGCGCGAGGCCTTGCTGGCGGTACTTGCCGAAGTGGAGGGCGATCTCGTGCTGGTCGCCAACGAAACGGGCCTCGGCATCGTACCGCTCGGGGCGATCAACCGGGCATTCGTCGACGAGGCCGGCCGGCTGAATCAGGCGGTGGCCGCGGCGTGCGACAACGCGGTCTTCGTTGCCGCCGGCCTGCCGCTGGTGCTCAAGGGAACGCTGCCGCCGGTTTGAGTCGGCCGGCGCGGCCGGGAGCAAGGGAGTGCCGGCCGCCGTCGCGACCGGCGGTGCGCGGCGAGGCGTTCAGCGCGCCGTGTAGGCGTCGGACACCATGATTTCCATCATCGTGTCCGGACGCGCCGGCGCTGCAAAGCCGTAGTGCGCGTAAAGCCCGTGTGCGCTGCTGGTGAACAGCATGAAACGGCGCAGTCCCTGCAGGCGCGGATGCACCATCACGGCCTCCATCAGCCGCCGGCTGTAGCCGTTGCCGCGATGCGGTTCGAGCACGAACACGTCGAGCAGGTAGGCAAAGGTCGAATAGTCGGTGACGACACGGGCGTAGCCGACTTGCGCGTCGTCGACGAACAACCCGAAGTTCAGCGAATTGGCGACCGACTCGCGCACCAGCGCGAGCGGAATGCCGCGCGCCCATTTCGATTCTTCGGCGAGAAAGCGGTGGATGACGGCAATGTCCTGCTCGGCGGGGTCGGTGGTTATGCGCGGGTTGGGCATGAAACTGGTCGGCTAATCAATCGAATTGGGAAGTTCAATCACGAGCGTTCGCGTAAACATCGCGCTGGTGGAGTCATCAAATGGCGGTGTGTGCTGCAGCGATGATCATCGCCTCGGGACAAGGGCCATAGATTGCATGGGTGTTGCCGGTGAATGTCGCCCAGTGCAGATCGCCGTAGGAAAAGTGCCACCATTCATGGCTATAGCTGGCAAAGCCTTCTTGTGTCATTGCCACCGCGAGCAGTCTGCGATTCGAGGCCGCTTCATCGGAGATATCCGGACACATGGGATCGCAGAGCTTGGGGTCCACGTTGGCCCAATCACCGATCTCCATCGCGAAGTCGATCACCTTTCCGGATTGATCGACGATCTCCACGTCTACGGCGCCACCGGTGCTGTGAGGCGGAATGTTCATGCTCCCGTCGAAATGGGTGACAGGGGCGACGAGGCGCGCTGCGGCGGCATGCGTTTCGCTTGCCGGCGCGTGGGGCATTCTCGAGCGCACTCGTGCATGTTCCTGCTCGAAGAGCCGCGCTTGCACGGCCAGGCTTCGGAGTCCTTCGTACAGCCGCAGGTAGTAGCCTTGAGGCAGCGACTGCTGTACCCGGAGCAGTCGCTGGTAGACGTCGCGCCGGAGCAGACAATAGTGTGGTGCCGTTTCGGGGCATTCTGGAGGCGGGCCATAGCGCAGGGCCGTGCCTTTGCGGATATCGACCAAGGGGTCGCCGCACTCCCGGACCAGAGGCGTTGTGGCGGCGAACAATCCCGGTCCCGCACTCTCGGCACGATGCTCAGTAATCCGGTTCGCCGTGCGCACTCAGGATGTAGTCGTAGCGCGTCGGATCGAACTGGTCGGCGACGTAGGGCTGCAGCGCGGCGAAGTGGTCGGCGTTGAGGATGTAGGAGAGCTGCATGTAGGGATCGGGCTTTTTCTGTTCTTTGGCGAACAGGCCGAGCAGGAAGGTCGTCGAGATGGTGTCGGCGACCGGCAGTTCGCCGACGAGGGCGCCGTCGAGGCCCTTTTCCCAGACTTCGATGATGCGGACGATTTTCATGGCGGCTTCCTGTTTCAATGAGGCGGCGATTATATCGCCAGACCATGCAGAAGAACGGCGAGTACGCCGAGCAAGAGTAGTGCAGTTTCGGTGAGTTCGACGCCGGCGCCGAGACAGTCGCCGCTGACGCCGCCAAGCCGGCGCTTCAACCAGTACCGGTAGGCCCAGACGATCACCGGCGCGGCCAGCAGTGCCGGCGCCAGCAGCAGCGACATGGCCAGCAGCAGGCCGGTCCAGAACCACTCGGCGTTGCCGCGTTGCCAGCCGAACTGTTCGGCCATGCCGGGCGCCAGCGGTGGCAGCGTCTGCCAGCGGAACACGCCCCAGCGCGCCCACGCCGGGGCGAGGACCAGCAGCCACCAGTGGCCGAGTCGCGCGATCAGCATCAGCAGCACCAGCTTGGCGGCGCACTGCAGCAGCAGCGTCAGCACGCCAAAGCTGCCGAGGTGCGGATCCTTGACCACGGCGAGGAAGCGTTCCGGGTCGCGGTGGGCGGCACCCAGACCGTCGGCCAGGTCGGCGAGGCCGTCGAGGTGCAGACCGCCGGTGATCCATGCCCAGCCGACCAGCCCGACCAGTGCGGCCAACCACGGCTGCAGGGGTGCCAGCAGGGCGACCGGAATCATCAGCAGCACGCCGATCAGCAGGCCGACCGCCGGAAACCAGCCGACGGCCCCGGCGAGCAGTTCGGGCCTGAAATCGCGTACCTGTGGCGTCGGCAGGCGGGTGAGGAACTGCACGGCGAGTACCGGCCTGCGCCAGTCGAAGCGCATCACGGGGCCTCCAGTCGCAGGTCAAGCAGCACCGGCGGCCAGTCCGGATCCCACCAGACGCTGATGCTGGCGGCGTGGCCCGGCCAGAACTGGCCGTGCCGGGCCGGCGGCAGGCCGAGCCAGTGCAGCAGCAATGCCTTGATCACGCCGCCATGCGTGACCAGCACATGGTGACCACCGGCGCCATCGCCGGCCAGCCAGCGCCGCAGACCGGCGTCGATGCGTGCGGTGAAGGCGGCCCAGTCCTCGCCGCCGGGCAGCGTGTTGGCCGGGTCGGTCTGCCATTGCTGCCAGGCGCGCGCGTCGGCGGCGCCGAGCGCCGCGGGATTGCGGCCGTCGAGTGCACCGCAGGCGAGCTCACGAAACGCCATGTCGATATGGCACGCCATCGGGGTGGCCATGCCGGTGGCGAAGTCGCGGCAGCGGGCGAGGTCGGACGTTGCGATCGCGCGGACCGGATCGACCGCATCCAGCTCGCGCCAGCGTTGCTGCATCTGCTGTCGGCCGCGTGCCGACAACGGTGCGTCATGCTGGCCGAGCAGGCCGGAACTCGCGGTTTCGCCGTGGCGCAGCAGGGTCAGCCGGTGGCTGCCGCTCATTGCGCCGCGCTGCCACCGTCGCTGACGCCGGCACTCGCAAACGTCGCCATCTCGCGGTGCAGCGCCAGTGCGCTCTGCAGCAGCGGCAGCACCAGTGCGGCGCCGCTGGCTTCGCCAAGACGCAGGCCGAGGTCGACCAGCGGTTCGAGCTGCAGGGCGGCCAGCAAGGCACGGTGGCCGCGCTCGTGCGAGCAATGGCTGGCCAGCAGCCAGTCGGCCACACCGGGGTCGTCGCGCACGGCGACCAGCGCGGCGGCGGTGCTGATGAAGCCGTCGAGCACCACCGGTACGCCGGCGTGGGCCGCCGCATTGTAAAAGCCGGCGAGTGCGGCGATTTCCAGCCCGCCGACTTCGGCCAGCCAGTCGCGCGCGCTGTTCGCCCCGGCGGCCCGGGCACGGGCGACGGCATCGGCGACGATGGCGACCTTGTGGACGCGGCGGGTGTCGTCGATGCCGGTACCGCTGCCGACGGCCTCGTCGGCGCCGATGCCGGCCAGCGCAACCGCAAGGCAGGCGGCTGCGGTGGTGTTGGCGATGCCCATTTCACCGCCGATCAGCACGGTTTTGCCGCGGCCGATGGCTTCAAGTGCGGTTTCCCGGCCGATATTCCACGCCAGTGTGCATTCGGCGACGCTCATCGCCGCTTCGCGGCGCAGGTTGCGCGTACCGCGGGCGACCGGGGTCCGGAACAGCGGCGCGACGGGCTGGGCCGGGAAGGGATAGTCGTGGGCCACGCCGACGTCGACGATGCTAAGGCCGGCACCGGCTTCGCGCGCCAGCACGTTGATGGCCGCACCGCCGGTGACGAAGTTCGTGACCATCTGCCCGGTGACTTCGGCCGGGAACGCCGACACGCCCTCGGCCGCGACGCCATGGTCGGCGGCGAAGACGACGATGGCCGGTTGCAGCCTCGAGGGCACCACGTTGCCCTGGCGCGCGGCGAACCAGACGGCCAGTTCCTCCAGCCGGCCGAGACTGCCCGGCGGCTTGGTCAGCGTGTTCTGGCGGGCGAGTGCGGCGGCGGTGACGGCGGGATCGATCTTGGACATGGCGGCAGCGATGGGAAGCGGTGAAGCCGACAGGCTAGCATGCTGCGCCGTCAGGCGCGGCTGGCGACGCCGATGGCTTCCTCGAGCCGGGCCCGTGCCGCAGCCAGATCGGCCGGGTCGTGCGAGCGCGCGGCATCGGCCAGCGCACCGTAGGCCGCGTCCCACAATTCGTACAGCGGGCCGTCGCTGTTTTCGCGCTTGATCAGGGTGTAGTCGAGTGCGGCTTCGATGCTGTCGAGCTGCTTGTGCAGCCCGCCGGTCTCGAAAGTCGGGATGCTGGTGCCGAGGGTCGTGACGCTCATGTCGTACTCCGGAGTCCTGACTACCCAGTGTAGCCGCTTGCCGCGATCCGTCCGGCAGCATGCCCGCTGCATGCTACAATCCGCGCGCTTTCGCAAGGTGTCCTCCCAGTGTCCGTTGACGCTGCCGGGAGGATGAAACGGGAATCAGGTGAGGAGTCGTCTCCGAGGCCTGAGCTGCCCCCGCAACGGTAAGCCGCATTGAACGCGCCCATCACGCCACTGTTCACGCAACGGGAAGGCGGGCGCCGGAGCGGCAAGCCCGGAGACCGGCCTGCGGATTCGACGAAACGGAAGGCCCGGGGTGCGGCCATCGTGGTTCGCGGCGCGCCTGCGCCGTGCGACATCGCGTGCCTTCCGTACCCAAAGCCTTGAGGCGGTGCCTGCCGCCATTGCGTTCGCGTGGGGCGAATGCTACGGAGTGATGTGATGTTGCAAGCCAAATTGCGGTGCCTGCCGCTGTTCCTGTCCGCCGGTTTCGCCTGTGCCGCGGATGTTCCCAGTTTCGAAGCCGACCCGGTCATTGTCACCGCAACCCGCGTGGCCTCGCCGCGCTCGTCGCTGTCGAGCGATACCACGGTGATTACCGCCAAGGAGCTGCAGCAGGCCGGCAGCCAGTCGCTCGGTCAGGTGCTGTCGCGCGTGCCGGGCGTCGAATTCGCCCGCACCGGCGGCCTCGGCCAGCCGGCCAGTCTTTACCTGCGCGGCGCCAACGCCAACCAGACGCTGGTGCTGCTCGACGGCCAGCGCCTGGCACCGGGCGCCGACGGTTCGAGCGCCTTCGACACGATCCCGGTATCGATGATCGACCGGATCGAAATCGTTCGCGGTTCGGCCTCGGGCCTGTACGGTGCGGATGCGGTCGGCGGCGTGGTGCAGATCTTCACCAAGAACGGCAAAGGCGCGCCGAGCGGCAGCGTCAGCGTCGATGCCGGCACCTACCGGACCTTCGGCGGCAGCGCCAACGTCGGCGGTGTCGTCGGCGACACGCGCTTCTCGGTCTCGGTCGATGCGCACAACAGCGATGGCTTCAACCTGACCAAGCCGACCAGCCCGTACTACGAGGCCGACCGCGACGGCTGGCAGCAGCGCAGCAGCAATGCCAGCCTGAGCCACTTCTTCGGCGACAACGTCGAAGTCGGCATCCGCGGCACCTACGTCGATACCAAGGCCGACTACGACGGCGGCGCCTACGACCGTGATCCGCTCAGCCACCGCACGCAGTCGACCGGCGCGGCCTTCGCCAACGTCAAGGTCAACGACTGGTGGCAGAGCAACTTCCTCGCCGGCGTCGGCCGCGACCGCTACGTCACCGAGAGCAGCTATCCGAGCAACACCGCAACGACGCAGCAACAGTTCCAGTGGACCAACACGCTGCAGAGCGGCATCGGCCAGTGGCTGATCGGCGCCGAATACCTGCGCGAATCGCTCGACAGCACCACCGACTACGACAAGACCACGCGCTACAACAGCTCGGTGCAGGCCGGCTGGCAGAACGACTTCGGCCCGCACCACCTGCAGGGGAACGTCCGCTACGACGACAACAGCCAGTTCGGCGGCAAGACCACCGGGGGCGTCGGATACGCCTGGCGCTTCGTCGAAGGCTGGCAGCTGTTCGCCAATGCCGGCACCAGCTACCACGTGCCGTCGTTCGTCGACCTGTACTACCCGTCGTGGCCGGGCTTTGCGCCGGCGTCGAATCCCAACCTCAAGCCCGAGGAAGGCCGTTCGGTCGACGGCGGCCTGCGCTGGCAGGCCGGCAGCTGGCGCGCCGATGCCACGGCGTTCTACAACCGCATCGACAACCTGATCACGCTCGACGCCAACTACACGCCGCAGAACGTCAACGCCGCGCGCATCCGCGGCCTGACGCTGAACGGCAACGGTGCGCTCGGCGCGTTCGAGCTCGGCGGCAACGTCACCTGGCAGGATCCGGAGAACGAGGACACCGGCAAGCAGCTGGCGCGCCGTGCCAAGGTCTACGGTGGCCTGACGCTGGCGCAGACGATCGGCGACTGGCGCTGGAACGCCAACTGGCAGGCAGCCGGCAAGCGCTATGACGACCTGGCCAATACCAAGCCGCTCGCCGGCTACGGCAAGCTCGATCTGGGCCTCGAGTACCAGATCGCCAAGCAGTGGCGTGCCGGTGCGCAGCTGCTGAACGCCTTCGACCGTGATTACGAGCTGGCACGGGGTTACGAGAACGGCGGCCGGATGTGGTTCGTCAATCTGCGCTACGACGGCGCGTAAGCGTCGGCGTCGCACAGGGACAAAGGCCGGCATTGCCGGTCTTTGTCGTTCCGGTTCAGGTGTCCGCCACTTGCGGCATCTGCCCCAGTGCGATGTCGGCGGCGATCAGCAGGTCGTCGGCGGTATCGGTTTCGTTTTCGAGCGTCGCGATCCCGATCGCCACCGTCACCGGGACGACGCGGCCGTCCTTGAGCGTGATCGAGTTGGCCGTGATCGCCGCTTCAAGCCGCGCGGCGGCGACGTGCGCATCGGCCAGCGTTGCGTCGGGCAGCAGGATGGCGAACTCCTTGTTCGAGAAGCGGCCGATCAGGTCGAAATCGCGCACGCAGCTCAGACAGGCCGCGGCGACATGGCGCAACAGCCGGTCGCCGCCGTCGTAGCCGTAGTGCTGGTTGAACCAGCGCAGCCGGCCGGTATCGATCAGCAGCACCGACAGCGGGTGGCCGGCGCGCTGGCTGCGGTTGACCTCGCGCGCGGTCGCCTCGATGAAGCGGGCGCGGTCGGGCAATCGGCTCAGCGGGTCGATGCCGCCGTTCGGCGGTGCGGCGTCGGGCACGCTGCGGGCGCGGGCGCGTTGCCACGCGAGCACCAGCAACAGCGCGACGAACCAGCCAAGCGCGGCGATCCCCCACGCAAGGGCGGTCCAGCTTTCGGTCATGGCGGTGCTCCGGACTGTACTTGGATCAAGTGTAGACAACGCCGGGGTGCAGCCCAGGCTTACAGCCTCTACAATGCCGCCCATGTCGAAAATGCTTCTCGTACGCCTGTCCTCGATGGGCGACATCATCCACACACTGCCGGCGCTGACCGATCTGGTCTGCGCCCGTCCGGGCACGACGCTCGACTGGATCGTCGAGGAAGGGTTTGCCGAACTGCCGCACCTGCATCCGGCGGTCGGCAAGGTGATTCCGTTTGCGTTGCGGCGCTGGCGCCGCAGCCTGCTGTCGGCAACGACACGCGCTGAAGCCGGTGCGCTGCGGCAGTCGCTGGCCGACGCGCACTACGATTGCGTGATCGACGCGCAGGGACTGATCAAGAGTGCGCTGGTCGCCCGGCAGGCCGGAGCGCCGGTGATCGGCTACGACTGGCGGAGTGCGCGCGAATCGCTGGCGACGCTGGCCTATGCAGAACGCTATCCGGCGCCGTGGTCGCTGCATGCGGTCGAACGTGCCCGGCGCCTGTTCGCCGGTGCCTTTGGCTATACGCCCGACACACCGCCCGATTACGGCATGGCGGTGCCGGCGGTCGAACTGCCGTGGCGCCCGTCCGGCGCCTACGCGGTGTTGCTGACCGCAACCAGCCGTGCCGACAAGGAATGGGCGGAACCGAACTGGGTCGCCCTGGCGGCCAGGCTGGCGGCCGAGGGCATTGCCTGCGTGCTGCCATGGGGCAGCGACGCCGAGCGTACCCGTGCCGAACGGCTGGCGGCGGCGATGTCGAATGCCGTGGTGGCGCCACGGCTGGATCTGACCAGCGCCGCGCGCCTGCTCGCCGACGCGCGCGTCGTCGTCGGTGTCGATACCGGACTGGCGCATCTGGCCGCCGCCGTGGCAACGCCGGTCGTCGCGATCTTCTGCGCGTCCGATCCGGAACGGACCGGCGTGCTGGCCGGCACGTATGCGGTCAACCTTGGCCGCCGTGGTGCCGCACCCGACGCCGAAACTGTCTGGGCTGCGGTGCGGCAAGGACTGGCGGCGCGATGAGCCGCTGGCTGTACTCGATCCTCGTCTGGCTGGCGACGCCGCTGATCCGCGCCTATCTTCGCCGGCGCGCGCGCAAGCAGCCCGCCTATCTCGAACACTGGGACGAACGCTGGGCACGCTATACCGGCCTGGCACCGAAGCCGTACGACTACTGGCTGCACGCGGTCTCGGTCGGCGAGATGCGTGCCGCGGCGCCGCTGATCCGGGCGCTGCGCCAGCGCGAGCCTGAGCTGCGCCTGCTGCTGAGCTGCATGACGCCGACCGGACGCGATACGGCGCACGAGCTTTACGGCGACATTGCCGGCATCGTCTATCTGCCGTACGACCGGCCGGCGGCGGTCCGGCGTTTCCTGGCGCGGTTTTCGCCGCGTTGCGGCCTGCTGCTGGAAACCGAGCTGTGGCCCAACCTGATCCACGGTTGTGCCGATGCCGGCGTGCCGTTGCTGCTGGTGAATGCACGGTTGTCCGCCAGATCGGCACAGGGCTATGCGCGGGTGCGCTGGCTGATCGAGCCGGCGCTGGCACGGCTGGCGGCGGTGCTGGCGCAGGGGGCCGACGACGCCGAACGGTTGGCCTTGCTGGGCGCGCGCCACGTCAAGGTGTGCGGCAACCTCAAGTACGACAACCAGCCCGATGCTGCCGTGGTCGCGCGCGGGCGGGACTGGCGTACGCGGTTCGGCGACCGGCCGGTGGTGCTGGTCGCGTCGAGTCGCGAGGGCGAGGAAGCGCTGCTGCTCGATGCGCTGTCGCTGCTGCCGGCGGACACGCTGCTGGTCATCGTCCCGCGTCATCCGCAGCGTTTCGACGACGTGGCGGCGATGATCGCCGCCCGCGGGCTGGCGCTGCTGCGGCGTCGCGACTGGCAGGCCACACCGGTGCCGCCGGACACGCGCGTCCTGCTCGGCGACAGCATGGGCGAGCTGGCCGCGTGGTATGCCTGTGCCGACGTCGCGCTGATCGGCGGCTCGATCCTGCCATTCGGCAGCCAGAACCTGATCGAGGCCTGTGCACTGGGCTGCCCGGTCCTGCTCGGACCGTCGACGTTCAATTTTGCCGATGCGGCGCGCGAAGCGCTGGCGGCCGGAGCGGCCTGGCAGGGGGATGACGCCGGCGCGCTGCTGCGCGAAGCCGCGGCCCTGCTGGCCGACGCACCGCGCCGTCAGGCGATGGGGCAGGCGGGCACGGCGTTTGCCGAACGGCACCGGGGCGCGACCGCACGCGTGCTCGATGCGCTGGACCGGCAGCCGGTTTCGCCACGCTGAAGCGTTGTCAAACGAAAGCGGTCCGGTCTTTTCTGGATTGCTTAGTTGACTATCTTCAGCAACGATAAAGCCTGACGGCCTCATTTTTGAGATTGTCACTTTCTTGAACCTGACTCGATCCGAGACAAGGGACGATGCAGTCGTTATTTGCTCCGCGTACACGTCAGGACTGGCACATGGTGACGCTGCTCGGGCTGGTGTTGTGCATCGGCGCGGTCGTGTTGCTGGTGTGGGAAAGCTGGGGCGATTACACGCAGAGCGAGCGCGAGACCGAGCAGCGCGTCTACAGTGCCGCCGGCATGATCGAAGCGCATTTCGGCGTGACCTTGCAGCAGAGCAAGGCCAGCATCGACAGCGTGGCCACGGCGCTGCTGTGGAAGCGCCAGTCGGGCCCGATTGCCGGGGCCGACTACATGGATGCGCTGCGCAACGCGATGAGCTTCGATCCGCAATCGAATTCGCTGTTCGTGCTGGCCGGCGACGACGTCTGGATGGTCGACGACCGGGCCCGTATGGAAGGCAGCCTGCAGGTGCAGCAGCGCTTGCGCGATGCGCTGGCCGCCTCGCCCGGACAGATCTTTGCCGCACCGATGCAGCGCCACGGCGAGTGGCAGGTCCCGATGTCGTACCGCTACACGCTGCGCGACGGCAAGACGATGACGGTCGGTGCGCTGGTGCCGTATGCCAATCTGCAGCGCATTTCGGCGTGGATAGACCGGCACGCCGGCGCGATCGGCATCTTCCGCGCCGACGGCCTGCCGTTGATGTGCGCGCCGGACATGAACGGCCATACCAACGCCCCGGTCCAGCCGCTGCCGGCGGTACGGAACGGCATCGGCAGCGCTGATCAGGGCTTGTGTCAGGGGCCGTCCCGGCAGGACCACGACGTCGTGTTCGCGCTGGTCGGATCGCGCGATTTTCCCTTTGTCGCTTATTTCGGTGTTCCGAAAGCGAGCTACACCCAGCCCTGGGTCGAACGGCTGGGCTGGCGACTGTCCTCCTTCCTCGTCTACGGGCTGGTCATCGCCCTGTTCGTGGCCGGCCTGCGCCGTATCGTGCGCCATCTGGTCGACGACAAGCGCTTCTACCGCGAACTGTTCGATACGGTGAACGACGGCCTGCTGATCGTCGAGCACGGCCGGATCAGCAGCGCCAATCCGGCTGCGTGCGCGGTCTTCGGTGTCCGCGACGCCGGAGAACTGGTCGGCCTGACGCCCTCCGCGCTGTTCCATCCCGAGCTCGACGAGGACGCCTACCGCGCGCCGGGCGTCGAGCGCGACCTTGCGTCGAGCGGCGGCTGGGGGCGCTTCAGTGCGCGGATGCGCCGGCGCGACAACGGCGCGATGTTCGATGCCGAGGTGCGCGGCGCGGCGCTGCCGCATACCGCCACCCAGCTGCTGGCGATCCGCGATGTCTCCGAGGAGCGCCGGTACCTTGCGCAGCAGGAGTTCCTGGCCAGCCACGATCCGCTGACCGAGCTGCCGAACCGCTATGCGCTGATGCACCGCATCGACAGCCGTATCGCCACGACGCCGGGGCCGTCGTTCGCGGTGTGCGTGCTGGACCTGAACCGCTTCAAGGAAATCAACGATACCCTCGGCCACGGCGTCGGCGACCAGGTGCTGCAGGCCATCGGCGAGCGGCTGTCGCAGTGGGCGCACGGCCGGGATGCCGAGGTGGCCCGGCTCGGCGGCGACGAACTGGGTCTGCTGGTGCCGGGGCTGATGCTGTGCGTCAACGAAGTGGCCGAACTGTGTGCCAGCCTGAGCGCACGCGTCGGCCTGCCGCTGCCGGTCGAGGAAATGCAGCTCGAAGTGTCCGCCAGCATCGGTGTCGCGTTCTATCCCGAGCACGGCCGCGAAGCCAGCGAGCTGCTGCGTTGCGCCGATGTCGCGATGTACGACGCCAAGCAGCGGCGGGTCCCGCACCGCGTGTACGACGCCGACCTCGACCACCACAGCCGCGAGCGGCTGGCCTTGTATACCGAACTGTCGCACGCGATCCGCGATGGCGGGCTGACGCTGTACTACCAGCCCAAGCAGAGCCTGCGCGACGGCCGCATCGTCGGCGTCGAGGCCCTGCTGCGCTGGCCGCATCCGCAGCGCGGGCTGATGCCGCCGGGTGCCTTCGTGCCGCTGGCCGAGAATTCCGAACTGATCCGGCCGATGACCGCCTGGGTGATCGGCGCCGCAATCCGCCAGCTGGCGGCCTGGCAGCGCGAAGGCATCGTGCTTTGTTGCGCGATCAACCTGTCGGCGCGCAACCTGCTCGACCCGGGCCTGCTGGAGACCATCGAGGCGGCGCTGCTGCGCTACGGCGTGACGGCCGAGTCGCTCGAGTTCGAAGTGACCGAGTCGACGCTGATGGAGGACCCGCACATCGCGCTCGAGCGCCTGTCGCGCATCCACGCGCTCGGTGCCCGGCTGTCGATCGACGACTACGGCACCGGCTATTCGTCGCTGGCCTATCTGAAACGCCTGCCGGTGCAGGCGCTCAAGATCGACCGGACCTTCGTTTCGCAGGTCGCCAACAGTCCGCCCGATGCGATCATCGTGCGTTCGACGATCACGCTGGCACACAACTTCGGCCTGACCGTGATTGCCGAAGGCGTCGAGCATGCCGCAGACCGCGATGCGCTGGCCGCGCTTGGCTGCGACGTGATCCAGGGATATCTGCTGGCCAGGCCGATGCCGGCGGCGGCGCTGTCCGAGTGGCTGGCGCTGCGCGAGGAAACCCGCTGACGCCGGTCGGGCGTGTCAGAATCGGGGCATGGACCAGCCCGTCACGCTCACCTTCGTCATTCCTGACGCCGCGCCGCTCGTCGTCGCCGTCCTTCCGGGCGGGCGGCTGATCGATACCGTGCGCGAGCTGACCCGCGATGGCGCGCTGCCGCTGGCGTGGCGTTGCGCCAAGGGCACCTGCGGTGCCTGCCTGGTTCATGTCGAACATGCCGGCAGCGGCGGCATGCTGATGCTGGGCGGCATGGAGCGCAATGTGCTGGTGCGCCAGGGCTGGCTGGCCAGGGACACGCCGCGTGAACAGCCTGATACCGCCGCAACGCCGCGGCTGGCCTGTCATGTCGATGTCTTACATGACATGATCGTATATATCCAAATGCGCTAATTTAAAAAAACAATATTATTTCTGGCGATGAAGTAACGCTGGCAGACTGGCTTCCGTTCACTCTTATTCCAAAGAAACGGGAGCCGGTCATGTCTTATCGCCAGAAGTTTATTGCTGTCGCCCTTGCCTTCGCCGTCACGACGCCGGCCTGGGCCGCGTCGGTCGAGTTGCTCAATGTGTCGTACGACCCGACCCGCGAGCTCTACCAGGACTACAACAAGGCGTTCGCCAAGTACTGGAAGGCCAAGACCGGCGATGACGTGACGATCAAGCAGTCGCATGGCGGCTCGGGCAAGCAGGCCCGCTCGGTGCTCGACGGCCTCGAGGCCGACGTGGTGACGCTGGCACTGGCCTACGACATCGACGAGCTGAACACCAAGGGCAAGCTCCTGAAGGCGGACTGGCAGAAGAAACTGCCGGACAACGCCAGCCCGTACACCTCGACCATCGTTTTCCTGGTGCGCAAGGGCAATCCCAAGCAGATCAAGGACTGGGCCGATCTGGTCCGCAACGACGTCAAGGTGATCACGCCGAACCCGAAGACCTCGGGCGGTGCGCGCTGGAACTTCCTGGCTGCGTGGGGCTGGGCCAAGAAGACCTACGGTTCGGACGAGAAGGCGCGTGACTACGTGCAGAAGCTGTTCCAGAACGTGCCGGTGCTCGATACCGGCGCGCGCGGCGCGACGCTGACATTCACGCAGCGTGGCCAGGGCGACGTGCTGCTGGCGTGGGAAAACGAGGCGGTGCTCGCGGTCAAGGAACTCGGTCCGGACAAGTTCGACATCGTCGCGCCGAGCCTGTCGATCAAGGCCGAGCCGCCGGTTGCCGTCGTCGACAAGACCGTCGACAAGAAGGGCACCCGCAAGGTCGCCGAGGAATACCTCAAGTACCTGTACAGCAAGGAAGGCCAGGAAATCGCCGCGCAGAACTACTACCGGCCATTCGACAAGGACGTCGCCGCCAAGTACGCCAAGCAGTTCCCGAGCGTGAAGCTGTTCGACATCGACGAAACCTTCGGCGGCTGGACCAAGACGCAGAAGGTCTATTTTGAAGACGGCGGCGTCTTCGACCAGATCCAGGTGTCGATTGCCGCCAAGCGTTGACCGACCGGGCGCCGGCCGGCGCCCGTCTTCCCCCCTGACTGGAGAGTGATCCGATGAGCTTGCGTCTTGGCGATACCGCCCCCGACTTCACCCAGCAATCCTCCGAAGGCGACATCCGCTTTCACGACTGGGCCGGCGACCAGTGGGTCGTGCTGTTCTCGCACCCGGCCGACTTCACGCCGGTGTGCACCACCGAGCTCGGCAAGACCGCCAAGCTCAAGGACGAGTTTGCCAAGCGCAACGTCAAGGCGCTGGCGATCAGCGTCGATCCGCTCGAGTCGCACCTGAAGTGGATCGACGACATCAACGACACCCAGCAGACGACGGTGAACTTCCCGATCCTCGCCGATGCCGACCGCAAGGTGTCCGAGCTCTACGACCTGATCCACCCGAATGCGTCGACCACGGCGACGGTGCGTTCGGTGTTCATCATCGACCCGGCCAAGAAGATCCGCCTGACGCTGACCTATCCGGCCAGCACCGGCCGCAATTTCAACGAAATCCTGCGCGTGATCGATTCGCTGCAGCTGACCGAATACCACAAGGTTGCCACGCCGGCCGACTGGCAGCAGGGCGACGACGTGGTGATCGTGCCGTCGTTGCAGGACGAAGCCGAGATCGCCCAGCGCTTCCCCAAGGGTTATGTCGCGGTCCGGCCCTATCTGCGGCTGACCCCACAGCCGGGCTGAGCCCGCACCGTGTCGGCCTGTTCGCCGACCCGGGGGTTCGACACGCTGTGACCGTTTCTTGTCTCCTCTTGTCTGTGCCGGCTCTGCCGGCCTCTTTTTTCTGAAAGTGATGCGATGAATTCTCCGCTCGAGTCCTGGTTCAAGCGCCTGCCGGTACCGGTCAGCGTCCGCGAGGACTGGCCCGGTGCCAGCTTCGGCATCGAAGCCGGTCGCGGCGTCGTGGTGCGGGCGCTCGGGCTGTCGCTGTCGAGCGTGTTCCAGGCGATCCACGCGCCGAACGGCCGGGTGATCGGCGAGGAGGCGCTGCTGCGCGCATCGGTCCGCCACAAGCCGTGGCCGCCGCTGTCGGCGTTCGAGCACGCCGAGTCGCAAGGCAAGCTGGTCGCCTTCGACCGGCTGTGCCGGACGCTGCACCTGCTCAACGACGCCGGCCACGCCGACCGGGCCGAAACGCTGTACCTGAACGTCCACCCGAAGCTGCTGACCGAAGTTAGCGACCGGCACGGCGAGGTGTTCCAGGACATTCTCGAGCGGCTGGATTCGAAGCCGTCGCGCATCGTGCTCGAGATCGGCGAGGACGAAATTGCCGAATCCGACATCAACCGTGCCCGCGCCGCGCTGCAGAGCTACCGCTCGCGCGGCTACCGGATCGCGATCGACGATTTCGGCCGCCGCCATGCCAACCTCGACCGGCTGTGGCAGCTCGAACCCGACGTGATCAAGCTCGACCGCAGCCTGATCGCAGAGGCCGAAGCATCGCCCCGGCTGCGTCGCGCCCTGCCCAAGCTTGTCGACCTGCTGCACGAACTCGGTGGCCAGGTCGTCGTCGAGGGCATCGAAACCGAAACCCAGAAGCAGATGGCCATCGACGCCGGCGCCGACGCGCTGCAGGGCTTCCTGCTCGACGAACCTCGCTGGAGAGGCTGATGGATCCGATCGAAAGCTGGCTGGCTGCCGGCAACAGCATCGTCGTCGTACCCGGCTGGCGCGATTCGGGGCCGACACACTGGCAAAGCCGCTGGTGCGCGCGTTTTCCCGGCTTTGCACGCGTGGTCCAGCACGACTGGCACGTGCCGAGCGCGCGCGACTGGGTCGCCGGGCTCGAACGCACTGTCGCGCAGGCGCCGGGTCAGGTGATCATCGTGGCGCACAGTCTTGGCTGCGTCACGCTCGGCCACTGGGCGGTGCTGTCGCAGCATGCGTCGCGCGTGGTCAGCGCCATGCTGGTGGCACCGGCCGACGTTGCCCGCGAGGACGCGCCGGCGTCGTTCGCCACCTTCCTGCCTTTGCCGGCAACCCGGTTGCCGTTTGCCAGCGCGGTCATCGCCAGCGACAACGATCCGGTGTGCAGCTCGGGCCGGTCGATGACCCTGGCGCGCGACTGGGGCAGCCGCTGCGTCGTGCTGTCCGGGCTCGGCCACATCAATGCCGATTCCGACCTCGACGACTGGCCGCTGGGTCTCAAACTGCTGAGCCAGCTGGTCCCGCCGGCCGTACCGCAGCGGCTGGCGGCATGAGTGCCTCCGCCGGCTGACAGGTCCGGCCGCCATCCGGGCGGCACGCCTGTCGTGTCCGGCAATGCCGGTCGTCCAGTGGCCGCCGGGGCTCAGCCTGCGGCGCGGTGCAGCGTGGCGTTGAGGCGCTGGACCGCCGCATCGAGCGTGTCGACGGCACCGGCAATGGCGGCGCTGGCATCGCGGCCGGTTTCGAGATCGGTACGCAGCGCGCCGAGATCGTCGGCCAGCCCGCCGACCCGCTCGGCCTGCGCCGTCTGCACTCGGGCGACGTCGCCGGTCAGCGCCGCGAGCGCCGCAGCGCGGTGGCGCAATGCCTTCATCTCGCGTTCGGCATCGACGGCGCGTGCGCGGCTTTCGTCCAGCCGCTGCGTACCGGTGCGCATCGCGGCCACCGCGTCGTCGGTGATCGTGATGATGGCGGCAATCTGCCGGCCGATGTCCAGCGTGGCGCCGCCGGTCCGCTCGGCCAGCTTGCGTACTTCGTCGGCGACGACGGCAAAGCCGCGGCCCGACTCGCCGGCGCGGGCGGCTTCGATCGCTGCATTCAGTGCCAGCAGATTGGTCTGGTCGGCAATGTCGCGGATCACCGCGATGATCTGGCTGATCTCGCCGCTGCGGGCGCCGAGCGTTTCGATGGCCTGCGCCGACCGTGCGACGACGTCGGCGGCATCGTTGAGCCGCGCCAGCGCGTCGCCGACCGCGGTGCTGCCCGCCTGCGCCTGGGCACCGGCGGCGCCCGCTTCGTGGGCGGCGGTCTGCGAATGGGTCGCGGCATCGCCCGCGAGCCGGGCGACGTCGGCGACCACGCCGGCCATCTGTGTGCCCCGGCCGGCCTGATGCACCATGGTGGCGTGAATGGCCTGACTGCGGCCACTGATCGCCGCCGATTCGCGCGATGCGGCATCGACCGCCTGCGTCGCCTCGCCCAGCATCATTGCCAGCGCGGTGCGGCCTTGCTCGGTGTCCTGCCGCGCTGCCTCGATCTGCGCCAGGCTTTGCGCCTTGGTCGATTCGAACAGCCACGCAATCGCCGCAAGTACGACGGTAAGGCCAAGCAGCGAGCGTGCCTGCAGCCCGGCGTGCAGGCTGGCGGGCAGCGGGCTGGCCGGCAAGGTCCAGCCCTGCGCATGCGCGGTGGCGAACACGGCGACACCGGCCAGCGTGGCGGCACTCCATGCAAGACCGGTCACGCGTCCGCCGACAAAGGTCGCCGCAACCGGCACCAGCAGGAACCACGGCACCGACGACGACTCGATGCCGCCGTTGACCCAGCACATCCACGCGACCATGCCGAAGAACACCGCGATGACTGCTTCGCGCACCAGGGCGAGCGGTGCACCGAGTTTCATCAGCAGGGCCACGCCGCACATCAGCGCACCGGCGGTCAGGATGCCGGCACCCATGGCCGGATGGCCGATGCGGAAGTAGTGGATCGAGAACACCGGCACGATCAGCGCGGCGAGCACGGCCATGCCGGCGACATTGCGTGCCCGGCTCCACGCCAGTGCCGTCTGCCGCAGCGTGTCAGGAATGAACCATTCGAACAGCCTGCCGAACCACGCACCCATTGTCCGCTCTCCCGGTGGAATCGCCCGAGTGTAGGCGAGCGGTGGTGCCGGACCATCAGGGCTAGACCTGACAGGGCAGTTGGCCCGGTCAATGCCAGGGGCATGGTGCTTACATCCTGACGTCGTTGTTGTTTTCCGGTTATCAGTGGCTAACCAAATTGTATTTTTGGTTATAAGTTAGTCAAGTTAAATTCCTTCTGGTTAATAAGAAATGGCGTCAACGCCAGAAGGAAGCACGATGTCGACCATCGTCACTTTGTCAGGCAGCCCGAGTGCGAAATCGCGCTCGCATGGCCTGCTGATCCGGGCCTCGCGCCTGCTCGAGTCCTACGGCATCACGATCCGGGCGTTCACGCTCGGCGATTTCGATGCCGAAGCGCTGTTGTACGGCAAGTTCGACGATCCGGCGGTGATCGCCTTCCAGAAGGCGGTCGCCCAGGCCGAAGGGCTGATCGTTGCCACGCCGGTCTACAAGGCCGCATACAGCGGTGCGCTCAAACTGCTGCTCGACCTGCTGCCCGAACGTGCGCTGCACCATCACGCGGTGCTGCCGCTGGCGACCGGCGGCAGCCCGGCGCACATGCTCGCCGTCGATTACGCCTTGCAGCCGGTGCTGACCTCGCTGAAGGCGCGCCACATCGTCGGCGGCATCTATGCGACCGAACGCGAACTGGCGTGGCGCGACGACGGCTACCTCGAACTGAACCACGACATCGAACAGCGCCTGACCCAGGCGGTGTCGCGGCTGCTGGCGCACCTGCCCGATCCGGGCCAGGTGCTGCTGCATCCGGACCAGCTCAATCAGCAGATCCGCGAAGCCCGCATCAGCTTCTAGTCCGCCCCTGAAAAGACCGATACCAACAAGGAGAACACCATGAAACGACTGCTCGTCACTGCCGCCGCCGCACTGGCCGCCGCGACCCTGTCGACCACCGCGCTGGCCGAAACGCTGCGCATCGGCTACCAGAAGTCGGCCAGCCTGTTCATGCTGCAGAAAAGCCAGGGCACGCTGGAGAAGAAACTCGCGCCGCTCGGCGCGACGGTGAAATGGGTCGAGTTCCCGGCCGGCCCGCAGCTGCTCGAAGGCCTGAACGTCGGCGCGATCGACGTCGGCTATGTCGGCGAAGCGCCGCCGATCTTCGCCCAGGCCGCCGGTGCGCGCTTCGTCTACATCGGCAACGATCCGGCGGCGCCGGCGGCCGAAGCCATCGTCGTGCCCAGGGGCTCGGCGATCAGGTCGGTGGCCGAGCTGAAGGGCAAGAAGGTCGCGCTCAACAAGGGCTCGAACGTCCACTACCTGCTGGTCAAGGCGCTGGAAAAGAACGGCCTGAAGTACGGCGACATCCAGCCGGTGTTCCTGCCGCCGGCTGATGCGCGTGCGGCGTTCGAGCGCGGTTCGGTCGACGCCTGGGTGATCTGGGATCCGTTCCTCGCCGCGGCGGAAAAGCAGATCGGCGCCCGCGTGCTCGCCGACGGCCGCGACACCGTCAACAACTTCGCCTTCTACCTCGCCGAGCGCGGCTTTGCCGAGAAGAACCCGCAGATCATCAAGGCGCTGTTCGAGGACACCGTCGCGCAGGGCCGCTGGCTGCAGGACAACCGCGGTCAGGCCGCGGCGATCATCGCGCCGCAGCAGGGGCTGACGGCCGACGTGGTCGAACTGGCGCTCTCGCGCTACCGCTACGGCGTGACGCCGCTGACCGCACAGGTCGCCGCCGAGCAGCAGAAGCTCGCCGACGTGTTCTACGAACTCAAGCTGATTCCGAAGCCGATCAAGGTCAAGGAAGCGCTGGTTTCGCAGAAGTGACCGCCATGCTGAACAAACTCCTGTCGCTCGCGCTCGCCGGACTGGTCGCCGCCGGCAGCGTGCAGGCCGCCGAGCTGCACATCGGCTACCAGAAAAGCTCGTTGAACCTGATCGTGCTGAAAAGCCGCGGCACGCTGGAAAACAGGCTCGCCGCCCAGGGCCATACGGTCAAGTGGACCGAGTTCCAGGCCGGACCGCAGCTGCTGGAAGCGCTGAACGTCGGCAGCGTCGACTTCGGCATGACCGGCGATACGCCGCCGATCTTCGCCCAGGCCGGTGGTACGCAGCTCGTCTATGTCGGCTTCGAGCCGCCGAAGCCGCAGGCGTCGGCACTGCTGGTCCCGGCCGTTTCGGCGGTCAGGACGCTGGCCGACCTGAAGGGCAAGCGCATCGCGCTGCAGAAGGGCTCGAGCGCGCACTGGCTCTTGATTCGTGCGGTCGACAAGGCCGGACTCAAGTGGGACGACATTCAGCCGGTGTGGCTGACGCCATCCGACGCCCGTGCCGCGTTCGAGTCGGGCAAGGTCGACGCCTGGGCAATCTGGGACCCGTATTACGCCGCCGCCGAAAAGGCGCTCAAGCCCCGCGTGCTGACCACGGGGCAGGGACTGGTCGCCAACCAGAGCTTCTATCTGGCGTCGAAAACCTTTGCCGAGCGCCAGGGCAAGCTGCTGCAGACGGTGTTCGACGCGCTGTCGGACAACGACGATTTCCTCGAGCAGAAACCGAAGGAAACCGCGCAGATCCTCGCCAAAGCCGTCGGCCTCGACGCCGCGACTTTCGACACCGTGGTGCAGCGCCGGCCGAGCTTCAGGGTCACCTGGCTCAATCCGCAGGTCGTCGCCGAACAGCAGCGCATTGCCGACCGCTTCGCCGATCTGAAGCTGATTCCGAAAACCGTGACCGTCAAAGACATCGTACTTGCGCCGCAATGAGCGGCGCAGCTGGAGAACACATCATGAAGTTGTTCTGGTTCCTGCCGACCCACGGCGACAGCCGCTATCTCGGTACCACCATCGGTGCCCGCACCGTCGACCATGCCTACCTGAAGCAGATCGCCCAGGCCGCCGACCAGCTCGGATTCGAAGGCGTGCTGATCCCGACCGGACGCTCTTGCGAGGATTCGTGGGTCGTCGCGTCGTCCTTGGCGCCGCTGACCGAGCGGCTCAAGTTCCTCGTCGCGATCCGCCCGGGCATCATTTCGCCGACGGTGTCGGCGCGGATGGCGGCGACGCTGGACAGGATCTCCAACGGTCGCCTGTTGATCAACGTCGTCACCGGTGGCGATCCGGACGAGCAGCGCGGTGACGGCAGCTTCCTCAACCATGCCGAGCGCTACGAGGTGACCGACGAGTTCCTCAACATCTGGCGCGGCGTCGCCGCCGGCGAGACGGTCAACTTCAGCGGCAAGCATCTGACGGTCGAGAACGCCAAGGCGCTGTTCCCGCCGGTTCAGACACCGCATCCGCCGCTGTTCTTCGGCGGATCGAGTGAGCCGGCGATCGCGCTGGCGGCCGAGCACGTCGATGTCTACCTGACTTGGGGCGAGCCGCCCGAGGCGGTGGCCGAGAAAATCGCCCAGGTCCGCGCCGCCGCCGAGGCACAGGGCCGGACCGTGCGCTTCGGCATCCGCCTGCACGTGATCGTGCGCGAAACCAGCGAGGAAGCGTGGCAGGCCGCCGACAAGCTGATCTCGCACGTCACCGACGACACCATCGCCGCGGCGCAGCAGGCGTTTGCGCGCTTCGACTCGGTCGGCCAGCGCCGGATGGCCGAGCTGCACGGCGGCCGGCGGGACAAGCTCGAGATTGCACAGAACCTGTGGGCCGGCGTTGGCCTGGTGCGCGGCGGTGCCGGCACCGCGCTGGTCGGCAGCCCCGACGAAGTCGCCGCGCGGATCCGCGAGTACGCCGATCTGGGCATCGAGCACTTCATCTTCTCGGGCTACCCGCACCTCGAGGAGGCGTACCGCGTTGCCGAACTGCTGTTCCCGCTGCTGCCGCTCGATCATGCGAAACCGGCCGGCAAGGTCAACCTGACCGGGCCGTTCGGCGAAGTGATCGCCAACGACATCGTGCCGCCGGCCCCGAAGCTGGTCGCGCAGAGCTGAGGAAGCACCATGACGATTGCTGCCATTTCGCGCCGTTTGGCGCCGTGGGCGGTACCGGCACTGCTGCTGCTGGCGTGGCAGTGGTTCGCCACCCACGGCGTGCTCACGAGCCGCATCCTGCCGGCGCCGAGCGCGGTGTTCGACGCTGCGGTTCGACTGGCCGAATTGGGCGAGCTGTGGGCGCACCTGAAGGTGAGCTTCTGGCGCGCCGCGGTCGGCTTCGGCATCGGCGGCGGCCTCGGGCTGCTGCTCGGGCTGGTCACCGGTCTGTCCAGACGCGGCGAGCTGCTGCTCGACACCACGGTGCAGATGGTCCGCAACATCCCGCCGCTGGCGCTGATCCCGCTGGTGATCCTGTGGTTCGGCATCGACGAGGCCGCCAAGCTGTTCCTGGTCGCGTTCGGCACGCTGTTTCCGGTCTACATCAACACCTATCACGGCATCCGCTCGGTCGATACCGGTCTGGTCGAGATGGCGAAAAGCTACGGCCTGCGCGGCTGGCCGCTGTTCCGCGACGTGATCCTGCCCGGCGCGCTGCCGAGCATCCTCGTCGGCGTGCGCTTTGCGCTGGGCTTCGCGTGGATCCTGCTGATCGTCGCCGAAACGATTTCGGCCAGCTCGGGCATCGGCTATCTGGCGATGAACGCGCGGGAGTTCCTGCAGACCGATGTGGTGGTGCTGGCGATCCTGCTGTACGCGGTGCTCGGCAAGGGCAGCGACGTGGCGGCGCGGGGGCTGGAGCGGGTGTGGTTGAGGTGGCATCCGGCGTATCAGTAAGCGGGTTTGGGCGTTGCTGAGCGACGGGTTTCAGCGCCAGCGACGCTGGCGTCTGGATTGCCGGTTTCGCCCGGCGGACGAGGTCCTTTCTTTTGTTCGCCAAAAGAAAGGACCCAAAGAAAAGGCGCCCCCGCATTCGCGCCCCTTCGGGGTTCCCTGCGCTGCCCAGTCGCCACGGCGGGAATCGCAAACTCGCTTCGCTAAAACAGGGATCCCCGACTGCCCCGCGTCGACTTGCGCTGCTCGGCGCTTCTGAGGGGATCGGGGCGGGATGCAACCGGCAGTGAGCAGAACGTGGTCAACCAAATTGCGGTGAACACTGCGCCGCCTTTCATTCCCGTTCGCCAGCGCCGAGGAGTGGAGCGAGACGAGCCGGTTTCACGGCTTGGCTCGCGACCGATCGAGGGCAGCCTGGACGGCCGCAGAGCGCGGGGCGCCTTTGGGGTGAAGGGGGCTTTGGCGAGACAAAGCGCTCTTCCCGTACGCGCGGAGGAACGCGCATCAAAGGCTTTTACTCGCGCCGCAGGCGCAGAACCAAGTAAGTCCTCAAAAATGCAGAGATCGCCGGCAAACCGGCACAGGAGCAACCCATGACCCAAACCCACCTCGAACCCGCCCTCGGCGTCGCGCTGACCATCCGCGGCCTCACGCGCCGCTATGGCGAGCAGACCGTGCTCGACCACCTCGACCTCGACATCCGTGCCGGCGAGTTCGTCGCCGTCGTCGGCCGTTCCGGCTGCGGCAAATCGACCCTGCTGCGGCTGCTGGCGGGGCTCGATACG
Source organism: Jeongeupia chitinilytica (assembly GCF_014652315.1). Classification (GTDB taxonomy): domain Bacteria; phylum Pseudomonadota; class Gammaproteobacteria; order Burkholderiales; family Chitinibacteraceae; genus Jeongeupia; species Jeongeupia chitinilytica. The sequence continues at coordinate 143,405 of NZ_BMYO01000009.1, read as the reverse complement.
CCGACGTCGGGCGGGGTGCGCGCCGATGGCAGTCCGCTCGATACCGGTCATTTCGATACCCGGCTTATGTTCCAGGACGCACGCCTGCTGCCGTGGAAGACCGTGCTGGCCAACGTCGGCCTCGGCCTCAAGGGCGACTGGCAGCCGCGCGCACATGCGGCGCTGGCCGAAGTCGGCCTGTCCGAACACGCCGGCAAATGGCCGAGCCAGCTTTCGGGCGGACAGCGGCAGCGCGTGGCACTGGCGCGGGCGCTGATCCACGAACCGCAGCTGCTGCTGCTCGACGAACCACTCGGCGCGCTCGATGCGCTGACCCGGATCGAGATGCAGCAGCTGATCGAGCGGCTGTGGCGTCGGCACGGCTTCACCGTGTTGCTGGTGACGCACGATGTCGAAGAGGCGGTGGCGATCGCCGACCGGGTACTGCTGGTCGAGCAGGGTCGGGTCGGTCTCGACCTGGCCGTGCCGCTGGCGCGGCCGCGCCGGCGCGGCGACGTGCACTTCGCGCTGTTGCAGGAGCGGCTGCTGTCACGGGTGCTGCAGCAGCCCGATGCGCCGCTGCCCGAACCGCTGCCGCCGATCGCACCGGCTGCACTGCGCTGGGCGTTGTAAGCCTGACGGAGTTTGTGTTTGTTCTGGAATAAAAAACAAAAATGAAATTACTTTGAGTGATATTGCGCTCACGTTAATCTGACATCGTCATTTACCAAGGAGACCATCATGAGCATCCAGTCGATCAATGTCCGCAACCAGTTCCGCGGCACCGTGCGCGAAATCATCGAAGGTCCGGTGCTGTCGGAAGTCGACGTTGCCACGCCGGCCGGCATCGTCACCTCGGTGATCACTACCCGCTCGGTCAAGGAGCTGAAGCTCGCACCGGGCAGCGAAGTCATTGCCTTCGTCAAGGCGACCGAAGTGTCGATCGCCACGCTGTAATGCCGGATACGTATGGCCGCTCGGCATGCCGGCGGCCGTACGACAAAAACAGGGAGACCCAGAAAATATGAAACGCACCGTTCTTTCGGCCTTGCTGGCCGCGACTTTCCTCAGCGCCGGCGCGGCGTATGCCGAGGTCACCNCCTCGGGCAACGGCGGCACCGGCAACACCACCTGGGGTGGCCGCAACACCTTCGGCGGCTGGCAGGGCGACTGGGGTACCGTGCGCTTCGGCAACTACGACAGCGCCTACAAGACCCTGCTGACCTCGTCGGACCTGTCGAGCCTGTTCGACAACTTCGCCGACACCGCCGACTACAAGGGCAAGGGTGCCGTGTTCGCCCAGCTCAACAGCCGCCTGCAGAACTCGGTCAGCTATGATTCGCCGGTATTCAGCGGCTTCCAGGTCCGCGGTTCGTGGGGCCTCGACCAGAACGCCCAGAACGGCGGCGAGTCGCCGATCTATGCCGCTTCGGCCCTGTACAGCGGCTACGGCTTCGTCGGTGGCCTCGGCTACTACTACGCGAAGAACCGCACCTTCACTCAGGCAACCGGCCTGGCATCGGCCGACCAGGCGGCCAACACCACCAGCGGTGCGTCGACCTGGGCGACCAACCTGGCACTGGGCTACAAGTTCGACTTCGGCCTGCAGCTGGGCGGCGGCTGGGAACACGTCAACAGCGACGACAGCAAGGCCGGTCAGGACTGGGACAACTACGCCGTGGTCGGCAACTACAAGTTCGGCCAGTTCGAAGTCCAGGGCGTGTATGCCTGGTCGCAGGACCAGCTGGGCGTGAGCGACAACAGCGGCCAGCAGGCTTCGCTGGGTCTGGTCTACTACGCCACCAAGCAGACGCGTTTCTACACCTACCTGGTTGACGTCAACAACGACAACAAGGGCAAGTTCAGGAACAACTCGGGCTCGCTGACGCCGGATTACGCCAGCCAGGACGGTTTTGCCTGGTCGGTCGGTTTCCGTACCGACTTCTAAGCCGGACCAGCGTCTTCCTAGACTTCAGAACCGGGCACATCGTGCCCGGTTTTTTTCGTTGCGATCGTGGCTCAGGGGAGCAGGCCGAGCCGGACTGCGCCGATCCGGCTGCGCGTCTCGAGGGCGACCAGTCTGGCGAGCTGGCCGCGGTTCCAGCGTGCCGAGGTGTCGGGCATCGTTGCCGTGTCGAGGGTGTCGAGTTCGCGCAACCAGCCGAGTGCGGCCGGCATGTCGCCGCCGGAGCGGGCCAGTGCCGCAAGCCGGCGCAGCAACTGCTGGTGCAGCGCAATCAGCCCGGCCCCCCGCACCAGCGCGCGGGCGGCCAGATAGCAGGACTCCGCCGGCTCCGTCTGGCCGGCCGCTTCGTGTGCCTGCGCCAGGGCGTAGTACGCGTGCGCCTCGCCCCAGACGCTGTGATTGGCTGCATGCGCGCGGCGTGCGGCGTCGAGCGCACCGCAGGCGGCGTCGACGTCACCGTTGGCGAGCCAGACGAGGCCGCGGTAGTAGGGTACTTCGGCGGCCCAGACCCGGTTGGCGACCTTGGTCTGCAGCAGCGCATCGGCCTCGGCCAGCGCGGTCAGCGCCCGTTCGCCCTGTTGCAGCCGGTAGGCATCGCCGCCGACATTGATCAGTGCTTCGCAGGTCAGCCGGTCGTGACCGAGCGGTCGCGCGAGCGACAGCGCCAGCTCGTGATAACGCAATGCGCCGGCATGGTCGCCGAGCGCCACGCAGGCCTGGCCGACGCCGAGGCAGACCCGGGCGCAGTGGTCGCCGTCGCCGTTGTCGTGCGCCAGCGCCAGACATTGCGACCAGGTGTCGAGCGCCGCAGCGATTTCGCCGGCGGCGTAGCGGGCGCGGCCCAGTTCGATCAGCGCCTCGATCTGGCCACGGGTATGACCGTGGTCGTGGAAGCGCGCGGCCGCATCGCGAAACGCTTGCTGGGCGGTGCGCAGGCGGCCGACATGCTGCCAGGCGTGCCCCAGCGTCACCATCGCAAGGGCTTCGAGCCGGGCGTCGCCGACGGTACGGGCGCGGGCCAGCAGCGCTTCGACTTCGGGCGGTGGTGGCGGCGAGCCGTTCTCGGCAGCGATGGCGACCGGTTCGAGATCGGCAAGCAGTGCGTGTCGGTCGTTCATGCCGCAACCCCTTCGGCGTTGCTGACGCAGTTGCCGCCGCCACGCTGTGCCAGATAGCGCGCCAGATCGGCGCGGAACAGCAGGATGTCCGCCGAGTCGCCGGGCAGACAAGCGACGGCACCGACGCTGACGCTGACCGAGAGCGCCGGGTGTAGCGCGGTCCAGTCGTACTCGGCGATACGGCGTCGCACCGCTTCGGCGGCCCGCCGGGCCGCGTCGGCGTCGGCGCCGGGCAGCGCCAGCAGGAATTCGTCGTCGCCGATGCGTGCCAGCAGGTCGCCGGCCTCGCGGTCGAGCCGCAGCAGCGCGGTCACCGTACGCAGCACGTCGTCGCCGACATGCCGGGCGCGCTGGGCGCGGATCTCGCCGAAGCGGTCGACGGCAATCTGCAGCATGCCGAGCGGTACCCCGTCGTTGGCGGCGACGATCAGCGCAGGTAGACGGGCATTCAGTGCCGCGCGGCTCAGACTGCCGTCGGCGCGGTCCTGGCCGCTGTCCCGGGTCGTCCGGTCGCGCAGCTGCGAAAGTTCGATCCGGGATGCAAGCAACTGCAGCCGCATTGCCACACTGCTGATTCGGCGGCTTGGCACGTGTGCGACCGGCGGCCGGGGGGCCAGTGCGGCGTCGAGATGCGTGACGGCCAGGGCCAGCTCGCCGCTGGCCTCGAACAGGTCGGCAAGTAGCCGGTGCTGTGCCCGGTCGAGCCGGTCCGGGGCCAGGCCGGTCGCAAGCCGTGCCGCGCGGTGGCGGTGTTGCGGATCGTCGTCGAGCATCGCCAGCTGCAGGCAGCAGCGCAGCTCGCCGAGCGGGGCGCCGTTGGCCCGGTAGCGTTCGGCCGCAGCCATGCAGAAGGTGCGTGCCTCGCCCGCACGGCCGGCAAGGGCGAGCAGCGTCGCGATCTGTTCGTTCGGCCGCGCTTCCTGCAATCCGGCGAGGCCGGGATGGGCCAGCGCGTAGTCGAGTGCCGCGTCGGCGCCGGCTGCGTCGCCCAGCGCATACAGGTCGGCGGCGGTGGCCAGGGCGGAGCGGGCGTGCAGCGCGGTGTCTTCGGTGCTGCGGGCGAGTTCGGCGGCATGCTGGTCGAGCCGGAGCGCCAGTGCCGCGTCACCGTGCTCGCGGCCCAGCGTGGCCAGTTCGAGCCACAGCGATGCGGCGATCCGCGCCTGCCCGCCGGACAGTGCCGATTCGAGCGCGGCCAGCCAGGCTTCGATCGCTTGCGGCAGCAGCGATTCGAGCAGCAGACTCAGGCCCAGCCACAGGCCGATCTGGGCGAAATGCCCGGCTCCGGCGCGGCCCTGTATCGCACGCAGCAGATCGCTGTCGGCCTGTTCGCGGGAGACCGACGCCTGCGCTTCGACGAATTCGGCGTGCCAGGGAGAGGGGGCGGTGGAAGGCATGGTTGGAGCGGGGGTGGAGCGATGTCGTCATCGTGCCAAGTGCCGCCGCGCAGGGCAAGTTTGCTGACGGCTTGTGTAGCGCTGTGTTGGCCTATCGTCATGGTTGCCGGTTGGCGCTGCGACGGGTTCAAGGCTGAATCTTGCTTATGCAAAAACGACCGATATTTATTAACGGATTATTCTTTGGTGGTATATGGCGGTCGGGTGATAATCGCCCGATCGACCTTACTGTCCAACGGACCCGACCATGCGCAAACTGATCCCCGCCTTGCTGCTTTCCGTATTTGCCGCCGCTCCGGCGCTGGCCGACGTGACCCTGCTGAACGTGTCGTACGACGTGATGCGCGACTTCTACAAGGATTACAACCCGGTCTTCGCCAAGCACTACCAGGCCAAATTCAACGACAAGGTGACGATCCAGCAGTCGCACGGCGGTTCGAGCAAGCAGGCGCGTTCGGTCATCGACGGCCTCGAGGCCGACGTGGTGACGATGAACCAGAGCACGGACATCGACGCGATCGTCGACAAGGGCCGGCAGATCAATGCCGGCTGGGAAAAGAAATTCCCCAACGAGGCCGCGCCGTTCAGCTCGCTGCAGGTACTGATCGTCCGCAAGGGCAACCCCAAGGGCATCAAGGACTGGAACGATCTGGTGAAACCGGGCGTGCAGGTGATCGTGCCGAACCCGAAGACCTCGGGCAACGGCCGCTACACCTTCCTCGCCGCCTGGGGTTACGCGGCGAAACTGCCGGGCGGCAACGATGCCAAAGCGCGCGAGTTCGTTACCGGCGTGTTCAGGAACGTCCCGGTGCTCGACGCCGGCGGCCGCGCGGCGACGACGACCTTCATGCAGCGCAATATCGGCGACGTGCTGGTGACCTTCGAGAACGAGGCCGAAATGATCGCCCGCGAATTCGGCCGCGGCGGTTTCGAGGTCGTTTATCCGAGCGTGTCGATCGATGCCGACCTGCCGGTTGCGGTGGTCGACAAGGTCGTCGACAAGAAGGGCACGCGCAAGGCGGCCGAAGCCTACCTGCAGTACCTGTGGAGCCCGGAAGGCCAGGAAGTCGCCGCGCAGAACTACCTGCGTCCGCGTGACAAGGCCGTCGCCGCCAAGTACGCCAAGCAGTTCCCGGCGGTGAAGCTGTTCGGCATCGACGAGTTCGGCGGCTGGAAGGTCGCGCAGAAGAAATACTTCGACGACGGCGGCATTTACGACCAGGTTGCCGCGACGATCGCGAAGAAGTAATTCCGCATCGGCCGGTGCTGCAGGGGCACACCGGCCGGCGACACAATAAAAACAGGGGGAAGGCATGGCCTTCAAACAACACAGCGTGCTGCCGGGCTTCAAGCTCTCGCTCGGCTACACGCTGCTTTATCTTTCGCTGATCGTGCTGCTGCCACTGGCGGCACTGATCATCAAGACCTCCCACCTCGACTGGGCCGCGTTCTGGTCCATCGTCACCGAGCCGCGTGTCATGGCGTCGTACAAAGTGACCTTCGGCACATCGCTGCTGGCGGCGCTGATCAACCTGGTGTTCGGGCTGCTGATCGCCTGGGTGCTGGTGCGCTACCCGTTTCCGGGCAAGCGCCTGGTCGACGCGCTGGTCGACCTGCCGTTCGCGCTGCCGACCGCCGTCGCCGGTATCGCGCTGGCGACGATCTACGCGCCGAACGGCTGGATCGGCCAGTGGTTCGAGCCGCTGGGACTGAAGATCGCGTTCACGCCGCTCGGCATCGTGCTGGCGCTGACCTTCATCACCCTGCCCTTCGTCGTCCGTACCGTGCAGCCGGTGCTGCAGGATCTGGAAAAGGAGCTCGAGGAAGCCGCAGCCAGCCTTGGCGCGACGCGTGGCCAGGTGTTCTACAAGATCATCGTGCCGACGATCCTGCCGGCGCTGCTGACCGGTTTTGCGATGGCGTTCGCCCGGGCGATCGGCGAGTACGGCTCGGTGATCTTCATCGCCGGCAACATGCCCTACGTGTCCGAAATCACGCCGCTGATGATCATTTCCAAGCTCGAGCAGTACGACTACCTCGGCGCGACGGCGATTGCCTGCGTGATGCTGGCGGTGTCGTTCGCGCTGTTGCTGGTGATCAACGGCCTGCAGTGGTGGACGGCAAAACGACTCGGACGGAGGAAATAATCATGGCGGGTGGAGTCAACAACGCGCCGCGTTCGATCGTGACGACCGAAACGCGCCCGGTCCGCATCCTGCTGACCGGTATTGCCCTGGCCTTCATCGGCCTGTTCCTGGTCGTGCCGCTGGTGTCGGTCTTTGTCGAAGCGTTCCGCCAGGGCTGGCAGCTGTACCTGGCGGCACTGGTCGAACCCGACGCCGTCTCGGCGATCAAGCTGACGCTGATCACCGCGGCGATCGCCGTGCCGCTGAACCTCGTCTTCGGTCTGACCGCCGCATGGGCCATCGCCAAGTTCGAGTTCCGCGGCAAGAGCTTCCTGATCACGCTGATCGACCTGCCGTTCGCGGTGTCGCCGGTCGTTGCCGGCCTGATCTACGTGCTGCTGTTCGGCGCGCAGGGCTGGTGGGGACCGTGGCTGGCCGATCACGACATCAAGATCATCTTCGCCGTACCGGGCATCGTGCTGGCGACCGTGTTCGTCACCTTCCCGTTTGTCGCCCGCGAACTGATCCCGCTGATGGAAGCGCAGGGCAGCGACGAGGAGCAGGCGGCGATGGTGCTCGGCGCCAGCGGCTGGCAGATGTTCTGGCGCGTGACGCTGCCGAACATCAAGTGGGGTCTGCTGTACGGCGTGATCCTGGCCAATGCGCGGGCGATGGGCGAGTTCGGCGCGGTGTCGGTGGTATCCGGCCACGTGCGCGGCCAGACCAACACGATCCCGCTGCACGTCGAGATCCTTTACAACGAATACAACTTTGTCGCCGCCTTTGCCTGCGCCTCGCTGCTGGCCCTGCTGGCACTGGTGACGCTGGCGCTGAAATCGTGGGTTGAATGGCGTACCGAAAGACTCGCCGCCGAAGACCGCCGTCACGCGACCGAAGAGTAAGGACTGAAGAACCATGAGCATTGCAATCAACGCCATTTCCAAGCGCTTCGGCGATTTCGTCGCGCTCGACAACCTGCAGCTGGACATCGCTTCGGGCGAACTGCTGGCGCTGCTCGGTCCGTCGGGCTGCGGCAAGACGACCCTGCTGCGCATCATCGCCGGTCTCGAAACGCCGGATCAGGGCCAGATCCTGTTCCATGGCGAGGACGCGACCGATACGCATGTGCGTGAACGCCAGGTCGGCTTCGTGTTCCAGCATTACGCACTGTTCCGCCACATGACGGTGTTCGAGAACGTCGCCTTCGGCCTGCGCGTCCGGCCGAAGAAGACCCGGCCGAGCGAGACCGAGATCAAGCGCAAGGTGCACGAGCTGCTGAGCCTGGTGCAGCTCGACTGGCTGGCCGACCGTTATCCGGCACAGTTGTCGGGCGGCCAGCGTCAGCGGATCGCGCTGGCGCGGGCGCTGGCGGTCGAACCCAAGGTGCTGCTGCTGGACGAGCCGTTCGGTGCGCTCGATACCAAGGTGCGCAAGGAGCTGCGCCGCTGGCTGCGCCGGCTGCACGACGAAATGCACATCACCAGCGTGTTCGTGACCCACGATCAGGAAGAGGCGCTCGAAGTGGCCGACCGCGTCGTGGTGATGAACAAGGGCAAGATCGAGCAGATCGGCACGCCGGAGCAGGTGTACGACGCGCCGGCCACGCCGTTCGTTTACCAGTTCCTCGGCGACGTGAACCTGTTCCACTCGCGCGTGCACGACGGCTGGGCCGAAGTCGGCGCTGCGCGTTTTGCCGCCGAAGCCGGCGACAGCGACAAGGCGGTCGTCTATGTTCGTCCGCATGAAATCGAGCTGTCGCGCGTCGCGACCGACAAGGCGATTGCCGGCGTGATCAGTCATTCGCGCCTGCTCGGCGCCACCGTCCGGCTTGAAGTCGACGTCAAGGATGCCGAGGTGGTCGAGGTCGAGCTGACGCGCGAGCGCTACCAGGAAGGCGGCTGGCAGGTCGGCGAGCCCGTCTGGCTGAATCCGCGCGAGGCCCGCGTCTATCCGGCGGCCTGATCAGGCTGCTGTAGCCGGTATTTCGCCCGACACGACAACGGCGGACCTGCAAGGGTTCGCCGTTGCCGTTTCGGGGACCAAAAAAAAGCCCCGCCAGAAGGCGGGGCTCGAAGCCGGGAGGGCACAGGGGGCCAAGCCCTCCGGAGCAGTTACTTGGTCTTCACAGCCGATGCGGCCGAGGCGTGCTTCTTCGCCTGGGCCTTCTGGGCCGACGACGCAGCCGAAGCGTGATGCTTCTTGGCCTGTGCCTTCTGCACGGCCGATGCCGACGAGGCATGCTTCTTCTTTGCCTGGGCCTTCTGGGCCGACGACGCAGCCGACGCGTGGTGCTTCTTGGCCTGCGCCTTCTGCACGGCCGATGCGGCCGATGCCTTCTTCTTCGTTGCGGCTTTCTTGTGATGCTGGACGTGGGTGGCTGCAGTACCCGATGCCGCGACGGCCTCGGCGAACGACGGGGTGGCGATCATCAGGCCGGCGGCGGCGATGACGGTGGCGAGCGATGCGGTCAGCTTGTTCATGTCGGTTTCTCCGGTTCTTCTGCCGCAATCGTTGCGGCGACAGGTCCAGCATCGCACCGCCCGGTGCGGTCGTCTGTGAGCCTTGTGCTCGCCTGTGTTTCCCTTTGTTGGTGATGTCAACCGATTGCAAATCCCGGCGTTGCGGCCTGTCGCGGATCGGTCACGCGGCCGGCATGTGCTCCGTCTATCATGTACGGAGCAGCGGCACGGCTTGCCGTCGCTGCACTTGGCTAGGATGAAACGATGGGCTGCATCATGCGGCCGGACCAATACGGGAGAAAGGCATGGGACTTCTGGATCAACTGACCGGTGCGCTCGGTGGCGGCAATCAGGAAGAAGGCGCGGGCGGCCTGCTCGGCGCACTCGGTCCCCTGCTCGAACAGCAGGGCGGCATTTCCGGGCTGGTGGAGAAATTCCAGCAGGGTGGTCTGGCCGAAGTCGCGCAGTCGTGGATTTCGACCGGCCAGAACCTGCCGGTTTCGGCCGAGCAGATCCAGTCGGTGCTCGGCAGCGATGCGGTGTCGCAGATCGCATCCAGGCTCGGCGTCGATCTGCAGCAGGCCGCCGGACAGATTTCCGAGGCGCTGCCGCAACTGGTCGACCAGCTCACGCCGAACGGCGAGGTGCCGCAGGGCGGCGACCTGCTGGCGCAGGGACTGAACCTGCTCAAGGGCAAGCTCTTCGGCTGAGGGTCCACCGGCAAAAGACAAGGACGCCCGTGGGCGTCCTTGCCGTTTCAGCGCCCGTCGATCAGGCTGCCGCGTTCCTCGTACGGCAGTTGCCGCGGCGGACTGACCGGCTGGACCTCGTCGACCCGCGACGGCCTTAGCGCCTGGGTGAAGTACAGCGGCCGCTGCTTGGTCTCGTTGAAGATCCGGCCGATGTATTCGCCGAGTACGCCGGTAAAGAACAGCTGCACGCCCCCGAGGAAGAGGATGGTCACCATGATCGTCGGATAGCCGTGGACGCGGTCACCCCAGATCAGCGTCTTGGTGATGATCCACGCGCCGTAGCCGAAAGCGAACAGCGCGGTGGTCAGGCCGAGATAGGTGGCAACCTTGAGCGGGCCGATCGAGAATGCCGTGATGCCTTCGAGCGCGAAATTCCACAGTTTCCAGTAGTTGAATTTCGACACGCCGGCGGCGCGCGGATCGCGGCGGTATTCGATCGCCTTCGTCTTGAAGCCGACCCAGGCAAACAGGCCTTTCATGAAACGGTGCTGCTCGCGCAACTGCAGCAGCGCGTCGACGGCACGCCGGCTCATCAGCCGGAAGTCGCCGGTGTCGCGCGGGATGTGCACCCGGCCGGACATCCGGTTCATCGTCCGGTAGAACGCCGCCGCGGTGGCTTTCTTGACCCAGCTCTCGCCGTCGCGCACGGTGCGTCTGGCATAGACGACGTCGTAGCCGCCCTCCCATTCGCGCAGCATGTCGCGGATCAGCTCGGGCGGGTCCTGCAGGTCGGCATCGATGATGACCACCGCATCGCCGCGCGCGTGGTCGAGCCCGGCGGTCATGGCGATTTCCTTGCCGAAGTTGCGCGACAGGTCGATGCCGGCAACGCGCGGATCGGCATCGCACAAGCGGTCGATGATCGCCTGCGTGCGGTCGCGGCTGCCGTCGTTGACGAAGACCATTTCGCAGCGGTATGCGGGCAGGCTGTCGAACAGCGCACCCATCCGGGCGTGGAAGGCTTCGAGTACGGCTTCCTCGTTGTACGCCGGCACGACGACCGACAGCAGCGGCAGATCAGTGTTCATGTCTATGCTCCCGGAAGGCCCAGAACCGGCTGCCGCCGAAATTCCAGACCAGTCCGATCCCGGTGGTGATGATCTGGGCCACGAAGTACTGCCAGCCCAGCGTGTGGACGAACAGCGTCATCAGCGCGGTATTGAGGCACCAGCCGACGCCGACGATGGTGAAATACTTGCTCGCGGCTTCCTTGTGCGATTTGCCGCTCTTGAACGTGTACTTGTAGTTCAGCGCGTAGTTGGCGAAGCAGCCGAGCACGTAGCCGACCGCCGACGCCACCGCCGCCTTGAGGCCGAGGTGCTCGACGCCGAACCACAGCGTCAGGTACTGGATGCCGGTGCCGGCAAGGCCGACAGCGGCGAAGTGCAGGAACTGGTGGTGAAGCTTCTTCATCAGGCTGGTCCGGTTATCGGCGACGCACCCACAGCCCGACCGGCAACTGGCCGGCGGCACTGGTCGGCTGCCAGCTGTAGCCGGCGGCGATCGCCTGCTGCAGCTGCGACCACGCCTGCGGATTCTGGGCATCGCGCGGAGTCCAGACGATATACCGGACGTTCTTCTGCGTCAGCCAGCCGAGCGGGTCCGCCTGCGTGCCGGCGTAGAACGTGCGGATCTGGTCGCGGGTGATCCAGACTTCGGGTGTGTTGCCGTGCCAGGTGATCAGGTGCGACGGCCAGCCGAGCAGCGACGGTTTGGCGGTGAAGGCGGCGAAGATGTTGCTGTCGGTGTAGGCGTCGCCATAGACGTTTTCGAGCACGATGCCGTCGGGCTGGCGGGCGAGCAGTGCCAGCAGGTCGCGCGCGGCCGGGTCCTGGGTGTAGACGGCGGTGGCGTCGAGGCGGCCGCGGTCTCCCGGGCTGGCGTTGGCCAGATAGCGCAGCGTGTCCCAGCCGTAGCTGAGCGTGATCAGTGCCAGCGACGCGGCAACGGCGACCTTGATCCAGCGGCGCGACTGGCCGAGCAGCAGGGCGCCGAGTACGGTCAGGCCGCCGGTCCAGATCCAGCCCCACCATTTCATGACCGTGTTGGTGCGCTCGAAGCGGCCGCCGGACGGATCGTCGACGAAGACGAACTCGGACAGCAGCAGCAGCGCGCCGAAGGCCAGCGCCGCATACAGCGTGAAACCGCGTGTGCGCCGCTGTGCCGCGCCGGCGACGAGGCCGAGCGCGATCAGCAGCAGCAGCGGCCATTGCAGCGTCAGGTACTGCAGCAGCGGGGTGTGGTCCATCGCCGCAACCAGCCGGATCGGCGTCGACAGCGACTTGCTGGCGAAGCCGGCGAGGAAGGGGTAGAGCAGCAGGAAGGCGACGGTACCGCCGGCGACCAGCGCCGGCCAGTCGGTGCCGGGCGCGGTCGGCACATCGGCCGGGGGATCGGCGGGCGCTCCAGAGGCGAGGGGCCGGCGGTGGCGCCACGCGGCCCAGCCGGCGACCAGCAGCGCCTGCAGCGGGAAGACCCAAGCATTGGTCGCGATCGTGACCGGTACGGTCAGTCCGATCAGTGCGGTGTTGATCCGGCGCGAGCCGCTGCCGGTTTCGACCATGGCCATCAGCGCCAGCGCCAGCAGCAAGAGGAAGAAGCCGCCGAGCGGCGGGTGGTAGTCGCCGACGAAGTACTGGTAGCCAAAGTTTTCCAGCGGCAGCTCGCGCGCTTCGAAGCGGGTTTCTCGCGGGTACAGCGACTGGGCGAGTTCGGTGTCGAGACGCTGGTCGTACAGGCCGACGAAGCGGGCGCTGGCCCACATCCGGTCGTTGACCTCGGCGTTCGGGTTGTTGACGTCGCCCTGGCGTACCAGATGCACCATCGGGCTGGCGCCGGTGGCGCCGAGCACCAAGGTGACGACGAGCAGGACTTTCAGTGCGCGGCCGGCAATGAAGCGGCTGGCGATGTCCCACGCCAGCGTTGCGCTCATGGCCATCAGCAGCGGCATCGCCAGGTTGTAGGTCAGGCCCGGCCGGATCGCGAACAACCGCCCCATCAGCGCGGCGCCGTAGTGCTGGAAGGCATAGTAGAAGTCGAACACCCGTGGCGGGAACCAGTGGTCGGGCGGCGGTAGTGTTGCGCCGGGCAGGTAGTTGCCGATGAAAAAGAGGTCGGTGACGCGTTCGCTGGTCGGGTAGATCGACGGGTAGAACCACTTCCACATCAGCCCGTAGCCGACGAAGGCCCAGAACAGCGCTTCGCTGCGCACGAAGCCGGCGGTCCTGAGCCGGTCCTTGTCCCACCAGAGCGCCAGCAGCGCGATAGCGGTCGTGAACGGCCACACCCCGGCGAGCCGGCCCCAGCCGTGGAAGTGCTCGAGGAAGAAACAGGCCAGCGTGATGCCGAGCACGCCGGTGGCGCGGGCGACGTGGAATGACGGAATCAGCCGCGAAACCACGGCCGACACGGCGGCGAAATGGACGAGGATCAGTGCCAGCGTCAGTACGTAGTAGATCAGGGTCATGGTTGAACGGTCTCGTGGGGCGTGCGGACGAACACGCCGTACTCGTCGGTGCCGGCCTGCCAGAGCGGCTGCCATTGGTAATCGGGGGCGAGGGCGGCTTTCAGCTGCGCCAGCACGACCGGGCCGCGGGCAGCGTCGAAGCGGCTCCACACGAGGTAGTCGACGTGCTGGCCGACAAGCCAGGCCCCGGCCGCCGGATGCGCGCCGGCGTAGATCGCCCGGGCGGCATCGGCGCGTTCGCCGACGTACGCCGGGTTGCCGCGCCATTGCGCGACGTGCGCGGGCCAGCCGAGCATCGACGGTTTGCCGGCGAACAGCGCGAAGGCGCTGCTCGGGCTGTACGCGGTGCGATCGGTGTTTTCGAGCACCAGTCCCTGCGGTTGTGCCTTGAGCCAGCCGAGGATGGCCTTGTTGGCGTCGTCGTCCTTGAGCCATGCGTCACCGGCGATCTGCCCGGCGTGCGGGCGCGGGCTGTGCCACCAGAACTGCAGCTGCGGCAGCACGAAGGACAGCGACGCCGCCAGCGGCACGACCGTGGCGATGCGGCGCCAGCGCACCGCGCTGCCGAGGTTGATCGCGCCGAGCCAGACGATGGCGGCGGGCCACAGCCACGACCACCACTTGAGCACGGTATTGAAGCGCTGCAGCCGCTCGCCGAGCGGATCGTCGACCGTGACGAGCTCGGACAGCGCCAGCATCGCCAGCACGCCGAGCGCGCTCCACCATGCCAGTCGAGCGCGCGGTCCCTGGCTCAGTGCCAGCACGACGAGCAGCAGCACCGGCCACCACAACAGCAGCCATTCGTTCAGCGGCGAATATTCGAACGGTTTGGTCAGGACGATCGGCGTGTGCAGGCCGGCCAGCGCGAAGTAGCTCAGGAAAGGGTAGAGCAGCGCCAGTGCGGCGGCGACGCCGGCGGCGGTCGGCAGCACCAGGCAGGCGACCTTGCCGCGCCAACGGTACAGCAGCCAGCCGGCGACCAGCAGCGCCATCGGCGGCAGCACCCAGGCATTGGCGGCGATGCTCAGCGTCACGGCAGCACCGACGGCTGCGGCGGGTGCGCGGACGTCACCGGTTTCGCCGCCGTTCTCGTCGGTGGCCGGGCGCTCGATCCGCGCGATCAGGCCGAGCACGAACAGCAGCAGCACGAAGCCGGCCAGCGGCGGGTGCACGTCGCCGAGATACAGCAGGTAGGACGGCGTCTCGAGCGCCAGTTCCATCGCCGGCGGCTCGTTCGGCGGGAACAGCTGCTGGCCCGGTACCGAGTTCGACAGCCGGTCGTAGAGGCCGATGAAGCGGGTGTTCGCCCACAGCCGGGTGATCGCCGCCGATTGTGCCGAGGCCGGGCTGGCATCGGGCGCGACGTAGAGGACGTTCAGCAGCGGCGCGACACCGGTGCCGCCAACGATCACCGTGGCGACGATCAGGCCGCGCAGTGCGTTCGACGCAACGAAACGCCGTGCCACCGACCACGCCAGACTGCCGATCAGGCCGAACAGCATGGCACTGCCGAGATTCATCGCCTGGCCGGCGGCGAGGTTGAGCCAGCGGCCCATCAGCGCGACCGAGTAATGCAGAAAGGCGTAATAACAGTCGAACACCGCGCCGGGCAGCCAGCGGTCCGGCGGGGGCAAGGTGTCGCCGCTCAGATAGTTGCTGATGAAATACAGGTCGGTCAGGTGTTCGCTGGTCGCGTCGATGTCCGGATAGCCCCAGCGCCACGCCAGTGCGACGAGGAAAGGCAACACGAACGGCAGCTGTGCCAGCCAGAAGCCGCGCTGCTGCGCCGGCCGCCAGACCAGCGCGACCGACAGCGCCGTCGACACCGGCCACAGCCATGCCAGCCGGCCGAGGCCGATGAAGTGCTCGGTGAAGAACAGCACGAGGCACAGCGCGAGCACGCTGCCGGCGCGCGCCAGCTGGACGTCGGGCAGCCAGCGGCGCACGAGGCGTGCCAGCCCGGCCAGATTGACGAGCAGCAGCGCCAGCGTCAGCGCAAGGTAGATCAGACTCATCTCTTCCATCCCTGGCACGGGTCATGGCCCGGCCTGTTTAGCGCGGCCGACGCGGCCATTTGAGGGCCGGCGCATGTCAGCTGCTTTTGTCGTAGCGGTCGTTGCTGCCACTACGTTGGAAGCGAGCTTACAATCAATCGCGTGGCCGCAACAGCCCGCCGCCCGGCAGGACCGCTTGCCCGCGACAGGCGGCTGCGGTTCAATCGCGGCCATGCCGATTTCCTGCCGTCCCGCCTGTGCCGCGTGTTGCATTGCACCGTCGATCACCAGCCCGATTCCGGGCATGCCCGACGGCAAACCGGCCGGTGTACCGTGCATCCAGCTGACCGACGATCTGCGCTGCGCGATCTTCACCGATCCGGCGCGCCCGGCCGTGTGTGGCGGGCTGCAGGCCGAGGCCGCGATGTGCGGTCCGGACCGCCTGCATGCGCTGGCCTGGCTGACCGAACTCGAGCACGCGACCGCACCGTGAGCGGCCGACACCCCCCGTGAATAAAGACCGCCTTCGGGCGGTCTTTTCGTTGGCACGGACGAGCGTACCGCGTTGCGGCAGGCTGCGCGGCATCCGGAGCGCCGCCCCATGGCGCCGCCGCCCCTGGATTGGCGTGTGTCCGGCTTGCTACGGCCTCGTCGAACGGCGGCTTCAACTCGCGGGCGGTGCGCACCACGGTTTCACGGTCGCACAGCCGGATTTCAATCATCGCGTTCGCACCGGGGCCCTCGGCTTCCCTCTCCCTTGCAAGCCGGTTGAAGGTCACGGCGCGACGCCGGCGTGCTCCTTCCGCCAATCCGGCCTGACCGGCCGTCAGCAGCAGCCATCGGGCGCGGCCGGGCGCGCGAGTGCGCTCGGCGATGTCGCCACGTGCCAGCCGCAGCGCCCTGTACCGGGCTTCGAGCATCGTGTGCTGCGCGCCGAGCCTCGGCCCGTTCGCCTTCTGCGGAAGGGACGGGCGGTCCCGATGCCTGCAGGCTGCCGTGCTGCGTCAGTGGCTGCTTACAGCCTAGAAATGTTAATGAGAATCGATCGTGTTAGCATTCGCATTCGATCCTGTATTGAACTTTCTTGCCAACATCATGTCCGCACTCGCTTTCCTGTTGTGCCTGACCGCCGCGTCGCTGGCTTACCTGTCGTCGCCGCAGCAGCGGCTGCTCGCCGTTCGGAGCGCCGGCCGCCGTTCGCGCCGCCTGGCCGTGCTGCTGGCAATCGCGGGGACCGGCGTCTGGATGGGCGCCGCCGACGTCGCGTCCGGGCTGGTCGCCGCACTGCTGGTGATGATGCTGACGAGCGTTGCGCTGCCCTACCTGGCGCTGCTGGTGCCGGAGCGCCGCTGATGTGGGGCAAGCTGATCGCCGCGACCGTGCTCGGCCTGCCGCTGTCCACCTTTTCCGTCGGTGCGGTGCTGTACGCCTGGCCCGGGCCGTGGCAGGACGGCATGGTGCCGGGAATGCTGGCGATCCTGCCGGTCTGGCTGGCCGTGGTCGCCGCCAGCCCGCTGTTCCGCAGCGCGCCGCGCGCCTGGGGCTCGCTGGCGCTGGCGACGCTCGCGGCGTTCGCCGCATTGAGCGCCGCGCGGACGCTGGGAGGCTGAGCCAATGAAATCCGCTTCGCTGCGTCTGTACAAGCAACTGCACACCTGGAGCGGCATCATCGCCGGCTTTGCACTGTTCATTGCGTTTTACGCCGGTGCGATCACCGTGTTCCACGAGGAGCTCGCCGTCTGGCAGACGCCGGCCATGCGGCAGGCCACGGTCGAGCGCATCGACGACGCCGGCGCGCGCATCGCGGCCTTCCATGCTGCCCATCCGGAACTGAAGGGCCAGTTCGCGATGATGCTGCCGTCCGCGCACGATCCGGCACTGACTGCGTGGTGGTTCGATGCGCCGGCCGGTGCATGGCAGCACCGTGCACTGGCGGAGATCGGACGCGGCAGCGCCGTCGCGCCGCAGTCCGACCTCGCCGAGTTCGTCAACACGCTGCATTTCTCGCTCGGCCTGCCGGTCGCCGGCATCTGGGTGATGGGCATCGTGTCGCTGCTGTACGGGCTGGCGCTGGTGTCGGGGCTGATCGTGCACCTGCCGGTGTTGCTGAAGGACCTGTACGCATTGCGGCCGGGTGCAAACCTCAAGCGCTTCTGGCAGGACGCGCACAACGTCATCGGCGTGCTGAGCCTGCCCTTCCACGTGATGTTCGCGATCACCGGCGCGCTGTTCTGCCTGTACGGCTTCGTGTTCGCGGTCTTTGACCAGGGCGTGGCCGGGGGCCGGCTGGCGGGCGAGTTCGAGACCGCAACCAGTGCTGCCGTCACGCGGGCGCCGGCCGGCCGGCCTGCGGCCATGCTGTCCCCGGTTGCACTGCTGGAAAAGATACATGCGGTGGCGCCGGACATGGAGGCCAACTGGCTGCGCTTCATCAACTACGGCGACCGGAATGCCACGGTCGAGATCCGCGGGGCGTCGCCGGGTACGCTCGGCCCCTATGGCGGCATCGGCCTCGACATGGTCACCGGCGACGTCCTCAAGCTCGAAGTGCCGGGGCAGCGCACGGTCAACCAGGCGGTGCTCGGTGGCGCCTACGGCGTGCATTTCGGCAGTTTCGGCGGCGTGCTGGTGCAGTGGCTGTATTTCGTGCTCGGCCTTGGCGGCGCCTTCCTGTTCTATTCGGGCAACCTGCTGTGGATCGAGGCGCGACGCAAGCGCCAGACGCCGGCGCAGCCGCTGAAGGCACGGCGCATGGCGCAGGCCACCGCCGGCGTGTGCATCGGCAGCTGCGCGGCCATCTCGGCCGCCTTTGTCGCCACCATGGCGGCCCATGCGGCCGGTGCCGATCCGGCCGTCTGGGCGCGCGCGGCCTGCTTCGCCACCTTCGCACTGTTGCTGGGCTGGTCCTTCCGTCGACCACCGGCGCAGGCCGCGATCGATCTGCTGAATGCCGCGGCCGTGCTGTCGGCGGCGATTCCGCTGGCCAACGGCATCGCCACCGGCGACCACCTGTTCGTGACCGCCGCGCGCGGCGAATGGGCGGTGTTCGGCGTCGATGCCATGGGGCTGGTGCTCGCGGCCGGCTTCGTCGCGCTGGCCCGCGCCTGCCGGCGGCGTGCACGGCAGGGTCAGCCCAACAGCGTCTGGACGCTGGCCGCGGCGTGACCGCACGGATTCGTTTTCAGCCGCCCGCAGAGGCGGCCTTCATCACTGCAATCCCAGGGAAATGAGCTTCATCATGAATCGTACACAGACACTGCGCCCGCTGATCGCGGCGATGGCGCTGGCATTTGCCGCGGCCGGGGTTCGGGCCGAGGAAACCCGGCTCGATACCGTCAGCGTCAGCGCCAGCGCGCTCGAAGACGCCCAGGGCCCGGTATACGGCTACGTTGCCAAACGCAGCCGCACCGGCAGCAAGACCGACAGCCCGCTGGTCGAGATTCCGCAATCGGTGACGGTGATCACCAAGGAGCAGCTGCAGGATCAGGCGGTGTCGGGCATCGACCAGTCGCTGCGCTACAGCTCGGGGGTCGTCGGCGGCGCCTATGGTGCCGATGCCCGCAGCGACTGGCTGCTGGTGCGCGGCTTCACGCCGGCGTTCTTCCTCGACGGCATGACGCTGCCCAACGGCGCCTGGACCGGCCAGTCCCGGGTCGAGCCGTACGGGCTCGAGCGCGTCGAAGTGCTCAAGGGGCCGTCGTCGGTGCTGTACGGCCAGCTGCCGCCGGGCGGCATGGTCAACATGGTCAGCAAGCGGCCGACCGACGCGGCCACGGGCGAAGTCGGCGTCGAAATCGGCAGCTTCAACCACAAGCAGGCGACGGTCGACCTGAGCGGCCCGCTCAACGCCGAGGGCACGTGGCTGTACCGGCTGACGGCGCTGGCGAGCGACAGCGACACCAGCATCGATCACGGCGAGGACAAGCGCTATTTCATCGCGCCGGCGCTGACGTGGAAGCCCGATGCCGACACTTCGCTGACCTTCCTCGCGCGTTACCAGAAGGCCGAAACCGGCAATCCGGGCGGCTTCCTGCCGGCGCAGGGTACGCTGCTGTCCAATCCCAACGGCTCGATTTCGCCGTCGTTCGACCCGGGCGAGCCGGATTACGACCGTTACGACAAGGAAATGAAGTCGATCGGTTACGAATTCGCCCATGTCGTCAACGACACCTGGACGGTGCGGCAGAACCTGCGCTTTGCCGAAACCGACGTGCTGCACGACATGGTCGGCGCGAACGGCCTGCAGGCCGATCTGCGCACGCTGAACCGCTATGTCTACACGCCGCACGACAAGACCAAGATGTTCGGCGTCGACAACCAGGCCGAGGCACGCTTCAGCACCGGCACGCTGCAGCACGTGGTGCTGGCCGGTCTCGATTACCGCAAGACCAACGACCACGCGACCTCGGGCTTCGGCGCTGCGCCGCCGATCGACGTGTTCGATCCGGTCTACGGTGCCGACATCGTCACGCCGGCCAACAGCAGCGACGTCACGCAGAAGCAGAGCCAGCTCGGCCTTTACCTGCAGGACCAGATCAAGCTGGACCGCTGGGTACTGACCCTGAGCGGTCGTCAGGACTGGGTCGACACCGACGTGCACGACAATCTCAGCGGCAAGGACAGCTCGCAGGACGACCGGGCGTTCACCGGTCGCGCCGGGCTGAACTACGTGTTCGATTCGGGGCTGGCGCCGTACGTGGCCTACTCGACCTCGTTCCAGCCGACGCTGGAACGCTCGTTTGCCGGCGAGGTCTTCAAGCCGACCACCGGCGAGCAGTACGAGGGCGGGATCAAGTACCAGCCGACCGGTACCAACCACATGGTCACCGCCGCGCTGTACCAGACCACGCAGGAAAACGCGCTGACGGTCGATCCGGACCATGCGTTCCATTCGGTGCAGCAGGGCGAGATCCGGGTGCGCGGCTTCGAATTCGAAAGCAAGTTCAACTTCCGCCCCGGCTTCAACGTCATGGCGTCGTACACCTACAGCGACAGCGAAGTGACCAAGAGCAACGATCCGGCGACCTTGGGCAAGGAGGTGGCGCTGCTGCCCAGGCACCAGGCGGCGCTGTGGGCCGACTACACGCTGCAGGGCGGCAACTGGGCCGGTCTGGGCTTCGGCGCCGGCGTGCGTTACGTCGGCTCGAGCTACGGCGATGCGGCCAACCAGTGGCAGGCCGATCCCTACACGCTGGTCGACCTGTCGGTGCACTACGACATCAAGGACTGGCGCATGCAGCTGTTCGTCAGCAACCTGACCGACAAGGAATACATCACCGCGTGCAACAGCATCAACTGGTGCTACTACGGCTACGAACGCACGATCACCGCATCGGCCCGCTACCGCTGGTAAGAGGTCGCAGACGAAAAAGACCGCCTCCGGGCGGTCTTTTTCATTGGATGGCGGGATGACGGCGCCGGACGCACGCCGCCTTCGCGCAGCCAGGTGCCGGCCACGTCATCCGGTGCGGGGACGCGGGCCGCCCGATTGCCGGCGATCGCGGCAAGTATTCACGGTCACGGCCAACAGGTTGCATTGGGCAACATAATGACTGTCGATGGACGACGGTTCCCGATCCGGTGACGGTGCGAACCATCGCCTCGCTAGTTTCCCTGATTGCCGCACGCCGGCAAACAGTCAGACTCGTCGGTAACAAGGAGCCTTGCATGAATACGCATCTGTGGCCGGACCTGCTCAAGGCCGTCCGGCACGAAGTCACCCCGGCGCTGGGCTGTACCGAGCCGATCTCGCTGGCGCTGGCCTGTGCGATTGCGCGGCGCGAGCTCGGCGCCGTTCCGGAACGGATCGTGGCGAAGGTATCGCCGAACCTGATGAAGAACGGCATGGGCGTGACCGTGCCGGGTACCGGCACCGTCGGCCTGCCGATTGCCGCCGCTGTCGGCGCGCTCGGTGGCGATCCGGACGGGCGGCTCGAAGTGCTCAAGGGGCTGGACGCCGGGACCGTCGCCGCCGGCAAGGCCATGCTGGCCGCGCAGCAGGTCGGCGTCGGCATCGCCGACGTGCCGAACATCCTTTATGCCGAAGCGCGGCTCGAGGCCGGCGGCCACTGGGTGCGCGTGTGCATCGCCGATGCACATACCCACGTCGTGCGGATCGAGAAGGACGGCGAAACGCTGTTCGAGGCGGAGTCCTGTCGCGGCGACGACGAGGTGGCGTACTCGCTCACCGGCGTCACCGCCCGCGACGTCTACGATTTCGCGACCACGGCACCGTTCGACGACATCGCCTTCATCCTCGAGGCTGCGCGACTCAACGACGCGCTGTCGGTCGAGGGCATGGGCGGCGACTACGGCCTGCACATCGGCGCCACGCTCAAGCGGCAGATGCACAAGGGCCTGCTGTCCGACGACCTGCCGACGCAGATCCTGATCCGTTCGACCTCGGCATCGGATGCGCGCATGGGCGGCGCGACGCTGCCGGCGATGAGCAATTCGGGCTCGGGCAACCAGGGCATTGCCGCAACGATGCCGGTGGTGGTGGTCGCCGAACATCTCGGCGTCGGTGACGAAACACTGGCGCGGGCGCTGATGCTGTCGCACCTGATGGCG
The DNA here is from genome assembly GCF_014652315.1 of Jeongeupia chitinilytica. Taxonomy (GTDB): domain Bacteria; phylum Pseudomonadota; class Gammaproteobacteria; order Burkholderiales; family Chitinibacteraceae; genus Jeongeupia; species Jeongeupia chitinilytica. The sequence continues at coordinate 121,578 of NZ_BMYO01000009.1, read as the reverse complement.
ATCTACGTTCACGACAAGCTGCCCAGACTGTCGGCGCTGTGCGCGGTGACGACGGCGTCGATGGGCGCCGCTGCCGGCATCGCGTGGCTGCTGCGCGGCGGTTACGACGCGGTGGGCATGGCGATCTGCAGCATGGTCGGCGACATCGCCGGCATCATCTGCGACGGGGCGTCGAACAGCTGCGCGATGAAGGTCTCGACCTCGGGCTCCGCCGCGTACAAGGCGGTGCTGATGGCGCTCGACGATTCGCGCGTCACCGGCAACGAAGGCATCGTCGCCGACGATGTCGACGCGTCGATCGACAATCTGTGCGCGCTGGCCTGCGGCAGCATGGTGCAGACCGACCGGCAGATCATCGAGATCATGGTCAAGAAGAACAACTGCTGACGCGCTGCCGGCCGGTTTTCGGTACGGGCCGGCGTCGCCGGGACCACGGTCTTCGTCCGGTATCCGGTGCGCTGTGCGGGTTCGGCCCCTTTCCGGCGCGCAAGGTGTCGAAGTGGCGCGGCGCACCCCGAGGATGCATGCCGGAATCGTGGCGAGCGCCGGTGCCAGAACCGGCGTGGTGGAAGTAAAAAGGGATGGCCCGGGCCATCCCTTTTTGCACGCCGTCGGCACCGCTCAGACGTGGTCGACGGTATCGCGTACGGCATTGCGGTGGTGGCGCAGTGCCGGCATGAATTCGTGGATCGGCATCGGCCGGCCGAAGTAGTAACCCTGCAGGTAGCGCACGCTGAGCGCCCGCAGGTAGTCGCGCTGGGCCGCGGTTTCGACGCCCTCGGCGACCAGATCGATGTCGAGCCGGGTGGCGAGCTCGACCAGCGTGTCGAGCAGGTGGCCCGACAGCGTGTCGGCACCGATGCGCTTGACGAAGCTCTGGTCGATTTTCAGTGCGTCGACGGTGAAGCGCTGCAGGTAGTTGAGGCTGGCATGGCCGATGCCGAAGTCGTCGATCGCCACCTTGACGCCGATCGCATCGAGCTGCTGGAACAGCAGGTCGGTGTCCTCGGTCGGCTCGATCAGTTCGCGCTCGGTCAGTTCGAGCCACAGCTCGACGGTACCGGGCGGAAACGCGGCAAGGAAGTCGCGGCAGTCGTCGAGCAGTTGCGGGTCGCGGCAGTGCGCCGCGCTGATGTTGAAGCCGATGTGGCAGCACGGCGGCAGTTCGGCCGCGTGTGGCGCCAGTACGGTGGCGACCTGCTGCATCAGGTCGCGGGTCATCGGCAGGATCAGCCCGGTCCGCTCGGCCATCGGAATGAACAGGTCGGGCCGGATCAGCCCTTCGCCGGGCAGGTGCCAGCGCATCAGCACTTCGGCGCCGATCCAGCGGCCGTCGCGCGCATCGACGATGGGCTGCAGGAAGGGTTCGAACTGCTTCGCTTCGAGTGCGCGCCGCAGGGTGGCGCGTGGCGAGCTGGGCCGGCCGAGCAGCCGGTAACAGATCAGCCCGGCCAGCAGGCCGACGAGGACGGTCAGGACCAGTAGCGGCAGGTTGTAGTTGAACAGGTGTGTTTCGATCGATCCTTCACGGGAGCCGGCAATGATGGTGTAGGGATGTCTGGCGGATGTCCGGCGTGTGAACGCATCGTCCATGTACGGAATCGGCGTGTCGCTGACGTTGCCGCTCAGGTCCATGTGCAGCTTGCCGACGACGAAGTACAGATCGCTTTCCTGCACCGACAATTGCAGTGCCGCATGCAGGTAACGGCCGTCGATGACCGACAGCACCGAGCCGTCGGCGACCGGGGTGCGGACGACGAGCAGCGGCACGTCCGGCGTCGTGGTGTTGCCGGCCATCAGCAGCAGCCGGCCGTCGACATAGTTCTGCGGTCCGACATCCTGACTGACCGGGCCAAGCAGCGACGTGCAGTAGAGATGGCCGTGCATCGCCAGATTGACCGAACGGACGAAGGGAACCGTCGCCACCTGCCATTGCAGGGCACTCTGCACATTGTTGTCGCACGGCGCGCCGACCCGGAACCGGACCGCTTCGGCGGCCTGTCGGCCGTTGTCCAGTATCTGGTCCAGCCGCTTGATCGCCTGGGCAACCGACAGGTCGGCTTCGTGCTGCAGCTGCCAGCGGGCCTGGAGGATGCCGATGCCGAGGCCGAGCAGCGGCAGCGTCAGCGCGACCAGGGCCGAGATGAGCAGGCGCGACCAGATCCGGCTGCGGGTCGGCTCCGCCTGGGGGAGGCCGCTGCCGGTGTTCGTCGGGTTGCGGAACAGCAGATGGGCAATTCGTCGTGGCATGGACTGGGGGGTACCGGACCTCGGGGCAGGTGCTTTCATCGTAGGCAAAGATCAGGGGATGCTTGATTTTAGGTCGCCATCACCGGCCCGGATTGGCAGCATTTGGCGTGCGGCAATTGTTCGGCCTCCTGCGCGATGCACCCGGAGGACGGTTGCGGCCCCCATCATTGCGCAACCTGTTGAGGATGATAACAATTCTCGTTAATATGGCGGACTGAAGGGCCGCGCCTGCGTTCGCGGCCGAACGAATCGCACAAAGGAAACGAGATGGAAACCAATCCCTACGGCATCGCCGCGCTCTGGGCGCAGGGCGATTTCGTGACCCGCAGCGTGGCCATCCTGCTGCTCGTGATGTCGATCGCCTCGTGGTGCGTGATCCTGGTCAAGGCATGGCGCCTGGTGAAGCTCAAGCGCCAGGCCAGCGCGGCCAGCAACGATTTCTGGCACCAGCGCGATTTCGCCGCCGGCCTGACCGTGCTCGGTGAAACCCGTGCGGCGAACCCGTTCCGCCATCTGGCCGAGGAGGGCGCCGATGCGGTCGCCCACCACGCGCACAACAAGAACGACCTGCACGGTGCGCTCAACGTCAGCGACTGGGTGACCAGCAACCTGCGCCGCGCGATCGACGACGCCCAGCAGTCGATGCAGTCGGGGCTGTCCATCCTCGCGTCGGTCGGCTCGACCGCGCCGTTCGTGGGCCTGTTCGGCACGGTCTGGGGTATTTACCACGCGCTGGTCGGCATCGGCGTGTCGGGCCAGGCGACGATCGACAAGGTCGCCGGTCCGGTCGGCGAGGCGCTGATCATGACCGCCTTCGGCCTCGCGGTCGCGATCCCGGCGGTGCTCGGCTACAACGCGCTGGTGCGCGGCAACAAGGCGGTGGCGATGCAGCTGTCGCGCTTTGCCCACGACCTGCACGCCTACTTCGTCACCGGTTCGCGGGTCGGCAGCACGGCCGCGTCGCCGGCCCCGGCGCTGAACGTCGTCAACGGGAGCAAGTGATGGCGTTCGGCAGCCTCGACGACAATGAAGACGTGATGAGCGAAATCAACATGACGCCGCTGGTCGACGTCATGCTGGTGCTGCTGATCATCTTCATCATCACCGTCCCCGTGATCAACCACGCGGTGAAAATGGACCTGCCGCGTGCGGCCAACCAGCCGCAGGAGGTCAAGCCCGAAAACATCGCGCTGTCGATCGACGCCGGCGGCCAGCGTTTCTGGCAGGGCGAGAAGATCGACGAGACGGTGCTCGAAGAGCGGCTCAAGTCCGCAGCGGAGAAGAAGCCGCAACCCGAGCTGCACCTGACCGCCGACCGCAACGTGCGTTACGAGGTTGTCGCCCAGACGATGGCGGCCGCACAACGCAGCGGGCTGGAGCGCATCGGTTTCGTCACCGACCCCAAGGCGCAGTAAGCGCACCGTCCGGCCACCGCAACGCCCGCTTCATGCGGGCGTTGGCGTTTTTTTCAAGGCCAAGCGTTTACGCTGCGCGATCCGGCCGTCATCGGGCATGCTGGGCACACTGGCAGAAACCGACCTGGAGAACGCGATGTGGAACGACATTGCCGCTGCGATCCGTGCCGCCGGGGCCACGGCCGGCGAATCCGGCGTGGCGCGTCCGGTGGGCGGCGGCGACATCAACGCAGCGTACCGCTTCGAAACCGGGACGCACCGCTATTTCGTCAAATGCAATCGCAGGCCTGCACGCCCGATGTTCGATGCCGAGGCCGCCGCGCTGACCCAGCTGGGTGCGCGCATCCGCGTGCCCCAGCCGGTCTGCACCGGCGTGACCGGCGATACGGCCTTTCTGGTGCTCGAGTGGCTCGACCTCGCACGCCACGGCGACGATGCGCGCCTGGGCGAGGCACTGGCCGACGTGCACCGGCTGACGATGCCGCGCTACGGCTGGGACATCGACAACACCATCGGCAGCACGGCACAGGCGAACGGCTGGCTGGGCAACTGGGCCGATTTCTGGGCGCGGCGCCGGCTGGCCCCGCAGCTGGCGCTGGCCGCCACCCGAGGCGCGCATTTCCATGAGGGCGAGACGCTGCTGGCGCAGCTGCCGGTGCTGTTCGACGGCCATGCGCCGGCGGCCTCGCTGCTGCACGGCGACCTGTGGTCGGGCAACGCGGCCTTCCTCGCCGACGGCATACCGGTACTGTTCGATCCGGCCAGCTACTTCGGCGACCGCGAGACCGATCTGGCGATGACCGAGCTGTTCGGCGGTTTCTCGCCGCGCTTTTACGACGCCTACCGTGCGGCCTGGCCGCTCGACGCCGGCTACGCGGTGCGGCGTACGCTGTACCAGCTTTACCACGTGCTCAACCATTTCAACCTGTTCGGCGGGCACTATCGTCATGAGGCCGGGTCCATGATGGGACGCCTGCTGGCCGAACTGCGCTGACGGCCGCTGCCGCTGCGATAAAATCGACAAAACACCACTGGATACCGAATGGAAGCCATTCTGCGAACGATGGTCAGCGCGTCGACCGACCGCGCCTTCGACCTGTTCCGCGAGCTCGTCGACACGATGCGCCCGCGCGATCATGCCGACGCCGTTGCCGCCAACAATGCGGTACAGGCGCTGGCCTACCTGCTCGAACAATCGGGCGACTTCCGTGCCGCCTTGCGGCGCCACCTGCTGCACCTGCTGTCGACGCGCAAGCAGGTCCAGCTCTACACCGACACCGGCATCCTCTCGAACGAGACCTTCTACACCGCGCTGACCCGCCGCATCGGTTACCGCCTGTTGCCGCCGGTGTTCAACCGCTATTCGCTCAAGGACGTGTTCGGCGCGCTCTTCCACAAGAAAACCGACTACGTCTGGCTCGAGTCGATCAGCCGCGACGCGTGGCTGGCGCTCGGCCGGGCCATGCATTTCCACGACGAAACCGACCAGGCCAGCATCAACAAGACCCGCCTGCAGGTGCTCGAAGCGATCCAGGTGCTGTCGTGCCGGCTCTCGGCGATCGGCCTCGAGCCCGAGCTGGTGCGCAACAACCCGGACATCGAGCGCTTCGAGTCGTCGTTCGTGCGCCAGAACGTCGAAACGCTCGCCTACATCGAGCACTATCGCCAGTCGATGATCGACGAGGCGCTGCCGGACGAGGACGTCCGGCCCATTCTCGTGCTGCTCGACCAGTGCGAGGAGTGGCTGACCCGGGCGAGGAAAAGCGCGGCGAAGAACGGCATCTCGGTCGGGCTGACCTACCATCTGGTGCGGATCTACCAGCACGTCGAGCGCATGCGCATGCTGTTGCTGCTGATCGACCCGGTGCCGAATCCGGACAAGGCCGAGCTGGTGATCGACGGCCTGGTCGCGCTGGTGCGCGCCGAGAACCGCAAGTACCGGATCCGCGATGTCTTCGCCGACAACACGTCGCTGCTGGCGCTGCAGGTGACCGAACACGCCAGCCACACCGGCGAGCACTACATCGCCGAAACGCGCAGCGAGTGGCGCGACATGTTCAAGTCGGCCGCCGGGGCCGGCGTCATCGTCGGCTTCATGGCGCTGCTCAAGCTGCTGACCGCCAAGGCGCACATCCCGCTGCTGCTCGAGGCCATCCTGTTCGGCCTGAACTATGCGCTCGGCTTCATGCTGATCCACATGCTGCACTTCACCATCGCGACCAAGCAGCCGGCGATGACGGCGGCGAAAATTGCCGCGACGATCCATGCCGGCAGCAAGCGCAACAAGCAGCGCATCGATCTCGACGAACTCGCGGGCATGATCGTCAAGGTGGTGCGGACGCAGTTCATCGCCATCGTCGGCAACGTGGCCCTGGCGATGCCGGTGGCGCTGCTGATCGCGATGACGTGGAACTGGTATTTCGGCGTGCCGCCGGTCGATACCGCCAAGGCCGACCACCTGCTGCACGACCTGTCGCCGATCGCCAGTCTGGCGGTGTTCCACGCGGCGATCGCCGGTTGCTGCCTGTTCCTGGCCGGGCTGATTTCGGGCTACTACGACAACAAGGCGATCTACAACCGCATTCCGGACCGGGTCGCGGCGCTGCCGTGGCTGAACTGGCTGCTCGGCGAATCGCGTGCCAGGCGGCTGGCCAAATACATCGAGCACAACCTTGGTGCGCTGGCCGGCAACTTCTACTTCGGCATGATGCTGGGCATGATCGGCACCGTCGGCTTCCTGCTCGGCCTGCCGATCGACATCCGCCACATCACCTTTTCGTCGGCCTATCTGTCGTTTGCCGCCGTGGCGTACAACTTCCAGCTCGACTGGCACGTCGTCGCCATCTCGGTGCTCGGGATCGCGCTGATCGGCATGACCAACCTCGCGGTCAGCTTCGGCCTGGCGCTGTGGGTTGCGCTGCGTTCGCGCAAGCTGACCTTCGAGGCGACCAAGCCGCTGCTGGGCAAGCTGGTGCGCCGCTTCCTGCGCCATCCCGGCGAATTCTTCTTCCCGCCGGCGGCGGCCAGGCCAGTGGCGGCCGAGCCGCTGCAGGCGTTGCCCAACCATCAGGAGACCGTACGTGAATGGGTACGATTGCGTCGCCAACGCGCTGGTTGAGACCGGCTGGTGCGTGCTGCCGGGCTTTCTGAGCCCGGACGAAGTCAACGCGCTGGTCGCGGCGTCGCGGTCGCGCCGGGACGACTTTGCACGTGCAGGCATCGGCCGGGCCGGCGGTCACGCGGTCAACGCGACGATCCGCGGTGACGAGGTGCTCTGGCTCGACGACGGCGATCCGGCCGCGGCGGTTGCGCTTGCGCGGCTCGACGCGTTGCGCGGCGAGCTCAACGCCGCGCTCTATCTCGGTCTGGCCGAACTCGAGTGCCATCTGGCGGTCTACCCGGCAGGGCACTTCTACACGCGCCATCTCGACCAGCACCGCGGCGAAGACACGCGGGTCGTCACCATCGTGCTGTACCTGAATCCCGAATGGGGCGAGGACGACGGCGGCGAACTTCGGCTGTATCTCGATGACGGCAGCCACACCGACGTCGCGCCGCACGGCGGTACGCTGGCGGTGTTCATGTCCGACCGCTTCGAACACGAGGTAAGGCCGGCGCGGCGCGAGCGCTGGTCGCTGACCGGCTGGTTCCGCCGCCGTGGCTTGTGACTTGCTGCACAGCGGCGGGACGTTGCCGCGATTAAAATATGGGCAACCCAAACCCTCAGGAGGCAGGATCATGACGACCCGCCGCATGCTCGGCGCGACCACGCTGGTCGCTGCCGCACTGTTCGCGACCGGCTGTGCCAACACCTCGTCGAACGTCTACAACCGTGACCAGATGATGCAGGCTGCAACCGTGCAGTCCGGCGCGATCGAGAATATCCGCTCGGTGAAGATGGAAGACTCGACCGGTGTCGGCACCGTGGCCGGTGGCGCGATCGGCGGCATTGCCGCCGGCGGCAACATCGGTGGCGGCAACGGCCAGATCGTCGCCGGCATCCTCGGCGCCATCGTCGGCGGCCTGGCCGGCAACGCGATCGAGAAGGGCGTGACCCAGCAGGATGCGTACGAAGTGACGGTCAGGCTCGACAACGGCCAGCGCATGGTCATCGTGCAGAAGGCCGACGCGCCGCTGGCGGTGGGCCAGCGCGTCGACATCCTCACCGACCACAAGAGCACCCGCGTGGTCCCGGCCGGCAGCGGCATCGTTCCGCAGGGGGCACCGCAAGCAGCTCCGATGTGACCGCGGTACGCAGCTGAACTGAACGGAGCGGCCCCTTGCGGGCCGTTCTGCCGTTCCGCGCTCAGGCCTGGCCGGTGACGCCCTGCCAGCGCTTGGTCTCCGCGGTGCGACTCCGCACCGTGCCGGATTCCGGCGCTTGCGCTTCGAGGACCGGATAGGCGATCGCGCAGACGTGCGAGTGGATGCGCCGCAGGTCGCGCAACACGTCGAGGTGCAGCGAGCTCGAGGCGATGCTTTCGGGCACGCCGTCGCGCAACCGGGCCAGATGCGCGTCGGCGGCGAGCCGGCCGAGTTCGCGCACGTTCGGCTTGCCGGCGAGCAGCGCCTGCGCGGTCCGCTCGTCGCCGGACATGAACACCGACTGCGCGCGGTGGAAGCTGTCGAGCACCGCCTGGTGCAGCCGGCTCAGCTCGGCCGCGCCGTCGTGCGAGAAGCTCAGCTGGCCGCGCACCTTCTTGCCGGCCAGCTCCATCAGGTTCTTGTCGACGATGTCGCCGATGTGCTCCATGTTGATGACGAAGCCGATGATCGCCATCGCCCGTGCCGCATCCTGCGGCGACAGGCTTTCGCGGGTGATGTCGGTCACGTAGAGCTTGATCGCCTCGTGCAGCCGGTCGACGGCGTTGTCGCGACGGGCGATGTCGGCAATCCGCTGCCGGTCGTCGCCGAGCAGTGCCGGCATGCTGGCCCGCAGCATGTCTTCGACGATGTCGGCCATGTGCAGCGCTTCGCGCGTCGCGCAGGTCAGCGCCAGCGAGGGTGTGGCGATGGCCGACGGGTCGAGGTAGTGCGGCGCATCGGGCTGGTCGGCGGTGCCGTGCTGGTCCGGAAACACGCGTTCGAGCAGTTTCGACACCGGCTTGAGCAGGCCGATGAAGACCAGCGCGATGCCGAGGTTGAGCAGGGTGTGGAAATCGGCCACCAGCGCGCCCGGGTCGGGCCACAGCCGCCCCAGCGCGTGCGCAAGGGGGCCGACCGCCGTCAGCAGCACCAGGCAGCTGCCGCCGCGCAGCAGCAGGTTGCCGGCCGGCAGCCGGCGGCGCAGGTTGTCGTTGCCCTTGTTGCCCTCGAACCACGGATTGAGCGCACTGCCGATGTTGGCGCCGAGCACCATGGCCAGCGCGGTGCTGGCCGGGATCGCGTGCGAGCCGGCGAGCGACATCACCAGCAGCACGGTCGGGATGCTCGAATGCGCCAGCCAGGTCAGCAGCGCGGCGATGAATGCGTTCGGCAGCGGCTGGTCGGCCAGCACGTCGAGGATGGCGCGCATCGCCGGCGCGGCTTCGGCCGGCTGCATGGTTTCGACCAGCAGCCGCAGCGCCAGCAGCATCAGGCCGATGCCGATGAAGGCGCGGCCGAAATCGCGCGTCTGCGAGCCCTTGCCCCGCTCGAACATGAACAGCCCGGCGATCAGGCACAGCGGCGAAACCCAGCCCAGATGCAGCGAGAAGGCCTGGACGATCAGCGTCGAACCGAGATTGGCACCGAGCATGATCGCCAGTCCGGCAATCGGCGTCAGCACCCGGCGCGCGGCAAACGAGGTCGCCAGCAGGCCGGTGGCGGTGCTGCTCTGCAGTACCGTGGTGATCGCCATCCCGGCGAACAGCGCACGCCAGCGGCTGCCGAGACTGCGGCCCATCAGCTGTCGCAACGACGCGCCGAGGGCGCGCATGAAGCCGGTTTCGACCATGTGCAGCCCCCAGGTCAGGAGGGCGACACCACCGGCAAGATGAAGCAGAACGGTCATCATGCTCGTTCTCCCCAGCCCGGAATGCGGCATCCCGGAAGGGCAGCCCGGCCTTTGTCCTGCCCGGCCGGTGCTGCGTTCTAATTGCGCTTATGTCACCAGTCTTGACCATGGCCGCCGGTTTGGTCGCCCGGCAGCGTCAATTCGGCCAGACGGACGTCGGCGGCTGCGGCACCTGCGCAACACGTCCTGCCGGGCGAGCGGGATTCAGGCCGGGCGGCGGGACCATCCGAACGGCTGCTTCCAGCGCTCGCTGAGCAGTACGCCGGCCAGCGTCAGCACGCCGCCGACAAGGTGATACCACGCCAGCCTTTCGTGCAGGACCGGCGTCGCGGCGATCAGCGCGGTGAACACCGGCGACAGGTTGAACAGCAGGGTAGTGCGGCTGGGACCGGCCTTCGCGACGCCGGTCATCCACAGCAGCGGTGCCAGCATCGACGCGAACAGCCCGGCGTACAGCACCAGCGGAATGTTGGCGGCCGAGAGCCCGGCCTTGGGCGAGGCGAGGTAGAGCGGGAACAGCAGCACCACGGCGACCAGCACCTGCAGGTACAGCAGCAGCAGCGACGGCAGCCGGATCTGCCACTTCTTCAGCAGCACGCTGTAGAGCGCGTACGCCAGCGTGGCGATCAGCATCAGCGCGTCGCCGCTGCCGACGCCGTGGTGCAGCAGCGCCGCGCTGCTGCCGCCGGAAACGACGATCAGCACGCCGGCGAACGAAACCACCGAGCCGGTGATCGCGCCCAGCGTCAGCTGCTGGCCGAGCAGGGCGATCGCCAGCGCCAGCGCCATCATCGGCATCAGCGACAGGATGATGCCCATATTCGTTGCCGAGGTACTGTGCGCGGCATAGTAGGCGAGGCTCTGGTAAACGACCATGCCCAGTAGCCCGAGCACGACGATGCGCCCGGCCTGCGCCCGGACCGCTGCGCGGTGCTGGAGCAGCGGGCGCAGCATGAAGGGCGTGAACAGCAGCGCGGCGAGCAGCCAGCGGTAGAAACCGATTTCGGCCGGCATGATCGCGCCGGCTGCGAGCTTGTTGACCACGGTGTTGGCGGCCCAGATCAGCACGGCCAGAACGGGGAGGAGGAGGGGCATGGCTTCACCTTGCGACGTATTGCCATGGATTGTCCGCCTGTCTGCCTGTCCGCATATACTGAGAACCGGACAGATCATCCGCGTATCCGGACAGCATGGCCCACCAGTATTCACCCCGCCGCGATTTCGACCATTTGCCGTATCCGGTGTGCTTCCGCTTCGATGCGCTGGCCGCCGATACCGAATGCGAGCTGCATCACCATGCCTGGGGGCAGCTCAACTACGCCGAGCGCGGCGTGATGCAGATCGACGTCGGCGGGCAGCGCTTCATCTCGCCGCCGCAGTACACCGTGTGGCTGCCGCCCGGCGTCGTGCACGGCACCTACAACCAGCAGCCGGTGCTGTACCGCGCGCTCGATCTCGATCCGTCGCTGTGCGGCGCCTTGCCGGCGCAGCCGTGCATGCTGGCGATCAGCGCGGTACTGCGGGCCATCCTCATCGACTTCGCCGAACGCCAGGTTGCCGTGCCGGACAGCGACGCCGACCGCCGGCTGGCGCAGGTTGTCGTCGACCAGCTTGGCCGCGCGCGGGTCGAGCCGCGCTACCTGCCGCTGGCCAGCACGCCGTCGCTGCAGCAGGTGCTCGCCGCGCTGCAGCGCGAGCCCGGCGACAACCGCACTGCCTCGGAATGGGCCGAAACGGTCCACCTGACCGAGCGCACGCTGGCGCGGTACTGCCAGCGCGAACTGGGAATGAGTCTGGGCGAGTGGCGGCAGCGCCTGCGCTTCCTGCACGCGATCGAGCTGCTCGACAAGGGGCGCAGCGTTCAGGCGATCGCGCTCGACCTCGGCTACAGCACGAGTTCGGCGTTCATCGCGATGTTCCAGCGTCAGGCCGGTACCACGCCCGAGCAGTACCGGCGCGAATTGCCGGGCACATGAAAAACGGCCCCGTCCGGGGCCGCTGGTGTACGAGGTGGGGCGGGCTCAGAAACCGAGTCGCTGGCAGATCGTGCTGACCGCGCCGGCGGCGTTCAGCGTGTAGAAGTGCAGCCCCGGCGCGCCTTGCGACAGCACCCGGTCGGACAGCTCGGTGACGAAATCGAGGCCGAAGGCGCGGATCGACGCCGAATCGTCGCCGAACGAGGCCAGCCGCAGCTTGAGCCAGCGCGGGATTTCCGCGCCGCACATGTCGGAGAAGCGCGACAGCTGGCTGAAGTTCTGGATCGGCATGATGCCGGGGACGATGGGGATGGTGACGCCGCGGCTCTGCACTTCGTCGACGAAGCGGAAGTAGGCGTCGGCGTTGAAGAAGTACTGGGTGATCGCCGCGTCGGCGCCGGCGTTGACCTTGCCGACGAAGGCGCGCAGGTCGGCCTCGGCGCTTTGCGCCTGCGGGTGGTACTCCGGGTAGGCGGCAACTTCGATGTGAAACCAGTCACCGTGCTGTTCGCGGATGAAGGCGACGAGTTCGTTGGCGTAGCGGAATTCGCCGACGTCGACCATGCCCGACGGAATGTCGCCGCGCAGCGCGACGATGCGGCGGATGCCGTGTTCGCGGTAGCTCGTCAGCAGCTCGGCAATGGTCGCGCGGGTCGAGCCGATGCACGACAGGTGCGGCGCGGCCTGATGGCCTTCGGACTGGATTTCGAATACCGCGTTGCGCGTGCCGTCCTGCGTGGTGCCGCCGGCGCCGAAGGTCACCGAGAAGAACTCGGGCTTGAACTGGGCGAGCTGGCGGCGGGTGTTGCGCAGTTTCTCGACGCCTTCGGGCGTCTTGGACGGGAAGAATTCGAAGCTGATCGGCGGGCGGGTCATGGCATGGTTTCGGTAAACGGTCCCGGCCATCTTACCATTGCCCCGCCGGCCTTTACCTGCCGGGTACGTGCATTCGGCTCATGTCGGCGTGAGCTTGACGGGCGGTGGCGCGAGTTCCCCGGTCGTCCCGCCGACGGCATCGGCACGTTGCGGCGTACGCTTGGGTTGCTGCCGCAGCCGTGCGCGCCGCCGCGCACAGCACCAGGGTAAGGGACGCTTCATATCCATGCTCCGAGCAGGGGAGAGATCAACACCATGGCGATGCCGGCCATCGTCATGGTCAGGCTGGCGACGACCCCTTCTTCGTCGCCGATTTCACGTGCTTTGGCCGTGCCGGCGCCGTGGCTGGCGGCGCCGAACATTGCACCGCGTGCCATGCGGGAGCGCAGCGGCAAGAACCGCATCACCGTTTCGCCGATCGCCATGCCGAACACGCCGGTGACGACGACGAAGAGCGAGGTCAGCTCGCGCGAGCCGCCGAAGGCATCGGTGGCGACGACGGCGAACGGCGTCGAGACCGAACGCGACAGCAGGCTGTGGGTGACTTCGTCGGGCAGCCGGAACAGCCTTGAAAGCAGATACGACGAGCCGATGCCGAGCACGATGCCGGCGATCACGCCGATCGTCAGCGTCAGCGGATTGCGGCGGATGATCTCGCGCTGGTCGTAGATCGGTACGGCGAAGGCGATCGTCGTCGGCCCGAGCAGCCAGACCAGCCAGCGGGCGTCGGCGTTGTAGACCGGATAGGGGATGCCGGCGAGCAGCACGATGGCGCCGAGGATCAGCGGCGCGAGCAGGATCGGCGCGAACCAGATCCTGCGGTGGCGGCGGTACAGCCATTTGCAGCCGTAATAGACGGCAATGGTCAGGACGAAACTGATCAGCGCGAGGGGCGAGGAGGACATCACAGGACTCCGGCCAGTTCGCGGCGGCGCGATTTGGCCCGGATGCGGCGGCGGTGCTCCCAGCGGAACACGATGTCGACGACCAGCGCGGTACCGGCCATGACGATCAGTGTACCGAGGCCGATCACCGCAATCAGCGGCAGGCCTTCGGCCTTGAACAGCGTGCCGAACTGGACCACGGCGATGCACGGCGGAATGAAGAACAGCAGCATCTCGGCCAGCAGCCATTCGGCGCCGCGGCGGACGGTGTCGGCCCGCATCAGGCCGCTCATCAGCAGCGCCAGCACCACGCCGAGCCCGATCACGCTGCCCGGAATCGGCGAATGCACGGCGCGGGCAAACCAGTCGGTGGCGAACCAGATGGCAAAGATCAGCAACAGTTGGGCCAGCAGCCGGAACAGGCTGGCGGCGCGCGAGGTAGCCATGACGGCCTCCCTGAGTACACAGCCCGCAGTGTAGGCCTGCGCGTTGATTACAAGGATGAATTATCCTTATGAAATCAATGCCGATTTGGAATGATCTGCGATGGAACTGCGAACCCTGCGCGCCTTTGCCGAAGTCGCCCGTTGCGCCAGCTTCACCCTCGCGGCTGAAAAGCTGTGCGTGACGCAGCCGACAGTGAGCAAGCTGGTGCGCCAGCTCGAGGACGAACTGGGCCAGACGCTGCTGGTGCGCGACGGCAAGCGGCCGCGGCTGACCGACGCCGGCAGCGTGGTGCTCGGTTATGCCGAACGGCTGCTCGGCGACGCCGCGCAGTTGCGCGCCGAACTCGACGGGCTGTCGGGGCTGGCGCGCGGCGAGCTGCGCATCGGCGTGCCGTCGCTCGGCGGCCGGGTGTTCGTCGCGCTGATCAGCGAGTTCAAACGCAAGTATCCGGGGGTCGAGCTCAAGCTGTTCGAGGACGGCGCGATCGCGATCGAGGCCGCGCTGCTGGCCGGTGAACTCGAACTCGGCGGCCTGCTGCATCCGATCGACGATCCGCGCTACCGGACGCTGACGCTGGTGCGCGACCGGCTGGCGCTGATTGCGCCCGAGCGCTCGGCGTGGGCACACCGGCCGGTGGTGGCGCTGGCCGACCTCGCCGACGAACCGTTCATCCTGTTCACGCCGGGTTTTGCGCTCAACGACCGCATCACCGGCGCGTGCGCCGCGGCGGGTTTCGCGCCGCAGGTCGCCGGCCGCAGTGGTCAGCCCGGGCTGATCGCGGCAATGGTGCGCGGTGGCATCGGCATCGCGCTGCTGCCGGCGTCCGAAATCGCCGCGTCGGCCCAGGAAGGGCTGACCGTCTGCACGCTCGAAGCCGATATCCCGTGGGAGATCGCGCTGGCGTGGCCGCGCGATGCCTACCTGTCGCACGCTGCACGTGCCTGGCTGGCGCTGGCGCAGGCGCGTTACGGCTGACGCACGTCGGTCAGAGCGAGGTTGACCGGGGCATCGGAGAAGCGCGCGGCGCGGGCATCGCGCAGCCCCGGCCGGACCTCGGTCAGCACGCCGTAGAGCTCGGGGCGCCGGCCCTGCATCCAGCGCCGGCCCGAACACAGCGGCAGCAGGCCGAGGTCGAGCTCGGCTTCGACCAGTGCATCGGCGGCGGCCCACGTCTCGGCAAGGATGCGGCCGTACGGGTCGAGCACCATCGCGTTGCCGGTCCGCACCTCGTCGTCGTCCTCGCCGACGCCGTTGGCGAACACGATGAACAGGCCGTTGTCGTGCGCGCGTGCCGGCAGCCAGCGCAGCAGCCATTCGCGCCCGTTCGGGCCGCGGAATGCCGCCTCGATCGCGGCCGGATCGGCGTGGCGGTTGCGCCAGACCGGCAATGGAATCTTCTTCATCGCATGCGGGCTGCGCGAATCGGTGCCGCCGGTCTGGTGCGGTGCGAGCAGTACCGTCGCGCCGAGCAGCGCGGTGGCGCGGGCGTTCTCGACCAGATTGTTGTCCCAGCAGATCAGCACGCCGACGCGCACGCCCCACGGCGTATCGAACACCGTGTAGCGGTCGCCGCTGGCGATCGCCGGATGCTCGAACGCGTGCAGCTTGCGGTGGCAGTGCACCTGGCCGTCGGGCAGGCAGACCGCGTAGGCGTTGTAGAGCCGGCCGTCGTCGCCGCGCTCGATGAAGCCGGCGCCGATGCCGATGCCGTGCCGGAGCGCCAGCGCCCGGACGGCGGAGACCGACGGGCCGTCCAGCGGTTCGGCCAGCGCGGCGACGGCTGCTGCGTCGAGCCTGGGCACGTGCCAGTAGCCGGTGATGCACATTTCCGGCAGGGCGAGCAGCTGCACGCCGCGGCGGGCGGCCTCAAGCGCGAAGTCGGCAATGCGGCCGAGGTTGTAGGTCTTGTCGTTGGCGCGATGCTGGAACTGCACCGCGGCGACGCACAGCGTTTCGGTCATGGTGGGGACTCCGGTACATGCCGGCGGGCCGGCGACACCGACGATTTAAGCACCGTGCGCGCGCGCCGGATAATGATGGATTTTCCGGTTGGTGATAACCTGAAGGAATGGAAATCCGTCTGCTTCGCGCCTTTGTCGTTCTCGCCGACTGCCTGCATTACGGTCAGGCCGCGAGCCGGCTGTGCCTGACCCAGCCGGCGCTGACCAAGCAGATCCGCGTGCTCGAAGACCGGCTCGGCGCGCCGCTCCTCGTTCGCGGCCGGCACGGTGCGGCGCTGACCGGTTTTGGCGCCGACTTCCTCGGCGAAGCGCGCGAGCTGCTGGGCCGTGCCGATGCGCTCGACGAACGTGCTCGGCGGATGGTCCGTGGCGAAGCGGGGCGGCTGGCCATCGGTTTCGGTCTGTCCAGCCTGCAACTGGCGCCGCAGCACATCGCCGCCTTCCGCCGTCATCATCCGGACGTCGAGATCGGTCTCGAGGACATGTCGTCGGCCGAGCAGGTCGAGCGCTTGCTGGACGGCCGCCTGCAGCTCGGCTTCGTGCGGCTGCCGGTCGTCGCACCGCTGGCCAGCCTGCCGCTGCTGACCGACAGGCTGGTGCTGGCCGTCGGCGACGGCGTCGATCCGCTGCGACCGCCAACCCTGTTGCGGCTGGCACGCCATCGGGGCCCGGGGCTCGCCGGCGAGGTCGACCGTCTGCTCGACCACTGGGCCGGGCAGGGCTACGTGCCATCGGCCGTCCATGAAGCCGGCGACATCCAGACCCTGCTGGCGCTCGCCGCGGCCGGCATCGGTGCCGCGCTGGTACCCGAGAGCGCGGTGCGCATCCTGCCGCCGGGCGTACGCATCGTACGGCCGGGCACCGACCTGGTCTGGCAGACCGGTCTGGCCTGGCTGCCGCAGGCCGGCAGCCCGTTGCGTGACCGTTTCATCGCGCTGCTGCGCTAGCCGCCGGCCTGCCTATACTGCAGGGCAACAAGTACAGGGGGAGATTGCCATGTCGCTGCCGGATGGTTCGTCCCGCGGAATGCGGGCCAGTGCGCCGTCGGTGCCCCACTTCGTCGGTGCCGGCCTGCGCAGCGAAGAAATCGCCGACCATGCGCAACTGGCGCTGCAGAGCCTGCCGACGCTGGTGACGCTGGTGGCGCGCTCGACCGACCCGCTCGGTTACAAGTACGGCCTCGGTGCACTGAACCTGCCCGAGCCGCTGTCGCGCCAGCTCGGCCGCATGGCCGCGGAAAACCCCGAGCTCTACCAGCACCACCTGATCATCGTCATCCTTGCCGACTATCTGGCGAACGGGTTGCAGCTGTCGGCGTCCGACCGCGCGGCGCTGATGATTGCAGCGCTGTTCCACGACGTCGGCCTGATCGGCCTCGACAGCCTGATTCCGGCGGCCGGCGATCCGGAAGCGATGCGCGTCATCGACGATCACCCGCAGATGGCCGCACTGCTGCTGCGCCGCAGCCCCGAGGTGCCCGAGGCCGCGGTGCTGGCGGTGCTGCAGCATCATGAGCGCGTCGACGGCAGCGGCTATCCGGCGCACGGCACGCACCGGGCGCTGCATCCGCTGGGCGAGTTGCTGGCGGTGGCCGAGGCCGTCGGTTCGGTGCTGCCCAAGCGCCGGCCGGCCGCGATGCTGATCTGGTTGCGGCTGATCCGGAACAGCTTCCGGACCGAGGCCATCGACCTGCTGGCCCGCAGCCTGCAGGGCATCGTCGTGCCGGGGCACAGCCAGCCGTCCGAGGCACGGCTGCTGGTGCTGTCAGAGCAGCTGGGCGGTCAGGCGGCCCTGTTCGACAACTGGCTGGTTCAGCGCAGCCGTCTGGAGGCGCTGACGCTGCCCGACTTCGTCATCGACCGTCTCGACCGCATCTACGGCATGCTGGCGCAGCTGGGGATCGACCTGCACCGGATCGAGCTGGCGCTCGACTACGCGATCGACGATGAACAGGTCGCGCAGGAGCTGCTGGCGCTGGCGCAGGAGGTCGACTGGCAGCTCGGCGACCTGTTGCGCGACATCCAGCGCCACGACCTGCCGCAGGCGGCGAGCTGGCCGGCATGGCGGATCGAACTCGAGGCACTGACGCAGCGCGTCCGCACCGCGCGCGGCGACCACACCGCGCGCCCCTGATCTAGCGCCGGCCGAAGCGGCGCCGTCCGTCGCCCTTGCCGGGCTGCTGGCGGCGGTGCTGCTGGTTCTGCTGCTGCAGCATCAGGTCGATCTTCTCCGACGTCGTCTTCATCAGCGACTGTGCCAGTTCCTCGTGCGGGAAGGTATCGGCCATCCGGTAGCCGAGCCATGCGTACGCCGCATACAGCTTGCAGCTGTCCTCGAGGTACTGCAGCGCGTTGCGGCCGCCGATGCCTTCGATCCGCAGCAGCGGCGACGGTTTGCCGTCGGCGCGGTCGCGCGCCCAGTCCATCAGCGCGTTTTCCAGCATCGGAATCTTGGTCGACACCGGGCACAGGCTGAAGGTGTAGCGGTCTTCGAGCGACAGCTTGAGCGTATCGAGCCAGCGCGCCTTTTCCATCTGGTCGCTCAGGTTGGCCGGGACGAAGAACTCGTCGTGGACGTTGATGTGCTTGGTGAACAGCTCGAGCAGCGCGAACAGCCTGGTCTGGCCGGTGGCCTTGGAGATCTGCTGCAGGTAGTCGAGGTTGGGTGCGACGAAGAAACCGGTCGCCGGCAGCGGCTCGATCTTTTCGCGCAGCAGCTCGGCGATGACCTTGTGCGTGCGGGCGTCGAAACCGGCGACGAAACCGGCCTCGTGCGCGCCGAAGCGGCCGGCGCGGCCGGCGATCTGCTTGGCCAGCGCCGCGGTGATCGTGCCTTCGCTATAGCCGTCCCACTTGTTCGACGTGGTGAAGATCACCCGGCGCGCCGGCGTGTTCAGCCCCATGCCGATCGCGTCGGTACCGACGACGATCTTGGTGTCGCCGGACACGAAACGTTCGGCCTGCGCCTGCCGGACTTCCGGCGAGAGGTTGCCGTAGATCGCCGAAACGGCGAAACCCTCGGCGATCGCCTGGTCGCGCCAGTTCAGTACCTCGCGACGCGAGAACGCGATCAGCACGTCGCCGGGCTTGAGGTTCTTCAGCGAGCCGAGCGGCTGCGGGTCCATTTTCAGCGGCGACTTGCGCTCGAGCTTGCGGATTTCGAGCGTGCCGCCGATGCGGTGAACCAGCGATTCGATCGCCTGCTGCGCCTCGAGCGCGCCGAGCAGGTAGACGGTGTTGGCCGGCACGCCGCAGACGGCGGCGGTCCATGCCGCGCCCCGATCCGGGTCGTCGAGCAGCTGGATTTCGTCGATGACGGCGACGTCGATCGGCTTGTTCGGGTTGAACATCTCGACGGTGCTGGCGACGTGGGTCGCGCCCGGATGCAGTTTGCGCTGCTCGCCGGTGATCAGGCTGACAGCGACGCCGGCATCGAGCAGGCGCTGGTAGTTCTCCAGCGCCAGCAGCCGCAGCGGTGCGAGGTAGGCACCGGACTTCGCCTGGGCCAGATGCTCCATCGCCGCGTGCGTCTTGCCCGAGTTGGTCGGGCCGAGCACGGCGATGAAATGCCGCGGCATCGCCTGCGCCTTGGTGAACGACTCCGGGTACAGCGACAGGTTGACGGCGTTGCGGGTCTTTTCGGCCTGCCGCGTCGCCGCGTGCGTGCCCTGCTGGGCCTCGATCCGCGCCAGCGCGACCTTGCAGCGGTCGCTGGCGCGCTCGTACTTGGCCTGCAGTGCGTTCAGCGCCCCGGTCGGGTCGATCTCGCACTCGGTCGCGATGTCGATCACCGCATCGGCACACTCGATCAGCGCGGCTTCGAGCGTCTGCAGCGCGCCGGCGTTCCAGCGTTCCTGCAGCAGCGCGAGCTTGGCCGTCGTCGTCAGCTTGCGCCACTTGGCGGTCTTGCCGAGGAAGCCGGCGTCGGGTACCAGATGGTAGGGAATGCTGCGGTCGCCGACGACGATCTCGCCATGGACCGACACCGCGTAGCTGCCGTCGGTGGTCACCAGCGTGGCACGGCAGACGTGCAGGTAGTCGTTGAGGGCGTTGCTGCTGTCTTCGGTCGTTTCGATGTCGGTCATGAGTGTGTCGTTGGCCGACCCGTACGGGGTCGGTGATTCAAAAGGGACGGATCAGCGGCGCTTGCGCAGCACCACGCTGAGGTTGTTCGCGGGCATGGCGAC
Source organism: Jeongeupia chitinilytica (assembly GCF_014652315.1). Taxonomy (GTDB): domain Bacteria; phylum Pseudomonadota; class Gammaproteobacteria; order Burkholderiales; family Chitinibacteraceae; genus Jeongeupia; species Jeongeupia chitinilytica. The sequence goes on along the minus strand of NZ_BMYO01000009.1, from coordinate 101,588 downwards.
CACGTCGTCGAGCACGAAGCCCGCGTCAAAGGCGGCGCCGATCACGGCTTCAAGGTCGCGAACGCCCCATTCAGGGTTGCGGGCGCGCAGTTGGGCGTCGAAGTCCGCGTTGCTTGGCGCGGTGTGCGCGCCGTCGCGGCGGTAGGGGCCGTACAGGTAGACCGGGCTGCCGGGATCGAGCACGCGGGCGGCACCGGCAAACAGCGCCAGCGTCGCCGGCCACGGCGAGATGTGGATCATGTTGATGCACACCAGCGCCTGCGCCCGAGCAATGCCCCAGTCGGCCGCCATCACGTCGAGTGCCAGCGGCGGTGGCAGCGCGACGCCGGCATGACCGGCCCACGCGGCGATCGAGGCACGCGACGGCGCGTCGGGGTCGCTGGTCTGCCAGCGCAGTTGCGGCAGCGCGGCGGCGAAGTGTACCGCGTGCTCGCCGCTGCCGCTGGCGATTTCCAGCACCGTGCCCGACGCCGGAAGCACGCGTTGCAGCACCGCAAGAATCGCGTCGCGGTTGCGGCCGGTGGCGGGGGCGTAAAGGCGGGCGTCGGAATCGGTCATCGAGTGTCCTTGGCAAGGTACCGGTTGGCCGGTATCGGGCATACTCGGCGCTTGATCATCAAAGGCGGTCGAGCGATGGATTTGTACCAGCAATTGCAGGATGTTACCGATCCGAATTCGTTTCTGGCCTTTGCCCGGGCCCTGCTGGCCGATCGTCAGGCCGATCCGGCGCAGTGGCAGCACCAGACGATCGAGGATTTCCTCGGTGCGGCGTTGAACTGGGCCGAGTCGACCCAGCTCGGCAGGATTCAGGGCCTTGCCGAGGTCTCGCCATGGAAGCGCTGCGCGGTGTTCCTCTACTCCGGCAAGGTCTGCGACTAGCCGGTCCGCTTACTGGAACGCGACCTCGGCGAAACTGCGCAGTTTGCGGCTGTGCAACTGGTCGACGCCCTGATCGCGCAACAGCTCCATCGCGCGGATGCCGATGCGCAGGTGCTGGTCGACGCGTTCGCGGTAGAAATGGTTGGCCATGCCCGGCAGCTTGATCTCGCCGTGCAGCGGTTTGTCCGACACGCACAGCAAGGTGCCGTACGGCACGCGGAAGCGGAAGCCGTTGGCGGCGATCGTCGCGCTTTCCATGTCGAGCGCGACGGCGCGGCTCTGGCTGAAACGGCGCTGCGGCGCATTGTCGGGCAGCAGCTCCCAGTTGCGATTGTCGGTGCTGGCGACGGTACCGGTGCGCATCACGCGTTTCAGCTCGGCACCGTGGATCTGCGTGACGTCGGAGACGGCCGCCTGCAGTGCAACCTGGATTTCGGCCAGCGCCGGAATCGGCACCCACAGCGGCAGGTCCTGGTCGAGCACGTGGTCCTCGCGCACATAGCCGTGGGCGAGGACGTAGTCGCCGAGCTGCTGCGTCTGCCGCAGGCCGGCGCAGTGGCCGAGCATGATCCACGCATGCGGGCGCAGCACGGCGATATGGTCGGTTGCAGTCTTGGCGTTGGCCGGGCCGACGCCGATATTGACCATGGTGATGCCGCTGTGGTCGGCGCGGATCAGGTGGTAGGCCGGCATCTGCGGCAGCCGCGGCGGCGCCACGCCGAGCGCGTCGGCGGCCTCGGCCGAGAGTCCGGTACGACGGGTAATCACGTTGCCGGGCTCGACGAAGGCGATGTATTCGCTGTCCGGGTCGCTCATCGCCTCGAGGCCGAGGCGGATGAATTCGTCGATGTAGAACTGGTAGTTGGTGAACAGCACGAAGTTCTGGAAATGCTCGGGCTGCGTGCCCGTGTAATGCCGGAGCCGGTGCAGCGAGTAATCGACGCGCGGCGCGGTGAACAGCGACAGCGGCTGCGGCTCGCCGGCGGCCGGCTCGTAGGTGCCGTTGGCGATGCCGTCGTCCATCGCCGACAGATCGGGCAGGTCGAACACGTCGCGCATCAGCTGGCGGCGCTCGAGCGTCAGGCTGCCTTCGATGTGGTCGTTTTCGGCAAACGAGAAATGCACCGGGATCGGCTGGTTGCTGACACCGATCTCGAGCTCGACACCGTGGTTCTGCAGCAGCAGCGCAAACTGCTCGTGATAGTAGTGATCGAACAGGTCCGGGCGGGTCAGCGTGGTTTCGTAACGACCCGGGCCGGCAACGAAACCGAAAGCCAGATGCAGTCCGTCCACCGGATGCAGGCGCGACACGGTGTCGGTCTGCAGCCGCACGTAGGGATAGCAGGCGCGGACGTGGCCCGGCAGCGTTTCGCCGGCGACGAAGCGCGCCATTGCGTCACGCAGGTGGGCAAGGCTGGATTCGTAGACCAGACGGACCTGCGCCAGCGCGGCGTCGGCGTCGGTATGGCGGGTCGGGGCGATGAATTCGGGCTGGTGGAACATGGGCGTTCGTCCGGTGCGGGGCGTAGGAATTCGGAATGCGTCTCTTCCCCGATTCTGGCACGGCTGCGTCGCAAGCGTGTGACGCGGACGCAGAAAAGGGGCCGAAGCCCCTTTTTGATTTTGCTCACGACGACGCCAGACAGCGTCGGGCGAGCGAGCCAAAGCAGCCCGTGTTCACCCGAAGCGCAGAAACCGGAGTGGACGTTAAGTCCATGAGGATTTCGAGCATCGGATGGACGCGAGATGCGCAGGCGCAGCCGCCCGGGATCAGTAGCGGTAGTGGGCCGGCTTGAACGGGCCGTTCTTCGGTACGTTGATGTACGCGGCCTGCTCGTCGGTCAGCACCGTCAGCTTGGCGCCGATGCGGCCCAGGTGCAGGCGGGCGACCATTTCGTCGAGGTGCTTCGGCAGCACGTAGACGCCGACCGGATACTGCTCGCGCTTGGTGAACAGTTCGATCTGTGCCAGCACCTGGTTGGCGAACGAGTTCGACATCACGAAGCTCGGGTGGCCGGTGGCGCAACCGAGGTTCACGAGGCGGCCTTCGGCCAGCAGGATGATGCGCTTGCCGTCTTCGAACTCGATGTGGTCGACCTGCGGCTTGATGTTGTCCCAGTTGTACTGGCGCAGCGACGCGACTTCGATTTCCGAATCGAAGTGGCCGATGTTGCAGACGATGGCGTTGTGCTTCATCGCCTTCATGTGGCCGTGGGTGATCACGCCGACGTTGCCGGTGGTGGTGACGAAGATGTCGCCCTGCGACGCAACTTCGTCCATCAGCACGACGCGGTAGCCTTCCATGGCCGCCTGCAGCGCGCAGATCGGGTCGACTTCGGTGACCCATACGGTGGCGCCGAGGCCGCGCAGCGATTGCGCGCAGCCCTTGCCCACGTCGCCGTAGCCCAGCACGATCGCGACCTTGCCGGCGATCATCACGTCGGTGGCGCGCTTGATGCCGTCGACCAGCGATTCGCGGCAGCCGTACAGGTTGTCGAACTTGGACTTGGTGACCGAGTCGTTGACGTTGATTGCCGGGAAGGCCAGCTGGCCCTTCTCGTGCATCTGGTACAGGCGATGCACGCCGGTGGTGGTTTCCTCGGTCACGCCCTGGATGTGCGCCAGACGGGTCGAGTACCACTTCGGATCCTTGGCGATCTGCGCCTTGATCGCCGCGTACAGCACGGTTTCTTCTTCGTTGGTCGGATTGGCGACCAGCGACAGGTCGCTCTCGGCGCGCGCGCCGAGGTGCAGCAGCAGCGTGGCATCGCCGCCGTCGTCGAGGATCATGTTGGCGTATTCACCGCCTTCGAAGTCGAAGATGCGGTGGGTGAAGTCCCAGTACTCTTCCAGCGTTTCACCCTTGTAGGCGAACACCGGTGTGCCGGCGGCGGCAATGGCAGCGGCGGCGTGGTCCTGGGTCGAGAAGATGTTGCACGACACCCAGCGGACCTTGGCGCCGAGCGCCTGCAGCGCTTCGATCAGCACGCCGGTCTGGATGGTCATGTGGATGCTGCCGGCGATGCGCGCACCCTTCAGCGGCTGCGCGGCACCGAACTGCTCGCGCACGGCCATCAGGCCCGGCATTTCGGTTTCGGCGATGTTCAGTTCCTTGCGGCCCCAGGCGGCAAGGGACAGGTCGGCAACGTGAAAGTCTTTGAATTCGGCCACGGTAGAGTCCTTCGTGTGGCCGGGAGGGATGCGGCTCACCCGCAATCCCCGTGCCCGGCACGGGTTGGTCAGGTGAGCGCCGTTGGATTCGTTCCGAGCCTGGCCCTGAACCCGTACATCAAGCGGCTGCGCCTTTGCGTTTTGTTTCCGTCCGGTGCTCGGAATCCGCATGGACCTCATGTCCATTCCGGTTCCTGCGCTTCGGGCGTGAACAAACCGCGTCGGCTCGCTCGCTTGCTGGATCGGGTTCCGCAGAGGGTCGCAGCGCTCCTCGGAAGGGCTTGAATTCTATCGGCTTTTGACGAACCCGTCAGCCGTCGGAGTTCGGTGCTGCGGGCGCGCTGCCCAGCGGCAGCCGGGTGACCAGCACCTGGTCGATCCGGTAATGGTCGATGTCGACGACCTCGAAACGGTAGCCGCGGCAGTCGATCGCCTCGGCCTTTTTGGGGATCTTCTTCAGCAGGTACATCAAGAGACCGGCGACGGTTTCGTAGTTTTCCTCGTCGGGCAGATCGTCGATTTCGAGCACGGCCTTGAGGTCGGTGATCGGCGTGACGCCGTCGACCAGCCACGAACTGTCGTCGCGGCGGACGATCTGGTCCTGCTGGCTGAGGTCGGTGACGCTGCCGATCAGGTGGCGGATCACGTCGTTGAGCGTGAAGATGCCGACCACCAGCGCGTACTCGTTGATGACGACGGCGAAGTCCTCGTGCGTTTCCTTGAAGCGGTCGAGTGCTTCGGACAGCGAAATCGTGTCGGGCACCAGCAGTACGCTTTTCACTGCAACCTGGCGCAGCCCGGCCTGCAGCGCCTCGGGCGCGCTCTTCAGCACGTGCTGCAGCAGGTCCTTGGCGTCGACATAGGCGTAGACGCTGTCGATGCCGTCCTTGCACAGCAGGAACTTGGCGTGCGGCTCGTCGGTGATCTTCTGGCGGATGACGTCGTTGCTGTCGGTATCGGTGAAAAAGATCACCTGTTCGCGCGCGGTCATCACCGACGTGACGAAGCGCTCGCCCAGTTCGAACATGTTTTCGATGAACAGGTGTTCCTTGCGCTGCAGGGTGCCGGCCTCCGCACCGGCGTCGACCAGTGCGACGATCTCGTCGGAGGTGATCGACTCGACCCGCTGCGTCGGCACCTTGAAGACCCGGAAAATCAGGTTGGCGATGCCGTCGAACAGCCAGACCAGCGGCCGCAGCACCGTCGTGCATACCAGCATGGGCCGGATGATGCGCACCGCCATCTGCTCGGGCTGGAGCATGCCGAGGCGCTTCGGGATCAGGTCGGCGAACTGGATGAACAGCCCGGTGGTGACGAGGAAGGACAGCAGGAAGGACAGCGTCGTCGACAGCTGTGCTTCGAGACCGAGCGTCAGGAACCACGCGTGCAGGTGCGGCGCGAACGTGGCGTCGCCGACGATACCGCCGAGGATGGCCACGGCGTTGACGCCGACCTGCACCACCGTGAAGAAGTCGCCGGGTTTCTCCTGCAGCGCCGTGACCAGCGCCGCGTTGCTGTCGCCTTCATCGGCCATCATCTGCAGCCGGAACTTGCGCGACGCGGCGAGGGCGATTTCGGAAATCGAGAAGAAGGCGCTGATGGTCACCAGCGCCAGCAGCAGGAAGAATCCGCTCGTCAAACTCATCGGTAGGTCCTGGTTGGCCCGGCGAACGCTCGCCGGTAACAGTATGCCGGTATTGTGCCGGCTTCATGACCGGGCCGCAGCCTTGCACCGGGCTTGTCGGCTGTGCTGTCCGGCGAATCTTGTCGGTAATTTTTCCGAAATATGGATTGCAGCCAGTCTATTGTTAAATTTCACCCACAGCTCAACAGGAGGCTCGATATGAAGCTCAAATGGTTGTTCCCGGTTGCACTCGTCGGCGCTTTGGTTGCTCAACCGGTGCTGGCCGAGGCGGTCAGCGACCAGGCCAAGCCGGAGGCCGATGCCAAGTCGCCGGCAGCGCAGCGCGCCAAGATCCGCGAGTTGGCCAACGACACGCTGGCTCAAATCTACAAGGCACACCCGGAAGCCGAGGCGACCATCGCCAAGTCCGCCGGTTATGCGGTGTTCGATACCGGTGGCGCGATGATCCTGTTCGCCGGCGCGGGCGGCGGCAGCGGCGTGGCAGTGAGCCTGCCGTCGAAGCATGAGACCTTCATGGGCGTTGCCCAGGCCAAGGCCGGTCTCGGCCTCGGCATCAAGAACTCGCGGCTGGTGCTGGTGTTCACGAGCCCGAAGGCATTCAACAAGTTCGTGACCTCGGGCTGGGCGTTCAGCGGTGATGCGACCGCGGCGGCCAAGGCCAACGACAAGGGACTCGGCCTGACCGGCGCGAGCATGATTGCGAAGGACGTCTTCGCCTACCAGTTCACCGAAAACGGCCTCACCGCCGAGGCGACGGTGGCGGGCAGCAAGTACTACGTCGACAAGAAACTGAACGCGGGCAAGTAAAGCGGACAGGTATTCATACCGCCGGCGGCCGTGAATTTGGCCAGCCGGCGGCGCATGCTGCTGCGATAGTATGGTTGCATTAATCAACCAATAAGGGTGAGAGATGCGCCGTATCCATATCGCTGCACTGTGCGGTCTGCTGATCGCCGGTCAGGCCAACGCGGGCCTGTTCGGGGACGACAAGAGTCCCGAAACGCAGCGCAGCGAACTCAAGCAGATGGCGTCGCAAACGCTGACGCAGCTTTACAAGACCTACCCCTCGTCGAAGGCGGTCATCGCGCGCAGCGCCGGTTACGCGGTCTTCGACAATTTCAGCGCCAAGATCATGCTGGCCGGCGGCAACAGCGGCCAAGGCATCGCCGTCAACCGCGGTACCGGCCACGTGACCTATATGGACATGCTTGGCGCGCAGGCCGGTTTGGGGCTGGGGGCCAAGAGCTATCGTCAGGTCTTCGTGTTCAAGAGCAAGAGCGCATTGAACGAATTCATCCGCTCCGGCTGGCAATTCGGTGCCCAGGCCAATGCGTCGGCCAAGGCCGACAATCAGGGCGCGGATGCCGCGGGCGCGACCAGCGTGGCGCCGGGAGTGTGGATGTACCAGATGACCGAGACCGGCCTCGCCGCCGAAGCGACGCTGACCGGGTCGAAGTATTCGGTCGATGACGAGCTGAACTGAGCCGTCGGACTCAAGGCGTCTCAGTAGCGTGCGCAGGCCGGGTCGACGTCGTCGGCCCAGGCGGCCATCCCGCCATCCAGATTGATCAGCTGGCTGAAGCCGTTGCGCTCGAGAAAGCCGGCAACCTGGTAGCTGCGCATGCCGTGATGGCAGATCACCACCGTCGGTGCGTCCGGATCGAGTTCGAGCTGGCGCGACGGAATCTCGCCCATCGGCATGTGCGTGATTCCGGCCAGACTGCAGATGCCGACCTCCCAGCCTTCGCGCACGTCGAGCAGCACCGGGCGGGCGCGGCTGTCGTCGGCGAGCCATTGGGCGAGTTGTTGCGGGGACAGGTGTTGCATGACGCGGATCTCGGTGCGGATTGAACCGGCCGATTCTGCCATAGCCGCCGCCACGCCGGGCGCCGTTTGGCGGCGCCGGCTCAGGTGCCGAGAAGGCGCCCGGCGGCCCGCCAGCCCCACCACGCCGCCTCCTCGAAAACCGAATAGCCCGACAGGTCGCTGTGCGCGAACAGGAGGCGGCCGTCGGCTGCGGCCAAAGCCTGTGTACCGGCGTTACCGAGAAAGCCCGGCCGCGGTGACGGCATCGCGTGACCGCGCAGCGTGATCTCGACCGCGCCGGCGTTGCGCGCCAGCTTCCAGCCGTAGACCTCCGCCAGATCGCTGGCGGCGAGGTCGTAAAGTTCGTCGGCACTGGCGCCGGCCAGCCAGCGTCGCACGTCGCGCGGCTCGCCATCGGCCAGCGCATGGTAGGCGGTGAACACGGTGCGTTCGGGGCGTGCTGCGCGGATCAGCTGGTGCGTTGCGACCACGTAGCCCAGGCCCTTGCCCTGATAGACGACATTGTCCCACGCCAGCGTCTCGCCGGTTTTCTCGGACGGGAAGTGGTCCATTGCGAAGTTGGCGACCAGCCACGGTGCATGCTCGGGCGTGTGGATGGACGGATCGAAGCCATCTCCGGCCAGGCCCTCGACAACGCGGCCGGCGACGAACAGCGGCATCGCGATCACCGCGCAGCGCGCGCGGATGCGGATTAGCCGGCCGTTCTGCCAGACCAGCGCTTCGACATGGTCACGCCGCTCTCTGACGCGCACGACGCTGCCGGCCAGGGTGCGCTGCGGTGTGACCGCGGCGAGCAGATGCCTTGCCGGCGTGTTCAGTCCGTCGGCCCACGTCAGCACTGCGGCATCGTCGCCGTTGCGCGCGCGGCCGGTGCGGCTTGCGAAATAGTGCAGTCCGGCCCACGCCGAAGTGTGGGCGAGACCGGTGCCGAAATCGTCGCGGCAACAGTAGTCGAGGTACCACAGCAAACTCGGCGCCGTGTAGCCGTTGCGTGCGAGCCAGTGTGCGAAGTTCTCGGCATCGAGTGCACGCCACTCCGCGTCCCGTGACGAGAGCGCCAGCGGGATCTCGAACAAGCGCCGGCCGTCGCGGCCCAGGTGGTGCTTCAGCGATTCGGTATAGGCGTAAAAGCGCTGCTGCTCGGCGATCTCGCTCGGCGGGATGCCGTGATGCGGCTGCACGCCCTCCTGCCAGCGGCCGTTGATCCACAGCCGCGATTCGGGCGCATGGACCAGTGCGGATTCGTCGTAGTCGGGCGCTGCGGCGAAGGCGTCGTCGGCGAGCTTCATCTCTGACAGCAGCGTGCGGACATGTATCGAGGCGGCGGTCGGCAGCGGCAGATAGTGCGCGCCGGTCGGGCACGGGACGTCACCGAACCGGCTGGCGGCGGCATTGCCGAACGGTTCGGGGCCGGTGACCAGGACGAAATCGCCGAAGCCTTCGCGCGCCAGCCGCCAGCCGGCGGTCAACCCGGCGATGCCGCTGCCGAGGATCGCCACTTCGGTACGGATTTCACCGGAAACGGGTTGACCGGGGGGCGGCAGCGCGCGGCGATCGCGCAGCGCGTGGCCGGTGTCCATGCCGGGCCGGGCGATGCGGATGTCGGGCCGGAAGAGCGAACGGCCATCGAAGCGGCAGCCTGGCAGACCGGCGGCCAGGCCGGCGGCGAGCCCGGCCTGCAGAAAGACGCGGCGCTTCATGGCCAGCCGGTCCTAGCGCTGCACATTGCGCCAGTCCTGCTCGAAGTAATGGACCAGCGACTGGGTGTTGAGCCGGTTCGGCTGGATGCCGGGCGGCGGCTGCATGTCGGGCGGGAAGTCGAACATCAGCCGGATCGCCGCCGGGTTCAGGTAGCGCGTCGGCACCGGAATCCGTTCGGGTGGCGCGTAACCGGGCTGCGCGCCGGCGATGATGAAGCCCCACTCGCCGAACGATGGCACGTAGGTGTGGTACGGCCAGGTGTGGAAACCAGCATCCTTCAGCGTCGCATCGATGCACCAGAAGCTGCGCGGCGCGAAGTACGGTGATGTCGACTGCACGACGATGGCGCCGTGTTCGGCAACGTGGCGCTTCAAGAGCCGGTAGAACGGCACCGAGTACAGCTTGCCGAGCGCGAAATTGCTCGGATCGGGGAAGTCGACGATCACTGCGTCATAGACCTGGTCGTGGTTTTCGAGCCAGCGGCCGGCGTCGTCGTTGACCACGTGGACGCGCGGATTTTTCAGCGCGCCCTGGTTCAGCGCGGTCAGCGCCGGCGCGGTGGCGAACAGCGTCGTCATCGCCGGATCGAGGTCGACCAGCGTGACGGATTCGATCTGCTTGTACTTGAGCAGCTCGCGCGCGGCCAGCCCGTCGCCGCCGCCGAGCACCAGCACGCGCTTCGCCCACGGCAGCGTGGCCATCAGTGGGTGGACCAGCGCTTCGTGGTAACGGAACTCGTCGCGGCTGGAGAACTGCAGGTTGCCGTTGATGTGCAGCCGCAGGTCGTCGTGCCAGCGGGTGATCACCAGCCGCTGGTAGGGCGTGGTTTCGGCGTGGACGATTTCGTCGCCGAACAGGCCTTTCTCCGACCACTGCACCAGCCGGTCGGCGACGGCGAAGCCCGCGACCAGCAGCGCCAGTACGACGAAGGCACGGGTGAGCTGCGCGCGCAGCCCCGGCAGTTCGCGCCGGAAGGCGTACGCGGTCCAGATCGCCACGCCGACGTTGCAGATGCCGAACAGCAGGCCGGCGCGCGCCAGCCCGAGCTTGGGCGCCAGCACCAGTGGAAACAGCAGCGACACCGCCAGCGCGCCGAGGTAGTCGAAGGTCAGTACCCGGCTGACGAGCTCGCGGAATTCGGCCTGACGCTGGTTGAGCACCCGCATCACCAGCGGGATTTCCATGCCGACCAGCGTGCCGATGATCAGCACCAGCGCGTACAGCACGGTGCGGAACGGCGCGGCCAGCCAGCTGAAGACGAGGAACAGCGCCAGTGCCGCGAGGCCGCCGATCAGGCCGACCAGAAGCTCGATGTCGATGAAGCGCGCCAGGCTGTCCTCGTCCTTCACATACTGGGAGAGGTGGGAGCCGATACCCATCGCGAACAGGTAGGCGCCGATGATCGACGAAAACTGCAGGATCGAATCGCCGAGCAGGTAGCTGGCGAGCGCGCCGGCGATCAGCTCGTAGGCGAGTCCGCACGAGGCGACGACGAAAACCGAAAGAATGAGCAGGCGATCCAACACGGCACCGGAATGATGATGAATTGCTTTGGTTTGACGTAAACTTCACGCCTGTTTCAGCAAGGATGCGCGCATGCTACCGCTGTACTCGTATTTGATCTATCTGCTCTCCGGGCTGGCGCTGGTGGCGCTGTTCGCAGCGATCTACGTGCGGGTGACGCCGTTCGCCGAAATCGCGCTGATCCGCCAGGGCTGTCTGGCCGCGGCGCTGTCGTTCGGCGGTGCGCTGCTCGGCTTCACGCTCACCGTCGCGGCCAGCGCGGTCATCCACGCCAGCTATCCGATGTTCCTGCTCTGGGCCGCGATGGCGGCGCTGGTGCAGCTGGTCGCCTACATCGCGCTCTCGAAACTGCTGCCGAACATGAACCAGGCGCTGATCGAAAACAACGTCGCCATGGGCGCCCTGATGGGTACCGTCTCGCTGGTGGTCGGCATTCTCAACGCCGCCTGCCTCTCGTAATCCACTTCCGCAACGAACCGTTCAACGAGGTCCGACCATGTCACTGGGCTCTTTCATCAAGAAGCAGTTTATCGACATCCTGCAGTGGAACGAGGACAGCGACGGCGTGCTGGCCTGGCGTTACCCGATGGCGGATTTCGAAATCCAGTACGGCGCCAGCCTGACGGTGCGCGAGTCGCAGGCGGCGGTGTTCGTCAACGAAGGCCAGATTGCCGACGTGTTCGCCGCCGGCATGTACAAGCTGACGACGCAGACGCTGCCGGTGCTGACCTACCTGAAGAACTGGGACAAGCTGTTCGAATCCCCGTTCAAGAGCGATGTCTACTTCTTCAGCACCCGCGTCCAGCTCGGCCGCAAATGGGGCACGCCGCAGCCGATCACGATCCGCGACGCGGATTTCGGCATGGTGCGGATGCGCGCCTTCGGCATCTATTCGTACAAGCTGGTCGACCCGAAGCTGTTCTTCACCGCGATCAGCGGCACGCGCGAAGCGTATACGCGCGACGAGCTGGAAACCCAGCTGCGCAACCTCGTCGTGTCGACGATGACCAGCACGCTCGGTGCCAGCGGCATTCCCTTCCTCGACATGGCGGCCAACCAGGCGCTGATGGGGCAGAAGATCGCCGAGGCACTGGCGCCGACGTTCGCGCAGTACGGCCTCGCGCTCGACAATTTCGCGGTCGAGAACGTCTCGCTGCCGGAAGAGCTGCAGAAGGCGATCGACACCCGGATCAGCATGGGCATGGTCGGCGACCTGCAGAAGTTCACCCAGTACCAGACCGCGCAGAGCATTCCGCTGGCGGCGCAGAACGAAGGCGGTCTGGCCGGCATCGGTGCCGGGCTGGCGGCCGGTGTCGGTGTCGGTCAGGTGATGACCGACGCGATGCGTGGCGCGCTCAACCCGCAGACCGGTGTCGCAGCAGGGGCCGTGGCCGGTGCCGCGACCGCAGGCGCGGCGGCTGCGGGTGTTGCGGCCGACGATCCGCAAGCCAAGCTCGCCAAGCTCAAGGGCCTGCTCGATCAGGGGCTGATTTCGCAGGCCGACTACGACAGCGCCAAGGCCGAAGTGCTGAAGAAACTGATCGGCTGATGTATCGCGTCGCTTGCCCCTCGTGCGGTGCCGAGGTCGTCTTCCGTTCGACGATCTCGGTGATGGCCGTCTGCGAGTATTGCCGCACCGTGGTGCTGCGCGATGCCGACGCCGTGCGCGAGCAGGGCAGACTGGCCAACGTGCTCGAAGATGCATCGCCGCTGCAGATCGGCAGCAGCGGCGTCTGGCAGGGCCGGCATTTCGCGCTGGTCGGCCGGATCCAGCTGCGTTACGACGCCGGTTTCTGGAACGAGTGGTACGCGCTGTTCGACGACGGCAGTGCCGGCTGGCTGGCCGAGGCCGGCGGGCAGTACGTGTTCACGTTGGCCGTCAGCGACGCGACCGACATCCCGAATTTCGAGAACCTGCGCGTCGGCGCGATCTACCGCTACGGCGGCAATAGCTACACGATGTCTGACGTGCGCGGTGCGCGCTGCACCGGCGGCCAAGGCGAGCTGCCCTTCGTCGTCGGTGACGGCTGGGAAGCCAGGGTCGCCGATGCACGCTGCCGCGAGCGTTTCCTGACACTCGACTATTCGGACGAAAAGCCGCAGGTTTACGTCGGCACCGCCGCGCCGCTCGACACGCTGAACATGCAGCTGCTGCGCGACGACGACACCATCGTTGCCGCCGCCGGACGCCTGCGCGGCACGCCGCAGACGCTGGCCTGCCCGAGCTGTGGCAGCCCGCTCGAATTCCCGGCCGGTATCGCGACCCAGCTCGTTTGTCCGGCGTGCCATGCCGAGGTCGACTGCAGCAGCGACACCGCGACCTTGATTGCCAAACGCGGCGAACTCGCCAGGGTGGTGACGACGCTGGCGATCGGCGACGTCGGCACCATCGCCGGCCGGAAATGGACCGTGATCGGCCTGCTGCGCTGTCGCGAGGCCGACGATGTGACGTCGGTATGGACCGAATACCTGCTCTACCACCCGAGCGCCGGGCTGCAGTGGCTGGTCGAGGCGGAAGAGGGCTGGGACCAGGTCCGGGTGATGGACATCTGGCCCGAATCGGCGAGCATGGAACAGGCGGTGTACAAGGGCGAGCATTTCCGTCACCTGTACGATTACGCATCGGTCGTGACCTTCGCTGCCGGTGCGTTCAACTGGCGCGCCGCCGTCGGCGACAAGACCTGGATTTCGGACTACGAGCGCAACGGCGTCAAGCTGACGCGCGAATCGGGCGCGAAGGAAATGGGCTGGTCGCGCAGCGAGCGCGTCACGGCCCAGCTCGTCGGCCAGTGGTTCGGCAAGCCGGCGCTGGCGAACCGGCCGCGCGCCGGCATGGCGACCGGCGCGGGTATGACGGTCGGTGACCGTGAGTCGCTGCGCCGCCCGGCCATCTGGGCGATGGCGATTTTTCTGCTGATCAATCTGCCCATCCTGATCACATCGGGTTTTGACGACGACGTGATCATGGTCGGCTTTGTCGCGATGATCCTGCTGTGGATCCCGGCCAACCAGGATTTCGACGGCTGACCCATGTCCCGATTCGCATACATCGTTTACTGCCTGATCGTCATCGCCGTGTCGACGCTGATCAACCTGTCGATGACCGACGAGGGCGGGCGCAGCAGCCGCGGCTGGGGCAGTGGCGGCTATTCCGGTGGTGGCTCGTCGTACAGCGGCGGGCACAAGTGAGCGCCGCGATTGGCCAGCATCTGCTGGCCGACCTGCACGGGGTGGTCCCGGCGCTGCTGAGCGATGCGACGAGGGTCGAGTCGGCGCTGCGTGAGGCCGCGCGGGCGGCCGGTGCAACGGTGCTGTTCGGCCATGTCCATCCGTTCGGCGACGGTCTCGGCGTGACCGGCGTGCTGCTGCTGATGGAGTCGCACATCTCGATCCACACCTGGCCCGAGCACGGTTTTGCCGCTGTCGACGTGTTCATGTGCGGCGACGCCCGGCCCGAGCTGGCGCTGGCGAGCCTGGCGGCGTCCTTCACCCCGGCCCGCTGCATCCGGCGGCTGGTGCCGCGCGGTCAGCCGCCGTCACCTTGATCCCGGTCGTGGCGGTTTCGCCGCCACGACGGATAATGTCGGCATGAACGTCAGCGCGTCCCCTCTCCCGACCGAAGCCGCCTCGCAGGCTGCGCGCCGCAGCACGCTGGCCAGCGTCGTCGTCAACATCGGCCTGAGTCTTGTCCAGATCGTGGTCGGCGTGTTCGCGCATTCGCAGGCGCTGATTGCCGACGGCCTGCACTCGCTGTCGGACCTCGTGTCCGACTTCGTCGTGCTGTTCGCCAACCGTTACAGCGGCAAGGCGCCCGATGCCGACCATCAGTACGGCCACCAGCGCTATGAAAACGCCGCATCCTTTGTCATCGGCGCGATCCTGCTCGCGGTCGGTGCCGGCATGCTCTGGTCGGCGCTGCAAAAGCTGCAGACGCCGGCACTGATTCCGCAGGTGCATCTGGTCGCGCTGTGGGTCGCGCTGGGGGCGCTCGCAGCCAAGGAGCTGCTGTTCCGCTACATGCTCGCCGTGGCTCAGCGGGTGCGTTCGAGCCTGCTGGCCGCCAACGCCTGGCATGCGCGCTCGGACGCGGCGTCATCGCTGGTCGTCGCGATCGGCATCGTCGGCAATCTGGCGGGCCTGAAGCTGCTCGACCCGATCGCTGCGCTGATCGTCGGTTTCATGGTCGGCCGGATGGGCTGGACGTTCGCGTGGCGGTCGCTGCACGAGCTGATGGACCACGCCGCCGACGCCGGCGACATCGAGCGGATCCGCGCCATCGCCGCCGCGACGCCCGGGGTGCAGGGCGTGCACGATCTGCGCACGCGCAAGATGGGTGACATGATCCTCGTCGACGTGCACCTCGAGATCGACGGGTCGATCAGCGTCAGTGCCGGCCATGCGATCGCCGTTGCCGCGCGCGAGCGGATCATGGCGGCGCTGCCGGTGCTCGACGTGATGACCCATGTCGATCCGGCCGGACCGGCTACAGCAACGATGCCAGCAACCCGACGGTAAGCGTCAGGCAGAGCAGGTCGAAATGCCGTCCGCCGCGCGTATACAGGGTCGGGGCGGGCAGGGCCGCAGGCAGCGGTGCCGAGACCGACGTGATCGCCGCCGTGCTGGCGGTTTCGGCCACGATGCGGCCGTACGGATCGCTGATCGTCAGCAGGCCGTTGCGGGCGCTGCGCAGTACCGGCAAGCCGCATTCGATCCCGCGCAGCACCGCGAGGCGCGCACGCACCCAGGCGTCGACATCGAAGTCCCAGGCCGGCACGACCAGCATTCTTGCGGTCGGTGGCGCGTAGCTGCGGGTGCTGGCGGCAAAGAAGACGTCACGGCAGACCGCCAGTGCGATGCCGTTGCCGGTGATCAGGGGCGTGCTACCGGGGTGCACTCCGTCTTCGAGCCCCGGAACCAGAAAGCGCTTGGCGTAATCGCGGACCTGCCCGTCGGCGGTATAGACGCGGGCAATGTTGCGAGTCCGGTGACCGTCCGATGCTTCAAGCCCGGCGACGATGACGCTGTGACGATCTGCAGCGAGGGCGAGCAAGATCCGGTCGACCTCGCCGGTTGCCGCAAACCGTTTTTCAGGGAGTACGACCAGACCGTGTGCCGGCATACCGGTAATCGCAGAAGTGTAGGAGTCCAGCATCCGTGCATCGTCGGCGTCGCTGGCCAACAGGGTGACCGCGGGTGCTTGCTGCGGCGAGGCGCGGCGCAAGCGGGCGATCCCGTAACCAGCGAGAGCGGCCAGAGTGGCCGACGACAGGAGCAGCCCCGTCGGCGTCGCGCCAAGGCAGAGCACCCGCAGCACCTCGACCAGCCAGGCCGAGCCGAGCCCCAGCGTGAACACGACGCCATGCAGGCCGGACAGCGCGGCGATCTGCAGCAAGGGGGTGGCAGCAGCCTGACTGGTCGCCAGCGTCAGTGCGTCGCCGTGAGGCGAGACGCGTGCAATCACCGCTTCGAGCGACACGAGCGCCAGCGGCCAGGCGAAGACCGCCAGCGGTGGAGGCAGTGCGGCGGCGAGTCCCCGGGTGATCCAGCACAGCAGGGCCAGACCGGCGGCCAGCACCAGCCAGGTCGTCGCAACCGCACGTGCGGGCAGGACCAGCCGGAAAAACCGGAGATGGCCGCCGTAACCGATCAAGCCGGTCAGCAGGCCGGCAAGCGTCAGCGTCCACGGATCGAGCCACGGCAGCAACAGCAGCAAGGGGACCGGTGCGCACCAGCCGAGCCAGACGACGGGACGAAGTCCCCATGCCCGGCGGATGGCCAGACCGCTGCCCGTGGCGGCAAGCAGCGCCAGTACCGGGGAAAGCGGGTAGAGGAGGTGGTGTGGCATCGCGGCACTCGGCGGGCGGGATGCGCCATCGTGGACCCGCGACGATCAGCCTGCCTGATCGCGCTTGCGCAAGCGGATGCAAAAACGGGATGGCGTTGCCATCCCGTTTTGCTGGGGCAGAGACCGGATCAGAGACCGGCGTCGGCGCGCAGGGCTTCGGCCTTGTCGGTGCGTTCCCAGGTGAAGTCCGGCTCTTCGCGGCCGAAGTGGCCGTAGGCGGCCGTACGGGTGTACACCGGGCGCAGCAGGTCGAGCATCTGCACGATGCCCTTCGGGCGCAGGTCGAAGTGGCGCTCGATCAGTTTGACGATCTGCTCGTTCGACAGCTTCGACGTGCCCCAGGTATCGACCATGATCGACACCGGCTTCGAAACGCCGATCGCGTACGACACCTGCACCATGCACTGCTTGGCAATGCCGGCGGCGACGATGTTCTTCGCGACGTAGCGGCCGGCGTAGGCGGCCGAGCGGTCGACCTTGGACGGATCCTTGCCGGAGAACGCGCCACCGCCGTGCGGTGCTGCGCCGCCGTAGGTGTCGACGATGATCTTGCGGCCGGTCAGGCCGCAGTCACCCATCGGGCCGCCGATGACGAAACGGCCGGTCGGGTTGACGAGGTACTTCGGGTTCTGCAGCCACTCGGACGGCATCACCGGCTTGATGATTTCCTCGATCACGGCTTCGGACAGCTGGGCGTGCGAGACATCCGGGTGATGCTGGGTCGACAGCACGATGGTGTCGACGCCGATGACGGCACCGGTTTCCGCGTCGTACTTCAGCGTGACCTGCGACTTGGCGTCCGGGCGCAGCCACGGCAGGCGGCCGTCCTTGCGCAGTTCGGACTGGCGCTGTACCAGACGGTGCGCGTAGTAGATCGACGCAGGCATCAGCTGCGGTGTTTCGTCGCAGGCGTAACCGAACATCAGGCCCTGGTCGCCGGCACCCTGGTCCAGGTCGAGGCCGGCCCCCTCGTCGACACCCTGGGCGATGTCCGGGCTCTGCTTGTCGTAGGCCACCAGCACGGCGCAGGTCTTGTAGTCGAAGCCGATGTCGCTGTGGTCGTAGCCGATGCGCTTGATCGTGTCGCGCGCGATCTGGATGTAGTCGATATTGGCGGTGGTGGTGATCTCGCCGGCGAGCACGACGAGGCCGGTGTTGACCAGCGTTTCGGCGGCGACACGGGCGTGCTTGTCCTGCGTCAGGATCGCGTCGAGGATCGAGTCGGAGATCTGGTCGGCGACCTTATCGGGATGGCCTTCAGAGACCGATTCGGATGTAAACAGGAATTCTTTCATGGGCCTCTGGGCTCCTAAGTCATGTCGGGCATGCAGCAAAGCCGATAAAATCGTTGCTGCAGATCATCAATGGACATTACATGCTGCTGAAATTGCTTCGCCCTCTTGCCTGGCTGCCTTTGTGGTTTTTTCACGGCATCGGCATGGTGGCCGGCTGGCTGGCCTGGGCGGCGGATTCGACGTACCGGCGGCGACTGGCGGAAAACCTGCGCCAGTCCGGGCTTTCGAAAAATGACAGACATTATAACCGATTACTTCGGTCAAGTATTGTGCAGCACGGCATGGCCGGCGCCGAGATGCTGGTGCACTGGTTGCGGCCGGCCGAGAAGGTTGCGCAGCTGGTGGTCGAGCGCCGCGGCTGGGACCATGTCGAGACCGCGCTCGCAAATCCCAAGCCCATCCTGTTCGTTTCGCCCCATCTGGGCGCGATCGAGGCCTGCGGCATCCATCTGGCAATGCGCATCCCGCGCCAGCTCGCCGCCTTGTACCGTCCACCGAAGATCAAGGTGCTCGAACCCTTGATGCTGGCATCGCGCGACCGGGAGAACGGCCTGGCCGCGCCGGCCAACGCCAAGGGCGTGCGGCTGCTGCTGAAGACGCTCAAGGCCGGCCAGACCGCGTACATGCTGCCTGATCAGGCGCCGGGCGCCGGTGACGGCGTGTGGGCGCCGTTCTTCGGCCAGCCGGCGTACACGATGACCCTGTTGCCGAAGCTGGCGCGCCAGTTCGATGCCACGGTGCTGATGTGTTTTGCCGAACGGCTGACCTGGGGGCGCGGCTACCGCATGCATGTCGTGCCGTTGCCGGCACTGAGCGGTGAACCGGTTGCGGATGCGACCACCGTCAACGCGGCGATCGAGGACCTGATCGCGCGTGCGCCGGCGCAATACCTGTGGAGCTACAACCGCTACAAGCGGCCGGCAGGTGCGCCGAAGCCGGGAGAGGAGAACGCATGAGCGAGCCGACCACCTGGCACACGCTGTCGCTGCCCGCCAAATTGCTGGCGGTACTGTTCTGGCTGCTGCGCTGGCTGCCGATGCCGCTGATCCGTCTCAAGGGCGCCGTGCTTGGCGAACTGATGTACTGGCTGATCCCGGGCCGGCGCAAGGTCGGGCTGATCAACCTGCGCCTGTGCTTCCCGGACTGGCCGGAAGCGCGCCGTCGCGCCACGCTGCGCGAGCACTACCGGGTGTTCTGTACCTGCCTGCTGGCCTACGGCAAGCTCTGGTTCGGCCCGGAAAAGCTGGTCCGCAATCTGGTCCGGCGCGAGGGTTACGAGCACTATCTGGCGGTGAAGGACCAGCCGGTGATCCTGCTGGCGCCGCACTTTCTGGGGCTCGACTACGGCGGCATCCTGCACACCGCGGACCACTGGGGGGCCAGCGTCTATACGTCGACGCACGACAATCCGTTCGACCAGCTGCTGCGGCTGGGGCGGTCGCGTTTCGGTGCGCCGCTCCTGATCCGTCGCAACGACGGCATCCGGCCCATCGTCAAGGCGCTGAAGCAGGGCGCGCCGCTGTACTACCTGCCGGACCAGGATCTCGGCCGCAAGGAGTCGATCTTCGTGCCGTTCTTCGGCATCCAGACCGCGACGGTCCCGGGCCTGCCGCGACTGGCGCAGCTCGGCAAGGCTGTGGTCGTGCCGATGGTGACCACGCTCGAAGGCAATCATTTCGTCACGCGTTATTACCCGGCCTGGACCGATTATCCCGGTGACGATGTCGAGGCCGATACCCGCCGGATGAACGCCTTCATCGAGCAGCGCATCCGCGACTTCCCGGCGCAGTACTACTGGCTGCACCGGCGCTTCAAGACCCGGCCGCGCGGCGAGCCCGACCTGTACGGCCGCAAGGGCCCGCAGGACTGAGCGCAACGAATGCCCCAAGGGCACTTCCTGCCGGGCGCAAATCCTGCTGGCTGCGTTGTGCTTGCTTGCCGTACCTGGTTGTACTGTCTGCGCTTCGCACGCCTTGCCTGTACCGCTGCGCCGGATTTTGTTCGCATGCCCTGCATGCTGTATTGCTGACTGATGTGACTGAGCCGCCACGGTCGGAGCGACCGCCGTCTGTCCGGTCGACGAACGCGTTATGCTGTCTTCCTTGTTCAGAGGAGAGGCAGCATGACAAAAGCAAACAAGACGGCGCTGGTGATCGGTGGCGGCGCACCGAACATGCCGCTGATGGCCGGCGCGCTGTGCGCGATGCTGCGGCAGCGGGTCGGTTTCGACGTGATCTCGACCTCGGGTGCCGGCGCGCTGGTCGGTCTGCTGTACGCTGCGCCCAAAGCGGCCTCGCCGATCGCCGCGCTCGCGGGCATGGTCGAGATGGGCATTTCCGATGCGCTGTACCGCGCTTTTCCGGTCAACTTCAAGGTCTTCAACAAGCCGGGCCAGCTCGCCGAACTGTTCCGCGAGGGATTGAAGGCCTCGCCGTATGCGCAGATGGTCGAGCGGATGGCCGACGTCAGTCCGGGTTTCCGGCTCTGGAGCGACTGGCAGCAACTGCTGTGGGCGACGGCGACGCCGAGCGATCTGAGCGCCGACAGTCTGGGCCTGTGCGCGCACGTGCCCTTCGTCGAGGATGTCGTCGATTTCAACCGCTTGCGCTCGTATGAAAAGCCGATCTACCTGAATGCTTACAACGTCGACCGGCACGAGATGGCGCAATGGCGCGGTCAGGAGATCGACGTGGCGCATTTCCGCGCTGCGCTGTCCTTTCCCTTCCTGTATCCGCCGACCGAAATCGACGGTGAACGCTATATCGAAGGTGCGGCGCTCGACACGCTGAATTTCAAGGCGCTGATCGGCGACGACGCCAGCGATCCGGACATCGACACCATCGTCGTGTTCGACGTGCTCGGGGCCGACCGGCTGCTGCGCGCACCGCGCGACCTCTACGACGCCTGGGTGATGTCGATCATCACGCCGCTGACCGAAATCGCCAAGGACGACCTGAAGCTGTTCGAACTGGTGCACAACCGCAATGCCGACGGCAGCGAGAAGCGCGCGCTGCTGCGGGTGCCGCTGTTGTCGCCGGATCTGCCGGCCGAACGCTGGGAGCGGATGTTCGACTGGTCGTATTCGAACATGCACACACTGTTCCGCATCGGCTTCGACGCCGGGCTGGGCTTCTGCCGGGAGCATGCGGTGCGGCTGGGTATCGATTACGACGACAGCGTGCCGTCGTTGCCGGAGGACTGGACGCTGGCCGATGTCGAAGGCGATGGCCAGCGCGTCACGCGGCAGGCGGCCGAGCAGCACTTGCGCGCCTGAAGCGCCTGATCCGTTTCAGTCGGTGAGCGAGCCAAAGCAGTTTGCCGTCGCCCGAAGCGCAGGAACCGGAATGGACATGTGGTCCATGAGGACGACCCGAAGGTAGCCCCTTGCGGGGTTCCGAGCGCCGGACGGCGGCAAAATGTGCAGGCGTAGCCACCGAATGAACTGGATTTCAGCTGCCGGCGATGAAGGTGCGTACCCCCGAACCGATGAACTGGATGCCGACGCAGATCAGCACGAACCCCATCAGCCGGGCCATCACCTCCTGGCCGGAGCGGCCCAGCCGCTCGGAAATCATCGTCGACGAGCGCAGCGTCATCCACATCACCAGGCTGGAGACCGCGATCGCGGCCAGCGTCAGCGCGAACGTCACCGCCTTGCCGGTCAATGTCGGTTTTTCGACGATTTCGGTCGACAGGCCGATGACGACGGCGATCGTCCCCGGGCCGGCGATCGCCGGCATCGCCAGCGGGAAGAAGGCGTAGTCGTTGCGGTTGCGCGTCCCGGCCGCTTTGGGTGCCATGCCCGGGTCCTGCAGGTGGTAGAGCATCCGGTATCCGAGCAGGCCGATGACGATGCCGCCGGCAACCCGCAGCGCGCCGTAGGAGATGCCGAAGACCGAGAGGATGACGTTGCCGGCGATCAGGCACACCGTCATGATCAGGAAGGCGATCCAGCTGGCGCGGATGGCCTGGTGCTGGCGGCGCGGTTCGCTCATGTTCTGCGTCAGCGAAATGAACATCGGGATTTTCGACAGCGGATTGGTCATCGTGACCAGGCTGATCAGCGCGCCGAAGAAGAACTGCCAGTGCAACTGCATGACCGGACTCGCGGGAGTGAGCTGACTGCATGATAGGGCGGTCCGCGACGACTGGCAGCCGGGGCAAACTACCTATTGCTTTGCATCAAGCCGTCAGCGCCGCATCAGGACGATCAGTCCGTCACCGAGCGGCAGGAAGGCGTGGGAAACGCGTTCGTCGTCGCGCAGCGCGGTGTTGAGGTCGCGGATGACGCCCGCGCCCGGCGCTTCGTCGTCGCGCACCGTGACCACGTCGCCACCGAGCAGCATGTTGTCGAGCAGGATCAGCCCGCCGGGTCGCACCAGCTGCAGCGCACGCGCGTAGTAGTCCGGATACGCGGGCTTGTCGGCGTCGATCAGCATGCAGTCGAATTGCCCGGCCTGGCCGTCCGCCAGCAGCGCGTCGAGCGTGCGCAGTGCCGGCTGCAGCACCAGCTCGATCCGTCCGGCGACGCCGGCGGCCTCCCAGTGCGTGCGGGCGATGCGCGTGAAGGTGTCGCTGACATCGCAGGCGGTGACATGTCCGGCTTCGCCCATCGCCAGTGCCGCGGCAAGCGCGCTGTAGCCGGTGAAGGTGCCGACTTCGAGATAGCGGCGTGCACCGATCAGCTGCAACAGCAGCATCAGCAATTGCCCCTGTTCGGGGGCGAGTTGCATCTTGGCCAACCGGTGTCCGGACGTGGCCTCGCGCAGCCGGGCCAGCGGCGCCGGCTCGCGCTGCATTGCGGTGACATAGCCGGCCAGTGCCGGGTCGAGCGACAGCGTCTGCCGGGTCATGCGCCGGGAGTCACGAATCCAGCTGAACGGCCAGCGCGCGCAGCTCGTCCGAGTCGCTGGTGTCGCACATCGCCTCGATCAGCGGCGCCAGTGCGGCGACGTCGGTACCCAGCACCTGCTGCTTCACCTTCAGCAACTGGGTCGGCAGCATCGAGAAACGCCGCAGGCCGAGCCCGAGCAGCAGTCGGGTCAACGCCGGGTCGCCGGCCATTTCGCCGCACATCGATACCGGCTTGCCGACGGCGTTGGCGGTGTCGATGATCAGCGACAGCAGCTTGACCACGGCCGGGTGCAGCGGGTCGTACAGGTGCGAGACGGTGTCATCGTTGCGGTCGACCGCCAGCGAGTACTGGATCAGGTCGTTGGTACCGATCGAGATGAAGTCGAGGTGCTTGAGCAGGCCGCGCACCGTCAGTGCGGCCGCCGGGACCTCGATCATGCCGCCGAGCTCGATCTCTTGGTCGAAGGCGACGCCCTCGGCACGCAACTGCGCCTTCACTTCCTCGAGATGGCGCCGGGTCTGCCTGACTTCGGCGATCGTCGAAATCATCGGGATCAGCAGCTTGATCTTGCCGAAGGCCGACGCCCGCAGCAGCGCCCTCAGCTGGATGCGGAACATCGACGGCTCGGCCATGCACAGCCGGATGCCGGTGAGCCCGAGCGCCGGGTTCGGTGCATCGGTGTCTTCCTGCCAGGTGGCGATCTTGTCCTTGCCGAGGTCGACCGTACGGATGATGACCGGCATGCCGGCCATGTTCTGCGCGACCGTCTTGTACGCCTCGAACTGTTCCTCTTCGCTCGGCAGCGTCTCTTCCTTGAGGAACAGGAATTCGGAGCGGAACAGGCCGATCCCGGTGGCGCCGTTGGTCAACGCCAGCCCGGTGTCTTCGGGCAGCTCGATATTGGCGAACAGTTCGACTTCGACGCCGTCGCGCGTTACCGGCACGCTGGCGCGGATGTCCTGCAGCGCCGACTGCTTCTGCAGCCATTCCTGCTGGCGGGTCCGGTATTCGGTGAGGATCAGCTCGTCCGGATCGACGATGACGAAGCCGTTGACGCCGTCGACGATCAGCATCTCGCCTTCGCGGATCAGCCCGCGTGCGTGCTTGAGCGCCAGCACCGACGGCAGGTCGAGGCTGCGGGCGAGAATGGCTGTGTGCGAGGTCGGGCCGCCGACGTCGGTGATGAAGGCGACGTAGCTGGTGTCCTTGAACAGCACCATGTCGGCCGGACTGAGGTCGTGTGCGACGAGGATGCTGTCCCGCGCTTGCGAGACCAGCAGGTGCGCGGCCGGATCGTGGCCGGCCAGCGCCTTGAAGATCCGTTCGGCGACCTGGATCACGTCGGTGCGCCGCTCGCGCAGGTATTCCTCTTCGATCTCGTCGAACTGTGCCAGCAAGGTGTCGAGCTGCTGCTTCAGCGCCCACTCGGCGTTGCAGCGCTGCGTCTCGATCAGCTCGCGCGGCTCCTTCGACAGGGTGTGGTCGTTCAGCAACATCAGGTGCAGCGACAGGAAGGCGCCCAGCTCGGTCGGGGCGTTCTCGGGGATGCTGCCCCAGAGCATTTCCAGCTCCTTGCGGGTCAGCCGGATCGCGTCGTCGAAGCGGGCCAGCTCGGCCGGCACCTGTGCGTCGTCGAGCAGGTACTGGGCGATCTCGATGTCGGTGTGCGACATCAGGTGGGCGTGACCGATGGCGATGCCACCGCCGATGCCGATGCCGTGTAGCGTGAGGCTCATGCTCGTCTCCAGCAGGCGGTTTATTCGCCCTCGCCGAACTTGTCGGCGATCAGCTCGGTCAGCGCGGTCATGGCTTCCATCTCGTCGGGGCCATTGCTGGTTTCCAGCGTCACGGTACTGCCCTTGGCGGCAGCGAGCATCATCACGCCCATGATCGACTTGGCATTGACGCGGCGGGCATTGCGGGTAATCCAGACTTCACACTGGAAACGGCTGGCAAGCTGGGTGAGCTTGCTGGAGGCGCGGGCATGCAGCCCGAGCTTGTTGACGATGAGCACGTCCTGAACCGGCATTTTTTCTTGCTCTCCTTGGGGGTCAGTGCGATTCGGGCAACATGTAGAGCACGCCTTCGAGGCCGCCGGTGATCGCCTTGCTGACGACGACTTCGAGGGGCTGGTGGCAGTAGGTGAGCGCGCGGACCAGCATCGGCAGGTTGACGCCGGCGACGGCTTCGATGCGGCCGGGCGTGATCAGCCGGTTGGCGACATTGGACGGCGTGCCGCCGTAGATGTCGGTCAGCAGCAGAACGCCCGAGCCGTCGTCGAGCTGTTCGATGATTTCGCGCGCGCGCAGTACGACGGTATCCGGATCGTCGGCCTTGCTGACTGCGAGCTGGGCCAGATTGGGCAGGGGGCGCCCCATGATGTGCTGGGCGCAGGCGTACAGGGCGTCGCCGAGCGTCACGTGGGTCACGATGATGATGCCGATCATGCGGAGCTGCTTCCTATCTTGGCGTCAGGCCGGACAATCCGATGTTATAACCCAAATCGGCATGCTGCCGCGATAGGGCCGGCCCGAATCAGCGCAGCCGGTACAGGTGCGGCGGTTTGACCAGCCAGTTGAGGCGGGCCTGCAGTTCCGGCGTGACATAGACGCTGCCGTCGCTGGCGACGATCAGCACGTCGCTGATGCCGAAGCGCTGCGCATAGTGGCGCGCGGTGGCAATGCCGCCGATGAAGACCGGTTTGGTCGCCACGTCCGAGATCGTCCCGGCGTCGCGCGACGCCGGCGCCAGCACCGTTGCGGCCTGCATCGTCTGCGCCGGCGCCCCGGTCCGCGGGTCGATCAGGTGGCTGTAGCGTTTGCCGTCCTTGAGGAAGTAACGCTGGTAGTCGCCCGAAGTGCCGATCGCCTCGCCGTCGCGCAAGGCCAGCGTCGCCATCGCCTGCGGTTCGCGCGGGTGCTGCAGGCCGATCGTCCACGGCGCATCGCCCTTCTTGCCGAGCGCGAGCACGTTGCCGCCGATGTTCAGCAGCGCGTTGTAGATCCGGTTCTTGCGCAGGTAGGCCGCTTCGCGGTCGAGCGCCCAGCCTTTGGCGAAGCCGCCAAGGTCGAGTGCGACGCCGGGATTGCGGCTGGCGACGACGCCGCCCTCAAGAAAGTCGACGTCGGCGAGCGACGGTTTGCGCTCGAGCAGCAGCGCCAGCGTGACCGGATCGGGGGTGACCGGCGAGAAGGTGTCGCGATGGAAGCCCCAGGCGGTGATCAGACCGCCGATGGCCGGATTGAACAGCCCGTCCGAGCGCGCTTCAAAGTCCCTGGCCTGCCTGAGGAGGGCGATCAGCTCGGCATCGGCCTCGCCGGGTTCGCCGCGGCCGAAGTGCGCGTTCAGCCGGGTGATTTCGGACGGCTGCCAAGCGTGCAGCTTGGCGTTGAGCCGGTCGAGGTCGGCCAGTACCGCGCCGGCGTGCCGGGCTGCGGTGTCGTGCGGCAGCCCCCAGATCGAAATCTCGACCCGGGTCCCGAAGACATAGCCTTCCTGCGTGTAGAGCGGGTCTTCGCCGCAGCCGCCGAGCAGCAGCGTGGCTGCCAGCAAGGCGAGTGCGGCGAGGCGGCGCATCAGCCGGCGACCCGCCGTTCGAGTGCGTCGATGAACAGCGCGCCGACGTCGATGCCACTCTGGTCGCTGATTTCGCGGAAGCAGGTCGGGCTGGTGACGTTGATCTCGGTGACATGCTTGCCGATCACGTCGAGACCAACGAGCAGCAGCCCCTGCGCCGCAAGCTTGGGGCCGAGCGCTTCGGCGATCTCGCGGTCGTGGCCCGAGAGCGGCCGGGCGACGCCGGTGCCGCCGACAGCGAGGTTGCCGCGGGTTTCGCCTTCCTTGGGAATGCGTGCCAGACACCAGTCGACCGGCTTGCCGTCGATCAGCAGGATGCGCTTGTCACCGTCCTTGATCGCCGGCAGGTAGCGCTGCGCCATGATGGTGCGGCGGCCGTTGTCGGTCAGCGTTTCGATGATGCTGCCGATGTTCGGATCCTCGCGGCGCAACCGGAAGATGCCCATGCCGCCCATGCCGTCGAGCGGCTTGAGGATGATGTCGTGCTGGTCGGCCAGAAACGCGCGCAGGTCGTCGTCGCGCTGGGTGACCAGCGTATCGATGGTGAACTCGGGGTGCTTGAGGATTGCGAGCTTTTCGTTGTAGTCGCGCAGCGTCTGGCCGGGATTGAACACCCGTGCACCCTGCGTTTCGGCCAGACTCAGCAGGTGCGTGTTGTACAGGTACTGCTGGTCGAACGGCGGATCCTTGCGCATGATCACTGCGTCGAATTCGCTCAGCCGCGCACGCACGGCTTCGCCCGAAACGAACCAGTGCTTGTATTCCTGGGTTGCGGAGAACGTGAACGGCTGTGCGGTGATCTCGACGTGACCGCGACTGACGCGCAGGTCGTCGGCGAGCGCGGTGTGGATTTCATAACCGCGCCGTGCCGCCTCGCGCAGCATCACGTAGGTCGAATCCTTGTGGATCTTGAACCCGGCGAGCGGATCGGCAATGACGAGCAGGCGCATGCTGGTTTCCTTTCAGACGGCGATAGCGACGGCGACTTCGGGAGCCGTGGTTTCCAGTTCGTGGGCGGCGGCGAGCAAGGCCAGCCGCGCGACGACGCCGTAGGCATAGAAGCGGTTGGCGGTGCAGTCGGGCGAGCCGTCGCAATCCGGGGTCGACAGCGCCTGGGCAAATGCCAGCGGCACGAAATGCGCGCCCGGTGCGTTGAGGTTCTCGTCGATGCCGCGTTCGGTATGCACGCGGTAGAAACCGCCGATGACGAAGCGGTCGAGCATGTAGACCACCGGTTCGGCGATCGCGTCGTCGATCTGCTCGAAGGTCGGCACGCCTTCCTGGACGATGACGTCGTGGACCTGCAGGCCTTCCTTGATCACCGACATCTTGTTGCGTGCCTTGCGGTTCAGGCCCAGCAGCTCTTCGCCCGACTTCACGCTCATGATGCCCATGCCGTAGGTGCCGGCATCGGCCTTGACGATGACGAACGGTGTCTGGTCGATGCCGTGCTCGGCGTACTTGGCGCGGATCTTCGCCAGCATCTCGTCGACGGCCGCAGCCAGCCGGTCCTCGCCTTCACGGGCCTGGAAGTCCAGGCCGCCGACACGGGCGAAGTAGGGGTTGATCACCCACGGATCGATGCCGATCAGCCTGGCGAATTCGTCGACGACGCGGTCGTACTCGGCGAAGTGCGCGGTCTTGCGCCGGGTGTACCAGCCGGCGTGCAGCGGCGGCAGCAGGGTCTGTTCGATGCCCTGCAGGATCGCCGGTACACCGGCCGACAGGTCGTTGTTCAGCAGCACCACACAGGGGTCGAAGTCGGCCAGGCCGATCCGGTCACCCTTGCGCACCAGCGGTTCGAGCACGATGCCGCTGCCGTTGGCGAGCTCGAACACCGTCGGTTCGGTGATTTCGGGGTTGAGCGTGCCGATGCGCACCTTCAACCCGGCCTGGCGCAGGATCTTGGCCAGCGCGGCGACGTTCTGCAGGTAGAACTGGTTGCGGGTATGGTTTTCCGGGATCAGCAGCAGGCGCTTGGCGTCGGGGCAGAAGCTCTCGAGCGCGCTCATCGCCGCCTGCACTGCCAGCGGGTGGAAATCGGGGTTCAGGTTGTTGAAGCCGCCGGGGTAGAGGTTCATGTCGACCGGGGCGAGCTTGTAGCCGGCGTTGCGCAGGTCGACCGAGCCGTAGAACGGCGGCGTGTACTCCTGCCACTGATTGCGGAACCAGTGTTCGATTTCGGACTGGGATTCGAGGATGCGGCGCTCGAGTTCCTGAAGCGGGCCGCTCAGCGCGGTCGTGAGGTGGGGGACGCTCATTGCGGCGACGAGTCCTGTGCAAGCATCATTCAGATGCCAGCATATGGGGACATTGATCGCAGAATCAACCACCCGTCGGTCATCCCGGCCGCCATCGGGGTGCTTGCCCCATCGTTCAGGGCCGGCGAGCCGGTCCGGCCTGCCGCGTGCGGCGGGTGGAGGCCGCCGCCGTCCGCTCGCGGATGCGGCCGGAGGTCGTTGCGACGTTCTCCGGTGGCGCCTTGCCCCCGCCCGCCGGCGCCTTCAGCGCCTGCGCGTAGAAACACAACGGGTCCATGACCTGCCGGGTCTTCGGTGTCTCCCAGCTGCAGGCGCTGATGCCGTGCAGCCCGGTACAGGACATGCCGCGGCGATCACGCCGGGATTACAGCCAGCCCTTGCGCTTGAAGAACCAGTAAGGGGCGATGCCCGAGAGGATCATCAGCGCGATCGCGAACGGGTAGCCGAGCTCCCAGTTCAGCTCGGGCATCATCTGGAAGTTCATCCCGTAGGTCGACGCGATCACTGTCGGCGGCAGGAACACGACCGCGGCGATCGAGAAGATCTTGATGATCTTGCTCTGCGCCAGATTGATCAGCCCCATCACCGCGTCCATCAGGAAGTTGATCTTGTCGAACAGGAAGGCGGTGTGGTTGTTCAGCGATTCAAGGTCACGCAGGATCTCGCGCAGGTCGGTTTCCTGCTCGTGGTTGAGCGAGCGGCTGCGCAGCAGGAAGGACAGCGAGCGGCGGGTATCCATCAGGTCCAGCCGCACCTTGCCGTTGATGTCTTCCTGCTGGGCGATGTCGGACACCGTTTCGGCCATGCCCTCGTCGTTGAGCGCGTCGCTGCCCTTGAGCACGCGGGCGCTGACGCTCTCGAGCCGGGTGTAGACGCCTTCGAGCACGTCGGCGTCGTATTCGACCGCGACCGCATAGATGCCGAGCAGCACGTCCTCGGCATTTTCGACAAAGCCCGGCTGGACGCGTGCGCGCAGCCGGAACAGCCGGAACACCGCGAGTTCTTCCTGACGCATCGTCAGCAGGCGGCCGCGGTTGAGCAGGAAGGACACGGTGACGTTGGCCGCGCCTTCGCTGTCCTGGTGCAGGAAGTAGGAATTGAGGTGCAGGCCGGCGTGGTCGACATAGCAGCGCGCCGATTCCTCGATGTCCTCGAGATCTTCGTCCTCGGGCAGCTCGTAACGGAACACCGATTCGACCAGATCGCGTTCGGCATCGGACGGATCGACGAGGTCGACCCAGAACACTTCGGGGCGGGCGAGGTCGGCCGCGGACTCGATCGGAACCTGGATCAGGCGGCCTTGCGACAGTACGAAAGCAGACAGCACGGCGGCTCCCTCCGGTTGAATCGACAAGCCGCGCGATTATAAGCGTACTGGCGCAGCTGCATGGCGTTTTCGCCTGCGTGCCGGCGTGGAAAAAGTGCGGCTGCGCGGCCGCGCCGACGCGTCGGCCGGCCTCGGCAGGACGGGACATGCCGATCTGCTACACTCGGCGCGCGGATTCCCGGACTACTGTCGCATGAGTAACGTCAGCCGAAAGACACAGGAAAATTTTCAGGAAACGCTGCAGCAGATCGAACGGCTGCTGCAACGGCACCGGCTGATCGAGGGCATGGTGCACAAGCAGTCGATGGCCAAGCACGATCTGGTCGAACAGCTGGTGCACAAGCAGAACCTCGCCGAGCTGTCGCTCAGGCTCGACCGGCTGCACCCGGCCGACATCGCCAAGGTGCTCGAGGCGCTGCCGCGCGCCGACCGGCTGACGGTGTGGGAGCTGGTGCGCGCCGAACGCGACGGCGAGATCCTGCTCGAAGTCTCCGACGCGGTGCGCGAGTCGCTGCTCGAGGGCATGGACAGCGGCGAGATCATCGCCGCTGCCGGCACGCTTGACGCCGACGACCTCGCCGATCTCGCGCCCGACCTGCCCGAGCACGTGCTGTCCGAAGTCATGGGCGCACTCGAACCGGCCGAGCGCGCGCAGGTGCAGAGCGCGCTGTCCTACCGCGACGACGAGGTCGGCTCGGTGATGGACTTCGACATGGTGACGATCCGCGCCGACGTCAGTCTGGCGGCGGTGCTCCGTTATCTGCGCCGCTTTGCCGCGCTGCCGGAGAACACCGACAAGCTCTTCGTCGTCGACCGCGAACGCACGCTGCTCGGCGTGCTGTCGCTGGAAAAACTGCTGCTCAATCCGCCACGTCGCCAGGTCGGCGAGGTGATGGCGCGCGACGTCGTCAGCTTCAGCCCGGACAACCGCGTCGACGATGCGGTCAACGCCTTCGACCGCTACGACCTCGTGTCGGCGCCGGTGCTCGACGCCAACCGCCGGGTGATCGCGCGACTGACCGTCGACGACATGCTCGACGCGGTGCGCGAGGACTCCGAATCGCTGTCGCTGGCCGGCCTCAAGGACGAGGACCTGTTCTCGAGCATCTGGAAGTCGGCGCAGAACCGCTGGCCGTGGCTGGCGGTGAACATCTGCACCGCCTTTCTCGCCAGCCGGGTGATCGGCGCGTTCGAGGCGACGATCGCCCACCTCGTCGCGCTCGCCACGCTGATGCCCATCGTCTCGGGCATCGGCGGCAATACCGGCACGCAGACGATCACGCTGATCATCCGCGGCCTGGCGCTCGGCCACATCACGCCCGGCAATTCGGCGCGGCTGATCGTCAAGGAGCTCGGCATCGCGCTGCTCAACGGCGTGGTCTGGGGCGGCGTGCTCGGCCTGATCGCGTTCGCGCTGTACGGCCAGTGGGCGCTGGGTGCGGTGATGATGGCGGCGATGGTGCTCAACCTGCAGGTGGCGGCGCTGGTCGGCATCCTCGTCCCGATCACGATGCAGAAACTCGGCCGCGATCCGGCCTACGGGTCGAGCGTGCTGCTCACCGCAATGACCGACAGCATGGGCTTCTTCATTTTCCTCGGGCTGGCGACAGTCTTCCTGACCTGATCGCCGTCCCGGAACGGCGCAGCCGGTAATAAGACCGGGAACGCCCGCGCGAAGCGCCGGGTCATCCAGAGGATGAGCCGCGATGACCGAGGGAGGAAGCATGGCCGATAGCGCCGTCTGGCAATGGATGCAGACGATCTACCGCAACGACACGTGGGTCTACGAGGTGTTCGCCGTCGTCCTCGTCACCGTGTTTGCCAACGCGCTGGTCCGGCTTGCGCTGACCCGACTGACCACCCGGCTGGCGCAGCGCACGCAGACCTACTGGGACGATGCACTGATCGGTGCCGCACAGCGGCCGCTGGCGTGGCTGGTGTGGGTGCTGGGCCTGTCGGTGGCGGCCGGTCTGGCCGAACCGCATGCGGTGTCCGAGGTGTTCCAGTACGTGCCGCCATTGCGGGTGCTGGCGGTGATCGTGCTGATCAGCTGGTTCCTGGTCGGCTTCATCGACCGCGCCGCGCAGGCGCTGCTGGCCAGCCGGCCCGGCGCCGATCCGACCACGACGATGGCGGTGAGCCGGCTGCTGCGCGTGTCGGTACTGGTGACGGCGTCACTGGTCGCACTGCAGTCGCTGGGGTTTTCGATCTCGGGCGTGCTGGCGTTCGGCGGCGTCGGCGGGATCGCGGTCGGCTTTGCCGCCAAGGACCTGCTGGCCAATTTCTTCGGCGGCGTGATGATCCATCTGGACCGGCCGTTCGGCGTCGGCGACTGGGTCCGCTCGCCCGACCGCGACATCGAGGGCGTGGTCGAGGAGATCGGCTGGCGGCTGACGACGATCCGCACCTTTGACAAGCGGCCGCTGTACGTGCCCAATTCGGCCTTCGCGACCATCAGTGTCGAGAACCCGTCGCGCATGAGCCATCGCCGCATCCGTGAAACGATCGGCCTGCGCTATGACGATATCGACGTGGTACCGGCGCTGCTCGACGACGTCCGCGCGATGCTGATCGCGCATGCGGACATCGACGACAGCCAGACGCTGATGGTCAATTTCGATACTTTCGGCGAATCGTCGCTGCAGTTCTTCGTCTACTGTTTCACGCACACGACCAACTGGGTCGAGTTCCATCGCGTCAAGCAGGCGGTGCTGGTCGACATCATGGCCATCATTGCCCGGCATGGCGCGCGCGTGGCGCAGCCGACCCGGCGGCTGCAGCTCGATCCCGCCGCACCGGCCACCCCTGATGACCACACCCCAACAACTGCTCGCTGATGCCCGACTCGATGCCGTCGATGCCCGCGTGCTGCTGCAGCATGCGCTGCAGGTCAGCCGCGCGTGGCTGATCGGCCACGGCGACGACGTGCTGCCGGCGGAACGGATCGCCGCGTTCGAGGCGCTGGCGGCACGACGCCGCAACGGCGAGCCGGTGGCGTATCTGGTCGGCGCACGCGAATTCTACGGCCGCGATTTTGCCGTCAGCCCGGCCGTGCTGATCCCGCGCCCGGAAACCGAGCTGCTGGTCGAACTGGCGCTCGAACGTGCCGGGCAGGGCGTGCGCGTCGTCGATCTCGGCACCGGCTCGGGCTGCATTCCGGTGACGCTGAAGCTCGAACGCCCCGACCTCGACGTCAGCGCCGTCGACATCAGCGATGATGCACTGGCAGTGGCACGGGGTAACGCGACGACGCTCGGCGCGAGCGTCATGTTTCACCCGTCGGACTGGTACACCGCGCTGGCGGGGCAGAGCTTCGGCCTCATCGTCTCGAACCCGCCGTACATCGTCGCCGGCGATGCGCATCTGGCACAGGGCGATTTGCGCTTCGAGCCGCAGGGTGCGCTGACCGATTTTGCCGACGGCCTCAAGCACATCCGCAGCATCGTCGCAGGTGCGGGTGAGCATCTGGTGTCGGGCGGCTGGCTGCTGTTCGAGCACGGCTTCGATCAGGGCCCGGCGAGCCGGTCGCTGCTGGCCGAAGCCGGTTTCGTCGAGGTGCAGACGTGGACCGATCTGGCCGGGCTCGACCGGGTCAGCGGCGGTCGTCTTGCCTGAGCGCGAGCCGAGACCGTAAAATATCCGAGTAAATCAATCGACCTTTGTCGCCACCGACCGGTCGATCCCAACGTCGACCCTAAGAGATTGCCATGAGCGTACAAGACACCATCCGCCAGACCGTGACCAGCAACCCGGTCGTGCTCTACATGAAGGGCACCCCGCAATTCCCGATGTGCGGTTTCTCCGCCGGCGCCGTGCAGATACTCAAGAACTGCGGCGTGTCGTTCGCCGCGGTGAACGTGCTCGAGGACCCGGAAGTCCGCCAGGGCATCAAGGAATTCGCCAACTGGCCGACGATTCCGCAGCTCTACGTCAAGGGCGAGTTCGTCGGTGGTTCGGACATCATGAAAGAGCTGTTCGCCTCGGGCGAACTGCAGAAGATGCTCGAAGGCATCGAAGGCTGAGCGAAAAGTCGGTCAACAAAAAACCCGCCAGCCGGCGGGTTTTTTCATGGGCACGGAACGGCGGCATCAGCCGTTGTCGATCGCCCACGGTTTGCCGGCTTCCTGCTTGTAATCGGTGCCCCGATGCGCCGCGATCCAGTCGGCCGCCGACGCGAGCTGGGTGTCGCTGAGCTTGATCGCGGCATCCTGCAGCACCGGCGGGCGGGTGACGAGCTCGTGCCGTGCGATGTTCAGCAGGCCGACCGCAAGCAGGGTGGCGACAGTGATGCCGGCGAGCGGGGCAAGCGCGCTGCCGAGGCGCTGGGTAGTCGTGTTCATGCCGACGATGATCGCGTAAGGCAAGGCGAAAAGCCCGGCAGTTTTGCCGTTTCGTGGCGCGTGAAAAATGACGTCGGTCTAACGCGGCAGGCGGTCGCCGAAGTTGACCAGCGCAACGCCGACAACAACCAGCAGGGCGCCGAGCAGCCGCCAGCTGCCGACCTCGCGCAACGGCATGCCGAGCAGACCGAAGCGGTCGAACAGCAGCGACGCGCAGACCTGGCCGGCGATGATCAGCGAAATCATCGCCGCGACGCCGATGCGCGGGGCGATCAGCGTCGAGCCGAACACGAAGAAGGCCCCGAGCACGCCACCGCCGAGCTGCCAGGCGCTGGCCTGCGACAGGTTGGCGAGTCCGGCCCAGCGCTGGCCGGTGAGCAGCGCGGCCAGGCCCAGCGTCACCGTACCGACACCGAACGACACCAGCGCCGCCAGCACCGTGCTGCCGCCGATCAGCAGCCTGACATGATTGTTGACGGCCGCCTGCAGCGGAATGACAAGTCCGATCGCCGTCGCCAGCAGGAAATACACCAGTTGCATGATGGCCCTCCTTTCCCATACTTTAACGAGCACCCCGCAACGCGGGCGCCATTGATTTTCATCCGCTCAGTACGGTTTGGGCCATTTTGATCAGGAGGGCAACAATGTCGGGCAAATACGAACTCAAACTGGCCAAGGACGGCCAGCACATGTTCAACCTCAAGGCCGCCAACGGCCAGGTGATTCTGACCAGCGAGCTGTACCGCTCCAAGGCGGCGGCCGAGAACGGCATCGAGTCGGTCAAGACCAACTCGCCGCTGGACGAGCGCTACGAGCGCCGCGAGAACAAGAACGGCGAACCGTACTTCATCCTCAAGGCGGCCAACCATCAGGAAATCGGCCGCAGCGAGTACTACAGCAGCAAGGCCGCGATGGAAAACGGCATCGAGTCGGTCAAGAAGAACGGCCCGGATTCGCCGACCGTCGAAGTCTGACCGGACATCCGCCCGAAGAAAAAGCGCCGCATTGCGGCGCTTTTGTTTTACGGCAGGGCATCTGCCGCCGTTTGCGTACCGACGGCATCCGGCGGCGGACAGGGATCGCGGAAAGTGAACGCATCCGGTGTCGGACCGAGCCGCTGCAGCAAGGCCAGCTTCCCGGCCGCTTCGGCCAGTGTCGGCACGTGACCGGCGGGAACCCACCACAGCACCATGTAGGCATCAGCCATCCTGGCGAACCACTCGCGCCGGCGCTTGAAGATCTGCGCGTGGTCCGAGCGGTAGACGTAGTCGTGCAGGGCGTCGATGCCCTTCCAGACCGACATGTTGACGATGACGTCGTCGCCGAAGTGGCGGATCGCGGTGGCGTCGCCACCTTCGTCCTTCAGCCGCCACACGAAGCCCGGTGTCGCTTCGGCCAGCGCGTTGATCCGGTCGAGCGCGTCGACGAAGCCGGCGAGCTGGGGCGAATCGAGCGGGGCCAGCAGTGTGGCGATGTTGAGTTGGGCAAGCTGGTACGTCGACACGGTCTCTCCGAAAGCGGGGGGGAGCAGCAAACTTAGCTGCTGGCCCGGGCGGCCTGCAAGGTGGCGATGTCGATTTTGGTCATCGTCATCAGCGCCTGCATCGCCCGGCCGGCGGCGGCCGGATCGTCGCCGCCGAGCAGCGCGGCGATGTCGCGCGGCACCACCTGCCAGGTGACGCCGAATCGGTCGGTCAGCCAGCCGCATTGCTGGATCCGGCCGCCGTCGCCGAGGGCCGCCCAGTAGCGGTCGATGTCGGCCTGATCATCGCAATGGATGACGAAGGACGTGGCCGGCGAAAAGGTGTACTGCGGGCCGCCGTTGAGCGCGGTGAAGCGCTGGCCGTCGAGCTCGAAGCCGACCGTCAGTGCCGTACCCGCCGGGAAGTGCATGCCTTCGCCGTAACGCAGCGTTTCGGTGATGCGCGAGTCCGGGAAGACCGACACGTAGAACTCGGCCGCAGCCTCGGCGTTGCCGTCGAACCACAGGAAGGGGGTGATCGTGTGCATCGTACGTCTCCTGATACCGATCGCGCCGGGCGCGCGTTACCCGGCTTAGCGCATCAGCGGCGGCTTGCCTGCAGCGGCCGACCGGTGGCCGGCCCCGGCCGGTTACCGACGCTGCAATGCGTTTGTCATGCCTGCGTCGCCGGCGTGTCATCCGTGCTTGGTCGAATACGTGCTTTCCCTAATGTCTGCATTGGACGGCGCTGCCGCAAAAGCAGAAACCACCGGAGTGAGCCCGTGCACTACAAGTCCTTCGTTCTTGCCCTGACCCTGGCCGTTCCGGCCGCCTTTGCCGCGACGTCGCGTCCGTCCTTCGTCACCACCGAAATCTACAACTACAACCATCCGTATGCGGCGCAGGCCAGCGCCGAGCTGGCGACCAAGATGAGCAAGATGAACGGCAGCGCGTTCTACTTCTATCGCGGCACCAACCACATCTTCTTCAAGGACACGACGACGCTGCCGGCATCCAGCTACACCAGCAGCAAAACCGCCTTCACCTGGCTCGGCGGCGACACGCATCTGGCCAACGTCGGCGCGCAGCGCGACAGCAGCGGCAAGTCGGTCTTTTCCGTCAACGATTTCGACGAAGGCTATCTGGGCCAGTACGTGTGGGACCTGCGCCGGATGGCGACCAGCGTCGTGCTCGTCGGCCGCGAGAACGGCATTTCGGACAGCAACATCACCACGGCGATCAACACCCTCGTCGGTGCCTATGTCGACAAGCTGGCCGCATTCAAGGGCAACGACGACGAAAAGACCTTCCAGCTCGTCAGCGGCGGCACCAGCGGCTACGTGAAGACCAATATCGACGACGCCAACGGCAATACCCGCGCCGACCTGCTGTCGAAGTACACCAGCGTTTCGGGCAGCACGCGCACCTTCCAGAACAAGTCGGATCTGGTCGCCGTCGACAGCGGCACCTACAGCATGATCGCCGGCGCGGTACCGGCCTACATCGCGTCGATCGCCGCCGGCAAGCAGTACGCGGCCGGTTACTACACGGTGAAGGACATCCACCAGAAGCTCGGTTCGGGCACCGGCAGCCTCGGCCGTTTGCGCTACTACATCCTGATCGAAGGCCCGACCACCTCGACCAGCGACGACGTGATCCTCGAAGTGAAGCAGGAAGCGACCAGCGCGGTCGCCACGGTGCTGCCGGGCCAGCTGCCGTCGTCGGCGTACGCCGGCAACGAGGGCAACCGCGTCGCCCGGACCGCCAAGGCGCAGGTGCTGAACGCCGACGTGCTGGTCGGCTCGACGACGATCAACGGCCAGCCTTACTTCATCCGCGAGAAGTCGCCGTTCCAGGAGGATTTCGACACTACGCAGCTGTCGTCGAGCAGCAAGCTCAACACCGCCATGACCTATGTCGGCCAGGCGCTGGCGAGTGCGCATGCGCTGGCGGACAAGGACTACGACAGCACCGTGGTGCCGTACGGCATCGACGCCGAAATCAGCAACGCGATCACCAGCAAGAGCGGGCTGCAGGCCGAGATCGTGTCGTTCGCGTTCGGCTACGCCGATCAGGTCGCGCTGGACTGGGCATCGTTCAAGTCGGCCTACAGCGCCGGTACGCCGCTGTACTGATCCGCGTTTGACCGGCGCGGTGGCCTGGTACGCCGCGCCGGCTGTCACATTCGCCGTTTACGCTGCCGGTTTTGTCCCGCGGTGGCGCCGATGCTGTCGATCCTGCTGTCCTCGTTTTTCGAAGTGGCGCGCCAGGGCAGCGTCACCATCGCCGCCAAACGGCTGAACGTCAGCCAGCCGACGGTGACCAGCCGGATCCGCCAGCTGGAAGAGGCCTACGGTGTGGCGCTGTTCCACCGGCGCGGCAGCCGGCTGGATCTGACCGAGACCGGTGCCAGCCTGCTGCCGATGGCCGAAGGGCTGATGCGCCATCTTGGCGACGCGGATTTCGCGCTGCGCAACGCCGGGGATCTGCGCACCGGCCATTTGCGCGTCGGCGTTACCGGCCCGCACTACATCCTGTCGAGCATCGATGCCTTCGGCCGGGCGAATCCGCAGCTGCGCATCACGCTCGACGTCGGCAACTCGCAGCAGATCATCGACATGCTCGTCGACCACCGGCTCGACATCGCCGTGTCGTCGCACGCGATCGACGACGCGCGGCTGACCCGCGTGCTGCTGGCCCGTGATCCGCTGCTGCTGGTGGTGCACCGCAATCACCCGCTGGCACGCAGTGCCTCGGTCACGCTCGACGCGCTGCGTGCGGTGCGGCTGCTGCTGCGCGAGGAAGGCTCGATGACGCGCAAGGCGACCGAAGCGGCGCTGGCCACGGCCGGCATCGTGCCGGCACCGGCAATGGTGATCGGCAGCCGCGAGGCGATCATCGCGGCCATCCACCGGGAAATGGGCTGCAGCCTGCTGCCGCAGTCGGAGGTGCCGCAACACCCCGAGCTGCGGGCGATTCCCTTTGCCGCCGCCGCGCCGCAACTGTCCGAATACCTGTACCACCTGAAGGAGCGGGCCGGCTCCCGGCTGCTGCAGGCCTTCCTCGAACACGTGCATCCGGCCGGCGGCTGAGCCCGAGTTTTGCCAATACCGGCATCAGTCCATCTTCGGCGATGGCAATGATGCTGAAGTGCTGCCTCCCTAAGCTGGGGCGCAAGCGGAGTCGCTCGACTCCATCACTTGCGGACCGGTCTGCGGGCGCGTCGAAGGGAGCAGCACATGTTGTGGAAGAAACAGGTTCGTGCCGGGTGCGCGCTGGCGCTGGTGGCCGCGCTGGCGGCGTGTGGCGGCGGGGACGAGGGCCAGAACGGCGGGACGACGATGCCCGATGGTCGCCCGACACCGGCGCCGACGCCCGTCCCGACTCCGGCACCTTCGGTCGCGGCGCGGAAGGTGCTGCTGGTCGAGCTGGACGGGCTGACCTATCCGCAACTGAAGGACGGCATCGCACAGGGGCGCCTGCCCAACCTCGCCACGCTCAGGGCGCGGCCTGCCTACAGCGGCGGCGTGAACGGCACGCTGACGCAGCAGCCCACGCTCGATGCGCCGGGCTGGGCGACCCTGCTGACCGGCAGCTGGGCCAACCGCCATCAGGTCCGCTCGGATGCACCGGGGCAGGCGATGCAGGCCGACAGCGTCTTCAAGCTGCTGAAGGACGGCCGCAGCGCGAAAACGGCCGGCGTGACCGGATCACCGGCGCTGGCGCAGTTGCTGGCGCGCGAGCAGAACGCCGGCCGGCTGGACAGCCTCACCGATTGCGCCGGGGTAGACAGCTGTGTCGCCGACGGCGCCAGCGCCCGGATCCGCGACGGTTACGATCTGGTTTACGCGCAGTTCCATTCACCGGCCGATGCGGCTGCCAGCAGCGGCTTCCAGCAGGGCTACCGCAACGTGCTCGGCAATCTGGACGCGGCCGTCGGGCGCCTGCAGGCCGCGGTGGCGCAACGGACCGCGGCGAATCCGGGTGAAGACTGGCTGATCGTCGTCACCGCGGCGCACGGCTTGGCCAAAACCGGCAGCAGCGACGGCTTGCCGGTGCTCGACAACGCGCTGACCTTCATCGCGCTCAACCGCGACGGCAACGCGCTGCTCGGCAGCGACGATGCGGCGCCGGACAGTTTCGACGCGCTCTACGCCCGCGCCAGCCTGGCCGACATCACCCCGACGGTGCTGGCCTTTGCCGGCGCGCAGCCGGGGCTGGCCGGCCACGCCATCGACGGCGCCCCGCTGCTCGCCGATCCGGCGGTGGCGCAACTGCGCAGCAAGGCTGGCAGCGATCACGCGAGTGTGCAACTGAGCTGGCGCTCGTTTTCCGACGCCAGCCGCAGCATTGAAATCTGGCGCGACGGCCGGAAGCTGCAAACGCTGCCCGGCGATGCGACGGCCTACACCGACAGCAGCGTCGCGCAGGCGACGTCGGGGCTGTACCGCTTCAACTACACGGTGGTGGCGAACGGGATTCCGGTCTCCCTGCTGGCACAGCTCGATTATGTCAAACCGGTGGTGCTCGAACGCTCGCTCACCAACGGCCTGCTGTACTTCTACGGCTTCGACGGCGGCATCACCGATGCCCGCAACGGATCGGTGCTGCAGAACTGGGCCACCGGTGTCGACAGCGGCAGCCTCGTCGCCGATGCGTTCGGTGCCAAGGCACTCCGGGTCGACGGGACGATCGCCGATGCCGGTGGCAGTACCGGCTACAAGCTGGCGCAGAACGGTGCCGATTTCGCCGGGTTGCCGCAGTTCACCATCGGTTTCTGGCTGCGGACCGACTGCGTCATGGGCACCGGCAACGGCGCGGCCATCGTGTCCAACAAGAACTACGACAGCGGCTCGAATCCCGGCATTGCGCTGGGCATGTTCACCGGCTGCGAGGTGCGCTTCAACATCGGCAGCGGCGGCGTGCGCGACGAAATCGGCGGCTCCCGCTTCAGCGCCAACCAGTGGGTGTATCTGGCGCTGAGCGTCGATGCCGCCAACAGGAAAATGAGCGCCTATCTGTTCGACCCGGTCATCGGCGAGCAGAAGACCGAGAACAAGGCCATTGCCAATACCGACATCAGCAAGCTCAAGGGTCTGGGCGTACTGGGCCTGAACGAGGACGGCACCGGCCAGTACTACAAGCGGAACTGCGGCACGCCGAGCTGCGCCACCCCGCGCGGCCGGATGGAGTTCAACGACTTCGCGGTGTGGTCGCGCGTGCTGACGCTGACCGAATTGCGGTCGATCTACGCATCGAACCGCTCGCTGACCACGCTCAACCCCTAAGCGGAACACAAGATGACCCCCACGCCCTTTTTCCCGAGCGCGGGCCGCCTGCTGGCGGCAACCACCCTGAGCCTGTCGCTGGCCGCGTGCGGCGGCAATGACGACAGCGCAGGGGCCACGCCGTCCCCCGCACCGTCGCCGGCGCCGACGGCGGTGCCGATTCCGGTGACTCCGACGCCGGTGCCGCCGAATGCATCGCAGCCGCAGAAGCACTGCGCCCCCTGAACTTGCAGGGCAGGCGACCGTCCTGCCCGCCGCCATCCAAAGCAGACCATGACGACCTTCAATCGACGCAAATTCCTTCAGGCCGCGGCCATCGGTTCGACGATGGCGATGTTTCCGCCGGCGATCCGCCGGGCGCTGGCGATTCCCGCCAACAACGCTACCGGCACGATCAACGACGTCATGCACGTGGTGATCCTGACGCAGGAAAACCGCTCGTTCGACAATTACTTCGGCACCTTGCCGGGCGTGCGCGGCTTCGGCGACCGTTTCAGCATTCCCCTGGCCGGCGGCAAGTCGGTCTGGGAGCAGAGCAACGGCACGCGGGTGGTGATGCCGTATCACCTCGACAGCAGCAAGGGCAACGCGCAGCGCGTCAGCGGCACGCCGCATTCGTGGGGTGATGCCCACACGGCGTGGGACGACGGGCGCATGAACCAGTGGCCGCGTTACAAGACCAATGCGTCCATGGGGTATTACAAGGAGGCGGAACTGGGCTTCCAGTTTGCCCTCGCCAACGCGTTCACGCTGTGCGATGCCTACCATTGCAGCGTGCATGCCGGCACCAATCCGAACCGGCTCTTCCTCTGGACCGGTACCAACGGCCCGACCGGTGCCGGCGTGGCGGCAGTGGTGAACGAGTGGGACGATCTCGGCCCGTCGGGCACCGGCTACACCTGGACGACATACCCGGAGCGCCTGCAGCAG
The DNA here is from genome assembly GCF_014652315.1 of Jeongeupia chitinilytica. Taxonomy (GTDB): domain Bacteria; phylum Pseudomonadota; class Gammaproteobacteria; order Burkholderiales; family Chitinibacteraceae; genus Jeongeupia; species Jeongeupia chitinilytica. Next base: position 59,662 of record NZ_BMYO01000009.1, on the reverse strand, counting down.
GCCGGCGTCCGCTGGAAGGTGTACCAGAACCTGCCGGAGAACTTCGGCGACAACCCGCTGGCGGGCTTCCGCCAGTACCGCAAGGCCAACGAGGCGATCGGCAACACGTCCGCCGGCAGCCCCTACATTCCGTATGCGGCGGGGCATGACGCGATCGATCCGCTCTACAAGGGTGTGGGCAACACGATGCCCGACGGCGGCTTTCTCGACAGCCTGCGTGCCGACGTCGCCGCCGGCAGGCTGCCGCAGGTGTCGTGGATCGTCGCACCGGCCACGTATTCCGAGCACCCCGGCCCGTCCAGCCCGATCCAGGGCGCGTGGTACATCCAGCAGGTGCTCGAGGCGCTGACGGCGAATCCGGAGGTGTGGAGCCGCACGGTGCTGCTGGTCAATTTCGACGAGAACGACGGCTTCTTCGACCACGTGCCGTCGCCGTCGGCGCCGTCGCTGAATCCGGACGGCAGCAGTGCAGGGCTGTCGACGGTCGACGACGCCTTCGAGCGTTATGTCCATCCGGTTGCGCCGGGCACGACGTCGCAACCGGCGCCGGACAAGCGCGTGTACGGCCCCGGGCCGCGGGTGCCGATGTACGTGATTTCGCCGTGGAGCCGCGGCGGCTGGGTGAACTCGCAGGTATTCGACCACACTTCGGTGATCCGCTTCCTCGAGCAGCGTTTCGGCGTGTTCGAGCCGAATATTTCCGCCTGGCGCCGCGCCGTGTGCGGCGATCTGACCTCGGCGTTCAACTTCGTCAATCCGAACACCGAAAAGCTGCCGGCCATGCCGGCACTGACCCGCAGCCAGGCGGACACGATCCGCGCCCAGCAGCAGGCACTGGCGCAGGTCGCCTTGCCGGCCGAAGCGCAGCAGCAACGTCCGGTGCAGCCACCGGGCGTGCGGCCGTCACGCGCGCTGCCGTACGAGCTGCATGTCAGCGCCCGTGCCGACACGGCGGTGGGCGGCGTGCGGCTGATCTTCAGCAATACCGGGACCGCCGGCGCGGTGTTCCATGTGTACGACCGGCTGCATCTGGACCGGATACCGCGTCGCTATACGGTGGAGGCGGGCAAACAGCTCGACGACCTGTGGGACACGCTGCGCAACGACGTCGGCAAGTACGACCTGTGGGTGCTCGGGCCGAACGGTTTTCACCGCGGTTTCCAGGGCGATACCGCTGCGGTTGCCGCCGGCGGCGCGAATCCGGAAATCCGGGTCTGTTACGAGGTGGCCGGCAACGCGGTGTACCTGACCATGCTGAACACCGGCACGGCCGCGTGCACGTTCACGGTCAAGCCCAATGCCTACCGGCAGGACGGCCCGTGGGTGTTCGAGGTGCCGGCCGGCATGCAGATCGAACAGCACTGGCAGCTGGCGTGGACGGGCGGCTGGTACGACTTCAGCGTCAGCGCGGCGGGCGGCTTCACCCGGCGCTTTGCCGGCCGGATTGAAACCGGCAGGCACAGCAACAGCGATCCGGCGATGGGCATGCCGGGCTGAGCGATGCACCCGGTCCGTCCACGGCGGACGGGCCGGGTGGACCGGTCAGTGCTTGCGTACGGTGTCGGCGTCCTGGCCGAAGAGGATCTTCTTCTCGGCTTCGTCCATCGGCTTGGGCGGGTTGATCGCCTCGGCCTTCGCGTAGGCGCGCTGCACTGCCGGGCGCGCGGCGATCGCGTCGAACCAGCGCTTCAGGTTCGGGAAGTTCGCCAGATCCTGCCCCTGGCGCTCGTACGGCACCACCCACGGGTAGGCAGCGATGTCGGCGATGCTGTACTCGTCGCCGGCCAGGTAGGCTGCCTCACCGAGGCGCTTGTCCATCACCGCGTACAGGCGGGCGGTTTCCTTCACGTAGCGTTCGATCGCGTACGGCAGCTTTTCCGGCGCGTACTGGCTGAAGTGGTGGTTCTGCCCGGCCATCGGGCCGAGGCCGCCCATCTGCCAGAACAGCCACTGCAGCGCGGCGTTGCGGCCGCGCAGGTCCTGCGGGATCAGCTTGCCGGTCTTGTCGGCCAGATACAGCAGGATCGCACCCGATTCGAACAGCGGCACCGGTGCGCCGCCGTCGACCGGATTCCGGTCGACGATGGCCGGAATGCGGTTGTTCGGGGCGATTTTCAGGAAGGCCGGGTCGAACTGCTCGCCCTTGCCGATGTTGACCGGGTGGATCGTGTAATCGAGGCCGGTCTCTTCGAGAAAAATGCTGACCTTGTGGCCGTTGGGCGTGGTCCAGTAGTACAGGTCGATCATGGTGCGCTCCTGCCGTCCCGCGCGGGACGGGCTGTTACACTGCAGTGGGGATGCCAACCGGATCGAGATGATGCCGTTTACGCTGGATAACAAGCTGGTCGTGGCAATTTCTTCGCGCGCGCTGTTCGACTTCGAGGAAGAGAACCGTGTATTCGAGTCGGGCGAGGCCGCGGCCTACATGGCATTGCAACTGGAGCGGCTGGAAACCGCCGCTGCAGCCGGCGTGGCGCTGCCGCTGGTGAAGAAATTGCTGGCGTTCAATGCCGACGGCGAGCACCGGGTCGAAGTGGTGATCCTGTCGCGCAACGATCCGGTCAGCGGGCTGCGGGTCTTCCACTCGGCCGGCGCGCACGGTCTCAAGCTCGAGCGCGGCGTGTTCACCCAGGGGCGGGAGCCTTACCGCTATCTCGGCCCGCTCAAGGCCAATCTGTTCCTGTCGGCCAATACCGACGACGTCCGCGCGGCGCTCGACGCCGGTTTTCCGGCTGCGCACGTTTATCCGGATTCGGTACGCGCGGCCGAACATCCCGACGAAATCCGCATCGCTTTCGACGGTGACGCGGTACTGTTCTCCGATGAAGCCGAACGTGTCTTCCAGGCCGACGGTCTGCCGGCATTCCATGCCCACGAAGCCGCCCTCTCGCGCGAGCCGCTGGCCGCCGGGCCGTTCAAGGCGTTCCTCGAGGCACTGCACCGGCTGCAGTCGGCCGAGTCGCCGATGAAGATCCGTACCGCGCTGGTCACCGCGCGCAGCGCACCGGCGCATGAGCGCGCGATCCGTACGCTGATGGACTGGCACATCCAGATCGACGAGGCGATGTTCCTTGGCGGGCTCGAGAAGGGGCCGTTTCTTGCCGCGCTCGGGCCGGACTTCTTCTTCGACGATCAGGCCGGCCACTGCCGCTCGGCCGCGCTGGCCGGGCCGACCGGACAGGTGCTCGTCGGCATCGCAAACGGCTAGCGCGTCGCCGGCAACGGACATTCGTTGCAGCACCGCATCGGCGGCGTATCAGGTCGAGGGTGCGCGGAAGGCCGGCGGCAAAGGTCCGTCGGTGCGGGATGTGTTTACCCGCGAACCGGGAAGCATCTTCATGGGCAGCAACGGCGATATCGCGGTCGACCACTTCCACCAATTACTGCGCCGGCTACGAAGGGATGGCCTCTTCTGGTCCCGCGATCCGATCGCGCGCCATGGCGAAACCTTGCCGTAGATCAGCGTAATTGCTCCGCTTACACAAAGTCTTTGCCCGGATTGCTGGGGTTTTATGTGATTGACTTACAGCTGTGATAAATTGTCCGAATCCCCTGTTTTTGCACGACAAAAATCACATGCTTCTGAGTCAAAACGGCCGGATCCGGTCACGTGCCGAGGCCGGCTTTACCCTGATCGAACTGATGATCACGATCGCGATCATCGGCATTCTCGCCAGCATCGCACTGCCCGCTTACTCAAACTATGTGAAGCGCGCCAAGGCCAAGACGGCCGGTGCAGATCTGGTGAGCCTGTCGCTGGGTTTGGAAAACTACTACCAGAAACAGCTTGGGTATCCGCCCGCGTCATCGAACACAACGACGACGGCCGGTACGCAGAGCCTGATTACCACCTGGAGTCCGGCTCAAGGCGCGGACTTCGATTACAAGTACACCTTTACTGCGGCCTCCGGCTCGACCAAGGCGTATTACACGCTTGCCGCGACGGGTAAAGGCGGCATGAACGGCTGCAGCCTCTCGTTCAAAAGCGACAACACCCGAAGCGTAAGTGGTGGCTCGGCCTGTGGCGCTCTCTCCGCATGGTAAGGCAGTGCGGCTTCACGCTCATCGAACTGATCATCACCATCGCCATTCTTGCGCTGCTGCTGGCGGTCGGGGTCCCGTTCACCCAGCGCTGGGGCCAGAGTGCGCGCGTCCAGCAGGTCGAAAGCACCCTGAAGCAGGGTTTCGCCCACGCCAAGGCCATTGCCTTGCGCAACCCGAACGGCGTCAAGGACGGGACGGCGACTGCCGCCGTGCTGACGCTCACCGGTGACAGCTTTTTCGTCTGCGAAGGCGCGCCGTCGAGCTGCGGTGCCAGCAACGCGGTCTGGCAGGCGAGCAAATCAGCAAACACATCGATCACGATCGGTGCGAACACCGCATGGTCGCTTGGCCTGACCGCACAGGGGCTGGCGGCTTCGTCAAACTACACGGTGAGTGACGGCAATGAATCGGCAACCGGCAATCTGCACTGAACGTGCCCATCCGAACCGCCAGGGTGGCGAGGCGCTGCTGGAAGCGCTGATCGGCATCCTCCTGATGGCAGCCATCGGGCTGGGGCTGACCTACGCGGCCTCGCGCGCGGCGGTCGGGCAACGCCTGACGAATACCCAGAACATGGCGGTGTCGGACATTCGCGAGAAACTGGCCACGACCGGCGTCGACGCCCTGTGCGGCACCAGCCCCAGCATTGCCGTCGGGAGCAATGCGCTGCCGTCCACGGTCAACTGCAGCAAGGCTGCGGTGACCGTGAGCGCGCCGGGCGTGAGTTCGGTCACGCTGAGTGCCAACAGCGTCCTGACCGGCGTATCGGTCTCGATCGATTCGGGAACGGCCTCGCAGGAACTGCTGGGCGGCAACGGCCAGATCGTCATCAGCACGACCCCGGTGCCGGCATCATGATGCCGGCCATGCGCCCCCAGCGCGGGATCTCGATCATCAGCATGATGGTCGGCCTGACGATCTCCATGATCATCGTGCTGGCGATGATGTCGCTGTACAAAACCACCCTGAAGACCACGGTCACCGGCAAGATCGGCGCCGCGCAGGACGGCAACCGGACCACCGGCTTCCTGTCGGCCCAGTCCTCGCTGCAAGGTGCCGGCTATGGCATCGATCCGGTCGATCTGAGCAAGGATCTGATGCTCTACGACAGCGTCGCCGACAGCAGCAGCACCCCGCCGACGGCCAAGACACTGTCGACGACGGCTTCGACCGGCAACGCACTGTTCTGGCGCATGAATGACGGCGCAATGAGCTGTGCGCTGCTGTATGCGCCGAGCGGTGGCGGGCTGAAGTATTTCACCGCGAGCGGCGCCAACTGCAACAGCGCTTCCACTGCGTGGAGCACCTTCACGCTCAATTCGGGTGATGCCTGGCTGATCCCGCCGAACCTGCCTTCGGGTGCCACGGCGCCCGACGGCGTGCTTGCCAACGTGGTGAGCATCAGCGTCAGCAAGACGGGCGCTGCCGGCTGCACGCCCTTCGGCATCCAGGCGCCCACGCCGACACCGGCGACGGCCGACCCCAATCCGGTCCGGCTGACCGTCCAGCTGTCGATGCAAAGCAGCAATGCAACGACGGCGGGCACCGACTTCAAGATGAACAGCACCACCTGCCTCGCCAACATCCACCTGGCCTCGTGAGCTTCGCCATGACCTCCATGCTTCGAACCCGACCCGCATCGCAACGTGGTATCGCGACGATCCTGATCCTGCTGCTGACCGGCCTGTCGCTGACGGCTGCGGTACTGGGGACGGTGTACTACGTGCGCGGCACCCAGGAGCAGGGAGTCTCAGCGCATGCAATGACGCAGGCGCAAGTGAAGGCCTGGACCGGTGTGGAGGTGGTCAAGACGTATCTGACCAATCTCGATGCTGCCGGAATCAAGACGCTGGCCGCCGCGACGACGTCAACGCCGATTGCATTGACGCTGAGCGGGGTGGATGGCGTGAGCGCCAAGGTGGTCAGCTCCGATAGCGCGACCAATCCGACACGTTTGACGGTGCAGGTGACCGGCTCTACAGCGACAGGAACGCGCGCAGCGTCTACATCGACGGTACAGGTGGTTTATGCTGTCGTTCCCGGTACTACAGGTGGCCCGGCTAACAATCCTAATACAGTAAATATTAAAGGAGATACCACCACCGGTGGAGCAATTAGTGCAACCGGAAGTAATGCAATATTTAACGTCGATGGAAATTTCACCTCTAATGGGAGTATGACTGGATTCAAGGTTATTTTTGCAACTGGTAATCTTAATCTCAATGCGGCAGGAAATTCGGCGGAAACAGTTTCTGCGCAAGGTAATGTCAATATTACAAATAGCGGCTCGTATAATAAAGTTCTGGCTATGGGTGATATTGTTGCTTCGGGAAAGATTAGTGTTTCTGTCCTGATGCAGTCAAATAAGTCGGTCACGATTAGTAATTCTTCGGATATTCAGCGGATTGATGCGATTGGTAATGTTACGCTTTCGAGCCAAGCCAACGTTGTCACAGTACGCAGCCAAGGGAGCGTTGATGGTCGAGGCGGCAATATTGGCGATTTGCTTGCGGAAGGCGGGTATCAGGGAAGTTGGAGCGGTAGTGCGACAGGTAGCGTTGGCGGAACCGTCTCTAACGGTGGTAACACTACCTTAAAGGTTACGCAGCAGGCAGGGCTCAAGGTGCCGGTTGCACCGTTGACGCTAGACAGCTTGCAGGCCAACAAGGTAGACGCAAATGAATTGCGGGATTCGGCAAACTATATTTTTGAGCCAGATGCCAGCAATGCAATGACGGTGACTGTGAAAAGCGTTTCCGGCATAACCGACGGGAAGTACTATCTTTATCAGGGAAAGATAAATAATCAGCCTTTCTATGACTGGCTGTGCACGGTGGCTCAGCCGTCAAAAGCGGCCGATTGCGTGGTCAAAATAGGGCGCGGTAATTCGGACTACAACTCGCTGGTTTCATACAATGCGACGCAGAAGAAATGGACACTGACGACATCGGTTTCCGGAGCGGCATTGCCGCCGGGTATTGCTTGGTTCAAGGGCGACGTAAGTTTTGCTGGCGGGACATACATCAATACAATGATCGCGACCGGTAATATGAGTACGGGCGGTAACCTGTTTGTGTATGGAGTCAATGCCGCCAGTTTCAGCGACGTATGCAATAACGGCAATTTCCCGGGGCTGAAGCCCGCCAATTTCTGTGCAGCTGGTGCCAGCAAGCTGACGTCGGTACCGCTGGGCAATATTGGCCTGCTTGCCGGCAGTTACGAGGCGGGTTACAGCGATGCGGCTCACTTCTCGGGTGGAACCATCGCACTGGGTGCTGGTAACGAAATCCATGGGAACATCGTGGCAGGCGACGTGCTGCAAACGAGCGGCAGTACCACAATCTACGGTTATGTAACTACGGCGCATCAAAGTAACGATGCCTCGCACCAGAACAAGTTCTCTGCATCGACGACGATCCGCCTTGATGGTCTGCCCGACAGCTTCAACCCCGGACTGACTCCGCCTGGAGCGGGCGGGAGTACGGGTACTGGCGGCAGTACTTCAACCCAGGCGCGCGTGTTGTGGAGCAGGTATTTGTAGTTTCCGTCTTGGGACGGCGCAGACTCGGTGGGAGAATGGCGGTTTGGCCTGATCCGATACTCGCATGTCTACCGCTGACCACGTCCTTCGCAACTTCGTCGTCCACCAACTGATCAAGGCACCGCAAGGGCCGGCGTCGATGCTGCTGCGCGACGCCGAAATTCCGGTTTCGCCTGCCGCGCTGCAACTGGTCGACCAGCTGGTCGACCGCTACAGCGAGCGCAGCGGCAAGGGCTTCGGCCGTTTCGAGGATGACGAGGACAGCTTTCCGATGCCGCGGCTGCTGCGCCAGCACGTGGTCGACGGCGCGATCGATTTCCTCACGCTGTCCAGACTGATGATGCAGCAGCTGCTGGCCAGCATCGAAGCCGAGCCGCTCGCCGCCGGCGGCTATGTGCTGATTGCCCGCGTCGAGCACGCCGACAACGACTACCTGTTCGTCGCGCTCGCCAGCGAAGCGCTGGGCACCGCGATCGGCGACGGACTCTCGATCGTCGACAGCCCCTATCTCGATCTGGCCAACCTGCGCGTCGCCGGCCGTATCGATCTGTCGGCATGGCAGCGCGGCGTCGAGCGCTGCATCAGCTTCCTCAAGGGACGTGGCGATGTCGCCAACTACTTCAAGCGCTTCCTCGGCTGCAACGACGTCGTCATTGCCCTGAAGGAAACCCAGAAACTGGTGCAGGGGCTGGCGGAGTTTGCCGAGCGCCAGGCGATGCCGACCGAAACCCGCGATGCGCTGTTCGAGCGCGCGCACGGCTATCTGGACGAGCGGGGCGATGCGGGCGAGCCGGTCAGCCTCGACACGCTGGTCGAACAGGCGTGGCCCGATGCGCCGGGCCTGCTGCGCGAGGCGCTGAACGATGACGAGAGCAGGATCGCCAGGGATTTCGTCCCCGACCGCCGCGCGATCCGGCCGCTGACGCACTTCAAGGCCGCCGCCGACCACTGGAAGATCGAATTCGACCGCAACAGCCTGCGCAGCGGGCAGGTGATCTACGACCGCGACAACGGCACGCTGATCCTGACCGAGATCCCCGAAGGGCTGCGACGGGCGCTGCTGGGCGATCGTGAATGAAACGGCGTTCGCTGCGCAGCTGGCCGCCTGGTTGCGCGCCGATGCGCAACGCCTTGCAGCGCTGCAAGCCGCGGCCAGCCTGAATCTGCCGGACTGGTGTCTGGCCGCCGGCTTCGTGCGCAATCTGGTCTGGGACCGGTTGCACGATCATCCGGTGGCGACACCGCTGGCCGATATCGATCTGATCTACTGGAATCCGGACTGCCTCGATCCCGACACCGACGCGGTGCTGGAACAACGGCTTCGGCGGATGTTGCCGCTGCCGTGGTCGGTGAAGAACCAGGCGCGCATGCACGTACGCAACGGCGATGCGCCGTACCAGAGCAGCTGCGACGCCATGTCGTACTGGGTCGAGCGCGAGACTGCGGTCGGCGCATGGCTGCGGCCGGATGGCGAACTGCGATTGCTTGCTCCGTTCGGGCTGGCACCGCTGCAGAACCTGAACATCACCTTGAATGCCAAGCGCCCGAAGCCGGAGGCGTTCGCTGCGCGGATCGCGACCAAACGCTGGCTGGCCATCTGGCCGCGCCTGCGCGTCGTCGGTCCGGACGATGTCGCGCAGGTACCGAAGACTTAAGCCGGACGGGCCTTGTGGAAGGTGATCGGCGACACCGGCACGCTCGACGGCGGTGCCGACTTGAAGATGTGCGGTTTCATCTTGCCGATCACGTGCATCTCGCACGGCTTGCAGTCGAACTTCAGCGTATAGGTCTCGCTGCCGGACTTCAGCGTCATCGGTTCGGCGCGGATCTGGCCCTTCACGCCGATCACGCCCTTGGCCTGCTTCGGACACAGGTTGTACGAAAAGCGCAGGCAGTGCTTGGTGATCATCACGCTGACTTCGCCCGGTTCCTCGTGCGCCTCGTACGCGGCAGCGATCAGCTGCACGCCGTGCTTGGTGTAGAAGGTCCGCGCCGCGTCGTTGTACACGTTGGCCAGATAACTGAGCGACGTTTCCGGATAGGCGACCGGCGGTTCGACCGGCGTCTTGCGCTCGGGGCGGGCCCACGCAGCCACGCGCGCGGCTTCGAGCTGTTCGATCGCGTCGCGTCGCAGCGCGTTGATCACCGAGTTCGGTACGAACCATGGCTGGGCCAGCCGCAGCGATACGTCGTGTGCGCTGAACATCGTATTGCCGAGCTTGGCGAGGCTGTCCTTCAGGCCCGCTTCGGCCCGGGCGGCATCCTTGGCCGGCTCGAGCGCCAGGGAGGTACAGGCGTTGGCGCTGATGCCGTCCTCGTCGGTCACCGTCAGCGCCAAGCCGTCGGCGGTATCGGCCAGATCCAGCCATGCGCCGATACGGCGATCCGACGACTTCTGCGCCAGCGCCTTTTCCCAGCCGTGGTCGCGGTTGCGGTGAATGCGGCTGCCGGCCTTCAGGCCCTTGAGACTGGCCATCGCTTCGTTCGGGAACACGCGCCAGATTGTGCCGCCGTCTTCGCCGGCGCCGATCTTCTCGACGGTGTTCGCCTGTACGCCGAACACCTCGCGTTTCTGCATGTAGTTGAGGCCGTCGCCGTTCGATAGCGGCGCATTGGCTTCGAGCTCGAACCAGTTCGGTCCTATCTTGCAGACCGTGCCGAGTTCGACGCCGACGTATTTCGGCGAGTCGAACGCGCCGATATCGCCGTCTTCACGGCCGTTGACGAAGTAGTCGGTGTGGCCGCGATGGAAGTTCTTGTCGACATCGGGTGCGAAGTACAGCTCGGTGCTGCCGCTGGACGCGCGGATCAGCTCGGGCCGGCGTTCGAGGATCTCGTCGAGCAGTACGCGGTAGTGGCCGGTGATGTTCTTCACATAGCCCATGTCCTTGTAGCGCCCTTCGATCTTGAAGCTGCGCACGCCAGCGTCGATCAGCGCTTCGAGGTTGGCGCTCTGGTCGTTGTCCTTCATCGACAGCAGGTGCTTGTCGAACGCGACGACGCGCCCGGCGCTGTCGGTCAGCGTGTACGGCAGCCGGCAGGCCTGCGAGCAGTCGCCACGGTTGGCGCTGCGGCCGGTATCGGCGTGGCTGATGTTGCACTGGCCCGAATAGGCGACGCACAGCGCGCCGTGGATGAAGAACTCGATCGTCGTATCCAGCGGCAGATTGTCGCGGACCCTGGCGATCTGCTGCAGCGTCAGCTCGCGTGCGAGCACCACCTGCGAGAAACCGGCGTCGGCGAGGAAGCGCGCCTTTTCCGGCGTGCGGATGTCGCACTGCGTGCTGGCGTGGATCTGGATCGGCGGCAGGTCGAGTTCGAGCAGGCCCATGTCCTGAACGATCAGTGCATCGACGCCGGCGTCGTACAGCTGGTGCACCAGCTTGCGCGCCGGCTCCAGCTCGGCGTCGTGCAGGATGGTGTTGAGCGTGACGAAGATCCGGCTGTGATAGCGGTGCGCGAAATCGACCAGTCCGGCAATCTCGCTGACGTCGTTGCAGGCATTGTGCCGTGCGCCGAAGCCCGGCCCGCCGATATACACCGCATCCGCCCCGTGCAGGATCGCCTCGCGACCGATTTCGGCGGTCTTGGCGGGAGCAAGGAGTTCGAGGTGATTCAGCGGCAGGCTCATGATCGGCGGTTCGGTAAAGCGGGAAAGGGCGGAAGTATAGCGGAATCAATGACTTGCTGTATCGCGGCCGCAGCCCGGATCAGACGGACTGCGTTTCGTGAATGCGCCAGGCGTGGCTGTAAACCGTCAGCCGCGCATCCCGGGCAAAGCCGATCAGCGCGATGCCGGCGGCGTCGGCCATGTCGATCGCCAGTTTCGTCGGTCCGGAGATCGCTGCGATCACCGGGATGCCGGCGGCGGCGGCCTTGTGGACGATTTCGTACGAGGCGCGCGAGGTGACCAGCAGCGCGCCATCGTTGCCGTGCCGTTGCATGTGCAGCGCGCCGACGAGCTTGTCGACGGCGTTGTGGCGGCCGATGTCTTCGCGCACCAGCAAGGGCCCGGTACCGAGCCAGCCGGCGGCGTGGACCGAGCCGGTTGCCCGGTTAAGCGGCTGTGCGGCCGTCATCGCGGTCAGTCCGGCGAGCAGCGCATCGGCGCTGGTCGTGTAGTCGTTGTGGACCCGGGCAATCGGCCGCAGCGCGCTTTGCAGATGCTCGGCGCCGCACAGGCCGCAGCCGCTGCGGCCGGTCAGCTGGCGGCGCTGCGTCTTCAGTCGTTGCCATGGGTGCTGCGCCAGCGTGATCCGTGCCTCGATGCCGGCGTGGACGTCGGCGAGTTCGACGTCGACAATGTCGGCGTAGCGGTCGGCGATGCCCTCGGTCAGCGTGAAGCCGATCGCCAGTTCTTCCAGATCGCAAGGGCTGGCCATCATCACCGCGTGCGAGACGCCGTTGTAGACCAGTGCAACCGGCACTTCGTCGGCGACGGTTTCGTCGCAGGCGCCCATCGTGCCGTCGGCCCAGCGAACGGCAGTGTGGCTTGCTGTACCGTTCATCGCGCTACCAGATAAACCGGGATCGCCTTGCTCGCCGGCGTGCGTGCGCCATCGGCGTGGTGTTCGAGCGGGACCAGCGGGTTGGTTTCGGGGAAATAGGCGGCGAGGCTGCCCTGCGGGATGTCGTAGGCCTGCACGCGGAAATCCTCGATACGGCGTTCGCCGTCGAACCAGACCGACACTATGTCGACGCGTGATCCGTCGGCGAGGCCGCGCTCGGCGAGGTCATCCGGGTGGGCGAACAGCACCCGGCGCTCGTCATGGATACCGCGATAGCGGTCGTTGCGGGCGTAGATCGTCGTGTTGTACTGGTCGTGGCTGCGCACGGTCATCAGTGTCAGCAGTGGCGCCGGGGAGAGCGCCTGCAGCTGTGCCAGCAGGTCGGTGCCGGCGGCGTGATTGATGAAGCGCGCCTTGCCGCAGTCGGTGCGCCATTCGCGTCGGCGCGCGCTGTTGCCGAAGTAGAAACCACCGGGCTGGCGCACGCGGGTGTTGAAGTCGTCGAAGCCGGTGACGACCTTTGCGATCAGGTCGCGGATTTGGTCGTAATCGCCGGCGAGCGCGGCGAAATCGACCGGGCTGTGCTTCAGCGTCGCCAGTGCGATGCCGGCGACGATCTGCGGTTCGGATCGCAGCAGCAGTGACGCAGGCTCCTTCACACCGCGCGTCAGGTGCACCATGCTCATCGAATCCTCGACCGAAATCTGCTGTGCAGCACCGTTCTGCACGTCAAACTCGGTGCGGCCCAGGCACGGCAGGATCAGCGCATCGCGGCCGGTGATCAGGTGGGAGCGGTTCAGCGTGGTGCTGATGTGCACGGTCAGTGCCTGCGTGCGCAAGGCCGCGTGGGTGCGCTCGGTATCCGGTGTCGCGGCGGCGAAGTTGCCGCCGAGCGCGATGAATACCTTCGCGCGTCCGGCTTCCATTGCGGCGATGCTCTCGACCACGCTGTTGCCGTGCTTCGTTGGCGGGGCGAAGCCGCAGGCGTCGCCGAGTCGCTGCAAAAAGGTCGCGGTCGGGCGCTCGTTGATGCCCATGGTCCGGTCGCCCTGTACGTTCGAGTGGCCGCGCACCGGGCAGGCGCCGGTGCCGGGCTTGCCGATGTTGCCGCGCACCAGTAGCGCGTTGCACAGCGTCTGGATCGTCGCGACCGCATGCTTGTGCTGGGTGATGCCCATGCCCCAGGTGAACATGATCGCCTTGCTGGTGGTGTAGAGCGCGCCGATCTCGTCGAGCTCGGCGCGGCTCAGCCCGCTGGCGTCGACGAGCTCGTCCCAGCCGGTCGCGGCGACGTCGGCTGCGACCGCGGCAAAGCCGTCGGTGTGTGCGGCGATGAAGTCGTGGTCCTCGGCACCGTGTTCGAGCGTGTACTTGATCAGCGCCCTGGCGATCGCCATGTCGCCGCCGATGCGCGGCTGGTAGTAATGGCTGGCCAGATCGCTGGCGCGGTTGGTCAGCATCTCGGCCGGACTTTGCGGGTCCTGGAAGCGCAGCAGCCCGCGCTCGCGCAACGGGTTGAAGACCACGATCTTGCAGCCGCGATGCGCTGCCTCGCGCAGTTCGCCCAGCATGCGCGGATGATTGGTCCCCGGGTTCTGGCCGAAGATGAAGATCGCCTCGGCCCTCGAGAAATCTTCGAGCGTCACCGTGCCCTTGCCGGTGCCGAGGCTCTCGAGCAGCGCCTGGCCGCTCGGCTCGTGGCACATGTTCGAGCAGTCGGGCAGGTTGTTGGTCCCGTACAGCCGGACGAACAGCTGATAGAGGAAGGCCGTTTCGTTGCCGGTGCGGCCCGACGTATAGAAGTGTGCTTCGTCCGGCGCGATCGCGTTCAGGTGCGAGGCGATCAGCGCGAAGGCGTCGTCCCAGTCGATCGGGACGTAACGGTCGCTGCTGCTGTCGTAGCGCATCGGTTCGGTCAGCCGGCCCTGCTGCTCGAGCGTGTAGTCGTCCCAGGTTTCGAGTTCGCTCACGGTATGCGCGGCAAAGAACCCGGGCGTCACGCGTTTGCCGGTGATTTCGTGGGTGATCGCCTTGGCGCCGTTCTCGCAGAACTGTACCGCCGCGCTCGGTTTGTCCGGCCATGCGCAGCCGGGACAGTCGAAGCCCTGCGGCTGGTTGGCGCGGATCAAGGCCTTGAGCGTCGTGCCGGTGTTGCCCGGCTCGATCCGCTGCAAGGTCGCCTTGAGCGCACCCCAGCCGCCAGCCGGGGGAGTATTGTCTTTTGAAGTAGTCACGACCGTGGCCCGATGACGCGTTGATTGAGTTTCGCGTTGCGGCTATCGCTTGGCAAGTCGTGATCGGTGCCGGGGCGTGACCTACCTGCCGGACGAACAAAACGGGCCCGCAGGCCCGTTTTGTTCGTCGATGATGATCGTTTACGCCTTGTGATACACCTCGGCGCCGGTCTTCACGAACTCGATCGACTTCACTTCCATCCCCTTGGCCAGCGCTTCGGCCTCGGCGATACCCTGCTTCTCGGCGAAGTCGCGTACGTCCTGGGTGATCTTCATCGAGCAGAAGTGCGGGCCGCACATCGAGCAGAAGTGCGCGACCTTGGCGCCCTGCTGCGGCAGCGTTTCGTCGTGGAACTCACGCGCGCGATCCGGGTCGAGGCCGAGGTTGAACTGGTCTTCCCAGCGGAACTCGAACCGTGCCTTCGACAGCGCGTTGTCGCGGATCTGCGCGCCCGGGTGGCCCTTGGCGAGGTCGGCGGCGTGGGCGGCGAGCTTGTAGGTGATGATGCCTTCCTTGACGTCATCCTTGTTCGGCAGGCCGAGGTGCTCCTTCGGCGTGACGTAGCAGAGCATCGCGGTGCCGTACCAGCCGATCTGCGCGGCGCCGATCGCCGAGGTGATGTGGTCGTAGCCGGGGGCGATGTCGGTGGTCAGGGGGCCGAGCGTGTAGAACGGCGCTTCGTCGCACCACTCGAGCTGCAGGTCCATGTTTTCCTTGATCAGCTGCATCGGCACGTGGCCGGGGCCTTCGATCATCACCTGCACGTCGTGCTTCCAGGCGATCTGCGTCAGCTCACCCAGCGTCTTCAGCTCGCCGAGCTGGGCTTCGTCGTTGGCGTCCCAGACCGAGCCAGGGCGCAGGCCGTCGCCGAGACTGAACGACACGTCGTAGGCCTTCATGATTTCGCAGATGTCCTCGAAATGCGTGTAGAGGAAATTCTCCTTGTGGTGCGCCAGACACCACTTGGCCATGATCGAACCGCCGCGCGAGACGATGCCGGTCATCCGGTTGGCGGTCATGGGCACGTAGCGCAGCAGCACGCCGGCGTGGATCGTGAAATAGTCGACGCCCTGTTCAGCCTGCTCGATCAAGGTGTCGCGGAACAGCTCCCACGTCAGGTCCTCGGCCTTGCCGTTGACCTTCTCCAGCGCCTGATAGATCGGCACGGTGCCGATCGGTACCGGGCTATTGCGCAGGATCCATTCGCGCGTTTCATGGATGTTCTTGCCGGTGCTCAGGTCCATGATGGTGTCGGCGCCCCAGCGGATGCCCCAAGTCATCTTGTCGACTTCCTCGTTGATCGACGAGGTGACGGCGCTGTTGCCGATATTGCCGTTGATCTTCACCAGGAAGTTGCGGCCGATGATCATCGGCTCGACTTCCGGGTGGTTGATGTTGGCGGGAATGATGGCGCGGCCGCGGGCGACTTCGTCGCGGACGAATTCGGGGGTGATCGTGGCCGGGATGCTGGCGCCGAAGCTCTGGCCCGGGTGCTGGCGCAGCATCATCGCCGCCATCTTCTCGCCCTTGGGCCCCAATGCCTTGAGGCTGGCGATGTACTCCTCGCGCCGGAGGTTTTCGCGGATGGCCACGTATTCCATTTCCGGCGTGACGATGCCGCGACGTGCGTAGTGCATCTGGCTGACGTTACCACCGGCGCGGGCCTTGCGCGGCTGGCGGGTGAGTTCGAAGCGCAGCGGGTCCAGGCTGGTGTCCGCCTCGCGCATCCGGCCGTATTCACTGGTCATGCCGTCCAGCAGCTCGGTATCGTTGCGCTCTGTGATCCAGGCCGCGCGCAGCGGCGCCAGCCCTTTACGTACATCGATGGACGCTTGCGGGTCGGTGTAAGGGCCGGAGCAGTCGTAGACGTAGATCGGTGGGTTCTGCTCGCCGCCGAAGCTGGTCGGTGTATCGGTCTGGGTGATCTCGCGCATCGGCACGCGGATGTCGGCGCGCGAGCCTTCGACGTAGACCTTGCGCGAGTTCGGCAAAGGCTGGATTGCCGCGCTGTCGACGTGGGCGTCGCTGGCGAGGAATTCGACGGACTTGTTCATGGATTTGCCTCCTGCAAAGACGTAGAGGCGCAGGAGAACGGACAGACGGACGGCACGATTGCGCCGACCGATTCGCTTCCCTACGCCGGTGTGAACCGGATCAGGTGCTGAGGGACTCTCTCATTCGCCCATGTTGGATGGACGAAACCCCTAGCGAACTACGGCTGTGACCGTACCGAGATTGTGGGATAATTACAAGTTATTCAGAAAACTTGGACCGCCCGTATCGGGCCCGACTTGAGGTGAAGCAAACATGGATTGGGAACGCGCCCGCTACTTTCTCGTAGAACAACAGATCCGCCCGTGGCACGTGCTCGACCAGAAGGTGCTCGGCCGTGTGCTGGCGGTCAAGCGCGAGGACTTCGTCCCGCAGGACAAGCGCGCACTGGCCTTCGTCGATACCGAACTGCCGCTGCCCTGTGGCGGCCAGATGCTTGCGCCGAAGATCGAGGCGCGTTTCGCCCAGGAAGCCCTGCTGGAACCGACCGACAAGGTGCTGGTGATCGGTGCCGCGAGCGGCGCCTATCTGATCGGCCTTATCGCCGGCCTGTGCGAGCAGGTGTACGGTATCGACGATACGGCAGAGAAGGTCGCGTTTGCGCAGGCGGGTGTGCAGCGTGCGGGGATCAAGAACGTTCGGATCGAGCAGGCGAGCGATTTGCTCAACTACGCCGCGCAGGCGCCGTACGATGCGGTCATCGTCTGTGGCTCGTTCGCTGCCTTCCCCGAGTCGCTGAAAGCACTGCTCGCTCACGGTGGCCGTTTGATCAGTGTGATCGGCCAGTTGCCGATCATGGATGCGGTCCGCGCGAGTGCCGGCGCCGAGACCTCGCTGTTCGAGTACAACCTGCCGCGCTTGCAGCAAACGGCGGAGCTGCAGAGCTTCGTGCTCTGACGCGAACTGCGATGCCGAGTTTTGCCCCTGCACGCATCAGCGTCGGGCTGGTCGTATACCGAACTCCCGTTGACGCGCTGCTCCCGCTGTTTGATCTGCTCGTCGCCACCCCACAAGTCGGGCCGGTGCTGGTCTTCGATAATGGTAATGACGCCGGGTTGCGCCTTGCCGTCGAGCGGCGCGGCTGGCGCTACCTGAGCGAAGGCCGGAATATCGGCTTCGGGTCGGGGCATAACCGCCTCGTGGCGGCATTGGGGGAGTCTGGCTGCGAATTTCATCTGCTGGTCAATCCGGACATCGAGTGGCACCAGAATCCGTTCCCGGCGCTATTGGCGTTTCTGGACGCCCAGCCTCGCGTGGCTGCGGTGATGCCTGATGTGATCAATGCCGCTGGTCAGCGACAATACCTTGCGAAAGCGCAGCCAACACCGGGGCTTTTGCTCGGCCGACGTTTCCTGCCCCGGCGATGGCTGCAAGCAGCCGTCGCACGATATGAACTGCAGGACTGGGACTTCGCTGCGCCCCGTTGTGTACCTGTGATATCGGGTTGTTTCATGCTGTTAAGAGGCACGGCATTTGCCGACGTCGGCGGGTTCGATGAGCGTTATTTCCTCTATCTGGAGGACTATGATCTGTGCCGGCGTTTGCAGGCTCAAAGCAATGAGGTCGCAATCGTACCCGCTGCTCGGGTGATTCACGGGCATCAGCGGGCATCCTATCGATGGGGGTGGCCATTGATCTGGCATTTGCGTTCCGCAATTCGCTATTTTTGGGGTTGGTAACTCAGGTTTTACCCGGCCAGAAAGTATCTGTGCCGTTTTTATCCTGTTCCAACTGATCCAGGTAAATTCTAGTGTCGCTTCTTTATCTGTTTGTTTCGCTGTCGGTGAGTTTTATCGTCTGCTTGTTGCTGGTTCGGTATGCAAGCACGCACAGCCATTTGACCGGTGATAACGATCTGAATAGCGCACAGAAATTTCATGATTTACCGGTGCCTCGGGTAGGGGGGGTCGCGTTGATTATGGGGCTGTTGACAGCCCTCCCACTCATCAACGTAATAGAGGGAGAACGCACGGGGCAATTGACTAGCTACGCAGTGCTGGCTTTGTTGCCGATATTTCTCGGTGGCTTGCTTGAAGACGTGTTGAAAATCGGGTTGATCAAAACTCGGCTTTTCGCCATGGTTGTAGGGGTCGGTTTGATGATCTGGCTGCTCGATTGGCGGGTGCTACGGGTTGACGTGAGATGGCTGGATTCATTTCTGCAATGGCACTGGTTGTCGGTCACCTTAACGTTGTTTGCGGTGACCGGTGTCATCAACGCGGTTAATTTGATCGATGGTTACAATGGTCTGGCCAGTGCCGTTGGTATGATCATACTCGCCTCTCTGGCCTATGTCGGGCTGAAAGTAGGTGATCGGCAGGTCATGGTTCTGGCCATTACCTTGCTTGGCGCATGTGCAGGATTCATGTTCTGGAACTGGCCTCGCGGATTGATTTTTCTTGGAGACAGTGGTGCTTATACCATCGGGTTTTGTATCGCGTCGTTGGCGATTGCGCTGGTCATGCGCAATCCGCAGGTTTCAGCTTGGTATGCGCTGGTGCTGATGCTTTATCCAATTGTTGAAACGGTTTTCACGATCAATCGTCGCTTGCGCCGTAAAGATGACCCAAGCCTGCCGGATGCTGCGCATCTGCATCAGTTGATTTACAAGCGAATGATGCGCTGGGCGGTCGGCAGCGTTGATATCGGCGACCGGAAAATGCGCAACTCTATGACGTCGCCGTATCTGTGGTTGTTTTCGTCGCTCTCAGTTATTCCTGCCAGTATCTGGTGGCATGATGCATTTCTGCTTCAAGTGATTGCTATGATGTTTGTTCTTGGCTATTTATGGTTGTATCGGAGCATTACCCGTTTTCGTACACCAAAATGGCTAATCGTGCGTAGATCAATAAAGCGTTAGGCTTGGGAAATGATACTTGTAACTGGCGGAGCCGGCTTTATTGGTGGCAATTTCGTTATTGATTGGCTTGCGCAGTCGGTAGAGCCACTCATCAATCTGGATAAGCTGACCTACGCTGGTAACTTAAATACGCTAAAGCTGCTGGAAGGGGACGCACGACACCACTTTGTGCATGGCGATATCAGCGACCGTGGATTGCTTGGAAGGTTGTTGGCCGAGCACAGGCCACGCGCTGTGATCAATTTTGCTGCCGAATCCCACGTCGATCGCTCAATCCATGGCCCGGATGACTTCATCCAGACCAACGTCGTCGGCACCTTCAATCTGCTCGAGGCGGTACGCGCTTACTGGCAGAATTTGCCGGCCGACGACAAAGCCGCGTTCCGCCTCCTGCATGTGTCGACCGACGAGGTCTACGGCACGCTCGCGGCCGACGATGCGCCGTTTGCCGAAATCCATGCTTACGCACCGAATAGCCCGTATTCAGCGTCGAAGGCGGCGTCCGACCATCTGGTTCGTGCCTGGCACCACACCTACGGCTTGCCGGTGTTGACGACTAATTGTTCGAACAACTACGGCCCTTACCACTTCCCGGAAAAATTGATTCCGCTGGTGATTCTCAATGCGCTCGCCGGCAAACCGCTACCGATCTATGGCGATGGCCAACAGATCCGCGACTGGCTGTATGTAAAGGACCACTGCAGTGCCATTCGCCGGGTGCTCGAGGCGGGCCAGTTGGGCGAGACGTATAACGTCGGCGGCTGGAATGAAAAAGCCAATCTCGAAGTCGTCCACACGATCTGCGCCTTGCTCGACGAGCTGCAACCACGCGCCGATGGTCTGTCGTACGCTGAGCAGATCACCTTCGTGCAGGATCGGCTTGGCCATGATCGTCGTTATGCGATCGATGCGCGCAAGCTCGAACGCGAGCTGGGCTGGAAGCCGACCGAGACGTTCGAAACTGGCGTTCGCAAGACGGTCGAGTGGTATCTGGGCAATAGTGGCTGGATCGCAAACGTGACCTCGGGCGCGTATCGCGATTGGGTGCAACAGCAGTACGGAGTGTGAGATGACGCTGCCTGTGATTCTGTTGACCGGCAAGAACGGCCAGGTCGGTTTCGAGCTGCAACGCAGCTTAGCGATCCTCGGCCAAGTCGTTGCCGTCGATCGTGCCGATTGTGACCTCAGCAACGCTGCGGCGGTGGCTGCGCTGCTTGAACGGGTTTGTCCCGACATTATCGTCAACCCCGCCGCGCATACCGCGGTCGACCAAGCCGAAACCGAGGCGGATTTGGCGCAGACGATCAATACCGCCGCGCCGGCGGCCATGGCGCAGTGGGCCAAGGCCCACCAGGCCTTGCTGCTGCATTTCTCAACCGACTACGTGTTCGATGGACGCAAGGAAGGTTGGTATGGCGAAGACGACGCGCCGAATCCGCAGTCGGTTTATGGCAAAACCAAGCTGGCTGGCGAGGCGGCGATCCGCGCCAGCGGCTGCCGCCACCTGATCTTGCGCACCAGCTGGGTTTTCGGCGCGCACGGCGGCAACTTTCTCAAGAGCATGCTGAAATTGATGGCCGAGCGCGATTCTCTGCGGGTCATTGCCGATCAGATCGGCAGCCCGACCAGCGCCGCCTTGCTGGCCGACGTTAGTGCGCAGTTGCTGGCGCAATACTGGCGCGCACCGCAACGCGCCGACTTTGCCTATGGCACGTACCATACCGTCGCGGCCGGTGAAACCAGTTGGCATGGCTATGCACAGGAAATCAATTGCCAAGCGGGCGACATGGGCTGGGTGTTCAAGCTGAACGCCGATGCCATCGTCGCGATTCCCGCCAGCGACTACCCGCTACCGGCGCCTCGACCCACCAACTCGCGCTTGGCTACGGCCAAGTTGCAAACGGCCTTCGGACTGACGCTGCCCGACTGGCGGCAAGGCCTGCGTCAGACACTGACGCTGCTCAAGGCTTAACGAGTAACCATCATGACCAAACAACGCAAAGGTATCATCCTCGCCGGTGGCTCCGGCACCCGGCTGTACCCGGCCACCATCGCCGTTAGCAAACAGCTGCTGCCGATCTACGACAAGCCGATGATCTACTACCCGCTAAGCACGCTGATGCTTGCTGGTATTCGCGACATCCTGATCATCTCCACCCCGCAGGACACGCCGCGCTTCGAGCAACTGCTCGGCGACGGCAGTCAGTGGGGCATTTCGTTGCACTACGCAGTGCAACCTAGCCCAGATGGGCTGGCGCAAGCCTTCATCATTGGTGAGGATTTCATCGGCAATGACAACGTTGCACTGGTACTCGGCGACAATATTTTCTACGGTCACGAATTCGCCGAGTTGCTGCAAGAGGCAGCAGCGAAAGAACTGGGGGCCAGTGTCTTCGCTTATCACGTTCACGATCCGGAGCGTTATGGCGTCATCGAATTCGACGATGTTGGCAACGCGCTGTCGATCGAGGAAAAGCCGATCAAGCCTAAGTCCAATTACGTGGTGACCGGGCTGTACTTCTACGATAACGACGTCGCTGCCATTGCCAGGGACATCAAGCCGTCTCCGCGTGGTGAGTTGGAGATTACCGACGTCAACCGCGAGTACCTGCGTCGTGGCGCACTTGACGTTAAGACCATGGGGCGCGGTTATGCGTGGCTGGATACTGGTACGCATGAGTCGATGCTCGACGCTAGTCTATTTATCCGGACGATCGAGTCACGGCAAGGATTGAAAGTCTGTTGCCCTGAAGAAGTGTCTTTTAGGCAAGGATGGATTTCGATCGATCAGCTGGATAAACTGGCCCAATTATTTCCGCGAAGCGGATACGGTAACTATCTAGCCAGCATTGTATTTGAAGGAAAGAAAAGTGCGAGTTGCTGATGTATTTATTCCCGGTGTAAAAATCATTGAGCCTGAGCTATTTGTTGACGGGAGAGGCACTTTTTTTGAGAGTTTTAATCACAAGCAATTTGAGCTGCTTATAGGTAGCCCCATTTCCTTCGTGCAAGATAACCAGTCCTTCTCGAAGAAAGGGGTGTTGCGTGGTCTGCATTATCAAAAACAACCCCGCGAACAAGGAAAACTTGTGCGTTGCGTTCATGGGCGAGTATTTGATGTTGTCGTTGATTTGAGGGAAAAGTCGCCGACCTTTCAAAAATGGTTCGGGATTGAGCTTAGTGCCGAAAATTGCAAACAAATGTGGGTGCCGGAAGGACTCGCACATGGTTTTTTTGCCATTACTGATGCTGTGTTTCTTTATAAGGTTACTGATTATTGGTGCGCAGAGTCGGAGCGAGTTTTGATGTGGAACGATAGAGATTTAGCCATTGAATGGCCTGTCGGAAATTTGAGTCCTACCATGTCAGATAAAGATTTAAAAATTGCAAAGAGTATTCGGGAGGTTTTGAATTGAACATGACAGTAGGAAAGAGAGGTTTAATTGGCCTGCTTGTTAGTGTTGCCAGAAATAGAAATCTGATAAAAACGTTAGCGAAGCGAGACGTGGTTGGCCGATACAAAGGTTCGGCTGGTGGGGTTCTTTGGAGTTTTTTGACGCCATTGATGATGCTGGCTGTATATACGTTTGTTTTTAGTGTCGTATTCAAGGCGAGGTGGTCTGGAGGTACGGGGTCAAAAACTGAGTTCGCATTGATACTATTTTCAGGATTGATGATATTTAACGTATTTTCAGAATGTATTTCTAGAGCTCCGTCCTTAATATTGAGTAATGTGAGTTATGTGAAAAAAGTGGTGTTTCCGCTTGAGATTTTACCTGTCGTCTCGCTGCTCTCGGCTTTGTTTCACTTTGTGATTGCGATGGTGGTTTGGGTTATGTTTTATACCGTGTTTTTTGGTATTCCGACTGCTAAACTAATTGTTGTTCCTGTTGTGATATTGCCTTTGCTGCTTGTTACATTAGGGTTGAGCTATTTCCTTGCTTCAATGGGCGTTTACTTGCGAGACGTTGCTCAAGTTGTGGGTGTTTTTATTACGATGCTGATGTTTCTTTCGCCGATATTTTATCCTGTGTCTGCGTTGCCGCAGGCATTCCAGTTTTTTATGAATATTAATCCAATTACATTTGCAGTAGAGGAGACGCGTGGCTTACTGGTACACAATGCCAGTGTTCACTGGTTTGCGTGGTTTCTGCATCTGCTTGCTGGAGTTGGAGTGCTGATGTTGGGCAAAGCCTGGTTCGATAAAACCAAGGGTGGGTTTGCAGATGTCCTCTAACTGCGTGATTGAAGTAAAAATGCTCAGTAAGCACTACGACGTATATGACAGCCCACTGCATAGAATGTGGGTGAGTTTTTTTCCTAAGCTTGCCGGGAATAGCAAAAAATTTCATGCTTTAGATGATGTTAATTTTACTATTAAAAAAGGCGAAACCGTAGGGATCATAGGTCGTAATGGTTCTGGTAAGTCGACGTTGCTTCAATTAATTTGTGGGACATTAACTCCGAGTCTAGGTGGCGTGTCCGTAAATGGTCGCATCGCAGCGTTGCTTGAATTGGGGTCAGGATTCAATCCGGAATTTTCCGGTAGAGAAAATGTATATTTGAATGCGGCCATCCTTGGTTTGACTCCCAAGGAAATTGAACAGAAATTCTCAGATATTGAACGATTTGCGGATATTGGTGATTTCATCGATCAGCCGATTAAGACATATTCCAGTGGTATGGTGGTTCGGCTCGCATTTGCTACAGCTATTCACGTAAGTCCCGATATTCTGGTGGTTGACGAAGCGCTCGCCGTTGGTGATACCGCATTTCAACAGAAGTGCTTGAACCGTATCCGAGATATGCAACGGCAAGGAGTATCAATATTGCTGGTTACGCACTCCAGTAATACCCTGATTGAGTATTGTGACCGTGGAATTTATTTGAAAAAAGGTCGTTTGATCATGGATGCCGCTTGTCGCGATGTTGTTCGGCGTTATGCCGACGATTTGGTTGAACAAGAAGGGGGAATGGTTGTTGAAATTGATCAGGCCTCGGAAGTCGGAGTCGCCAATGCTACCTCTGTCTCGCAACCGATGCAGATTAGGCAGGATGACGGCCAAGGTCGTTTGAGCGTGCAATCTGTTGAGCTGCGTAACGCAAAAGGAGAGCTTTCAGCAAATTACCAGTTTGGCGAGGCGTTTGCCGTACAGATCAAAGTCAAGGCCGAAGGTGCAGTAGACATTCCCTGCTTTGGCGTACAGCTGTCGAGTGTTGATGGAATCGTGTTATGGAGTGGGACGACACAATCGATGAATCTCGAACTTCCTGTCATGGTCGATGGCATTTATACCGTCAAGTGGAATATGCAAGCCAATTTTTCAGGAAACAGGTATATCTTGGCTGTCGGGGTCGGTCGAATTGAATCTGGCGATTATCTCCGTACCCACAGAGTTGATTATGCAGGTCACTTTGATATTATTCCCGTTGCCCACTCTGGGGGGGGGTGGCTAGCCCCCTGTCCGGTGTTTGAAGTGATTTGATCCAATGAGTAAAAAACTACTTGTTGTCGGCTGGTATGGCGCTGGCAATCTGGGCGATGAGCTTATTTTGGCCTCCATTTGTAAATGGAGCGCTGAACTTTCAACAACGGTAACTGCTACGAGTGTTGATCCAGCGTATACGACCAAAACTCATGGAATTGGCAGCGTAGATCTTTTTGAAATTAATGCGTTGGTGCATGCTGTGCGTAGCGCAGACTATGTACTAATTGGTGGTGGTGGCCTGTTTCAAACTCATCAAGAATTTACGTATGAAGGATTATTTGATGCAACAAAAAATGATATTGCATCATATTTGCGGCCGGCAGTACTCGCATTCCAATTTGGAAAACCCGTCATTATGTGGGCTCAAGGAGTGGGGCCGCTGGATACACACGAGAGTCGCAAAATCATTGCTGAAGTATTTGGCACCGTAGATTCGATCACTGTCCGAGATCAAGGATCGGCAGAGCTGCTACGTGCCGCTGGGTGCAATAAAGAAATCATCGTCGGTGCGGACCCGGTTTGGGCGATGCCATTGCCGGTAACTTCTGCAATGACGTTGGCCAGCCCTGCTCGTTTGCGGATAGCGTTAGTTATCCGCCCATGGGATTTTGTTCCGGATTGGCCGAACCGCTTGATTGAAGCGATACGTACCAGCTTCGTTGCGAACGATGTTGAACTTATATGGTTGCCCTTCCAAACCCATGAAGTGCCTAACCGTTCTGGGTCAGACGTACCGTTTATAAAAGGGATGATGCAGCAACTCGGCGAGTATAGCCAAGAATTGTGCATTGGCAAGAATATAGCGCAATGTGTGGAAGTACTCCAAAGCTGCGATAGAGTAGTTGCTATGCGGCTTCATGCTCAAGTTCTGGCATTTCGTTTTGGAAAACCGACATTGTGCATCGAATATGATCAGAAAATGTCGGTTCAATCCGAACTGGTTGCGCTTGTCGATGATAAAAGGCTACGGCTTGACGATAGCCAGAAGCGCTGGAACCACGCATTCTCGGCGCTCACACTTACCGCAGAAAGTGGTCTATTGAGCGAACGCCTACCCGAGCTATTTGACAGTGCGTTACACCATCGCGATGCGTTGCACCAATTTCTGATGACTGAGGTGCGTCAAACAAACGCATTGGCCGCAGAAAATTGGATGTCGGTTTGGCGGGAACAAAAAATGTTGGGTATGTTGAGTGAAATGCAGTCTGCATTTTCCTTCAGCATGCGCGAGCAGACTGTGCGGATTTCAGCTTTGCAAGCGGAACTCATGGAATTGGCACAAAAAAATGAACTTAGGCTGAAAGAGATTGCCGAGTGCAAACTTGACAATGCATCTTTGATTGCCGAAAAACAAAATTTATCTAATCAGTTAACTGTGCAAGAACATGAGAATGCTTTGTTGAAAGATCGGGTGGCCGAACAAATTGTTGCAGTGAATGAGTATTCCGCTTATAAAAAAACTTTTGGGTATAGGTTACAGAAAAAAATGCGAAAAATAGTCAAATTCGCTTATCGAGGTATCAAAGCGATTTATTGGATGCTGCCTCAAGTTGTGCGTAATGTACTTCATGGCCCACGCCATAAATTCGTACGTTTTGTGCGCGGCCTTCCTGCTCCGGAAGTTACGCTATCTGAAGCGGCAAGCGATTTGCCATGGGTGCGCTTCCAAGACGAAGTACTGAAAGCGCGCATTTACAAAGGCATATTTGTCCAAGAGTTGGTCATTGACTGGAATGTGCCACTCTATCAGCGGCCGCAGCATATCTCAACAGCATTGGGTCAACTTGGTTATTTGGTGATTTATCGAACCGACAACTGGGCTGGTGATGACGTAGAGGGGTTCCGTGAGGTAGAACCAAACGTCTGGATCACCAATAGGCATGAAATTAGCTCGCTTCATGGGGTGGCGCGTTCATTCTATTCGACAGCCTATGCAAATACGCCTGAGCTAATAATGGAGAATGGCAAGCGAGGCCTGCTTGTGTATGAATACATTGATCATATAGATCCGCAGATCAGCGGCGATGCTGAAAACATCAAAAGGTTGTTGCGACTTAAGGAATTTGCAGTGGGTGGTGGGGCTGATTTCATCATTGCTTCGGCGAAGCGATTGTATGATGAAATGGCCCAATTCGTTCCGCATGAAAAGTTACTTCTCGTCCCGAACGGCGTTGATACCAAGCATTATCGGGACCCAAAGCATGAGCAATACAAACTGCCTGAAGAGCTAGTGCTTTTCCATGAAAATCACCCAAATATTGTTGGCTATTTTGGCGCACTTGCTCCGTGGCTTTGGTATTCGATCATTCGCGATCTTGCGCTGCTTCGACCTGATTTGGGCTTTGTTTTTATCGGGCCAGATTACTATGGAGGGGTGAGTAATTTGCCCAAGTTGGATAACGTTCTGTATTTGGGGACAGTGGATTATAAAGTACTGCCTGCTTATGCAAAGCTATTCAGTATCTGTTTTATCCCATTTTCGCCTGGTGAAATTGCCAAAACCACCTCACCATTGAAGTTGTTTGAATATTTTGCCCTTGAAAAACCCGTTGTTGTTACGAGTGACATGCTTGAATGTGTTTCGTTTTCAGAGGTTTTGCACGGTGACGACGTCAATACATTAAGCATTGCCTTTGATAAGGCCCTCGAGCTTAAAGACCGTCCCGAATTTAAGGCAAGACTGGCCTTTTTGGCTGACCAAAATTCATGGGCTGAAAGAGCTCGGTCCATGGAAGTGATTTTCAATCGGGAAATAAAATGATGAAGAAGAAAGTGTTGGTGGTTGTCGGAACTCGTCCAGAAGCCATCAAAATGGCACCGTTAATCAACCTGTTGAAAAAGCAGGATTGGGTAGACTGTCGAGTGCTAGCCACTGCACAGCATCGCCAATTACTTGATCAAGTATTCGAGATTTTTGGTATTGAGGCCGATATTGATTTGGATGTGATGCGGCCAAATCAAAGCTTGCCTGAGCTGACTTCTAGGCTTCTTACGCTGTTGGATGTTGTTCTGAAGGATGAACAGCCAGATGTTGTGCTAGCCCAAGGTGACACCACAACAGTAATGGCTGTCGCTATGGCATGCTTTTACCGTCGCATAAAATTTGGACATGTCGAAGCGGGTTTGCGGACAGGGGATATGGATAATCCATTTCCAGAAGAAATGAATCGTATCGTGGCTGGGCGTTTAGCTAACTGGCACTTTGCACCAACGGAAAACTCACGTCAAAATTTGATCAATGAAGGATTTGCGACGGAAGAGATTCATGTCACAGGCAATACCGTAATTGATGCCCTGCTGGACGTTGTGCAGCGCTGTGATGAAGATGCTCCTTCCGTAGGGGTTGGTCGTCGTTTAGTTTTGGTGACCTCGCATCGAAGAGAAAATTTTGGTGCCCCGTTTCGTGAAATTTGCCAAGCGGTACGTGCTCTCGTTGAAAATAATTCGGATATCGAGGTGCTTTATCCTGTTCATCCGAATCCGAATGTAAGAGAGGTTGCCTATGAGTTGCTGGGTGGGGTTGAACGCGTAACCTTGTGCGAGCCACTTGACTATTTGCCTTTCGTAGCCGCTATGAAGAGCGCATACCTGATCATGAGTGATTCAGGTGGCGTGCAGGAGGAGGCTCCCGCACTTGGGAAACCGGTGTTGGTTTTACGCAATGAGACAGAACGCCCGGAAGCGGTGAAGGAAGGTGTCGTGAAACTTGTTGGTCCAAACTCGGATGCCATCTTACTTGAAGCCCAGCGGCTATTGGATGATCCTGATTATTATCAATCCATTGCTAGGGGAGTATCCCCTTACGGTGACGGCTATGCTAGCCAGCGTATTGTTGAGATTCTTAGGGGGGCGACTAAGGTCTGATTCAATTGAACCTCCTTTACTTTGCACCTGTGCCGTTTGCCAGTTATTGGCAGCGGCCACATTACATGGTGGACTACCTGCTTCAACAAGGGGCTGTTACCCATGTTTTGTGGGTTGATCCGTATCCGACACGCCTACCAAAATTGCGAGACTTGAGTATTCGTTTTTCGTCAGAGAAGCATGTCTGTGAATCAATTGATGGAGTAAAAATTAGTCAGCCCAAAGCGCTGCCTATTGAGCCGCTTCCTGTTTTGCATACGATAAACCGATGGGGATGGCGAAATACCAGAGCAGAAATTAGCAGTTTCGTTGAGATTGCGCCTTCGATTATTGGTGTGGGCCGTCCTTCTCGACTAGCTGTTGACATACTTTCTAGATATCCGCAGGCATTAAAATTTATGGATATCATGGACGATTTTTCTGCCTTTTATTCTGGACTATCTCGCTTTTCAATGTTTTTGCGAGAGCAAGAAGTGGCTAAGCTGGCCGATCATTTGTTTTGCTCCGCTCCAGCTTTGATGGAGCGGCTGCCTGACTTTACTTTCGTAAGGCGTTGCAGATTGATGCCTAACGGATACCCAATGAAACGGCTTCTTAACTTGCCGGATATAAAAAGAGAATCAGACTTGATCGGCTTTGTGGGAACAATTGCAGATTGGTTTGATTGGCCATTGGTGATAGAAATTGCCAAAGCTTTACCAACAAAACGGATTCGTCTGGTAGGGCCCGTGCGTTGTGCCGTTCCAAGTAACCTGCCAATGAATATTCAGATGCTGCCCGAGTGCTCTTTAAGTGAGGCTATTCAGCACACCTTGAAATTTGCCGTTGGCCTTATTCCGTTTAAAAAAAATCGCCTGACAAAATCAGTGGATCCAATAAAATTTTATGAAATGCGAGCATTAGGGGTCCCGATTTGGTCAACCAGCTTCGGAACCATGGAGGATAGAATAAAAGCAGGGGATGTGTTAGGTATTTCTTCCGGGTGTGATTGGGAGGCTCTGTATGGACGGAGTAATCAATTCAGGCTAAGGGGCAAAGAGTTGGATCGATTCAGATCTGAGAATGATTGGTCTAGTCGATTTAAACCGCTTAATGAACTATTCAAAAAATTTCACCCTGATGACCCATCAGGGCGATATTAAAAGTGCATGCTCTGATGTGTGCACAACAATTGATTGGTACAACGTTTCAGGACACTGCTCGTGGATGATGCAATATCCGTTGTTGATAGGAAGTCATGCTTTTCCTATCGGCTTTCATTTTTTTTTCTTTCATTTTTTTTCTTTTGTTCATTGTTAGGTCTCCTGAATCAGTTTGCCGGGATAGATGCGTGGACACGGAAGTTTGCATTTGTAGCGGCATTGCTTCTTTCTGTGCTTATTACAAATAGATTCTTTGTTGATGGAACGCTTTTCCGCTCACTGTTTTATTCGATTTTATGTGTCGCAGTCCTATCTTTTTTGATATGCATTTCTGGGTTCTATTTTGATCTCAGTTATGACGGTAATGCATATCATCAAAAAGCAATTGTCAATATTCTGAATGGGGCAAATTGGTTTACTCACGCCGACGCATCAAGGGATGTTTGGGTTGATAACTATGCAAAAGCAACTTGGTTTTATGCGGCAACCATGATTTCATGGTTTACTAGCCCTGAGTATGGTACGTCATACCATTTCATATTGGGCGCTTCTGCATCACTATATCTATATTCTTTTTGTCGCCGTATAGGTCGAGGCCGGTACATTTCTTCGCTGCTTTCGTTGATTGTATTGCTCAATCCAGTCAGTCTGTCGCAAATGTATACTTACTATAATGATGCAGCGATTGGTGCTCTTTCATTGATTTTGTTTCTATCTGCGATCATGATCGTTCGTGAAGCGTGTCGCCTTGACAGGATTATTTTTATAATCGCTTCGGTATGCATTATCAATGTTAAAGCTTCCGGGTTTATTTCGATTGGTGCTGCTTTTCTTTATATGTCTTTAGCGTATTTTCATCGTAATGGACTTTTTCTTTCCATAAGAAAAATAGTGCCCTTGTGTGCCGTTTTTTTTGCATTTGGCGTGGGTATATTCGGGTATAGTCCTTATGTGCAAAATCTGCTGCATGAGCGAAACTTGTTTTTCCCGCTCGCGGGAGCTGGGGCGAAAGACATCATGACTTCCAATGCGCCGGTAGGATTCACACAACAGAACCGCATTTACAATTTTGTGCTTTCTACATTTTCAAAAACAGAGAATTTAGCAAGTGCTTTTGATGATAGACCGCCAACTTTGAAATTTCCCGGCCTTATTGAAGAAGGGGAATTAAAGGTCTTGCTATATCCTGATGTACGAGTTGCTGGATTCGGTCCGCTATTTTCTTTGATGCTTTTGGTGAGTGTTTTTTTACTATTTGGTTTTATTTTGGATTGGAGAGTTGTTGGCGGGCTGTACTTTATGATTTTAATTTCTATGCTTGTCAATCCACATGCGTGGTGGGCGCGTTATTCTCCCGTGACATGGGTGCTGCCGCTTATTCCTCTTCTTGGGGTTGTGTCTACGCGAATTCGATTTGCCTGGATAGGAGGCGTTGCATTGGTGGTGGTTGCGATCATAAATGTAGCGCTGCAGTTATGTACATGGCTTGATTCCTATCCAAGCCGAAATGAGTTTATAAAACTTCAAGCACGAGCACTAATTGGGCATGTGGTTAAAATCTACCCAGGGTCGTTTACGCCTGATTTGATCGCAAAACGATTGGCGCTGAATTATGTATTGGTTGATCATGATTACTACCGTGCACATAAAGAAAAATTCATAACATTGCTCCCAGGTATCGAGTATGAGGATATTTTGCCAACGAAATAGTGGGTTGATGCACGATTTGTCGACTATTCGAAGAATTTAATGGAAGTGAAGGTGAGTTAGGTGAAGGCTTTTTTCAGTCTGATGCGTGTTCATCAGTGGGTAAAAAATTTATTCGTTTTTGTTGGCTTGCTTTTCTCATTTCGGTGGGATGGGTATATTCTTATGTCAGCGATCGGAGCTTTTTTTTCCTTTTGCTGTGCGGCGAGTTCGGTTTACATTTTAAATGATTTCAAAGATATTGAGTCTGATCGGCTTCATCCAAAGAAACGCTACCGCCCGTTGGCGGCAGGGACGGTGTCCAAAGGTAGTGCCCTTGCATTCTCGTTGTTTTTAATTGTCGTCGCCTGCATGATTGCATGGATTGCTTCCATACAAGTGCTATTTTTTGTGATTGGCTATTTCGTAATCAATATCGCATATACTTTGTGGTTGAAAAATGAAGTAATTTTGGACGTTTTCTGTATTTTTAGCGGCTTCATGATGCGGTTGCTTGCCGGTACGGTTGGAATTGGAATCGTGCCGTCAAAATGGTTGCTGATTACAGGGATGATGATTACGCTATTTTTGGGGTTCGGAAAGCGTCGGGCGGAGCTGGCTGGTGGCACAAAATCGAGGAAAATCTTATCCTTGTATTCTATTCCGTTGTTAGATAAGTACATTGCAATCTGCGCTACGGCGACCATTCTCACTTATGGTCTTTATACCGTTGATTCAACCACCATTGCAATTCATGGGACGTCGAACTTGATTTGGACTATGCCGATAGTCGCATTTGGTATTTTTAGATATATTTATCTAATTCACCTGCAAGGTGGTGGTGAAGATACAAGTCGTGATTTGATTGAAGATATTCCAATGCTGTTGTCGGTCGGTTTGTGGATGGTGAGTGTTCTATTTATCATGGTTAGGCAGCACTAACACTACGATAAACTTCCTTTTTCTTCCTACGCTTTTTTATGTAGCTAAAGAGATTTCGTATGTCAGCTACTGTCTTTGGGATGTTCTAAATGATGACTGTCGCTGCTTTTGATTTTGATGGAACATTGACTCGTCGCGATACACTTTTACCATTCATTCTTAATGTGATTGGTATTAAAGGGTTTGCTAAAGCACTATTTTTGGCCTTCCCCTCCTTGCTGCTGTATAGCGTTGGAGCGCTCTCGAACGAAAGAGCGAAGGAGCAGTTGGTTAAGCATGCGCTGGCTGGCCGCTGTCGCGCTTCATTGCGGCATCGTATCGCAAGGTGGCTTCCGAGCGTTGCAATGAACTTAGCAACTCTCGAAAAGCTCAAGTGGCATCAGGAGGCTGGGCATTATTGTGTATTGATCAGCGCATCCTTGAACGTTTATTTGGAGGAGTTCGCTCAGCGCTTAGGTTTTGATGCGCTAATATGCACTGGGCTTGAAGAGGATGAATATGGTGTATTAACAGGGAAATTCTCCACTCCAAATTGCTGGGGAGCGGAAAAAGTGCGCCGATTAAGCAAGGAGATTGGAATCCTTTCCAACGTGGAACTCTATGCTTATGGAGATAGTCGGGGGGATGCCGAGCTACTGGAAAGTGCTCAATATGCCTGGCTTAAGGGGGAGAAAATTAAATGATATGAAAGATAATATGAGCTCGTTAAAAGTGTGGTCGGGGTCCTTGCTTCGGGGGGAGGGGATATACGGTTTGCGAGGTTTTTATGAGCCGACTCGTCAAAACGGCTAATGCTCAATTTGATAAATATTTTTGCTGTGATGCTTATGCCCTATTTTTGGTTGTTGTTGAGTTCATTTTTTGGCGTTGTTGCAAGCATTGCACTCAAGCTGGCTGCGGTAGCAAATTCACCCTATGGGCCAAGTTTATTTGCTACCGAACGCATTCCATACTATATAGCTGCTATTTCCGCTTACGGAGCAGGTTTTTTTTTCTATGCTGTTGCGCTTCGCAATTTGGACTTGTCCATCGCATACCCGCTTATGGTTGCAATTTCAATCATCGGTGTTGTTATCTATGGCGTTTTTTTTGGCGGGGAAGCGATCGGTGCTGCTAGATATATAGGCGTGATTTTCATCGCGGTCGGTATAGTATTGCTCAATCGTTAAAGAATATTTGTGCGTAAAGTGTGAGTCACGATAAGTAAACGTTAGTAGCGTGACCCCATGGCTAGGTCAAGCCGGTTTTGAAATTTATGCTTGGTGGTCAGGAATGGTTTTTGTTGATTTTTACAAAAATTGAATCAAGTATGATGACATAGGGGCGGCGTTATTGGTAAGTTCGAGGGAAAATGTAATCGAGGCATGCCTGCCGTAGGAGAATGTATGCCAAGGAACGCTTGGAGGCAAATGGGGGGCCGCCAAAATAAGATTGTTGGATTGACTTGTCGATGTGATGGCTAAGCGATCTGAAATGGATCAGACACACCGTGTAGCGAGTGAGTTCGCACATCACTTGGTGCGCTAATGGTTCCGGAATGCACTACCGCCTCATTGTAGGGGGTGGAATCGTGCAGGGATGTGATACCAACTAAGTCTAGAAAAAATACTAAATCCAGCGAGCGATAGGCAGCAGTACGCTCTGGTGTTCTAACCCGCCTATCCTAGGAGTTGTTGCTGAGATTCAGGATTGGGACGTAAATCGGCTGTGATCCTGGAAAAACTGTGTCGGCGGCATCACTCTTTGAACAGTAAGCTCGCGCGCCTCGTGTTGAAAGTTGATGATTTGTTTGCTGAACACGTATTCATTTTATGCCTGAGCTTCAAGATGGAGGTGATTTTGGGATCTGCACCTCCGTTGCATTCAGTCTTGGAGATGTTTTGCAGTTTCATCTTTCCTTAGAGCGAGAAGCAAATACCCCGCCATTGGGAAAATCACTCCCAGGAGATATCTGGTCTGAAATTCGAGTATTGTTAATACGGCGATGCTCGAAATCAAGAAGGAAAGCCCCAGCATGAATTCGATTAAGCGATTTCTGAAAAATAGAGCGCACAAAGATACAATGATGAATAATTCGAGTGCGAGTGATATCAAAAATTCGATGCTGTAGTAAATACGTACTAACTCCCCAGGGAGTCTGTTGGCCTCCATTATGGATGCGGTACGCCAATATGCGGCACTGAATTCATGGGAGGAGGAAATGCGTCTTAATTTGCATGAGAATAATTGAAATATGTCTATTGTGGTATGTGTTGTTAAGAAATTTTGAAGTATGGTCGTCATTGGAGTGTCTAATTCAGACCTCGTCAAGTTAATCGCATGTTTGGTCCAGTCTCCGCAATTTGGATATGTGCTACCACTAGCAATAAATCCCGTGTATAACGTCACCCTGGAATGTATGGCACGGTCGACAGATCTGTCGGATATTTTTCCTAAAAAGCTGTCGACCCCAATCGCCGCCAAAGGAATGATGAGTGAAATAAGGATGACTTTCGATATGCTTTTTTTATTGTATAAGAATGCTGATATTTTTGCAGTTTCTTGACTGGCGAATGTGTTTTGATTATGAATTATCTTCAGGAATGGGAGCGTGGTGATAAACACAAAAGGAGTTAGAATAAAAAATAATGCCCCTTGCGCTCGCATTGTTAATGAAAGAAAAAGTGCAAGCAAGGCGAGTGATTTATATTTAGATGTGAACAGTCGCACGGCTAAGGTTGTTGCAGCCGCAAAAGGAATGTCAGTATTGACTAAGTAGCAATATCCCAAAAAGATGATGCCAAATGCAATCAGCAGTGCGATAGAAAATAATCGGTGACAGTGTTTTATCGTTGAGGAGGGGACGTATATTGCCAAGGAAAAAACAAGAAGGAACAGGTTGTTGACGATAAGGGCTGACAGAGTCGCCGATAGACCCAGTAATGCAAATGGTCTGTAAATCCATATCAGAACCCCACCTTTCAGGTATGCAGAAGGATTCAGGCTGGCATCCCAATACGAGGCAAAATCTGAATATGGTGGTATTGGGGTTTGTATGTTGAGTGTATAGGATGAGTAGGTTATTATTAAAAGTATACTGGTAAAGAATAATAAATATAATTTTTGAAGGTTGGGTTGCATTTTTATTTCGGTGATGGTTGGGTTTTATTAGTTGTATTGCTGTATTTGTTCCGATTGAGTAAATCGTGTAACGATGATCACACTTCTATATAGGTCGGGCATAAACCTACGGTTTGGATGAATTGGGTATATTGAGGTGTTGAGTGGCTTGGGGTAGTGAAGTGAAAGAAGACCATTGATGAGTGTTGCTGCGCACGTAAATGGCAATCCTGTTTTGGATGGTCAGTAAAATACAAAGGTAAATCTCTAAACCAGCACCACATCAAACTGCTCTTGAGAGTAAGCAGTCTCCACCTGTAGGTAAATCGGTTTCTTGATGAAATCGGCAAGCATTGCCAAGTTGGTCGATTCTTCATCAAGAAAGCGATCGATCACGGTTTGCGAGGCTAAAATTCGGTATTCACGGGCCGCGAACTGACGTTCTTCACGCAGAATTTCCCGCAAGATTTCATAGCAAACTGATTCGGCGGTCTTGATCTCTCCACGTCCCTGGCAGGTCGGGCAGGGCTCGCACAGCACGTGTGCCAGCGATTCACGAGTGCGCTTACGAGTAATTTCAATCAGGCCGAGGCTGGTGAAGGTCGAGACGGTGATTTTGGTACGGTCGCGCGCCAGCGCCTTCCTCAGCTCGTCGAGCACCGCGGTCTGGTGCTCTTCGTTGTCCATGTCGATGAAGTCGACGATGATGATGCCGCCGAGGTTGCGCAGTCGCAGTTGCCGGGCGATGACATGGGTGGCTTCGAGGTTGGTCTTGAAGATGGTGTCGTCGAAATTGCGCGTACCGACGAATCCGCCGGTGTTGACGTCGATCGTCGTCATTGCTTCGGTTTGGTCGATGATCAAATAGCCGCCAAACTTGAGGTTGACGCGCCGGCTCAGCGCGCGCTCGATCTCGGCCTCGATGCCGTAAAGCTCGAACAGAGGCCGCTCGCCGCTGTAGTGCTGGACGCGGGGGGCGACGTCGGCAACGAATCGGCCGGCGAACTCTGCCATCTTCAGGTAGTTTTCGCGGCTGTCGACCAACACGGCTTCGGTATCGGCATTGACCATGTCGCGTAGCGCCCGCAGCTGCAGCGACAGGTCCTGGAACAGTAACGATTTGGCCGGCAGCTTCTGCGACTTTTGCAGGATGTCGGCCCAGATCAGGTCAAGGTAGTCGATGTCGGCCTTGAGTTCGTCGTCCGTAGCGTGATCGGCGCTGGTGCGGATGATGTAGCCGTGGTGTTCTTTCGGCAGCAGCCTGTTCAGACGTTCGCGCAACTGTTCGCGCTCGTCGCCGTTCTCGATCCGCTGGCTGATTCCGATGTGGTGTTCCTGTGGCAGGAAGACGAGAAAGCGACCGGCAATGCTGATTTGCGTCGACAACCGTGCGCCCTTGGTACCGATCGGGTCCTTGATCACCTGCACCATCAGTGGCTGGCCTTCGTGGACCAGTTTTTCGATCCGGAAGGTTTCGTTCGGATTCTGTCGCTGCTCGATCACGTCGGCAATGTGCAGGAAGGCGGCGCGTTCGAGACCGATTTCGACGAAGGCCGATTGCATGCCCGGCAGCACCCGTTTGACCATGCCCAGATAAATGTTGCCGACCAAACCGAGATGCGCGCTGCGCTCGATATGGATGTCCTGGACGATGCCGTCCTCGATCGTGGCGACGCGGGTTTCCTGCGGGGTGACGTTGACCAGAATTTCTTCTTTCATCGAGGGCATGCGGGTCTGAAACTGGGTCGTCGAGCTTAACAGAAAGCCCGGTAATTCGGCGCTTAGCGGCTGCGACCTATGAGCGTCAGGCCGAGCATTTGCAGCTCGTCCCAGGCGTCACCGTCGCCGATGCCCTTGACCAGCCGGTCGATGCGGGCGGCGTGACCCAGGGCATCGCGCAGCGTACTGCCACGGACGCGTGACAACGCACCGTCAACCAGGCGCTGCTTGTTGCCCCAGATGCGGTTTTCCTTGAAGAGCTGCGGCATCGGCGTACCGCGGGCACGACCCTGACCGATCCGGTACAGCGCACGGATTTCCTCGCTCATGGCCCACAGTACCAGATGCGGGGCCTCGCCTTCGGCCTTCAGTCCGTCGAGCATGCGGCAGAAGCGCTTGGCATCGCCGCCCAGCAGGGCCTCGCCCAACTGGAACACGT
Organism: Jeongeupia chitinilytica; assembly: GCF_014652315.1. Classification (GTDB taxonomy): domain Bacteria; phylum Pseudomonadota; class Gammaproteobacteria; order Burkholderiales; family Chitinibacteraceae; genus Jeongeupia; species Jeongeupia chitinilytica. The sequence goes on along the minus strand of NZ_BMYO01000009.1, from coordinate 22,042 downwards.
CATAGCGGGCGACGTCGGCAATGGTCTGCGTCAGCATGGCCAGCGTGATGTCGCCCTTCGGGTACAGCAGGCCGAGCTTGAGGATTTCCTGGTGCGCGGCAAACAGGTTGCCCTCGACCCGGTCGGCGAGAAAGTCGAGCGCGTCGGGAGCCAGCGTCTGTTGCTGCGCGGCAAAGCGCTCGCGCATCCAGCCTGGCAGCGCGGTGCGGTCGATGCTCTTGGCTTCGACGACTTCGCCGTGCGTTGCCAGCGCCTGGAACCACTTGGCGTTCTGTGCAGTACGGTCGAGCTTAGGGCATTGGACCAGCGTGACCGTGTCGGGCGGCAGGTCGGCGCAGTAGGCCTCGATCGCCTTGCCGCCTTCGACGCCGGGCTTGCCGGTCGGAATGCGCAGCTCGATCAGCTTCTTGTCGGCGAACAGCGAGAACGAATTGCCGAGCAGCGCCAGCCGGCTCCACGAAAAGCCGGCTTCGACCGTCAGCACCTCGCGCTCGGTGTGGCCGGCGCTGCGGGCGGCGTCGCGGATTGTCTGCGCGGCTTCCTGCGCCAGGAAAGCTTCGTCGCCGTGGATCGTATAAAGGGGCGCCAGCCTGGTTCCGAGCTGGCGCGCGAGCTGCTCGCTGCGCATTACTGCAGCGATTTGAGCATCTGTTCGGTCGGCGTCGGCTTCGGCGGTGGCGGATTGGCCTTGGCCTTCTCGGCATTTCGCGCCGCCGCGGCGATCCGGCGCAGGATGTTCTGGCTGGCATCGCGTTGCATGCCCTCGACCAGCTGCGCCTTCTCGGCATCCTCGCCGAGCGGGTTGTTTTCGTCGTACGTGTAGTCGCGGAACAGCTGGACCTTGCCGTCGTCGATCAGGTAGCTGTCACCGACGCGGAAGCGGAAGGTCACCGTGTAATAGACGCGGTATTCGCTGACACGCCCCGAGCTGTTGACGGTCAGCACCTTCTGGTTGTCGCCCTCGCCGGTAATGTCGATCTGCGGCGTGTCCTTGACCGGCTTGTCGAGCAGCTTCACGTCGGGCAGCACCGACAGGTACTCGCGCAATGCGTTGGCCGTACCGCCACCGCCGGTAACGATTGCCGTGGTGTACGGGAAGGCGCCGCCGGCGCCCTGGCCGCGCAGGTGGAAGCCGCAGGCGGTGAGCAACAGGGTGGCGACGATCAGCAGGTAACGCATTGCATACTCCGGTGAACAGGCCGGGCGTGTGCCCGGCCCGCGATCAGGCGACGATGTTGACGAGTCGGCCCGGGACGATGATGACCTTCTTCGGTGCGCCGTCGAGGAAGCGCTGCACGCCTTCCTGCGCCAGCGCGGCGGCTTCGATCACGTCCTTGGCGGCATCCTTGGCAACAAGGATCTCGCCGCGCAGCTTGCCGTTGACCTGGACCATCAGCTTGATCTCGTCCTGCGTCAGCGCATCGGCGGCCGGTTCGGGCCAAGCCGCGTCGGCGATTTCGTCGCCGTAACCGAGCTCGCGCCACAGCTGGTGGGCGATGTGCGGCGCGGCCGGATAGATCGCGCGCAGCAGGATGCCGAACGATTCGCGCAGCACGGCGGCGTTGTCGCCCTTGTAGGCTTCGAGTGCGTTCAGCAGCTTCATCACGCCGGACACGACGGTGTTGTACTGCAGCCGTTCGAAGTCGGCGTCGATCTGCTTGAGCGTGCTGTGGATCTCGAAGCGCAGCGCCTTGTCGTCCTTGGCCAGTGCTGCAGTGAGTTCACCTGCCGTGCGGATCGTCTCCGCGTGTTTGACACCAAACGCCCACAGCCGGCGCAGGTAGCGGTAGGCGCCTTCGACGCCGCTGTCGGACCATGCGGCACTCTGGTCGGGCGGGCCGGCGAACATCGTGAACAGCCGCGCGGTATCGGCCCCGTACTGCTCGATGATGTCCTTCGGTTCGACAACGTTGTTCTTCGACTTCGACATCTTCTCGATGCCGCCCATCACGACCGGCTGGCCGTCTTCCTTCGCAATCGCCGAAACCGGCCGGCCCTTGTCGTCGTGCAGGACGTCGACTTCGGACGGGTAGAACCAGCGCTTCTTGCCGTGCGTGTCTTCGCGGTAGTAGCAGTCGCGCAGCAGCATGCCCTGGGTGAACAGGTTCTTGAACGGTTCGCCGAACGAAACTAGGCCGGCGTCGCGCATTGCCTTGGTCCAGAAGCGGGCATACAGCAGGTGCAGTACGGCGTGCTCGATGCCGCCGATGTACTGGTCCATCGCCATCCAGTACTTGGTGCCTTCGCCGACCATCGCCTCGCCGTTTTTCGGGTCGCAATAGCGCATGAAGTACCAGCTCGAATCGACGAAGGTGTCCATCGTGTCGGTTTCGCGTTGCGCTGCTTCGCCGCACTTCGGGCAGGCGACGTTGAGGAAGTCCTCGCGGTGCTTGAGCGGATTGCCCGAGCCGTCCGGAATGCAGTCGGTCGGCAACACCACCGGCAGGTCTTCGTACGGTACCGGCACGTCGCCGCAGCACGGGCAGTGGATGATCGGGATCGGCGTGCCCCAGTAACGCTGGCGCGAAATGCCCCAGTCGCGCAGGCGCCAGGTGGTTTTCTTCTCGCCGGCATCCTTGGCGGCCAGATCGGCGGCAACGGCGTCAACCGCGGCCTTGTAGCCGAGGCCGTCGTACTTGCCGGAGTTGATCATCACGCCGCGCACCTTGTCGCCGTACCACTCGGCCCAGGTTTCGGCCGAATAAGTCTCGCCGTCGACGGCGACGACCTGCCTGATCGGCAGGCCGTACTTGTGGGCGAAGGCGAAGTCGCGCTCGTCGTGGCCCGGCACGGCCATCACCGCGCCGTCGCCGTAGCCCATCAGCACATAGTTGCCGATCCAGACTTCGAGCTGCGCACCGGTCAGCGGATGCGTGACGAACAGTCCGGTCGACACGCCCTTCTTGTCCTGCGTCGCCAGCTCGGCTTCGGTGGTGCCGCCGTGCTTGCATTCGTCGATGAAGGGCAGCAACGCCGGATTCAGCTCCGCCGCGCGCGTCGCCAGCGGGTGTTCGGCGGCGATGGCGCAGAAGGTCACGCCCATGATGGTGTCGGCGCGGGTGGTGAACACCCACAGCTTGCCGTCGTTGATCGGCGCGCCGTCGGCGTCCTTGACGTCGTGGTCGAAGGCGAATCGCACGCCCTCGGACTTGCCGATCCAGTTGCGCTGCATGGCGCGCACCATGTCGGGCCAGCCTTCCAGCTGGTCGATGTCGTCGAGCAGTTCATCGGCGTACTGGGTGATGCCGAAGTAGTAACCCGGAATCTCGCGTTTTTCGACGATCGCGCCCGAGCGCCAGCCGCGGCCATCGACGACCTGTTCGTTGGCAAGGACGGTCTGGTCGACCGGGTCCCAGTTGACGATCTGCGTCTTCTTGTAGGCGACGCCGGTTTCCAGCATCTTCAGGAAGAACCACTGGTTCCACTTGTAGTAGTCCGGGTCGCAGGTGGCGATCTCGCGCGACCAGTCGAATGCCAGACCCAGCGGCTGCATCTGCGACTTCATGTCGGCGATGTTGGCGTAGGTCCATTCGGCCGGCGACTTCTTGTACGCGATCGCGGCATTCTCGGCCGGCAGGCCGAAGGCATCCCAGCCCATCGGCATCAGCACGTTGAAGCCGCGCATCCGCAGCTGGCGCGCCAGCATGTCGTTGATCGTGTAGTTGCGCACATGGCCCATGTGCAGCTTGCCCGACGGGTAGGGCAGCATCGAGCACGCGTAATACTTGGGTTTGCTGACGTCTTCCACAGCCTGGAAGACCTTGTTGTTTTCCCATTGCGCCTGGGCGTCGGCCTCGATCTGGGCCGGGGTGTAATGCTCGTGCATGCCGGATACTCGGAAGGACGAATAGATAAACCGCAGATTATAAGCCATGCGGACGGGGCTGAGGACGCGACCGTCCGTAATCACCCTGTGCATCATTTGTAGAACGATCGTACAATTTGGTGTCGATGAAGGCCCGGTGCGGGAGGGGATGCGTGTCTGTCGAGCGCAAGATCATCCATATCGATTGCGACTGTTTCTATGCTGCGGTGGAAATGCGCGACCGGCCGGCGTTGCGCGATGTGCCGCTGGCCGTCGGCGGTGCGGCCGAGCGGCGCGGCGTGATTGCAACGTGCAACTACCCGGCGCGCCGTTTCGGCGTGCGCTCGGCCATGTCGACGCGCACGGCCCTGCAGCGTTGTCCGCGTCTGGTGCTGGTGCCGCCGGATTTTCAACGCTATCGCGAAGCGTCGCAGGCGATTCACGCGATCTTCCTGGATTACACCGACAGGATCGAGCCGCTGTCGCTTGACGAGGCCTATCTTGACGTCACCGGTCTGTCGCACTGTCGCGGCAGTGCCAGTCTGATGGCGCAGGAAATCCGCAGCCGGATTGCCGCCGAGGTCGGCATCACCGCGAGTGCGGGTATTGCGCCGAACAAGTTGCTTGCCAAAATCGCCAGCGACTGGCGCAAGCCGGATGGCCAGTTCGTGATCACGCCGGGCGAAATCGATGCCTTCATGTGCGAGCTGCCGGTCGCCAGGTTGTGGGGGGTCGGCAAGGCTACCGCGGCGCGGCTGGCCGACATGGGCGCGCAGACCTGCGCCGAACTGCAGCGCTGGCCGCTGGAGCGCCTGGTGCAACGTTTCGGCAAGATGGGGGCGTCACTGTACCGGCAGTGCCGCGGTATCGATGCGCGCGAGGTCGTCCGCGAGCGGATGCGCAAGTCGTTGTCGGTCGAGCAGACCTACGCGCAGGATCTTGCCGACCTCGAGGCCTGTCTGGCTGCGCTGCCGGTGCTGGTCGACGACTTTGCTGCACGCTTTGCCCGCAGCGGAGCGGTCGGCGAGCATGCCGAGCCGCTGGTCCGTGCCAAACCGGTCGTGAAGATCAAGTTCGACGACTTCACCCAGACCACCGTCGAGGCGGCTGGCGCGCCCACGTTGTCCACGTTCGCCGCCTTACTGCGGCAGGGGTGGGCGCGGGGCGCCCGGCCGGTGCGACTGCTCGGTGTTGGCGTCCGTCTGGACGAGGCCGGGCCGACACAGCCGGAGTTGTGGGACTGAGTCGCGGGACCGGGTCAGTGCAGCTGCACGCGCGGCCGGAACTGCAGTACCGTTGCGCCGGCATGCGGCGGCCGCTCGCCGTGGTGCAGTACGTAGTTCAGCGCCAGGAAGGACGTCCACATCATTTCATGGGCGATGACCGCCGCGTGCAGCGGATTTCTCGCACGCTGCCGGTGCAGGTCGATGCGGTTCAGCAGCGCCTCGATCCGCTGCCGGCGCGGTGCCTCGACGTCGTCGAGCGCCTGGTGCAGCAGGCTGCTGCGCAGCGCTTCGAATGCGCCGGGGTCCTGGCGGTACAGCGCTGCCAGCGTATCGAAATCGGGAAGGTCGACGTGCGCCATCATGCACCTCCGGGCCGGATCCGGCCGGTTATGTGGCGGTGCGAGGCGACTCTGCGAGGTCGGCTTGGCTGTCCGGTTCTGTTCGCCGGCCACTGACCGTTTCAGTGTAAGCAGCAAAAGCGCGCCGTGTGTCGGCTTGAGCTGGTGGCGCAGAAAACAAAAAACCGCACAGCAAGCTGTGCGGTTTTTCGTGAGATTCTGGTCGGGGTGAGAGGATTCGAACCTCCGGCCTCTACGTCCCGAACGTAGCGCTCTACCAGGCTAAGCTACACCCCGATCTCGAAAGAGAGCGCCATTATGGTAAGCCCTTATTGGGCTGTCAAGCGCTTTCGAAAAAAACGTCAGCTATTCCGTGCAACCGCCAGTTCGGCCAGGGCTTCGAGCGCGCGGCGGTCGTCGTTGTCGGGCAGGTCGACGAGCAGGTCGCGAGCCAGCGCGGCTTCGCGCTGGGCGATCTCGCGGGCATAGTCGAGCGCGCCGGTGGCGTGGACGGCGGCGAGCACCTGCGGCAGCAACGAGCGGTCGGCCTGTGTCAGGGCCTGCCGTACTGCGTCGGCATGCTCGGCGGTGCCGTGGCGCATGGCGTAGATCAGCGGCAGCGTGGCTTTGCCTTCGGCGAGGTCGTCGCCAAGGCTCTTGCCGATTTCGTCCTGCTTGCCCGAGTAGTCGAGCACGTCGTCGATGATCTGGAACGCGGTGCCCAGGTGCATGCCGTAGCGCGCCAGCCGGCCTTCGGTGCCGGCGTCCGATCCGGTAAGGATGGCGCCAAGACGGGCGGCGGCTTCGAACAGTTTGGCGGTCTTGTACTGGATGACGCGAACGTAGCCGGCTTCGTCGAGGTCGACGTTGCCGATGTTCATCAGCTGCAGCACTTCGCCTTCGGCGATGATGTTGGTCGCGTCGGCCAGCGTTTCCATCACGCGCATCGAGCCACAGCCGACCATCATCTGGAATGCACGGCTGTAGAGGAAATCGCCGACGAGGACCGATGCCGCGTTGCCGAACAGGGCGTTGGCGGTGTCCCGGCCACGGCGCAGCGCCGATTCGTCGACGACATCGTCGTGCAGGAGCGTGGCGGTATGGATGAATTCGATGACCGCGGCGAGTTCACGATGGTGTTCGCCGGTATAGCCGAGGGCACGGGCCGACAGCAGCACGATCATCGGCCGCAGGCGCTTGCCGCCCGAAGCGACGATGTATTCGGCGACCTGGCTGACCAGGGCGACGTCGGAGTGGAGCCGTTGCCGGATAAGGTGGTCGACCGCCTGCATCTCTGCACCGATGACCGATTGTACGAACGCGAGCGACACGCTGGTCTCGTCCTGCCGTCTATTCCATGAAGCCCGCGATCTTACCATTGAAAGGGGGGCGGCGCAGCCCGGCGTGCGCTAAGTGTTTGACTTGCAAGCAAGTTGCCGTTATAGTCCCGGGTTCCCCGTAATGGATGGGGTGCGTTCCGTCTCCGGGCGGGATGTTTTTTCGAGCGCAAACTCTTTGGAGCTTGTTATGTATGCAGTCGTAAAAACCGGTGGTAAGCAGTACAAAGTTACCGTCGGCGAAAAACTCAAAGTAGAACAGATTGCTGCAGACATCGACAGCCAGATCGTACTGAATGAAGTATTGATGGTGGCAAACGGTGATGCAGTGACGATCGGGACCCCTGTGGTTGCCGGCGCTGCCATCAAGGCAACGGTCATTTCGCAAGGTCGTCACGACAAGGTTCGCATCTTCAAGATGCGCCGTCGCAAGCACTACCAGAAGCGTCAGGGCCATCGCCAGAACTACACCGAAATCCGCATCGACTCGATCGACGCGTAATCAGGAGCTGACATACCATGGCACACAAAAAAGCTGGCGGTAGTTCCCGTAACGGCCGCGACTCCCAGGCGAAACGCCTTGGCATCAAAGTGTATGGCGGCGAGCTGATTCCGGCTGGTTCGATCATCGTGCGTCAGCGCGGTACCGAATTCCACCCGGGCGACAACGTTGGCATGGGCAAGGATCACACCCTGTTCGCCCTCGTTGACGGCTACGTCAAGTACGCGATCAAGGGCGCCGCTAAGCGTCGCACCGTGACCGTGCTGCCGTACACCGGCGAAGAAGCGTAAGCTTCGCAACTCGCGGTCATAAAGCCCTATCCTGCGGGATAGGGCTTTTTTCGCTTCTGGACAGGGCACCATGAAATTCATTGACGAAGCAAGAATCGAAGTCATCGCCGGCAAGGGCGGCAAAGGCTCGGCGAGCATGCGCCGGGAGAAATTCATACCGCGCGGCGGCCCCGACGGTGGTGACGGCGGCAAGGGCGGCACGGTCTGGGCCGTAGCCGACCAGAACATCAACACCCTGGTCGATTACCGCTTCGTCAAGAAATACAAGGCGCGCGACGGCGAGTCCGGCCGCGGTGCCGACTGCTATGGCGCCGCCGGTGACGACGTCACGCTGCGCTTCCCGGTCGGAACGCTGATCACCGACAGCGAGACCGGCGAAATCGTCGCCGACCTGACCCACGACGGCGAGCTGATCTGCCTCGCCAAGGGCGGCAAGGGCGGCTGGGGCAACATCCATTTCAAATCGTCGATCAACCGTGCGCCGCGCCAGACCACGTCGGGCGAAGAGGGCGAACGGCGCGAGCTGAAGCTCGAACTGAAGGTGCTGGCCGACGTCGGCCTGCTGGGCATGCCCAATGCCGGCAAATCGACCTTCATCGCCAGCGTGTCCGCGGCGCGGCCGAAGATCGCCGACTATCCGTTCACCACGCTGCATCCGAACCTCGGCGTCGTCCGCATCGACGAAAACCGCAGCTTCGTCATCGCCGACATTCCGGGGCTGATCGAAGGCGCGGCCGAAGGTGCCGGCCTTGGCCACCGCTTTCTCAAGCACCTGGCGCGCACGCGCGTGCTGCTGCACCTCGTCGATCTGGCGCCGTTCGACGAGAACGTCGATCCGGTCGCCGAGGCCAAGGCCATCGTCGAGGAGCTGCGCAAGTACGACGAGGCGCTGTACAACAAGCCGCGCTGGCTGGTGCTGAACAAGCTCGACATGATCCCCGAGGACGAGCGCGAACAACGGGTCGCCGATTTCCTCGCCGCCTACGGCTGGACACCGCCCGAGAACGAGTACGTGTTCGACCCGCAGGCGCTGCGCGTGTTCACGATCTCCGGCCTGACCGGCGAGAACACCCGCGAGCTGACTTACGCGATCATGGATTACCTCGACGCGGTGCGCCCGGATGCCGTGGCGCTCGAGCCGACGCCGGAGCCGGCGCTGAACGAGTCCGAGGCCGGGGCGCTCGACGCTTTTGACGGCGACGAGGACTGATCCGCGCGCGATGCGGCTGGCGTACCTGATTCTTGCCCACACCGCGCCGGCGCAGCTGGCGCGGCTGGTCGGCCGGCTGGCCGCGCCGGGCGTGCGCGTCTACGTGCATGTCGACGCCAACACGCCGGCCGACGTGTTCGCTGCGATGCAGGCTTCGGTCCCGGCGGGGACCGTCTTCATCGTCCGTCGTCCCTGTCGCTGGGGCGGTTTTTCGCTGGTTGCGGCGACGCTGGACCTGATGCGGGTCGCCTGCGCCGACGGTTGCGACTGGCAGGTGCTGCTGTCGGGGGCCGACTATCCGGTCAGGACGCACGCCGAGATCGTTGCGCGGCTGGCGCGGAACGACGACGTTGACGGCTATCTCGACCTGCGTGCCGAGTCCGAATTCGACGTCGGCTACCGATGGCAGGCCTGGCATCCCGAAACCCTGAACGGTCGTCCGGCCGGCCGCGCGCTGCAGAAGCTGCAGCGCGGTCTGCGTCATCTGGGCCTCCGTCGTCGTTTGCCGTCACCGCTGACAGCCGTCTGGGCCGGTTCGCAATGGTGGTGCCTCACCGGTGCCGCCGCCGACGCGGTGCTGCGCTTCTGTGACGAATACCCTAAGGTGGTCGACTTCTTTCGCGCTACCCTCGTGCCCGATGAAATGTTCATCCAGACCGTGCTGATGCACGCCGGACTGGCCGACCGGCTGGTCCGCGATCCCTTGCGGCATCTGGTCTGGACGCCCGGTGCCTGGTCGCCGGCGACGCTGAGCGATGCCGACCTGCCCGCGCTGCTGGCGAGCGATGCGCTGTTTGCCCGCAAGTTTGCGGCCGACGGCACGCTGACCGCCCAACTCGACGCTGCGCTGAATGCGCGCACCACGATGATCTAGACCCGATGGAATCGACGCTCGACGACTTCTTTGCTCCCGGCTACGTGCCCGCCGACCTCGGCCCGCTGGCCGGGCTCATGCGCGCCCGGCCGGTACTGAACGCCTTCATCACGCTGTTCCGTGGTGGCGAGGACGAAGTGCTGGTGCGGCTGCTGGTACTGCGCGAAATCGGCGCCCGCGCCAATGCGCCGCGCTGGTCGCCGCACGAACTGCAGTCGCACTTTGCCTACCTGAACCCGGTCAAGCTCGAAACCGTGCTGGCCCGTTTGCGCCAGAACGGCCTGCTGGTGTGGGACAGCGATGCGCAGCTGTATGCGCTGTCCGAGCCCGGGCGGATCGCGCTCGCGGCGGTGACGACGCTGACGCAGTTCGCCGGCGAGGATGCCGAACTCGGCTATCTGACCGGACAGGTCGCGGCCGGCCAGTCCGTCGGCGAGGTGTCGTCCGAGGCGCTGCAGCATCTGCTGGCGCGACTGAACGAGCTGTATGCCGACTTCGAGGCCGCGCTCGAATCACAATCGGAATTCCGCATCCGCAGTGCCCGCGACAAGCTCGACAGCGTCTGGCGCTGGGTCGAAAAGGGCACCGAAGTGATGCGCGATCTGCTGGCCGACGAAACGCTCGATCTGGCCGCGCTCAATCTGGCCCAGTCGATCGCCTACGCACAGAGCCGCATGCTGCGGCTGACCGGCGTGTTCCAGCGCCGGCTCTCCGAACTCGCGGCGCAGCGCGTCCATCTTGGCGAATCCGGACTGACCTCGACCAACGTTGCCGACTGGCTGCGCGGTCAGAGTCAGGCGTCGCTGGCATCGCTGGCCGACGGGCTGCTCGCCTTCCATCCCGAGCCGCTGTTCGCGACCAGCGACGAGCTGCTCGACGTCGCCGAGTTCGAGCTGACGGGCCGCGTGCGCACCGAGCACGTGGTCAGTGCGCTGCCGTCGTCCAGTGCCGCGCCGCTGGTCGGCGAACTCGAAGCCGAGCGGCTGCTCGCCGCCGAGGCGCTGTACGAAGAGCTGTCGGCGCTGGCCGCGCAGACGCTGCCGGCGTCGCTGACCGACTCGGTCGTCGCCGACAGCTATCCGGAAACGGCCTACCGGCTGTCCCTGCTGGCGCTGCTCGGCGATGCCGATGCGGCGCTCGAGCAGAGCGTCGTCGCCGACCTGGTCAAGCTGCCGCTGCGGCTCGAGACCGAACACGGTGTTGAAGAACTCGACCACGCCGAAGTGGCCACCATTTCCCGCGGCCGGCTCACGCCGCTGCGCAGCGAATAGAAATCATGGATCAAGCCCTCAATATCCTGACCGCGCGCCTGCTGGCGCACCGCTTCATTCCGCGTCGCGACCCGCTCGCACGCCGTGCCCTTGTCGACGAGGCCTTCCGTGAAAGCCTCGAACGCCGGCTCGGCGAGGTCGGCCTGCGGCTGCTGGAGAACCCGTACGCCGAACACATCGCCGTCGCGCTCCGCCCCGAGATGGAAGACTGGGTCTTCGGCGAAGGCGAGAACTGGCTGTCGAACAACATGGGCCTGCCGCGCGACGCGATCGCGCTGCTCGTTGTCGTCTGGGCGCTGATCATTCTGCCCAAGCGCGAGCGGCAGATCTCGCGCGCCGAAGAAATCGGCGATACCCAGGTCGACATGTTCGGCGCCGAGAAGCCGATCGCCCACGGTGACGACGTCTCGGTCGGCGTGCCCGAGGACGCGGTCTACGCCGACTTCGGCCGCCAGCTCGGCGGCAAGATGCGCTTTGCGACCAACCTCGGCCAGCTCGCCAAACTGGGTTTCGTCGTCCGCCGCAACCGGATGATCCAGGAAGGCCCGCTGCTCGACCTGATGATCGACTACGCCAAACTCGCGCCGCGCATCATCAACGGCGCGCTCGCCGAGGTGCTCAAGCTGTCGGGGACGCGCATCGCCGTCGACGAGCCGGTATCCGCGGCGGAGGATGGCACCGACGATGAGGCCGGTGACGAATGAAGGTTTCGCTGCGTGCCCCTGTCGCGGCGGATGCCACGTTCTGGGCTGACCTGCGCGCCGAACCGTCGGCGCGCGCGGTCATGCCGTTGGCTGCATTGAGCGAGGCACAACTGCGGGCCAGGCTGGTTGCTGCGTCCGGGCCGGTGTTCCTTGGTGATGAGGAAGAGTCGTTGCGCATCGTCTGTGCGGACGATGATCCGGTCGGTCTCGTCGGTGCGCGTCAGCGCTCGGCAATGATGCAGAGCGCCGAGCTGTCGGTGCAGATTGCCGGACCGTATCGCCGCCGCGGTATTGCGGCCGTGGCGCTGCAGGCGTGGACCGGCCTGCTGTTCGACGCCGGGTACCGGCGCCTGTGGGCGACGGTATCAGCCGACAATGCCGCGTCGCGGGCCTTGTGGTCGCGTCTGGGCTTCATGCAGGAAGGCGTGTTGCGGCAACACTATCTGATCGAAGGCCGGGCGGTCGATCAGCTGATCTATGGCCAGTTGCGCAGCGAGCGGACGATGCCGCCGCAACCGGCCGTTGTGTGCAAGGAAAACTGATGTTTCAGATTCGCGAACTCGAAATGGTCCACTGGGACTTCTGGCAGGCGATCAAGGTGCCGCTCGATGCCCAGATCGTCACCGTCGTCGGGCCGAACGGCTCGGGCAAGACGACCTTGCTCGATGCGCTGCGGACGATGCTGGCGCTCAAGTGCTCGGGCCGGCGCGACTACAAGCGCTATGTGCGCAACAACAAGGAAAACGTCGCCTGGCTGCGCGGCGTGGTCAGCAATCCGCGCCGTGATTCGGGGCTGTTTCCGACGCTGTTCTTCCCGGCGACCAGCGACGAGATCACGCTGTTTTGCCGGATCAGGAAGCAGGGCGGCGACTGGGTGCGCCAGTACGCGATCGCCGAAGGCCGGATCGAGCTGCAGCCGGGCACCGAGTCGCTGCTGAACTGGATCGGCGTCAACGAATACCGCCGCCGGCTCGAAGCCGCCGGGCTGACACCGGCGATCGCCGAGGTGCTGGCGCTCGAGCAGGGCGATACCGACAAGCTGTGCGAGTACAGCCCGAAGTCGCTGCTCGATCTGGTGTTCCAGGTGTTCGGCGACAAGCAGGTGCTCGACCATTACCACGAGGCCAAGCTGCGGCTGTCCGAGGCCGAGGACGAGCTCGGCAAGATGGAGCAGCAGTCCAGCCAGCTCGGTCTCGACGTCGAGCGGCTGAAGCTGCGCGCCAACAACCATCTCGAATGGCGCACGATGCAGGACAATGCCATCCGGCTCGAGAGCCGGGTGATGCCGGCGCTGCGTTATGTCGAGCAATGGGGTGCGCTGCGGGGCAACGTCGACGACTGGCGCGGTGCCCGGCGGGTATTGCGCGAGCGTCAGCAGGCACTGGCGGCGCTCGATGTCGGCTACCGCGAGCTGGAGACAAGTCTGGCCGGCTCGCGCGATACCGAGAAGGCGGCGCAGGCCGAAAACGACGCCGCCTACGCCGAATTCCAGGCCGCCCGCGATGCTGCCCGCGACACCGAGAAGCTGCTGCAGGAAGCCGACCGGCTGCGCCGTCTGGCCGAGGCCGAGGACGGCGCCGACGCGGTCAAGCTCAACGACCGGCTCGCCGGACTCAAGGACGACGAAGCTGCACTGCGCCAGTCGCTGCGCCAGGCGCGCGCCGAGCGCGACGAGCTCAACGATACCCAGTCGGCGCTGCAGTCTGGCCGCGCGCCGATGCTGCCCGACTTTGTCCGCAACATGCGCGCGGCGCTCGACGAGGCCGGCATCGGTCACCAGTTGCTGACCGAGATCGTCGAAGTGCGCGATCCGGCATGGCAGGAGGCGGTCGAGGCAATGCTGGCGCCGTCGCGCCACATCATTCTGCTCAACAAGGCTGGCGACCGGCAGCGTGCGTGGGAACTGGGCCAGAAGCTGCGCTACCGCCACTTCATCGTGCCCGACCGCGAGCCGGTGCCGCGCGCACGTACGGGCAGCGTGCTTGAGGTCGTCGACTTCAACGCCGATGTGCCCGACTGGCTCGCCAACCTGCTGAACCGGACCCAGCGCGCCAATTCGGTCGCCCACGGCCAGACGCTCGACGGCGACTGGATCACCCGCGATGCCTTCCACAAGGAGCGCCGTGGTGCACGCGATATCAGTGTTCGCAGCGGCGACTATGCCTTCGGCGAAGGCGCACGCCAGTCGCGGCGCAACGAAGCCGGCCGCCGTTTGCGCGAACTGAACGAACAGATGCTGGCCGACGAAGGCAGGCTGGTTGCGCTGACCCGGCAGATCACCGAGATCCAGCAGGCACTGATGGGCATGCAGGCCGTGGTCCAGCTGGCGGCACGTCAGGACGAGTTCGCCGCCGCCGCGGCGCGCTTCCACGACGAACAGACGCGGTTGCAGGAAGCCGGTGCGCGGCTCGCAGCGGCACAGTCGGCGTGGCAGGGACTGCGCGATGGCCGCGAGGAATCGCGCATCAGCTTCGAGACGCAACGTCGCCAGCGCGAAGCGCTCGAGGCGCAGATCGCCGAGTTGTCGGCACAACTGGCGCGGCAGCGCGACGACATCAAACGGCAGATCCGCAGCCTGCGTGCCGCGCGGACGCAACTGCCGGCCGAATACGTCGCCGCCGAGCATCTGCGCCGGCTGGCGGCACAGTACGACTCGGTGCGCGACGTGCAGCGCGAGATCGACCGCATCCGTTTCGCGCTCGACAACCAGGACTGGGAAACCGACGAGACCGTGCTGGCGCGCCGCGACAAGCTGGCCGCCGACTACGCCGGCATCGAGCGCGACACCGACCAGCACCGCCGCGATGTCGCCCGCACCCGCGAGCTGACCGACGACGCGCGTGCTGCCTACATCAACAAGCTGCGCGCGACGGTGCGCGCCTACGGCCGCAACGTCAAACGCCTCGGCGAGCTGGCCGGCATCGATGTCGAACTCGATACGCCGCATCTGGAGAACGACGACACGGTGCTGGCGCAGGCCGGCCTGACCGCGCGCTTCAACTTCGACCAGAAGGGGATGATGGGGCTGAACGACGGTGAAGCGTCGGGCGGCCAGCAGGTGATGAAGTCGCTGATCCTGCTGATCGGGCTGATGATGGACGATGCGAACACCTCGGGCTTCGTGTTCATCGACGAACCGTTCGCCCATCTGGACATCTTCAACATCGACCGCGTCGGCGGCTTCCTCAAGGCGACGCAGGCGCAATACCTGATCACCACGCCGCTGACGCACAACACCAATGTCTACGGCCCGTCCGAGCTGACGCTGACGACGCGCAAGAAGCAGCCGGGCCAGACGTGGGCGCCGCTGATCATGCAGACACGGCGCCGGGTGAACGCCGAGACCGCCGACGCCTGACGGAGCGGCGGTGCGGCGCTCCCGCCGCGCAGGGCTGCATCACTCAGGGGCGTGGCCGACCGGCCGGTCGCCGCGCGCCCGGCCTGCCCGCCAGGCTGGGTGGCGGCAAGCCGCGGCCGGTCCGTTGGGCCGCCGCAATCATCCATCGTCCGCACCCCGGCCGGTGGCGATCCGGCTCCGGCCCGGATCATGACCTACACTGGTGCAGCAGGCGGTACCGATGCCGCGTCAACGCTGGCAAGGCCGCCGGTTCCGCCCGCCCGGGCGGCTCCAGATGCGAGGTCCATCTCATGCAAAATCCAGCGTCACCGGAAAAACTGGACGGCTTGTTCGACTTGTTCATCAAGTTCGGCCTGTTCGTCGTGTTGGCGGTCTTCTGCTACGGCATCTTTGCCCCGTTCCTGACGCTGATGCTCTGGGCTCTCGTGCTGGCGGTGACGCTGTATCCGCTGCAAAGGAAGCTCGCGCACTCGCTCGGACGGCAGTGGCTGGCCGCAACGGTGCTGGTGCTGGCCGGGCTGCTCCTCGTTGCCGCGCCGACGGTGGCGTTCACCAGTTCGATCGGCGATTCGATCACCAGTCTGGTCATGTCGGTCCGCAACAACACCGTGCACGTTCCGCAGCCCCCGGAGCGCCTCGAGGCGGTGCCGATCATCGGCAAGAAGATCTACATCGTCTGGCAACGTGCGTCGACCGACCTGCCGGGTCTGATCCAGAGCCAGCAACCGAAGATCGGCAACATCTCAAGGCACCTGCTCAGTCTGGTCGCCAGCATGGGCGGCGACCTGCTCAAGTTCATCGTTTCCTTCATCGTGGCCGGCGTCATCATGTCGTTCGGCGAGGCTGGGGCGCGCATTTCGCTCGAGATCGCCAACCGCATCGCCGGACCGGCACGCGGCGAGCAGGTTGTCAGGCTGTGCACGGCGACGATACGCGCGGTCGCGCAGGGCGTGATCGGCGTCGCCTTCATCCAGGCCTTGCTCGTCGGGGTGATCTGCTACCTTGCAGGCGTTCCGGCGGTCGGGACCTTCTTCGTCGTCGCGCTGATCCTCGGCATCGCCCAAGTGCCGGTGATCCTGGCCACGGCGCCGGCCATTGCCTGGCTGTGGCTGTCCGGCGACGGCGGCACCGTCGGCAACGTGCTGTTCACGATTGCGCTGCTGGTCGCGGGCATGTCCGACAACGTACTCAAGCCGCTGCTGCTGGGGCGGGGCGTCGATGCACCGATGCCGGTGATCCTGCTCGGTGCGCTCGGCGGCATGGTCGGCGCGGGCATTCTCGGCATGTTCGTCGGTGCGACGGCACTGGCGATCGGGTACCAGCTGTTCATGGCATGGGTCCGCAACGGGGCCGCACCGGTCGTGGCGCAAAACCCGGATGATGCCGGCTAGGGGGCGCTGGGCTGCGCTGGGCGTGTCGCTGCTGGTCTGCGCCTGCACGACACTGGGCCCGGATTACCGCCGCCCGGAGGTGCCGGCACTCGACGATTGGCACGCCGAGCCGTTGCGGGCGCTGCCGGCGGCCCGGCTCGAAGCCGACGCGCGCTGGTGGGCCAAGTTCAACGATCCGGCGCTGACCCGGCTGGTCGAAGCGGCCCTCGAGCGCAATGCCAGCGTCCGGATCGCCGGTCTGCGTATTCTCGAGGCGCGCGCGCAGCAGGGCATCGCCGAGAGTTTCCTTTGGCCACAGTTGCAGCAGGTGAGTGGCCAGGCACTCGGCGTCGGCCAGCAGAGCGGCGGCAAACGCGACTGGTATACCAGTGTCGGTGCGGGATTCAATCTGGGCTGGGAGCCCGACTTCTGGGGGCGGTTCCAGCGCAGTATCGAATCGGCCGATGCCGGTTATTTCGCAACGCTGGCGCAGTATGACGACATCCAGGTACTGCTCGCGGCGCAGGTCGCGCAACTCTACGTCGCGGTCCGCACTTTCGAGGCGCAATTGCAGATCACCCGCGACAACGCCGCGCTGCAAAAGCGCAGCCTCGAGATTACCGAGCATCTGTTCAGGAGCGGCAACAGCGCCGAACTCGACCTGCAACAGGCGCGAACGCAGTACCTCGGCACGCTGTCGGGCATTCCGCAGCTGGAAACCGGCCTGCGCCAGAGCCGCAACGCGCTGTGCACCTTGCTGGGCCGGGCCCCGGGTGTGTTGCCGGAAATCGCAGGCGGGACCGGGATCATTCCGCAAGGCGAGCTGGCGCTGGTCGACGAACTCCCGGCCGATCTGGTCCGCCGCCGTCCGGACGTGCGCGTGGCCGAACGGCAGTTGGCAGCACAGTCCGCGCTGATCGGCGTGAGCGAGGCCGAGTTGTACCCGTCGATTGCGCTGATCGGTTCGATCG
The DNA here is from genome assembly GCF_014652315.1 of Jeongeupia chitinilytica. GTDB lineage: Bacteria > Pseudomonadota > Gammaproteobacteria > Burkholderiales > Chitinibacteraceae > Jeongeupia > Jeongeupia chitinilytica. Next base: position 4,786 of record NZ_BMYO01000009.1, on the reverse strand, counting down.
GGGTGTCGGCGACGTCGCTGGTCGGCGGCGGTTCGACCCTGACACTCGGCAGTTTCACCGCGTCACCACCGAACAGCCGCACTACGGTGACGATGGGGCTGGGGCCGGCGATCAGCTGGAATGTGTTCGACCATGGCCGGCTCGGCAATCAGGTGCTGGTACAGGACGCCCGCTTCATGCAACTGCGGGAAAACTACGTCAACGCGGTGCTGAGCGCCGCGCGCGAGATCGACGACGCGGCGACGGCCTACGCAGGACGGCATGACGAGATCCGGCTGCTGACCGAAACCGGCAAGGCGGCGAAGCGCGCGCTCGAGATCGCCAACATCCAGTATCGGGAAGGCATGGCCGACTTCCAGCGCGTGCTCGATTCGCAGCGCGCACTGTTCAACCAGCAGGCACTGCTGGTCGTCAGCCGCGGCAGCATGATGCGTGACCTGATCACGCTGTACAAGGCGATGGGCGGCGGCTGGCAGAATGGCCGCGAACGGCCGCTCGTCGACGCGCAAACCGACGCCTACCTGCGGCGGCGCAGCGAATGGGGCCCGCTACTGGATACACCGTTGCCGCCGGCGTCGGCCGATCGGGCCGCGCAAACCAGGAGTGGACCATGACCGAGGAAGCCGGATCGCCGGGAAAGGCCAGCCGTATCGGCGCGTGGGTGGTGCTGGCACTGATTGCGGTTTCGCTGCTGTGGTATCTGGCCGCCGACCGGATCACGCCGTACACGTCGCAGGCGAGGGTCCAGACCTTCGTCGTGCCGGTGGCCGCGGAGCTCGTCGGCACGGTCACGCGGGTCTATGTGCACGACAACAGCCGCGTGAGCGTTGGCCAGCCGCTGTTCGATGTCGATCCGGCCCCGTACGAAATCGCGCTGGCGCGGGCGCGGGCCGATTACCGTTCGGTCGAGAGCAGCGTCAACGCCGGCGGCGAAGCGGTCAGGGTGGCCGAAGCCGCGATGCTCGCGGCACAGGCCAACGCCAGGAACGCCGCCAAGGACGCGGAACGCCAGGAGCGGCTGTACGCCGAGGACCCGGGTGCGATTTCGGTCCGGCGGCTCGAAATCGCCCAGGCCACGCGCGATACCGCCCACAGCCAGTTCGTCGCCGCGCAGGCCGATCTGCGCCGGGCGATCGAAGTCGCCGGCGAGCCGGGCGAGCGCAACTCGCAACTGGCCAGTGCGCGGGCGCTGAAGGAAAAGGCCGAGCTGGATCTGGGCAAAGCGCGCGTTACCGCACCGATCGGCGGCGTCGTGACCGACCTGCGCACCGACACCGGCCAGTTCGTCAGCACCGGCGCGCCGGTGATGGCGATCGTCGTCAGTCACGACATCTGGATCAGCGCCGATTTCACCGAAAACAATCTCGGCCGGATGCAGCCGGGCAACGAAGTCGACATCCTGCTGGACGTGCTGCCGGGTCGTATCCTCAAGGGGCGGGTGCGCAGCATCGGCAACGGGGTCAGCACCGGTCAGCCGCAGCCGTCGGGGGCGCTGCCAACGGTGCAGAACAACCGCGACTGGTTGCGTCAGGCACAGCGTTTTCCGGTCAAGATCGAGTTCGATCCCAAGGAGCGGCCGGGCCTGCAAGGGCTGCGTGTCGGCGGGCAGGCCGACGTCCTTGCGTATACCGGCAACAACGTCCTGATGAACGCGCTGGGCTGGATCCACATCCGGTTGATGAGCGTGATGTCCTATCTCTACTGATCCGGCCGGAGACGCGACATGCATCGGGGCGACAGGGCGGTATTGCGGCTGGCGGCCGGTCTGGGGCTGACCGTGCTGGTGGCCTACGGCATGGCGCTGGCGCAGCCTTATGTCGTCTGTCTGCTGGCGGTGCTGTTGCTGTGCAAACCGGGCCCGCCGATGCCGCTGCTCAAGGCGGCATTCGCCGGCCTCTTTGTTGCCGCGCTGATGGCGGCCGGCGTGTTGATGGTGCCGCTGCTCGAACACTACCCGGCCAGCGCCGCCGTACTGACCGCGCTGACGCTGTACGTGCTGTTTCTCGGCGGGCTCCGGCGCCGCAACCCGCTGCTGCTGCTGCCGGTGATTGCCGTGGCGCTGATTCCGATTGCCGGCGTCACCGACCAGGCCAGCGCACTCCAGCTGGCCAAGTCGCTGGGCGCGGGCATTGCGCTTGGCGCAACGATCAACCTGTTTTCGCACGCACTGATTCCGGATACCGCTACGGTCGTGCCGGAGGCGCCGGCAGCCGCGGACGTGACGGGGCTGACGTGGATCGCCGCGCGCGCAGTGCTGATCGTGATGCCGATGTGGCTGCTGGCGCTGAGCAATCCGTCGTTGTACATCGCCGGGCTGATGAAAACGGTGACGCTGGGCCAGCAGGCGTGCGCGGTGTCGGCAAGGCAGGCCGGGCGCGAGCTGGTCGGCTCGACCCTGCTCGGGGCGCTGCTCGCGGCACTGTTGTGGGCCGGACTGGGGCTGCACGCCAGCCTGTGGATGCTGGGACTGTGGCTGGCGGCTGCGGCACTGTGGATTGGCCGGCGCTTGTACCGGCTGGTCGCCAGTCGCTATCCGCCGTCGTTCTGGAGCAATGCGCTGATGACGGCACTGATCCTGCTGGGGCCGGCGATCGAAGATAGCGCCACAGGCAAGGACGTCATGCAGGCATCGCTGACGCGCTTGGCGCTGTTCGTCGCCGTTGCCGGCTATGCGTCGCTGACGGTGCTCGTGCTCGAGCGCTGGCATGCCCGGCGTGCCGGTACGAGCGGAACCTGATCGAAAGGAGGTATCGATGCTGAGAAACCTGCTGGTGGGCGGCCTGGTCATTCTGCTGTGCATGATGCTGCAGTCGTGGATCAGCGCGCTGAGCGTGAACTTCTACCGGCGCCACGCCGGCAGGACGCCGCTGTTCCGGGGCGGCTTCCTGATTTTCGGCGTGATGACCCTGCTGCTGTTCGGCAACTTCCTGCAGGTCAGCGTGTGGGGCGGCGTCTTTCTGCTGCTCGGCGAGTTCGGCTCGCTGTACGACGCGGTCTACCACTCGGCGGTCAACTTCGCGACGCTCGGTTACGGTGACGTCGTAATGAGTCCGCGCTGGAAGTTGCTCGGGCCGATCGAGGCCATCAACGGCGCCATGATGATCGCCCTGTCGGGGGCCGTCGTGCTGCAGGTCCTGCAACTGCAGCTCAAGGCGCTGGCGGACGACGAGGACTGATTGCACAAGCCCGCTCGCCGGCACCGGGCGCAACTTGTGCCCAAACTGCTGGCTGTATACTGCGTGCTACGGGGGTGCTCCGCACCCCGATTCATTTGGATTGTTGTCGTGCAGAATTTCTCTTTCTTTGCCTCCTGCCCGCGCGGGCTCGAGCAGGTGTTGACCGCGGAGCTCACCGCACTCGGTGCGTTGCAGCTCGTGCCCACCGACGGCGGTGTCGTGTTTGCCGGCCCGTGGTCCCTGTTGATGAAGGCGAATCTGCAATCGCGCATTGCCAGCCGCATCCTGTGGAAGCTCGAAGAGCGCCCTTATGTGCGCGAAGACGACCTGTATCGGCTGGCACTGAAAATCGACTGGCCGGCACTGTTCTCGGTCGACAATACGATCAAGGTCGGCGTGACTGCGGTGAAGAGCCCGCTGCGCAGCACCAACCTCGCCGCGCTCAAGGTCAAGGATGCAATCTGCGACCGCTTCCGTCAGGCCGGCGGGACGCGTCCGTCGGTCGATACGCAGGAACCGGACATGCGCATCCAGCTGTTCCTGACCGACCGGATGGCGACGATCTATCTGGATACCTCGGGCGAGGCGCTGTTCAAGCGCGGCTATCGCGTCGAGGCGGTCGACGCACCGCTGCGCGAAAACCTCGCTGCCGGCATTCTGGCGCTGAGCGGCTGGCAGGCCAGCGAGCCGCTGTATGATCCGATGTGCGGTTCGGGAACATTCCTGATTGAGGCGGTGCTGAAGGCGCGCAATATCGCCCCCGGCAGCCGCCGGACCTTCGCGTTCCAGTATCTGCGCCAGCACGACGAAAAGGCTTGGCAGGCACTGCGCGATGAGGCCAGAAACGCCGAACGTCATGATCAGGCACTGCAGATCAGCGGCAGCGACGTGTCGTCGACCGCATTGATGCATGCGCAGGCCAACCTGCTTGCGGCCAAACTCGATGGCGTGGTCAGCCTCAAACAACTGAACATGCTCGACGCGAAAGCGCCGGCGGTCGAAGGCGTGCTGTTGACCAACCCGCCATACGGCATCCGTCTCGACGAACAGGACAAGCTGCTTGCCGCCTATCCGGAGTGGGGCAATGTACTGAAGCAGCGTTTCGCTGGCTGGCGCGCCTACTTCTTTACCGCCGACCCGGCGCTGGCGAAGGCGATCCGCCTCAAGCCGTCGAAGAAGACGCCCTTGTTCAATGGCGCACTCGAATGCCGGCTGCTCGAATTCAAAATGATCGCTGGCGGCAACCGCGGTCACGACTGAGCGGGCTTCCACCTATATACATATATGCGTCGCAACGCCGCCTTCGGGTGGCGTTGTCGTTTTCGGACTGCCTGACTGTGATCGGGTTCGACTTATACGAGACAACGGGCGGCCTTTGGCCGCCCGTTGTGCTTTTCCGGCGCGGTGGAACGGGGACTGCGGGGTGTTTGACGGGCCGGCGGCGGTGTTCTGGCCGGTTGGGTGGGGCCGACGGGGCCGAAACTGACGGTTTTGATACCATTGGCATGGATTTGTCAGCTTCGCCGCCGGGTCTGGGGCGGCGTTGCGGTTAGGGCTGAAATCGGGGTGACGAAATTTCGCTGTCCGATCAGGGGTTTATCGGTTCGGTG
>NZ_BMYO01000008.1 GCF_014652315.1 Jeongeupia chitinilytica | reverse complement strand
ACCGCAACGCCGCCCCAGACCCGACTGCAAAGCTGACAAATCCATGCCAACGGCATCAAAACCGTCAGTTTCGGCCTCGCCGGACCCACCCAACCGGCCCGAACACCACTGCCGGCCCGTCAAACACCCCGCAGTCCCTGCTTCACCGCGCCGGAAAAGCACAACGGGCGGCCCAGGGTCGCCCGGTTCTCCCTCGCGCGTTTATCTATATGCAAATCCGGGCAACGTGGCCATCAACGACGCGAAGCAACCGGACCGACACGGACTTGCACTCTGTCAGTAGCGCCCTCATCTGAAGAAAACGAACAGTTTTGACCTTGGAAACACGACCATGTCCAAAGTGGTGATGTACAGCACGGGCGTTTGCCCGTACTGCGTAATGGCCGAACGCCTGCTGACCGCCCGTGGCGTGACCGCCCTCGAGAAGATCCGCATCGACCTTGAGCCGGCACAACGCGAGACGATGATACAGAAAACCGGCCGACGCACCGTACCGCAGATCTATATCGGCGATACCCATGTCGGCGGCTACGATGACCTGGCCGCGCTCGACCGTGCCGGCGGGCTGCTGCCGTTGCTTGCGGCCGAATAACCGCTGCGCCGCGCCAAGTGGCAGCGGCCAAGGAATCGTGCGATGATTTCGCGCGCTGTCCAAAGCACTCAAACACACACCGTGACACCCAGGAAGGAATCATGAGCGAAGAAAACCAAGCAGCGGAAAACCAGCCGGTATTCGCGATCCAGAAGATCTATGTGAAGGATGTCTCGGTCGAGTCGCCGAACGCGCCGCAAGCGTTCCTCGAACAGCTGCAGCCGGAATTCAATATCCAGTTCCGCAACGAAGCCCGCGGCTTCGACAACGGTTTCTTCGAAGTCAGCCTGACCGTCACGGCACAAGCACAGGTTGAAGACCGCACCGTGTTCCTGGTCGAAGCCACCCAGGCAGGCCTGTTCCAGATCGAGCACGTGCCGGCCGAGGAAATGGACCCGCTGCTGGGCATCGGTGCGCCGAGCATCCTGTTCCCGTACCTGCGCGAAACCGTGTCGGACCTGACCACCCGCGCCGGCTTCCCGCCGCTGCTGCTGCAACCGATCAACTTCGAGGCGATCTACCTGCAGCAACGCGCACAACAGGCCGCGCAGCAGCAGGCCGGTGCGACCGAAACCACGCACTGATCCCTGCTCCCCCTGAGAACGGGGTCGACAAGACGCGCCGTGGTTCACCACGGCGCGTTGTCATTTGTAGCGTCGCCTTCGCCCTGCGCGACGGCGATCGGCTATACCGGAACACTGGAGGACGATACCGATGAAACTTGCCGTACTCGGCGCTGGCGCCTGGGGCACCGCGCTGGCAATCCGCTTTGCCGAGCAGAGCAACGTGATGCTGTGGAGTCGCAATGCCGATCAGGTCGAGACGATGCGCAGCGAGCGCGCCAATTCGCGCTACCTCGCCAACGCACCGTTTCCGGCCACGCTGTCGGTGAGCGCCTCGCTGGCCGACACGGTCGCGGATGCCGATTGCGTGCTGATCGTCACGCCGATGTCGGGGTTGCGCGGCACGCTGCGCGCACTGCGCGAACTCGGATCGACCGCGCCGGTGCTGTGGGCATGCAAGGGACTCGAAGCCGGCACCATGAAGTTTCCGCACGAGGTCGCCTTCGAGGAAATGGACCCGGCGGTGCCGCGCGGCATGCTGTCCGGGCCGAGTTTTGCCCAGGAAGTCGCCAAGGGCCTGCCGGGTGCGGTCACCATTGCCGCGACCGATGCCGCGTTCGCGCAGCGCATCGTCGAAACCCTGAACACGCCGGTACTGCGGCTCTACGCCAGCGACGACCTGATCGGCGTCGAAATCGGCGCCGCAGTCAAGAACGTGCTGGCGATTGCTGCTGGCGTCTGCGACGGCCTCGGCTATGGTTTGAACGCGCGTGCGGCACTGCTGACCCGCGGTCTGGCCGAAATGAGCCGCTTTGGTGCTGCGCTCGGCGCACGGAGCGAAACCTTCATGGGACTTGCCGGCATCGGCGACCTGCTGCTGACCGCGACCGGCGACCTGAGCCGCAACCGTCGCGTCGGACTCAAGCTGGCCGAAGGGCTGAGCCTGGACGAGGCACTCGCCAGCCTCGGCCATGTCGCCGAAGGCGTACCGACCGCGCGCGAGGTGAACCGTCAGGCACAAGCGCTGAATGTCGACATGCCGATCACTGCGGCGGTCTGTCGCCTGCTGTTCGATGGCGCCAGCGTTCCGGACATCGTCAATGCACTGATGGAGCGTGCGCCGAAGATGGAAGCCCAGCGGTGAAACTGCGCTACGCGCTGCTTTCCGACATTCACGGCAACCTCGCCGCGCTCGACGCCGTACTCGCCGATCTGGCCGACTGGCCGGAAGCGACGCTGCTCGATCTCGGCGATACGCTGTACGGCCCGCTGGATCCGCGCGGCACCTGGCAGCGGCTGCAGGCCGAATCGGCAACGCGGCGCGTACTCGGCATCAATGGCAACCAGGACCGCGACGTCATCGACGGCACCTCGTCGACGACCATGGACTACGTGCTCGACGAACTCGGTGCGGCCGGTGTGCGCTGGCTGCAACGCCGGCCGGCCAGCGTGCTGGTCGACAATCTGGTCTACGCCTGCCACGGCAAACCGGGCGACGATACGCGCTACTGGCTCGAAGACCTCGACGACGGATTGCGTGCGCTCGGCGACATCCATGCCGACGCCGCCGGTATCGCTGCCGAAATTCTCGTCTGTGGCCACAGCCACATTCCGCGGGTACTCACGCTGCCGGACGGCCGCATGATCGTCAATCCGGGCAGCGTCGGCCTGCCGGCGTTCCGTGACACCGATCCGCCGCATGCGATGCAGACCGGTGCACCGCTGGCGCGCTACGCGCGGATCGAGGCGACCGATCGCGGCTGGCTGATCGACCACCGCGCCGTACCGTACGATCACGAGCAGGCCGTCGAACAGGCGCTCGATCGCGACCGGCTCGACTGGGCACAGTGGCTGTCGTCGGGCTGGGCCTGAACCCCGGAATGCTGGACCACTGCGTGCAGCGCAAAACAGCGCGCGTTGCCCCGACCGGTCAGATCGAAGCCAGAAACCGCCGTTGCGCCGAAACAAAAGCATCGCGATGCGACACGAAGGGCACATGCGCGGCGCCACGATGAACGACGAACTCGGCCTGCGGCAGCGTCTGTGCCAGCCAGGCTCCGGCGGGTAACGGTGTCAGCGTGTCCCGGTCGCCGAACTGCAACAGCACCGGCAGATCGAGCGCGGCAACCTCGGCGCGCAGATCGGTATCGCGCAGGATCGCCAGCCCCTCGCCGAGCGCGTCCAGTGCGGGCTCGCCGTGCTCGAACAGCTCGTCGCCCAGTCGGCGTGCAACAGCGCGGGCCGCTTCATCCCCCATGGCCTGCAGGCTGATGAAGCGCTTCAGCGTGCCACGCCAATCGTCACCCAGACTCGTCGCAAACTGCGCCAGCGTTTTCTCCGGCATCGCGCTGCGCCAGTCCGGCCGCTGCATGAAGCACGGGCTCGACGCGACCAGCGTCAGCGAGCGCAGCTTGTCCGGCGAACGGGCCGCCCACGCGGCTGCAACCGCGCCGCCCAGACTCCATCCGACCACGTGGACCGGAAACGGAAATGCGGCGTCGAGCGCATCGACCATCATCGCCAGCGACAGCGGTGCATCGGCGGCGCTGCGGCCGTGACCGGGCAGGTCGACCAGATGATGGCAGGCATCATCGGCAAGGAGACCGGCGACGTCACGCCAGACGGCGCCGTTCATGGCCCAGCCGTGCAGCCAGACGACGTCGTCGCCGTGGCCGAGGGAATCGAAGTGCAGGTTCATCGTTGTTCCTAGTTCGGCGCCGGCTTCATCGCCGGCAACCGCGTCAAGCCGGGGGGCTCGGCCTGCTGCGCCAGCAGCGCGCCGAGGCGTGCAACATCGTCGGCACGATGCGCAGCCGACAGGCAGATGCGCAAACGCGGCGTCGGCACCGTTGGCGGACGAATCGCCGCAACCCACAAACCCGCGTCGTACAATTGCGCGGAGCGCTGCAACGCCGCCGCACTGTCGGCAACGACGGCCGGCTGGATCGGCGTGGCCGAGGGCAGCAGTGCCGGTCCAAGCACACTGCGCAGCATCGCGATGTGTGCGGCCAGCGCATCGCGGCGCCAGTGCTCGCGCTCGATCAGGTCGACACTGGCAAGGACGGCCTCGGCCAGCAAGGCCGGAGCTGCCGTCGTGTAGATGTAGGGCCGGGCGGTGTTGATCAGATAATCGATCACGACCGCCTCGGCGGCAATGAAGGCACCGGCCACACCGGCGGCCTTGCCCAGCGTCGCCATGTAGATCAGCCGCGGCGAATCGAGACCGACCGTGCTGCCGTGGCCATCGCCGAGCACGCCAAAACCGTGTGCGTCATCGACGTAGACCCAGGCGTCGTAGCGTTCGGCCAGCCGCATGATTTCGGCCAGCGGCGCGCAGTCGCCATCCATGCTGAACACCGCATCGACAACGATCAGCCGCCGCCTGGCTTCGGTCGTCGCCAGCAGCCGCTCGAGCTGTGCCAGATCATTGTGGGCAAAGCGCTTGAACGCGGCATGCGACAACTGGCAGGCATCGTTCAGTGAGGCATGGTTGAGCTTGTCGGCAAAAACCGCGTCACCGCGGCCCACCAGCGCACTCACGGCGGCGAGATTGGCCATGTAGCCGGTGGAAAACGACAGCGCCGCCGGTTTGCCGACGAAGGATGCCAGTCTGGCTTCCATCGCCTCGTGCGCCGCGCTGTGGCCGCACACCAGATGCGAGGCGCCACTGCCGACGCCCCAGCGCGCCGCACCGGCCTGTGCCGCCGCGACGAGGTCGGGGTGGCCGGCAAGGCCGAGATAATCGTTGCTGCAGAAATTGACCAGACGCCGTCCGCCGACCTCGACGTCGGCGCCCTGCGGGCCGTCGGTCACGCGGCGCTGACGGTACAGGTCGGCCGCACGGCGCGCGGCGAGTTCGGCTTCGAGCGGCTCAAAGGACATGGCGGTCGCGGCAGGACATCGGACCGCGATTGTAACGTGCCGAACGGAACACGACGAAATGCGCTGGCCGTGCGCCGGCCGGACGGATCAGCCGTTCGCGGGTCGCCAGTCGACCGCGGAGAGTTCCAGCATGAAGGATGCGCCCCCCTCGGGGCGGTTTGCGGCGCTGAGGCGACCGCCACAATCGCTTGCGATCGCCTGCGCCGTCATCAGCCCGAGTCCGAGCCGGTCGCGGCCGCTGTCCGGAACGGCGAAGGGCTCGAACAGGACCGGCAACGCAGCCTCGGCGATGCCCGGGCCGTTGTCGCAGACCGTAATCTGCACCCGTGGCCCGGCGCGCAGTACCGCGATCCGGATCACCGGTTGCGGCGAAGTCCGCACGGCGTCGAGCGCGTTGCGCAGCAGGTTGACCAGCAACTGTTCAAGCCGGGCGAGGTTCCCCGAGACGCGCAGCATGCGGTCGGGCTGGTCGACGTCGAGCCGGACCTGCAGCTGACGGATCTGCGCTTCGAGCAGCGCGACCGCATTGCCGATGGCGCCGTCGAGCAGCACCGGCCCGACCCGGTCGTCGCTGCGGCGGGCGTAGGCGCCAAGCCGCGTCACCAGCGTGACCAGTCGGCCGGTTTGTTCGCCAACCCCGTCAAGCTGGCGTCGCTCGCCGTCGTCGAGGCCAGGCACATCGCGCAGCGAGTGGGCCAGCGTGCGCATCGCGGCCACCGGCTGGCTCAGTTCGCGGATCACCGCCGACGTCATCTGTCCGAGCACGGCCAGCTTGCCGGCGTGCAGCAGCTTGTCGTGCGCGACGCGCAGGCTGGCTTCCAGACGCTGGCGCTCGGCAGCCTCGCGCTGCAACCGCTGCTGGGTGTCGGCGAGCTCACCGCCGCGCACCGCCACCTCGCGTTCGAGCGCAATCTGTGTCCGCCGCAACTCGATGCTTGCATTCATCCGGTCGAGCATGCGCCGGCGGGACTGGTGCCAGTACAAGAGCAGCGACGCGACCGCCAACAGGGCAAAGATGGCCACGACCAGGGTGTCGCGCACCGCCAGGCGCACCGGCGCCAGGTCGTTCAGGACCACCACCTGCCAGCCAAGGTCGTTCAGCACCAGCCGCTGTACCAGCACCGGTCTGGACTTGCCGCCCACCTCCAGTTCGGCGCGCTCGGTGCCGGCATCCAGCCGTTCGCGTCCGGCCAATCCCAGCGGGGCAAACGTACCGCGATCGCCGTACTGGCGGGTGTCTTCGATATAGCGGAGCATTTCGTCCGGCAGCGGTGCAAGCGCCCGCCATTTCAGCGCCGGATCGGTGGACAGGAAGACCACGCCATTGCTGTCGGCCAGCAGGATCCGCTCGCCATTGTTGGGCCAGTCGCGCTCGATCGCATCGAGATTGATCTTGGCAACGACGACCCCGACGACCTTGTCGGCATCGCGGACCGGATAGGACAGGAAGTAGCCGGGCTGGTGCGTGGTGAAGCCCACGCCGTAAAAGCGCCCGGCCCGGCCCTCCTTGGCCTGGAGGAAGTACGGCCGGAACGCGTAGTTCTTGCCGATGTAGCTTTGCGGCGTGTCCCAGTTGCTGGCGGCAACGGTCATCCCTTGTGCGTCGAGCAGATAGAGCACGGTCGAACGGGTGTCGTTGTTGCTCAGCGCCAGATAGCGGTTGATCCGGTCGCGCAGCGCCGGATCGTCCGGGTTGCGCAACAGCGCGGCGATGTCGGGGTGCGTCGACAGGACCACCGGCAGCGCGTCGTAGCGCTCGATCGCATTGCGCAGGCTGCCGGCATACACGTCGAGGCGATTCTGGCCGAGGTCGCGCAGGCGCTTGATTTCGCTCTTGGCGCTCCAGTTGGCCAGCAGGGCCAACGCCGTCATTGCCGTCGCCACCACGATCAGCCACAGCAGCGGACGCAGCAGTCTGGAACGGTTCATGCCGGCGACAACCGGACACAACGCCGGCATGCGTCCGACCGCGCAGGCCGGATGGAGCTGACCGGCACGCTGGCTGCCGGCATGGAGACACACAGGACCACGGTGATGGGGAGAGTGAGAAGAAAACGATGCCTATGCTACCGACATTTTCCAAACTCTGTCGCAAGTCTTTCTAATTGCTTTGCAATCTTGCCGATTTATTACAAATAAACGCGACCAATAATTACATCTATGACATCAGCAACGGACTGAGCCAGCGCCACAGGACGAACACCAGCAAGCCGCCACCGATCCCGGCCAGCAGGTGCTTGAAACGCCAGACGATGAAGCCGGTCGCGAGTGCGCCGGCCAGCCGGGCGTTGTGGATGTCCAGATCAAAAGCACCGTCCTTGAGCAGCACCGCCGGAACGATGATCGCGGTCAGCACTGCAACCGGCACATAGTGCAGCGTACGCTTGAACCATGCGGGCAGACCCTCGCCGGCACCGAACCAGAAACAGACCCGAAGCGCATAGGTGATGCCGGCCATGCCGGCCAGCAACAGGACCGTGCTCATGCCGCCTCCTCCGCCGGTCGTTCCAGCACCACGCCGACCGCCACCGCGGTCAGCGCCGCAACCATCAGGCCGAGCTGATAGGGCAGGCCGTGCGCCAGCAGTGCGACGATGCCGGCAGTGAGCGCGGCGCCGATCTGGGCGCGGTTTTTCAGCTGCGGCACGACGATGCCGACGAAACTCGCCACCATCGCGAATTCGAGTCCCCAGTGCTGGATCCCCGGCACGATGTTGCCGAGCAGTACGCCGACGGCCGTCGAACCGGTCCAGGCCAGGAACAGTGTCAGTGCCACGCCGAGGTAGTAGCGAGGCCGGTCGACGCTGCCCCGCGGGCTGCTGAAGCGGTTGTAGATCAGCGCGAACGCCTCGTCGGTGAGAAAGAAACCGAGGAAAGCGCGCCAGGCACGCGGCAGTCCGCTCACATGGGGCGACATCGTTGCGCTGTAGAGCATGTGCCGCAGGTTGACGATCAGCGTCGTCGCCAGGATCACCGGCACGCTGGCGCCGGCGGCGAGCAGCGTGACGGCGATGAACTGCGCCGAACCGGCATACACCAGCGCCGACATCGCCAGCGTTGCCCAGGGCGGCAGGCCGGCCGGGCCGGCGAGCGTGCCGAAAATCAGCCCGAAGGGCAGGATGCCGACGACCATCGGCACGGCGTCTCGCACACCGGAAAGCGCGCCGTCGGACATCGGGCGGGGAACTGTATTCATCGTCCGATCATAGGCGAGCGGCGCCGCACGCCACCATTACAGTCGAAAACGGAAAGCACCATTACAGCGGCCGGAGCGGCGGCACGGCCGGGGGCGCATGGCATAATGCGCGCATGCCCCGCTCCGCTTCCTGGCACACGCCGCTCTGTCTCGCCCCGCCGGCCCTCAGGCCCTGGCTGACCGAGCGCGGCTCGCTGACCGCGCGGCTGATGGCGCACTTTCCCGCGTTTTCGGTCCGAGTCTGTACGCAGGCTTCGGCCGGTGCCCATGACGACGAGCGCCGGGCCATCGCGCTGGCGCGGCGCAAGCAGCAGGTCGAAGCGCGCGAGGTACTCTTGATGAGTGGCCAGACCCCGCTGGTATTCGCCCACAGCGTGCTGCAGCACCGTGCGCTGCGCAAGGGATTCCGCCCGATCGGCCGGCTCGGCAATGCCTCGCTCGGCTCCTTCCTGTTCGCAACGCCGACGATACGCCGCTCGCCGCTGGCGTGGCGCCAGATCGACGCCCGCCACCCCTTGTGGCGCAAGGCCGCCGCGCACGTCGCTGACCTGCCGGCCCGGCTGTGGGCCCGTCGTTCGCTGTTCTTCGCCGGCCACGACCGCCTGCTCGTGACCGAAGTCTTCCTGCCGCCGGCCTTTGCCGCCTAGCCGATCCGCCCATGACCTCCGAAAGCACCCTCTCGCTCTACCTGCGCCTGGCGCGCCTCGATAAACCGATCGGCATCATGCTGCTGCTGTGGCCCACGCTGTGGGGCTTGTGGTTTGCCAGTGCCGGCCGGCCGGACTGGCTGCTGCTGGCGATCTTCGTTGCAGGAACGGTGCTGATGCGCTCGGCGGGCTGCGTGATCAACGACTATGCCGACCGCGATTTCGACCGGCACGTCGCGCGGACCAAGGCCCGTCCGCTGACCAGCGGCAAAATCGGTGGCAAGGCCGCACTGCTGTACGCGGCCGGTCTGACGCTGGCCGCGCTCCTGGTGGCGCTGCCGCTGAACCGGCTGGCGCTGCTGCTGGCCATCCCGGCGGCCTTCCTCGCCGCCAGCTATCCGTATACCAAACGTTTCCTCGCGATTCCGCAGGCGTATCTGGGCGTCGCCTTCGGCTTCGGCATTCCGATGGCGTACGCGGCGGTCACCGGCACGGTGCCGGCCGCGGCGTGGTGGCTGTTGCTGGCCAACATTTTCTGGTCGGTCGCCTACGACACCGCCTACGCGATGTGCGACCGGCCGGACGACCTGAAAATCGGCATCAAGACTTCGGCCATCACCTTCGGCCGCTTCGACGTTCCCATCGTCATGGCCTGCTACTTTGTCTTCCTGGCCATCATGCTCGTCGTCGGCCTCGATGCCGGTCGTGGTGCTTTCTACCTTGCCGGCATCGGCGCCGCCACGTTGCTGGTGCTGTTCGACCAGTACCCGCGCATCCGCCATCGCGAACCGCAGGCCTGTTTTCGGGCCTTCCTCAACGCCAACCGGATGGGTGCTGCCGTGTTTGCCGGCGTGCTGCTGGACTACGCGTTCGGCTGAGCATCGGCACCATCGGTGCAGACGCGGTTGCGGCCGCCCTGTTTGGCCGCATACAGCGCGATATCGGCGCGCTTGAGGGCGGATTCGAGATCGTCGGTCGCCCGCACGGCGGTAAAGCCGATGCTGACGGTAAAACGGACGGTCTGACCGCCGGCGCTGAAGCTGCCCTGCTCGGACATCGCCCGCAACCGGTCCAGCAGGCGGCGCGCACTTTCGACCGAGGTCTGCGGCAGCATCAGCGCAAACTCCTCGCCGCCGATCCGGCCGAGCAGGTCGCCCGGGCGGATTGCCGCCTGAATGCTGTCGACCAGATAAACCAGCCCTGCGTCCCCGACCGGATGACCGTAGGTGTCGTTGATGCGCTTGAAGAAATCGATGTCGACGATGGCCACCGACAGCGCGTTGCCGTAACGCTGGCTGCGTGCCAGTTCGGCGCTGAACACCCGTTCGAAACGGCGCCGGTTGGCACAGCCGGTGAGGAAGTCGCTGTCGGCCTGCCGCTGCAGTTCCCGGTTGGCGGTGGTGAGTTGCCGGCCCAGCCGGCGGACATGTTGCAGATAGGTCAGCGTCAGGACCAGCAGCGCCAGCGCTAGGGCGCCACTGCCGCCGATCAGCGCGAACTGGAAGCGCCGCTGTACCGGCAGATGCCGGAGTTCGGGCAGCGGAACCAGCATGTGCACGGTGAGCCGGTCCAGCCGCGCGTCACGCCGGCTCAGGAACAGGTAGGGCGTCTCCTCGCCGTTGCGCAGGTACAGACCGGCCGGGAGCAGGGACGAAACCGCGGCCTGCAGCCCGAACGGCGTCAGGGCCACATCGCCATAGCGCGCAATGCGCACCGCCGGATCGAGACTTGCCACCGGTGCGTCGGGCAGGGTGTGCCACAGGCGATCGTGTGTCCGGCTCATGATGATCACGCCGTACTGGTCGGAAATCAGCAATGACGGGTCGCCGAACAGCGCGTCGAGGCTGTCGACACGCACCTTCACTGCCGCAACCCCGGTGATGTCGTCGCCGACCCTGATCGGCACCGAGAAATAGAAGCCGGGCTGGCCGGTATAGCTGCCGTAGCCGAAGTAACGTCCGGTGCGGCCCGACAACGCTTCGAGGAAGAAATCGTGGCGGCCCAGCGACCTGCCCAGCAGGCTGGCCGGGTCTGCCGCATCGCTGGCCAGCACGATACGGCCCTCGGCGTCGACCACCCAGCCGAAGTCGCCCATCGTGCGCGTGATCAGGGTGTTGAGGTAGTGATTCGCCTCGTCGAGATTCTTGTGGGTCGGCATTGCCATCGCCCGCCGCACCGCCGGGCTGTCGGCGATGATTTCCGGCGTCGACTTGAGGTAGTACCAGCGCTCGGCAAACACCCCGACCTGGAGTTTGAGCATTTCCTCCCGGCGCATGCGGATCTCGTCGACCGCACGGCGTGCATCGGCCCGGACCACGGTGGTACTCAGCCACCACGCCAGCGGCAGCCACAGCAGCAGCAGCAGCACGTAGGCGATGCCCGCCAGCAGGAAGGGCCGCTTGAATCCGTCGAGTTTGAACAACGCCAAGATCTTTCCGTTCATGGTTCCCGTTCCGCACAGACCCGGTTTCTGCCGCCCTGTTTGGCGGTGTAGAGCGCCGCATCGGCCCGCGCCCGCAGGCGGATGGCGTCGTCCCCTGCCCGTGCGGTGGCGAAACCGATGCTGACGGTGAAGGTGAGCGGCCGGCCGGCGCCCGGCACGCCTTCGTGCCCGAGCTGCAGCCGCAACCGTTCGAGCAGCTGCAACGCGCCGTCGGCCGCCGTCTGCGGCAACAGCAGGCCGAACTCCTCGCCGCCGACCCGGCCGAGCAGGTCGGCCTCGCGGATGCAGCCCTTGACCGTGTCGACAAGGTGGACCAGCGCCAGATCGCCGACCGGATGGCCGTAGTCGTCGTTGACGCGCTTGAAGTGGTCGATGTCGATCAGCGCCAGCGTCAACGGGGTGCCGTAGCGCAGGCTGCGTGCCAGTTCGCCGGTCAGTGCCCGATCGAACTTGCGCCGGTTCGCACAGCCTGTCAGAAAATCGGTTTCGGCCTGTTGACGCAGCTCACGGTTGACCAAAGCAACCTGTCGGCTCAACTCGCGCGTCCGCAACAGATAGATCGCCAGCAGCAGGCCAAGCGCGACGACGAGCAGGCCGCAGCCGCCGATCAGCCCGAAATAGAAGCGCTGCCGGGCCGGCTGATGTTCGAGCGAGCGCAGCGGCACCAGCATGTGCACCTGCAGGCCGTTGAGCTTCGGGTCGTCCCGCGTCAGGAACAGGTGTGGCGTGACGCCCCCGTCGACGAAGAACAGCCCTTGCGGCAGCGGTTTCCGTGTGGGCGACAGTTGCAGCAACGGCAGAGAACGGTGGTTGTACAGCTGCTCCCGGATGTCGGACGGCAGCGCGGGCGCGCCCGGCAACGTCCGCATGCGGAACGCCTCGGTGCGCGCCAGCACCACCACGCCGTAGACGTCCGAGATCAGCAGGTCGTTGTCGTCGACCACCTTGTCGAGCGTGCTGATCTTCACCTTGAGCACCACGACGCCGAGCACCGCCCCGTGCGCCATGACCGGCGCCGAAAAGAAGAACCCCGGGATGCCGCTCTTCGCGCCGTAGCTGAACTGCATGCCCGGCTGGCCGCCGATGGCGTCGAGGTAGTACTGCCGCTGCGACAGTTGCACGCCGACGAGGCCGTCCGGATCGTCAACGTCGCTGCCCATGATGATCCGGCCGCTGCGGTCGAGCACCCACAGCGTGTCGGCCAGCGAACGCGCGGCGTACATCGCCAGGTAGCGGTTGCCGTCGTCGAGGCGGACATCGCTCGGGGTCAGCAGCGCCTGGCGGATTTCGCCGGTGTTGGCGATGATTTCCGGCGCCGACTTGAGGTAGGCAAAGCGCTCGCGCAGGTTGTCCGTCACCCGGGCGAGCTCGGATTCGCGCCGGGTCTGGACCAGTTCGATGAAGTGCTCGGCCTCGTCGCTGACCACGATGTGGGCCAGGCGCCAGGCCAGCGGCAACCAGAGCACGGCAAGCAGCACAAACAGCACGCAACCGGACAGCAGGGGCTGTGCCCGGAGGCGCCACTTGAGCCGTTTCAGCATGGCGCCGCCGCTTGCACGCGGTTGCGGCCGCCCTGTTTCGCCGCGTACAGCGCCTCGTCGGCCCGGCGCATCAGGTCTTCGGCCGATTCGCCCGGTCCGGCACAGGCAAAGCCGATGCTGATCGTCAGCGGAATCGCCAGCTCGTCATAAACCAGATGGCCCTCCTCGATCGTCGCCCGCAGGCGCTCGAGCAGTTGCGCCGTACCGCCGTCTCCGGTGTCGGGCAGCAGCAGACCGAACTCCTCGCCGCCGAGCCGGGCAAAGTGGTCGGTGTCGCGGATCGCCAGCGACACGACGTCGGCCAGATACACCAGCGCCGCATCGCCAGCCGGATGGCCATGAACGTCGTTGACCTTCTTGAAGAAGTCGATGTCGATGATCGCCACGCTGAAACGGTGGCCGTAGCGGCGCCCTCTGGCGAGCTCGGCGTCGAGGTCCTGGTTGAACTTGCGCCGGTTGGCAATGCCGGTCAGCGCATCGCTTTCGGCCTGGCGCCGCAGCTCTTCGTTGGCCTGCGTCAACTGCTGGCGCAGCAAACGGGTCCTCACCAGATAGATCAGCAACATCAGTGCCAGACCGAGCGCGAGGAAGCCGGCACAGAGCATCGGCCAGAGCAGGATGCGCTGACGCTCGTTCATGTGCTGCATCTGCGGCAACGGCACCAGCAGATGGGCATGCAGATCGCGCGGCACGTGCTCGGCCAGCTGGAAATGCAGGTAGGGAAGCGGCTCGCCGGCGATCGTCACGACGTTGGCCGGCAGCGGTGCGCCGTAGGGCTGCAGCTTCAGCGGGGTGAGGTCCGCCTTGCCGTAGAGCTGCAGGCGCTCGGCCGGCGGCAGTTTCATTCCGCCTGTGCCGTCCAGCACCTGCAACTGCCTGGCCGGGTCGCTCGACAGCACCACAACCCCGTTGTTGTCGACCAGCAGCAGGTCCCGGTCGAGGATTTCCTTCTGAGCCCGGTCGCGTTCGAGCTTGACCAGCACCGCTCCCAGAATCATGTCGCCGTGCTGGATCGGCGCTGAAAAGTAGTAACCGGGCACCTTGCTGACCAGACCGACGCCGTAGCGCAGGCCGTTCCGTCCCCGCATCGCATCGTCGAAGGCCTGCCCCTGCGGCACCGGAATGTCGGGCATCCGCTCGGCATGCGTCAGGTCGCTCGACAGACGCAGTTCGCCGGAGCGGTCGAAAACGAGGATCTTGTCGAGCGGCAGGTTTTCCGCCAGCAGGGCAAGCAGGCGGTCGGCGTTGCTGCGCGCCTGGGACAGCTCCGGATTGATCATGACCAGACGGACGTCGGTCTGCTCGGCGACCATGCGCGGCAGCGACTTGATCAGCTCGATGCGACGGTCCAGCCGGACGACGGTCTGCGCAAGTTCCGCCCGCTTCTGCGTTTCCAGCACGCTGATCTGCCGCGCCACCTCCCTGAATACGATGTCCCGACTCCAGCGCTCCGCCAGCGGCAGCCACAGCAAGCCCAACACCACAAACAGCAGCAGTCCACATTCCAGTGGCTTGGCAAGAATCGTGTTTTTGATGCCTTTCAATGCAGCTCCCGTTCGACGTGCCGCCCGGGCGTGGGTCACCGCCCTGCGTACCAATCCTGTCGTCATTGTCGGATACTTTGCCTTTCGTCGCGCCCGGCGAATTCCCTGATCCGGACCGTAAAATCACCACATGCCGTTCAATTTTCACAATTCCGACCGTGACCTCGCCCCCGGCGCACTGGCCCGAATGCTGTCGGACCGGGAAGCAGGCACGGCCCGTCAATGGTACTGGCTGGAAATCGCCGCAACGCTGCCGAAAGGGGACGGGCGAAGCGGCGACGCAACACCCTGGCCCGGCCGGCTCGCGCCGCTGTGGGCCTGGCCCTGGCTTCGTGCCAGCCGGTTGCCCGGTGTCGGACTGTATGCAGCCGTCTGCGAGGCGGCCTGGCAGACCGCGCGTGACAAGGCTGCCGGCGGGGCGCTGTACGCAGCGATCGCCCCCGCCCTGCTGAGCGGGCTTGGCCTGTTGCCGGCCAGCCAGGCGTTTGCCGTCTGGCTGATCCTGCTGTCCGGCCTGCTCGCCGCCCCTTGGCGAATCCGGCCGGCGCCGGCGACGGCCGATCCGCTGCCCGGTCCGGAGGAGTGCACGGGTCTCGCCGGACTATTGCTCGCCAGCGACTGTCCCCCCGACCGGGCGCTGGCGCTGGTCGCGGCACTGCGTGCCGACCCCGATGCCGCATGGCCGGAACTGCTGCAGCACCTGCCGCAACTGGCCCCGCCCGTACCGACCCGCCAGCAGTTGGCCGGACTGCGGGCCACCGGCTGGCTTGCCGGAACGCTGCCGGCGGCACTGCTGATTTCGGTGCTGCCGGCCCCGTGGGGACTGCCCGCCGCCGTGCTCGCCGGCGCCGCGCTCAATACCCGGCTGATCGGCCGTCGCGCCGGCCTCGTCACCGCCGGCAGTGCGGCGCTGGTTTACGGCCTCGGTGCCGCAGTCCATCTGCTGTAGGTCAACGCCCGCACCTGCCGCCGTACAGGCACGAAATGCGCTGTGATAAAATCGCGCCCATTCAAACCGTTACGCAGGAATTCGAGCATGGCCGGCCACAGCAAATGGGCGAACATTCAACACCGCAAGGGTCGTCAGGACGCCAAGCGCGGTCAGGTCTTTACCCGGCTGATCAAGGAAATCACCGTCGCCGCCAAGATGGGCGGTGCCGATCCGGCCATGAACCCGCGCCTGCGCCTGGCGATCGACAAGGCCAAGGGCGAATCGATGCCCAAGGACAACATCGAGAACGCCATCAAGCGCGGTTCGGGCACGCTCGACGGCGTCGACTACCTTGAAACCCGCTACGAAGGCTACGGCATCGGCGGTGCTGCGGTGATGGTCGACTGCCTGACCGACAACCGCACCCGCACCGTCGCCGACGTGCGCCATGCCTTCAGCAAGTACGGCGGCAACATGGGCACCGACGGCTGCGTTTCGTTCCAGTTCAAGCACTGCGGCTACCTCGTGTTCGCGCCGGGCACCGACGAAGACGCGCTGATGGAAGCCGCGCTCGAAGCCGGCGCAGAAGACATCGTCACCAACGAGGACGGCTCGATCGAAGTCATCACCCCGCCGTACGAATTCGTCGGCATCAAGGAAACGCTCGAAGCCGGCGGTTTCAAGGCCGAAATGGGCGAAGTGACGATGAAGCCGCAGTCGGAAACCGAGCTGAGCGGCGAAGACATCGCCAGGATGCAGAAGCTGATCGACGCGCTCGAAAGCCTCGACGACGTGCAGGAGGTGTACACCACCGCACTGATGGACGAAGACGAGTAAACGGCGCATTGCGTCATGCAGGAAAAGGGCCTTCACGGCCCTTTTTTTTTTGCCCCACAGCTCCACACAGGCGAAACGATGACGCCAGCCCATTTCAGGCTCGCCCCGCAGACATTGAACGGCCGCATCGTCCGGCTCGAACCGTATGCCGATGCGTTGAAGGACGACGTTCGCACCGCGCTCGACTGCGACCCCGACGGATGGAACCTCTTTGCCATGTCCGGTCAGGGGAAACACTTCGAATCATGGTGGACGACGATCATGGCGCAGGTCGACGCCGGCCGGTGGATCGCCTATGCCATCCGCGATCTGGCCGATGGCCGCATCGTCGGCACCAGCAGTTTTCTCAACCTGAAGCCCGCACAGCAGGGCGTCGAAATCGGCGGGACCTTCCTGCACCCGTCGGTGCGATCGACGCTGGTCAACACCGAAGCCAAGCAGCTGATGCTCGAGCACGCCTTTGCCGCCGGTGTGCGCCGGGTCGAACTGCTGACCGACGCGCGCAATCTGCGCAGTCAGGCCGCCATCGCCAGGCTCGGCGCGGTACGCGAAGGCGTGCTCCGCCGTGATCGCATCACATGGACCGGTCACGTCCGCGACAGCGTGCTGTTCGCCATCACCGATCTGGACTGGCCACACGTACGACAAACGCTGGCGCAGCGCGCTCGCAACGGTGACGGACAGCGGCACATAAAGCGACTGTGCCTTATTCCTTTGAAGTAGAAGCGCTACCCGCAGCAGGATCACTGGTCGCCAGCGCCGCATCCAGCGCCGTCATGGCCGGCACCAGCATGGCCCGCAGGCGTTCGGCGCCGATGCCGTCGCGCGCCTGAACCGACACGCCGTGCAGCAGCGCTGCATAAAAGTCGCCCAGCGCGGCCACGTCGGTCTCCGGCTTCAACTCGCCGCGCTGCTTTGCGGCAGCCAGCAGGTCGATGATCGACTGCGTGCGCTGGCGCCGGTGTGATGCCAGCCATGCGATGACCTGATCGCTTTCCAGCGCACCGCTCGCGGCAGCGGACACCACCAGGCAACCTTGCGGGTGATCGGCTTGCGTGTAGGTCTCGATCGCATCGGTGAACACGCGCTCGATCGCCACCCGGACCGTGCCCTCCTGCTGCATCGCGCGTTCGGCGAAGCCGCCCTGCCCCGACTCGTACAAGGCCACCGCCTCGCGGAACAGCGCCTCCTTGCTGCCGAAAGCGGCATAGATGCGCGCCGATGCGATACCGAGCGCATCGACCAGATTCGCCATCGACGTGCCTTCGTAACCCCGGGCCCAGAAGGCGAGCATCGCCTTTTCCAGCGCCTGGTCCCGATCGAATTCCCTCGGCCGTCCGGCCATAGTCTGCCCACCTTTCGCTGTCTTCCGGCGGATTCTATCGCACCCGACTGTTGACGCAAGCCACCTTCACCCCTATTCTTTGTCGATCGACAAACAATTGGAATCGAAGCATGCAAACCATCAAGGGCCCGAGCCTTCACCTCGCGCAGTTCAGCGATGCCACCGCCCCGTTCAACAGCCTGCCGGCCATCGCGGAGTGGGCGGCGCACACCGGCTTCAAGGCACTGCAGATCCCGGCGTGGGACGAGCGGCTGTTCGATGTCGGCCTCGCGGCGGAGAGCCAGACTTATTGCGACGACATCAAGGGCGGACTCGCGGAGCACGGACTCGTCATCAGCGAACTGACCACGCACATCTTCGGCCAGCTGGTCGCGGTGCACCCTGCCTACGACAGCATGTGCGACAACTTCGCCCCTGTGGCGCTGCGCGGCAATCCGCAGGCGCGCACCGCGTGGGCGCTGGAGAAACTCGAACAGTCGGCCAGAGCGTCGAGCCGGCTCGGTCTGACCGAGATGGGCACCTTCTCCGGCTCGTTCGCCTGGCCCTACCTGTTCCCGTTTCCGCAGCGCCCGGACGGACTGATCGAAGCGGCCTTCGAGGAACTCGCCAGGCGCTGGCTGCCGATCCTCGATGCCTGCGACGAACAGGGCGTCAACCTCTGCTACGAGATCCATCCGAGCGAAGACCTGCACGATGGTGCGTCGTTCGAGCGCTTCTACGAACTGGTCGGCGAACACGCGCGCTGCAACATCCTGTTCGACCCGAGCCACTTCGTGCTGCAACAGCTGAATTACCTCGACTATCTGGACATCTACAAGGACCGGATCCGGATGTTTCACGTCAAGGATGCCGAGTTCAACCCGACCGGCCGGCAAGGCATCTACGGCGGCTACACCTCGTGGATCGAGCGCGCCGGCCGCTTCCGCTCGCTCGGCGACGGCCAGGTCGACTTCAAGGCGATCTTCTCCAGACTCGCCCAGAACGACTACGCCGGCTGGGCCGCGCTGGAATGGGAGTGCTGCCTGAAGGATCAGGAAGACGGTGCACGCGAAGGCGCCGAGTTCATCAACCGCCACATCATCAACGTGACGACCAAGATCTTCGACGACTTCGCCGGGGCGGCGGTCGACCGCTCGCAGATCAACGCCATGCTCGGCATCGCCTGAACCCCCTGCTTCCAGCTTCCAGAGAACATCATGAAACCCTCCATCGAACGTCCCGATCACGACAACTACACCCATCGCTATGTCCGCATCGACGGTCAGCGCATCCATTGCGTCACCGCCGGCAGCGGCGAACCGGTCCTGCTGATCCCGGGCTGGCCGCAAACCTGGTTTGCATGGCGCCACGTGATGCAAGCGCTGGCCGACAAAGGCTTCATGGCGATTGCCGTCGACCCGCCCGGCACCGGCCATTCGGACCGCCCGCTGGACGGTTACGACACCGGCAACACCGCGGCCAGACTCCACCGCGTGATGGCGCAACTGGGCCACGACCGGTACGACGTCGTCGGCCACGATGTCGGCATGTGGGTCGCCTATGCACTCGCCAGCGACCAGCCGGATGCGGTCCGCCGGCTGGCGATCAGCGAGGCGGTGATCCCCGGGCTGGCACCCGCGCCGGACATCTTCGCGCCGCCGGAACAGAACATCTTCCTGTGGCACTTCATGTTCAACCAGCTGGCCGACCTGCCCGAGACGCTGATCACCGGCCGCGAGAAGGCCTACCTCGACTTCATGTTCGACCGCTGGTCCCACCGTCGCGACAGCGTGGCCGTCGATGTCTACGTCGCCGCCTACGCGGCGCCCGGCGGTCTACGGGGCGGCTTTGCCTATTACCGGGCGATTCCCGAAACGATCCGGCAGAACCGCGAACGCGCGAAGCGCAAGCTGGCGATGCCGGTGCTGGCCATCGGTGCCGAGCACGCCACCAACGATGCGCCGCTGGTGACCATGCGCGACAACGCCACCGACCTGCGCGGCGTGGTCGTGCCGGACTGCGGCCACTTCATCATGGAAGAGGCGCCCGAGGCCTTCATCGCCCACCTCGTGCCCTTCCTCGAAGGGAGGGCCTGAGCATGCCGCTCGATCCGCACATCGCCACCTTCCTCGCCGCCCAGCCTGCCGCGGCCGCCGATGCCTCGCTCGACGACATCCGCCGCGCCACCGAGCTGAACCTGCCGATGCTGCACGGCCCCGTACAGCCGGTCGCCAGGGTCGAAACCTTCACGGTGACGGCCAGCGACGGGCATCCGCTCCGGGTCCGGGCGTACTGGCCGGCAGACACGCCCCGCGCGGCGGCGCCGCAACCGGCCATCGTGTTCGCCCACGGCGGCGGCTGGTGCCTGTGCTCGCTGGAACTCTACGACAACCCGTGCCGTGCACTGGCCAATGCCAGCCGGTGCGTCGTGCTGTCGGTCGACTACCGGCTCGCCCCCGAGCACCCCTACCCGGTGCCGCTCGAAGACTTCTACAGCGCCGTGCTCTGGGCGTTCGCGCACGCATCGCAGCTGGGCATCGATCCGGCCCGGATCGCCGTGGGCGGGGACAGTGCCGGCGGCAACCTCGCCGCCGCCGCGTGCCTGCTGGCGCGCGACCGCAACGGCCCGGCGATTGCGCACCAGTTGCTGCTCTACCCGGCGCTGGACGACACGCTGACGACGGCTTCGTACGCCACCTACGCCGACGGCTACTACCTGACCCGGGACGTCATGGCGTTCTGCTGGGACACCTATCTGCCCGGCACCGGCGACGGCCGGCCGGCTTGGGCTGCCCCGATGCGGGCCACGACACTCGAGCGGCTGCCACCGGCGACGATCCTGGTGTGCGAGTACGATCCGCTGCGCGACGAAGGCGAGGCCTATGCACGGCGGTTGCGGGATGCGGCGGTCCCGGCGCATGACGAACGGCTCGGCGGCATGGTGCACGGCTGCATCCACATGCTCGGGCTGACGCCCGCCGCCGCCAGCCTGTTCACGCGATCGGGCGCACTGATCGGGGCGGCCCTGTCGGCCTGACCGGTAGCGGGCGGGGCAGGTTTTCCTTGTCGTCCCCTGCCCGCTGCCGCCATGCTGTGAGCGTGTCATCCGGTCACGCCCATGAAACCACTCAACCGCTACGCCTACCTCGTCCTGCTGGCCGTCGTCGCGCTGCTCGTCGGTGCCGACTACCGCTGGCGGCTGTTCGAACGCGTCGACGCGCAGGCCGGCGACGTGCTGACACGGGCCACCGTGCACGCACGCACGCCGTCGCCCGATATCGTCATCGTCAACATCGACCAGAAAAGCCTCGAGCAGCTCAACGACGAAGCCGGCAGCTGGCCGTGGCCGCGCGCGATCCACGCCGAGCTGGTCTCGGCCATCGCCGCCCAGCATCCGAAAGCCATCGTCTTCGATCTGCTGTTCAACGAGGCCGACACCTTCCGTGCCGACAGCGATGCGCTGCTGCGTGAAACCATTGCCGCCACGCCGGATGTCTATGTGCCGACGGTGCTGCTCGGCGACGGCCAGGGTGCAAAACTCGCCGGGCTGCCGGCGTCGCTCGGACTGGTCCGCACACCGCAGGCGCAGCCCGACGCGCGTGCGCCGTTGCTGCTGCCGCTGGTGCTTGCGCCGGCGAGCTGGCACGGCGGGCTGATCAACTTCGACCATGACCGCGACGGCATCGGCCGCCACTACCTGCTGTATGCAACACGGGACGGCTGGCGCATTCCGGCGATGCCGGCGACGCTGGCACGCAACTTCGGCTGGCCGCATCCCGACCGCACGCGGATGCGGCTGAACTGGACGCCGCGCCATGCGACGGTCAGTTACGCCGACGTCTACCTCGACGCCGGCCGCGAAACGCCACAGCGGCCGAAGAACGAATTCACCGGCAAGATCGTGCTGATCGGCACCGCCGCGCCGGGGCTGATGGACCTGCGGCCGACGCCGCTGTCCAAGACCTGGCCCGGTATCGAGATCCTCGCCACGGCAATCGACAACCTCGAACACGGTGACTGGCTGCGCGACGCGCCGAGGCCATGGTTCGCCGCGCTGGCCATCGCCATCGCAGTATTGCTGGCGCTGGGTTTCCAGCTCGGCGTCAACAGCCTGTGGCTGGGAACCGCGATGGTCGCCACAACGGCGATCGGCGCGGCAGCGGTGTGGCTGGCGCAGGACCGGCTGTGGTTCCTGCCGCTGGCGATGCCGCTGGTATGGGGCTGGGTCTATTACGCGCTGGCCGCACTGGTCGCCTACGTAAAGGAGCGCGCCCGCCGCGAAGCCACCGTACGGCTGTTCGGCCGCTTCCTCGACCCGCGTGTCGTCGGCCAGCTGGTCGCCGGCGGCGCGATCGACAGCACGCCGGCCGCCCGCGAAGTGACGGTACTGTTTTCCGACATCCGCGGCTTTACCTCGCTGTCCGAAACGCGACAGCCCGAAGAGGTGGTTGCTTTACTGAACCGTTATTTTTCACGGCAGGTCGCCGTCGTCTTCCGTCACGGCGGCACGCTTGATAAATTCATCGGCGACGCGATCATGGCCTTCTGGGGCGCACCGGTCGACGACGCCGATCACGCCCGCCACGCCGTGGCCGCCGCGCTCGACATGGGCCGCGAACTCGAAGCCTTCCGGGCCGAACTGGCGCTGGACGGCATCGATTTCGACATCGGCATCGGCGTCCACACCGGCCGTGCCGTCGTCGGCTTCATCGGTGCCGACGATCGGCTCGATTACACGGCGATCGGCGATACGGTGAACCTTGCCAGCCGGATCGAAGGTCAAACCAAGGGAGTCGCACGCGTGCTGGTGTCCCGGGCCACACGGGACGCTTGTGGCGACGCCTTCCGTTTCGACGATCGCGGCGAACACCACGTCAAGGGACGTGCCGAGGGTACGCGTTTGTACGAACCCCGACTCATTGAGGAGAAGCGATGAAATCGTTTCTGGCAATCGTGCTGCTGGGTCTGGCGGGCTTCGCCTGGGCCGAGAGCGGCACGCTGGTTCGCGCCAGCGAACTGAAACAGAAGCCGTTTACCGACGCCGCCAGCGCCGGCAAGCTCGGCAGCGGTGCGCGTGTCGACATCGTTGCGCGCCAGGGCGCGTGGATGCAGGTGAAGTCCGGCAGCCAGAGCGGCTGGGTCAAACTGCTGAACGTGCGCACCGGCAGCGGCAAGGGCAGTGGCGGCGGTATCGGCCAGATCGGCAGCGTGCTGACGACCGGCTCGTCCGGTACCACGGTGACCACCGGGGTGAAGGGGCTGTCGAGCGAACAGATCCGCAACGCCAGGCCCAACTACAACGAGCTGAAAAAGCTCGACGGCTACGATGCAACGCGCCAGAGCGCCGCGAACGGCGCCGCCGCCAACGGCCTGAAGGCGCGCAGCGTGCCCTACCTTGTTTCGCGTGCGACGACGTCCGACAGCACCAACGGCAACGATCCGCAAAACCGCCGGAGGGGCCCGTGATGCACATCCGAACCACACTCGCCGCACTGGCGCTCGCGCTGCCGCTGGTTCAGCCCGCACAGGCGTCCAGCCTGTCCGACTTCCTCGGCAAGGCGATGGAGAACCCGGACCTCGTCAACTCGGTGGTCGGCGCGGTGCAGAACACCATCGACGCCAACCGCACGATCGGCCCGAAGGAAGAGAAGACCCTCGGCGACGGCATGGCCGCCAACCTGCTCGGCGCCGCACCGCTGGTCAACAACGCCGGTCTGCAGAGCTACGTGAACCAGGTCGGCCGCTGGGTTGCCAGCCAGAGCGAGGCGCCGAATCTCGACTGGCGTTTCGGCGTCATCGACAGCCCCAACGTCAACAGTTTCGCCACGCCGGGTGGCGTGGTGCTGATCACCCGCGGGCTGATGGACCGGCTGCGCAACGAGTCCGAACTCGCCGGCGTGCTCGGCCACGAGATCACCCACGTGCTGCGCCACCACGTGACCCGCGCCGCGCAGTCGGGCAAGGGCCGCGAAGCCGTCGCCAATGCCTTGCAGGGTGTCGCCCAGTACAAGACCGACGATGCGCGCCGCCAGTTGGGCGCCAACGTGCTGTCCGGCGTGTCCGAGGTCTACGTGCGCGGCCTCGACAAGGACGACGAGTTCGAGGCCGACGTCACCGGCATGGTGCTGGCCGCCCGCGCCGGCTACAACCCGTATGCGCTGGTCTCGGTGCTGCAGACGCTGGGCGAGATCAACCCGTCCGACAGCAGCGTGCAACTGATGTTCAGCACCCACCCGAGCCCGCAGGCCCGGCTGGACTACATCGACCGCACCGTCGGCAGCCGGCTCGAGAAGTACGCCGCCGGCATCGAGAACACGCCGCGATTCGGCGCCGCCACCGGTCGCTGACCCGTCGACAAGGCCGTGTCGACAGAACGAAGGCCGCGCCACCCCGGCGCGGCCTTTATAATTGGCGGACAACACCCGCACAACAGGACGCGCCCCATGCAGCCCTACGCTCAACGCCGCGCCGCGCTGGCCAGCCAGCTGGCCCCCGGCCTCGTGATCCTGCCGACGTCGCCGGAACTGAACCGCAACGCCGACACCGCTTTCCCCTACCGTTTCGATTCGGGCTTCTATTACCTCAGCGGCTTTGCCGAACCCGAATCGGTGCTGGTGCTCGTCACCGGCGACGCCCCGCAATCCATCCTGTTCTGCCGCGAAAAAAACCTCGAACGCGAGATCTGGGACGGTTACCGCTACGGCCCGGTCGCCGCCGCCGAAACCTTCGGCTTCGATGCGGCCTACCCGATCGAGGAACTCGACGAGCGCCTCGTCGGGCTGATGAAGAACCAGCCGCGCGTGTATTTCCCGCTCGGCCAGGACAAGGCCTGGGACGCGCGGCTGTCCGGCTGGCTGGCCGGCGTGCGTGCCTTCACCCGGTCCGGCGTCGCCGCACCGGGCGAGATCGTCGAAGTCCGCGATGCGATCAACGAGATGCGCCTGTTCAAGGACGCGCACGAGCTCGAGATCATGCGCCGCACCGGCCGGATCAACGTCGAGGCGCACAAGCGCGCGATGCGTTTCGCCCGGCCGGGCATTTTCGAATACGAACTCGAAGCCGAGCTGCTGCACGACTACTACCGCCAGGGCAGCCGCTTCCCGGCCTACACCAGCATCGTCGCCGGCGGCGCCAACGCCTGCGTGCTGCACTACATCGAGAACAACGCCCGCATCGCCGACGGTGCGCTGGTGCTGATCGACGCCGGCTGCGAAATCGGCGGCTACGCGTCCGACATCACCCGCACCTTCCCGGTCAACGGCCGTTTCAGCCCGGCGCAGAAAGCCGTGTACGAGATCACGCTGGCCGCGCACGAGGCCGCACAGGCCGAATCCCGCCCCGGCAACAGCTGGGGTGCGGTGCACGATGCCGCGACCAGGGTACTGGCGCAGGGCATGCTCGACCTGAAACTGCTGAAGGGGTCGCTCGACGAGGTGCTCGAAACCGGCAGCTACCGCCAGTTCTACATGCACCGCACCGGCCACTGGCTCGGCCTCGACGTCCACGACGCCGGCGCCTACATGAAGAACGGCACCTGGCGCACGCTCGAAGCCGGCATGGCGTTCACGATCGAGCCGGGCTTCTACATCCGCCCGGCCGACAACGTGCCGGCCGAGTTCGAAAACATCGGCGTGCGCATCGAGGACAACGTCGTCATCACCGGGACCGGTTTCGAGTGGCTGACCGACGACTGCCCGCGCAGCGTCGCCGAGATCGAAGCCTGGATGGCCGGCCGATGATGGCCGGACGCCTGCCCGAGCACGTCGACGTCGCCATCGTCGGCGGCGGCCCGGTCGGTGCGCTGCTGGCGCTCCGGCTCGCCGACGCCGGCATCAACGCGCTGGCGATCGAAGCCCGTGTCACCACGCCGGCCGATCCGCGTGCGCTGGCGCTGTCGCATGCCAGCACCGAGGCACTGGCCCGCGTCGGCCTGTGGCACGACGCACTCGGTGCCACCGCGATCACGCGCGTCCACGTCTCGCAGGCGGGTACGCTGGGGCGCACCGAACTCTCGGCGGCGGAAATCGGCCTGCCGGCACTCGGCCACGTCGTGCCCTACAGCGCGCTTGCCGGACTGGCGCTGGAGCGGCTCAGGACCGGCAAGGCGGCCGTCGCGCTCGGTACCACCGTCACCGGCATCGACCGGCTGGCGCGCTATGCGCAGCTGACACTGGCGACACCGCAAGGGCTGCACCGGCTCACCGCCGGTCTGGTCGTGCTCGCCGAAGGCGGCCAGCTGCTCGCGGCACTCGACGACGTGACGCAGACCGTCAAGCCGTACGAGCAGCACGCCATCCTCGCAACGATCACGCCGAACGAGCCGCACCGCGGCGTCGCATTCGAGCGCTTTGCCGACGACGGCCCGATGGCACTGCTGCCGAACGGCGACGACTACACGCTGGTCTGGACGCAGACGCCCGAAGGCGCCGACGCCAGGCTCGCGCTGTCCGACGCCGATTTCATCGCGCAGGTCGGTCAACGATTCGCCGGCCGGATCGACGGTTTTGCGAAAGTCGGTCCGCGCGCCAGCTGGCCGCTGGCGCTGAAAACGCTGGACTCGGTCGTCGGCCGCCGCGTGGTGATGATCGGCAATGCCGCGCAGACGCTGCATCCGGTCGCCGGTCAGGGGCTGAACCTCGGCCTCCGCGACGCGACGACGCTGGCCGATCTGCTGACGATCACCCCGCGCCCCCTGCTCGGCGAACCCGCAACGCTGGCGCGCTATGCCGGCCTGCGCCGCAAGGACGCCGGCCGGGTCACGCGCTTCACCGACGGGCTGATCGGCTGGTTCGAATCGCCGAATCCGCTGCTCAAGCACGCCCGCAGCGCCGGCCTGCTGGCGCTGGACCAGATCGGCCCGCTGCGGCGCGGCTTTGCCCGCAAGATGGTCTACGGCGCGCGCTGACCGCCTGCACCGAAATGGACAAAGGCCCGCTTGCTGCGGGCCTTTGTCGTTTCCGTCCGCGACACGGTCAGGCGGCGTTGCCGCGGACCAGTTCGATTTCGACCAGCCTGGCCATGTCGACGAGCATCTCGCGTTCGAACGCCTCGAGTTTCCGCGGCGCGCGGTCGATCAGGCAGAGCGTGCCCAGCATGGCGCCGTTCGCGGCCTTCAGCGGCACGCCGGCGTAGAAACGGATGTAGGGCGCATCGGTCACCAGCGGGTTGTCGGCAAAGCGCGGGTCAAGCAGCGCATCCTCGACGACCATCATTTCCGGCTGCAGGATGGTGTGTCCGCAGAACGAGACATCGCGCGAGGTCTCGGTCGCGTCGATGCCGCACACCGACTTGAACCATTGCCGCCTGGCGTCGATCAGGCTGATCACGGCGATCGCGACCCGGAAGAAACTCGCCGCAGCGCGGGTCAGGTTGTCGAAACGTTCTTCAGGGCCGGTATCGAGAATCAACAGGCTGCGCAGTGTCGCCAGCCGGTGGGCCTCGTCCGCGGGAAGAAACGGCGCTTGCATCGTATCGGGCACTCCGTGGTCGTTCAGGAATCTTGGAACCGGGCCTTCATTTTTTCACGATTGGCCGACATTTGGTCAGATTCTGGAAAGTATTTCGCAAAAAAGCCAGCCGCCATCGTCATCCGGACAAGCAATGCAAAGGGACATGCCCGTCAAGGCATGTCCCTTTGCACATTCTGCCGGCCGGCTTGCACCACGCAAATTGGGGCAAGCCCGATAGGGTCGTACCGGTCCCGCCGGATCGAACCCTGTCCGCGGCATCGCGGCCATATCCCGTTCTTGCCGCCGATCGATAAAGAAAATAATTTTCTTGATAATGGAAAATTTATCGTAGTAATCTCGAAAAAGTTTCAAACACGGAGAACAGCATGGCCGCGCATCCCTTCTCGAACCACCCGATCGCCGCCAGCGGCAAGGGCCTCGGCAGCTTCGGTGCCGGCGACACGCTGGGCGATGTCGCCGGGCTGGGCTGGAACATCCTGGCCGAGGACGTGAGCCTGCCGGTCGCGGTGCTGCGCGGCGAGCGCATCGCCCACAACCTCGCGTGGATGCGCGATTTCATCGGCCGCTATGGCGTCAAGCTGGCACCGCATGGCAAGACGACGATGAGCCCCGCGCTGTTCCAGCGCCAGCTCGACCACGGCGCCTGGGGCATCACGCTGGCGACGGCGTCGCAGACCCGTGCCGCCTACCTGCACGGCGTGCGCCGGGTGCTGCTCGCCAACCAGCTGGTCGGTCGCGGCAATATGGCGATCATCGCGGCACTGCAGGCCGATGCGGACTTCGACTTCTACTGCTGCGTCGATTCGGCGGCCAACGCCGACGCGCTGGGCGCCTACTTCGCCGAGCGCGGCCAGACGCTCAAGGTGCTGCTCGAACTCGGCGTCACCGGGGGCCGCACCGGCGCGCGCGATGCAGTGGCCGAGGATGAAGTCCTTGCCGCCATCGCCCGGCAGCCGGCGCTGAAACTCGCCGGCATCGAACTCTACGAAGGCGTGCTCAAGGAAGAAGCCGACATCCGCGCCTTCCTGCAACGCGCCGCCGGCCGCCTGCGCCGGCTGTGCGACGACGGCGCCATCACCACCGACACCGCCATCCTGTCCGGCGCCGGTTCGGCGTGGTACGACATCGTCGCGGCCGAATGGACCGGACTGACACTGTCGCGCCCGGTCGACATCGTGCTGCGCCCGGGTTGCTACCTGACCCACGACGTCGGCATCTACAAGGCCTCGCAGGCGCGCATCGACGCCAGCAATCCGGTCGCCCGCGAGATGAACGCCAGCCTGTTGCCGGCCTTGCAGCTGTGGGCCTACGTGCAGTCGCTGCCGGAGCCGGGCCGCGCGATCATCGCGCTCGGCAAGCGCGACGCGGCGTTCGACGCCGGCCTGCCGCTGCCGGCATTGCAGCACCGCCCCGGCGAGGCCGCTCCGCGCGCCGTTCCGGCGCACTGGCAGCTCAGCGGCATGATGGACCAGCACGCCTATCTCGACGGCCTGCAGCCCGGCGACGACATCGCCGTCGGCGACCTGATCGCCTTCGAGATCTCCCACCCCTGCCTGACCTTCGACAAGTGGCGCCAGCTCGCCATCGTCGACGAAGGCTATACGGTGACCGAACTGGTCGAGACCTTCTTCTAGCCCCACCGGGCGGCAACCGCCGCCACCCCGCTGACGCCGTTCAAAGAAACGGCGCAGCTCCCGACAGGAGTCATGACGTGTTTCCAGGCAATCCCCTGCTGCTGTACGCGCTGGTGGCGATCATCGCGCTGATCCTGCTGATCGCCCGCTACAAGCTCAACCCCTTCATCACGCTCACCATCATCTCGCTCGGCCTCGGCCTCGTCGCCGGCATGCCGGTCAGCAACATCGTCGCCTCGTACGAGGGCGGCGTCGGCAAGACGCTCGGCCACATCGCGCTGATCGTCGCGCTCGGCACGATGCTCGGCAAGATGATGGCCGAATCGGGCGGCGCCGAACGCATCGCCCGGACGCTGATCGCGCGTTTCGGCGAAAAGAACGTGCACTGGGCGATGGTCTGCATCGCCTTCCTCGTCGGCCTGCCGATCTTCTTCGAAGTCGGTTTCGTGCTGCTGGTCCCGATCGCCTTCAACGTCGCCCGCCGTACCGGCACCTCGCTGCTGCTGGTCGGCCTGCCGATGGTTGCCGGCCTGTCGGTGGTGCACGGTCTGGTACCGCCGCACCCGGCGGCGATGATCGCGGTCGGCGAGTATCACGCCAATGTCGGCCGGACGATCTTCTACGCGCTGATCGTCGGCATCCCGACGGCCATCGTCGCCGGCCCGCTGTTCGCCAGGTTCATCGCCCCGCGCGTGCAGCTGCCGGCGCACAATCCGCTCGAAGACCAGTTCATCCACCAGGACGAATCGCGCGTACTGCCGGGCTTCGGCATCACGCTGTTCACGATCCTGCTGCCGGTGCTGCTGATGCTGATCGGCGGCTGGGCCGACGTGCTGGCCGCCAGGGGAAGTGCCGCCAACGACCTGCTGCACTTCATCGGCAACTCGGTCGTCGCGCTGCTGATCGCCACGCTGGTGAGTTTTTTCACGCTGGGCTTGGCGCGCGGCTTCAAGCGCGAGACCATTCTCAAGTTCACCCAGGACTGCCTGGCGCCCACGGCCGGGATCACCCTGCTGGTCGGCGCCGGCGGCGGCCTGAACCGCATCCTCGTCGATTCGGGCGTCGCGCACGAAATCGTCTCGCTGTCGAACGTGCTGCACATCTCGCCGCTGCTGCTGGGCTGGATCATGGCCGCGCTGATGCGCATTGCCACCGGCTCGGCCACCGTGGCGATGAGCACCGCTGCCGGCATCGTCGCACCGATCGCGCTGGCGCAGGGCTATCCGCATCCGGAGCTGCTGGTGCTGGCCACCGGCGCCGGCTCGCTGATCCTCTCGCACGTCAACGACGGCGGTTTCTGGCTGATCAAGGAATATTTCAACATGAGCGTCGCCCAGACCTTCAAGACCTGGACGGTGCTCGAAACGCTGGTGTCGGTCGTCGCCCTCGTGCTGGTGCTGGCGCTGTCACTGGTGATCTGAGAGCGCAATCAATGACCGTATCCGACATCGTTTTCCAGATCCGCAGCCGTTACGACCAGCTCTCGGGCACCGAGCAGAAGGTGGCCGATGCGGTCCTCGCCGACCTGGCCTTTGCCGCCAGCGCGAGCATCAACGAGCTGGCCGAGCGCGCCGGCGTCAGCATCGCGACGATCTCGCGCTTCGCCAAGGTTGCCGGCTGCGACGACGTGCGCGACCTGAAGCTGAGGCTGGCACAGGCCGGCGCGATCGGTGCGCGCTTTCTGGCCGACCAGGGCGGCGGCGAAGACAACGTGTTCTACAACCGGATCTGTGCCGACATCGAGGCCGCACTGCACCAGAGCCTGGCGCACTTTTCCGAAGCGCAGTTCCGCGCTGCGGCGGCGCTGGTCGACAAGGCACGCATGACCTGTGTCGCCGGCTTCGGCGGCGCGTCGACGATGCTCGGCGACGAGCTGCAGTTCCGGCTGGCGCGGCTCGGCTATCCGGTGTCCGCCTACCACGACCCGGTGCTGCTGCGCATGCTCGCGACGACGCTGTCGGAGCGCGACGTGCTGCTGCTGCTGTCGGTGTCTGGCGTTACGCCCGAGCTGCTCGAGGTTGCCGACATCGCGCGCCAGTACGGTGCAAAAGTGGTGGCCATCACCGCGCCGGACTCGCCGCTGGGCGAACGCGCCGACGTGCTGCTGCCCTTCCACGTCGACGAGACCGACTTCATCTACAAACCGTCGGCATCGCGCTACGGAATGATGCTGGTCATCGACGTGCTCGCGACCGAACTCGCGCTGATGCACAAGGCACACAGCAAGGAAATGCTGCGCCGGCTCAAGCTCGTGCTCGACGACTATCGCGGCGGTGGCGACCGGCGCCTGCCGCTCGGCGACTAGGAGAACCCATGTACGACCTGATCATCCGCAACGCACGCATCCTCGACGGCGACGGCGGCGAATGCCACGGCAGCGTCGCGGTGGCCAACGGCCGCATCGCCGCGATCGGCGTCGGCCTCGACGATGGCGACGCGCACGACGTCGTCGACGCCACCGGACTCGCACTGGCGCCCGGCTTCATCGACGTCCACACCCACGACGACACCAATGTGATCTGCGAGCCGGCGATGCTGCCCAAGCTGTCGCAGGGCGTGACGACGGTCGTCGTCGGCAACTGCGGCATCAGTGCCAGTCCGGTACGGCTCAGGGGTGACCCGCCCGATCCGATGAATCTGCTGGGCGACGCCGAACACTTCGTCTACCCGCGTTTCAGCGACTACCGCGACGCGGTCGACGCCGCCCGGCCGGCGGTCAACGTGGCCGCGCTGGTCGGCCACACCGCGCTGCGGCAGAACCACATGGACCGCCTCGACCGCGAGGCAAGCGAGCCCGAGATCGCAGCGATGCGGGCCGAACTCGACGACGCGCTCGCCAACGGTGCGCTCGGTCTGTCGACCGGGCTGGCCTACGCGTCGGCGTTTTCGAGCTCGACGTCCGAGGTCAAGGCGCTGGCCGAAGTGCTCGACGTCCATGGCGGCGTCTACACGACGCATCTGCGCACCGAATTCGACGGCATCATCGGTGCGCTCGACGAGGCGTTCGAGATCGGCCGCCATGCGCGCTCGCCGGTGGTCGTCTCGCACCTCAAGTGCGCCGGCGCCGGCAACTGGGGCCGCGGGCCGGAAGTCATCGACCACCTGGCCGCCGCGGCGCACGGCCATCCGGTCGGCTGCGACTGCTATCCCTACTCGGCCAGCTCGTCGACGCTCGACCTCAAGCAGGTCACCGACGAATTCGACATCCTGATCACCTGGAGCACGCCGCATCCCGAAGAGGCCGGCCGCAAGCTTGCCGACATCGCGGCCGGCTGGGGCGTTTCGCTGATTGAGGCCGCACGCCGGCTGCAACCGGCCGGTGCCGTCTACCACGGCATGCAGGAATCCGACGTCCGGCACATCCTCTCGAACCCGCTGACCATGGTCGGCTCGGACGGGCTGCCGAACGATCCGCTGCCGCATCCGCGGCTGTGGGGTGCCTTTCCGCGCGTGCTCGGCCACTACAGCCGCGATGTCGGGCTGTTCCCGCTCGCCGAAGCGGTGCGCAAGATGACCGGCCTGTCGGCCGACCGCTTCGGCCTGACCGACCGCGGCCGCATCCGGCCGGGCGCCTGCGCCGACCTCGTCCTGTTCGATCCGGCCCGCATCCGCGACGTTGCCAGCTTCAGCGCACCGCAGCAGGCTGCCGACGGCATTCACGGCGTCTGGGTCAACGGCGTGCTGTCCTACCGCGACAAATCCCCGACCGGCGTCCGCGCCGGCCGATTCCTGCCGCGTCAGGCCGACGTGCGCACGACTTTCCCATCCCAACAGGAGAACCATCATGTCTGACATCACCCGCATCGGCGTCGAAGGCGGCAAGGGTACCGGCGGCCAGCATCTGCCGTTCGCACGCGCGGCCGGCGCCGACGGCTGGCTGTTCGTATCGGGCCAGGTGCCGATGGTGAACGGCGAGATCATCGACGGCGGCATCGTCGCCCAGTCGCACCAGGCGATCCAGAACGTGCTCGCCATCCTCGCGGAAGCCGGCTACGGCCCCGAGCACGTCGTCCGCTGCGGCGTCTGGCTCGACGATCCGCGCGACTTCATGTCGTTCAACCGCGTGTTCATGGAGTACTTCGGCGCCAACCCGCCGGCGCGCGCCTGCGTGGTGTCGAGCATGGTCGTCGACTGCAAGGTCGAGGTCGACTGCGTCGCCTACAAGAAGCCGGCATGACCATGCGGATCGGTCTGATCGGCGAAGCGATGATCGAGCTGGCCGGCACGCCACTCGAACGCCGCTGGGGTGGCGATACGCTCAACACCGCCGTCTATCTGGCACGCCAGCTCGGCGCGGCCCACCCGGTGCATTACCTGAGCGCGCTCGGCGACGACAGCCTGTCCGACGGGCTGCTCGCCGACTGGCAGGCCGAAGGCATCGCGACGGAGCGGATCGCCCGCCTGTCCGGCCGCCTGCCCGGCCTGTATCTGGTCGAAACCGACGACGCCGGCGAGCGGCGCTTCCATTACTGGCGCAGCGACAGCGCGGCCCGCCACTGGTTTGCCGGCGGCCTCGATTTCGCAGCCCTGTTCGACGGTCTGGATGCGGTCTACCTGTCCGGCATCACGCTGGCGCTGTTCCCGGCGCCGGAGCGCAAGCGGCTGATCGAGGCGCTGGCCGCGTTCAGGCGGCAAGACGGCCGGGTCTGGTTCGACAACAACTACCGGCCGCAACTGTGGCCGGTGGCCGACGCGCGTGACGCCTATGCGCAACTCTACGCGATCGCCGACATCGCCCTGGTCACCGAGGACGACGAGACCCGCGTTTTCGGCGACGACGGCGACGCGCTGATCGCCCGTGTTCAGGCGCTGGGCTGTTCCGAGATCGTCGTCAAGCGCGGCGCGGCACCGGCCACCGTCATCAGCGGCGGGCTGCAGGTCGCGGTGGCGGCCAGCCCGGTGGAACGCGTCGTCGATACCTGCGCCGCCGGCGACTCGTTTGCCGCCGCTTACCTTGCCGCTCGCCTCCTTGGCGCGACCCCGGCCGATGCCACCCGCAGCGGCCACCGGCTGGCCGGGCTGGTGATCCAGTACCCGGGCGCGATCATGCCGACCGGAGCGATGCCGCGGTAAACGGCGGCAACGGCCGACGGCGAACCGCACACGGTCTGCCTGCAGGCGACGGGTTCCTGAGTCGCCCCCTTCGCCAATCGCGCCACCGGACCATCCATGACACAGCCCCTGCAACGCAGGGGCTTTTTGTCGCCCGGCATCTCCCGGCATCCGGTCCGGCCCCACGGCGGCACAATCGACACGCCCATCTGTCCGGTTTTGTCCAAAGCAGCCGCCGAAGAAACTAGTGTTCACAACATAGCCAGCGGCCGCCCGGATGCGCGCCGACAGTCGACCCTCAACGACTTGGCAGATCCGCTCACCTGTTTTGACAGATGACACCGAGCGGATCATGAACAGGCCAGCTTCCTCCGTTGCCCTTCGTCGCGACTGCGTCCGCAGCGTGACCGATGCACGCGACCGGCACATGCCACGCGCCCTCCCTGTCCGCCCTCCCCCCAAGCCCCCGCATTCACCACCCGCGTCGACAACCGCACACCCGAAGGTGCGCGTGGCACACCCCGCCCGTCTTCAACCGAATCCCCGTTTGCCGAGGAAAGCATCATGGCCAGTCCACTCCTGATTCGCGGCCACCAGGGCGCCGACGTCGCCGCGCTGAAACAGGCGCTGCGGACCGCACTCGAACAGGCCGGCATCAACGCCGCGCCCTTTCCCGGCCTGAACGACGGTGGTGACGGATTCGACGCCGACACCGAGGCGGCGCTGCAGCAATGGCAGGGCAGCGCCGGCTTCGTCGCCGACGGCATCGCCGGCCCGCGCGTGCTCGGCGAGTTCGGGCTGCTGCAGAGCGATCCGGCCCAGGTCCAGGTCAACGTCGCGTCGGTGCAGAAGATGTTCCCGGCGACCAAGGCGTCGAACATCGAGCGCAACCTGCCGTACGTGATGGCCGCGCTGCGCGCCGCGGGCCTGATCGAGCGTGATCTGATCTGCATGGCACTGGCGACGATCCGCGCCGAAACCGAGGGTTTCGTGCCGATCAGCGAAGGCGTGTCGAAATTCAACACCGCCCCCGGCAAGCCGCCGTTCAGCGCCTACGACCCCGGTACCGACATCGGCCACACCCTCGGCAACACCGAGCCCGGCGACGGCGCGCGCTTCAAGGGTCGCGGCTACGTGCAGCTGACCGGCCGGGACAACTACACAAGGCTGGGGACCAGGCTCGACATCGATCTCGTCGGCCGGTCCGAACTGGCCAACGCCCCGGAGGTCGCCGCCTGTCTGCTTGCCGCCTTTCTCGTCGCCAAACGGGACCCGATCCGGGCGGCGCTCGACAGCGACGACCTGAAAAAGGCGCGCAAGCTCGTCAACGGCGGCAGTCACGGGCTCGACCGCTTCACCGACGCCTACCGCCGCGGGCTGGCGGTGCTCGGCCCGGTGCAAGCGGCCCGCGCAAGCGGCAAGGCCAAGGGCTTCACCGTGCCCGAGACGCTGACCGTCGTCCGCGACGGCGTCGACCTGCGCGACCGGCTGTTCATGCCGCGCGTGCAGTCGTTGCCGCCGCAACATCCGACCGATGCCGACGTTGCACAACTGCTGCCGGCCTACACCAGGGCCGGGCTGGTGCTGAACCAGGGCACCGAAGGCGCCTGCACCGGCTTCGGCCTCGCCTGCGTGATCAACTACCTGCGCTGGCGCGCCAACGGCGGCAAGGCGACCGAATCGGTCAGCCCGCGCATGCTGTATGCGTTCGCCCGCCGCTACGACGAATACGACGGCGAGGATTACGAAGGATCGAGCTGCCGCGGTGCGCTGAAAGGCTGGCACCGCCACGGCGTCTGTCCGGCGCACGACTGGCCCTATCACCCCGGCGAGGACACGACGCCGAATCCGGGCTGGATCGACGCAGCGCTGGAAACCACGCTCGGCGTCTATTACCGGATCGACCCCAAGGCGCTGGTCGACCTGCAGGCGGCCATCGCCGAGGTCGGCGCGATCTATGTCTCGGCGTACACGCATCCCGGCTGGGCCGGCGTCGCGCGGACCAGGGCACCGAAATCGCACGCGGACCTGCCGCTGATCGCGTTCGACGACCGGCCTTCGCTGTCGGGCGGGCATGCCTTCGCGCTGGTCGGCTTCAACCGGACCGGCTTCGTCGTGCAGAACTCGTGGGGCGAGGCATGGGGCGCCGGCGGCTTTGCCGTGCTCGGCTACGCCGACTGGCTCGCCAATGCGATGGACGCCTGGGTCGCGGCACTCGGCGTGCCCGGCAACCTGTCCGGCCAGCGCGTGCCGCGTTCGCACCGCAATGCGCCCAGCGGCGTCGCGGCTTCGAGCTGGGATGACGAAACGACGACAAGGCACAGCATCATCAGCGGCAACGACGGGCGCATCGACAGCTTCATCGCCGAAGACGAACTCCAGCGATCGCTGCGCGCACAGGCCTGCACGCTGCCCGACCTGTGGTTCCGCACCCAGCCGGGCGACGTCAAGCGGCTGGTCATCTACGCCCACGGCGGCCTCAACAGCAAGGATGCAGCGCTCAAGCGCGCCCGCGTGATGGGGCCCTACTTCACCGGCAACGGCTGCTACCCGCTGTTCCTGGTCTGGAAAACCGGCCTGCTCGAATCGGTCGGCCAGATCATCGGCGACCATATCGACCAGCTGCGCTCGGGCCTGTTCGGCGCTGATCGCGGCATCACGGACTTTTTCGCCGACCAGCAAGATGCGCTGGTCGAAACCGTCATCGGCCGCCCGCTCGCCCGGCCGATCTGGAGCGAAATGAAGGAAAACGCCGGGTTCGCGACCGAACGCGGACGCGGTGGCGACCTGCTCGCACTGGCGCTGCAGGCACTGGCGAACCTCTGGGGCGACAAGCTGGAAATCCACCTGATCGGCCACTCGGCCGGCGCTATCCTGCTCGGCCAGCTGCTCGACCGCTTCGCCCAGCTCGACCTCGGCGAGCGTCTGGCCTCGGTCCACCTGTATGCGCCGGCCTGCACGGTGGCGTTCGCCAACACGCACTACACACCGCATCAGGCCCTGATGAAACGCCTGCATCTGCACGTGCTCAGCGACGACAACGAGCGT
Source organism: Jeongeupia chitinilytica (assembly GCF_014652315.1). Lineage (GTDB taxonomy): Bacteria > Pseudomonadota > Gammaproteobacteria > Burkholderiales > Chitinibacteraceae > Jeongeupia > Jeongeupia chitinilytica. The sequence continues at coordinate 218,643 of NZ_BMYO01000008.1, read as the reverse complement.
AACGACACCGTCGCGGAAATCTACCGCAAGTCGCTGCTTTATCTGGTCAGCAACGCGCTCGAAACGGACAGGCGCACGCCCCTCCTCGGGCTGGAAAAGGTGTTCACCACCCCCGATGCGCGGGACTGGGACGGCGCGTCGACGACCTTCGACACCGTCAACGACTGGTGCCGCGCGTGGGCCGACGCAGGCGGCGCCGGGCGGCTGCACGTCTGGCGGGACGCCCGGGTCAGGTCCGGCCCGGACACGACGATCTCCGCATCCCACGGCAGCTTCGACAACAACATCGAGGTCATCGGCCAGACACTGAAACTGGTGACCGGCAACGACGTGCTGACCATGCCGGTCGACGACCTGCGCGGCTTCTGAGCCGGTGCGAACGGCGGGCCGGCGATTGCCACCCGCCACCATCAACGTTGCGCCTGCAGGCCGTCCCGGACGGAGATCACGTAATCCTGACTGGCGCCACGGCTATTCGAGCAGCTCCTGAAGCGCTTTCGCGCCGGCACCGTTGCTGTCGTTGTACGCGTCGACGATGGCCTGCGTCAGCTTGCCACGGTTGATCGCGTGCCCGGCCGGCAGCTCGTTCTCGCTCTTGAAACCCAGCGAGGAAACGTAGAAGAAACTGATCTTGTCCAGATCGGCACCATCCCGGCGCAAACGCCGGTCGCCGACCACGGCAAGGCTTTCCCGGGCCAGCAGGCGGTACCAGTCCGAATCGGCCAGCCAGGTCCGCATCGTGGCCTCGCCCACGCTGTTGCGGATGTTGGCCTGCGCAAGCCGGCGCAGCAGCTGGTCGGCACCGGCGTCGGGGGTCGGGTCGGTGCGCTCCGGTACCGGTACCGCCGCCGACCGGACAGCTGGCGGCGGCTGCACCTCGGCCTGCGCCGGTACGGCCGGCGCCGCCTTCCTTTCGGCAAAGAACCCCGATTGCGACAGCACCGCAACCAGCCCGCCCACGGCCGCAATCACGGCGGCCACACCGGAAAGCACGCCGGGAAGCGTTTTCCACCACGAACCCTTTTCGCTGTCTGTATCCATGCCCGCCGCCGCACCGGAACCGCCTGTTTCCGCTATGGCAGCAAGCCCCGGTCACCGCGCCTGTTTTCGGACAACCGGCCGGCCAAGGGCGTGGCAACCGACGAACGTCCGGCCGGCATAGGAATCCATCAACGAAAAAGCCGCCCTTGGGCGACTTTTTCCGTTGATGGCAATGCTCAGGCGTTGCAACCGCAACTGCCGCCGTGCGCGTGCACCTTGTAGGCATTGACCGCGTCAACCGCCAGCTTGCGGCCTTCGGCGATCGCCTTGCGGGCTTCGACCGTCGCTTCGAGCATGTTCGCCAGCGCGGCTTCGGTTTCCGGCCAGCCGCGGGTCTTCAGGCCGCAGTCCGGGTTGATCCACAGCCGTTCGGCCGGAACGACGTCGAGCGCCTTGGCAATCAGCCGCAGCATGTCGGCCACCGGCGGGACGCGCGGGCTGTGGATGTCGTAGACGCCCGGGCCGATCTCGTTCGGGTAGGCGAATTCGCCGAAAGCTTCGAGCAGCTCCATGTCCGAGCGGCTGGTCTCGATCGTGATCACATCGGCGTCCATCGCGGCGATCGCAGGCAGGATGTCGTTGAACTCCGAGTAGCACATGTGGGTGTGGATCTGGGTGCTGTCGACGACGCCCGAGGCCGAAATCCGGAATGCGCGGCCGGCCCATTCCAGATACGCATCCCAGTCCGAGCGCTTGAGCGGCAGGCCTTCGCGGAACGCCGGTTCGTCGATCTGGATCACCTTGATGCCGGCGGACTCGAGGTCGACGACCTCGTCGCGGATCGCCAGCGCGATCTGCAGCGCGGTATCGCGGCGCGGCTGGTCGTCGCGGACGAACGACCACTGCAGGATCGTCACCGGGCCGGTGAGCATGCCCTTCATCGGCTTGGTGGTGAGCGACTGGGCGTAGCGGCTCCACTCGACCGTCATCGGGTTCGGGCGCGAGACGTCACCGAAGATCACCGGCGGCTTCACGCAGCGGCTGCCGTAGCTCTGCACCCAGCCGAAGCGGGTGAAGGCGAAACCGGCCAGCTGTTCGCCGAAGTATTCGACCATGTCGTTGCGTTCGGCTTCACCGTGCACCGGCACGTCGAGGCCCAGCGCTTCCTGCTTGGCGACCGCGAGGCGGATCTCGGCCTGCATCGCCGCGACGTAATCGGCCTCGGCCAGCGCACCGCGCTTGAACGCGGCCCGCGCGGCACGGATGTCCTGCGTCTGCGGGAACGAACCGATCGTCGTCGTCGGCAGCAGCGGCAGCTTCAGCCATTCGCGTTGCGCGACCGCACGTTGCGCATACGGGCTGTGACGCTCGGCGTCGCTGGCAACCAGCGCGACCAGACGGGCACCGACGGCACGGTTGTGGATGCGGGTCGACGTCGCGCGGCTGTGCGCGACGGCGTCGCTGGCGGCCAGTTCGGCGGCGACCGCGTCACGGCCACCGTCGAGCCCCCGCTTGAGGATCGCGACTTCGTCCAGTTTCTGTCTGGCAAACGCCAGCCACGATTTCAGCTCGGCATCGAGCCGGTCTTCGGAATCCAGATCGACCGGGCTGTGCAGCAGCGACGCGCTGGCCGACACCCACAGGCGCTCGCCGAGCTGCGCCCTGGCCGTTTCCAGCTGCGCCAGCTTCGTCGTCAGGTCGGCGGCCCAGATGTTGCGGCCGTCGATCACGCCGGCGCTGAGGATGCGCTCGGCCGGCCATGCCGGCAGCAAGGCATCGAGCTGGGCCGGTGCACGCACGAGGTCAAGGTGTACGCCGGCCACCGGCAGCGCGTTGATCAGCGCGGCGTGCCCGGTCACGCTGTCGAAATAGGTGCCCAGCAGCAGCTTGACGCCGGCATTGCCGAGCTCGCGGTAGGCCGGCACGAAGGCGGCCTGCCATGCGGTGTCGAGTTCGAGCGCCAGCACCGGTTCGTCGATCTGTACCCATTCGATGCCGCGTGCAGCGAGCTTTTCCAGAATGCGGCGGTAAGCCGGAATGATTTTTTTCAGCAGTTCGAGCTTGTCGAACCCGGCCGCCCTGGTTTTGGACAGGTAAAGGAAGGTCAGCGGGCCGACCAGCACCGGCTTGACCTTGTGGCCCTGCGAGCGCGCTTCGTCGATGTCGTAGAACAGCCAGTCGACACCGCCGTCAAACGCCGTTGCCGCATCGAGTTCCGGCACGATGTAGTGGTAATTGGTATCGAACCACTTGGTCATTTCCATCGCCGGCTGTTCGGCATTGCCGCGCGCCAGTTCGAAGTACTGCTTCAGGTTGAGCGCCCTGGCATCGAAGCCGAAGCGGGCCGGCAGCGCGCCGAGCAGCGCAGCCGTGTTGAGCATCTGGTCGTACCAGGCGAAATCGCCGACGGCGGCGAAATCGAGGCCGGCGTTCTTCTGCCAGTCCCAGTGGCGGCGGCGCAGCGTGCTGCCCACGGCGGCAAGTTCGGCCTCGGACGATTCGCCGCGCCAGAACGCTTCGACGGCGAACTTCAGTTCGCGCTGGCCGCCGATGCGCGGAAAACCCAGAACATGAGCAACAGTCATTTCATTCATCCATTTATATGAGTCACTTGCATGATGCGCGTTGCAGCATCTATGATTCAAACTCATTATTTTCAGAATTAGTGTGAACAAAGCTCATGCAATCGATCCTCGAACTGCGCCATCTGAAAACCCTGGCGGCGATCCGCGATACCGGCAGCCTGACGCGCGCGGCCGAGCGGCTGCACCTGACGCAATCGGCGCTGTCGCACCAGCTGCGCCAGCTCGAGGAGCACTATGCGATGCCGCTGTTCGCGCGCAAATCGGCGCCGCTCAAGCTCACGCCGGCCGGCGAGCGGCTGGTGGCGCTGGCCGACGGCGTGCTGCCGCAGATCGCCGGCACCGAGCGCGACATCGCCAAGCTGCGTGAAGGCGAAGCCGGCAGCCTGCGCATCGCGGTCGAGTGCCACACTTGCTTCGACTGGCTGATGCCGGCGATGGACACCTTCCGCGGCCGCTGGCCCGAGGTCGAACTCGACATCGTCTCGGGCTTTCACGCCGACCCGGTCGGCCTGCTGTTCGACGACCGCGCCGATCTGGCCATCGTTTCGGACATCGACCCCGAGGCCCGCATCCACTTTGCGCCGCTGTTCGCCTACGACATGGTCGCGCTGCTCGCCAACGACCACCCGCTCGCGGGCAAGGCCTGGCTGTCGGCCGGGGACTTCGCCGACGAAACGCTGATTACCTATCCGGTGCCGGACGAAATGCTCGATCTGGTCCGGCAGGTGCTGAAGCCGGCCGGCGTGAACCCGAAGCGGCGCACAACCGAGCTGACGGTGGCGATGCTGCAGCTAGTTGCCAGCCGCCGCGGCATCGCCGCGCTGCCGCGCTGGAGCGTGCAGCACTACCTCGACCGCGGCTATGTCGTCGCCAAGCCGGTAACCGAAAACGGGCTGACGGCAAGGCTGTACGCGGCGATGCCGCAGGAACGCGCCGGTGCCGCCTATCTGCGCGACTTCGTCGACATCGTCCGCGAGGTCAGTGCTGCGGAGCTGCCGGGGATCCAGCTGACGCTGTAGCCAGGGCGCGGATCGCGTCGACGCTCTTCACCAGCAGGCGCTGGTGTTCCATCAGCGCGCCCTGCAGCACCATGTTGTACGGATTGGCGCTGTCCGCCGGCGTGTACGGGGTGTCGAGGTAGGGATGTGCCGGCGGCTCGCTCCGTCGGTGTTCGAAGTAGGCCGCCAGTTGCCGATGCACCTCGTGGATCTGCGCCAGATGCGCGAACACGTGGTCACGGAACGCCGGTTCCAGCAGCCCGAACAACTCGCGGCTGTCGCCGAGTTTGCGCAACAGGCCGGTGCCGCTGTCGATCAGCGCGAGCCGGTGCTCGAACAGCCCCACCTCGCCGCCGTAGCGCCGCAGATGGCGCCGGCCGTGCGGACCGTAATCGGCCTTGAAGTTCGCCAGCTGCGCCCGCGTTTCCAGCTGGGCCTTCGTCAGCGGATCGAGGCAGGCCGGCGTCAGGCTGGCCAGCGAGCGCGTTGCCACCACGGCCTCGAACAGCGCCGCCAGTTGTACGCTGCCACGGTGCGCGAGCTGGTGGAAGCGGTAGCCCTGATCGGGCGGCAGCACCAGCAGTTCGACCGCAAAGCCGATCGCCATGCCGACCGCGACGGCGAACATCCGCCCTTCGGCCGCCGCCAGATCGCGGCCGAAGCCGGCGACAAGGCAGATGGCAATGCCCATGCTGGTGAGCCGGAACGCGTCCGGAAAGCGCTTGACCAGCACGAACATGACGATGGCGACCAGCACGATGATCGCCATCGGCTCGGGCACCAGCGGGTACAGCGCCAGGCCGATCGGAATCGGCACCAGATTGGCCATCGACCGCTGGATGAAGTACTTCTTCGACGTCTCGATCGACGGCCCCAGGCCGAGCGCCAGCCAGGCCGACGAGGCCATCGTCTCGGCGATGAAGGGTTTGGCGTTGAACAGCGTCGGCAGGCCGTAGCCGAGCAGCAGTGCGATCAGCAGTTTGACGAAGCGTCCTTCCTGCGAGATCGACAGCCTGGAGAGTCGGTCGCGTAGCGTCATGGTCCGGCTCCGGAATGCGAAGCCGCTACCCTGCCACGAACCGGCGCAACGCGCACCGGTCCGCGATCAAGATCCGGCCCCGGCACTATTGCAGCTTGAACTGCGCCCGCGTACTCGGCCCCTTGTCCTTGTCGCCGTCCTTCGCGCTCGCATCCAGCCTGGCGCGGGTCAGGAACATCCGCTCCTCCGGCACGCCGGCATCGAGCAGCGCATCCTTGACGCCACGCGCCCGGCGGTCCGCCAGCTGCGCCAGATCGGCATCGGACACCGGCAGCTCGGCCATCAGGATCTTTTCCATTTCGTCGGCCGGCAACGATTTGGCCAGCCCGATCGCATTGGTCGGCTTCTTGATGTCGGCCGCCTTGTAGACGCGCTTGAGCAGTTCGGGCTTCTCGGCATCGCTGATCTTGATGTCGTCGACCGACTCGCCGCCCTGCGACACGTCCTTGGCCTTCAACAAACGCATCTTCTGCCGGATCATCCGCTCGCGCAGGCCGGGAATGTCCTTGTCGCGATCGACCCAGCCGGTGATTTCGAGCTTGAGCGCCGGCCGGTCCTGCAAGGCCTGCGCCAGCTGCTTGATGCCGTCCTGCGCCGCCGGCTCGATCCGCGCCGACCCCGGCGCAAAGCCGACATAGGACAGGCTCGGACCGCCGCCGAATGCCGAGGCGATCAGGTCGAACGGCGCGGTCACGGCCTTTTCCAGCAGGTTGACGATCACCTGGACGATCAGCCCGCCGACGCTGAAGTCCGGGTCGTCGAGCGAGCCCGAAATCGGCAGGTTGACGTTGATCTGGCCATGGCGGTCGGTCAGCAAGGAGAGCGCGAACTTCACCGGCAGCTTGGTCGCCTGCGGGCTGTCGACCTTGTCGCCGAGCGTGAGCTGGTCGAGCTGCAGCTTGTTCTCGGCCTTGAGCTTGTTGTCGTCGATCCTGTAGTGCACGTCCATCGACAGCTTGCCCTTCTCGATCCCGTAGCCGGCGTACTTGGCCGAGTACGTCGACGCCGACGCCAGCTCGTACCCCTTCACCGCGGCCCTGATGTCGATGTAGCGCTTTTTCGCCAGCGGGTTCAGCTCGCCCGAAATCGTCACCGGCGCAATCCGGTCGACGCTGCCCTTGATGTCGAGCTTGGCGCGGGTATCGTCGACCGACGACAGCCCGGTGATCGTCCCGCCCATGTCGGTCAGGTTGGCGTTGTAGTTCGGCTTGATGAACAGGTCGGTGTAGTTGATCCGGCCCTTGCTCAGCGTCACCCTGTCGACCCGGACCGGCGTCACCGGCTTCGGTGCGACGGCCGGCAGCGAGGCCTCGCGCACCCGCGCGCCGGCGACGGTCTTCGTCTCGCCGGCCTTGTCGTTCGCCTTCGCCGCGGCGGCCACCTCCTCCGGCACCGGGCCGCTGCTGTCGCCGGCGGCGATGTCCTTCAGGTTGAGCTGGCCCTTTTCGGTCAGCACCAGCCGCGCGTAGTAGTCGCTGAGGTTGACGTCACGCACCGCGATGTTCAGCGGGTCGAAGCGCGTATCGATGCCGGTCAGCGCCAGATTTCCCCAGCGCAGCAGGTCCTCGCCACTGTTGCGGTCGATCGCATGCAGCTTGGCGACGCCCGCATTGCCGCGGTAGCGGCCCTTGAAGCCCGACGCGGTATCGAACTCGACGTCGCCCTTGGCCGAGATCAGGCCGCTGACGAGATTGATGTTCAAGTAATGGGCGAAATAGGGCTGGGTCGGCGCGGCGTCGAGGCTGCGTGCGTCAACCCTGAGCTTGCCCGACAGCGGCAGCAGCTTGAGTTCGCCCTGCGTCGCCAGGCTGCCGCTGCCGTTGCGTGCCGTCAGCTTGAGCTGGGTCGTCACCACATCGGGCCAGGCGAACGGACCGGCATCAAGGCCGATCCGGTCGAAGACGAAAGGCACGCCCTTGGGCAGGCTGCGGTCTTCGAAGGTCAGCCTGACGTTGTTGAAGGCGATCTGGTCGACCTGCACGTGGATCGGCGCCTCCGCCCGAGCCGCACGCCGCGAAGCCCTCTTGTCCGTCGCGACTTCGGCCGTCCTGGCCAGGTTCTGCATGTTCAGCTGGCCGTCGGCCTGCCGTACCAGCTTGATGGCGCCACCGTCGACGCCAAGCCGTTGCAGCTTCAGCGTATTGTCGCCGCTGTCGTAGCGGATGCCGTCGACGTCGAGCGCGTCGATGTCGGCCACCCGCTCCTTGTCGAGCGTCGAACGCGCCCCCGCAATGTGCAGCTTGCCGTCCTCAAGACCGAACGTGGCGCCGTTGTCGCCGCTGGCAAAGCGGTAGCGTCCGCCGACCGCGAGCGTTCCCGTCTCGGGCTGGGCGCGCGTATACATCCGGTAGTACGGCAGATAGTCGACGAACGGCAGCTTGTCGAGCGAGAACGTCCCCTCGGCGGCCAGCGGCGTCAGCGTCAATTGCGACGTGGCGGCGATGGCCTCGCCGCGGCTGCCGGCGGCGCTGAGGTCGATCTTCGCCGGAGCCTTGCCGTCACTGGCGAGGCCGTCGGCCCGCAACTGGATCCCGGTCAGCGAGGCCGACACCGCCGGGCTGACCGCGGCGTCATGCCAGTCGACCCGGCCCTGCTCGATGACGAAATGCGCCAGGCTGTAGCGCAGCAGCTCGCCCTTGCGTGCCCTGGCCACCGCCGAGGCGTCCGGCCTGTCCGCGGACCGGGCCGCCGGTCGGGATGCGGCGGCCGGCAGCAGCCGTTGCCAGTTCAGCGTGCCCGCGGCATCACGGGCGGCCGTCAGCGCCGGCGCCTCGACGGTCAGCGACTTGAAGCGGTACAGGTTCGCCAGCGGTTCGACCTGCTGTGCTTCGAGCCGGATCGACCTGGCCGAGAACAGCGGTGCATCGGCGTGACCGACAAAGGCCAGCGCATTGAGCGCCAGCTTGCCGTCCAGCCGCAGCGTCTGGGTCTTGCCCTGGCTGAACACCAGCTGCAGATCGCTGTCGAGCTTGGCCGACTGCAGCCGGCCGTCGAGCTTGAGCGGTACGTAGTCCCAGTAGCGCGCCAGATCGAGCGCCTGCCATTTCAGCTCGAAGCGCGTCTCGCGCGCGTCCTCGAACGGCCGGGTCGTGCCACTCAGCGCGAACGGTGCGCCATCTAGCCTGAGCGACAGCTTCGGTTCGACGTCGGTATCGACGAACACCGGCAGGTTGGAAACGAAGGGCACGCCGAGATCGAGCGCCTCGACCTTGTGTTGCTGGTGCAGGTACTGGTCGTCGAAATCGACCCGGCCCCCGTTGACGCGGATGTTGTAGACGGCGAAGCGCTGCGGTTCGCCCTCGGACGGCGGCGCGGCCCGGGCCTTGTCGATCAGGTCGGAGATGTTGTAACGGTTGGGGCCGAGTCGCACCAGCCGGAAGTACGGCTGGTCGATGTCGAGCGATTCGAGCACCGGAGCCAGCCGGTACAGCGATTTCAGCGTTGCATTGACCCTCACCTGCTTGAACGACAGCACCGGTTTGCCGGCTTCCAGCACGCTGAAATCGCGCACCGTCGCCGTCAGCGTGAACGGATTGACCGACAACGCACCGATGGCCACCTGGCGGCCGCCCAGCGCCTGCGACAGCGCGCTCTCCAGCCTCGGCCTCGCCAGCCACGGCAGCAGGCCTGCCCCCAGCACGGCGATCGCGATCACGGCAATCAGCAGTGCCAGCCCGATCCGCCGGGCGCGACCGCTGCGCAATGTCCGGCTCACCTTCGCGACGGCGGCTGATGTCATCAGGCTTGCTCCATGCTTTGATTTCATTCCGGTATTTTAGTCGCCAAGCGCCCGGACAAGGCATCCGCATATTCCTATTGCAAATTGAACGGCGATACGCTCGGGCGTGCCAATTTGACTCGTGCCCACAAGGGCATAAAATCTGAAATCCTGCCTGCAGCAAAAGAAGTGTTATCCGTGGTGTTTTCCCTGTTCCGCAAAAAAGACGCCGGCCCTGCCGCCACCGGCCCGGCGACGCAGCCGCGCAGCGAGCCGCAGGCGGCTGCACGTCCGCCCGAGCCGCCACAGGCCGCGCCGGCGCCCGAGTCGTACAACCTCAGCACGCTGGCGATCGAGGTCGAAGAATCCGCCTCGCACCTGAGCCCGGTCGAGGAAGAAGCCGTCGTCCTGCACGCCAACGGTCAACTGGCAATGGCGATCCAGGCACTCGCCCCGCATGTACCGACGCTGTCGGGCCAGCGCCGTACCGAAAGCTGGCTGATGCTGTTCGAGCTGTACCAGCAGGCCGGCGAACGCAAGGCCTTCGACGATCTGGCGCTGGCCTACGTGCTCGAATTCGAGATTTCACCGCCGCTGTGGCGCGGTAGCGCGGATGCGCCGGACGCGACGACACCGGCGCAAAATGGCGGCTATGTGGCATTGCCGGCACAGCTGAGCGCCAACAGTTTCGAGCGCGAACTCGACCGGGTGGTCGACGCCTGCAAACCGGGCAACAGTGTCCGTCTGGATTTCTCCAAGGTCACCGACATCGACCCGTTTGCCGCAGCCGAACTGTTGTCGCTGTGGCCGCGCATCCGCAAACAGGGTGCGATCCTGCAGCCGCTCGGCACCGCCGGCTTTGCCGACCTGCTCGCCTCGCGCATCGAAACCGGCCGCCGCCTGCCGGCCGAAGCGCCGTTCTGGCTGCTGCTGATCGAACTGATGCAGGCCACCGGCGACGCCGAGCGCTTCGAGAACATTGCCATCGACTACGCGATTACCTTCGAAGTCTCGCCGCCGTCGTGGGACGACAAGCTGGCGCCGAAGCAGCCGGTTGCGAAAGCGCCGGCCCGGGCCGCCCAGACACAGGCGCCGACCCCGTCGCCGACCGTACCCGACCGGCTGATCGTCAGCGGCGTGCTCGCCGACGGCGCACCGCAGGCCCTGAAGCAGATGCGCGATTTCGTCCACCAGCACGGCAAGCCGACGCTCGACTTCGCCGCCGTCACCCGTGTCGATTTCGAAACCGCCGGTCAACTGCTGAACCTGACGATGGAACTGCTCTCCAGCGGTCACACGCTGTCGTTCACCCGCGTCAACGAACTGGTGCTGGGCATGATGCGGCTGATGGGCATCGCCGACCTCGTCAACATCGGCCGGCAATCCTGACGCCACGCTGCGCTCTTGAACCGGGGCCCTTGGGGCCCCATTTGCTTTGAATCATTCATTCCGGCGGGACACAGCATGCAACAGTTTGACGGCACCACGATCGTATCGGTCCGGCGCGGCGAGCACGTCGCGGTCGGCGGCGACGGTCAGGTCACGCTCGGCAACATCGTCATCAAGGGCACGGCGCGCAAGGTGCGCAAGCTCTACAACGACCGCGTGATCGTCGGCTTTGCCGGCGGCACCGCCGACGCGTTCACGCTGATGGAGCGCTTCGAAGCCAAGCTGGAGAAACACCAGGGCCAGCTGACGCGGGCCGCGGTCGAACTGGCCAAGGACTGGCGTACCGACCGGATGCTGCGCCGGCTCGAAGCGATGCTGATCGTCGCCGACAAGACCCAGACGCTGGTGATCACCGGCAATGGCGACGTGCTCGAACCCGAGGAAGGCATCGCCGCGATCGGCTCGGGCGGCGCCTACGCCGAATCGGCCGCACGCGCACTGTTCCTCAACACCGACCTGCCGGCCGACGTGGTGGTGAAGAAGTCGCTCGAGATCGCCGGCGACCTGTGCATCTATACCAACCAGAACCACACGATCGAAACGCTGTAGCGCCTGACCGGCTACGCCTGCGCGTTTTGTCCCCGTACGATGCCCGGAATCCTCATGGACTCCATGTCCATTCCGGTTCCTGCGCTTCGGGCGTGAACAAACTGCTTTGGCTCGCTCGGCCGCTGAGATCGGCTCGTCTTGCCGGCCCGCATCGCTGCTAAAATCGCTGCCATGGCCGATACCCTTACCTGTCTGCAGTTTCTCAGTGCGGAGCACTTCACTTCCGGCGCCGACATCGCCGCATCGCTCGGCGTCTCGCGTGCCAGCGTCTCGACCGCGCTGGCCAGCGCCGAAGACTACGGCGTCACGCTGACGCGCCGCACCGGCGCCGGCTACCGGCTGAGCACGCCGATCGAATGGCTGTCGCGAGACCGGGTTCTGGCGGCTTTGCCGGCCGGCAGCCACATCGACATCGACGTCGTGGCCCGCACCGATTCGACCAACCGCCGGCTGCTGGCCGCGCCGGTCCACGGCAAGGCACTGGTCGCCGAATGGCAGGATGGCGGCCGCGGCCGTCTCGGCCGGCGCTGGCTGGCCCAGCTCGGCGGCAGCCTGATGTTCTCGCTCGGCTGGCGGTTCGAAGGCGGCACCGCCGGCCTGTCCGGCCTGTCGCTGGCGGTCGGCGCCATCGTCGCCGGTGCGCTGGCCGATGCGGGGGTCGCCGCCGTCCGGCTCAAATGGCCGAACGACCTGCTGCTCGACGGCGCCAAGGTGGGCGGCATCCTGATCGAGATCTCCGGCGATGCCATGGGCCCGACCGACGCGGTCATCGGCATCGGCCTCAACCTGATTGCCCCCGCGGCAGTCACCGACCAGGCCTGCGCCGGGCTCGCCGGACACGGGCTGGTTCCGGGTCGCAACGCCCTGCTGGCGCAACTGCTGACCGCGCTCGAGTCCGGTCTGGCCGAATTCACCGAACACGGCTTTGCCCCGTTCAAACAACGCTGGGAATCCTTCAGCGCCTGGCAGGGCCAGCAGGTCGAACTGGTTGCTCCGGACGGCAGCCGCCGCGCCGGCGTACTCGCGGGGCTGGCCGACGACGGCTCGCTGCGGCTGACGACGGACGCCGGCGAACTGGTCGTCCACACCGGCGACCTGAGCCTGCGGCGGACGGAGCCGGCACGATGAGCAAGCTCTTTCTCGACCTTGGCAACACCCGTCTCAAATGGGCCAGTGCCGACCGCCCCGGCGACTGGCTGGCCCAGGGCGATGCGGCGCACGACCGGCTTGATGCCGCACTGGCCGCGTGGCGATTGCTGCCGGCACCGGCGTCGGTCCACGGTGCCTGCGTCGCGGCACCGGCGCTGCGCGAACAGCTCGATGCCTTCGTCCAGGCACACTGGGCCCGCACGATCGACTGGCTGGCCCCGTCGCGCCACGCGCTGGGGGTCGAGAACCGTTACCGCCGGCTCGAACAGCAGGGCCCGGACCGCTGGGCCGCCGTACTCGGCGCGCGGGCCCGCTTTCCGGACGAGGCACTGGTCATCGCCAGTGCCGGCACCGCGCTGACCGTCGACGCGGTCACGGCCGACGGCGTCTTCCTCGGCGGAATGATCCTGCCCGGCTACCGGCTGATGAAACGCGCACTGGCCACCGGCACCGCCCGGTTACCCGACGCCGAAGGCCACCTCCACGACTACCCGACCTCGACCGAGGACGCAATCGAAACCGGCATCCGCACCGCACTGGCGGCCAGTGTCGACGCGATGGCCGCACGGCTCGTTGCCCGCGGCGAAACGCCAAGACTGTTGCTTGCAGGCGGCGATGCGGCGCAACTGACATCGTTGCTTAACACGCCGGCGACGCTTGTAGATAATCTCGTGCTTCACGGGCTGGCGGCGCTGGCCTTCGCCTGACCCGCAACGGATCACACCGCACGATGAAATGGTTTCTGGCCGCGCTCGTCGCACTCAACCTGCTGTTCTTCGCCTACACCCGCCTCGTCCCGGACCGGCCGAGCGGCGAGACACGCGCACCGGAAGTGGCCGCCAGCCAGGTCAGAAGCGTCAATCTGGCCAGACTCGACCCGACACCGCAGGCATCGGCGCACGGACCCGCCACGACTCCGACTCCGACTCCGACTCCGACTCCGACTCCGACTCCGACTCCGACTCCGACTCCGACTCCGACTCCGAAGCCTAGTCCCAAACCGACCCCACCGGCACAGGCACAAGCCGAAACCGCTGGCGTCTGCCTCCGCTGGGCCGGCCTGAGCGGCCCGGACGTCGACGCCGCACGCGGCAAGCTCAAGGCACTCGGCATTGCGGCGCAGGAGCACGGCAGCGGCGAGAATGCCCGCGTCTGGGTCTACATTCCGCCATTGGCCGACCTCGACACGGCCAGGAAGAAAGCCGACCAGCTGGCCGAGCTCGGTGTCGACGACTATCTGGTGGTCAACGACGGCAAGCGCTGGCAGAACGCGATTTCGCTTGGCGTGTTCTCGACCCGCGAAGCCGGCGAACGCCGGCTGGCGCAGCTGCAGGCCAAGGGCGTGCGCTCTGCCGTGGTCCGCGAGCGCGACGACGGCCTGAAACCGACCAGTTTCGTCACCGCCAAGGTCACGCCCGAACAGCAGCAGAAACTGCAAAAGGCCAGCGCCCAGCTGCGCGGTGCGCAACTGCAGGAAACGGCCTGCAAGTAAGCCATCGGCGGCTCGGTGCGTGCCCCCATCGGGGTACACGTCGCACCGTCACGCCGGGTGACGTACGGCCAGCCGTGACTCAGTGCCCGGCGCCGTCCCAACGGGCATAGTCGCCGACTTCGGCTTGCGCGCCGCTCATCGTCGCCAGCGACATCAGCGGCTGGATCTGCTCGACCGTCAGCACGCCGCCACGGTCTTCGATCATGCCCAGCCTTTGTGCCGGATCGCCATTGAGGCTGTCGACCGGCAACTGGAAGCTGCGCAGCCGGTAAAGCTGCAGCGTGTCGCCGGGCCGCAACCCGGCGGCCGTGCCGGCATCGAGTACGACCTGACCTTGCGACAGGCCGACCACGCGGGCCGAAAACGGCTGGCAGCGGATCTTCTCGGCGATCACCGCGGCAGCGCCGGCAAGCTGCCCAGCGACGACCTGACCGTAGTCGCCATTGACGAATCCCGCCCCGGCCACGGCCTGACGCGGATCGCCGAGGACGTCGCCACCGGCCTCGGCCTGCAAGGGAAAGCGACCGAGCAGCGCGCCGGAGACGCCATCGAACAGATAGAGCGTGGCATCGAAGTTCCGCGCCGCCGGCGTACGCTTGAGCCCGAATCCGAAGAAATCGAAGATCGGCAGGCTGAGCGACAGCTTGCTTTCCCCGGGTTTGACCTGCGTGCCGACCGCGGGCATGAAGCGCACGCCGGTCGTCGATGCGTCGTCGACGACACCGCCGACCACGAACTGGCTGCCATAGCGCCGCGCCAGCTCGCGCACGCGTTCGGGCTTCCACTGCACGTCGATCATGCCCGGCTGCAGCGCAAACGCACCCTCGCCGGGGGCAATCCTTGCATTGAGTTTGCCCCCGAGATCGAGGCTGCGCCGCAGGATGTCCTGCGTGCCTTCGAGAAACTGCGGCAGGTCGGCGATCTGGCCGGGCTGGCGCACCACGAAGGGGAGGACGACCACCGAGCGCTTGAACAGCCGTGCCGGCGGCACTTGGGGTTCCTGCGCCGCCACGGGCTGCGCGACGGTTTGCCCCGCCGGGTCAGCGGCCGACGGTAGCGGCGCCGTCTGCGCGGGCACGGGTTCGGTGTAGGGCGCGGTCGTCACCACCAGCGCCCGGTCGACGTCGACTGTCTGCCGGCCCAGCTGCGCGCTGTTCAGCGGCGTGACGGTGACGTCATCGGCGGCCTGCGCCACACCGGACAGCAAGGCCAGCGCGGTGGCGAATCGGACGAGGGACATGCGCAGGCTTCCGGCAGGAGATGCTGCGAGTCTAGATCAGCCGGCCTTGCGACGGAATACCAGATCCCAGACGCCATGACCCAGCTTGATGCCGCGGTTCTCGAACTTGGTCAGCGGCCGGTAGTCCGGACGCGGCGCGTAGCCGTCAGCGGTGTTCTCGAGCAGCGGCTCGGCGGACAGCACTTCGAGCATCTGCACCGCGTAGTCTTCCCAGTCGGTCGCCAGATGCAGATAACCGCCAACCTTGACCCGCGACAGCAGCTGCCTGATGAAATCGGGCTGGACGAGACGGCGCTTGTTGTGGCGTTTCTTGTGCCACGGATCGGGGAAGTAGATGTGCACACCATCGAGGCTGTCCGGCGTCAGCATGTGCTCGATCACCTCGACCGCGTCGTGCTGGACGATGCGGATGTTGCCGATGCCCTGCTCGCCGATCAGTTTCAGCAGGCTTCCGACACCGGGCGTGTGCACTTCGACGCCGAGGAAGTCGGTATCCGGCCGGCCGGCGGCGATCTCGGCGGTGGCCTGGCCCATGCCGAAGCCGATTTCGAGCACGCGCGGTGCTTCACGGCCGAAGGCCGCAGCCAGATCGAGCGCTTCGGCGGCGTACGGGATGCAGAAACGCGGGCCGAAGTCGGCCAGCGCACGTTCCTGCCCGGCCGACAGGTGGCCCTGACGCAGCACGAAGCTGCGGATGCGGCGCATGTAGTGGGGATTGTCCATCTCGATCCATTCCAAGCAAAAGCGCCGCAACGCGGCGCCTTTTTTCAACGATGCGCGATTATAGCGTCGCGACCGCCCCCGCGGGATGCCTTACAGCGCCAGACTGTAATAGCGGTAGACGGTATCGAGCGTGTAGCCGAGCGACTCGTACAGCGCCTGTGCGCGGCTGTTGCTGTGCGCCGTCGACAATTCGAGGTGGGATGCGCCGGTCGCCCGGGCATGCTCGGCCGCCTTGGCCATCAACAGGCGCGCCACACCGCCGCCGCGTGCCGTTTCGGCCACGTAGAGATCCATCAGGCTCCACGTCCGCGTTGCGGCAATCGAGCTGAAGTAGGGATAAAGCTGGATGAAGCCGCACGCACTGCCGTCCCGTTCGGCGAGCAGCAGCACCGACTCCCGCAGGCCAAGGCGTTCGGCCAGAAAAGCCCGTGCGAGCACAGGGTCGCTCGGCTGTTTGTAGAACACGCGATACGCGTCGAACAGCGGCGCAAGCGCGTCAAGATCGTCGAGGCTGGCATAGCGCACGATCACGTCGTGTGCCGCACCGTTCCACTCGGCTGGAATCCCCATCGTCCGCTCCCGTTCAAAAAGCGCCAGAGTGTAGGACCAAAGTCAGCGGGTTGCTACAGCTTCAGCGCGTAGCCCTGAAACTCGGTATCACGCTGGTAACCGAGCGATTCGTACAGCGCTTGTGCCGCATGATTGGCATGCGCGGTCGAGAGCCGCAGGCTGGCCGCGCCGGTCGCCTGCGCGTGGCCCCGCGCCGTGCCCATCAGCGCCCGCGCCACACCCTGCCCGCGTGCCGAGTCGGTCACGAACAGGTCGTTGAGCAGCCAGACCCGGCGCATGCCGACCGAGGAAAACAACGGAAACAGCTGGACGAAGCCGACGGCCCGGCCAGCATTTTCGGCCAGCAGCAACACCGACTCGCGCAAGGCCAGCCGCTCGCCCAGATAGTCACGCACGCCATCGACGTCGCTCGCCTGCTTGTAGAACTGCCGGTAGGCATCGAACAAGGGCACCAGCACATCGAGATCATCGAGGCTGGCATGGCGGACCGTGGTCATGCGTGACTCCTGGAGATGAAAAAGGCGGTCGTCGACCGCCTTGTGATTGCGCAAACCGGCTTACTTGCTGCCGATCATGCCGAACAGCGGGCTCGACGGGTCGGCGCTGTAGAGCTTCTTCGGCATCCGGCCGGCCAGGAAGGCTTCGCGACCAGCCTCGACCGCCAGCTTCATCGCGTATGCCATCCGCACCGGATCCTTCGCGGCGGCGATCGCGGTATTCATCAGCACACCGTCGCAGCCCAGCTCCATGCCGACGGTCGCATCGGACGCCGTGCCGACACCGGCGTCGACCAGCACCGGTACCTTCGATTGTTCGATGATCAGCCGCAGGTTCCACGGGTTCAGAATCCCCATGCCCGAGCCGATCAGCGACGCCAGCGGCATGATCGCGCAGCAGCCGATCTGCTCGAGTTCGCGGGCGACGATCGGATCGTCCGAGGTGTAGACCATGACGTCGAAGCCTTCCTTCACCAGCACTTCGGCCGCCTTGAGCGTTTCGCGCACGTTCGGGTACAGCGTGTTCGGATCACCGAGCACTTCGAGCTTGACCAGCTTGTGGTCGTCGAGCAGCTCGCGCGCCAGCCGCAGGGTGCGGATCGCGTCGTCGGCCGAATAGCAGCCGGCGGTGTTGGGCAGGTAGGTGAACTCGGACGGCGGCAGGTAGTCCAGCAGGCTGGGTTCGCCGGCATTCTGGCCGATGTTGACCCGGCGGATCGCCACGGTGACGATCTCGGCCCCCGAGGCATCGATCGCCGCGCGCGTCTCGGCAAAATCCTTGTACTTGCCGGTGCCGACCAGCAGGCGCGAGTTGTAGGTTTTGCCGGCGATCTGGAAAACGTCAGACATGCTGTTCCCTTTTGAAGCGAAGTAGCGATTCAGGAGGCCGCGGCGGCAGTCAGCCACGGCGTCACCGCGTCCACCTGCTGGTGGACAACGATGGGATCGGAAATCAGGCCGAAACGTGCGCCCTCGGGATACGTAACGGCAATGTGCGGCTGCGGGCCTGCGAAATCATGAATGGCGGCCCAGTCGGTCCAGTAGGTCAGCAGGAAGAAATGCGTGTAGCCGTCCTGCTCGACCCGCTGCACGAAGGCGCCCAGGTTGCCGTTCAAAGCCGTGCTCCCGGCGACCCCGGTCTGCTGCAGGTAGGCGGCAAACGCATCGCCATGCAGCGCCGGAACGACGCCATGCCAGCTGCGCGCAATCATTGCTCAGCCACCACCGACGGCAACCACCATCTCCAGCACGTCACCGTCCGCAAGCTGCGTCTGGGCGTGCAGGCTGCGCGGCACGATTTCACCGTTGCGTTCGATCGCGACACGCTTGCCGGTCAGCTCGAGCGTGGCAATCAGTCCGGAAACGGTCAGCGGCGCGGCGAAGGCTTTGGCTTCGCCATTGATGGATAGCTGGATCACGACGCGGCCTTGGCAGGATTGCGAATGGCGCCGATTTTAGCACGCGCGAAGCGTCGGACTTTGATGCCGCTCAGGCGCGTACCCGCTGCAGCCGGTAGATCACCGGCAGCTGGCGCAAGCGACGCATCACCTTGGCCAGATGCACCCGGTCGTGCACCTGCAGCGTGAACTGGACCTGGATGTAGCGCTCGCCCTCGGCTTCCTGCGTCGTCACCGCGCCGATATTGGCCTCGGCGTCGCCGATCGCGGTGGCGATCTGCCCGAGCACACCACGCTGGTTGTCGGCGAGCACCCGCACCGGTACGTCGAAGAAGCGTTCGACCAGCGGATCCCATTCGACGTCGATCAGCTTCTCGGCGTCGACGTGACCCTTGGCCAGCAGCGGACAGTCATGGGTGTGGATGACCAGCCCCTGGTCCTTCTTGACGATGCCAAGGATGGGGTCGCCCGGAATCGGATTGCAGCAGCGGCCGAACTGCACCGCCATGCCCTCCGTCCCGCGGATCGTCATCGCCGCGGTCCGGCGCGCGCCGCCACCTTCGTCGCGCCACAGCCCGGCGAGCTGCAGCAGGCGCTTGACGACGACCACGGCCAGCCGTTTGCCCAGACCGATGTCGGCGAGGATTTCGTCCTTGTCGCGGGCGCCGTTTTCCTTGACGTAGCGATCCCAGACGTCGTCGTCGAGCTCGACCGGCGCCTGGTGCAGCGTCGAAAACCCCTGTTCCAGCAGGCGTTCGCCCAGCGTCACCGATTCCTCGAAACGCATGCTCTTGAGGAAATGGCGGATGTGGCTGCGCGCCTTGCCGGTGGTAACGAAGGTCAGCCAGCTCGGATTCGGCTTGGCGTGCGCGGCAGTCACGATTTCGACCTGATCGCCGTTCTTGAGTTTGGCGCGCAGCGGCACCAGCTCGTGGTTGATCTTGGCCGCGATACAGCGGTCGCCGATGTCCGAGTGCACCGCGTAGGCAAAGTCGACGCAGGTCGCACCGGCGGGCATCGACAGGATCTTGCCTTTGGGCGTGAACACGTAGACCTGATCGGGGAACAGGTCGACCTTGATGTGTTCGAGAAACTCGACCGCATCGCCGGATTCGGACTGCAGCTCCAGCAGGCTCTGCAGCCACTGGTGGGTCTTCTGCTGCACGTCCGAGAACGACTCGTCGCCGCTCTTGTACATCCAGTGACTGGCCACGCCGGCATCGGCGATCCGGTGCATTTCGGCCGTGCGGATCTGGATCTCGATCGGTGTCCCATACGGCCCGAACAGCGTCGTGTGCAGGCTCTGGTAGCCGTTGGACTTCGGGATCGCGATGTAGTCCTTGAACTTGCCGGCAATGGGCTTGAACAGCCCGTGCAGCGCGCCGAGTGCCAGATAGCAGGTCGGCACGTCCTTGACGATGACGCGGAAGGCGTAGATGTCGAGCACTTCCGAGAACGACAGCGACTTCTCCTGCATCTTGCGGTAGATGCTGAAGAGGTTCTTCTCGCGACCCGACACCGTGGCGTCGAGACCGGCGCCCATCAGTTGCGCCCGCACCGCGTCGAGGATCTTGCCGACCACCTCGCGGCGGTTGCCGCGCGCTGCCTTCAGTGCCTTCGAGAGCACCGCGTAACGCCGCGGGTGCATGTACTTGAACGACAGGTCGTCCAGTTCCTGATAGACCGCGTTCAGGCCGATGCGGTTGGCGATCGGCGCATAGATTTCCATCGTTTCGCGGGCGATGCGCTTCTGCTTGTCCGGCCGCATCGCATCCATCGTGCGCATGTTGTGCAACCGGTCGGCCAGCTTGATCAGGATCACGCGCAAATCGCGCGCCATCGCCAGCAGCATCTTGCGGAAGTTCTCGGCCTGCGCCTCTTCCTTGCTCTGGAACTCGAGCTTCTCGATCTTGCTCATGCCGTCGACCAGATCGGCGACATGGCGGCCGAACTTCTCGGTGATCTCCAGCTTGGAGACGCCGGTATCTTCGACCACGTCGTGCATCAGCGCGGCGGCGAGCGCCTGCGCATCGAGATGCCACGCGGTGAGGATGGTCGCAACGGCGAGCGGGTGCGAGATGTACGGCTCGCCCGACTGGCGCGACTGGCCGCGGTGGGCGATTTCGGAGAACTTGAACGCGCGGGCGAGGAAGTCGCGGTCTTCCGGCTTCAGGTAGCCGGTGTCGTCGGACAGGAAGCTGTTGGCCGCGTCGAGAACGTGCGGCGCCTGGGTGGCGAGCTCGGGAAGTTCGTGCGGGCTTATCGCGGGCATGTGCCCGCCTTTGCCCGCCCGCTATGGCAGGCTGCGTCGTCGGTCTGGCGACACCGCCGTTTCATCGTGGTTGCGGCCCGGGCAACGCCGGGCCGGCTCCGCTGCCGATCAGGAACGACCGCGGTTGAGGATGTCGCGGCCGACGAGGCCCGACGCGACTTCGCGCAGTGCCAGCACGGTCGGCTTGTCCTTGCCCGGATTGTCGACCTGCGGGGTCGAGCCGTTGGCGATCTGGCGGGCGCGGTAGGCGGCGGCCAGGGTCAGGTCGAAGCGGTTGTCGATGTTCGGCAGGCAGTCGTCAACGGTTACACGGGCCATGTTCATTTACTCCAGATCAGTGAAATCGCCGGCGAAGGCGATAGATGGGCTCCATTCTACCAGAGCCCCCGACGGACGATCAGCCCTTGAGGCTGGCGAGCAGTGCAGCGTGCCGCTTTGCCTGGCGCGGCTGGCGCAGCCGCTCGGCGCGGACGATGCCGACAATGTCGCGCACCGCTTCGTCGATGTGCTCGTTGACGATCAGGTAATCGAACTCGGCGGCATGGCCGATTTCGGCGCGGGCCTCGGCCATGCGGCGGGCGATCACGTCCTCGGCGTCCTTGCCCCGGTTCTTCAGGCGCTGTTCGAGCACCTCGAGCGACGGCGGCAGCACGAACAGGCCGATTGCGTCCGGGAACAGCTTGCGCACCTGTTCGGCGCCCTGCGTGTCGATCTCGAGCAGGATGTCGCGGCCGGACTGGCGTGCCTCGTTGATCCACGCCAGCGACGTGCCGTAGTAGTTGCCGTAGACCTCGGCGTACTCGAGCAGCTCGCCGGCGGCGATCATCGCTTCGAACGCGGCGCGGTCGACGAAACGGTAATCCTTGCCGTCGACTTCACCGGCGCGCGGTGCGCGCGAGGTGAACGAGATCGACAGCTGGACATTGGCGTCGGCGGCGAGCAACGCCGCGACCAGCGTGGTCTTGCCGGCGCCCGACGGCGCGGTGACGACGAAAATGTTGCCCTGGGTCATCGCGGTTCAATTCCGTAAGAAAATTACAGGCAGCGTAGCATAGGCCGGCGGCATCGAAAACGCCGCCGTACGGCGGCGTTGCTGCCGGCCGGTGACGCGGGCTATTCGATGTTCTGGATCTGCTCGCGCATCTGTTCGATCAGCACCTTGAGTTCGATCGACGCACGGCTGGTTTCGGCCGATACCGACTTCGATCCGAGCGTGTTGGCTTCGCGGTTCAGCTCCTGCATCAGGAAGTCGAGCCGCTTGCCGACCGCCCCGCCCTTTTGCAGGATGCGGCGGATTTCCGAGAAGTGCGCGGTCAGCCGCGACAGCTCTTCGTCGACGTCGATCTTCTGCGCGAACACGACGATCTCCTGGCGGATCCGGTCGTCGTCGATGGTGCCGATCGCCTCGACGAAACGTGCGGTCAGCCGGGCTTCGTAGTCGGCCACCAGCGCCGGAATGCGCGGCTTGACCTCGGCGACGATGGCTTCCATGCCGGCGATGCGCTCGAGCAGGTGGTCCTTGAGCTTCTCGCCCTCGCGTGCGCGGCTGGCCTTGAAGTCGACCAGCGCCGCGTCGAGCAGCGCCGTCAGCGTCTCGCCGAGTGCGTCGTCCTGCGGCGCTTCCTGCGTCAGCACGCCGGGCCAGCGCAACAGTTCGCCCAGCTTGAGTTTCTCGCCGCTGCCGATGCGTTCGCCGGCTTCCGCACTGACGCGCAACAGCTCGTCAAGCAGCGCCTGGTTGAGTTGCAGCTTGGCCGAGCCGGCCGCCTGGGCATTGAAATAGGCGCGGCATTCGACCTTGCCACGGGACAGGGCGGCGCCGATGCGCTCGCGAATCGTGCCCTCGAACGCGCGCAGGTCTTCGCCGAGCCGCAGCGACAGATCGAGGAAACGGTGATTGACCGCGCGCACTTCGACGCTGAGCGTGCCCAGTGCCAGCTCGCGCTGGGCATTGGCATAACCGGTCATGCTGAAAATCATTGGAACTCCTTGTGGTCAAGCGGGTGCACCGGAGAAACAGCGTGAGCCACGCAACTTTACTTTCACCGGGGCGGCACTCAGAATCGGCGCAGACCGATCAGGCAATGCCAGTATAAAAACACGGATGGCGACACCGAGTAATCAGCCGCTCTCGCGCGGCTACCAGCTGCAGAACTATACGATCGCCAAGCTCTTGTCGGCTGGCGGCTTCAGTATCGTCTACCTCGCGCACGACGAAAACGATTATCCGGTCGCGATCAAGGAGTATCTGCCAAATTCACTCGCGCTGCGCTGCGAAGGCGAGCGCGTCGAAGCGACCAGCGACGAGAATCTGGCGATGTTCCGCCATGGCCTCAAGTGCTTCTTCGAGGAAGGCAAGACGCTGGCGCGCATCCAGCACCCGAACATCGTCCGGGTGCTGAACTTCTTCCGCGCCAACGACACCGTCTACATGGTGATGGAGTACGAGCGCGGGCGCACCTTGCAAAAGGAAATCCAGCTCAAGCACGAACGCGAAGGCGTCGACGAGAAGCTGATCCGCCACGTGTTCTTCCACCTGCTCAACGGCCTGCGCGAAGTCCACCTGAACAAGCTGCTGCACCTCGACATCAAGCCGGCGAACATCTATATCCGCAAGGACGGCTCGCCGGTGCTGCTCGATTTCGGCTCGGCGCGGCAGACGCTGACGCAGGAACACGCCAAGCTCACGCCGATGTACACGCCGGGCTTTGCCGCACCCGAGCAGTACAACAAGAAGAACGAGCTCGGGCCGTGGACCGACATTTACGGGGTCGGCGCCTCGATGTTCGCGTGTCTGGCGGGCACGGCACCGCAGCCGGCCGACGCCCGGTCGCGCGCCGACAAGCTGGTCGACCTGCGTGTGGCATACGGCGACCGCTACTCGCCCGAACTGCTCGACCTGATCCACCAGTGCCTGCTGCTCGATCCGACCGCGCGGCCGCAAAGCGTGCCGCAGCTGCAGAAGGCGCTGATCGATGCCGCATCACCGCCGGCGCGCAAGCCCGGCCTCATCCGCACCGTCCAGCGTGCCTGGCGCAAACTGACCATCAAGCCTGACCGGGGGATCGAATGAAATTCACCGTCTACCAGGATTCGCGCCGCGGCGCGCGAAAGAGCAATCAGGACCGCGTCGGCTACTCGTACAGCCGTGACGCGCTGCTGCTGGTCGTCGCCGACGGCATGGGCGGCCACCTGCACGGCGAGATTGCCGCACAGCTGGCGGTCGAACTGCTGACCGACCAGTTCGAGCAGAAGGCGCAGCCGGCGCTGGCCAACCCGCTGCAGTTTCTCGCCGACAGCTTCCAGCGCTGCCACGAAGCCATCTACGACTACGCGGCGCGCAAGCAGATGCTCGAGATACCGCGGACGACCTGTGTCGCCTGCATCGTCCAGGACGGCGTCGCCTACTGGGCCCACGTCGGCGATTCGCGCCTCTACCTGCTGCGCGGCAGCAAGGTGCTGGCGCAGACGCGAGACCATTCCAAGGTGCGGCGCCTGCTCGACGAGCGCAAGATCACCGAGGAAGAAGCACGCGTCCACCCGGAGAAGAACAAGATCTACTCCTGTCTCGGCGGCGTCTACCCGCCGGAGATCGACCTCGGCGGCAAGATCGCGCTGTCCGACGGCGACACGCTGCTCCTGTGTTCGGACGGACTGTGGGGCTCGCTCGAGGACGACGAACTCGCGCACTTCCTCGGCGCCTTCCCGGTGCTGTTCGCCGTGCCGCAGCTGATGGACCGCGCCGAGCTGCGCGGCGGCAAGTTCGGCGACAACCTGTCGGCGCTGGCGATCAACTGGCATGACGCCGACGAGAAGGAAATCAGCGGCGATGCCTTCGTCTCGACGCAGAAGCTCGACCTGCACACGATCGCGACCCACGTCGACCCGCTGACCACCAAGGACGGCGGCGCCTTTACCGACGACGACATCGAAAACGCCATCGCCGAAATCCAGGCGGCGATCGCCAAGTATTCGAAGTAGGCCGGCAGGGCAATATTCGCACGGCTGCCGGCCACCCCGGCGGTATAATCCCTTGATTCGATTGAACCAAGGATGATCATGCGCCCGTCCAGCCGTACCCCCGCGCAGCTGCGCCCCGTCCGCCTCACCCGCCACTACACCCGTCACGCCGAAGGCAGCGTGCTGGTCGAGTTCGGCGACACCAAGGTGCTGTGCACCGCCAGCGTCGAAGAAAACGTGCCGCCCTTCCTGCGCGGCAAGGGTCAGGGCTGGGTGACCGCCGAGTACGGCATGCTGCCGCGTTCGACCGGCAGCCGGATGAAGCGCGAAGCCGCCGCCGGCAAGCAATCGGGTCGCACCCAGGAAATCCAGCGCCTGATCGGCCGCAGCCTGCGCGCCGTCGTCGATCTCGCCGCACTGGGCGAGCGGCAGATCGTCATCGATTGCGACGTGATCCAGGCCGACGGCGGCACCCGTACCGCCAGCATCACCGGCGCCTTCGTCGCGCTGACCGATGCCATCAACGGCCTGATCGCCGCCGGCAAGCTCGAACAAAGCCCGATCCGCCAGCATGTCGCCGCGATCTCGGTCGGCGTTTACCAGGACACGCCGGTGCTCGACCTCGACTACCCGGAAGACTCGGACTGCGAAACCGACATGAACGTCGTGATGACCGACAGCGGCCAGTTCATCGAAGTCCAGGGCACGGCCGAGGGCGTACCGTTTTCGCGCGACGAAATGAACGCACTGCTCGACCTGGCCGACGCCGGCATCCGCGAACTGATCGCGGCCCAGAAGGCGGCGCTGGCAGCATGAGCGGTGCAGTGAAACGGCCGTCGCGGCGCTTCAGCATCGCGCCGATGCTCGACTGGACCGACCGCTTTTACCGGCGTTTCGCCCGCGAGCTGAGCCGCGACGCCTGGCTGTACACCGAAATGGTCAACACCGGTGCCATCCTGCACGGCGACAAGATGCGCCATCTGCGCTTCGACGACGTCGAGAATCCGCTGGCGCTCCAGCTCGGCGGCTCCGATCCGGCGGATCTGGCCAAATGCGCCAGGATCGCCGAAGACTGGGGCTACGACGAGGTCAACCTCAATGTCGGCTGCCCGTCCGAGCGCGTGCAGTCCGGCAGCTTCGGCGCCTGCCTGATGCTCGAACCGCGACTGGTATCGGACTGCCTCAAGGCCATGCGCGATGCCTGCGGGATCGATGTGACCGTCAAGCACCGGATCGGCATCGACGCGGTCGAGGATTACGGATTCCTGCGCGATTTCGTCGGCCATGTCCACGCCGCGGCCGGGGTGACGACCTTCATCGTCCATGCCCGCAACGCCATCCTCAAAGGCCTGAGCCCGAAGGAAAACCGCGACATTCCGCCGCTGAAGTACGACTACGTCTACCGGCTCAAGCGCGACTTCCCGCAACTGGAAATCCTCGTCAACGGCGGCATCACGACGCACGACGAGATCGCGGGGCACCTCGGCCACGTCGACGGCGTGATGGTCGGTCGCGAGGCGTATCACAATCCGTGGATGCTCGCCGAGGTCGACGCACGCTACTACGGTCACGACGCACGCCCGGCCAGCCGCGAGGCGGCGATGCACGCGCTGCGGCCTTTCGTCGAAGCCGAGCTCGCGGCCGGGACGCCGTTGCGCTTTTTCACCCGCCACGTGCTCGGCCTGTATCAGGGCGAACGCGGCGCACGCGGCTGGCGCCGCACGCTGTCCGACGCCAAACTGCTCAAGGATGCCGGCTGGCCGCTGATCGAGGCGGCGCTGGCGCAGATGCAATCACCGGAACCCTCGCACGCATGAAGCTTGCCGCCGCTCTCGCCGTCGCCCTGTTCGCCCCCGCCGCCTTCGCCACCAACATCACGCTGATGGCGGTACTCGGCAACAAGGCCATCCTGAACATCGACGGAGCACAACGCACCGTCTCGGTCGGCCAGAGCATCGGCAGCATCAGGCTGCTGGCGCTGAACGGTGATGCCGCAACGATCGACGCCGGCGGTGCACAGAAGCGCCTGGTCCTGGGCGAGGGCTACACGGTCAGCGGCGGACGCGACAACAGCGGCGGCAGCCTGACGCTGACCGCCGACCGCGGCGGCCATTTCTATACCGATCTGCGCATCAACGGCATCGCCCAGAAAGCCGTGGTCGACACCGGCGCGAGCTTCATCTCGCTCAGCAGCAACGTCGCCGACAAGATGAAGATCGATTACCGAAAAGGCCGCGAAGGCACCGCCAGCACCGCCAACGGCAAGATCAGCGTCTGGATCGCCAAGGTGCCGCAGGTGCAGGTCGGCAACGTAATGCTCTACGACGTCGACGTCTCGGTACAGAACGGCGACACCCTCGATATCGCCCTGCTCGGCAACTCCGCGCTGAGCCGTTTCCAGATGAAGCGGGACAACGACCTGCTGACGCTGACCAAGAAAACCTACTGACATGACCATGAAAAAAATCGTCCTCGCCAGCAACAACGCCGGCAAGATCCGCGAATTCCGCCACCTGCTCGCGCCGCTCGGCCTCGAGATCGTGCCGCAGGGCGAGATGGGTGTCCCCGAATGCCCGGAACCGTTCGGCACCTTCGTCGAGAACGCGCTGGCCAAGGCACGCCACGCCAGCCGCATCACCGGCCTGCCGGCGCTGGCCGACGATTCGGGCATCTGCGTGCACGCGCTCGGTGGCGCACCGGGCGTGTATTCGGCGCGCTACGCCGGCGAGCCGAAATCGGACGCCCGCAACAACGAAAAGCTGCTGGCCGAGCTGGCCGGCCACGCCGACCGCAGCGCCTACTACTATGCCGCGCTGGTACTGGTACGCAACGAACAGGATCCGCAACCGCTGATCGCCGACGGCATCTGCACCGGCACGATCATCGACGCACCGCGCGGTGACGGCGGCTTCGGCTACGACCCGCTGTTCCTGCTGCAGCAATACGACCGCACCGTCGCCGAAATCAGCGCCGACGAGAAGGCCGCGATCTCGCACCGCGGCCGCGCGCTGCGGGTGCTGGTCGACAAGCTCAGGGAAACGCAGCTATGAGCGCGTGCAGCAACGAAGCCCGCTACGCCATCTGGCACCGCGACGACGGCTCGGTCGTGTCGTGCACCGAAAAGGTCAAGGTCATGAACGAGAATCTCGATGAAATCGCCCAGCTGATGCAGGACGCACTTGAGGACGGCATCCTGATGGAAGTCTCCGAAGCGCAGATGAAGGATGTGCTGCACAAACTGGTCGATGCCCTGCACAACCCGTACGCCGGGCGCGAATGACACTCCGGTGGGTCATGGCAATGGCAGGCTGCATCGCCATGGCCGCCTTCGCCAATGACGACATCGACGCCTACACCATCATTCCGGCCGATCTCGGGCACCGCGACGCACCTCGGGCCGGTCGTTTTCCGGCTCGCCACCTCCCGGCTTCCAGCCCCGCGACGCTGGTGCTGACCCCCGGTTCCCCGGCATGGCAGTTCCGCGGCCGTTTGACGGCAGCCCCCCGCACCGCAAACTTCGCCGGCGCACTGACACTGGTCTGGTGGGGATGCGGTTCGGCGTGCCAGACTGCCGCGCTGATCGACCGTACGACCGGGCAGGTCTACCTGCCGGACGCCCTTCGCGACATTCAGACCAACAATCTGTCCAACCGGA
This sequence comes from Jeongeupia chitinilytica, assembly GCF_014652315.1. Classification (GTDB taxonomy): domain Bacteria; phylum Pseudomonadota; class Gammaproteobacteria; order Burkholderiales; family Chitinibacteraceae; genus Jeongeupia; species Jeongeupia chitinilytica. The sequence continues at coordinate 190,369 of NZ_BMYO01000008.1, read as the reverse complement.
TCGACGCGGAAGGCGGATTGATCTTTCGCCCGGACAGCGAACTGCTGATCGTGCTCGGCACCCCGGGCGACCCCAGCCACCCGCGGGGCGTGAACTACTATCGCTGGCATCAACGCCGGCTCATCCATCTGTATTCGGTGCCCCGGCCGTATCCGGGGCAATGACATGACGACGATCTCACTCCCGACGACCCGCAGCAACTGGGGCCTGACCGCCCTGCCGCCGCTGGCGCTGTACATCCATTTCCCGTGGTGCGTGAAGAAGTGCCCGTACTGCGACTTCAACTCGCACGCCCTCAAGTTTGGCGGCAACGGCGACGACGGCCGGCTCGATGCCACGCTCGAGTCGCAATACGTCGACGCGCTGATCGCCGACCTCGAATCCTGTCTGCCGCTGGTGTGGGGTCGGCCGGTCACGTCGATCTTCATGGGCGGCGGCACGCCGAGCCTGTTCTCGGCCGAATCGATGGACCGGCTGCTCGCGGCGATCCGCGCCCGGGTCAAGCTGCTGCCCGATGCCGAAATCACCCTCGAAGCCAATCCGGGCACGTTCGAAGCCGACAAGTTCGCCGGCTTTGCCGACGCCGGCATCAACCGGCTGTCGATCGGCATCCAGAGCTTCGACGATGCCAAGCTCAAGGCGCTCGGCCGCATCCACGACCGCGACGCGGCGCACCGGGCGATCGAGATCGCCCACCGCCATTTCGACAACTTCAACCTCGACCTGATGTACGCGCTGCCGCAGCAGACGCTGGCCGAGGCACTGCAGGACATCGACACGGCGATCGCCGCCGGCTCGACCCACGTCAGCGCCTACCACCTGACGCTGGAACCGAACACGCTGTTCCACCGCTACCCGCCGGCGGTGCCCGACGACGACCTCGCCGCCGACATGCAGGACGCGATCGAGGCACGGCTCGCCGCCGCCGGTTTCGAGCACTACGAGACCAGCGCCTTCGCCCAGCCCAAGCGCCAGGCCAGGCACAACCTCAACTACTGGCGCTTCGGCGACTACCTCGGCATCGGTGCCGGTGCACACGCCAAGATCAGCTTCCCCGACCGGGTGATCCGGCAGATGCGTTACAAGCAGCCGGCCGACTACCTCGCCAAGATGCACGAGGGCGGCGCGGTGCAGACCGAGGACGCGATCACGCTCGAACAGCTGCCGTTCGAGTTCATGCTCAACGCACTGCGGCTGACCGATGGTTTCGCACTGAACCTGTTCACCGAGCGCACCGGCCTGCCGTTGACCAAGGTGATCCACGAGATCGACCGCGCCTGTGCCGAAGGCCTGCTCGAACGCGACCTCGAGCACGTCAAGCCGACCGAACAGGGCCGACGTTTTCTCAATACCTTGCTCGAGCGTTTTTTGCCCGACTAGCAGGGCTGCACCCCAGGAAAACAAACGGCACGCCAAGGCGTGCCGTTTTTCATCAGGCGGCCATCGCCGCCTCGCTCTGTCGCGCCTGCTGCCGGTACCAGACGAGGTCTTCAATTGTCAGCACCGGCAAGCCTTGCTGCTCGGCGTAGGCGATCACCGTGTCACCGCGCATCATCGTGCCGTCCGGATTCATCAGCTCGCACAGCACCGATGCGTCGCCCAGGCCTGCGAGTTTCGCCAGCTCGATCGAGCCTTCGGTATGGCCGCGGCGTTCGAGCACGCCGCCGGGGCGGCCGCGCAGCGGGAAGACGTGGCCGGGGCTGACAAGCTGCGCCGGGTCGAGGCTCAGCGCCGCGCGGATCGTGGTCACCCGGTCGACGGCCGATACGCCGGTCGACACGCCGTCGCGTGCTTCGATCGACACCGTGAACGCGGTACTGTTGCGGCTGCCGTTGCGCGCGACCATCTGTGGCAATTGCAGCCGCGTCAGCGCGGCATCGCTCAGGCACAGGCAGACGATACCGCTGCCGTCGCGGATCATCTGCGCCATGCCGGCCGCATCGATGCGCTCGGCGGCGATGATCAGGTCGGCCTCGTTCTCGCGGTCTTCGTCGTCGAGCAAGACGACCGGCCGACCGATGCCGGTAGCGATGACGGCGGCTTCGAGCCGTTGCCGGGGATTAGTGGAGGAAAAATACTGGTCGAATCTGGATTCAGGCCTGGACATCGGGGAAACGCTCCGCAGAATTGGCGAAAGCGTTCAGGGCCAACCCGGAACCGGGTCGGAGACGGCCACCCGCCTGCCCTTCGGCATGCGGGTGCACCTGGTCTTCTCTCATCCGGACTGTGACCGTCGGCTCCGGCATCGGACCGGATCTGCTGACCCTGCTTGCGCAGGCGCTCGCGGGCTCGGGCCCGATCGAGCCCCTACCGCCGGTGGGGAATTCCGCCCCGCCCTGAAGACGCATGGTGCCGCGACCAAGGCCGCGACGATTCGGATGTTAACAAAACGGTCGCCGTCGCGGCAGCTGCGGCTATCCCGAACGCGCGCGGTACACGCACATCGGTCACGGACCGCATGTCGCCGGGGAACCAAGCCGGACAAATCGGTCTAATGCATTTCATGCAACCTGATGAGGCCTTCCCATGTCCGCATTACCTCCGATAACGGTGTCGTCGCTCGATGCCGATCGCCTGTACGAACTGATCGACACGCTGCCGGCCAGTGCCTTTCCGGGGGCTGCGGCCCTGCGCGCCGAACTCGACCGGGCAACCCTGCTCGAGCCGGAGGACATGCCCGGCGACGTGGTGACGATGCGTTCGCGCGTCCGTTTCGAGATTGCCGGTTCGGGCCAGCCTTTCGAGCTGACCTTGTGCTATCCGAAAGACCTGAGCGGCGAAACCGACCAGATCTCGATTACCGCACCGGTCGGCAGCGCCCTGCTCGGCCTGTCGGTCGGTCAGCAGATCAGCTGGCCGGCGCCCGGCGGCGGCAACACCAGCGTGAAGATCCTCGACGTCGTCTACCAGCCGGAACGCGCCGGCGAATTCGGCCGCTGAGCCGGCGTCAGGGCGACACCGACGCGGCATCGTCGCTGCGCTGGCGCGGCTCGGGCAGCGAAGCGTCGTTGGCGTCGATGCCGTAGGGCGCGAAGGCATAGGGTTCAGCAGCGATGCCGGCCAGAACGGCGGCCAGCGACGGGCTGTCGGCGTTCAGTACCTGCGGTACCGCACTCGGTTTCGCCAGCAGCTGATGCACACGCGCCTGATCCAGTGGCCGGTCCGACAGTACCGCGTCCATGATGCGCTGATCGAGCAGGCTGGCGGCCAGTGTCGCCGGCGCCGCCTGATCCGGGTACTCGCCCACGCCCTCGTAGGTCGCCATCCACACCTGGCCGCCGGCATCGCCGACCAGCACCGGCTGGTTGACGACGCGGAACGGCGTGCCGACCTTGAGTTGCGGAAACAGTTCGGCGGCATCTTCCGGATACAGATGCATGCAGCCATGGCTGGTCCGCATGCCGATCCCCCACGGCCGGTTGGTCGCGTGCAGGTAGATGCCGGGCCAGCCGGTTCGCATCGCCAGCATCCCCATCGGATTGTCCGGCCCGGGCGGAAAATACTCGGGCAGCTCGACGCCCTCTTCCTCGCGATGCTCGTCGCGGATGCTCTTGGGCACGAACCAGCCCGGATCGCGGTACTTGGCGATAACCTTGCTGGTGCCGAGCGGTGTCGACCAGCCTTCGCGGGCGATGCTGATCGGATAGGTGATCACCTGGGCCGGCTGGCCTTTCTTTGCCGGCGGAAAGTAGAACATCCGCCGCTGCGGAATGTTGACGACGATGCCTTCCCACGGTTTGGGTGGCAGGATGAACCGGGTCGGAATCACCACCCGGGTGCCCGGTTTCGGTGTCCACACCGATACCTTGGGATTGGCGCTGGTGATTTCGGCGTAGCCGAGGTCGAAATGGCGCATCAGATCGAGCAGGGTGTTGTCGGGCGTCGGCACGACGACCTTGACTTCCCCGACCACGGTGCTGCCATCCTTGGGTAAGGGGAACGTCGCCGCGACGGTGACGGTCGAAACCAGCACGGCCGCCATTGCTGCAATGGCGCGCCATGGAGTGAGACGATGCCTGCCGCCCTGATCCGCCTTGCCCTGACCGCACTGCTGCTCACCGCGCTGCCCGCCCGTGCCGAACCGTGGACGCTGGTCGACACGGCCGCCCAGACGCTGACCGTGTATTCGACCTCGGGCGTACCGCTGGTCACCGTCGACCATGTCGCCATCGGCAGCGGCGGCGTGTCCGATGTCCACTACCGCGGCGACAACACCACGCCGCGCGGCGACTACCGGATCCGGGCGATTCGCAAATCGCATCGCTTCATCACCTTTTACGAGCTGGACTACCCTAAGACCGCGCAAGCCGAGCAGGCGTTCCGCGAGGGCCGGATGTCGGCGCAGACCCGCGACCTGATCACCGGGCAGAACGATGCCGGCGCCCGCGCGGCACAAAACTCCATCCTCGGCGGCTGGATCGGCATACACGGCGTCGGGCGGGGGAATATGGACATCCACCGCAGTTTCAACTGGACCGACGGCTGCATCGCACTCGACAACGACGCTCTGGCCGCGTTCGGCGAATGGGCCGAAGTCGGCATGCGGGTGGAGATCCGCTGACCCGCCGGGCGGGACCGGGTGGCCCCGCCTGCGATGCCTACTTCATCATCGACTTCTTGAACGCCCGGTCGACCTTTTCGTTCGCGGCCGCAGCCTCCTGCCTGGCAGCCTTGGCTTCGCTCAGGGCCTGGTCGGACTTCTGGTTGGCCTGTTGCGCCATGGCCGCCGCATTGTTCGCGGTCGTCGCATTGGCATTGGCCTTGGCAAGCGCCTGATCGGCCGTGGCCTGGGCCTTGTCGATCGCGGCTTTCATGGCGGTGTCGCTGGCACAGCCGCCGAGCAGCGCGAGGGTGGCCGCCGCAACGACGAGGGCGGACCGGTGGCGAAGAACCGTCTGCATGACGTACTCCTTCATGAGTCAAAGGACGCGCCGACGGCGCATCTTTCCTCTTTAGAGTTCGCCATGCCACCGCATGCAAGCGGGATATGCCAAATCGATGGGCGCCGGGCCGATGGCCGGCAGGATATCGGCGCCCGGAGCAAAATCGTCGCTACAATGGCCGCCTCATCAACGCCACCGGGGAATGTCATGAACAAGACCATCATCCACAGCGATCACGCACCGGCCGCCGTCGGCACGTACTCGCAGGCCGTCAAGGTCGGCGATACCGTTTACCTGTCCGGACAGATCGGCCTCGACCCGCAGAGCGGCGCGCTGGTCGACGGTTTCGAAGCGCAATGCCATCAGGTGTTCAGGAACCTACGCGCCGTTTGCCAGGCCGCCGGCGGCGATCTCGCCGACATCGTCAAGCTCGGCGTGTTCGTCACCGATCTGGCCAACTTCGCCAAGCTCAACGAGATCATGGGTGACTACTTCAGCGCGCCGTTCCCGGCCCGCGCCGCCATCCAGGCCGCTGCGCTGCCCAAGGGCGCGCTGGTCGAAGCCGACGGCGTGCTGGTCCTGGCGAGCTGAGCCGGATCGGCTGTCGGGACAGCGACGCGCAGGCTGCCTGCGCGCCGGACTGTAACCGGGGCGTGTCGGGGGGATTGCTACTGTCGCATTCCGGCCCGGCCGCCTAGGCTGGACACTTCCACCGATCCCGTGTCCGCCACCATGCATCTCGAACTCTGGCTCGCCTTCGTCGCAACGACGTTCTTCATTTCCGGCACGCCGGGGCCGAACATGCTGCTGATGCTCAGCCACGGCACCCGCTACGGCTGGCAGCCGACGCTGTCGACCATGGCCGGCGCGCTGACCGGCCTGGCCCTGCTGTTCACGCTGTCGGCGTTCGGCCTTGCGGCCATCCTTGCCGCCTCGGCCAAGCTGTTCCTGCTGCTCAAGCTCGTCGGCGCCGCCTACCTGATCTATCTGGGCATCCAGTGCTGGCGCGCCGGCGACGCGCTGGACGAGCCGAACATCCGCGGCGATTCGGCCTGGGCCCGCTACCGGCTCGGGCTGACCGTGGCATTGTCGAACCCCAAGGCCATCCTGTTCGCCGCCGCCTTCCTGCCGCAATTCGTCGATCCCAGACTGGCGCAGGGACCGCAATGGGCGCTGTTGCTGCTGACCTTCTTCGTGATCGAGGCCGGCTGGCAGGTCGCCTACGCCGCCGGTGGCACCCGCCTCGCCGCCTGGCTGCACCGTCCCGGCCGGATCCGCAGCTTCAACCGCTTCTGCGGCACAGCGTTCTTTGCCGTTGGCGGGATGCTGGCGCTGGCAAGGCGGTAAAGCAATGACTCGGCAATTCAGGCAAAAAAAGGTCGCGATACTTTTGGCGTACATTACACACAAACAATTAATGATGTAATTAAAGGTTTTTCAAGCCTGCCGGCTTAATTGTCAGAGCACCCGATACGTTCAAGCATTTTTTGGAGCAATCAATGCCTGCTTATGCTGTTGCCGTGATACGTGAAACCCGGTTTGGTGACGAGATCAAGGAGTACTTGCAGCGTATTGACGGCACGTTGGCCCCTTTCTCTGGCAAGTACCGTGTACACGGCGGCCCCTATCAACCGCTTGAAGGTGCTTGGTCCGGTGATTTGGTTGTCATTGAGTTTCCTTCCATGGCGCTGGCCCAAAGCTGGTACGAATCCGATGCCTACAAGGCAATTCGCCCTCTGCGTACCGAACATACGGAGGGAGAAGTATTTCTGGTTCAAGGCGTGCCAGAGGGTTATAGAGGCGAAGACATTCTTGGCTGACAACACGGCGTACACCAACAATTCGCACAAACCGAAGTTGCCCTGCAAATCGATGTAGATCTGTGATTAGTCGTCGTGACGCCGGTGAATACTTCAATGAATATTCCCTTGTTTGCATCGCGCTACTGTCTTCCGGAAAACGGCCCATTCAAAAGTCTTTCCGACCTTCCTGACAGCGATGACAATCCGGTTTTCCATGAGTTGTTGAACCGGCATCAAAGAGATGCCCGGCTACCGTCGGTGGTTCGGGCGTGAATACATTCAAAGACGAAAATTCACCGAAAACAGGCTGCGGGCGCTGTTCATTGAGCGGGGCGGCAAACCCGCGCGCGACTATCCGGTTTATCTCACGCTAGGTGCGTCGCCGTGGTTCAAGGGGCTCAACGAACTGCATCACGAAATCCGGATCACCCTGTCTTGCCTCGATCCGGCAACGACGTCGCTCACCTTCCCGGACAGCTTCATGACCGTGAGCCGGCCCGACAAGCCGTACTACAACCAGGTCTTCCTGCCTGGTGACCTGGAGCAGATGGTGGATCGCTTCGGTCTGCCTGCCAACGACCATCTGGTTCCGTATGAAAAATACCGGGAAACGGATTTCGAGCTCTGTGTCGAAATTCAGGTGTGGGACTCCGCCGCGAGTCTGCTCCCGGCCTGATGCTTCGCCCAGCCGGGACCGGTTTAAATCGGCCTGTCATCTTGAAACATCAAGCTCGCATCTCAGGAACAACTGCCAGCAATCAGAGGGAACCATGAACGATCATCATCGCTTGCACTTGGTATGCGGCCCTGTTGGCGCAGGGAAAACAAGCTATTCGCACCAATTGGCCGAGCAGTCGAACGGTATCGTGTTTTCCATTGACCAATGGATGGCCAAGCTCTTTCAACCCGACCTGAATCCGGAGGTCGACCTCAAGACGATGAACCCTTCATGGTTTTCGGATCGTGTTGATCGCTGCGAATCGATGATCTACGAAACAAGTTCGTACATCCTGTCAGCCGGTGGCGTGGTGATTCTTGACCTCGGCTTCATCCGCCAGGCCCGGCGAGACACCGCGTACGCTTTTGCGTCGAGCCAAAACGTCCAGGCCCAATTGCACTACGTCACGGCGGAACAGGCCGTGCGCCAAAAGCGTGTCGAACAGCGGAATGCCGAGCGAGGCCAGACCTATGCTGTCGCCATCACGCCGGCGATGTTCGCTTTCGCCGAGAGCATGTTCCAAGCGCCAGACGGGCAAGAGCTGGCGTCGGCAACGATCGTTCGTACCTAGCCGGTCAGCCGCCAAGACATGTAACGGCAGCAGGGGCATCGTTCCCTGTTTGGCAGCAACCCAAAGAAAGAAGGCTCCCGCGGGAGCCTTCTTTCATTTCAACACGTCGCTTCGCCGCAGCTGCGGCAAACGCTCAGCACTGGATTTCGATATTGTCGATCAGTCGTGTCGAGCCGATCCGGGCTGCCAGCAGGATCACCAGCGCATGGTCGGTGTGCACCGCCGGCTTCAGCGTCCTGGCGTTGCGGGTTTCGACGTAATCGACGACCCAGCCGTGGCGGACCAGATCCTCGATGGTTTCCTCGGCCAGCCGGGCGAAATCGCGCTCGCCCGACGCGATCGCATCGCGCATCCGCGTCAGGTGGTGGTACAGCCGCGGCGCTTCGGCGCGCTCGGTCTCGGACAGATAGCTGTTGCGTGACGACAGTGCCAGCCCGTCGCCGGCGCGGCCGGTATCGACCGGCACGACCTCGATGGGCATGTTCAGCTCTTCGACCATCTGCTGCAGGATGAACAGCTGCTGGTAGTCCTTCTTGCCGAAACAGGCCACGGTCGGCTGGACGATGTTGAACAGCTTGCTCACCACGGTGGCGACGCCGCGGAAGTGGCCCGGGCGGAACGCGCCACAGAGCTCGTCCTGCAGCGCCGGCGGTTCGACCTTGTACTGCTGGATCACGTGCGGATACAGCTCCTTCTCGTCCGGCGCGAACACCACGGCGTGCGGGCACTCGTGCTCGATCAGCGACGCGTCGTGGCTCAGCGTGCGCGGATAACGGTCGAAATCCTCGCCCTGACCGAACTGCAAGCGGTTGACGAAGATGCTGACGACCACCGACTGCGCGCGCTCGCGGGCTTCGCGCACCAGCGCCATGTGGCCGGCGTGCAGATTGCCCATCGTCGGCACGAAGGCGACGGTGCCGGCGGTTTTGCGCCATTCGCGCAGTTCTTGGATCGTGTGGATGATTTTCATGTCGTTCACTCGGAGACAGGCGGATTCAGGTCGATCGGCGCGGCGCGATACTGCGACACCGTGTCGCAGGCGTACAGCCGCTCGACAAGTTCGGGCCACGGTTCGGCCCAGACTTCTTGATATGTGCATTCACCGGGGTACTGCACCGGATAGGCGAGGTTTTCGGCGCCGGGCGTGAACTGGCAGGCGATGCCGGGCTTGCTGTTGCCGCGCGCGTCGCACCGGTACCAGCCGTGGCCGTCGAGCCAGACCGCGGCAAAGCCGTGCAGGCAGTAAGGCGGATTCGGGCCGTCCCAGGTCAGCCGCTGGTAGCTGAAACCGCCGGGCAGGCCATTGGCACGCCACAGCGCCACCAGCAGGTGGCTCTTGGCGTGACAGAAGCCGGTCCCGGTCGCCAGCGTCTCGGACGCCGATACCGGCACTTCTGTCCGACCGAAATCGATGCAGTGTTCGATCCGGTCGCGCACCCAGTTGAAACAGTTGCGCGCGGTTTCGAGCTGGGTCGGCGCCGCCAGCGACTCGGCCAGGGCGGCGACGTCCGGGTGGTCGAAATCGACGACTTCGCTGGCGTTCAGGTACGGCGACAGATCAACGGCTGCGTTCACTTCGTCACTCCGTTCAGGGTTGCAGGTCGCCACGCGCGATGGCGTCGTCGAGGCCGGCCCGCAGCCGGGCCCAGACGCCCGGCAGAACCGGTTCGACCTTGGGCTGGTTCATCGCGACCACCTGCGACACGCGGATGCCGTGTTCGCGCCAGCTCTGGCCACCGTTGTTGAGGTTCTGCAGCATCGGCATCACCCGGTCGATGGCACGGGCGAACCGTGCGTCGTCGTCGTTGCCGTGCGAGAAATCGTGCCACAGCGCGAACAGCGCCTTGCCGGCGTCGTCGGGCAGCAGGCCGAAGATGCGCTCGGCGCCGGCCAGCTCCAGTGCTTCGGCAGCCTGACGCTGCGCCGCGTCGTAGACCATCACGTCGCCGGCATCGATTTCGGGGATGTCGTGGACCAGCAGCATCTTCAGCACCCGGTCGACGTTGACCGGGCGGACCGCTTCGGGCGCCAGCGTCATTGCCAGCATGGCGATCTGCCAGCTGTGCTCGGCGGTGTTCTCGCGCCGGTCCAGTCCGACCGGCTTGTTCCGGCGCAGCACGCCCTTGAGCTTTTCCAGCTCCAGCGCGAAGGCGAAAATCGCGTCGAGACGTTCAGCCATCGCCGCGGCCTCAGTAGCTGTGTTCTTGTGCCGGGAAAGTCGCCGCACGCACCTCGTGCACATAGGACTCGAACGCGCCCTGGATGCTGGAAACGCCGTGCATGAAGTTCTTCACGAAGCGCGCCTTCTTGCCCGGGAACACGCCGAGCATGTCGTAGACGACCAGCACCTGACCGTCGACGTCGACGCCGGCACCGATGCCGATCGTCGGCACCGACAGCGACTCGGTCACGGTCTTGGCCAGATCGGCCGGAATCATTTCCATCAGCACCATCGCCGCACCGGCCTGCTGCAGCGCCAGCGCGTCCCGCTTGAGCACCTCGGCCTCGTGCTGGGTCTTGCCCTGGATCTTGAAGCCGCCGTAGACGTTGACCGACTGCGGCTGCAGGCCGATGTGGGCACACACCGGAATCCCGCGCGCGGCGAGGAAGGCGACGGTCTCGACCATCACCATGCCGCCTTCGATCTTGACCATTTCGGCGCCGGCAGCCATCAGTTTGGCGGCATTCTCGTATGCCTGTTGCGGGCTCTGCTGGTAGGCACCGAACGGCAGGTCGGCCAGCACCAGCGCCTCGCGGTTGCCCCGGGCAACGCATCCGGTGTGGTAGACCATCTGGTCCATCGTCACCGGCAGCGTGCTGGTCTGGCCCTGGATCACGTTGCCGAGCGAATCGCCAATCAGCAGGATGTCGACCCCGGCTTCGTCCATCAGCGTGGCGAAACTGGCGTCATAACACGTGAGCATGACGATCTTCTGGCCGTCCTGCTTCATTTTCTGCAGCGTGGTAATCGTGGTCTTCATTGCGTAATCCCGTGGGTGGTTGGGCAGACGTCACGGCAGCGGGGTAATGCCGCCGCGTGGGGCATTATTCCACCTGCGCGGCAGCTGCGCCCATACGTATTGTTGCCGAGGGCGGCAGTTGACCCCGCTCAGGACCGGCGGCCGCTGCCCGGTATCCGCGCAATGGCCTGACCGGCCACCGCCGCCAGACCGTCCTTTGCCGGGCCGAAACCGGGGATGACGACGTCCGGTGCGATCTCCAGCAGCGGCAGCAGTACGAAGGCGCGCTCGTGCATGCGCGGGTGCGGCACGTGCAGGTGCGGCAGCTGCAGCGTCGCGTCGCCATAGAGCAGCAGATCGAGATCGAGCGTGCGCGGCGCATTGCGGAAACTGCGGTGCCGGCCCAGCCCGGTTTCGATCGCCAGCAGCGCATCGAGCAGCGCCGGCGGCGCCAGCGTGGTCGTGATCCGGGCGACGGCATTGTGGAAATCGGGCTGGTCGGCGTAACCGACCGGCGCACTGCGGTAGTAGTCCGATACGGCCATCAGCGTCGAGCCCGGCAACACCGCCAGTGCGTCGACGGCCATGTCGAGCTGGCGCGCCGGATCGCCCAGATTGGCGCCCAGCGCGATGTAGGCATCGACCATCACGCGCCGCTGGCCGGGGCCGCGGCGGGCTTCTTGCGGCGCGGCTTGCGCTTGCGCTGCGCCCCGCCCTTGTCGCTGCCGGCAACATTGGCGATCAGCGCCGAACGGGTCGCGTCGTCACAGTACTGGAACTGCTGCCACCAGTCCGCCAGCGCCTTGTCCGCCAGGCCGCACTGCGCGCGCAGCACCAGAAAATCGAAACCGGCCCGGAAGCGCGGCTGTTCGATCAGCCGGAACGGCCGCTGGCCGACGCGCTGCTCGAAACGCGGCTGCATCATCCAGACTTCCTTCATCGCCGCGCTGTAACGGTTGGGAATCGCCAGGCGCTTGCTCACCCGGTCATCGACCTCGTTCATCGCCGCGACCAGCGCCGGCATCGTGTGCTCGCCGGCGGCCTCCTTCTTCTTCCAGAGTTGCTCGACGTCGTGCCACAGCAGCGTCGCGAACAGGAAGCCGGCCGACACCGGCTTGTCGTCGGCGAGGCGGGCATCGGTGTTTTCCAGCGCGCGCTGGATGAAGGTCGCCGCGTTCGGATCGTCGAGCTGGCGCTCGAGAATGGGCAGCAGCGAGCGGTGCAACCCTTCGGCACGCAGCGCCGACACGCACGCCCAGGCCTTGCCCGACAGCAAGAGCTTCATCGTCTCATCGAACAGCCGCGCGCTCGGGATGTTTTCGAGCAGACTGGTCAGTCCGGCGATCGGCTTCTTGGTGCCCGGCGCGATCGTCAGCCCGAGCTTGGCGGCCAGCCGCACCGCGCGCAGCATGCGCACCGGGTCTTCGCGGTAGCGCTGCACCGGATCGCCGATCATCACCAGCTGGCGGCGTTCGAGATCGTCGACACCGTGGTGGAAGTCGAGGATTTCCTCGCGGTTCGGGTCGTAATACAGCGCATTGACGGTGAAGTCGCGTCGTGACGCATCTTCCTCGATCGTGCCGTAGACGTTGTCGCGCAGGATGCGGCCGGCGTCGTCGGTCGGTGCGTCCGAGGCACCGCGGAACGTCGTCACCTCGATGATTTCCTCGCCGTCACGGTCGTAGAACGGCACGTGGACGATCTTGAAGCGGCGGCCGATGATGCGCGAGCGGTTGCAGACGTGGCGCACCTGCTCGGGCGTTGCACTGGTGGCGACGTCGAAATCCTTGGGACTCTTGCCGAGCATGAGGTCGCGGACCGCGCCGCCGACGATATAGGCATCGTAACCGGCAGCTTGCAGCCGGTCGCAGACCTTGAGCGCCCCCGAGTGCAGCTGGTCGCGGCGGATGCCGTAGTGTTTGGCGTGGAGGACGCGCTTGCCGGGGCGGCGAAGCACTTTTCCGATCAGTTTGCGGATCATTCGCGGGTCAGGGGGTTTGATTGCTTGACGCTGCATTATACAGCCGTGCGCGACCACGGCCTGTTGCAAAACGTAGCCCGGCCGCGCCCTGGCCGGCTGTGGCGCCGACAAGGCCGCCGGATTGTCACTGTTGCCGCTGCCGGCCGCATGGTTGAATGACGGTCCCGAATCCGGCCGGAGCCCGCCATGCGCACGCTGCACTACATCGTCGTCAACGTTTTCACCGCACCGGACGGCAACCCGTTCAGCGGCAACGCGCTGGCCGTGTTTCCGCACGCCGACGGCGTCTCCGACGCGCGGATGCAGGCGATCGCGCAGCAGCTCAACCTGTCGGAAACGACCTTCGTCCGCCACAGCGGCGACGACCAGCCGGGGGCCGACGCCGACGTGCGCATCTTCACGCCGGGCTACGAACTGCCCTTTGCCGGCCACCCGACGCTGGGCACCGCCGCGGTGCTCGACGCCGAGCGCGGCCTGGGCGGTGAAGTGGCGCTGCATTTCCCTGCCGGCACGGTCCCGGTCTCGATCCGCAACGGTCTGGTGACGCTGACGGCGCAACCGCCGCGCTATCGCGACGCGCCGGACGATGCAGTGCTGGCCGGGGCGCTCGGCCTCGCCGCCGGCCGGTTCGCCGGCCGCGCCCGCTTCGTCGATACCGGCACCGAGCAACTGGTGGTCCCGGTGGCCTCTGCCGACGACGTCTTCGCCTGCCAGCCCGACGTCACACGCTTCGGCGAAGCCGCACTCAACGGCCGCGGCATCGCGCAGGCGCTGGTGTGGGCACCGTCGGAGGCCGGCATCGTCGCGCGCTTCTTCTGGGTCCAGGCCGGGCAGATCGGCGAGGACTTCGGTACCGGCTCGGCCTGCGCCAACCTGGGCGGCTGGCTGCTCGGCCAGGGCCGGACACTGCCGTTCACGTCGACGATGCTGCAGGGGCACGGCGTCAAGCGCCTTGCCCACCTGCAACTCGACCTGACCGGGACCGGCGCAATCCGCGTCAGCGGCCGGGTCAACCGCATCGGTCACGGCACGTTTGAACTGCCGGACGAATAAACGCTCCAACCCGGCGACCGTCGCCGTCCGGATTGCAGACGGCACGGTGCCATCCGTCAGTGCAAGGTAATTCGCACGCCCGCAACGGCAGACCCGCGCCGGATGACGGTTTTATAATCGCCGACTTGTTCCGCCCCATTCCAAGAGTGCTGTTTCACCGATGAATCTCCGCCGTCACTTCGCCCTCGTCGCCCTGGCCGCCCCGCTCGTTTCCATGACCGCCCAGGCGTTCACCCCGCCGCCGCCGGACATCGCCGCCAAGGCCTATTTCCTTTCCGATTACCAGAGCGGTGCCACACTGGCCGCCCGCGATGCCGACACCCGGATCGAACCGGCGTCGCTGACCAAGCTGATGACCGCCTACGTGGTGTTCAAGGCGATCAAGGAAGGCAAGCTCAAGCTCGACCAGCAGCTGACCGTGTCGGCGGCCGGCATGAAGGCCGGCGGCGGCAGCGGCGGTTCGACGATGTTCCTCGATCCGCGCACCCCGGCCACGGTCGACCAGCTGATCAAGGGCATGATCGTCCAGTCCGGCAACGACGCTTGCGTGACGCTGGCCGAAGCCATCGCCGGCAACGAGGAAGTCTTCGCCCAGCTGATGAACCGCGAGGCGCAGCGCCTCGGCATGAAGAACAGCCACTTCACCAACTCGACCGGCCTGCCGGACCCGAACCTGTACATGACGACGGCCGACCTCGGCCGGATTGCCGCGGCGATCATCCACGACTTCCCCGAGTTCTATCCGATCTACTCGATGAAGGATTTCACCTTCAACAACATCAAGCAGGGCAACCGCAACCTGCTGTTGTACCGCGATCCCAACGTCGACGGCATGAAGACCGGCCACACTGCCTCGGCCGGCTACAACCTCGTCGCGTCGAGCAAGCGTGACGGCCGCCGGGTGATTTCGGTCGTCGTCGGCACCACCAGCGACCAGATCCGCGCGGCCGAATCGTCCAAGCTGCTGAACTGGGGCGTGCAGTTCTTCGATACGCCGAAGGTCTACAGCGCCGGCCAGAGCATCGCCACCGTACCGGTCTGGAAGGGCAAGGCGGACAGCGTCAAGGCCGGCTTCCTCGAGGACCGCTACCTGACGGTGCCGAAGGGCGACGCCGCCAAGATCAAGCTCGACTTCACCAGCCAGCAGCCGCTGATCGCACCGATCGCCAAGGGCCAGCAGATCGGCTCGGTCAAGGTCAGCCTCGACGGCAAGGCACTGGGTGATTACCCGGTCGTCGCGATCGAACCGGTGGCCGAAGCCGGCATCTTCGGCCGCGCTTGGGATGCGATCCGCCTCTGGTTCAAGCAGCTGTTCGCCTGACCCCCGGTTCCGCCGGCATGACCCGATCATGCCGGCGGCGTAAACTCCCGTCATGAACACCCCCGACCTCACCGCCTACCTGAACGGCCGCTTTGCGCCGCTGGGCGACCTTTCCGTGCCGGTACTCGACCGCGGCTTCCTGTTCGGCGACGGCGTCTACGAGATGATTCCGGTTTACAGCCGCAAGCCGTTCCGGCTCGACCCGCATCTCGAGCGACTGGCCGCCAGCCTCGCCGCCATCCGGATTGCCAATCCGCACACGCAGGCCGAATGGCGCAGGATCATCGAAACGCTGGTCCGGCACCAGCCCTTCGACGACCAGTCGATCTACCTGCAGGTCACGCGGGGAGTCGCCTACCCGCGCAACCACGCCTTCCCGGCCGAAGCAACGCCGACGGTGTTCCTGCTGGCCGATCCGTTGCGCACGCCACTGCCGGCCCAAGTGGTCAGCGGCATTGCCGCGGTCACCCAGGCCGACGTGCGCTGGCTGCGCTGCGACATCAAGGCGATTTCGCTGCTGGCCAACGTGCTGGCCCGGCAGGGTGCCGTCGATGCCGGCGTCGCAGAAACGGTGCTGCTGCGGGACGGCCTGCTGATCGAGGGCTCGGCCAGCAACATCTTCGTCGTCCGTGACGGCATGCTGCTGGCGCCGCCGCCGTCTCACCTGATGCTGACCGGCATCACCTACGATCTGGTGCTCGAACTCGCAGCCCGGCACGGCATGCCGCACCAGGTCCGCGAGATCACCGAGGCCGAATTGCGCAGTGCCGACGAAATCTGGCTCACGTCGAGCAGCAAGGAAGTGCTCGCCATCGTCACGCTCGACGGCACCCCGGTTGGAAACGGCGCCCCCGGCCCCATCTACAAAGCCATGTACCAGCATTACCAGGCCTTCAAGACCGAGGTGATGCGCACCGGCAAGGATATCCAATGAACACGAATACCCCGGCACCGCCGCCGCTCGAAGAACTGGTCGATTTCCCGGCCAAGCTGCCGATCAAGGCGATCAGCCACAAGCAGGTCAGTCACGACGAATTCCACGCCGTGCTGTTCGCGCTGTCGTGCGAGCACGTGCCCGGCGTCACCGCCAACGTGCTGACGATCCGCCCGAGCAGCGCCGGCAACTACTTCGCCGCCACGCTGATGATCACCTTCGAGACCGCCGATCAGGTGCGCGCGCTCGACGCCGCACTGCGTGCGCATCCACTGGTGCGGATGGTGCTGTGAGCGAAGTCGCGACCGCGCCGGTGGTCCGGCAGCTCGGCCTCGCCGACTACGAGACCACCTGGCACGCGATGCAGGCCTTCACCGACGCCCGCGACGCGGCCACGCCCGACGAAGTCTGGCTGCTCGAACACCCGCCGGTGTTCACGCTCGGCCAGGCCGGCAAGCCCGAACACATCCTGCAGCGCAGCGACATTCCGATCGTCAGGATCGACCGTGGCGGTCAGGTCACCTATCACGGCCCGGGTCAGCTCGTCGCCTACACGCTGCTCGACCTGCGCCGGCTCGGCTTCGGCGTGCGCGAGCTGGTGCGCCGGCTCGAGAACAGCGTGATCGCGCTGCTCGCCGACTACGGCATAGCCAGCTACGGCAAGGTCGACGCCCCGGGCGTGTACGTGAAGGATGCGCTCGGCGAAGCCAAGATCGCCGCGCTCGGTCTGCGCATCCGCAACGGCTGCTGCTTCCACGGCCTGTCGTTCAACGTGAACATGGACCTCGCACCGTTCTCGATGATCAATCCCTGCGGTTACGAAGGCCTGCGCGTCGCCCAGCTGAACGATTTCGGCTTTGCGGAGACACCGGCGACGTTAGCCGGTAAAATGGCCGACAAAATCCTGCAACAAATCAACTGATTAACCCTGCCCGACGCAAGGTTGATCGGCACGGATCATGACCCAAGACACCAAGAACGCCCCCGTTACCGCCGGCACCAAGCTCAAGGGCGAAGCCAAGACCGCCCGCATTCCGATCAAGGTGGTCCAGCTCGAATCCAAGCTGAAGAAACCGGACTGGATCCGCGTGCAGGCACCGAGCCTCAACGGCCGCTTCGGCGAGATCAAGCAGATCCTGCGCGAGCAGAAACTGCACACGGTGTGCGAGGAAGCATCCTGTCCGAACATCGGCGAATGCTTCGGCAAGGGCACGGCAACGTTCATGATCATGGGCGACATCTGCACCCGGCGCTGCCCGTTCTGCGACGTCGGCCACGGCCGGCCGAACCCGCTCGACGCCAACGAACCCGTGCATCTGGCCGAAACCATTGCGGCGCTCAAGCTCAAGTATGTCGTGGTCACCTCGGTCGACCGTGACGACCTGCGCGACGGCGGCGCCCAGCATTTCGTCGACTGCATCAGCCTGACGCGCGCCAAGAGCCCGGATACCCAGATCGAAGTGCTGGTGCCCGACTTCCGCGGCCGGCTCGAACTGGCACTCGAACTCTTCGGCCAGGCACTGCCGGACGTGATGAACCACAACCTCGAAACCGCACCGCGGCTGTACAAGCAGGCGCGCCCGGGCTCCGACTACCTGCACTCGCTGAAGCTCCTGAAGGACTTCAAGGCGATGTATCCGGACGTGAAGACCAAGTCCGGGATCATGGTCGGCCTCGGCGAAACCGACGAGGAAGTCGTCCAGGTGATGCACGACATGCGTGCGCACGATATCGACATGATCACCATCGGCCAGTACCTGCAGCCGTCGAACGGTCACCTGCCGGTGCTGCGCTACGTGCATCCGGACCAGTTCAAGGCCTGGGAAAACCTCGCCTACGAGCTGGGCTTCCAGCACGCCGCGGTCGGCGCGATGGTGCGGTCGAGCTATCATGCAGATCAGCAGGCGCATCACGCCGGGCTCTGAACCGGCGCAGCCGAACCGACAACGCCGGGCTTGCCCGGCGTTTTTCATGCCCAACGAGGAAGACCGATGACCGACCTGCCCCGCCACCAACTGACCATGACCGTGCTGATGACGCCGGACATGGCCAACTTCTCCGGCAACGTGCACGGCGGCGCGCTGCTCAAGCTGATGGACGAAGCCGCCTACGCCTGTGCCAGCCGCTTCGCCGGCGCCTACTGCGTGACGCTGTCGGTCGACCAGGTGACGTTCAAGCAGCCGGTTCACGTCGGCGAACTGGTGACCTTCCTCGCCAGCGTCAACTACACCGGCCGCACCTCGATGGAAATCGGCATCAGCGTGATTGCCGAGGACATCCGCGCCCAGACGGTCCGGCACACCAACAGCTGCTACTTCACCATGGTCGCGCTTGGCGACGACAAGCGCCCGCTCGACATTCCGGCCCATGTTCCGGCCGGCGACACCGAGACCCGCCGCTGGCGGGAAGCCGACCAGCGCCGCCAGCAGCGGCTTGCCGCGGCCCGGCGCTAGTTGAGCCGGGTGACCAGCCCCCAGATGTCCGGCGGCCGCGCCAGCGGCACCTTGCGCACGAGATCGTAGACGCGCGACAGCGCCATCAGCTCGCTGGCGACCGGCAGCGGAAAGCCGCGCCGGTTGCCACGGTCGTCGATCAGCAGAGCATTGAAGTAGTCGTCGAGTTCGGGCCTGCCCCACAGGCCGGCCACCCGGTCGGCAATGCGCGGAAACAGCCGGATCAGCTGATCCGGATAGGCCTGCGCGTAGGGCCCGACGCACTCGCGCAGCTGGGACTCCAGCAAGGTGGTCATCGCTCATCTCCGTATCCGGTGGGCGCCGTGGCGCCGGATTGCCGTCTGCTGCGGCTCCAGTTCCACGCTAGACCACCCGCCACGTCCACCCAAGACCGGCCGACCAACGAAAAAACGCCACCCGAAGGTGGCGTTCCGTTTGCAGCAGCCGGAGCCGGACTCAGAAGTCCATGCCGCCCATGCCGCCCATGCCGCCGCCCGGCATCGCCGGTGCGTCTTCCTTCGGCAGCTCGGCGACCATTGCGTCGGTCGTCAGCAGCAGGCCGGCTACCGAAGCGGCGTGTTGCAGTGCCGAACGGGTCACCTTGGCCGGATCCAGCACGCCGATCTCGACCAGATCGCCGTACTCGCCGGTTGCCGCGTTGTAACCGAAGTTGCCCGAACCTTCGACGACGCGGTTCACGACCACCGACGGCTCGTCGCCGGCGTTGGCCACGATCTGGCGCAGCGGCGCTTCGATGGCCTTCAGCACGATCTTGATGCCGGCATCCTGATCGGCATTGCTGCCCTTCAGTTCGCCCAGGTTGGCGCGGGCACGCAGCAGTGCAACACCGCCGCCGGCCACGATGCCTTCCTCGACCGCAGCACGGGTGGCGTGCAGCGCATCTTCGACGCGGGCCTTCTTTTCCTTCATTTCGACTTCGGTCGCAGCGCCGACCTTGATCACGGCAACACCGCCGGCCAGCTTGGCCACGCGTTCCTGCAGCTTTTCACGGTCGTAGTCGCTCGACGATTCTTCGATCTGCGCGCGGATGGTGGCAACGCGGGCCTTGATCGCGTCTTCCTGACCGGCGCCGTCGATGATGGTGGTGTTTTCCTTGGCCACTTCGATGCGCTTGGCTTGGCCCAGCTCGGCCAGCGTGGCCTTTTCCAGGCTCAGGCCGACTTCTTCGGCGATCACGGTACCGCCGGTGAGGATGGCGATGTCTTCGAGCATGGCCTTGCGACGGTCGCCGAAGCCCGGCGCCTTGACGGCAACGGTCTTGAGGATGCCGCGGATGTTGTTGACGACCAGGGTCGCCAGCGCTTCGCCATCGACGTCTTCAGCGATGATCAGGAGCGGACGGCCGGCCTTGGCCACTTGCTCGAGCACCGGCAGCAGGTCGCGGATGTTGCTGATCTTCTTGTCGAACAGCAGCACGTACGGGTTGTCCAGCAGGGCGATCTGCTTGTCCGGATTGTTGATGAAGTACGGCGACAGGTAGCCGCGGTCGAACTGCATGCCTTCCACGACCGCCAGTTCGTCTTCCAGACCCGAACCGTCTTCGATGGTGATCACGCCTTCCTTGCCGACCTTGTCCATCGCTTCGGCGATCTTGGCACCGATGACTTCATCGCTGTTGGCCGAAATCGAGCCGACCTGGGCGATTTCCTTGCTGGTGGTGGTCGGCTTGGAAATCTTCTTCAGTTCTTCAACCAGGGCCACGACGGCCTTGTCGATGCCGCGCTTCAGGTCGGTCGGGTTGAAACCGGCGGCCACGTACTTCAGGCCTTCGTTGACGATGCCTTGTGCCAGCACGGTCGCAGTGGTGGTGCCGTCACCGGCGATGTCGCTGGTCTTGGAAGCGACTTCCTTGACGAGCTGGGCGCCCATGTTCTCGAACTTGTCCTTCAGTTCGATTTCCTTGGCGACCGATACGCCGTCCTTGGTGATGGTCGGCGCGCCGAACGAGCGCTCGAGCACGACGTTGCGGCCCTTCGGGCCCAGGGTCACCTTGACCGCGTCGGCGAGCACATTGACGCCGGCAACCATCTTCGAACGGGCGGAATCACCAAACTTGACTTCTTTTGCAGCCATTTTCCTGATACTCCTGAATTCTGTAGATAAAAGTTGAAACGTATGGGGCGGAGCTTACTGCTCGACGACGCCCATCACGTCTTCTTCGCGCATCACCAGCAGCTCTTCGCCGTCCACCTTGACGGTCTGGCCGCTGTACTTGCCGAAGATCACCTTGTCGCCGACGGCAAGGCCGAGCGGGCGAACCGAACCGTTTTCCAGGACCTTGCCGTTGCCGACGGCGACGACTTCGCCCATGTCCGGCTTTTCGGCGGCGTTGCCCGGCAGCACGATGCCCGAAGCGGTTTTTTCTTCGGCTTCGACACGCTTGATGACAACGCGGTCATGCAAAGGACGGATTTTCATCGTTGAATTTCTCCTGAGAATTGGGTTGATGCAGCACGAGTGGAACGCTTGGCGTTCGCGAATTGACCTTCGCTTAGCACTCGTCCCTAACGAGTGCCAATAATAGGGGCGAGGTTGGGGGTTTTCAAGAGGGGAGAACCAACGTGCCGGTCGGTGCTGGCCGGCAGGGTTCAGTGCGGCGTGCGCGCCAGCGTCCGGCTCGGCAGCTCGCCGAAGGCGCGGCGGTAGTGCTCGGCAAAGCGGGAGAGATGACGGAAGCCCCATTTCATGGCGATGTCGGCGACACCGTAGCCGGGCGGCGGCATCAGCAGGTCGCGCAGGGCGCCGTTCAGCCGGGCGTTCATGAACCAGCGACCGGGCGGCATGCCGACGCTGCGTCGGAAAATCATCTCCAGCGCACGCCGGCTGTAGCCGCAGCGCTGCGCGACATCCTCAAGGCCGAGTCCGTCCGGCCCCTGCCCGGCCATCAGCCGTTCGCAGGCGAGGACCAGTTGCAGATTGCGCCGTGCCGCGCGGCTGCCCGCACTTTCGTGCAGCAGGTCGGCTTCGCCCAGCGCGTCGACATGGGCGTCGAGCAGCGCTTGCGACACGACCCGCGCCAGCTCCGGATCGATGCCGGTCGACTGCAGCGACAGGCCGAGCCGGAGGGCATCCTCGGCCAGCCGGCCCAGCATTGCCCGGCGGCTTGCCGGCAGCGTCACCGATGCAGCATGGCCCGAAGGCAGGCGCAGCGGCCGGCCGAGCCGGGTTTCGGCGGTGGCCTGCAGCCTTGACTCCGGTACGGTCAGCGTGATCCAGCGCGATGCCGACGAGGCGTGATAAAGCAGTTCGGCTCCGGGCGAATAGACCTGGATTTCATCGCGCTCGAGCGGCTGCGCGTTGTAGCGGACGACCTCGTGGTTGCCGGGAATGAAGGCCATGCACACGAGGTCCTGCGGCATGGCACCCAGCGCCACCAGCGGAAAGTCGTAGCTGCCGCAGTCCAGACAGACGTCACCGATGTCCAGCCGCTGGTGCAGCATGCTGGCCGGCCCGCCGGACTGCAGCCGGTGCTCGAACTGCCCGTCCTGCACCACGGCCAGCATCCCGGCGGTTTCCAGCCCCGCGTAGTGCTGCTGCCGGAAACCAGGCTGAACGTGCATTGTCACACCCCGCTGAAAACTGCGCTTTTCGGATAGAGCCCGCCGGACCCTGCGGCTACGATGGATTGCATCCGCGGCCTGCATCGCCGTCCTCCGTTTCCGCGTCGGAGATCGCGGTACGACACAACCTTTCCGGTCTCGACATTTTCCGATGCAATGAAATGATGTTCGGATACGATGACGCCACCGATGCGGACGGCACGGCCAGCACGGCTGGTATTCACGCCCCGCCGGTCCGGCCGTCAAACCCACAATAACCCCCGCCCGCCCGGCCGTCTGCCGACAATTTACGACGCGCCAGGCCGGTCAATACCAGAACAGCCCCTGTTCGAAGGAGAACGCAGCATGCTCAAGCACTGGAAAATCGCCAGCCCGGTTCTGGCCGTGGCACTGTGTTTTGCGCCGGCCATCCGGGCCGCGGCGCCCGAATCCCCGCTGATCAAGCAGATCAACCACGGCAACTGGCTCGACCAGAAGGAAGCCGAAAGCCTGCGCGACGAGCTGTACTACCAGAACGCGGTACACAGCTACATGACGATGATCCCGCTGCTGAACACCATCGGCATGCGTGACGGCTCGGAAAAGCTGTTCGGCGCCGGCTACAACGTGCTGCCGATCTGGAAGCAGCGCATGGACAGCCGCACCATGGTGCCGACGCCCAACGCCGACGTGATCTACTCGATGAGCTACCTCGACCTGAAGGAAACCGGGCCGCTGGTGGTGAAGGCACCGCCCAACGTCATCGGCATGTTCACCGACTTCTTCCAGCGCACGCTGACCGACGTCGGCGCGATCGGCCCGGACCGTGCGCGCGGCGGCCTCTACCTGCTGCTGCCGCCGGACTGGACCGGCCCGGTGCCGGGTGGCTATTTCGCGGTCAAGTCCAAGACCTACAACGTCTTCCTGTTCTTCCGCACCATCATGGCCAAGGGCACCGGCGAGAACGCCGGCAAGCCGGATCCGGCACCGGCGGTGAAGAACGCCGAACTGACCCGCGTCTACCCGCTGTTCACGCCGGAGAAGGACGCCAAGCCGATGCAGTTCCCGGACGCCAGCGGCAAGAACATCAACATGATGTATCCGACCGACAGCCAGTTCTGGGCCAAGCTCAAGGCCTTCGTCGACTACGAACCGGTCGACGCGATCGATCTGGAAACCCGCGGTGCGCTGGCCTCGATCGGCATCGTCAAGGGCCAGCCGTTCAAGCCGAATGCCCAGCAGCAGAAGCTGCTGCAGAAGGCGGTCGAAACCGCGCCGAAGATGATCCTCGCCACCCGCCAGCTCGGTCGCGAGGACGGCCGCAACCGCTACTACAAGGATCGCCAGTACGAATCCGCCTGGGCCGGCGGCACTGCCGACTGGATGCAGGAAAGTTATCTGGACGTCGCCCAGCGCGCCGGCTTCTTCCAGTACGCGTACTCGTCGGCGCCTGCGATGGCGATGCACACCACCGGCGCGGGTTCGAAGTACCCGTTCACCACGCGTGATGCCAGCGGCAACTTCATGAACGGCTCGCACAGCTACAAGCTGCGCCTGCCGGCCGGCATCCCGGCCGAGCTGTTCTGGGCCGTGACCGCCTACAACGTCACCGACGGCACCATGCCGGAAACCTCGCAGCTGCTGCCGTCGACCAACGGCTACTACGACATTCCGAAGCAGGCCGACGGATCGATCGATATCTGGTTCGGTCCGGAGAAGCCGCAAGGCGTGGTCGACGCGGCCTACATCAAGACCATTCCGGGTCGCGACTTCCTCGTCGCGGTGCGGCTGTACGGCACCGGCGATGCGTTCTACGACCAGACGTGGAAGCCGGACGACATCGTCAAGGTGAAGTAGACGGATTTGCATCCGGCATGCGGGACCGGGGCCACCGGCCCGGTTGCAACCGGCCCCCGCCGCCATTTACCCTGTTTTTACCAGAACACATGACAAAGGAACCCCGATGAAATCCTTCACGCCGAAATCCGCACTGACCGCGCTGGTGTCGCTGGCGCTGATTGCGCCGGTCGCCGCCACTGCTGCCGCAACCACCGCCCCGGCGCCGCAAGCTGCCGCGCTGGCCCAGCCGGCCAAGGGCGTGCAGATGCCGGCCGAGTACGTCAAGACACTGGCACGCAGCGCCTACGTCTGGGGCTGGCCGCTGGTGAACATGCAGAACCGCTTCAACGCGATCACCAAGGCACCGTATCCGGGCAAGCTCAACGGCGTGCTGCCGGCCGCACCGCGCGGCCAGATCAGCATGCTGAACGACTACATCGACCCGTCGCAGAATTTCATCGCCTGCCCGAATCAGGACGTCGCCTACGGCCTGGGCTTCTTCTCGCTCGACGAAGAACCGGTGGTGATCCAGGTGCCGGACTTCGGCGACCGTTTCTGGGTCTACGCGCTGTACGACCAGCGCACCGACCAGTTCGGCGAACTGGGCAAGCCGTATCACAGCAAGCCGGGCTTCTACCTGCTGGTCGGCCCGAACTGGAAGGGTGAAAAGCCGGCCGGCATCCAGGCCGTGGTCCGCAGCAGCACGGCGCTGGCCAACGGCATTCCGCGCGTGTTCATGGACGACACCGCCGCCGACCGCAAGGCGATCCAGCCGCTGCTGAACCAGGTCGTCGCCTACCCGCTGTCGCAGTTCGACGGCAAGATGAAGACCGTGACCTGGGCCGACTCGAAGGCCATCCAGGGGCCGAAGTCGAGCGGTGGCGGCGAGACCAAGTGGGTCGTGCCGGAGAAGTTCTTCGACCAGCTCGGCGCCGTGCTCGATGCCGTGCCGCCGCTGCCGGGCGAGGAAGCGCTGTACGCGCAATACCGCTCGCTGCTCGACGCCGGTGCCAAGGATCCGGCGGTGAAGAAGCTGATGGTGGATACCGCCAAGCAGGCCGAGGAAGACACGATCAAGCAGTTCCACCAGTGGAAGCACAACGGCGTGCCGGCCGGCAACGGCTGGAACCGCTCGGTCAACAACGCGCAGTGGGGACTGGACTACTTCAACCGGACCGGCACGTCCAAGTCGAACATGTTCGACAACCGTCCGAACGAGACCCAGTACTTCTACACCGACAACGACGCCGCCAAGGTGCAGCTCGACGGCAAGAACAGCTACGAAGTCACCTTCGCCGCCGGCCAGGAGCCGCCGGTCCAGGGCTTCTGGTCGATGACGCTGTACAACAAGCACCACTTCTTCTACCCGAACGAGCTGAAGCGCTTCTCGCTCGGCACGAAGAACAAGGACCTGAAGCGCAACGCCGACGGTTCGCTGACCCTGTACGTCGGCGCGAAGTCGCCGGGCAAGGCCAAGGAAAGCAACTGGCTGCCGGCACCGAAGGACAGCTTCTCGCTGTACATCCGCGCGTACTGGGGCAAGGCCGGCATTACCGACGGCTCGTGGCAGCCGCCGGTGATCCGCAAGGTCAGGTGACCCCTTCCCGGCTGTACGCCGGTTGACCGCAAGGCCCCACGCTGTGGGGCCTTTTCCATGCCCGGCGGCTCAGCCCGCCAGCGCCTGTTTCATCCACTGGATGAACAGCCGGGTCCGGTGAGGCAGCAGGCCGGCGTGCGGGTAGACGATGTGCACCGGCAGCGGCGGCAACTGGAATGCCGGCAGCAACGGCACAAGCCGGCCGGCGGCGAGGTGTCCGGTGATCTGGTAGGAAAGGAACTGGCCGATGCCGAGCCCGGCGATGCAGGCCTCGACCGCAGGCAGGCCGTGGTTGCACTCCAGGCTGCCCGAAACCGGCACGCTCAGCGGCCGCCCCTGGTCCTGGAACAGCCAGGTGGTGCGGCCGTTGCCGGTAAAGCGGATGCAGTTGGCGTGGGCGAGATCGCCGGGATGCTGCGGCGCCGGGTAGCGCGAGAGGTAATCCGGACTGGCCGCGACGATGCGGTGGATTTCGCCGACACGCCGGGCGATCAGGCTGGAGTCGTCGAGCGGACCGATGCGGATGCCGACGTCGATCCCCTCCTCGATCAGGTTGGCGACACGGTCGAGCAGCACCAGCCGGCACTGGACCTTCGGGTGTGCCTGCAGGAAGCGTGTCACCGCCGGTGCGACGTACATCTGGCCGAACAGCACCGATGCGGTGACGACCAGCCGGCCGCTCGCCTCGTCCTGCCGGTCCGACAGCCGCTGCTCGGCCTCGTCGATCGCGCCGAGAATCTGCCGGCAGCTTTCGAGATAGTCGCGCCCCTCGTCGGTCAGCGAGATCCGCCGAGTGGTGCGATTGAGCAGCCGCACCCCCAGCGCCTCCTCCAGCGTTGCCAGCGTGCGCACCACCGCCGGCAGCGACGAGGTCAGTACGCGCGCCGCAGCGGTCAGGCTGCCGCACTCGACGATGGCGACGAAGGTCTGCATCGCCCGCAGTTTGTCCATAACGCTGCTCCGTGACCCGATTACTCCGATTATCGGATTAGTTAAATCACGAAACTCGCATTTATTCCAGCACACGCATTATCCACACTGCATGACACCACTCCCCGACACGCGAGGTCCGCATCATGAGCACCCGTCCCATCCGCCTGTACCGTCACCGTCTGTCCGGCCACAGCCACCGCGTCGAGCTGCTGCTGAGCCTGCTCGGCCTGCCCCATGAGCTGGTCGAAGTCGACCTCAAGGGCGGCGCACAGAAAAGCAGCGAATTCCTCGCACTGAACCGTTTCGGCCAGGTGCCGGTGATCGACGACAACGGTACGGTGCTGGCCGACTCGAACGCCATCCTCACCTATCTGGCGCTGCGCTACGGGGCCGGCCGCTGGCTGCCGACCGACCCGCTCGGTGCCGCGCAGGTGCAGCGCTG
The DNA here is from genome assembly GCF_014652315.1 of Jeongeupia chitinilytica. Taxonomy (GTDB): domain Bacteria; phylum Pseudomonadota; class Gammaproteobacteria; order Burkholderiales; family Chitinibacteraceae; genus Jeongeupia; species Jeongeupia chitinilytica. The sequence continues at coordinate 163,322 of NZ_BMYO01000008.1, read as the reverse complement.
GCTGTCGGTGGCGGCCGGGCCGGTGGCCTTCGGTCCGGCGCAGGCGCGGCTGGTCAACGTGTTCGGCGCCAAGCTCGACGCGGCCGCGCTGATCGCCCGCAGCCACGCGCTGTTTGCGGTGGTCGACGCCGAGCTGGCGACCCGTCCCTGGCTGGCCGGCAGCGACCCGACCATTGCCGATGTCGCTTGCTACGGCTACATCGCCCATGCGCCAGAAGGCGACGTGTCGCTGGCCGATTACCCGCACATCCGCGCGTGGCTGGCGCGCATCGAAGCACTGCCCGGCTTCGTACCGCTGGTGACGACCGCGGTCGGGCTGGCCGCGGCGTAACCGCCCCTGCACGACACGTGCGGTACCGGAAAGTCTGCAAGGGCGGTCATCCGGCGCCGCCGGCAGGATCGCGCAAACAGGTTTTCAGGAGCTCACCATGGCGCTGGCAGGATGGTCACACGAGGTCTCGCCGTTTCATCCCGGCGAGCAGGCGGTCCAGACACGGGTCGGCGTGCGCGACAAGGTCGAAGCCATCGGCCGCCAGGTCGTCCGTGGCTACATGCCCGACCAGCACCGCGAGTTCTTCAGCCAGTTGCCTTTCGTCGTCCTCGGCGCCGTCGACGCCGAAGGCCAGCCATGGGCAACGCTGCTGGTCGGCGATCCGGGTTTTGCCCATTCACCCGAGCCGCGCACGCTGCGGCTCGACGCCCGACCGGTAAGCGACGACCCGCTCGCCGCCGCGCTGCAGTCCGGCGCATCGGTCGGCCTGCTCGGCATCGAGCTGGAAACCCGCCGGCGCAACCGGATGAACGGCCGAATCGGCGAGGCCGACGCGCACGGCATCTCGGTCGCGGTCACGCAGAGCTTCGGCAACTGCCCGCAATACATCCAGAAGCGCGATTACCGCCGCGTCGTCCCCGACGCCGTACCGGCACCGCCGGAACGGACGACGACGCTCGACGCTGCGGCGATGGCGCAGATCACCGCGGCCGACACCTTCTTCATCGCCACCCACTTCACCGAAACCGGCGCGGCCAGCGAGACCGGCCGTGACGGCAGCGACGTCTCGCACCGCGGCGGCAAGCCCGGCTTTGTCCGCATCGACGGCAACACGCTGACCTGGCCCGATTTCGTCGGCAACTTCCACTTCAACACCCTCGGCAACCTGCAGGCCAACCCGCGCGCCGGCCTGCTGTTCCCCGACTTCGACAGCGGCGACCTGCTGTATCTGGCCGGCCGTGGCGAGATCGTCTGGGAGGGCGACGAGTTGCTCGCCTTTGCCGGTGCCGAGCGGCTGGTCCGTTTCCGCGTCGACCGGGTCGTGCGGCTGCGCGGCCGGCTGCCGCTGCGCTGGGCCTTGCGCGAAACGTCGCCGATCCTCGCCGGCACCGGCGACTGGCAGGCCGTCGACAAGGCGGTGGCACTGGTACAGCTCGCCGACCGGTACCGGCCGTTGCGCGTGCTGCAACGCGTCCGCGAGAGCGAGACGATCACCTCGTTCCACCTTCAGCCGGCCGACGACCTCGGCGTCGTGCCCTACCAGCCCGGCCAGTTCCTGCCGATCCGGGTCGACGTGCCGGGACTGGGGCTGCTGACGCGGACGTATTCGCTGTCGCAGGCCGCCGACGGGCAGACGTACCGGATCTCGGTCAAACGCGAAGGCCGCGTGTCGGCGCAGCTGCACGATGCACTGCAGGCAGGCGACCTGCTCGACGCACAGGCGCCGCGCGGCCGGTTCGTGCTCGACGCGGCGAGTACCCGCCCGGTCATCCTGCTGAGCGGCGGCGTCGGCATCACGCCGATGCTGGCGATGCTCGATGCGCTGGCACCGCCCGGCGGCGAACCTCACCGTGCGCGCTCGGTCTGGTTCGTCCACGCCGCGCGCAACGGCCGCGAACACGCCTTCGGCGCACGGCTGCGCGAGCGGGCCGCACAACACGGAAAACTGCGGCTCCACGTCCGTTACTCGCAACCCGACGAAGCCGACCGGCTCGGGCTCGATTACGACAGCGCCGGCCGCATCGATGCCGACCTGCTGCGCAGCCTGCTGCCGCTCGACGACTACGACGTCTACCTGTGCGGTCCGGACGGATTCATGCGTCAGGCGTACTGGGCGCTGCGCGGGCTCGGCATCGCCCGACACCGCATCCACTACGAGTTCTTCGGTCAGGGCGAACCGCTCGAGGCCGATGCCGCAGCGACCATCCCGGCTCCGACGGTAGCGCAAGCCGTGCGGTTCGAACGCAGCGGCGGCAGCACCGAATGGCAGCCCGGTCAGACCCTGCTGGAAGCCGCCGAAGCCAGCGGGCTGTCGCCGGCCTACAGCTGCCGCGCCGGCCTGTGCGGCAGCTGCAGCACGCCGCTGCGCGAAGGCAGTGTCTGCTACCCCAATCCGCCGGCCTACACGCCACGCGACGGCGAGGCGCTGATCTGCTGCGCGATGCCGACGACCCCGGTGGTACTGGCGCTCTGAGGCCGCCGCGGACGGCGCCGAGCCCCGGCACGGCGACACTGCGAGGCAAATACTTACAACGTCTCGCCACACATCGTCGATTTCGGCTATTTTGTAAGAAACATCACATTCGGGTCATACAGACCGGCTACGATCGCCTCCCATGAATTTCAAACTGCCCAACGGCGTCAAGGACGGGGACCACCCCTCCGTCCTGTTTGCCACCGCGTCAGCTACGGTCACGCCGGAGGATCGTACGCAGCAGGCTGCGCAGGCCCGCCATCTGGCGCTGGTGCAGCTGAAAGGCGCGGTCAAGCGGCGCATCGTTGCCAAGGCGCGCGAGCTCGGCGATACCCCCGAGCAGTTGCTGAACGAGCTGTCCATGCTGTACCGGCAATCGCAGCACCGACCGGACAAACCGGTCTGACCGACCAAAACCTCACTGCTCGAAGTTGACCATCCAGTTGACCCCGAACCGGTCGGTCAGCATGCCGAAGCCCTTGGCCCAGAAGGTCTGCTGAAACGGCATCTGCACGCTGCCGCCGTCGGCGAGCGCATCGAAGATCTGGCGCCCTTTTTCCAGGCTGTCGGGGGCGATCGTCAGCGAACAGCCGCTCATCGTCGTCGCCGGCGAGCCGGGCATGCCGTCGGATGCCATCAGCTGTGTCTGGCCAACGGTGAAATTGCAGTGCATCACCTTGTTCTGCCAGACCTCGTCCAGCCCCTCGCACCCCGACCCCGGCGGTGCATCCTTGTTGCGCATCAGCAGGCCCACCTCGGCACCGACTGCCTGCTTGTAAAAGGCCAGCGCTTCGTCACAGCGGCCGTTGAGCATCAGATACGCTTGCACTTGCATGGTCGACTCCTTGTCGGCTGCGGGCCGCGGCGCGGCACACGTGCTGGCGTTCTAGTCCCCGCCGGGCAACCGGGCAAGGACTACGGGAGGATCGGACGGCCGGAAGGCGGCCACGGAAGGACCCGTCGGCCGGGCGCGCATCATGCCGCCGCGTTCCCGCCGGTCATCAATCGTGCCCCGACGGCCCGGTCGGCACGTCGCCGTCGCGCAGCCGTTCGCCGGCCTGCCGCAGGGTCTGCACCTGGCGGCGGAAATTGCGGCACCCCGAGCAGAGCGGGAGGTGCGCGTGGACGAGCAGCCACTCCTGCGCGTTCAGCGGCCGGTCGAGCGCATCGGACAGCAGTTTCGAGACGGTCTTACAGTTGGCCATGATCGTCCTCCGCCGAAAGCCCCTTTTCAGAAAGGCAGGTCCGCAACCGCAAGCGCGCCCGGTACAGCAACACGCTGCAGTGGTTGGCGCTGACTTCGAATTCGGCGCAAAGCTCGGCGACCTCCAGACCGAGGAATTCGCGCGCCATGAAGACCCGGGCGTACTGCTCCGGCAGGTGATCGAGGCAGGCTTCGAACAGCTGCCAGAACTGCCGTTGCGCCAGCAGTGTTTGCGGATCGGGCCAGGCCTGTGGTTTGGCCGGCTTGTCCCAGTGGCCACTGGCGTTGAACAGCAGTGCGTCGAGCGCCTCGTCGTCGGCCTCGGCGCCGAGTTCGGCCAGGCCGACCAGCCGCTGGCGCCGTCGCAAGGTATCGACGATCTTGTGGCGCAGGATGCCGAACACCCAGGTCTGGTGCGCAGACTGACCGGCAAACTCGCCGGATTGCAGCCACGCCGCCATCAGCGCCTCCTGCACCGCATCCTCGGCCGCTGCGGCATCGCGCAGTTGCAGCCGGGCAAAGCGGAGCAGCGCCAGCCGCAAGCCCGCCAGATAGGTTTCGTCGGTCCAGTCCTGCTCTCCGCTTCGCTTCAAGCGCACTCCCTGATGAAATCGGGCCAGCAGCATCGCACGCCGGCCCGCACCGGCCTCAGCCCCATGTCTTGCCCAGCTGGTCCAGCCCGGCCTGTTGCAGCTCGGCCGGACTCATCACGATGCGGAACTTGCAGGTCGCCGCGAACTTGAGGAAGAAAGGCTCGGCCAGCCGCGGCACGTCCGACGCGGTGGCGACGTCGACGACGAAGATCCCGCAGCGCTGGCCATCCTGCTCGGTGAAATACGTCGCCTCCGGCTGCATGGCCGCAAGGATGCGCCCGATCAGCTCGGCCACCTCGCCACTGCGGACCAACGCGTTGAACGGCTCGGGCGGAAATTCGACTGTCAGCAGCATTTTCATCTTATTCACTCCTTGGTTTGCGGCCGTGCCCGGCACTGGCGCTGCCAGAACCGGTCAAGCGACCAGTTGCCACAACCGTGGATCAGCAGATAGGCAAGCAGCACGCCCCACAGTACGTGGTCCTTGATTTCGACCGCTTCCAGACCGGGGTACGAGATCACCGCCACCGCGTTGAGCACGAACAGCCCGGCCGCGGCAAAACGGCCGAACAGCCCCAGCACCAGCAGCACGGGCAGCACCAGCTCCCCGGCCGTGGCCAGCGGCGCAGCGATCGCTGGCGACAGGATCGGCACGTGGTATTCCTGGGTGAACAGCAGCAGCGTCGTATCCCAGTCGCGGATCTTGGTCAGGCCGGACAGGAAGAATGCCTTGGCAACGAACAGCCGGGCGGCCAGCGCGAACAACGGCGCCAGCGTGGCCACCCATGCCTCGCCACGGCAGTAACAACGTCCGAGCGTATGGAAAAGGCTCATGTCCCGCCCTCCTCGAGTGCGCAGACCAGACCGGTGGAAAACAGGCGGGCCAGCAGCGGGTTGGGGTCATCGGCGGCGCTGGCGAGCGCGTCGCCGAGTTCGTCGCCAGCCAGCAGTCGTCCCAGCCAGCCGGCCTCGTCGGCCGTCAGCGCGCACCAGCCTTCGCGCCAGACCAGGACCGACTGTCCGCCCGCATCCGGCTGCGCCGGCGGCCCGCCGTCGTGCATCGCGGCGATGTCGGCAAGCGGCCATCCGGACACGACCAGCGCCAGCGACGGATGCAGATGCAGGCGCTGGCGTGCAAACCGTTCGGGGTCGATTCCGGCCAGCGCGACCGGGTCCAGCGCCGCGGCATCCTCCGCGAACCACGCACGGTGGCGCGCCCAGTCGAACCGGGCTACGTCGGCCAGATACGGCAGCGTCTGCGCCGGGCCGAAACCGTCAAGAAAGGCGCCCAGCGCCCAGCCGTCATCGTGCAGGTTCGCCGAGGCCGCCGGCTCCGCTCCGACATAGGCACGCGCCATCGCGCGGAACCAGTCGCGGCCGACCAGCGCCAGCACGGTCGGGAAGGCAGACTCGAGCGCGTCGATGCGGTTGAGCCGGACATTGTTGCGGTAAATCGCCAGATTGCGCCGCGTCGCCGCGCTCACGCAGCCTGCGTCGGCGGCCTCGTTTTCCAGCGTATGGGCAAACCCGGCCAGCGTGTCGGCATAGTTCAGCATGCTTGCGCCTCGCACGCGGCGTCGACACGGGCAGCGAGTTGCCGGTATTCGTCCAGCAGGCCGGTCAGCGGTGGCAGACGGGTATCGCGCTCGAGCAGCACGGGCTGCGGGCCGAAGCGCGCCAGCGCCGCATCGAGCAACGCCCACACCGCGTCGCACACCGGCGCGCCATGGGTATCGATCGCCGTGCCGTCGCAGACTTCGAATCCGGCGATATGGATTTCGCCGACGCAGCCCTGCGGCAGGCGCTCGATTTCGGCCAGCGGGTCGATGCCGAGATTGAGGGTGTTCACGTGCAGGTTGTTGACGTCGAGCAGCACGCCGCAACCGGTTCGCGCCACCAGCGCCGCCAGCAGCTCGGCTTCGCTCGCCGTCTCGCCGTCGAACGCGACATAGCTCGACACGTTTTCGATCAGCAGTTGCCTCCCCAGTACCGTCTGGACTTCATCGACCCGTGCCGCGAGCAGTTCGAGCGCACCGTCGAGGCGCGGCACCGGCAGCAGATCGTTGAAAAACCGTCCGGGTACGCGGTTCCAGCACAGGTGCTCCGACACCATTGCCGGTTCGATCCGTCCGGCCAGCATCTTCAGCCGGGCCAAATGGTTGGGGTCCAGCGGTGCGGCACTGCCGAGGCCGAGGCCGACACCATGCAGGCTGACCGGGTAATCGGCGCGCACCGCTTCGAGCTGGGCGACCGGCCGGCCACCACCGAAATAGTTTTCGCTGTGCACCTCCCACCAGCCGACGTCGGGCCGTTGCGCCAGCACGTCCTGGACGTGCGGCGAGCGCAGGCCGAGACCGGCGCGCAGCGGGTGAACATGCAGTCCGTTCATGATCGTCATGGGCATCGTCCAGCAGACCGGTCGTGCGGACCCGGCCCGCTGCAGGCTCACATGGCCTTCGTCGTGCCGCCCATCTTGGTGCACGAGCCCGACGGCACGAACTTCCAGTCGCCCGGATCCATATCCTTGCTCGCCTGGCCGGCACACGAGTGGCCGTTACCCTTGCAATCGTTCTGGCCGGCCTTGGCGACGCCGTAGCACTTCTCCTTGTCGGCTGCGACGGTCGGGGCCGACAGCGTGGCACCGAGCACGGCGGCAAGGGCCGATGCAACCAGCAGTTGTTTCTTTTCCATGATGCGTATCTCCGGGTGGTTGAAGGGAGCCGCAATTGCGTCTCTCCCCATCAGAGTCGGACAGCAAATGCGGATATGACAGCGGCGATGGAAAAAAACCTGCAGTCGTTCGACCGAACGGCAAATACGGTCGGCACCTGTAAGGAAACGACCCCGGCAAGCGGCTTTGCCATGACGACGCAAGAAGGCTACAGCGGCAAGGACGGCGCCCCTTTCGGTGCCGGCTTGCAGCTACAATGGGAGGCCGAACCTGCAAGTTTTCCCATGGCCAATTCCGACCTGCTTGCCCGCAGCCTTGCCGCCGTCTGGCATCCCTGCACCCAGATGAAGCGCCACGAAGCGCTCCCGCTGATTCCGATCGCCCGCGGCGACGGCGTCTGGCTGGTCGACGCCGACGGCCGGCGTTATCTGGACGCGGTGTCGAGCTGGTGGGTGAACCTGTTCGGTCATGGCGAGCCGCGCATCAAGGCCGCGATCAAGGCCCAGCTCGACGAACTCGAGCACGTGATGCTGGCCGGCTTCACCCACGAACCGGTGGTGCGGCTGTCCGAACGGCTCGGCGCGCTGTCCGGCCTCGGTCACGCCTTCTACGGCTCCGACGGTGCCTCGGCAGTCGAGATCGCACTGAAAATGGCCGCCCACTACTGGCGCAACGTCGGTCACCCGGCCAAACACCGCTTCGTCTACCTCGAGGGCAGCTATCACGGCGAAACCGCCGGCGCACTCGCCGTCACCGATGTCCCGGTGTTCCGCGACGCCTATGCGCCGCTGATCGGCCAGCATTTCGTTGCACCGAGTCCCGACCCGCGCCGTGCCCTGCCGGGCGAAACCGCCGACGACGTGACCGACCGCGCCGCCAGCCGGCTCGAGCACCTGCTGGCGCGCCATCACGGCGAGATCGCCGCGCTGATCGTCGAGCCGCTGGTCCAGGGCGCCGCCGGCATGGCGATGTATTCGCCGCGCTATCTGCAACTGGCACGCGCGGCCTGCGATCGCCATCAGGTGCTGCTGATCGCCGACGAAATCGCCGTCGGCTTTGGCCGCAGCGGCGAGATGTTCGCCAGCCGCGGAGCCGGCGTGCAGCCGGACCTGCTCTGTCTGTCGAAAGGCATCACCGGCGGCTTCCTGCCGCTGGCCTGCGTACTGTGCAGCGACAAGGTGTTCGAAGCCTTCTATCACGACGACGTATCGCGCGGCTTCCTGCACTCGCACTCGTACACCGGCAATCCGCTCGCCTGCGCCGCCGCCAACGCGGTGCTGGACATTTTCGAATCCGACAACGTGATCGAAGCCAACCGTGCCAGGGCCGAGCGCTGGGACGCCCTGTTCGGGCCCTTGCGCAACCACGCCCACGTCACCCACTTCCGCCGGACCGGCATGATCTGGGCGTTCGACGTCACGGACGCCGGCGCCGGCTTCGCCCAGCGCTACTTTGCCGCCGCACTCGACCAGAGCCTGCTGGTCCGGCCGATCGGCAACACCGTTTACTTCATGCCGCCCTACACGATGCTCGACGACGAAATCCGGCTGCTGGCCGATGGCGCGCTTGCCGCGCTCGACGCCGCCCTTGCGAGCGACGGCCAAACCCAGGATCTGCCGCTGGCCTGACGATGCTGACGCTCGCCCTTCCCGATTTCGACCCCCGTCTCGACGCCATCGTCGAACGCCAGCCCGCAAAACTGCGCGAGTGGCTGATCCAGCTGCCGATGTCGCAGGTGCTCGACGCCGGCCGGCAGGTGCTCGACTCGCTGGCCAGCAGCAATCGCGTCCGCATTGCGCCGGACGAGCGCTATGCGCTGCTCGAACAGTACGGCACGGCAATCGGCCTGCTCGCCGGCGGACTCGAAACCCTGTACCGCGTACCGGGTCTGCCGCTGGGCGAACGCGCCCGCCAGGCCGCACAACTGATGCGCGCCTTGTGGCAGGAGCTGGCCACCGGATACAAGCGCACGCTGATCGACAAGCTGGAAAAACGCAGCCTGTTCGGCGGCCAGCGCCTCGCCGCACAGGCGATTCAGCAGACGATGCATGCGCATTACCAGCAGTTGCGCCTAGCCAGCCGCATCTACATGAGCACGCCGACCGGTTTCTGGCGCGAGTCGCACCAGCTGTTCCGCTACGCCGGCGAACACAAGCTGCTCGAGGAAGGCAAGGACGAGCAGCCGCACACCAGCAGCCTGCTGTACAAGCGCATGCTGCTGCTGGCGCTGGCCGATCCGCTGCGCTACGCCCAGGACGAACTCGACAAGGTGCTCGAACTGGTCGAAAACTACGCGCCGCTGATCCGCTTCCAGTCGCCATCCCGGCTCGGCGCCGCAGCCGGCTTCTTCCTGGTGCGGCTCGATCAGGACCAGCCGCCACGGTATGTCGGCGCCCGCAATACCGACGGCATCGACGGCGCCGCCCTGCTGGTCGACACGATCGAACTCGGCAAGAAGCTGTTCCGCGCCCTGCACGCACTCGAAGCCAAGGCGCCGCAGGCGCACGATCGCGCCAAGGTGCTGATGTGGATGGAGATCCTCCGCCGCGTCAACCGGCAGTGGAGCATCGCGCCGACGCGGCTGTTCCAGCGCATCCTTGCCGATACGCGCATCGAACTCTGCCTCGGCCTCGCCGCGACCGTCCACACCACCAGTGCCGGGCAGATCGGCACGGCCGCCGCATCGCCCACATTCAGCCAGTGGCGCATCGTCAACGAAAGCCCGGGAGGCTATGCCGTCCGCAGCGACGCCATGCAGCCCGAACTCGCCCGGGCCGGGGAAATCGTCGCCCTGCGCGCCTCGGCGGACGAACCGTGGATGATCGCGTCGGTACGCTGGCTGCAGCAGCGCGACGACGGCGGTATCGACATGGGCCTGCAGGTCATGAGTGCCCAGCCGACCCCCGCGATGGTCCGCACCGCCGGCCCGCGCGACGCGGCGCCGGCGCAGCCGGCACTGCTGATTCCGGAAATCGCCGTCCTCAAACAGGCGGCCCAGCTCGCCGCCTCCAAGGGCACCTACGCCCCGCTTCGCGAGCTTGCCGTCGATACCGGGGCCGGCGTGCTGCGGCTGCGGGCAACCAAGCTGGTCGAGCAGCAGATGGGCTACGATCTGTTCGAGTATCAGCCCGGCTGACCTCCTCCGGCGACGTTCGCGGCGGCCCGCAACGGGACGGGGCCAGTCAGGCGCTCAGTCCTGGCGTTCGTCGTCGCTCCGCTTCGCACGCGGGTGCGCCTTGTCGTAGCCTTCCTTCAGGTGCGCGAAATCGAGGTGGGTGTAGATCTGCGTCGTGCTCAGGTTGGCATGGCCCAGGAATTCCTGCACCGCACGCAGGTCGTGGCTGCGTTGCAGCAGATGGCTGGCAACGCTGTGGCGCAGCTTGTGCGGGTAGAGCCTTTCGGTCAGGCCGAGCTTGAGCTGCCAGTGCCGCAACCGGTACTCGACCGCGCGGGTGGTCATCGGCGTACCGCGGATACTGACGAACAGCGTATCGACACCTTGCGCCGCGTACTGCGGCCGCATCAGCAGCCAGCGCCGGATGGCCTCGATCGCGGTGGCGCCGACCGGAACTTCGCGGGTCCTGCCGCCCTTGCCGAGCACCCGTGCCAGCCCGGCGACCAGATCGACCTGCGCCAGCGGCAGGGCAGCCAGTTCGGCGACCCGCAGCCCGGACGAATACAGCAATTCGAGGATGGCCCGGTCGCGGCAGTCGATTCCTTCGTCATCACCGACGTTGTCGATCAGCCGGTTGACCGCCTCGGCATCGAACGCCGCCGGCAGCGGCTTGGGGGTTCTGGGGGCCCGCACCGTCGCAAACGGGTTCGCGCTCCAGCCGCGGTCGCGCATCATGATCCGGTAAAAGCTGCGCCAGGCCGACAGCATGCGCGCGACGCTGCGGCCGGACAGCTGCCGGCCGACCAGAATGCGGACGAATCCGCGCGCGGTCCTGACCGGCAGCGTTGCCAGATCGGTGTCGCCGGCGAGTTCGGCCAGTGCCAGCAGGTCGCGGCGATAGGCCGAACGTGTCAGCGCGCTGGCCGCTTCGGCGGCCAGCACCGTATCGAAATGGTCGAAGTCGCCGAGGTGACGCGACGGCTCAGGCGTTTTCGGGAAGTGCGACGGCATCGTCCAGCACCGGCGCCAGCCGCGACAGTGTTGCGGCGACGAGTTCGGCCAGCCGGTTCAGATACAGCGTCCCCATGTCCGGATAGAACCGTTCGGCATCCTCGCTCGCCAGCACCATCACGCCGACGGGCGCACCGTCAATGCGCAGCGCGAACAGTCCGAACGACGCCAACGCGGTACCGCGCTCGCCGAACCACGCCCGCAATTCGTCGCCGAGGTGCGGGCCGCAATACGGCGACACCAGCTGTTCGGCCAGCCGCTGCGTCGCATCGCCGGCCGGCGCCAGCTCGGGCAGCCGGGCGTCGGTCTCGAGCGGCGCCAGCCCCCAGAGCCGCAACGCGACGTCGTGCAGGCCGAATTCGCCGGCCAGCGCGGCACGCAGCGCGTCCAGCGCGCCGCCGATGCTGTCGGCGCGCAGCAGGGCCAGCGTCAGCCGGTGCAGCCGTTCGCTGGTGACGTCGTTCTCCTCACCGAACTGCAGCAGCGCCCCCATGCGCGACTCGAGCTTGCGGGTGCGTTCGCGCAACGTCCCCAACTGGCGCTCGGCCAGCGATACGGCCTGGCCGTGGTGGTGGTGCGGCACGTAGATCTGCGCGATCTCGTCGGCAAAATCATCAAAGAACGCCGGGTTGGCCTGCAGCCAGGCGACGATTTCGTGCGGTTGCATCGTTGCTCCTCGATTCGAATCGCTGCTACTTGTGTGTGATGTGAAGTGCCGTACGGTCGCCAGCCCCGGGGAGCTTGCCGAGCGTGACGGCTCGCAACGCCTAGAGCGCGATCACGCCGTCGAACACGGTCACGGCCGGGCCGGTCATCAGCACCGGCTGACCGTCGCCAGCCCAGCGGATACTCAGGTCCCCGCCGCGGGTATGCACGCGCACCGTTGCATCAAGCAGGCCGCGGCGGATACCGGCAACCACCGCCGCACACGCGCCGGTGCCGCAAGCCAGCGTTTCGCCCGCGCCACGCTCGTGCACGCGCAACGCAATCTCGTCGCGCGCCAGCACCTGCATGAAACCGGCGTTGACGCGCGCCGGAAAGCGCGGATGGTTTTCGATGGCGGCGCCAAGGCGCTCGACCGCGCCGCCGTTGACGTCGGACACGACCTGCACCGCGTGCGGATTGCCCATCGACACCACGGTGATCGCGACGGTCTCGCCGCCGACGTCGAGTTCGTGCATCACCGCATCGGCGTCGGCGACGAAGGGAACGTCGGCCGGGACGAACCGCGGCGCCCCCATGTCGACGGTAACGTCACCACCGGCCTCGAGCCGCGGATAGATGACGCCGCGCGCCGTTTCGACCGCAATCTCGGTCTTGTCGGTCAGGCCCTGGTCGACGACGAAGCGTGCAAAACAGCGGGCACCGTTGCCGCACTGTTCGACTTCGCTGCCGTCGGCATTGAAGATCCGGTAACGGAAGTCGATGCCCGGCGTGTCCGATGCCTCGACCAGCAGCAGTTGGTCGAAACCGACGCCGAAATGGCGGTCGCCCAGCCGGCGCAGCGTCGTTGCATCCAGCGAGACCTGCTGGCGCACGCCGTCGACGACGACGAAATCGTTGCCGAGGCCCTGCATCTTGGTAAAACGGAGTGAGCTCATGAATACGGATTCGTTCGGGTTGGGATACGGCCGGTCAGGCCATCAGCCGTGCGTGTTCGACCATCAGGCAACGGTCCATCACGACGAACAGGCCGGCGTCGCGCGCGCGTTCGGCAGCGGCTTCGTTGATGATACCCGACTGGATCCAGATGCCGCGGGCCCCCTTCGAGATCGCCGCCTCGACCACGGCGCCGACTTCCTCGGCGCGCCGGAACACGTCGACGAGGTCGACATCGCCGGGAACGTCCTCCAGGGTCGGATAGGCCGTCTCGCCCAGCACGTCGTCGACACCGGGTCGCACCGGCACGATGGAAAAGCCTTCGGCCTGCAGATACCAGGCGACGCGGAAACTCGGCCGGTCCCGTTTCGGCGACAGGCCGACCACGGCGATGCGCCGGACGCCGCTCAGGAAATCGCGGAGCTCTGCATCAGTCGGATTGTGGAACATCGTCATTCTCCCGGCGGCGTTCAAGGCCGCGCAACAAACCCGGGTGCTCGCGGTTGGGCAGGTCGAGGTAATAGCCCTGGACCAGGTCGACCCCCATGTCCAGCAGCATCCGGTAGATCGTTTCGTTTTCCACGAACTCGGCGATGGTGGTCTTGCCCAGATCGCGCGCCATCGACACCATGCCGCGCACGAACACCTGGCTGTCGGCGTCGTTGGGCAGGTCGCGGATGAACAGCCCGTCGATTTTCAGGATATCGGCCTTGAGCTGTTTCAGATAGGCGAACGACGCGAAACCGTTGCCGAAGTCGTCGAGACAGACCGTGCAGCCGGTGGCGCGCAGCGCGTCGATGAAACGCTGTGCCTCGCCGATGTCGGACACCGCCGCGGTTTCGGTCAGCTCGACCAGCAGCCGGGTCGGCTCGACACAATGCAAGCGCAGCAGGCGGCCGATGAAGTCCGGCAGCTCCGGCTCGTCGAACGAACGCCCCGACACGTTGATCGCGATCGACGGCATGTTCGGCCGGGCCGCGAGCAGCTCGATCGTGCGCTTGATCACCCAGCGATCGATGTCGACAATCTTGCCGGTCTTTTCGGCATGCGGAATGAACGAACCGGGCATGATCAGCGCGCCGCTGGCGTCCTTCATCCGCACCAGCGCTTCGAGGTGCACCAGTTCGCGGTCGGTGGTGCGGTAGATGCCCTGGAAATGCAGCTCGAAGCCGTCGGTTTCCAGCGCATTGATGATGCGCTCCTTCCACGACAGCCGGGTCAGCGCAATGCGCGAGGTGTCGGACTCGGCGCGGTACATGCGCCACGTCGACTTGCCGGCCGCCTTGGCCTGATACATCGCCGCGTCGGCATGGGCGACGAGTTCGGCGGCATTGTTCGCGTGCTGCGGATACAGCGCCACGCCGATCGACGTCGACGGCCGCAGCACATGGCCGTCGGTGGAGAACTGCAGCTGCGCAATGCGGCTGACCAGCCGGTCGGCCAGCTTGCCGACCTCGAACACCGTACAGTCGGGCAGCAGGATGGCGAATTCGTCGCCGCCGAGCCGCGCCAGCAGTTCGTGCCGGCGCACCTGCGTACCGACCTCGCGGGCGATGCACTTGAGCAGTTCGTCACCGCTGGCGTGACCGAAGGTGTCGTTGACGTACTTGAACTCGTCGAGATCGAAGTACAGCAGCGCGGTGGTACCGCGGCGGCGTTCGGCGTCGATCACCATCCGTTCGATTTCTTCCTGGAAGCGGTGGCGGTTGTAGAGGCCGGTCAGTGCATCGCGCTCGGCCAGGTTGACCATGCGCTCGGCCAGCTGGCGGGCCTGGGTCACGTCCTCGTACAGCCACATCCGGCCGCTGATGCTGCCGTCGCGTTCGGCGACGCGGTAGCACTGCTGGGTGAGGATGCGGCCGTCGTTCATGGTCAGCTCGCCGAAGTCGACCCGCAAATGGTCGGACGGCATGTCGAAACGGTGGTGGGCCAGCAGATCGATCGGCCGGTTGGTCGCCCGCAGCAACACCTCGTCGGCCGGCTGGCCCGTCTGCTCGGCCTCGGTGATGCCCCACAGTGCGCAGAACGCCGGATTGTGGAAGACGACGCGATTGTCGTTGTCGACGAACAGTACGCCGAAACGCATCGCGGCCAGCAGCGCGGTCAGGCGGGCGCGCTCGGTTTCGGCGAGCGCCAGATGCGCCTCGCCGCGCTGGCGCGCATCGGCCAGCTCCTGGAAGCGCCCGCGCACGGCCTCGCCCATGTCGTTGAAACGCCGGGTCAGCAGCGCCAGTTCGGCACTGTCGCCCGGTACCGGCAGCGGGACGAAATGGTAGGGATCGGCAGCGCCGTCGATGAGCCGGTTCAGCGCCCGCGTCAGCCAGCGGATCAGCCAGGTCACCAGTGTCAGCGTCGACAGCAGACCGATGGCCAGGATGAAGGCGTTCTGGACGCTGAGCGCACCGATCGACGAATACCACGGCAGCGTCGAGACGCCGTAATGCAGTTCGCCCAGCGGCGCATCGTCGCTGCCGATCCGCGCGATCGCGTGAACCTCGGTACCGACCGGATGGCCGGCAGAGAGCGTGTCGGCCTTCGGCAAAGGCTTGCCCGCGGGCCAGCCGCGTGCGGCGACCGGCGTGCCGTCGGCGCGCGTCAGCACCATGTAGTTGATGCCGTCGACCGACTGCAGCGAATCGAGGACGCGGACTGCGTCGGCCGGATTGCGCGCGAGCGCCGGCTCCAGCGTTGCATCGAACAGCTGCGACAGCGCGTTGATGCGCACGCCGAGCGCCTGCCGCACGGTGTCGTGCCAGAGACGCGAGGTGTTGGACATCACCAGCGCCAGTACGACGAGCTGGATCACCGCGCATGCAAGCAGAACGCGACCGCGCAGGGTGCGCATGAAAGGCGGAACGGACAGCCGCATTCTTTCCCTGAATCAAAAGAACGCCGCACCGGGCCAGTCGCTAGCTCTTGAGCGACTTGATGAAAACCTTGGAGCGGCGCTGGTAATTGTAAAGGCGCTTCTTCTCGATCGGTAAATCGTCGATCGACGCCTGTGCAAATCCGCGCTCGACGAACCAGTGGCTGGTCCGCGTGGTCAGCGCGAACAGCTTGGTCATGCCCAGCGAGCGTGCCCGCTGTTCGACATGATGCAGCAACTGCGCGCCACGGTCTTCATCGCGGTATTCAGGGTGGATGACCAGACAGGCCATCTCGGCCATGCGGCTGTCGGCGAACGGATGGATCGCCACGCAACCGACGATCTTGCCGTCGTGCTCGAGCACCGAATAGCGGTGGATTTCCCGCTCGATCAGCTCGCGGCCCCGGAAGACCAGCACGCCGGCGTCTTCAAGCGGCTCGATCAGCAGCAGCATGCCGCCGACGTCGTCGATCGTCGCTTCGCGCAGCGTTTCCAGCGACTCGCGCGACACCATGGTGCCGACGCCGTCGTGGGTGAACAGCTCCATCAGCAGCGCGCCGTCGAGCGAATGGTTGATCAGGTGCGCCCGCTTCACGCCGCGGCGCACCGCGCGCGCCGCGCACGGCAGATAGAGGCGGATGTCCTCGTTGACCTCGGGATGGGCGGCGAGGAACTGGTCGGCCTCGAGCGCCGTCAGCTCGTGCAGCAGCTCGCCGGCCAGATCGACGACACCGTCGTGGCCGAACATGAACAGCAGCTTGTCGGCCTTGAGCGCGATCGCCGCGCTGGTGGCGACGTCCTCGAGCGTCAGGTTGAAGATCTCGCCGGTCGGCGAGTAACCGAGCGTCGACAGCAACACCAGTTCGCCGTCGTCGAGCCGGTAGTTCAGCGCCGTGGTATCGACCTTGCGCACTTCGCCGGTGTACTGCAGGTCGATGCCGTCGCGCACGCCCATCGGCTGCGCAGTGATGAAGTTGCCGGCCGACACGCGGATGTCGGCATTGGCCATCGGCGAGTTCGCCATCGCCATCGACAGCATCGATTCGATCTCGACCCGTACCTGGCCGATCGCCTGCATTGCGCATTCGAGCGTCACGCTGTCGGTGACCCGCACGCCCTTGTGGTAATCGAGCTCCAGCCCCTTTTCCTGCACGCGCGCATCGATCTGCGGACGGGCGCCGTGCACGACGACCAGCCGGACGCCGAGGCTGGCCAGCAGGTTGATGTCATAGGTCAGCGTCGAGAATCGCCCGTCGCGGACCACTTCACCGCCGAGGGCGATGACGAAGGTCCGGCCACGGAATGCGTGGATGTACGGCGCCGCCTGACGGCACCATTGCACAAAGGCGGGGGTATCCATGCGTGCGAAACGCTCCTTGGCTTGGGGTTGGATTTACGGGCCGATCATACCGTCAGTACGCGCCCCGGCCTGTAACAACCGTCTTGATGGTCTTGCAGACAATGGCGATGTCGTACCACAGGTTCCAGTTCTTGACGTACCAGGCATCGAGCGCCACCCGCTCGGCATAGGTCGTATCATTGCGACCGGACACCTGCCACAGCCCGGTCAGGCCCGGCCGCGCCTCGAGGTAGAAATCGACCTTGTCGCCATAGCGTTCGAGCTCGGCTTCGATCACCGGGCGCGGACCGACGAGGCTCATTTCGCCCTTGATCACGTTCCACAGCTGCGGAATCTCGTCGAGGCTGGTCTTCCTGAGGAAGGCGCCGATGCGGGTGACGCGCGGGTCGTTCTTCAGCTTGAAGTCCTTGTCCCACTCGGCCCGCGCCTCGGGGTCGGACGCGAGCAGCCTGTCGAGCACTTCCTGGCTGTTGTGCACCATGGTGCGGAATTTCCAGCACTTGAACGGCACGCCGTTCATGCCGATGCGCACGTGACCGAAGAAGACCGCGCCGGGACCGCCCTGACGCTTGATCTGCAACGCCGCGTAGGCGAACAGCGGCGACAGCAGCAGCAGCCCGACCGTCGCACCGAACAGGTCGAACGCACGCTTGAGCAGGGTCAGCGGCCAGACCATCAGGTTGTTGCTGACCCGCAGCAACAGCACTTCGTGACTGAAGAAATGGTGCGGCACGACGCCGAACAGCGGCAGCCCGGCGACCGGCGGAATGATGTGCAGGTGCTTGTAGCGCAGGCTCAGCTGCTCGATCGGTCCTTCGAGCGCGCGCAGCTCGTCGGTATCGACGGCGATCGCCACATGCGGACGGCCTTCCTGCTCGAGCCACGGGATCAGGCTGTCGGCGTCGAGCTTGACCACACGCAGCACATGCCGGTCGTCGACGGCGATCTCGTCCGGCGCATCGCGATCGACCGACACCAGCGCCTTGACCCGGAAGCCGAGCTGCTTCTCGCTCATCATTGCCCGGAATGCTTCGACCGCGTTGCTGCCGGCGCCGATGATCACCGTCGGCAGTTGCCAGACGCCCTGCTTGAGCAGCCAGTCCCGCATCAGCGCGCGGAACCACGGCACCAGCACCAGCGCCAGCCCCCACGACACCGGCCACAGAAAACGCGACACGGTGAACTTGCCGAGCAGCACGACCATGCCGTTCAACAGCGCGGCGAGCAGCAGCCAGCGGCAGGTTTCCAGCAACTCGTCCCAGAACGGCAGGCGCACGCTGTAATGGCCTCGCCACCAGAAGTTGGCCACCGACAGTCCGGCAAGCAGCAGGAAGGCCTGCCCCTGCTGCTTGCCTTCCCACGTCCACCACAGCATCAGCCCGCTGCCGATCCGGTGATAGCGGAACACGTACAGCAGGCCGATCGCGACGGCAAAGCCCGCCGCCAGCGCGGCGAAGTCGGCAAGGGCGAGCCAAGGCTTGGCGCGTTCGGGCTGGCGATGCTTATCCATGCTCGGGAATTCCGTAAACGTCGTAAAGGGTGCTCATCATCGTATCGAGCGAATAGTGGGCGGCCACGAAGCTGCGCGCACGCGCGCCGATGGCACGGCGCTCCGCCGCGTCGGCGATCAGCGGCACCAGCCGTTCGGCAAATCCGGCCGCATCGTTCACCAGATAGCCGTTGTCACCGTTGCGCACCAGATCGCGGTTGCCGACAACGTCGGTCGCCACCACCGGCAGGCCTGCGGCCATCGCTTCGATCACGGCGACCGGCAGGCCTTCCCAGCGGCTGGTCTGGATATAGACGTCGAGCGTCGCCAGTGCCGCCAGTGCGTCGGCGCGGGGCAGCCAGCCCAGCACGCTGACACCGGCCGCGCGCAGCGCCGCCTCGCCGGCCGGGTCGCCGCCGCCGATCCAGACGAACTCGACACCGTGCTGTTTCAGCCGCGTCGCGACCTCGGCAAACAGCTCCGGGTTGCGCGCCAGCGCAACACGCCCGACGGTACCGATCCGGACCACGCCACGGTTACCAACGGCCCGTGGCACCGCATCCACGTCGACGGCATTTTCGACCACGGCAACGCGCGGCGTCAGGTGGCGGCGGATTTCGCCGGCTTCCGAGTGCGAGCAGGCGATCGCCGTCACCGATGTGTGTGCCAGCAGCTTTTCCAGCACGAGAAACACGGTGTTCTTCAGCTGGCCTTCGGCGCGTTGCAGGAAGGACAGGCCGTGCGGCGAAAAGAAGTAACGCGGCCCGCGCACGAACAGACTGGCGATCCGGCCCAGCGCGCCGGCCTTGCTCGAATGCAGGTGGACGACATCGGGCCCGAGTTCGGCCAGCCAGCGCGCCAGCGCCCTGCCCGCACGCCAGTCGTTGAGCGGATGGATCGCCCGCTGCATCGGCAGCTGGATGAAACGGATGCGCGTATCGAACAGCGCCGGCCAGTTGTCCGGCGTTTCCTCGCGCACGCTGTGAATCACCGTCACCGCATGACCGTCCTGCGCCTGCCGGTTGGCGAACGCGCAGAGCATGGACAGCGTGCCACCGCCGAACGATTCGACCACATGCACGATGCGGCTCATGTCCGCCCCCGCCGCAACGCGGTCTTGATGCGGCCGATCAGCCCGGCCGGTACCAGCAGCAGCGCATAGGTGCGCGCGATGCCCTTCAGCGCGCCCAGGCTGCCGTCCGAATGCCGGCGCTGCACCAGCAAGCGGCTCTTCAACTGCCTGTTGCGCTTCGACAGCGAAATGCCGCCGGGGTCGAGCTCGTAGCGGATCAGCACCTCGGACAGGTTGGCGGTCTGGAAACGCACAACGAACTGCCAGAACAGCGCGTAATCCTCGGCCGCCGGCGTGTCGAGCGGATACAGGCCGGTTTCGGCCAGCGCCGCGACGCGGTACATCACGGCCGGGTGGACGAAGGCCGAATTGGACCGCATCGTCCGGGCGATCTCGGCGTGCGACTGCGGATGGCGCAGCACGTACTGGACGTCGCCTTGCGGCGTGACGAACTCGGCAGCCCCCCCGAGCAGCATCACCGCCGGATGTGCGTCGAGAAAGGCGGTCTGCCGCGCAAACCGGTCGGCCACGTTGCGGTCGCCGCAATCGAGCCGGGCGACCAGTTCGTAACCGCGCGCGCGTATCCATTCGAGCCCGGCATTCAGCGCATGCTCGATGCCCCGGTTCTGCGGCAGGTTCAGGAAGCGCAGCGTGCCCTGCGCGACAAAGGCCGTCTTGCAGGCGGCGACGTCGATCGGCGCACGGGTGCTGCCGTCGTCGACGACCAGCACGTCGCACACCTCGTTCGCGCCGATCGACGCCAGCGAGGCAACCAGCGCCTCGGGATTGTTGTAATGCGGAATCAGGCAGATCAGCCGGTTTTGCGTGTCGTTCATGACCAGTTCTTGCGCCCAATGAGACGTTTGATTGTACGGGCAGCGGCTAAAGGGAGAATGAGCGAGGTCAGCGCCTTGGCCATTTTCAACGCCGAGCGCGGCGTCCAGTCGAAATGGCGCCACAGCAGTTTCAACCGCGCGGCCTGCTGCACCCGCCGCTTGCTCATCGAAATGCCGGCGTCGTTGTATTCGCTCTTCGTCAGCACCTCGGCGAGGTTGGCAGTGCGGTAGCGGGCGACGAAGCGCCAGAAATAGGCGAAATCCTCGGCGGCACGGCAGTCGGTCGGATACAGGCCGATCTCGCGCACCGCGCTGGTCCGGAACATCACCGCAGGATGGGTGAAGGCGTTGTCGTCGTGCATCTGCAGCACGATGGCCTCGTGCGTCTGCGGCTGCTGCACGGTAAAGCGGTCGCCCGACGCATCGAAGAAGGTCACGGCGCTGCCGAGCAGCGCGACGTCGGGGTGCGCGTCGAGAAACGCAAGCTGCCTGGCAAAGCGGTCCGGCATGGCCAGATCGTCGCAATCGAGCCGGGCGGCAAACGCATAGCCGGCATCGACGATGTGCTGCAGTCCGGTGTTGAGTGCGTGCTCGATGCCCCGGTTCTGTGGCAGATAGAGGAACACCACTCCGCCGCGGGCACGGAAAGCGGCGCGGCACGCCGCTTCGTCGATACGCGCGCGCGTACTGCCGTCGTCGACCACGATGACATCGACCGTCTCGGCCTCGCCGATCGAGCCCAGCGACGCGACCAGCCCCTGCGGATTGTTGTAGTGCGGAATCAGCAGCGCAACGCGGTTTGCCGGTCTGTTCATTGGGGGTGTTCCAGCAATTGCAGCCAGCGCGCACCGAGCGCGTCCGGACTGTAGGCCTCGCTGCGCTGGCGCAGCCAGGCGGCCAGCTCGGCGTGGTGCGGCGCCTGGGCGACGATCAGCGCGGCCAGCGCCGCGCCGGTGGGTTCGGCCGTGACGAAATCGACATCGCGCCCGGCAAACAGCTCGTACACGCCGCCGGCCCGTGTCGACACCACCGGCAAGCCGGCCTGCATCGCCTCGAGCACGACCAGCGGGCAGCCTTCGAACAGCGACGTCAGCAACAGCCAGTCGGCATTCGCCAGCCACGGACCGACGTCGTCCTGCCGGCCGGCGACGATCAGCCGGTCGACGAGGCCACGCCGCGCCGCTTCGTCCTCGAGCCACGGCAGCAAGGGACCGTCGCCGACAACGGTCAGCGTTGCTGCATGGCCCGCATTCGCCAGCGCGACGAGTGCGTCGAGCCACAATGCCGGCTGCTTCTCCTCGGCCACCCGGCCGACGAAAAGCAGCCGTGCCGGCCGATGCGGCAGCCCGGCCGGCCGCAACGGCTGCGCTTCGACGAAATTCGGGATCACCCGCCAGCCGGGCGGCACACCCTGCCCCGGCTCCGTAGCGAGCCATTTCGACATCGAGTCGCGCGCATGGGCTGACACGAACACCAGCTCGCCCAGCCGCCGGTAAATGAACTGGCAGGCGCGGCGATGGATGGGGTTCATCCGCGCACGCTCGTCGACCTCGAACAGCGGGCCGTGCACCCAGCCGAGGACTCGCTTGCCCAGACCCCGCGTCGCTGCCCAGGTGATGTACAGGGGCATCAGGAACGTCGCAGCGATCACGACGTCATGCCGTCTGGCCAGACCCCGCAAAGCGCCCCAGCCGGCCGGCCACGTCCACGGTTTTTTCGGGTGCCAGGTACCGGACAGGTCGACAATGTTCAGGGCCGCGCTGCGTGTCCCCCAGAGATTGCGGCTACCGCCCATCATTGCGACAGAGACCTCGAAACCGTGCGCCGCCAGCCAGCTGCCCACCAGCACGACGCAGCGCTCTACCCCGCCGAGACCGAGATCCCGTACGACGAACAGCAGTCTCATGCGCGTCCCCGGAGCTTTTTGATCAGGCCGTAGACCGCGTCCCCGGCGAGCACGCGGGCACGCTGGCGCTGCCATTTTCCCCGCTCTTCATCCGGCGGCGGCAGTTGTTGCGACAGCAGCGAGAACCGTTTCTTGCAGCGCCAGTCGACCCCATGGGTGCGGATCAACGCGTCGAGCCAGACCGTGCAGAACGCCGCGCGCGTTTGCGGCTGCGCCAGCGTGATCAGCCAGGCGGTAAACGTGAACCAGTCGCTGCGGTCGAGCAGGCGGTCAGGGCCGGCGAGCTCGGCAAAGCGGCGCTTGTCGGACTCCGGCCAGTCGGCCGGCAAGGCAGACCGGGCATAGTCGGCGCGGATGCGCGCGCCGGTTTCCGCCATCTCGGTACGCCGACTCTGGGTGATCTGGCCCGGGTGGACCCGGTAATCGAGCAGCGGCTCGGCAATCGCGGTGAAAACGGCTCCGGCCTTGGCAAACGTGCACCACAACGCGTAGTCCTCGGCGTGCTGGGCACCGGCATCATAGCCGTGCGCCTTGAAAAGCGCGGCACGTGCCACGACGCCCGGATGCGCGAAGGGCGGATTGAACAGCAAGGCGGCCTTGAGCGCGGCGTCGTTTTCCGGCGGCAGCCAAAGGCCGTCGCGTTCACCGAAGAAGCGGATGCCGACCCCGCAGACGTCGGCGCCGGTCTCGTTCAGCCGCGCCAGTTGCCGGGCCAGTCTTTCGGGACGGGCAATGTCGTCGGCATCCATCCGCGCGATCCATTGGCCACGGGCCAGGCCGATCGCCTCGTTCAGGGTCGCAATCAGGCCACGGTTCCCGCGACTGACGACAACGAAACGCGGGTCTTGTGCGGCATGGGCGTCGAGCACAGCGCGGGTCGCGTCGGTCGACCCGTCGTCGATCGCGATGCATTCGAAATCGGCCAGCGTCTGCGCGGACAGCGACGCCAGCGTTTCGGCCAGCAGGGCGGCGGCGTTGTAGCACGGCAGGACGACCGTCATCGTCGGCGTCATGTCGTGTGGCTCCGCAGATGGACGCGGGCGCGCCACCAGAACGCCGCGAGGATGAAGACTTCGACCGCGACGACGATCTGCGCCGCCGCAACCGCGCCCCGCCCCGGCAACAGCAGCAGCAGCAGGCCGACGTTGACCACGCCGGCCGCAACCAGCACCTTGCTGTAGTAACGCTCGTCACCGAACGGCAGCAGGCTTTGCAGGCCGTAGACGTAGGACAGTGCGCCAAGCAAGACCACCGGTGACAGCCAGATCAGCGTCTCGACGCTATCGAGCATGCCCTTGCCAAGCAGCAGCGGCACGATCCACGGCGCGCCCAGCATCAGCACCAGTGTCAGCCCGAGACCGGCTGCACCCTGCATCCTGAACGCCTTGCCGATCAACGCCACCGCAGCCGGCTTGTCGTGGCTGGCGAGCTGGGCAATGCGCGGATACGTGGCCTGCACCAGCGGGCCGATCAGTCCCTGTACCGTGTAAGTGAGCTTGTTGGCGGCGGCGAAATAGCCGACCTGCACCGGACTGGCGAACCAGCCGAGCAGCACCGCGGTGCTGGTGGTGTACAGATTGGTCGACAGCGCGGACAGGAACAGCGGCCAGCCGGCCTTGAGCGACGCCCCGATGTCGGCGCGGGTTGGCGCAACCCAGGCCGGCCTTGGCGCACCGTGACCGGTACACCACCAGTAGGCGCCGGCAACGAAGGCCGGCAGCGCCTGCAGCACCACGGCGATCGCCACGTCGTCCGGGCCGCGCACCATCAGCAGCAGGGCACCGAGCACGACGACACGACCGGCGACCGTCAGCAGGGACGCGGCGCGCATCAGTTCCAGCCCCTGGAAATACCAGATCGGAAAAAACACGCTGGAGACGACATAGAGCAGCGACAGCCAGAACACCGGTGCATGTTCGCGCCATTCGGGCACCGTCCCGATCGCCACCGCGAGCGACACGCACGACACGCACATCAGCATGGCCTTGGCGACGTTGGTGCGCCAGAACACCCGGGCGATCGCGGCGGTATCGCCGCGGGCGATCGCGACCTCGCGCGTTGCCGACAGGTTGAAGCCGAAGTCGGTCAGCAGCACGCCGTACTGGACCACGGCGAAGGCGTACGACTGCACGCCGAAACCGTCGGCGCCGAGCGTCCGCGCCAGGAACGGGAACGTGACCAAAGAGACCAGGTAGTTCAGCCCCTGGACCAGATAGAGCGCGAAGATGTTGCCTTTGAGGCGAGCGTCGAGTGCCATGCAAGCGAAAAGCCCGCGCAGTGCGCGGGCGAAGTCTGTGTGGTTGTCATTCTAGCCGCAGCACGGCCACGGCCGGCGGAAATAACACCGCACCGCCAGCTTCAACCTGCCCGAATGGACGAGCGAGCCAAAGCAGTTTGGCGCCGCCCGGAGCACAGAAACCGGAATGGACACGAAGTCCGTGAGGATTTCGAGCACCGGACGGCGTCAAAATGCGCAGGCGCAGCCGCCCGGTCGGGCAGGTCTCAGTCGCCGTAGCCGTTCGGGTTCCGGCTTTGCCAGCGCCAGCCGTCGTTGCACATGTCCTGCAGCGTTTTCTCGGCAACCCAGCCAAGCTGCTCGCGTGCCGACGCCGGATCGGCGTAGCAGGCGGCGATATCGCCCGGACGGCGGGCGACCAGCTTGTACGGCACCGGCCGGCCGGACGCGAGTTCGAAGGCCTTGACCATGTCGAGCACCGAATAGCCCTGACCGGTACCGAGGTTGACGGTCACGAGACCCGGATTCGTCGCGAGCTTCTGCAGCGCCTTGACGTGACCGCGTGCCAGATCGACGACGTGGATGTAGTCACGCACGCCGGTGCCGTCCGTCGTCGGATAGTCGTTGCCGAACACCGACAGCTGCTCGCGCTTGCCGACGGCGACCTGAGCGACAAAGGGCATCAGGTTGTTCGGAATGCCCTGCGGGTCTTCACCGATCAGGCCCGATGCGTGTGCGCCGACCGGGTTGAAATAACGCAGCAAGGCCAGATCCCAGCCCGAATCGGACTTGTACAGATCGCGCAGGATGTCTTCGACCATCAGCTTCGAGCGGCCGTACGGGTTGGTTGCCGACAGCGGGAAATCCTCGCGGATCGGTACCGCGTGCGGATCGCCGTAAACGGTCGCCGAGCTGGAAAACACCAGTTTCTTCACGCCCGCCGCGCGCATGGCTTCGAGCAGCCGCAGCGTGCCGACGACGTTGTTGTCGTAATACTCGAGCGGTTTCTCGACCGACTCGCCGACGGCCTTGAGGCCGGCAAAGTGCACCACCGCCGAGATCGGAAAGCGCGTGAACACTTCGTCCAGCGCCGCGCGGTCGCGCACGTCGGCCTTGATCCACTCGATCTCGGTGCCGGTAATCGTCGCGAGGCGCTCGAGCACCGCCGGCTTGGCGTTGTAGAAGTTGTCGAGGATCACCGGTTTGAAACCGGCGGCGATCAGTTCGACATAGGTGTGCGAGCCGATATAGCCGGCACCACCGGTCAGAAGCACGTGCATGCAAAACTCCGGAATGTGCGACTAGCGTTTTTCCTGGCGCCACAGCAGGTACAGCGCAACAGCCATGAAGGTCAGCGTCGGAATCGACACCACCGCCGGCGCGGGCCAGTTCTGCAGCTCGCCCAGGTAGACGACCAGCCGGTTGAAGAAGTGGAAAGTGACGCCGGTCAGGATGCCGATGAAAAGTTTCACGCCGACGTTGGCGCTGCGGCGCTGCGTCTGCGAGAACGGCAGGGCGATCACGACCATCGAGAGACAGGCAAGCGGATAGAACAGCTTGCCCCACAATGCCAGCTGGTAGCGCTGCGTCTTCTGGCCGTTGAGCTCGAGGTGGTCGATGTAGCGCAACAGCGCCCGTGCCGACATCTGCGCCGGCTCGACCAGCAGCACCGCCAGCATGTCCGGCGTGATCTGCGTCGGCCAGTCGAAGACCTGGGCATTCTTCAGTGCAACACCGGACGAGTTGGGCAGGAAACTCGTCTGCACCGCCGGCTCGAGTCGCCAGACGCCGTTGCCGAGGTAACGCCCCTGCACGCCGTCGATGATGCGCTCGAGCGTCCGCGCCGGCGTGAACTCGTAGATGCGCACGCGTTGCACCGACAGGTCCGGCATCATTTCGGCGATGTTGACGATCTGCTGGCCGTCCTTGACCCAGACCCCCGAACGGAAGTCGCCGGCAATCATCTGCTTGGTGGCCGCCAGCCGGTACTGGCTGGCCATGCGCATCGTCACCGGCGCGACGTATTCGCCCATCAGCACGGTGAAGCCGCTGTAGGCAATGCCGATGCCGACCAGCCACAACAGCAGGCGCTTGACCGACACGCCGGCCGCACGCATGACCGTCAGTTCCGAATTGCCGTTGAGCGTCGACAGCGCAAAGATGCTGCCGATCAGCACCGCAATCGGCATCAGCTCGTAGGCGTTGCCGGGAATCTGCAGCGCGACGTAGATCAGCGCGTCGATCACCCGGTAGCCGCCCTTGCCGAGCTGCGAGAACTGCGCGATCACGTCGAAGAACATGTACAGCGCCAGCAGGCCGATCAGCGTGAACAGGACGAACAGCGTGATCTCTTTGAGCAGGTAACGCGACAGCAGCTTCATCATCGCGCACGTCCCCGCCAGGCATAGAGCGCCACCGTCATCACCACCGCCACCGCGTGGATCGGCCACATGCCGATCACGGCCGGAATCTTGCCGTCGGCAATCCACGCCTGGCCGATGTTGATGAAGTTGTAATACAGGAAATACACGAAAATCGCCCCGAGCAGGTTCAGTGCCCGGCCGCCGCGCGGGTTGAAGAACGCGAACGGAATCGCGCTCAACGCCATGATCAGCGCCGAAATCGGCAGCGCGATGCGCCAGGCCAGTTCGCCCTGCTCCTCGGGCACCGGGCTGCCGATCAGCTCCAGCGTGCCCTTGGCCTGCGTACTCGGACTCGAGACCGGCTTGTCGCTGGTCTCGACCTTGACCTGCGCACGATCGAATTCGGTGGTTTCGTAAGCGGCGGTACCGGGAACACCGGTATACGCGTGGCCCTTGCCGAGCCACAGCCAGCGCTCGCCGTGCTGGTCGAGGAACAGGCCGCCCTCGTTGGCAACGACGACCGACACCTTGCCGTTCTTGCCGCGGATCTGCGCGAACACGTTGCGCCCCTGGCCGGTGTCGGCAATGAACTGCTCGACAAAATAGATCCGGTCAGCTTCGGCGGATTCGCGGAACACCCCCGGCGCAACCTGCGAGACTTCCTGACGCTGCGCCGACTTCTCGCGGAAATCGCGGCTTTCGCGCTGCGCCCACGGCCAGGCGAACAGCGACAGCGCGGCGATCAGCAGCACGATGGGAATGGCGAACTCGAGCACCGGCTTGATGAAGCTCTTGATCGAACGGCCGCTGGCAAACCAGACGACCATTTCGTTGTCCTTCCACAGCCGCGTCATCGTCATCAGGACCGCGATGAACAGCATCAGCGACATCAGCATCGGCAGGTAGCGCAACGAGGTGAAGCCCATCAGCACCCAGACGGCACCGCTGCCGAGCACGCCGAGCGTAGCCTGACCGAGCAGCTTGACGATCTGGGTGGTCATGACGACAAGCAGCAACACCGAAAAAACGGCGATGGCAACCCAGGACATCTCGTGAATCAGGCTTCGTCTGAACAGCATCCGCGTTTTTGACTTATATGGGGGGCTGGGAAATAATCGGACCGATCTTGCCGGCGCGGCCAGTGGGCCACCAGTGGCCTAATTCACTTGCGCGCCGCCCTCTTGTCCCGTTCTCGTGCGACCGGGCAATCCATCCTGCCCATTCGTCAGGCTGCCGCCGTAGCAGCCGCCACCGCGACACCAATGGAGATCCGCCATGGAGTTTAGCATCAATCTTACCGCCCCCGAAAAAGCCGCAGCCGACTGCCTGGTGCTGCCGCTTGCGGGGGCCAGACTGCCTGCGTCGCTGGCCAAGCTCGACGAACGCGCCGGCGGCTGGCTGGGCACGCTGGCCGCCAGCGCCGAGTTCGGCGACAAGGCCGGCAGCGTACTGGCCGGCTACCTGCCGGTCGACGGCGCACCGCAGAAGGTGCTGCTGCTGCAACTGGGCGAAAAGTGGGGCAAGGACCACGATCCGGCGTCGCTGCGCAAGGCGTTCGAGGCGCTGGCCCGCGCGCTGGTCGGCGGCAAGTCGGCAAGCGCCGCCATCGCGCTGCCGGTGGCCAAGGGCGTCGATGCCGACGCCATCGCCGCAGTCATCGCGCAAGCCGTCACGTTCGAAGCCTACCGCTTCACCCAGTTCAAGTCCGAACCCGAACCTGCGCCGGCGCTGACCAGCGTCACGCTGCTGCTGGCGAAAAAAGCCGACCAGAAGCAGGCCGAGGAAGGGCTGGCGCGCGGCCTGGCCATCGGTCACGGCATGAATCTGACTCGTGATCTGGGCAACCTGCCCGGCAATGTCTGCACGCCGACCCGGCTCGCCGACGAAGCCGCACTGCTGGCCGAGCGTTTCCACCTGCAACTGACGGTGCTCGAAGAAGCCGACATGGACGCACTGGGCATGGGCTCGCTGCTGTCGGTCGCCAAGGGCTCGACCCAGCCGCCGAAACTGATCGTGCTCGAGTACTTCGGCGCCGGTGACGGCAAGAAGGCGCCCAAACCGGCGGTGCTGGTCGGCAAGGGCATCACCTTCGACTCGGGCGGCATCTCGCTCAAGCCCGGCGAAGGCATGGACGAAATGAAGTACGACATGTGCGGCGCCGCGACCGTGCTCGGCACGCTGCGTGCGGTGTGCGAGCTGGCGCTGCCCGTGAACGTGATCGGCGTGGTCCCGACCTGCGAAAACATGCCGGCCGGCAACGCCGTCAAGCCGGGCGACATCGTCCGCTCGATGTCCGGCCAGACGATCGAAGTCCTGAATACCGACGCCGAAGGCCGGCTGATCCTGTGCGACGCGCTGACCTATGTCGCCAAGTTCGACCCGGACGTCGTCGTCGACATCGCCACGCTGACCGGTGCATGCATCATCGCGCTCGGCCACCAGACGACCGGACTGTTCGCCAACGACGACGTACTGGCCGACGCGCTGTACACCGCCGGCCAGCAGACCGGCGACAAGGCCTGGCGCCTGCCGGTGTGGGACGAGTACCAGGAACAGCTGAAGTCGAACTTCGCCGATCTGGCCAATATCGGCGGCCGGCCCGCAGGCTCGATCACGGCCGCGGCCTTCCTGTCGCGCTTCACCAGGGATTACCGCTGGGCCCACCTCGACATCGCCGGCACCGCCTGGAAGTCGGGCGCGGCCAAGGGCGCAACCGGCCGGCCGGTACCGCTGCTGGTCGAGTTCCTGCGCCAGCGCGTCGAGAAGAAGAGCAAGAAGTAAGGAAGCCCGGTGGCGCAGGTCACGTTCTATTTCAATGTCCGCAGTCGCGAGCAGGCCTTGTGCCAGCTCGTCGGCAAGGCCATCGCGCAGAAACTGTCGGTCAGCGTACTCGCCGGCAGCGAATCGGCCGCGTACGCGCTTGACCGTCTGCTGTGGGAGCTGCCGCAGACCGGCTTCCTGCCGCACTGCGCCGCCGACCATCCCGACGCGGCACGTACGCCGGTCGTCGTCGATCACCGCGTCGAGCTGATGCCGGCCCGCGACGCGCTGTTCAACTGGACGGACGGCGTACCGGGCGGGCTGGACCGCTACGCGCGGATCCTCGAAATCGTCGACCAGTCCGACGAGGCCCGTGCCGCGGCACGGACCCGCTGGCGTGCCTACCAGGCACACGGCATCACGCCCGAAGCCATCGACCTGCTTGAACTGGCGAAACAGGCCCGACCATGACCGACTCCGACGACAGCGTCAGCCCCCTGTTCGACAAGATGGACGCGCTACTGGCACGCCATCGTGGCGATGCGGCGCGCGATGACGACATCCCGGTGCTGACCGCCGAAGTCGCCGCGCCAGCATCCGGCGACGACGACATTCCGGTCCTGACCGATGAAGCGGTACTGGACGAACCGGCGTTGATGTTCGACCCGGGCGAGTTCCTCACCGCCCCGCCGCCGGTCCCGACACCGGAAGCCGTTACACCGCCTCCACCACCGGCGAGCCCGGCGCCCGGCGAATTCCTCGACCTGCCGCTGCTCGACCTCGACGCACTGGTCTCGCCCTACCCCGAAGCGATCGACGACGACTGGCTGCCGCCGCTGCCGGAGACCGGCCCGGACGAAACGATCCAGATCACAGCTCCCGTCGATCTGGCTTGGGACAGCGATGTCGCAGCGCGCCCGACCGCCGAAGCCGACGCAGCCCCATCGGACAGCGAGCCGGTCAGCCTCCCCGACTTCACGAGCTCCATCGAGCAGCCGGCTGAGGCTGAGGCTGAGGCTGAGGCTGAGGCTGAGGCTGAGGCTGAGGCTGAGGCTGAGGCTGAGGCTGAGGCTGAGGCTGAGGCAACGATGGTCGCCGAACCCGCAACCGGCGCAAGCGACATCGTCCACGAATTGCACTGGCGCGACGACGACAGCGAGACCGGAACGCCCGTGGTCGAAGCCCTGCCGCTTCTTGCGGAAACCGCTGCTGCCGGACCGCTCGCGCCGACCGAAGCGCCTGCAGGCGCCGACCCCCACGCCGGCATCACGCATGCCGTCTGGTCGCCAGGGCCGGACTCGCTTCACGCCGTCGAGCCGGCGGCCGACGACATCTGGATCATCGATCTCGATGCAATGGAAGCCGAACCGCCCTTGCCATCGGCGGCACCGGCAAGCCTGATCCCGCCACTCGCAAACGCAGTCGCGGCGGTATTGACACCGCCGCAACCTACGCCGCCACCGGTCGACGCCGGCACCGTATCGGAAATCACCGCCGCGGTCGGTGCGCATCTGGCGATCGACATCGCCCTCGAGGTCGAACAGCGGGTCAAACAGCAGATGGCCACGGTGATGAACAGTGTCTACAACGACCTGCTGCAGCGGCTCGGCCACGACATTGCCAGCGAACTCGAGGCCCAGCTGGCGCCGAAGATCAGCGAACTCGTCCACGACGAGCTGCGCCGCAAGCGCCTGCTCGACTGAGCGGGTCTAGTCGTCCAGCCGGAACACGATGGGCACATCCACGTCGGCGTCGACCGGCGTAGTGCCACGTCGGGCCGGGTTGAAACGCCAGCGCTCCGCAACGGTCTTGCGCGCGGCCTCGTCGAGGCGGGTAAAGCCGCTGCTGCGCAACACGTCGATCGCCTGCGGATGACCGTCACGGTCGACGCGGACCCGCAACACCACCTTGCCCGCCTCGCCGCGCTGGCGTGACGCCAGCGGCATCTCCGGTTTGGGATTGGCGAGATAACCGGGCCAGCTCGGCGCAGTCTCCCCGCCGCCGGCCGCCCCGTGATCGGTCGCGACCGGGGCTCGCGCTCCGCCGTCGGGACGTGCCGCGTCAACCGCTTCAGCCATTTGCACCGGCCTGCTCGGCATCGCGTCGGCCTCGACCGGTTTGTCCGCCGGCGGCCTGCCTTGCGGTGCATCGCGGGTTGCAACGGGTGCCGGCTGCGGCACCGTGTGCCTGACCGGATGCGCCGCCGTGACCGGCGTACGACGAGCGTCTGCCGGCGTTCTGCCCGGCGGTGACGGTAGAGGGCGAACGGCCGGCTCCGGCACAGGCGCAGCCCCCGCCAGCAGGCGCACGGTCAGCACCTGTATCGGCTGCGGCGCCACGATACCGCCACCCCGCCAGCCGCCACCGAGCACGGCGACGTGTCCGGCCAGTGACAACAGCAGGGCATGACGCAGCTGCACCCTAGCGGCTCCGGCGTCGGCGCCACCACAGCGTCAGGCCGAGCGTGGCCGCGACGACGTTGGCAGCGGCAAAGCCGGCCAGCAGCACGTCCCGCGTCGTCTTGCCGAGGCCGTCGAGCCAGTGCCATTTGTGCAGGTAAGCGAACACGTATCCTTCCAGTCGGTCCCGGTCGTCGATGCGTGCCGAAAACGCACCGGTCGCCGGTTCGACGTAATACGCCGGCTTGCCCGGCGCGGCGTAATCGACGCGATAGACCGGCAGGCGCTTCTGGAAAAAACCGTACTCGCCGCCGAACTGCGTCACCAGCGAAATGGTAGCCGCCGCACCCGCCGGTGCGCCAGCGCGCTCGGCCAGCATCAGGGCATGCTGCTGCGCCAGATCAAGCTCGGTGCTGCCGCTCCAGTAACGCGGCAGCCCGCCGGGAACGGCCGGTGCATGATGATGCTGGTGCTCGTCGCCGGACACCGGCGCCGCGGCCGCAAACAGCCAGGCGAAACGGTCGCCGACCCGGACCGCACTCAGACGCAACGCCCCGTCGGGCACGGTCACCAGTGGCGGCACGGCGCCCAGCAGCGGCGCCGGCAATGCCGGTGCTTGCGCGCGGGCGAAATGCAGGTGGATCAGCCCGCTGCCGATCAGCATCGCCCCGGCGACACCGACCGCGACGCCCAGGCCACGGTGCCAGCGCCGCAAACGCGGCTGCCCGGGCTTGAGCGTCGCGGCACGCCGCCGGACGAGCCACAGCGCCAGCCCGCCAATGACCGTCAGCAGACCGCCACCCAGCAGCACCGAGATGCCGGTCAGCCGCAACGGTTCGCTCGCCCACGCCCAGCTGTGCAGCAGAACGAAGGCGCCCATCAGCGCGCGCTTGCGGTCATCGGTCAGCGTCGACAGCCGGGCCTCGCCGGTATCGACGAAGGCGGTCAGACCGTCGCCGCGCGCGAACTCGACCCGCCAGACCGGCAGGATCTTGTTCATCGCCGGGTAATCGCCGCCGAAGGTGCTGACCGGCGTGATCCGCGCGACCGGGCTGGATGCATCCCCGGCGAAAGCCCGTGCGAGCCGCTCGGCCTCGGCGCGGTCCGCGTCGGCAATGGCAAGGCCGGTTTGCGCATCGGCCCAGTCGCGCTGCGCGCCGTCGGCCGGCAACCATTGCCAGGCCGGGCGACCGGCGAAGCTTGCCAGCCTCAGCTCGCGTACCGGACCGTGCAGGTCCGGCTTCACCGGTACGAAGCCGGCCGGCAGGGTCGCGGCCGGCGCAGGGCGCTGCGGTTGCGGCGACAGCGCCGACATGATCGGGTGCATCACGCCGGACAAGCCCCACAGCAACACCGCGACACCAGCCGGCAACGCCAGCCGACGGTGCCAGCGGGTCAGCACGCCGACGAGCCGGCCGGTCCCGAGCGCCTGCAGCGCGACGAAACCCGTTTGCCGCTGCGGTGGCGTCACCGGCTTGGGCCGGCGCCGGCACAAGTATCGAAAGAAGCCGCCGCTCATTTCGCCACCTCGCCGCCAAAGGCATAGCGCACGCCGACCAGCGCGGTACGCGGCGCGCCCGGCGTATAGGTGTCCTGCGCATCCGGACTGTAGACGCCGGTGCCGCTGTAGGTCGACGACGCCGACTCGGCGTAGTGCCGGTCGGTCAGGTTGATCACGCTCGCCCACGCCTCCCAGCCACGGGCAAAGCCCCAGTTGGCGCGCAGGTTCAGCAGCGTATGGCCGTCGTAGCGCACGGTATTGGCGTCGTTCATCCAGTACGGACCGACATACTGGACTTCGAGCGCGAGCCTCGCCTTTTCGACCGGCAGCCAGGCCAGCGCGGCGTTGCCGAACCAGTTCGGCGCCTGCGCCATCGTCTTGCCCGCGTAGTTGAGCTGCGGTGTCGCCTGGTAGTCGCGGTACTCGTGCTGCGCGTAGCTGCCCGACAGCCGCCATTGCCACGCCTCGGCCAGCGCGCCGTTCAGGCCCAGTTCGACACCGCGGTGCCGGGTCCTGCCGGCGTTGCGCGGCTCGGACTTGCCCGGCTGGCTGCTGTAGTTGACGATCTCGTCATCGCCGTCCAGCTGGTACAGCGCCAGTTCCAGCGCCGTCCGGTATGGCAGCTGCGCACGCAGGCCGATCTCGACGTTGTTGTACGTCGCCGGCTTCAGGTCCGGCACCGCCAGCGACGAGAACAGCTGGCCGACTTCGGGCGGCGTGAAGC
Organism: Jeongeupia chitinilytica; assembly: GCF_014652315.1. Taxonomy (GTDB): domain Bacteria; phylum Pseudomonadota; class Gammaproteobacteria; order Burkholderiales; family Chitinibacteraceae; genus Jeongeupia; species Jeongeupia chitinilytica. Next base: position 129,152 of record NZ_BMYO01000008.1, on the reverse strand, counting down.
CCTGGCTGTAGCTGGCGTAGGTGCTGACGCTATCACTCGTCTGCCAGGTCAGCCCGAGCTTGGGCGAGGTATGAGAAAAATCCTGCGCCTGGCTCGGCGCGCCGGTGGTCGCGCTCGGCGTCAGGTTGTTGCTGTAGTCGTAGCCGACGCGGTCCCAGCGTACGCCGGCCGTCGCGCGCCACGCACTGCTGATCGCCCATTGCGCCTCGCCGTACACGGCGGCGTTGCTCAGGTCGACGTGGTAATCGCGGCGCCGTGTCGTCTCCCGGTAGCTCAGGTAGCGGCCGGAGGCCGGATCGCGCTGCACGGCAAGGTTCCACTCGCCCTGATCGTTCGGGCTTTCCTCGATCGTCGCGCCGCCGATCAGCCGCAGCGGCCCCCAGTCCTGACGGTGGCGGGCGTCGATGCCGACCGAGCTGAAGAAATTCTCGGTCGTCCGCCCCGATGCGCTGGCCGGGCCGGTGTTGAAGATCAGGTAGCTCGGCAGCTGGTCGGTATTGTTGTGGCGCCAGTAAACGCTGGTCGTCGTCTCGCCGCCCTCGTTCCAGTTGCCGATCAGCTGCGCATACGCCCGCATTGCTTCGACGTTGCGGTAGGTGAAGCTCTGGTAGCTGTAACCCGGGCGGCTGTTGTAGTCGCTCGGGTTCAGGCTGCCCGGCATGTCGGTATCGAGCTTGTTGTAGCTGAACAGCGTTTTCAGATATGCGACGTCCGACAGCGTCAAGTCGCTGCGCAGGGTCAGCGAGGTCTTGTCGGCATCGCTGTAGTCCTGCCAGCCGTCACGCTGCCAGCTGCGGTAGCCGCTCAGGCGGCTGGCGAGCACATCGTTGCCGCCGGTGACTTCGGCATCGACTCGGCTGTAGCCCTGGTTCGAGCCGCGCAATGCGATGTCGCCACCGAGGGCGCTGCTCGGTGCACGGCTGATGAAATTGACCGCACCGCCGACGGCGTTGCTGCCGTAGAGGCTCGACGCCGGGCCGCGCATCACCTCGATGCTGTCCTCGCCGTCGAGGTTGATTTCGTACGTGGCGTTGTGATTGAACACGCCGACCGGGCGGATCGGAATGCCGTCCTCGAGATACTGGTACAGCGGCCGAGTCGAGATCGGCTGACGGATCGCCATGCTGTGCTGTTCGTTGCCCAGATCGGGCATCAGCACGCCGGGCACGGTGTCGAGGACCTGGCTGATCGACGTCGGCTTGGCACCGGCAATGGCTTTCGCGTCGACCTTGCCGATCGCGGCGGCGGTTTCCTTCAGCGGCGCCGCTTCGCGCGAACCGGAGACGACGACTTCGTCGAGCAGCGGGGTGTCGCTGGCATGGGCGAACGCCGATGCAAGCGCGACGGCAAGCGCACAGCGGCGCGCCAGTGTGTGTGGCTGTTTCATGCAGGCTCCAGCGCCGCGCATGCGCGCGGCAGCCGGCCCCGCGCAATGGCGGGCCGGCGATTCGTTGTTCTAGGTGCAGGGGGAACGAATCAGAGCAGGGAGGGCGGGGCTCGTGGCGCGTGCGCCCAGACGCGACGTGCCGGTGCCGGCCACAATGTCGCGACGAGTTGGGGCGTGACCGAAATCAGCGCGACCAGCGGCAGCGTGAACGTCGGTACCGGCGGCGGCAAGGCTTGCGCCGCCATGATCGCGCAGACCGGGCAGGCGGTGGCGGACTTGACCGGCTGGTCCTTGCCACCGATCACGACCTGGCGGATCTCGCCGCCCGGTGCGCACAGCGCCACGGTGACCGCGCCGCTTGCCATCGCCCGCGCGTGCACGAACGGCAGCGCAAGCTGCAGCACCAGCGCGATCAGCGCCGGCACACGGCCGAGTCGGAGGAGACGGTTGAGCGAGAAGGACACGATGATGCCGGCAGAATGACCGGGCGATTCTAGGTGGGCCCTCTCCGGCCCACAAGCGCCACCCGGCACGCACGAACGGCAGGCAACAAAAACGGGCCCCGAAGGGCCCGTTGTCGACGGCAGCGGCGAATGCTTACTTCACCAGTGCCTTGGCACGCGCGACGACGTTGTCGACGGTGAAGCCGAACAGCTTGAACAGCTCGCCGGCCGGAGCCGATTCGCCGAAGCGGTCCAGACCGATCACGTCGCCTTCGAGGCCGACATACTTGCGCCAGCCGTCGGTGACACCGGCTTCGACCGCCAGACGCGGCACGCCGGCCGGCAGCACCGATGCCTGGTAGGCCTTGTCCTGCTTGTCGAACACATTGGTCGACGGCATCGACACGACGCGGGCGGCAATGCCCTCGGCCGCGAGCTTCTCGGCCGCCTTGACGATCAGGTCGAGCTCGGAGCCGGTCGCGATCAGCACGACCTTGGCATCGGCCGCGTCACGCAACACGTAACCGCCCTTCTTGATGTCGGCGATCTGCGCTTCGGTCCGCGCCTGGAACTGCAGGTTCTGACGGGTGAAGATCAGCGTCGACGGGGTCTGCTTCTGCTCGATCGCATCGGCCCAGGCCACCAGCGTTTCGATGGTATCGGCCGGACGCCAGACGTTCATGTTCGGGATCAGACGCAGCGTGGCAGTCTGTTCGACCGCCTGGTGGGTCGGGCCGTCTTCGCCGAGGCCGATCGAGTCGTGGGTGAACACGAACAGGGTCGGGATCTTCATCAGCGCAGCCATGCGCAGCGCGTTGCGCGCGTATTCGCTGAACATCAGGAAGGTCGCGCCGTACGGACGCCAGCCGCCGTGCAGCTGGATGCCGTTCATGATCGCGCTCATGCCGAATTCGCGCACGCCGTAGCTGATGTGGTCGCCGACGAGTTCGTTGCCTTCACGGCGCAGTGGCGTGCTGCCCTTCCAGTTGGTCAGGTTCGAGCCGGTCAGGTCGGCCGAGCCGCCGAGCATTTCCGGCACGTTCGGCACGTAGGCCGACAGGGCATTCTGGCTGGCCTTGCGGGTGGCGATGGTTTCGGCCTTGGTGTTGGCTTCGGCAATCGCGTCGGCAACGACCTTGTTCCAGTTCGCCGGCAGCTCGCCTGCATTGCGGCGCTTGAATTCGGCGGCAAGGTCCGGATGGACTTCGGCGTATTCCTTGAACACGCGATCCCACTCGCTTTCCCACTTGGCGCCGGCTTCCTTCTTGTCCCAGCCGGCATAGACCGAAGCCGGGATTTCGAACGGCTCGTACAGCCAGCCGATGCTGTCGCGGGTGGCCTTGATTTCGGCATCGCCCAGCGGTGCGCCGTGCGAATCGTGGCTGTTGGCCTTGTTCGGGCTGCCCTTGCCGATGATGGTCTTGCAGCAGATCAGCGACGGCTTGTCGGTCACGGCCTTGGCTTCGGCAATGGCCTTCTTCACCGCGTCGACATCGTGGCCGTCGATCGGGCGGATCACGTGCCAGCCGTAGGCTTCGAAACGGCCCGGGGTGTCGTCGGTGAACCAGCCTTCGACGTGGCCGTCGATCGAGATGCCGTTGTCGTCCCAGAAGGCGACCAGCTTGCCGAGACCCCAGGTGCCGGCCAGTGCGGCGGCTTCATGGCTGATGCCTTCCATCAGGCAACCGTCGCCGAGGAAGCAGTAGGTGTGGTGGTCGACGATGTCGAAGCCCGGCTTGTTGAATTCGCGTGCCAGCAGCTTTTCGGCCAGTGCGAAGCCGACGGCATTGGTGATGCCCTGGCCCAGCGGACCCGTGGTGGTCTCGACGCCGACGGTATAGCCGTATTCCGGGTGACCCGGGGTCTTGCTGTGCAGCTGGCGGAAGTTCTTCAGGTCGTCGATCGACACGTCGTAGCCGGTCAGGTGCAGCAGCGCGTACTGCAGCATCGAGCCGTGGCCGTTGGAGAGGATGAAACGATCACGGTTGGCCCAGTCCGGATTCTGCGGATTGAAGCGCATTTCGCCTTCGCCCCACAGCGCCAGCGCGATTTCGGCCATGCCCATCGGCATGCCGGGGTGACCGGAATTGGCTTTCTGCACGGCATCCATCGCAAGAGCGCGAATGGCATTGGCAAGTTCGGCGCGGTTGGCCATGAGGTACATCCTCCGCAAACAATTCGATTCAAAGGAAAAACGGCATACAGCGGTTCGCAGCATTATCCCCGACGCATACATGCCGGGACAACCGGAATCGGGTTAGGTTTTACCGCAACCCCCGCGAGATGACGTTGCGCCAGCGCAAAGCCGGCCGGTACGCAGGATCTACGCTAGCGCATAGCGACGGGCTATGGTGGTAGAAGGAAAAAATCACTTCATTTGATGAGATTGATTCTCAATAATAAAGCATGACGCCGCCAAAGCCACCTTCATCCGTTTGCGGCCACAAGGAGGTCATCATGTCTGCATCTGCCCACGCGCTGCGCCGTCGCGTCCGTTACGGTCTCGGCGGCCTCGTCTGGCTCGGCGCGCTGCTGGCGCTGGTCGCCTGAACAACCCTTTTCCGGAGTAGCCATGTCCACGCTGATCCTGATCCGCCACGGCGAATCGACCTGGAACAAAGAAAACCGCTTCACCGGCTGGCACGACGTCGACCTGACCGAACTCGGTGCCGAGCAGGCACGCGACGCCGGCCGCAAGCTGCGCGACGCCGGCCTCCACCCCGATCTCGCATTCACGTCGGTGCTCAAGCGCGCCATCCGCACACTGTGGCTGGCGCTCGACGAAATGGACCGGATGTGGCTGCCGACCGAAAAGGACTGGCGGCTGAACGAGCGTCACTACGGCGGGCTGACCGGGCTGAACAAGGCCGAAACGGCCGCCAGGCACGGGGACGAACAGGTGAAGATCTGGCGCCGCAGCTTCGACGTGCCACCGCCGGCGCTGGATCACGACGACGAACGGGTCGGACGCGGCGATCCGAAGTTCGCCGCGATTCCGGACGCCGAACTGCCGCTGACCGAATCGCTGAAGGACACGATTGCCCGGGTGATGCCCTACTGGTTCGACGCGATCGCGCCGGCGCTGCAATCGGGCAAGACGGTACTGATTTCGGCGCACGGCAACTCGCTGCGCGGGCTGATCAAGCACCTCGAGGGAATCTCCGACGACGCGATCGTCGGCGTCGAGATTCCCAACGGCGAACCCATCGTCTACACGCTCGACGACGGCCTCAAGGTCGTCGCCAAGCGCACGCTCTGATCACTCGAGCACATAGGTCCCCGGCGCCGGCCCCAGATCGGCCCCGGCAACCGGCGGCTTGACATCCTTGCCCGAGCGCGGCTGCAGCCACTCGACCCAGCTCGGCCACCACGAACCGGCCGCCGGTGTCTGCCGCGCCAGCCAGGCGTCTGCGCTTTCGCCGCGCTTGGCCTCGCCCTGCCAGTAGCTGCGTTTCGAATCGGGCCGCGGCGGGTTGACGATGCCGAGAATGTGACCCGAACTCGACAGCGTGAACGTCACCGGACCACGGGCCTTGCCGGTCAGTGCCCAGGTCTGCTGCCACGGCGCGATGTGGTCTTCCTGCGTGCCGACCATGAACAGCGGCGTGTCGATCCGCGCCAGATCGATCGGCTCGCCGGCCATCGTCAGGGCATCCGGTTCGATCAGCCGGTTACGGACATAGAACTCGCGCAGGTAGTAGCTGTGCATTTTCTGCGGCATCCGCGTCGTGTCCATGTTCCAGTACAGCACGTCGAATGCGGTCGGCGTTTCGCCGAGCAGGTAGCTGCTGACCCAGTAGTTCCAGATCAGGCTGTTCGGCCGCAGCATCCGGAAGCTCGACGCCATTTCCTTGCCGTCCAGATACCCCTTCTGCGCCATCACCCGTTCGACGAAAGCCAGCCCCTCGTCATCCAGGAAAACGTCGATGTCGCCCGGACGGGAAAAGTCGGTCAGCGTGGTCAGGAAGGTCGCACTGGCGATCCTGCCGGCCTCACCGCGTTTGGCCAGCCATGCGAGATAGATCGCCGTCAGCGTGCCACCGATGCAGTAGCCGGCCAGATGCACCTGCTCGCTGCCCGACACGGTGCGGGCAACGTCGACGAGGGTCGCAATGCCCTCGTTCACATAGTCGTCGAAGCCGACGTCGCGCTCGTCGCCGCCCGGATTCTTCCAGCTGGTGATGAATACCGAGAACCCCTGCTCGACCAGATAGCGGACCAGACTCTTTCTGGCGTCGAGATCAAGCACGTAATACTTGTTGATCCACGGTGCGACGATGACGATCGGTACGGCTTTGATCTTGGGCGTCGTCGGCGTGTAGTGGATGACTTCGAGCAAACGGCTGCGGTGCACGACGCGGCCGGGCGTGGTCGCCAGGTTTTCGCCGACCCTGAAAGCATCCATGTCGGTCATCGGAATGTCGCCGCGACCGACATCGCGGGCAAAGTTCTTGTAGCCCTGCCAGAGGCTGTCGCCCCGGGTCAGTGCGGCCCGGGTCAGCGCGACCGGATTGAACAGGAACCAGTTGGTTGGCGCCACGGCGTTGAGCCACTGGCGCAGCCAGAACGCGCTGCGATTGCGCTCGGTATCGGACAAACCCGGAGTGGCATAGAGCACATCCTGCAGCCAGCGGGTGTTGAACAGATACCACTCCTTGACCGCGTCCCATTGCGGCGAGTCGGACCAGATGGGGTCGGCAAACCGCGTGTCGTCAGGGTGGGACGGGAAGAGGTCGATGTCGGGCGCGCCGGCCAGCCGGCTGGCCGCATGCTGCTGCCATTGCCAGGCGTCCGACGTCCAGTCGACAAGGGTGTCGGCCAGTTCGGCAGGATGCTGCAACCAGGCCTGCTGTGCTTTCAACGCGGTGCTGGCAAATCCGAACGGATCGAAGGCCTGGCGCAGCGCATGCTGCAGGGCGGCGAAACGGTCGGCCTGCTCGTGGAAGAAGCGTTTGCTGGCCATGACGGCCCCCTGTGCGGCAATCGGATACGCTCAGCTTACGTTGCAGTGCAGCAGAACTCAATGCGCAAATTCAACCATCGTGCACGCACGAACGCGCGATTTTCCCCGCATATTCAAGCCTCTCCACCGTACCGACATCGAGCCACAGGCCTTCGAAACGCTCCGCGCCGACCTGCCGCCGTGCCATCGCCGTCAGGAAATGCGGCAGCAACGGCGACGCCTGCCCTTGCGGTACACCGGCAAAAAAAGCCGGGTGGTAAACGGCGATGCCGCAGAACGTCATCGGCGCGTCGCCCTCGTCGCAGGCCTTGGCCAGCCCGTCGGGCGCGATCGCCAGATCACGGCCGGTCGGGTAACCGGCCTTTGGCGTCAGTACCAGATGCGCCCGGATGGCATCGTTTGCACGCATCCGCTCGGCCACGCCGGCCAGTGCGCCGAAGTCGTAATCGGTAAACACGTCACCGTTGATCACTGCAAACGGCGCATCGCCTAGCAGCGGCAGCGCCCTGGCGATGCCGCCAGCCGTTTCCAGCGCCGTCGTTTCCGGCGAATAGGCGATGCGCACGCCGTAGGCACTGCCATCGCCAAGCGCCGCCTCGATCAAGCCGCCGAGCCAAGCGTGATTGATCACCACCTCGGTCACGCCGGCCGCAGCCAGATGCTTGAGGTGCCAGCCGATCAGCGGCGTTCCGCCGACGTCGAGCAGCGGTTTGGGGCAGTTGTCGGTCAACGGCCGCATCCGTTCGCCGCGGCCGGCGGCCAGTATCATTGCCTTCATGGTCGATCCGGCCTCAGAACGTGAAGCCGACGTCGATGCTGTCGCCGTGCAGCTTCAACAGCAGGCGCTTCAGGCTGCCGAGTTCGACGTAGCGTTCGCAGACCTTGTTGACGTAGTTCAGCACCCGCGGGATGTCTGCGAGATAGCGGCTCTTGCCGTCACGATGGTGCAAGCGCGCAAACAGGCCGAGCACCTTCAGGTGGCGCTGCAGCCCGAGCCACTCGAACGCCTTGTAGAAATCGCCGAAGTCGGCCTGTACCGGCAGCCCGGCGGCCCTCGCCTTTTCCCAGTAGCGGATCGCCAGATCGAGCACGAAGGCTTCCTCCCAGTCGACGTAGGCATCGCGCAACAGCGACACGAGGTCGTAGCCGAGCGGCCCGCGCACCGCGTCCTGGAAGTCGATGACGACCAGCTCGTCATCCTTGATCATCAGGTTGCGCGAGTGGTAATCGCGATGCATGAACCCGGTCGACTGGCTGGCATTGAAGGCACTGATCAATGCACAGCTGCGCTGCCAGCTCGCCAGTGCCTCGCCGTCGAGCGTGGCGCCCAGATGCCGCTCCAGATACCACTCGCGGCCGATTTCCATTTCGCGCTGCATGAACGCGGTATCGAAAACCGGCAGCGATTCGCTGGCCATGCAGACCTGCATCGCCACCAGTACGTCGATCGCACGCAGGTACCAGTCGCGGGCACGCGACTCATCGCTCAGTTGCGGCGCGAGCAGGGACTCGCCGAGGTCCTCGAGCAGCACCAGCCCCGCGTCGGCATCCTGTGCCAGCACCGTCGGCACGCGTATCCCCGCGGCGGCGAGCTCGGCCTGGCGGGCAAGAAAGGGGCGAGCATCGAACAGGGCAGGGTCGGCCTGCATCACGATCAGGCTGCGCTCCGGCCAGACGGCACGCCAGTAATGACGCACGCTGGCATCGGAACCGCCCGAAGAGAGCGAAACGGGCGGCGTGCCGGTAGTGGTGGCCAGCCAGGTGGAAACGGAATCGGAAACGTTCATGAAATCAGCAAAAAACCGGGTAGAATTCAGCGATTCTATCAAGAGCTCCCCCCGGCCGCATGACCCGCCTTCCGCCGCCGCCCTTCCGCTATTCCGTCCTCCTGCTTGCCCTGTCGTCGGCGCTTGCCTGTGCCGCGGAGACGACCAGCGACGCACCGATGTACGTCGAGGCCGACCGCGTCGATGCCCAGAACCAGACCGACGGCACCAAGACCCTCAAGGCCGAGGGCAATGTCGTCATCCAGCAGGAAAATTCGACGCTGTACTCCGAATGGGCGACCTACGACGAGGCGCAGAAGCACCTGCGCGCCGGCGACGATGTGCGCATGGAAAAGGAAGGCGACGTTCTGACCGGCAAGGGGCTCGACTACTATCTCGACTCGTCGACCGGCGAACTCTCCGACCCCGACTACGTCGTCGGGCAGGGGCTCGGCCGGGCCGACGGCGTCAAGCTGCTGTTCGGCGGCGAAAAGCTGTACCACATCGACTCGGGCCGCTTTACCTCGTGCCCGGTCGGCAACGACGACTGGTACATCCACGCGTCGAAGCTCGATCTCGACTACATCGACAATATGGGCGTCGCCCAGAACGGCTGGATCCAGTTCAAGGGCGTGCCGGTGATGTACTCGCCGTGGATGAACTTTCCGCTGACCGGCAACCGGCAAACCGGCTTCCTCACCCCGACAGTGAGCTTCGATAGCCGCAGCGGCCTTGACCTGCTCACGCCGTTCTACTGGAACATCGCACCGAACTACGACGCGACACTGTACCCGCACTACATGACCCAGCGCGGCCTGATGCTCGGCGGCGAATTCCGCTACCTGCAGCCGAATTACTCGGGCCAGATCAGCGGCTCGTACATCAATGACAAGGAAACGGACACCAACCGCTCCAGCTTCAGCTGGCTGCACAACCAGCAGTTCACCGACCGGCTGTCCGGGCACATCAATGTCCAGAAGGTCTCGGACGACGACTATTTCAACGACTTCGGCAGCCGCGACGCGATCGCCCAGCAGACCAACCTGCCGCGCGAAGCGGGGCTCAACTATGCCGGCGACGGCTGGAATGCGTCCTTCCTGTGGCAGCGCTACCAGACGCTGCAAAGTGACACCAACGCGGTCGACATTCCGTACGACCGGATGCCGGTGGTCGGTTTCAACGCCACGCCGAACTGGGTCAAGGGCGTACAGACGTCAGTCGCAGCCGAGTTTGCCGACTTCTACCATCCGACCAAGGTCAACGGCACCCGAACCTGGATCACGCCGACGGTGAAGATGCCGTTCAACACGGCGTACGGCTTCATCGTTCCCAAGGTCTCGCTCGACGCCACCTACTACCAGTTGCAGGATGCCAACGGCCTGAACGACCGGACCGAAAGCCGGGTACTGCCGATCACCAGCATCGACTCCGGCCTCTTCTTCGAACGCGACGCCGACTGGCGCGGCAACGAGTACATCCAGACGCTCGAACCACGGCTGTTCTACGTGTACGTACCGTACAAAGACCAGTCGATGCTGCCGAACTTCGATTCGGGCACGACCGATCTGTCGATGACGCAGCTTTTCTCCGAGAACAAGTTCGTCGGCCACGACCGGATCAACGATGCCAACGAAATCACCGCTGCGCTGACGAGTCGCATCCTTGATGCGGAGGACGGGTCGGAACTGTTCCGTGCCATGATCGGCCAGCGCTACTACTTCACGACGCCGAAGGTAACGCTCGACAACTCGATTCCGTCCGACGCGACCAAGACGGATCTGCTGCTGTCGGTCGGTGGCCAGCTTTGGAAAAAACTCAAGTACGACTACACGCTGCAGTACGACGGCGTCAACGGCAGGACCAGTCGCGCCGACGCATCGCTGCAGTGGGCGCCGGACGCAGCGCGGGTCATCAACCTGCGCTACACGCGCAACACCAATGCGCCGATCAACTACAACAGTAACGGGCTTGCAACGACCGACGGCATCATCGAACAGATCGACATTTCCGGTCAGTGGCCGATCGGCCGCGGCTGGTATGGCGTCGGCCGCTACACCTACTCGCTGCACGACGACCAGACCTTCGAGGCGCTGGCCGGCCTCGAATACAACGCCGGCTGCTGGGCGCTGCGCATGGCGGCACAGCGCTACATCACCAGCGACGGCACATACAACACCACCTATTTTGCCGTACTCGAACTCGGCGGACTCGGCCTGGGGAGCAACCCGGTCGGCACGCTGCGCGACTCGATTCCCGGCTACTCCAGTACATTCGATACCTTGAAGTGAATGCCATGACCAACTTCCGCTCCCTGACCCTGCTGGCCGTGATGCTGTCGTCGCTGCTGGCACCGCTGGCCCATGCCGCCATCGAAACCGTCGACCGGGTCATTGCCGTCGTCAACCGCGGCGTGATCACTCAGGACGAACTCGACGACCGGATCGCCTCGGTCAAACAGAACCTGGCCAGTCAGAAGATTCAGCTACCGCCCGAGGATGTGCTCAAGCAACAGGTACTTGAGCGCATGATTACCGATCTGCTGCAGGTCCAGTTCGCCAATGCCATGGGAATGAAGGCCGACGATGCAATGCTCGACCGGGCGATCAACCGGATTGCCGAACAGAACAAGATGAGCCTGCCCCAGTTCCGCGCCGCACTGGAAAAACAGGGCTCCAACTGGAAGACCTTCCGCGAGGAAATCCGCCGGGAAATGGTGATCAGCCGATTGAAGGAACGGGAAATCGACGCGAAGATCGTCGTCACCGACAGCGAGGTCGACGACTACCTGAAGCTCAACGCGGGCAAGACCAAGGTCGAATACAACCTGCAGCACATCCTGGTTTCGGTGCCGGAAAACGCGTCACCGGAACAGATCCAGCAACGCCGACTGCGTGCGCAATCGGCCAAGCAGGAAGTCTCTTCGGGCACCGATTTTTCGGCCGTCGCCGCCAAATTCTCGACGGCCCCGGATGCCACCAGTGGCGGCCAGTTGGGCTGGCGCCCCGCAGGCAGCTTGCCTGAGGCGTTCACGGAACTGCTCGACAAGCTGAAACCGGGCGAAAGCACCGACATCATCCGCAGCCCGGCCGGTTTCCACATCATGAAGCTGGTCGACAAGCGCGAGCAGAATCCGAAGGAAATCGTCACCCAGACACACGCACGACACATCCTGATCAAGACCAACGAGCTGGTCTCCGACAACGACGCACGCCAGAAGCTGGTCCAGCTGCGCGACCGCATCGTCAACGGCGGTACCAAATTTGAGGACATGGCCCGCGCCTATTCCGACGATACCAGTGCCAGCAAGGGTGGCGATCTCGGCTGGGTCAACCCCGGCGAAACCGTACCCGAGTTCGAGCAGGCGATGAAGGCGCTGCAGCCGAACCAGATCAGCCAACCGGTGCACAGTCCGTTCGGTTACCACCTGATCCAGGTACTCGAGCGGCGTCAGCAGGACGTCACCCAGGAACGGGAACGCTTCCGTGTCCGTCAGGAAATCAAGCAGCGCAAGGCCGAGGAGCAGTACGAAGACTGGCTGCGCCAACAGCGCGACCGCGCCTATGTCGACATCCGGCTGAAGGAAGAGTGATGTCTCGCCGTCCGGTTCTGGCGCTGACCACCGGCGAACCCGCCGGTATCGGCCCCGAGCTCGCCGCCGCGATCGCCACCCGACGTGGCGACTTGCGACTGGTCCTGCTCGGCGACCGGGCGCTGCTGACCGAACGCGCGGCGGCCGTCGGCGTCACCGCCGACTGGCCGGATTACACGCCTGACCGGGATGTTCCGGTGTCGCTGTTGCACCGGCCACTGGCCGCCCCCTGCACTGCCGGAACGCTGAACCCCGCCAACGCCCGCTACGTGCTCGACCTGCTCGACCGGGCGGTTGCCGGCGCCCGGAACGGCGAGTTCGACGCCATCGTCACCGCGCCGCTGCACAAGGGCGTGATCAACGACGGTATTGGCGGCAAGTTCTTCTACGGCCACACCGAATACCTCGCCGAACGTACCGGCACCGAACAGGTCGTGATGATGCTGACCGGCGGCGGATTGCGCGTGGCCCTGGCCACGACCCATCTGCCGCTCAAGGACGTGCCGGCCGCGATCACCGTCGAGTCTTTGAGCCGGACCCTGAGGATCCTGCACTCCGACCTGCAGACCAAGTTCGGCATCAGGACACCGCGCATCCTCGTTGCCGGCCTCAACCCGCATGCAGGTGAGTCGGGGCATCTCGGCCGCGAAGAAATCGAGGTGATCGTACCGGCGCTGGACGCATTGCGCGCCGAAGGCATGACACTGATCGGCCCGCTGCCGGCGGACACGCTTTTCAACCGCAAGCAGCTCGAGCAGGGCGATGCGGTACTGGCGATGTACCACGACCAGGGCCTGCCGGTACTCAAGTTCGCCAGTTTTGGCGAAGGCATCAACGTCACGCTCGGCCTGCCCGTGATCCGGACCTCGGTCGACCACGGCACGGCGCTCGATCTGGCTGGCTCCGGCCGTGCCGATCCGGGCAGCCTTGCCGCGGCGATCGAGCTTGCCGCCGAACTCGCACGCCACCGCGGCTGACCCACCGTTTACCAGGTTTTCCATGTCACACATTCCGCGCAAGCGCTTCGGCCAGAACTTCCTGCAAGACCAGGGCGTGATCCAGGGGATCATCGCCGCGATCGATCCGCGTCCCGGCGACGTGCTGGTCGAGATCGGCCCGGGACTCGCCGCGCTGACCGAACCACTGATGCTGCGTGCCGGCAGGCTTCACGTGGTCGAGATCGACCGCGACATCGTCAGCCATCTCTCGGCGCGCTTCAGCCCCGATCAACTGGTGATTCACAACGCCGACGCGCTCAAGTTCGATTTCGCCGCCCTGGCCGGCGAGATCAATCCGGGTGGCGCGATCCGCCTCGCCGGCAACCTGCCGTACAACATTTCGACTCCGCTGCTGTTCCATCTGGCCGGCTTCGGCGCCGCGATTGCCGACATGCACTTCATGCTGCAAAAGGAAGTCGTCGACCGGATGGTCGCCGAACCGGGCACGGCCGATTACGGCCGGCTCTCGGTGATGCTGCAGGTACGCTTCAACATGGACAAGGTCCTCGACGTTCCACCGACCGCGTTCTATCCGCCACCGAAGGTCGACTCGAGCGTCGTCCGCATGATGCCCTGGCCGACGCCTCCATGGCCGGTCGGCGATCTCGACGCGCTGGAAAAGCTGGTCACCACGGCGTTCGGCCAACGGCGCAAGACCATCCGCAACAACCTCAAGGGCATCGCCGACGACGCGCAGCTGGCCGCGGCCGGCATCGAGCCTGGCTGGCGCCCCGAGAACGTGAACGTCGGCCAGTACGTCGCGCTCGCCAACCTGCTGGCCGCCTGCTGATCGGCGGCCATCGATCGCAAAGTGCCAGCAATGCCCTTGCCCGCCGGGTCAGGGTGGTTACACAATTGCCAGCAAGAACCCCCTACCAGACAGCCTTTCCATGATCCGATTTTCCAGCGTCAACAAGTGGTACGGCCGCGATCACCATGTCCTCAAGAACATCAATCTCGAGGTCAAGCAGGGCGAAGTCGTCGTCGTCTGCGGCCCGTCCGGGTCGGGCAAGTCGACGCTGATCCGCACGATCAACCAGCTCGAGCCGATCAACGACGGCGAAATCAACGTCGGCGGCGTCATCGTCAACAACCCGAAGACCGACATCAACAAACTGCGCGCCGACGTCGGCTTCGTTTTCCAGCACTTCAACCTCTACCCGCATCTGTCGGTGCTCGACAACATCACGCTCGCACCGATGCAGGTCAAGAAAATGAGCCGCGAGGCTGCAGAACAGCTGGCCATGGAGCTGCTTGAACGCGTCGGACTCGCCAACAAGAAGCACGCCTATCCGGCCAACCTCTCCGGCGGCCAGCAACAGCGCGTCGCCATCGCGCGCGGCCTGGCGATGCAGCCCAAGGTCATGCTGTTCGACGAACCGACCTCGGCCCTCGATCCGGAAATGATCGGTGAAGTCCTCGCGGTCATGCAGCAACTGGCGGAGTCGGGCATGACGATGATGGTCGTCACCCACGAGATGGGCTTTGCCCGCGAAGTCGCCGACCGGGTGCTGTTTCTCGCCGAAGGCGAGATTCTCGAGGACACCACGCCGGAAGCCTTTTTCACCGCGCCGCAAACCGATCGGGCCAGACAGTTCCTGCGGCAGATACTGTCGCCAATGCACGGCTAAGGCCGGAAAAAGCCGCCTGCGGGCGGCTTTTTTCATGGGGAAATTTTCCCGTTCACCCAAGGTTGTAAGCCAGGGTTTTCACCAAGCGCAGCATTCCGGCGCGGCACCTATACTCGGTTTGTGTGAAAAAACACGCTATGGAGATTTCCCACATGAAGAAACTGCTGCCGTTGTGTTTGGCCATGTCCGCCGTTTTCGCCACCTCCGCCCAGGCCGAGGAGCTGACCGGTACGCTGAAGAAGATCAAGGAAACCGGCACCATCGTCATCGGCCACCGCGACTCGTCGATTCCGTTCTCCTACCTCGACGCCAGCCAGAAGCCGGTCGGTTACTCGATGGATCTGTCGGCCAAGATCGTCGATGCGGTGAAAAAAGAGCTGAAGATGCCGAGCCTTGTAGTCCGCTACAACCTCGTCACCTCGCAGACGCGGATTCCGCTGGTCCAGAACGGCACGGTTGACGTCGAGTGCGGCTCGACCACCAACAATCTCGAACGCCAGAAGCAGGTTGCCTTCTCGGTCGGCATCTTCGAGATCGGTACCCGCCTGCTGGTGAAGAAGACCTCGGGCATCAAGGACTTCGCCGACCTCGCCGGCAAGAACGTCGTCACTACCGCCGGCACCACGTCCGAGCGGCTCATCAAGAAGATGAACGACGAGAAGAAGCTCAACATGAACATCATCAGCGCCAAGGACCACGGCGAGTCCTTCCTGATGCTGGAGTCGGGCCGTGCGGTCGCGTTCATGATGGACGACGCACTGCTGGCCGGTGAAATGGCCAAGGCCAAGGCACCGAACGACTGGACCATCGTCGGCAAGCCGCAATCGTACGAAGTCTACGGCTGCATGCTGCGCAAGGACGACGCCCAGTTCAAGAAGCTGGTCGACACCGCGCTGAGCAACACCTACAAGTCCGGCGAAATCAACACCATCTACAAGCGCTGGTTCCAGAGCCCGGTCCCGCCGAAGGGCCTGAACCTGAACTTCCCGATGAGCGACGAGCTGCAGGAACTGATCGCCAAGCCGACCGACAAGTCCGCCGAGCAGATGTAAGCGCAGGTTGTACCGGAACGAAGCCGGCCGTGGCAAAACGCGGCCTGCCGATTGAATCGAGCAGGCCGTCGTTGCGGCCGGCTTCTTGTTTGATAGGGGGAACCCCGAGATGCATTACAACTGGGACTGGGGCGTATTTTTCCATTCCACCGGCATCGGCAGCGAAATCTATCTGGACTGGTTCGTCAAAGGCCTCGGATGGACGATCGCGCTGTCGCTGGCCGGCTGGGTGATCGCGCTGCTGCTGGGCACCGTGCTCGGCGTGATGCGCACGCTGCCGGGCAAGGTATTGCCCAGGATCGCAGCCGTCTACGTCGAAATTTTCCGCAACATTCCGCTGCTGGTGCAGCTGTTCGTCTGGTATTTCATCGTGCCCGACCTGTTGCCCGAAGGATTGCAGACCTGGTTCAAGCAGGACCTGAACCCGGCCACCAGCGCGTTCATCAGCGTGGTGCTCTGTCTGGGGCTGTTTACTGCTGCCCGCGTCTGTGAACAGGTCCGGACCGGCATCCAGGCACTGCCGAAAGGCCAGACCAACGCCGCCTACGCACTGGGCCTGCGCATACCGCAGATCTACAAGGAAGTGCTGCTGCCGCAGGCGTTCCGCATCATCATTCCGCCGCTCACCAGCGAATTCCTGAACATCTTCAAGAACTCGTCGGTCGCGTCGCTGATCGGCCTGATGGAGCTGCTGGCGCAGACCAAGCAGACGGCGGAGTTCACCGCCAACCTGTTCGAGGCATTCACGCTGGCAACGATCATCTATTTCGTGCTCAACATGGGCCTGATGCTGTTCATGCGCTGGGTTGAAAAGCGCGTGCGCGTGCCGGGACTGATCGCGCTGGGAGGCAAGTAAGATGGACTTCTCTTCGCTCGTCACGGCGATGCCCGGCTTGGTCTCCGGCATGATGCTGACGCTGAAGCTGCTGGTGCTCGCCATCGTCGGCGGCGTCGCCCTCGGTACGCTGCTGGCACTGGCACGGTTGTCGCACAACAAGCTGCTGTCGAACCTTGCCGGTTTCTACGTCAACTACTTCCGCTCGATTCCGCTGCTGCTGGTCATCACCTGGTTCTACTTCGTGGTGCCCTTCATCATCGGCTGGCTGACCGGCACCAACGAACCGATCGGTGCGTTCTACTCGTGTCTGGTCGCGTTCATGATGTTCGAAGCGGCGTACTACTGCGAAATCGTCCGCGCCGGCATCCAGTCGATCTCGCGTGGCCAGGTCAATGCCGCCTACGCACTGGGCATGACCTACAGCCAGACGATGCGGCTGGTGATCCTGCCGCAGGCCTTCCGCAAGATGACGCCGCTGCTGCTGCAGCAGTCGATCATCCTGTTCCAGGATACCTCGCTCGTGTATGCCGTCGGCCTGATGGACTTCCTGAACAGCGCACGTTCGGCCGGTGACATCGTCGGCGAGCTGCATCAGTTCCTGCTGTTTGCCGGTCTGGTTTATTTCATCATCAGTTTTGGCGCCTCCACCCTGGTGAAGCGCCTGCAAAAGAGGTTGACCGTATGATTTCGATCAAGAACGTCAGCAAGTGGTACGGCGACTTCCAAGTCCTGACCGATTGCACCACCGAAGTCAGCAAGGGCGAAGTCGTCGTGGTCTGCGGCCCGTCGGGCTCGGGCAAATCGACGCTGATCAAGTGCGTCAACGGGCTGGAACCGTTCCAGTCCGGCGACATCATCGTCGACGGCATCTCGGTCGGTTCGCCCAAGACCGACCTGCCCAAGCTGCGCTCGCGCGTCGGCATGGTGTTCCAGCACTTCGAACTGTTCCCGCACCTGTCGATTACGGACAACCTCGCACTGGCGCAGATCAAGGTCCTCGGTCGCAAGGAAGACGAAGCCAAGAAGAAGGGTCTGGCCCTGCTCGACCGTGTCGGCCTGTCGGCGCATGCAGCCAAGTTCCCGGGCCAGCTCTCGGGCGGCCAGCAGCAACGCGTAGCCATCGCCCGCGCGCTGGCGATGGACCCGATCGCGATGCTGTTCGACGAGCCGACCTCCGCCCTCGACCCGGAAATGATCAACGAAGTGCTCGACGTGATGGTGCAACTGGCTCACGAAGGCATGACGATGATGTGCGTGACCCACGAAATGGGTTTTGCGCGCAAGGTCGCCAACCGGGTGATCTTCATGGACAAGGGCGCCATCGTCGAAGACGCCAACAAGGACGAATTCTTCGGCAGCCCGCGCAGTGAGCGTGCCCAGGCTTTCCTGTCGAAAATCCTGCAGCATTGAGTCCGACGCACCGCAGCATCCAGGGCCGCCTTGCGCGGCCTTTTGTTTGCTCACCGCAAATTGATCAATTTGTTAATTGTTGCATTTACCAACATACATGCACGGCATAAGATGACTCCATCGACACCGGGAATCAACGTCCGGTGAAACAAGGAGAACACCATGCACACCACGTTCAAGCTTGCCGTTGCCACCAGCCTGCTCGCCCTTGCCCAGTTCGCCAGCGCCGGCGCCATGCCGATGCAGCAGAACGAGCAGTTGCACCCGGCCTGGCAACCGCAGGCTCACGCAACGGTACAATCCGCACCATCGAGCCGATCGATGTACGCCACTCATGGCCAGCTGCAGAACAAGCAGCTGCACGAACTGGCCGGTCCGGGCTCGATGGCCGGCTAAGCGCCATGCCGCACAAGAAAAAACCGGGCCTCGCCCGGTTTTCATTTCAGACCTTGTTGGCCAGCCCGAGTCGCATCCACAGCTCGGCGACACCGGCCGGAACCGGCTCGCTGAAGTGGAAGCCCTGCAGGTACTCGACCCCCAAGCCCTGCAGATAGCGCGCCGCGTCGAGGCTCTCGACGCCTTCCACCACCAGATCGAGCCCCAGCCCCTGGCCGAACTGGACGATGGCCTGCATCACCCGCCGCCCTGCTTCGGTATGCAAGCGCTGGGTGAAGGACACGTCGACCTTCAGTAGCTGCGCCTGCATCTCGTGCAACTGCGCCAGCGACGAATAGCCGGTCCCGAAGTCATCGATGGCAATCTGGAAACCCGCACTGGCCAGCTGGCGCAGATGCTTGAGCTGGCGGGCGTAGTCGTTGAGCGCTGCCGACTCGGTGATCTCGATGATCACGTCGTGGGGCCGCAACCGGTAGGCGGCAAGCCGCTCGACCAGCAGCGAGACGAACACCGGCGAGAACAGCTGGCTGCGCGAAATGTTCAGCATCAGCTTCTGCGCCAAACCGGCGTCGCGCCAGGCGCGCAGCTGCGGAAACGCCTGCTGCATCACCAGACTGGACAGCTCCTGGATCAGGCCGACCTTTTCGGCCATCGGCACGAACAGCTCGGGGCTGATCCAGCCGTTCTTGTCGTCCTGCCAGCGTGCCAGTGCCTCGACGGCAATCACGCTGCCGTCGCGCGCCGACACCACCGGCTGGTAGAACACGCCCAGCCGCTCGCTACGGATCGCCGCGGACAGCCGCGACTGCAGCGCCACGTGCTCGCGACCGAGCGCCTTCAGGTGCAGGATGTCGCCGTAGAAACAGACGTTGTTCCGCCCGGCATGCTTGGCGTGATACATCGTGTGGTCGGCCGCCGACAGCAGCTCTTCACCGGATTCGGCGTTGTCCGGAAACACTGCAAAGCCGCAACTCACCGACGGATGCGCCTCGAGTCCGTCAAGCATCACGGCCTCGCGCGCCGCGTTGCGCAGGCGTTCGGCCATCGCGCGGATCTGCTGCGGATCGGCCAGGTCGGGCATCAGCACGACGAATTCGTCGCCGCCCCAGCGCGCCAGCAGGTCCTGCTCCCGCAGCACCGCCGACAAGCGGGTCGCCAGACTGGCGAGCAACTGGTCGCCAACACGGTGGCCGAAGGCATCGTTGATCTGCTTGAAGTGGTCGAGGTCAATGAAGCCCAGCGCAACCTTGCGGTGCGTGTGTCTCGCGTGCGTGATCGCCTGCGCGAGCGCGTCGTCGAGCATCAGCCGGTTCGGCAGCCGGGTCAGGTCGTCGTACAGCGCCAGCCGGCTGATCTGCTGCTGGTTGAGCTGCATCTCGGTGACATCGCGCAACACCCCGCGCAGGGTCGCTGCGCGATCGGCCGCCGCAGGCAGCGGCAGCAGACAGGCCTCGACCCAGATCAGCTCGCCGCTCTCGCGGTACAGCCGGAAACGCAGCGTCGTCGACTCGGCATTGGCGCTGGCCAGTGCGGCCTGCACCGCCGCGAGGTCGTGATCATGAACCCAGTGCAGCAGTGGCGCGCCGAGATCGGCATCGAGTGCGCGCGGATCGAGTCCGCGCAGCCGCGCCCACGCCGCGCTGGCGCGGACCAGCAAACCGCCCCTGGACAGATCGATGACCGCCTCGCCCAGCACCTGCAGCGTGTCGCCCAGAGCCTGCTGCTGCAATGCACCGAGCCGGCTGGCGCTGACATCGCGCAACAGCACCAGTACGCTGCCTTGCGCAGGACGCATCCGCCCTTCGAACCAGACGGGTCCGTGCAGGCCATCCAGCCGGCATTCGACCGTTGCGGATGCACCACCCAGCACCGACGGCAGTTTTGCCGCCAGCAGCGTGGCCAGTTCGGGCGGCAGGACCTGCGCAGGCAACCGCCCTTCCAGCGCAGCCGCATGCGGTAGCACCGGATGGCCGGACCAGGCGCGCACGATGGTTCCTTGTGCCGAAAGCTCGAACACCATATCGTCGGTTGCGCCGACCAGGGCCGCCAGCCGGTCGCGCTCTGCACGCAAGGCGGCGTCGACGTCGACGCGCACCAGGCCCTGCGACAACTGGCGCCCGAGCATCGTCAGCAGCGTCAGTTCATCGTGACTGCGTACCCGCCCCTCGTCCTCGTCGAAAAAGGCCAGCAGGCCGAATGCTTCACCGCGATCGAGCAAGGGCAGCGTGACTATCCGGCGTGCGCCGATGCCGGCCAGCAGCATCTGCTCCGGCATCGGCAATTCGAGCAACGAACGCTGCAGCAACATGCCCACCGCCAGCGTATCGGCAAGCAGCGGATAGTCGGCCAGCGGCAGCGTCGCGAGCGGGATCAGCGACAGGCCGGCGCCTTTGGCCATCGTGCTCGCTTCGAGATGCACACGCGCACCGTGATGGCGGAACAGACAGACGAGATCGGACTGGCTGGCGTCGGCCAGCGCCTCGACCAGCGCATTCGGATCCGGCGCGTCGAAGCCGGCAAACTGTGCGACAACACGGTCGAAGGCGTCGAAATAGGCCTGCTGGCGGGCAAACGGCTCGGTCAGCGGAGAGCGGGCGGCCGGCGACCAATCGGAGGAACGGGGCATGGGGATTCCATTGAAACACCCGGCCTGGGCCGGGTGTCTGTCATCATTCCTTCGGAGCCGGCGGCTCGATCACTTCGGACCAGCCGCATTCCTTCTGCGGGCATTTCTTCTCGACACCGCGCCGCTTGGTCGTCTTGATCGTCAGCACCGGCCAGTGGCACTGCGGGCAGGCCTCGGCGATCGGCGGATCCCAGGTCGCGTAATTGCAGTCCGGATAGGTGCTGCACGAATAGAACAGCTTGCCGTAGCGGCTCTTCTTTTCCTTCAGCGTGCCCTTGTGGCACTGCGGGCACTCGACCCCGGTGTCCTTCGGCGGTTCCAGCGGCTCGATGTGCTTGCACTTCGGATAGGCCGAGCAACCGATGAACTTGCCGTAGCGGCCCATCTTGATGTGCAGCGGGCTGTCGCACTTCGGGCAAGTCCGGTCCGGCACCACTTCGGGCTCGACCGGTGCCGCATCGGCATCGTCACCGAGATTGCGGGTGTAGTCGCACTCGGGATACGTGGTGCAGCCGATGAAACGCCCGCGCTTGCCCAGCCGGATTGCCAGCTTGTTGCCGCACTTCGGGCAGTCTTCGTCGAGCTCTTCCTGCGTCACTTCCTTGCGCGACAGACTCTGCTTTTCTTCGACCGTGCTATGGAAGCGCTTCCAGAAATCGTCGAGTACCGGCACCCACTCGCGCGAACCGTTGGAGATTTCGTCGAGCTGGTCTTCGAGCTTGGCGGTGAAGTTGTAGTCGACGTACTGGGTGAAGTGGTCGGTCAGGAACTTGTTGACCACCTCGCCGGTGTCGGTCGGAATGAAGCGCTTCTTGTCGAGATCGACGTACTCGCGATCCTTCAGCGTCTTGATGATCGACGCATATGTCGACGGACGGCCGATGCCGAACTCTTCCAGCGCCTTCACCAGCGAGGCTTCGGAGTAGCGCGGCGGCGGCTGGGTAAAGTGCTGCTCGCCGGCGAGCTTGTCGACCGGCAATACCTCGCCTTCTTCGAGCGGCGGCAGGCGCGCTTCGTCCTCGTCGTCCTCGACGTCGTCCTGGTCTTCCTGGTACACGGCGATGAAGCCCGGGAACACCAGCGTCTGACCCGAGGCACGGAACACCGCCTGCGCGCCGACCTCGATGTCGACGCCGACGGTATCGAACTTGGCCGGCGTCATCTGGCACGCCAGCG
Organism: Jeongeupia chitinilytica; assembly: GCF_014652315.1. Lineage (GTDB taxonomy): Bacteria > Pseudomonadota > Gammaproteobacteria > Burkholderiales > Chitinibacteraceae > Jeongeupia > Jeongeupia chitinilytica. The sequence goes on along the minus strand of NZ_BMYO01000008.1, from coordinate 106,877 downwards.
TGCGTTTCCAGATCATCTGGTAGAGCTTGAACTGGTCCAGGCTGAGGAAGGCCTTGACCGAGTCGGGCGTGCGCGCGATCGACGTCGGTCGCACGGCCTCGTGCGCTTCCTGCGCGTTCTTGGACTTGTTCTTGTAGACGATGGCGTCCTTCGGCAGATAGTCCTTGTCGAAGTTGTCGCCGATGTAGCCGCGGATGTCTTCCAGCGCTTCGTTCGACAGCGCCACCGCGTCGGTACGCATATAGGTGATCAGACCGACGGTCTCGCCGCCGAGGTTGATCCCTTCGTACAGCTGCTGCGCGGTACGCATGACGCGATCGGTCGTCATGCCGAGCTTGCGCACGCCTTCCTGTTGCAGCGTCGACGTCGTGAACGGTGCAGCCGGACTGCGGGATTTCTTCTTCTTCTCGACCTTGGCGACCCGCGCGTCCGCGCCGTTCAGCGCCGCGAGGATGTCGGCCTGCGTCGCTTCGTCGGGAATGTCGAACTGCTCGAGCTTCTTGCCCTGCCACTGCGACAGCCGCGCACCGAACTTCTGCCGGCCCTTGTGGCTGTCGAGATGGATGGTCCAGTATTCCTGCGCGGTGAAGGCGCGGATTTCGATCTCGCGCTCGCAGATCAGCCGCAGTGCCGGACTCTGTACCCGGCCGGCCGACAGCCCCGAGCGCACCTTGCGCCACAACAGCGGCGACAGGTTGAAACCGACCAGATAGTCGAGCGCGCTGCGCGCCTGCTGCGCGTTGACGAGGTTGCTGTCGATGTCGCGCGGGTGTTCGATCGCGGCCTTGACCGCCGATTCGGTGATTTCGTGGAACACGACCCGCTTGAACGTCTTGGCCGGGTCCAGCAGCTTCTTGCCCTTGAGGATCTCCATGATGTGCCAGGAGATCGCTTCACCTTCGCGGTCCGGGTCGGATGCGAGGTAGACGTTGTCCGCCTCTTTCACCGCCGCACAGATCGCGTCGACGTGCTTCTTGTTCTTGTCGATCACCTGATACTTCATCTTGAAGTCGTGTTCGGTGTCGACCGAGCCGTCCTTGCGCACCAGACCGCGGACGTGACCGTAGGAGGCGAGGATCTGGAAATCCTTGCCGAGGTACTTTTGCAACGTCTTCGCCTTGGAGGGCGACTCGACGATCAACAGATTGGCGGGCATGGCGGCCGATGCTCAAAAAAGTGGCGGATATTAGACCCGGTGTGCCGGGGTGGCAAGCGAGGCTTAATGCAGCGTCGCGCCGTCGCGACCGAAGAGGATCTCCTCGATCAGGAGGTTAGACAGTTCATCGCGTTTGCGCCAGACGACCATCAGCACGATCAGTTTGAGCCGGTCGGCCTCGACTTCGCCCGATTCGTCGCGCAGGACGCGGTCGAGCACCAGCTCGCGCTCTTCCGGTGACAAGACCCGCGACGCTTCCAGCGAATGCCAGTAGACGATCGCATCGTCGCCGAGCTTGTTCGATTCGATCGGATGCAGCATCCGCGGCCCGTCGATCGACAGGGCGGCATAAGCACCAGCATCGAGCGTGGACAGTTCGGACAGCCAGGCCAGCGCCTCGCGGATTTCGTCGTCGTCGAAACCGGCACCGGACAGCCGGCGGGCCAGCTGCGACATGTCCGGTTCGCCGTCGGCGTCGTAGTACTGCTGAAAGAGGTAGGCGAGAACGTCGAGCATGCAATCCATCTGGGGCCGTTGCCGCACGATTCAAGCCAGCCGCTGGTAGCGGCCGCCCGGCAATGCTGCGACCCGGCCGGTCAATTCCAAGCCGAGCAGAATCGCGCACAGGCGCTCGACCGTCAAGCCGCTTCGTACCACCAGCGTGTCGAGATCGGCCGGATCGTGGCCGAGCGCATCGAGCACCGACGCATCGCTCTCCGGTACAGCGGCCGCCGGTACAGGGCGCACCGGTGGCGCAAGGCGGGCCTGCCAGTCGAGCTCGTCGAGCACGTCGTCGGCCGACTCGACCAGCTTGGCGCCATCCTTGATCAACCGGTGGCAGCCACGCGCCTGCGGCGAGTGGATCGAGCCGGGGATGGCAAACACCTCGCGCCCGAGCTCGACGGCCTGCTTTGCGGTAATCAGCGAGCCGCTGCCGAGTGCGGCCTCGACGACGAGTACGCCGTGCGACAGCGCCGCAATCAGGCGATTGCGACGCGGAAAATGCTCGGCTTTGGGCGGCGTACCGAGGGCAAACTCGGAAACGATCAAGCCCGCCTCGGCGATCCGGTGGGCCAGCGCGCGGTTGCTCGCCGGATAGACCCGGTCGAGTCCGGTACCGACAACGGCGATCGTGCTCCCGGCGCCGGCCAGCCCTCCTTCGTGCGCGGCGGCATCAATGCCTGCCGCCAGACCGCTGACAATGCCGAGCCCGGATGCCGACATCGCTTCGGCAAACGCACCGGCATTCGCCAGGCCTTGCGGCGTCGCGCCACGACTGCCGACAACGCCCAGCATCGGGCGCCCCAGCAGCTCGGCACGTCCTTTCAGATAAAGCAGCACCGGCGGATCCGGCAGGTCGAGCAGACGCTGCGGGTACGCCTGCTCGCCAAGCGTGACGATGGCAGCACCGGGCGCGTCCAGCCACGCCAGCGTCGCGTCGAGCTGTGGCGGGGATGCTGCAGCCGTCAGCCAGGCCGGCAGCACGCCGGACGGCAGGATCTCGCGCAATTCGGCCTCGGAGGCCCCCAGCGCCCGTGCCGGCTCGCCGAACGCGCGCAACAGTGCCAGTTGCCGGCGCGGGCCGACACCGGGCACGGCCGTGAAACGCAGCCAGTCAACGAGGTCAGGATCGGCCATCACGACTCCCAAATGAAACGGCCGCGCAATGCGCGGCCGTAGCGTCCATCACGCGTGCTCAGCTCGGCGATTTCACGTCGTCACCGACGTTGACCGGCAGGGTGCTGTCGAGCAGCAGTCCGTAGCTGAATTTCGGGAACACGCGGTAGACGAAGACATTACCGCTCTTTTCCGGCGGGGTGACACGATCCGGCTCGGCACTGCTTTCCTTGGCGATCGGCCGTTCACGCTTGTAGGTATTCAGCACGGTGCCGATGTCGACGCCGGCCTCGCTGCCGCGGTTGATCACCACCGTCGTGTACTGGCCGGCCTCGGCCACGCCGCCGTACGCCGATACCACTCGACCGCTCAGAGGCTGCAACGGCGCGTGCGGTGCGTAGTTGATGAACGGCACGTCGGTGGCACGGATCAGCCGGCTCCCGACGCCGATTTCCTCCCGGGTGCTGACGACACGCAGTGTCGCTACGTCGCCTTCCTTGTCCATGCGCACGTCACCAAGATAATCGACCTGGTAACCGATCACGCGCTTGCGGTCCGGATCGTCCGGATCGATCAGCGGCTGGCCCGGGCGGAAGGCCTGCCAGGTATCGCCCGCTTGTCCCTGGAGGTCGACGGCATAAATCCGGTCGCCACTGGCAAACATGACCCGCGAATCCGGCCCCGCAGCCACGCGCGGCGCCGCCTTGAACGCCTCGGGCTCGATCACCAGCGGCTTGTTCAGGAAGGGCTCGATCGCCGCGTACGGAATGCTCGGTGCGGCACCGTTTTCATCGATCTGGGTCGAACGGATTCGCGGCCCGACCTTGATCACGCCACGGTTGGCCACCTTGTCGCTCTTGAGCAGCTTCAGCCTCGGCGTATCGCCGGAACGGTCGAGGATGACCACGTCACCGGGGTAGATCCAGTGCGGGTTCTTGATCTCGTCCTTGTTCAGCTTCCAGATTTCGGGCCAGCGCCACGGCTGCTTGAGGAAATGACCCGAAATGGCCCACAGCGTATCGCCCTTGACCACCACATAGCGCTCCGGCGCGTCGTTCTGCAGCGCCAGCGTATCGGCGTGCGCCGAACCAATGCCGGCGCTGACGGCCAAAAGTAGCGATATAATCGTTTTACGCATGGTGGCGCTCGTCTCTGTTTAGTTTGAATCCGCCAACGGATTCTTTATTAAGCGATATGTAATGCCGGGCGATTGCCCTGAAAGCCAAACCCAATCGATTCTGCATACAAACTTTTTCAGCTGCAAGCAATCATGGCCATTCTGAATATTCTGCACTACCCGGATGAACGCCTGCATACCGTCGCCAAACCGGTCACCGTTTTTGACGAACATTTGCAACAGTTCGTCGCCGATATGGCCGAGACGATGTACGCGGCACCAGGCATCGGCCTTGCCGCAACGCAGGTCGACGTGCACCAGCGCATCGTCGTCATCGACCTGTCGGAAACCAAGGACGAATTGCTCGTCCTGATCAACCCGGAAATCACCGAGATGGACGGCAAGACACGCTACGAGGAAGGCTGCCTGTCGGTACCGGGGATTTACGAAGAAGTCGAACGTGCCGAGCGCATCAAGGTGCGGGCCCAGCGCGTAAATGGCGAGCAATTCGAATTCGATGCCGACGAGTTGCTGGCGATTTGCGTTCAGCACGAACTCGACCATCTGAACGGCAAGGTTTTCGTCGAAAAACTCTCCCGGCTCAAGCTCGACCGCATTATCCAGAAACTGAAAAAAAACCAGCGCAAGACGCTGTAACGGACCCGAATGAAGATCGCATTTGCCGGCACGCCGGACTTTGCCGCCAGCGCGCTGCGTGCGCTGATCGCCGCCGGCCACGAGGTCGTGCTGGTGCTGAGCCAGCCGGACCGCCCGTCCGGCCGGGGCATGAAACTCACGCCGTCGCCGGTCAAGCAGGTCGCGCTCGAGCACGACCTGCCGGTCTACCAGCCGGAAAAGCTGCGCACGCCGGAGCAGCAGGCACCGCTGCAGGATCTCGGCATCGACGTGATGGTCGTTGCCGCCTACGGCCTGATCCTGCCACAGGCAGTGCTCGACCTGCCGCGGCTGGGCTGCCTCAACATCCACGCCTCGTTGCTGCCGCGCTGGCGCGGCGCCGCGCCGATCCAGCGCGCCATCCTCGCCGGTGACACCGAAACCGGCATCACCATCATGCAGATGGACGCCGGACTCGATACCGGCGACATGCTCAGCGTCCACGTGACACCGATCGCCGCCGACGACAACGCGCATACGCTGCACGACAAGCTGGCCGTGCAAGGCGCCGATGCCATCGTCGCCGCGCTGGCCGACCTGCCGTCACTGCAGGCCGCACGCCGGGTACAGCCGCAGGACGGCGTCACCTACGCCGAGAAGCTGCAGAAGGACGAATCGCGCATCGACTGGCAACGGTCTGCAACCGAGCTTGACCGGATGATCCGCGCGTTCAACCCCTTTCCGTCGGCGCAGACGACGCTCGACGGTGCCGCGCTGAAAATCTGGGCCGCACACCCGGTCGACGCCCAAGGCGCCGCCGGTACGGTGCAGTCGGCCGACCGCCGCGGCATCGTCGTTGCCTGCGGTACCGGCGCGCTGGCGCTGACGACGCTGCAACTGGCCGGCGGCAAGCGGCTCGACGCGACCGCATTCCTCGCCGGCCGGCCGCTGACAGCGGGAATCGTACTCGGCGATTGAATTTTCCGCCGCCGCCGCAATCACATCTGCAGCAGGGCAGTACAGCCGCACCGTACTGCCCGTCACCACGCCCCTTACCTTTGCGAGACTTCACGATATGAACAATTGGCTCAAGACGACCATCCTGATGGCCGCCATCATGGCGCTGTTTGTTTTCATCGGCGGCCTCATCGGCGGCAAGAGCGGCATGATGATGGCGCTGCTGTTCGGCGGCGCGATGAACGTGTTCGCCTACTGGAATTCCGACAAGATGGTGCTGAAGATGTACAACGCCCATCAGGTCGATGCCCGGACCGCACCGGAACTCTACGGCATGGTGCAGGAGCTGGCGCAGCGCGCCGGCCTGCCGATGCCCAAGGTCTACGTGATCGACGAGGACCAGCCGAATGCCTTCGCCACCGGCCGCAATCCGGAAAACGCCGCCGTGGCCGCGACCACCGGCATCATGCGCGTGCTGTCGTACCGCGAACTGCGCGGCGTGATGGCGCATGAACTGGCGCACGTCCAGCACCGCGATATCCTGATCTCGACGATCTCGGCGACGATGGCCGGTGCCATCTCGGCGCTGGCCAACTTTGCGATGTTCTTCGGCGGGCGCGACGAAAACGGCCGTTCGATCAACCCGATCGTCGGCATCCTGCTGGCCATCCTCGCCCCGCTGGCGGCCAGCGTGATCCAGATGGCGATCTCGCGTTCGCGCGAATTCGCCGCCGACGCCGGTGGCGCCCGCATCAGCGGCGACCCGCAGGCACTGGCCGACGCGCTGCAAAAAATCGAGGCCTACGCCCGCGGCATTCCGATGCACGCCGCCGAAGCCCATCCGGAAACCGCGCAGATGATGATCATGAATCCGCTCACCGGCGGGGGCCTGTCCGACCTGTTCCGCACCCACCCGCAGACCGCGGACCGCGTCGCCCGGCTGAGCGCGATGGCCCGCGGCCAGCTGCCGTACTGATACCCCGCGCCGGATCGCGCGGCCGACGCCAGCCACCGACTGCATGGCGGCGCGTTCGGCCCGCGCTCCGGCGCCCCCCATAGCGGAACCCGATATGTACGCCACCCAGAAATACGCCACCCGCATCCTGACCGCCGTCCTCGGCGGCAAGACGCTGACCGATGCACTCGCCGAAGTCTGGCGTGCCGATCCCGAGCTCAAGCCGCAGCAGCGCGGCGCGATCCAGGACGTGAGTTACGGCGCATTGCGCCAGCTCGGCCTGCTCAACACCATGCTCGACACCCTGCTGTCCAAACCGGTACACGAAGTCGAACTGCGCGCCCTGCTGCTCGTCGGCATCTACCAGCTCAACTTCACCCGGGCCGCGCCGTACACCGTTGTCGATCACGCGGTGAAGGTCGCCGCACACACCGGCACCGGCCAGGGCAAAGGGCTCGTCAACGCCATCCTGCGCAATTTCCTGCGCCGCCGCGACGAACTGCTCAAGGACGCCCGGCGCACCGATGCCGGCCACTGGTCGCACCCGGACTGGTGGATTGCGGCGATGCGCAAGGCTTACCCGAGTGCGTGGCGCAGCGTGCTGGAGCAGTCCAACCAGCATCCGCCGATGACCTTGCGCGTCAATCGTCGCCAGGGTGACGTCGATAGCTATCTGGCCGAACTGGCCGCCGTCGGCCTCGAAGCCCGCGCGCTCGACGACACGGCGATCCTGCTCGCGCATCCGGTCGGCGTCGACAAACTGCCCGGCTTTTTCGACGGCCGCGTGTCGGTACAGGACTGGGGCGCACAACATGCCGCGCGGCTGCTCGACGCCCAGCCCGGCATGCGCGTACTCGACGCCTGCGCCGCACCGGGCGGCAAGACCGGCCACCTGCTCGAGCTCGCCGACCTCGAGCTGACCGCGATCGACGTCGACGGCCAACGACTGGCGCGCGTCGATGACAACCTCAGGCGTCTCGGCCTCAAGGCCACGCTCAGGGCCGGCGATGCGGCGGTGCCAAAGATCTGGTGGGACGGTAAGCCGTTCGATCGCATTCTGGCCGACGTGCCGTGCTCGGCCACCGGCGTCGCCCGCCGCCACCCCGACATCAAGTGGTTGCGTCGATACAACGACTTTGTTACTTTTTCACAACAACAGCGGCAGATGCTCGACGCGCTCTGGCCGCTCTTGGCGCCTGGCGGCAAACTCGTCTACGCTACTTGCTCGATTTTTCCGGCCGAGAACGGCGCACAGGCCGACGCCTTTGCGGCTCGCCATCCGGATGCCGAGCGACTGCCGCTGAGCGAAGGCCTTCCCGTCGATGGCCAGCTGTTGCCGACCCCCGAGCACGATGGCTTCTACTACGCGCTTTTCCGCAAACGTCCTTAATGTCGTCTTCGCGCTGCTGATGTGGCTCGCTGCCGGCGCCGTGCTCGGCGAAGGCAGCAACATCCGCGCCCAATCCGCCGGCGCGAACTACGGCAACAACCGGATCGAACTGTCGGCGCGGTTTGCGGTGTCGCTCAATCCGACGCTGGAAAGCGCCCTGACCAACGGCGTCTCGCTGCCCTTCGTTTACGAATTCCAGCTGACCCGGCCACGCGGCTATGCGCTGTACCGCCAGGTTGCCGACTGGTTCTCGCCGACCGCCGAGCTCGGCTACCGGCTGTCCTACCACGCGATCTCGCGCCAGTACCGGCTGCACCTCGGCAGCTATTACCGCAGTTTTGCCACGCTCGACGACGCGCTGTCCGCGCTCGGTGTCGTCAAGGGCTGGGGCGTACTCGCCGACACATCGATCGCCGACGACAAGAGCGACTTCGCCGGCCGAGTGCGGCTGCGCCTCGACCTGTCGCAGATGCCCAAACCGTTCCAACTGTCGACGCTCGGTCAGGGCGACTGGAAACTCGAATCGGCGTGGATCGATGTCGTCCCGAGCCGTGACGAGGCGCGCGAATGAGGCGGCTGCTGCTGATCCTCGCGTCGATCGCGACGATCCTCGTCTTCCTGCTCGCAACCGCATCGGGCAACACCTCGGCGTTCTCGCAGTACTACTCCGAGCTGCTGACGCTGAACGGCATCCTGCTGTTCGGCCTGATCGTCGTTGTCGGTGCCCGCCTGTGGCAGCTGATCAAGCGGGTACGCGCCAAGGTATTCGGCTCGCGGCTGACGCTGCGGCTGGTGCTGTCTTTCTCGCTGGTCGCGGTCCTGCCGGGCACGCTGGTCTACACCCTGTCGGTGCAGTTCCTCAACCGCTCGATCGAGAACTGGTTCAACGTCCGCGTCGACAACGCGCTCGACCGCGGCCTCAATCTCGGCCACAACGCCATCGATTACCAGCTGACCGACCTCGTCCGCAAGGCAAGGGTGATTTCGCTCGATGTCCACGACGAAACCGGCTCGGAACTGTTCTCGCGTCTGACCCGGCTGCGCGAACAGGTCGGCGTGCAGGAGATTTCGCTGTTCGACGAGCAGGGCAATACGGTGGCGCACATCGGCAACGAAAATGCCGGACTGTTCCCGAACCTGCCCGACAGGGCGCTGCTCAAACGCGCGCTGCGCGATCCGGTGCGGCAGATCGAATCGACCGCCGACCAGGGGCTGATGATGCGCACGCTGGTCGCGATGCACGGATCCGGCTTCGGCGAGCGCGCGCGCATCCTGCAACTGATGCAGCCGGTACCCAGACAGCTGGCCGACGACGCCGAACTCGTCGAAACCGTGCGTGCCGACTACAAGCAGCTGTCGCAGGCAAGGCAGGGACTCAAGCTCATTTTCAGCCTGACGCTGACGCTGGCACTGCTGATGGCACTGCTGGGCGCGCTGGCGCTGGCGATGTATCTGTCCGACAAGCTCTCGGCGCCGTTGTCGGTGCTTGCCGAAGCCACACGGGCGGTCGCATCGGGCGACCTGAGCCGGCGGCAGCCGGTGATCAGCCGCGACGAACTCGGCATCCTGACCCATTCGTTCAACCGGATGACCCGGCAACTGGCCGAAGCCCGCACCTCGCTCGAAAAACAGGAGGCGGCACAGGCCGCCGGCAAGGTCTATCTTGAAGGCATTCTCGGCTCGCTGTCGGCCGGCGTGCTGTCGTTCGACCGCGACTGGCAGCTGGCATCGAACAACCAGAGCGCCCTGCGCATCCTCGGCGTCGATCCGGTCCGCGTCGGCCCGATGCCGCTGCAAGACTGGCCGGAATGTTACCCGGCACTGGCCGGCTTCTGCGACGAGGTCGCGCGCGGCTTCGACAGCGACGAAGAACACTGGCAGCGCCAGGTCGAGATTGCCGACCAGAAGCGCGTCCTCAACGTTCGCGGCACGCACCTGATGCTCGGCGACGAGGACAGCGGCTATCTGGTCGTGTTCGACGATGTGACGGACCTGCTGTCGGCGCAACGCGATGCCGCCTGGGGCGAAGTCGCCCGCCGGCTGGCGCACGAGATCAAGAATCCGCTGACGCCGATCCAGCTGGCCGCCGAGCGGATGGAATTCAAACTGGCCGACAAGCTCGATACCGCCGGGGCCGAGCTGCTGTCGAAGAACACGCAGACCATCGTCAAGCAGGTGGCCGCCCTCAAACAGATGGTCGACGCGTTCCGCGACTACGCACGCAAGCCGACCGGCAAGAAAAAAACGCTGGATCTGCAGCAGCTGCTGGCCGAAGTGCTGGTACTGTACGAGGCGGCGCCGCTGACCCGCATCGACAACGCCCATGAACCGATGATGATCATGGGCGATGCGACCCAGTTGCGCCAGGTCATCCACAACCTGCTGCAAAACGCGCAGGATGCGATCGAGGCTTGCGAAACCCGGCAGATTTGCGTGAAAACCGAAAAAGCCGATAAATTTGTTCGACTAACAGTAGAAGACAGCGGTTCAGGCTTCCCCGGCGATTTGCTGCCGAGGATTTTCGAGCCCTACGTGACCACCAAACAGAAGGGCACGGGGCTCGGATTGGCCATCGTCAAGAAGCTCATCGAAGAGCATCATGGCCGGATCACGGCCGGAAACCGCGACAGCGGCGGCGCGTTCGTCAGGATCGAACTGCCGCTCACGGAGGAAACAAGTGGGTAGTCAGGATATTTTGGTCGTCGACGACGAGGTTGGCATTCGCGAACTCTTGTCCGAGATTCTGCAGGACGAAGGCTATAGCGTCGCCGTGGCGGAAAACGCCGAGGCAGCACGCAAGCTGAGGAACCAGGCGCAGCCGCGACTGGTGTTGCTCGACATCTGGATGCCGGATACCGACGGCGTGACACTGCTGAAGGAATGGGCACGCAACGGGCAACTGACCATGCCGGTGGTGATGATGTCGGGTCATGCGACCATCGACACCGCGGTCGAAGCCACGCGCATCGGTGCGCTCGACTTCCTCGAAAAGCCGATCGGCCTGCAGAAGCTGCTCGCGACGGTCAAGCGTGCGCTGTCGCAACCGGTCGAAGCCAGCAAGCCGCTGCCGACGCTGGCCCGCCTCGGCGAAGCCGAAGTCGTGCGCGAGCTCAACCGCGCACTCGATACGGCCCGCGGCCAGACCTCGCCGGTGCTGCTCGTCGGCGCGCCGGGCGTCGGTTTCGAAATCTGCGCCCGCTACCTTGCTGCGCCGAACCAGCCCTTTGTCGCGCCGCTGTCGAACGAAGACATCGCCATCGCACCGCTCGAGCTCGTCAACAAGGCGACCGGCGGCACGCTGTTCCTGCGCGATATCGCCTATCTCGACCGCCGCGCCCAGGCCGGGCTGCGCACCCTGCTCGGCAAGCTCGAAAAGCAGAAGGTCCGGCTCGTTTCGGCATCGAGCAAGCCGCTCGACCAGCTCGCCGGCCAGCTCGATCCGGAACTGCTGAATGCGCTGTCCCAACTGATCGTGCCGGTTCCGCGCCTCAAGGACCACCGCGAGGATATCGCCCGTCTGGCCGAAAACCTGCTGGCCGAAACGGTCAACACCAACAAGCTGGGGCCGCGCCGCTTCAGCCAGGCTGCGCTGCAGCTGCTGGCGCAACAGGACTGGCCGGGCAACCTCGACGAACTCGCCAACGTCGTCAAGAGCCTGGCGCTGACCAGCCGTGACGGCGAGATCGACATCACGCCGGTCTCGCGCATCCTGTCGCAGTTCGCGCCGGGTGGCGAAAGCGTCGTCGCGCTCCCGCAGACGGCACCACCGCCGCTGCCGATGCTCGACCTTGCCCTGCCCCTGCGTGAAGCGCGCGACCAGTTCGAGAAGTACTATCTCGAGCGCCACATCGAGCTGTCCGGCGGCAACATGAGTCGCGTCGCCGAGAAAATCGGCCTCGAGCGCACCCACCTGTACCGCAAGCTCAAGTCGCTCGGCATCCAGATGCCGAAGAAGAACCGGCCCGTCAGCGAAAGCTGAGCCCGGCGCAGCACGCATCGGGGTCGGGTAAACGCCCCTGAACCGAACGCAGCCGCTCGCGGCTGCGTTCGGCATTTCAGCCAAGGAAGAACGTGTCGAACATCCTCATCCTCGGAGCCGGTCGCGTCGGCGCCTCGGTCGCCGAACAGCTGGTGCAGGAGCACTACCACGTCACCATCGTCGACGAGCATGCCGCCAATCTCAAGGGGCTGCAGGACCGGCTCGACCTGCGCACCCTGGTCGGCAATGCCGCCAGCCCGGCGATCCTCGAAGCCGCCGGCGCACGCGATGCCGACCTGCTGCTCGCGGTGACACCGAGCGACGAGGTCAACATGGTCGCGTGCAAGATCGCCCACGAGCTCTTCAACGTGCCGACCCGGCTCGCCCGGGTACGCAATCCCGACATCCTCGCCCGGCCCGAACTGTTCGAGCACGGCGCGTTTGCCATCGATCACGTGATCACGCCGGCACAGATCGTCACCGACTATCTGGTCAGCCTGGTCGAGACGCCCGAAGCCCTGCAGGTCCTCGACTTCGCCGACGGCAAGGCGCAGATGGTCGTCGTCCGCGTCGAGGCCGATGCGCACATGGTCGGCAGGACGCTCTCCGGCCTGTGCCAGTTGCTGCCCAACGTCGACAGTCGTGTCGTCGGCATCTACCGTCGCAACCGTTACATCCGCCCCGACGGCGACAGCGTGCTCGAGGTCGGCGACGAGGTCTTCGTCCTTGCGGCCGGCCAGCACATGCGCAAGGTGATCCGCGAGCTGCACGGCGAGGAGCGCAAGATCCGCCGGATCATGATCGCCGGTGGCGGCAACGTCGGCTTCCGCCTGGCGCAGGCGCTGCAGCACGACTACCAGATCAAGCTGATCGAATCGAATCGCGAACGCGCCGCCTGGCTTGCCGAAGCACTGCCCGAGACCCTGGTCCTGTCCGGCGATGCGACCGACGAGACGCTGTTCGACGCCGAACAGATCGACCGCACCGACCTCTATCTGGCGCTGACCAGCGACGACGAGGACAACATCATGTCGGGCCTCCTGGCCAAGCAGATGGGCGCACGCAAGGTCATCGCCATCATCAACCGTTCCCGCTACGTCGGCCTCCTGCAAGGCAGCCGGATCGACGTCGCACTGTCGCCGGCGCAGGCGACGATCGGCTCGCTGCTGGCGCGGGTACGGCGCGGTGACATCGTCTCGGTGCACAGCCTGCGCCGCGGCGCGGCCGAAGCGCTGGAAATCATCGCCCACGGCAAGCGCGCGACGTCGCGCGTCGTCGGCCGGCGCATCGAGGAGTTGAACCTGCCCGCCGGGCTGTACATTGCCGCCGTGATCCGCGGCGACGAGGTGCTGATGGCGCACCACGACACGATGATCGAGGCCGAAGACCGCGTGATCGTCTTTGTCGACAAGAAGCGCGGCATCCGCGAGGTCGAGCAGCTGTTTGCCGTCAAGCTGGGGTTCCTCTGATGCGCCGCCGGACCCGGACCGCCCAGGGGCCGGCCCTGATGGCACTGCCCGCCGGCATTACCGCGGCGCTGCGCGTACTGCCGGTCGTCAACGTACTGGCCAAGATCGCGCTGCTGTTCTCGTTCACGATGCTGGTACCGATCGGTGCCTCGCTGTACTTCGGCGATGCCGCGCTGTGGCACTTCATCGACGCCTTGGCCGGACTGACGACGCTGAGTCTGATCACCATCGCGCTGACGCGGCGGTTCCGGCGCGAGTTGAAGGTAAGGGACGGCTTCGTTCTCGTCGTCGGCCTGTGGACACTGCTGCCGGCCGTGGCGATGGTGCCGCTGATTTTCCAGATGCCGGGCATCCGGCTGTCGGTCGCCTATTTCGAGGCGCTGTCGGCACTGACGACCACCGGCGCCACCGCGCTGTCCGGGCTCGAGCACCTGCCCGAGTCGATCAACCTCTGGCGCCACCAGCTCAACTGGATCGGCGGCCTCGGGATCATCGTGCTCGCGGTCGCCATCCTGCCGATGCTTGGCGTCGGCGGCATGCAGCTGTTCAAGGCCGAAACGCCGGGGCCGATCAAGGATGCCAAGCTCACCCCGCGCATCCGCGAAACCGCGCGCAACCTGTGGCTGATCTATGCGGCGCTGACCGTCGCCTGTGCGCTGATGCTGCGCTACGTCGGCGGCATGCGCTGGTTCGATGCGGTCTGCCATGCGCTGTCGGCGATGAGCCTCGGCGGCTTTTCGACCTATGACAACAGCGTCGGCCAGTTCGACTCGCCGGTGGTCGAGGCGATCCTGATCGGCTTCATGCTGATCGCCGCCACCAACTTCGCCACCCACTACCTTGCGCTGACCAACCGCAGCCTGAGGCAATACTGGCGCGATTCGGAATTCAAGGCGATGGTGCTGCTGCTGGGCTTCAGCACCCTCGGCCTCGCCGGCTATCTGGTCTGGCAGCATACCTATGCCGATTACCTGACCAGTCTGCGCATGGTGCTGTTCAACCTCGTGTCGATTTCCACCGGCAGCGGCTACGCCAGCACCGACTTCGGTCAATGGCCGATCTTCGTCCCGCTGTGGATGCTGTTCCTGTCCGGCGTCGCCGCGTGCTCCGGGTCGACCGGCGGCGGCATCAAGATGATCCGTACCATCATCCTCGTCCGCGGGGCCAGCCGGCAGTTCACCACGCTGCTGCATCCGAATGCGGTACGGCCCTTGCGCGTCAACGGCATGGGCATCCCCGACCCGGTGGTCTTCGCCGTACTCGGCTTCATCTTCCTGTACTTCATGAGCGCCGTGGTGCTGACCTTCGCGCTGCTCGCGACCGGGCTCGATTTCGTCTCGAGTTTTTCGGCGGTTCTGGCCTGCCTCAACAACGCGGGTCCCGGCCTCGGGGTGATCGGGCCTGCGTCGAACTACGGCGTACTCGAGGACGTCCAGTTGTGGCTGTGCTCGCTGGCGATGCTGCTCGGCCGGCTGGAGGTGTTTTCGGTGCTGGTACTGTTCACCCCGGCCTTCTGGCGCAACTGAGTGCATCCGATGCCGCATGCCGACCGTATGTGGTGACAGGGACGCAATGCGGCAGCCGCCGCAAGGCGGTTCCCTTCGGAGAACGACCATGCGCACCCTGAAGACACTGGCGGCAGCACTTGCACTGACCCTCGGCCTCGGCACGATCGCCTGGGCCGCTGACGATGGTTCGGACCACGGCAGCGGTCTCGCCCAGAGCAACTGGCTGCAGAAACAAGCTGGCCCCGGCAGCAATTCCGGCGGCGGCATGAGCGGAGGTGGCATGGGTGGTGGCATGGGCGGCCGCTAACGCCAACCGCGGTGACGGGGACGTCGATATACTCGCGGTATGGACGTCTTCATCACCGGCTTTCTGCTGTCGCTCTCGCTGTGTCTGGACATCGGCATCGTCAATGTGGCGATGATCGACTCGAGCCTCAAGCACGGCATGCGCTCCGGTCTGCTCGTCGGCCTCGGCTCCTGCTTCGGCGATCTGGTCTACGCGATTCTCTCGCTCGTCGGCATGAGCCTGCTGCTGCAGTTCAAGGCGGTGCAGTGGATCACCTGGCTGGTCGGCGGCACGCTGCTGCTCTGGCTGGCGGTGAAGATGGCACGCGAAGCGTGGCGCGCGGCCAGGCAGCCTGCGCAGGTGGCCGGGAGCGCCGTTCGGCCGCGTTCGCGCCAGCTGTTCAACCGCGGCCTGATGCTGGCGCTGGCATCCCCGTCGTCGATCCTGTGGTTCGCCGCGGTCGGTGGTGCACTGATCGCCAATGCCACCGACGGCAGCGCCGGATCGGCGGTGCGTTTCCTTTGCGGTTTCTTTGCCGGCGGTCTGGCCTGGAGCAGTTTCATCGTCGCAACGGCCCACCATGGCGGCAGGACGCTTGGCCCGCGCTTCATCCAGGGCTGCCACCTCGTTTCGGCGGCGCTGTATCTCTACTTTGCCGTACTGGTGCTCGGCAACGGCGCGCGCACGCTGCTCTAGCGCCGAATGTGGACGCCGATGGCACCAGACCGGTCAGGCAGAGGCGATCTCGGTCCGGCTCTTGCCGGCGTTCTTGGCCCGATACAGCGCCTCGTCGGCGCGCAGCAGCAAGGCACGGCCGTTTTCATCGGGCTGCAGTTCGGCAATGCCGGTCGAAAAGCTCACCTCGACACGCTGGCCCTTGTGCACGAACGGCGTACGGCCTGCGACCGTACGTAGCCGGTCGATGACATAGCTGGCGCCGTTGATGTCGGTATCGGCCAGCAGGATCAGGAACTCCTCGCCGCCGTAGCGGACCAGCAGGTCGCTTTCGCGCAGCACTACCCGAGTCAGGTTGGCGACATGGATCAGCACCTGATCGCCGATCAGATGGCCGTGCTGGTCGTTGATCTGCTTGAAGTCGTCGAGATCGAAAATCACCGCCGTCAGCCGCTGGCCGTTGCGTTGCGCCAGTTTCACCTCGCGCGCCAGATGATGGTCGAGCCCCTGGCGGTTGAACGTCCCGGTCAGCGCGTCCTGTTCAAGCATCTTGCGGTTGAACGCCAGATCCTGTTCGATGTGGCGCACCGAATCGCGGATCGACTGCAGGTCGCTGTGGGATGCCGATACGGTCGAATGGATCGAGTTCGTCGAATTGATGACGCGGTCGAGCAGATCCGCCAGCGTGCTGTGCGTTTCCTCGACGCTGGCCCGCCGTTCGACATGCGCGGCATGTGCGTGCTGCAGCCGGCCAAGGCTGACCAGCATCGCGCTGCGCTCGCCGTCGAGCGTGTCGATCAGTTGCTGCATCGCCTCGCTGGCTTCGCCCACCGCTTCGTCGACCTGGCACAGCACCTGCCAGGCCTGCTGCAAATCTTCCGGCGCCTTGGTCTGTGGCGACTTGATCGTGACGATCGCGTTGTAGAATTGCGCATAATTGTCCGGCGTCGGCGGCAAACCGCGCTCGGCCAGGCGTTTCAGCGCAATCCGGGCAACTTCGACCGGGCTCTCCGGCGAGGTCATGCTCATGTTCTTTTTGGCTTTTTTTGTTCAGGTGGGCGACGGAATTGTACGCGAACAGCCTCAAGTCGTGCCAACCGTCAATCCCCTTAGGGCTATCCATGCATATTCACATTCTGGGCATCTGCGGCACCTTCATGGGTGGCGTCGCCGCACTCGCGCGCGCCGCCGGTCACACGGTCACGGGATGCGATGCCGGCGTCTATCCGCCCATGTCCACCCAGCTCGAAGCGCTCGGCATCGCGCTGATCGAGGGCTGGGACGCCTCGCAACTGAGTCTGGGCGCCGACCTGTATGTCGTCGGCAACGTCGTCAAGCGCGGCAATCCGCTGATGGAAGCCATCCTCGACGCCGGCCTGCCCTACACCAGCGGCCCGGAATGGCTGCGCGACCACATCCTCGCCGACAAATGGGTCCTCGCCGTTGCCGGCACCCACGGCAAGACCACGACCAGCGGCATGCTCGCGTGGATCCTTGAAGATGCCGGCCTTGCACCGGGATTCCTGGTCGGCGGCGTGCCGGAGAACTTCGGCATCTCGGCCCGGCTGCCCGGCCGGCCGGCACAGGACCCGGCCAGCACCTCGCCGTTCTTCGTCATCGAAGCAGACGAATATGACACGGCGTTTTTCGACAAGCGCAGCAAGTTCGTCCATTACCGGCCGCGCACGGCGATCCTCAACAATCTGGAATTCGATCACGCGGACATCTTTGCCGATCTCGCCGCCATCGAGACGCAGTTCCATCATCTGGTGCGCACCGTTCCGGGCAACGGCCGGCTGATCGTCAACGGCCGCGAAGCCAGTCTGGACCGCGTCCTCGAACGCGGCTGCTGGACACCGGCCGAACGCTTCGGCGTCGACGCCGGCTGGGCGATCGGCGCCGTCCATGCCGACGGCTTCGACGTGCTGCTCGACGGTGAACTGCAGGGCCGGCTGGTCTGGTCACTGCTCGGCGAACACAATGCCCTGAACGCGCTCGCGGCCATCGCCGCGGCCCGCCATGTCGGCGTCACCCCCGACGTGGCGATCGATGCACTGTCGCGGTTCCGGAACGTCAAACGGCGGATGGAAATCAAGGGCGAAGCCGGCGGGGTCACCGTCTACGACGATTTCGCCCACCACCCCACCGCCATCGCGACCACCATTGCCGGCCTGCGCCACAAGGTCGGCAAGGCACGGATCCTGGCGGTGCTCGAGCCGCGCTCGAACACGATGAAGCTCGGCACGATGAAGGCCGCCCTGCCCGGCTCGCTCGCCGACGCCGATGCGGTGTTCTGCTACAACGCCAACCTCGGCTGGGATCCGGCCGAGGCACTGGCGCCACTCGGCGCCAAGGCGCGGACCTTCACCGATCTCGACGCCCTGGTTCGGGCTGTCGCGCTGGCCGCCAAGCCGGGCGATCAGGTGCTGGTGATGAGCAATGGCGGTTTCGGCGGCGTGCACGGCAAGCTGCTCGCGGCACTGGGCGGAGTGTGAACGGGTTCTCTTGTCATCGCCGGATCGGGCCACTTAAGCTCGGTCGATATGATGACAGGAGAAACATGCATGAAACGATGGCTCGCCCCGGTGGTGGCATTCGGTTTGCTGGCCAGTCCGTTTGCTGCCGCCGACGATGACGGTGCCCGCTACTGGAGCAGTGGCGGACGCGGCGAAGGCTATTGCGAAATCCGTCAGCGCGTCGACGACCGCGTGGTGCTCGAGCTGCGCGGCAATGACGTCCGCGTGCGCACGCTCGGCGGCGAGCACTTCCCGCTGGGACAGGTACGCTGTTCCGGCCCGCTGCCGGACAATCCCAGGGATTTTCGCGTCGAACTGCGCAGCGGTCGTGGTCACCTGACCCGCGCCGACCCGCCGAGCGGCCGTCGCCCGGCGCAGATCGAACTGTTCGACCCGCGCTCGAGCAACGCGCTCTACATCGTCGACATCCGCTGGCGCGACGATCGCTGGTCCGGAGATGACGATGACCACGACAGCAACAAGGTGGTCAAGCGTTGCCAGAGTGCGGTGCAGGACGAGTTTGCCCGCCGCAACTATGGCGACGGCAAGCTGCGCTTCCGCGGCCAGCCACAGCTCGACCGCAACGGCAATGAAGTGCGGGTGTTCGGCAGCGGCGAAGCGCGCAACCGCAACGACGAGCGCGACCTGCGCTACCAGTGCATGCTGGACCGGCGCTCGGGCCGGGTCCGCTCCGCCGACTACTGGTACGACGGCGGCGCGCTGCGTTCGGTCACGCCGCAGCGTTAGGCGCTTACCACCAGACCGGTTCGGGTTCGATCGGCACGCCGAAGCAGTCCCGGACGCCGGACTGGACCGCGGCGGTCAGCGCAGCCACATCGGCACGTTGCGCGCCGCCGTGGTTGACCAGGACCAGCGCCTGCTTCTCGTACATGCCGACCGGGCCGAGGCAGCGCCCCTTCCAGCCGGCCTGCTCGATCAGCCAGCCGGCCGCCAGCTTGTAGCAACCGTCCGGCATCGGATACGACACCAGCTTCGGATGCGCGGCAACGAGCGCGTCGCGCAGCACTGCCGGGACGATCGGGTTCTTGAAAAAGCTGCCGGCGTTGCCGATCACGGCCGGGTCGGGCAGCTTGCGCTGCCGGACGTTGATCACCGCCTGCGCCACGCCGGCCGGCGTACGCGGCAGACCGGCACCGACCAGCTCGGCTTCGATGTCGCCATAGCCGGTATGCAGCGCCGCGGCCTTGCTCAGCTTGAACACCACCTCGCCGATCAGCCAGCGACCGGCCTCTTCCTGCTTGAACACGCTGTCGCGGTAGGCAAAACGGCAATCGGCATGCGTGAACACCCGCGCACTGCCGTCGGCGAGCCGGTAGGCCGTCAGTTCGACCAAGGAGTCCTTGACCTCGACACCGTAGGCGCCGATGTTCTGTACCGGCGCGGCGCCGACGGACCCGGGAATCAGCGCCAGATTTTCGAGTCCGCCCCAGCCCTGCGCCAGCGTCCACATCACGAAGTCGTGCCAGACCTCGCCGGCACCGGCGGCAACGTAGACCGCATCGCCATCCTCGGCGAGCACGCGACGCCCCTGGATGCCGACCTGCAGGACCAGGCCGTCGACGACATCGGGCAGCACCAGATTGCTGCCGCCGCCGAGCACGTGTTTGGGCATTGCCGCCAGCAGCGTGTCACCGGCGATCCCGGCCAGTTGCGCCGGATCGGCGATCGTCAGCAGCCGGCTGGCGCGAGCCGGCAGGCGCAACGTGTTGTACGGGCTGAGGTCGACGTCGGTCCGGACGTCCGAACTGGAAATGGCCATGATGACTCCGCGAAAGCGCAATTATCGCCGATGCGGGGACGAGGCCAACAGATAAAAAAACCGGGGCCCTCAGGCCCCGGCTGCTCAGCGCATGTCCGGCTTAAAAGTTGCCGAAGATCCTGCTGAAGTCCCACTGCTGCTGCACGATGCCGCTGCACTGCCAGTTGGCGGCGGTGTTGCCGGCGCAGTTGCCGTTGTCACGGCCGAGCGACCAGAACGCCAGCCGGCCCATGCCCTGCTGCACGGCAAAGTCGCGCACCAGTTGCGCATCGGCCAGCGTGAACACCTCGGTCGGATTGTCGTTCTGGCCGATCATCGCCGTCGCACCGATCATCGCCCAGTACTGCGCATCGGTCTTGCCCGGCCACAGCGTCTTGAGCTGCGAGAACACGCCCTGCAGTGCCGACACCGAGCGCGCGCCCATCTGGTTGCCGGAGACACCGTCGTAGTAGTCCATGATCATCGGATTGACGATGGCCACCTCGACGCCGGCGTTTTTGGCCGACTGCAGCACGTACAGGTCGGCCGAAGCGAAGCCGGTCACCGGATGGACACCGAGCGTGAACGACACCGTCAGCGACTTGCCCCTGGCCTTGAAGTTGTCCTGCAGGATCTTCAAGGCGGCGCTGCGGCGGTCGACGACGGCCGGCTCGAGGTTGTTGTAGACGTCGCCCGCTTCCGGATCAAGGTCGAGATGGTCGACGCCGAACTTGTCGAGCTGCGCCTGATAGACCGCGGCAAGACTGGCGGCATCGCTGCAGCGGCGTGCGAGGTCGTTCGCGTTCCAGCCGCCGCTGGAGATGATCACGTCGCCGCCCAGTGCCCGCAGGCCCTGCACCTTGGACAGGATCGTGCCCTCGTCGGACGGCCAGGTGCCGGCGCAACCACCGTTCGAGTTGTAGAACGCCAGCGTGATGTATTTCTGTCCGGTGGCCTGCGACCAGCCGATCGGATCGAAGCTGCCGCTGACGTCGACATACGGTGCAAACCTGAACTTGCCCGAGACCGGGGTCGGGGTCGGGGTCGGGGTCGGGGTCGGGGTCGGGGTCGGCGTCGGGGTCGGGGTCGGCGTCGGCGTCGGCGTCGGCGTCGGGGTCGGGGTCGGGGTCGGGGTCGGGGTCGGGGTCGGCGTCGGCGTCGGCGTCGGCGTCGGCGTCGGCGTTACCGAACCGCAAGGACCGAGGTCTTTCCACGGGCCCCACTGATCGGCACCGGGCACGTCACTCGCACTGGCCCACCACTTTGCCTCCCAGTTCCTGCCCTTGTAGGAGACCGTGCCACTGCTCTGCCCTTGCCAGGCCGGATAGCACGATGTCGGTGCCGGCGTCGGTGCGGGGGTCGGGGTCGGGGTCGGGGTCGGGGTCGGGGTCGGGGTCGGGGTCGGGGTCGGGGTCGGGGTCGGCGTCGGCGTCGGCGTCGGCGTCGGCGTCGGCGTCGGCGTCGGCGTCGGCGTCGGCGTCGGCGTCGGCGTTGCACCAGTGTCGACACCCAGGTCCTGCCACAGGGTCGGTGTTGTCGACGGGGTCCAGCCCGCGCCGACATAGGCGGTATGCGTGGTCAGCGCCTTGTAGTCATGTCCCTGGTAGTAAACGATGGTACCGGCAGCGTAGGTATTGCCCTCGGTCCAGGCCGGATAGGCGGCATAAGCCTGCACCATCGCCAGTGCAGCCGGCATCGCCGCCAATGCAAAACGGTTGAAACGCAACATCGTGTTCACCCTCCTTTTTTGCGTGGGCAAGGCCGTACGACGTCGTCGCGGCAACGGCTGCGCGCGCCTGCACAGTCCGGAACGGCCATGCAGGATGAACGGCCGGACGGCCGCCCAGCAAACGGAAAAACGGAAACGCCATCGGATGCCGCAGGCCGGGACGACATCGAGTCCGGACACGGCCCCCTGACTTCAGCCGGAGCGCGTCACCGCCTGACGGCGGAAAACGGGCAGCGCGCGTGCCGGCACACGGATCCTTCAGGCAAAAAAAAACCGGCCACACACAGTGCGGCCGGTTTGACTGACGCTTACGGCAGCGCCTTCAGGGCAGCCTTGGCCGGCACCGAGAAGTTGTAACCGTCGTGCTTGTCCCAGTTGATCGACCAGGTCATCACGCCACGGTAGTCCGGCAGTGCGGCAGCCGGCTTGATCGTGTCGCAACCGATGATCTGGGTCAGGCAAGTCAGCGCATTCTTGACGGTTGCCGAGGTGACGAAACCGCGACCGGCCGACTGGCTGCCGCTCGGCACACCGAACGCCACCTGATCCGCACGCAGCCCCTTGAAGACGAACGAGCCGGTGCCGTAGTTCGTGGTGAAGCCGTTGATCAGCATCAGCGAACCACCGACCAGTGCATCGACGGTCCCTTCGTTCAGCGTACGGCCGTCGGTATAGGTGAAGCCGCCGTTGTTGTAGTACTGGACGTGGATCACGGTCAGGTCGTCACGCAGGCCGTCGATGATCGGCAGGTAGGCGCCCCAGATGCTGCCGTACGAGACGTAGCCACCCTGGACGTACGGGTGCTCCGGCGCCATCGACAGGTAGAAGTTCGAACCGACCTTGGCCTTCAGCTGCTTCACGGCCTTGACCAGGTTGGCCTGGATCGGTGCGCCGCTGGAAACGCCGCTGCCGCTTTCGAGGTCGAGGTCGATACCGTCGAGGCCGTACTTGGTGATGATGCCGTACAGGCTGTTGACGAAGTTGGTGACGTCGCTGTCGTTGTTCAGCGTCACCGAGCCGTCCTGACCGCCGAGCGACAGGATCACCTTCTTGCCCTTGGCACGCTTGGCGGCGATGTCGGCGATGAACTGCGCTTCGGTACCGGCAGCCGGATCCAGATGGAAGGCGACGGTGCCCGCGCCGGCGTTTTCGCCGAACGACAGAACGATCACGTCCCAGTCATCCGACACTTGGCTGATCGGGAAGGTCTTGCCCGACGGATTCTCGAAGTTGTGCCAGTAACCGACCAGGGCATGCTTGGGCAGCGAACCGGACGGGGTCGGGGTCGGAACAGGCGTCGGAGTCGGGGTCGGAACCGGCGTCGGAACCGGCGTCGGCGCCGGAGTCGGGGTCGGAACCGGCGTCGGAGCCGGGGTCGGCGCCGGAGTCGGGGTCGGAACCGGCGTCGGAGCCGGCGTCGGGGTCGGAGCCGGGGTCGGGCTCACCGGGCCGCAAACGCCCAGATCGTTCCACGGCTTGCCGTCACCGGTATTGCTCGACGGCACGTCGCCCTGTGTCCACCACTTGGCCGAATAGGTGTGGCCGTTGTAGCTGACGGTGGCGCCGCCGTTGTAGGCCGTGCCGGCAGCCCAGGCGGCGGCGGTGCAGCCTGCCGACGGGGTCGGAGCCGGCGTGGGTGCCGGCGTCGGAGCGGGCGTCGGCGCCGGTGTGGGAGCCGGCGTCGGCGCGGGCGTCGGAGCCGGGCTCGGCGTACCGGTGCTGGCACCGACCAGCTTCCACAGCGTCGGGCTGGCCGCCGGGTTCCAGTTCGCACCGACATAGGCGGTATGGGTCACCAGCGCCTGATAGTCGTTGCCGCTGTACGACACGTAGGTGCCGGCGGTATAGGTCTGGCCTTCCTGCCAGGCCGGATAAGCGGCGTAGGCATGCACGGCGAAGAGCGCAGCCGGAATGGCCGCGAGCGCAAAGCGATTGAACATTCACTTCTCCTCACTACTTTTTTCAGCACCCTGTGTCGGTGCCTGTAAAAAGGCCCCCCCGTGCAAACGGGAGGGCCCAGGGGTCACCTACTCATGCGAGTCGGCTCACAGACTTACTGGTTCATCTTGGCCATGGCCGAGGTCAGCTCGCCGTCGGTGGTATCGCCATCCGATTCCCACGCAAAGACGCCGCCCAGACCCTTGCTCTTGGCATAGTCGACCTTGTTCTGGATGTCGGTCGGGGTGTCGTAGCTCCACCAGTTGGTACCGTCGAACTTGTACGACTGCTTGGTCACCGGGTGGTAACGCAGCGTACCGGCAGCGTTCTTCAGCACCTTGTAGTCCTCGATACCGGCTTCGTACGTACCCTTGGCAGCACCGGTAGCGGTCTGGTACAGGCCGTCACCGTTCGGGCCGGCCTTCACACCGGTCCAGCCACGGCCGTAGAACGGGATGCCGAGGTGCAGCTTCTTCGCCGGGGCGCCTGCAGCCAGCAGCGCGTTGACAGCGCTGTCGGTGTTGTAGGTCGAACCCAGGCCCGGCTTGCCGGTCTTCGGATCAAGGTAGTTCGGGCTGGCCGGGTCGGCGTACAGATGCGCCTGGAAGTCGGTCGGACCCTGCGCAGCCCAAGCGCCGTTGTAGTCGTACGACATGATGTTGATCCAGTCCAGATACTGGCTGTACTGGGCCGGTTCGGTCATCGCGATCTTGTCGCTGCCTGCACCGATGGCGACGGTCAGCAGGTACTTCTTGCCGTTGGTCGTGCCGTAGGCGTCGAGCTGTTCACGGAACTCCTTGAGCAGCAAGGTGAAGTTCTGCTTGTCGGCATCGGACACGGTGTTGGTGCCCACGCCCTGAACGCCCGGGAATTCCCAGTCGATATCGATACCGTCGAACACGCCGGCGCCGGTGCCTGCACCACCCGAGTTCGAGCCCGAGTCGTACTTCAGGTTGCCCTTGATGTACTGGTCGATGCACGACGACACCAGTGCCTTGCGGCCTGCGTCGGTAGCTGCAGCTGCCGAGAACCACTTGGACCAGGTCCAGCCGCCCAGCGAAATCAGCGTCTTCAGTTGCGGGTTCTTCGCCTTCAGCTTCTTCAGCTGGTTGAAGTTGCCCTTCAGGCTACCGACACCATCGGCACCCCACGCATCGGCCACACCGTCGACCGACTCGGCAGCCGAGAAGCCCTTGTTGTAGGCCGCCCACGAGTCGCCGCCGTCGCCGTTGCCGGACTCGGTGCGGGTGATGCTGGCGTCGCACTTATAGGTACCGTCGGCTTGCTTGAAGATGTTGCCGAACGAGTAGTTCAGGAAGGTCAGTTTGGCAGCCTGGCCGCTGGTCTGGACGTTCTTCAGGAAGAAGGCGCGACCGTAGATCGACCATTCGGCGAAGTACGAACCCACTTGCTTGCTGCCGCTCGGGGTCGGAGCCGGGGTCGGAGCCGGGGTCGGAGCCGGGGTCGGAGCCGGGGTCGGTGCAGGCGTCGGAGCCGGGGTCGGGGTCGGAGCCGGGGTCGGTGCAGGCGTCGGTGCAGGCGTCGGTGCAGGCGTCGGTGCAGGCGTCGGTGCAGGCGTCGGTGCAGGCGTCGGAGCCGGGGTCGGCGTGCCGGTGGTGCAGGCGCCGAGGTCGGTCCACGGCTGGCCTTCGCCGGTGCTGCTCGACGGTACGTTGCCTTGCGTCCACCACTTGGCCTGATAGTTGCGGCCGTTGTAGCTCACCAGAGCGTTGCCGTTGTAGGCAGTGCTGGCGTTCCAGGCTGCGGCGGTGCAGCTGCCGGCCGGGGTCGGAGCCGGGGTCGGAGCAGGCGTCGGCGCCGGGGTCGGAGCCGGGGTCGGAGCCGGGGTCGGAGCCGGCGTCGGCGCCGGGGTCGGAGCAGGCGTCGGCGCCGGGGTCGGCGTGCCGGTGCTGGCGCCGATCAGCTTCCACAGCGTCGGGCTGGCAGCCGGGTTCCAGTTGGTACCGACATAGGCGGTATGGGTCACCAGCGCCTGATAGTCGTTACCGAGGTACGACACATAAGTGCCAGCGGTGTAGGTATTACCTTCGGCCCACGCCGGATATGCTGCATGAGCCTGGACAGCGAACAGCGCGGCCGGAATGGCTGCGAGGGCAAAGCGATTGAATTGCGACATTAGAAGCGTCTCCATCCTCTTATGATTTGGCGTTATTCACGCGCATCCACTGGTCATATCGATCGTCTTTATTGAGTCAGTTTTTTGTCAGACTTTTCGATATCACCAAGCTGCAAACGCTCACCTTGGGGTGTAGTCGCTTGCGGTGTGGTTCATTAGCGGGGAGCGGGGAACCAAAGTCAATATCCAAGCCGGGGGCCGTTTATCGGCCGGATAGACGTCATTTCGGGTGTGTAGTGGTTCGCTACCAGAACCGAGGACGACCTTCATGTTGCAACGCAATAATTTTGCCGAAACTTCACGAAATCCGCACATAACCTGCATATTCGCTTGCACTGCACCGCAACATGTGAAATATCTGATGTAGGTTTTTGATGCAGCACGATGTAGTTAGTCGCCAAGAAACTACAGACAACGTTGCAGGCACCACAGCATCGCCGTACCGTTTCCGGAACGCTTCGACGACGATGCAGACAATGTCACTGTCTCAAACCGTACAAACAAAAAACAAGCACGTAAGAGTTAGTGCAATGCGGGGAAAATCCACCGTGCTTCAGACGGTCTTGTCTGACGGACAAGCGGTAGAAACTGGTATTACACAGTGGATCGCAATGGCATCGCGCCATCGTCAAGGACGGTTACCCAGATCCCAGCGGGCGCAGTACCACTTGGTCTGGCGGTTGGCGAGACCGACCAGCACGCTGCCGGTGGCGGAGAGGAAGCGCGGATAAGGCCCGGGCAACGGTGTGAAGCGCATGCCGAGCCTGTCCTCGAGCCGAGCCCGGACGGCATCGACCGGCTGGGGGATCAGCGCCCCGACCATCAGCGCACCACTCTCGGGCGGATTGGTGAACACTTCTTTGGCCAGCACGCCAGCGAGGTCCGCGTTCTGTGCATCGAACCAGTCGGCCCCGCCCCAGCTGCGCAGCGGCTTGCCGAGATGGCGACGGAAGTAGTCCTGCCAGTAGCCGGTCGACCATTCACCGCGACACGACAGTGCCGCTTCGAGACGGTCACCGAAATGCGACGGCAGGGGCGCGCCCTTGGCCGCCAGCGCCGGCAGGCATGAAAAAACCGCCATGCACAGCGGGGCGACAAAACGCGCGAGCCGTGTCATGGCGGTTTTCGTTCCGGGCGGAAGCGCGTCAGCCGCTGTTGCGCAGGCCGGCAGCGATACCGTTGATGGTCAGGTGGACCGCGTGCTGCACGTCCTCGCTCTCGTCACCGGCGCGCAGGCGCTTGAGCAGCTCGACCTGCAGATGGTTGAGCGGATCGAGATACGGCAGGCGGTTGTCGAGGCTGCGCGACAGCATCGGATTGTCCGCCAGCAGCTCCTCGTGCTCGGTGATCGCCTTGACGACGTCGACCGCGCGCTGCCATTCGGCCTTGATCCGCCCGAAAATGCGGCGGGCCAGGTCCTGGTCGTTGACGAGTTCCGAGTAACGCGCGGCAATGGCGATGTCCGACTTCGCCAGCACCATTTCCATATTGGAAATCGTCGAGGTGAAGAACGGCCAGTCGCGGTACAGCTTGCGCAGCGTCTCGAGCCCCGGCTCGCCGGCGGTGTCGAGGTATTCGGTGACGGCGGTGCCGAAGCCGTACCAGCCCGGCAGCATCAGCCGGCACTGCGACCACGAGAACACCCACGGAATCGCGCGCAGGTCGCCGATCGAGTTGGTCGCCTTGCGGGCGGCCGGACGCGAACCGATGTTCAGGCTCGGGATTTCGCCGATCGGCGTGGCTTCGCGGAAGTAGGTGACGAAGTCCGGCGTCGCGAACACCAGATCGCGGTAGGCGCGGTAGGCGCGTGCCGACAGGTCGTCCATCAGCGCCAGCGCAGCCGGATCGTCGGTCTGCTCGCCATTGTGCTTCGGCAGGCTGGCTTCCAGCGTTGCCGACACGAGGATTTCGAGGTTGCGGCGACCGACTTCACGGTCGGCGTACTTGGCGGCAATCACTTCGCCCTGCTCGGTGATGCGGATCTGGCCCGCGACCGAACCGGCCGGCTGCGCCAGGATCGCATCATGTGCCGGACCGCCGCCACGGCCGACGGTACCGCCACGGCCATGGAACAGGCGCATCTTGAAACCGGCCGCATCGAAGACCTTGACCAGCGTCTGTTCGGCCTTGTAGAGCTCCCAGTTCGACGTCAGGTAGCCGCCGTCCTTGTTCGAGTCCGAATAGCCGAGCATCACTTCCTGCACGCCGTTGCGGCAGCCCAGCATCTGGCGCCACTGCGGAATCGCGAACAGCTCGGTCATGATCTCGCCGCAGATGCGCAGGTCGGGAATCGTTTCGAACAGCGGAATGATGTTGATCTTGGCTACCGTCGTCGGCGCCAGCTGCACCAGGCCGACTTCGTTCAGCAGCACCGCGACTTCGAGGATGTCCGACACCGACTCGCAGTTCGAGATGATGTAGTTCGGCAGCACCGCCTCGCCGTAGCGCGACTGGATTTCCTCGGCGGCACGGTAGATGTCGATTTCCTTCTGCGTCTCGGCCGTGTACTCGATGTACGGGCAGATCAGCGGACGCGGGCTGGCCAGTTCGCGCAGCAGCACGACGCGGCGGCTGGCCTCGTCGAGCTTCAGGTAGTCCTCGAGTCCGGCCTTTTCGAACAGCTCGGCGATCACCTTGTCGTGGATGCCCGAGTTCTGGCGCATGTCGACCGGCGCCAAATGGAAACCGAACACGCTGACCGCGCGCTGCAGCCGGCGCAGGCGGCCCTGGCTGAGCTTGGCCGCACCGTGCGCCTTGAGCGAGTTGGCGATCACCGACAGGTCGGCGGCCAGCTCCTGCGCGCACTTGTAGGGCTCGGCGCGCACCACGTCGTGCAGCGTCTGGTGGAAGGTGCCGATCTTGACCGCGGTTGCGAAAATCCGCGCACCGACATGCGACACCGCCAGCCGGTACGGTTCCTCGCCCTTGTGGGCGATGTCGTCGGGGCTCGCCTTGTCGGCCAGCTGCTGCAGCGTCGAATCGACCTGGACAAGGCGGGTCGACATCGAGAGCTCGCCTTCGAGCTTCTGGCACTGCTGATAGTAATAGTCGAGCGCAACGCCGGACTGACGCGACACGGCGTAGCGCATCACGTCGGCGGTCACGAACGGGTTGCCGTCGCGGTCGCCGCCGATCCAGCTGCCGACCTGGAGGAAGTTCGGCAGTTCGACCTTCTTGCCGGTCAGCGCCGCGAGCTTGTCCTCGAGGTCGAGGATCAGCCGCGGAACTTCATGCAGGAAGGAATTGCGGAAATACGTCGTGCCGTTCTCGATTTCGTCCTGCACGCGCAGCTTGACCGTGCGGATCTCGCGCGTCTGCCACAGCGTGATCAGCACGCGTTCGAGTGCGTCCTGATTCGCCTGCAGCTCCTCCGGCGTCATCGCATTGCGGTCGCGCTCGGCCAGCAGTTCACCGACGGCGCGGTGACATTCGAGGATGGTCTTGCGCTTCACCTCGGTCGGGTGCGCGGTCAGCACCGGCACGATGAGCGTTTCGTTCAGCAGCGAGAGGATTTCGGCCGGCTTGACGTCGCGCGCGCCGAGGCTCTCGATCGCCGCTGCGATGCTGCCGCGCTGCGGCGCGGAACCGGCGATCTTGTGCGCCCGGCGACGCCGATTGTGGTGCAGATCTTCTGCTATATTCGAAAGGTGGGAGAAAGAACTGAAGCCGCGGACCAAGGCCATCGCATCGGCCAGATCCAGCGCCGACAGTGCTCTCGCCAGCGCCTGACCGGCCGCCGGGTCATGCCCCTGTACGTATTTGAGCGCCAACTCGCGGATCGCTTCAATCTGCTCGGCGGCAGCGTTTCCGGTTTGTTCACGAATGGTATCGGCCAGCACGCGGGACAGGAGGTCCAAATCGCGCGCAAGCGGCAGGTCTTTCTCGGCAATCGGTTCTAGTACGGACATGGGCGGCTCGGCAGCGGCTATTTATAGGCAAAATGTTCCCCATTGTAGCAACAAGTCGCCGCAACAGAAGCCCTTAGCCACCGCTTTGCCCCATCGGAGCGCCTTCCTTGCAATACCATTTTTTCCTGATCAACGGTTTTGCCGAGCGCCGCGCCTCCGGCGCCCCTGTGGCGGTCTTCTTGGTCGATACCCTGCCCGACGAAGCGGTGATGCGGCAACTGGCCTACCAGTTGAACCAGCCCGAGGCGGTGTTCGTCACCGCCAACGGTGATGCGATCCGCAGTGTGGCGCCGCAGTTTGCACTGCCCTTCTCGGGACTGGCCCAACTCGCCGCCGCCGCCGTCCTGCACCAGCAGACCGGCCGCTGTCCGGACAGCCTGCCGGGACGCTACGGCCCGATCCGGCTTTCGCATGACGACCATACCTACTGGTTCCGGGCCTGGGCCAACCGCACGCAGCCGGCGGCGGCCGGCACGATGGAGCTCGCCAGCGCGCTCGGCGTCGACGCCAGGGACATCGCCGCACAGGCGCTGACGGTCGACACCGGACTGGCGCAACTGATGGTACCGCTGCGCTCGCGGCAAGCCGTACTGCAGGCTGCACCGCATCCGGCCTTGTTGGCGCAGGTCGCCGGCAACGGTCAGCATATCGCCCAGGCGGCGCTGTGGCACCGCGACGGCGACATCGTGATGCTGCGTTTTTTCAGCAGCGATTCGTTCAGCGTGTACGAGGACTTCGGCGCCGGTGGCGCCGTCGCCAATCTGGGCGGCTGGCTGCTGGCGACCGGCGACGACGCGCCCTGTCGGCTCAAGATCGAGCAGGGGCACACGATCCACCGTCCGAATACCCGGCTGTCGGTCCTGCATCTGCAGATCGGTACCGATCGGGCCATCGGCGTCGGGGGGCGGTTCTGGCTCGTCGGCGAAGGCAAGGTCGAGCTCTGAGCCGGCGTCACGCGGCAGCCTGAAACGGCAAGCAACCGCCCGACCCTGCAATGCCTGCAGGCGATTCAAAAAGTCGTTGCAAGGCAAGCGCGTGCCCGTCGTGTTGCACCTGCCGTTCAGGTTTCGCTACCGTGTCCGGCGTCGATACCGAAGCGGCGTTGCGTTCGCAGCCAGACTTCCTGCAGCTGCCGTGCACGGCCGTTGCCCGGCTCGATCCGCATCACCCGTTGCACGCAGGTCTGGGCAATCTGCATGTAGCCGGCATCCCAGCCCATCCGGTTGACGCAGGTCAGCAGCGCATTGGCGGCGTTGAGCAACACGCCGACATTGCCCGGCAGCCGGTCGAGCGCGGCAATGAAGCGTTCGGCCGCGCCGCGCAGATCCCCTTCCTGGGCGGCACGCACCGCCTCGTTGTTCAGCTCGACGATATCGCGCGCAGCTTCCTGGATCAGTGCCGCACCGGCTTCCGGACGGCCCATGTCGGCATAGAGCGTTTCGACGCCCGCGACGATTTCGGCATCGTCATGACGATTGCTCAGTGCCCGGCGTACCAGCTTCTCCGCATCGCCGCCATCTCCGAGTGCCACGCAGGCCTGCGCCGCCTCGAGCAGCGCGCCGGCCGGTGCGTCGTCACGTGCCGCCAGCCGCGTGGCCGCGCCGGCGATCAGCTTGCGTGCCTTGTCCTTTTCGCCACTGTGGATGAAGGTCGTTCCCTCGATCATCTCGGCCACCGCCTGCGCCACGTCGTCGCCGCGGAAATCGTGCATCAACTGCGCCGCAGTCCGTCGTGCCGCACCGATGTCGCCCTGCGCCAGCTGAACCCGGGCGAGTTCGCCGTACAGCGCCGGATCGCGCCAGAAGGACCCGCGGTTGAGCTGAACCGCCTGACTCAGCGCCGCCTGCGCGACGTCGAGCACGCCGTTGCGCTGCGCCAGACGCCCGCGGGCCCGCTGGCGACGGGCGACGAGCGGCGAGCGTGCCACCGCCTGTTCGAGTACCACTTGCGCGGCTTCGGTCTCGCCCTGCGCACTCAGGGTGCGGGCGAGCCCGTCGTAGGCATCCATCACCAGCTCGTGCTCGGTCTTGACCCGCTCGAACAGCAACCGCGCCTCGTCGTACTGCTTGAGTGCGAACAGCGATCGCGCCAGCCCCATCTGCGCCCACGGCCAGTCGCCGTCGGCAAGCTGTTCGCGGTAGAAGTCGCGCGCCATCGTGTGCTCGCCGAGCAACCCGAGCAGCCGGCCCTTGTGCCGCAGCAGGTCCGGCCGTTCGGCCGGCGTCGCGTTCGACAGCTCGGCATTGCAGGCGGCAATCGCCGCAAGGTAATCACCGGCCCGACTGGCGTCGTCGATCGCCCGCAACTGACGCTTGCGGGCAATGGCGCGCGCCAGACGCTGGAGCAGGTCGCTGCTGGAAAACGGCTTCAGCAGATAGGCATCCGGCGTCAGCTCGGCAGCACTCATCACCTGGGCCAGCCGCCGCTCGCCGGTCACGATCATGAACACGCACGAGGGCTTGAGCAGCTGCTGGGTCTGGCAGGCCTCGAAGAAATGCAGCCCGTCGAATGACTGGCCGAGGTCGTACTCGCACAGCACGATGTCGTACGGCGTCTGCTTGAGCTTGGTGAACGCGTCACCGGTCCGTGCCGCGTAATCGACATCGCCGGCACCGGCCTCGAGCAGGCCGCGCGCCAGCATGGCCCTCGCCTCGGAGGCCGGTTCGATCACGAGGGCACGGCTGGCTTGACTCATCGGCGGCAACTCAGTCGGTCAATGGTTCGAGTTTGGCATATGCAACGGCCAGCCACTTGACGCCGTGCTCGCGGAAATTGACCTGGACGTTGCCGCCCGCTCCACCTTCGTGATCCACGACAACGCCGATCCCGAACTTCGGGTGTTTCACGTTCATGCCGATCGCCAGTCCGTGATCCGGCGTGGACTTGCGCGCCGGCGCCGTTACGACGGCCGCCTGCGGCGCGTAGCCGCGGTTGAGGAAGTGCAGCAGGTCCTGCGGAATCTCGTTGAGAAAGCGGCTGGCGACCGCATAGCGGGTCTGGCCGTGCAGCATCCGGCTCTGCGCCAGCGTCAGGTACAGGCGTCGCCGCGCGCGCGTGATCGCCACATACATCAGCCGACGCTCCTCCTCCAGCCCCTTCGGGTCGCCGGCACTGTTGTCGTGCGGAAACAGGCCCTCCTCGATTCCGGTCAGGAACACCGAGTGAAACTCGAGCCCCTTGGCCGAGTGCACCGTCATCAGCTGGACCGCCGCCTCGCCGGCACCGGCCTCGCGCTCGCCGCCCTCGAGACTGGCATTGGCGAGGAAGGCCGCGATGTCGTTTTCGTCCTCGGTGACGAAGGCAGCTGCCGCGCTGACGAGTTCGCCGAGGTTGGCGAGGCGCTCCTCGCCGTCCTTGTCGTTGCGGTAGTGCTCGCCCAGACCCGACTGCTCGATCACCAGCGACACGAGTTCGGGCAGCGCCAGACCTTCGCCGTCACGCCGCATCGCATCGACCAGATGCACGAAGCGGCCGACCGCCGCCGCACTGCGGCCGGCGCCGCCGGAGCAGGCCGCCTGCCACAGGCTGGTACCAGTGACGCGCGCGGTTTCCTGCAGGGTTTCGATGGTGCGGTTGCCGATGCCCCGGGTCGGGAAATTGATGATGCGCAGCAAGGCGTTGTCGTCGTCGGCATTGGCGATCAATCGCAGATACGCCAGCGCATGCTTGACCTCCTGCCGCTCGTAAAAGCGCAAACCGCCATAGACGCGATACGGAACGCCGGCCTGCACCAGCGCATGCTCGATCGCGCGCGATTGCGCATTCGAGCGATACAGCACGGCAATTTCATCGGCCTCGATCCCGTCGCGGGTCAGCTGACCGATTTCATCGACGACAAAATCGGCTTCCTCGAAATCACTGGCGGCCTCGAAAACGCGAATCCGTTCGCCGCCGGCTTCCGAGGTCCACAAGGTCTTGCCCAGCCGCTCGCGGTTATTGGCGATGACGGCGTTGGCCGCATCGAGGATATTGCCGTGAGAGCGGTAATTCTGTTCGAGCCGGATCACGTGGCGGACCGCATAATCCTTCTGGAAGTCGAACATATTGCCGACATTGGCACCACGGAACGCATAGATCGACTGGTCGTCGTCGCCGACGGCGAAAATCGCGTTATCGGGGCCGGCCAGCAGCTTCAGCCAGGCGTATTGCAGCCGGTTGGTATCCTGGAATTCATCGACCAGAATCTGCCGGAATCGCGAGCGGTAATGTTCGCGTAAAGATGCATTGCGATCGAGCAGCTCGTAGCACGCCAGCAGCAATTCGGCAAAATCGACGACACCCTCGCGACGGCATTGCGTTTCGTACTCGGCGTAGATGGCCCGCAATGTGCGCGAGTAATCGTCCCATGCCTCGGCGACACCGGCGCGCAGGCCGTTTTCCTTCTGGCCGTTGATGTAGTTCTGCACCGTCTTGGGCGGGTAGCGCTCGTCGTCGATCGCCAGCGCCTTGAGCACGCGCTTGATTGCCGCAAGCTGGTCGGCCGAATCGAGGATCGCAAACGTCGCCGGGAGGCCCGCATCGCGATGGTGCAGGCGCAGCATGCGGTTGCACAGGCCGTGGAAGGTCCCGATCCACAGGCCGCGCGGGTTGAGCGGCAGCATGGCGGTCAGCCGCGCCAGCATTTCCTTGGCGGCCTTGTTGGTGAAGGTCACCGCCAGTACCCCGGCCGGACTCAGCTGGCCGGTCGACAGCAACCAGGCGATGCGCGTCGTCAGTACCCGGGTCTTGCCGCTGCCGGCACCGGCCAGGATCAGCGCATGCGCCATCGGCAGTTCGACCGCGGCGGCCTGTTCGGGGTTGAGGGACTCGGTCAGTGGATGCGCCATGAGAAAACAGCCCGGGCAAAACGGCGATTGTACCGGTTCTGCCGGCAACGCTCGAATGCCGCTGGACATGAAAAAAGGCAGCGCGAGGCTGCCTTATTCCAGAGCGTCCATCCGGAGGATCAGACGCGCAGATCGTCGAGCGATTTGCCGGCGGCGAGCCAGTCGATCGCCCATTGCGGCTTGCGGCCGCGGCCCGACCAGGTCTGGCTCGGGTCATTCGGATTGGCAAACTGCGGCTTGCCGGCAACGGCCACTTTCTTGCCGAGCTTTTTGGCAACTTCGACGCCAAGCACTTCGTTCAGCGAGAAACCCTTGGCGGCGGCCAGATTCTGGATTTCGACCAGCAGATCGTGCTTGTCGGTCACCTTGCGGTTTTCGATTTCGACGGCGATCTTCTTTTGCAGTTCATACAGCTGCGGCAGGCTGAAGCCGGACAGTTCCATCAGTCGCTCCTTGTTCGGGGGTGTAATGACGATATGTCATATTTCCCGATCAATTATGCACAGCCATTCCGGGCATTACAAGCAAACTGCGAATCCAATTCCGGCCACGCCATCAATAAGAATATGCTTATTGAGTTCCTGACAATCCATTTCGCAAGACCGGATTGGAATCCAGCCAGCGGTTGATATCCTGCAATTGCGCCTCGTCCAGCGCACCCACCGCCGCCGCCAGCTGCAAACGCGCGAAGAGATACTGATAACGCGTCACCACCAGATTGAAACGGGTCTGGTAATAATTCTGTTCGGCATTGAGTACGTCGACCGTGGTCCGCACACCGACATCGCGACCGAGTTTGGTCGATTCGAGCGACGATTTCGCGGAGACTTCGGCCTGTTCGAGCGCCCTCACCTGCGCGGCCCCGTTCTGCACGCCAAGGAAAGCCTGCTTGGTCGACTGCGCCGCATCGCGGCGCGTTGCCTCGAGGGTCTGGCGCTGCTGCTCTTCGAGCGCGATCGCTTCGCGGAACTGCGAGCTGCGGTTGCCGCCGGTGAACAGCGGGATCGACAGCTGAAGACCAATCAATCCGTTGCTGGTGCGGTCCGTGCCAGTGCCGCCCCTCGCCAGTCCGTCGCCGGCCCAGTCACTGCCGTAGCTGGCAACAAGGTCGAGCGTCGGCGCGGTCGATACCCGGTAGCGATCGATCTGGCGCGTGGCGATATCGAGGCCCAGCTTCTGGCCGGCGATGGCCAGACTGCCGGTGTCGGCCCGGACGAGCCAGTCGGCCATCGAGTTCGGTTGCGGTGGCGACGGTTCGAGCTGGGTCGAAATCTTCGCCAGCACGGTCGGATCCTGATTGGTCAGCTGGGTGAAGGCGTTGCGTTTGACCTCGAGATCGTTCTGCGCGTTGATCTCGGTTGCGATGATCGAGTCGTAGCGCGCCTGCGCTTCGTGCGTATCGGTAATCGTTGCAGTGCCGACCTCGAACGATTTCTTCGCTTGTGCCAGTTGCTGGGCGACGGCGGCCTTCTGTGCGGCCGAAAACCGCACCGCTTCTTCTGCCGCAATGACTTCGAAGTATGCCTTGGCGACGCGCAGGATCAAATCCTGCTCGGCCGAGCGAAACTGCACTTCAGCCTGATCGGCCTGCTTCTTCAACTGATCGCTGCCGACAAAGGCATCGGCGCGATAAATCGGTTGTGCTGCGGTGACCTTGAGCCCGTACTGATTGCCGTGCATATCGTAGTTCGGGTTCAGCAGCGTCGCCTGCCCGGCCTGGTAATCGGTCGATGCAACACCTGCATTGCCGCTCAACGTTACCTGCGGCAGCAGCAAGGCGTTACCCTGATTGGTTTTTTCACGCCCGGCGGTCAGTGCCGAACGCGATGCGGCGAACGCTGCGTCGTAGCCGCGCGCGGCACGCCAGGCATCCATCAGGTCGGTTGCGCCCGCCAGCGGCGCGACACCAAGCAGCGCCGCGGCCATCCATACTCGTTTCATCGTTATTCTCATTGTTGTGAGGTACCCAAGCCGGTCGCCGATTCCGGCGGTCCGATCCGGAACCACGCGGCATACAGCGCAGGCAGGAACAGCAGCGTCAGCACCGTGGCGACGAACAGACCGCCCATGATGGCGATCGCCATCGGTCCCCAGAAGGTATCGCGTGTCAGCGGAATCATCGCCAGGATGGCCGCCGCCGCGGTCAGCATGATCGGCCGGAAACGCCGTACGGCCGACTCGATGATGGCGGTCCACGCCGGATGACCATGGTGGATGTCCTGCTCGATCTGGTCCATCAGGATCACCGAATTGCGCATAATCATGCCAGACAGCGCGATCACGCCCAAAGTCGCGACGAAGCCGTACGGTGCCTGGAACAACAGCAGCGCGATCGCCACGCCGATCAGGCCGAGCGGGGCGGTCAGCAGCACCATGATCATCCGCTGGATGCTCTGCAGCTGGATCATCAGCAAGGTCATGACCACGATCAGCATCAGCGGCATCACCGCGCCGATCGAATCCTCGCCGATCTTCGACGCTTCGAGCGTGCCGCCGACCTCGATGTGGTAGCCGGCCGGCAGCCCTGCCTCGATTTTGGCGATCTCCGGTTGCAGCGCCTTGGCGATGTCGGGGGCCTGCGCACCGTTGACGTCGGCCCGCACCGACAGCGTCGGCACCCTGTTGCGGCGCCAGATCAGGCTTTCCTCGGCTTCGAGTACCACGTCGCCGAGCTGCGACAACGGCACGCTGCGGCCCGAGGCGAGCTTGACCGGCAGGTCGCGGATCGCCGTCAGCGAGGTGCGCTCGTTCGGCACCAGCCGGGCGACGACGTCGATCAGTTCGTTGTTCTCGCGATACTGCGTCGCCGTGACGCCGGACACCGCCAGTTGCAGGTACTGCGCCAGCTGTTGCGTCGTCAGCCCCGCTTCGCGCAGCTTGTCCTGATCGGCATGGATCCGCAGCACCTTGACCTTCTCGCCCCAGTCGAAGTGCACCTCGCGGGCGTGCGGATTGGCGCGCATGGCCGCGGCGACCCGCTCGCCGATCCGGCGCAGTTCGCCGACGTCCTCGCCGGACACGCGGAACTGCAGCGGGTAACCGACCGGCGGGCCGTTCTCGAGCCGGGTCACCCGGCCGCGGACCTGGGCGAAGTCGTTGGCGAACAGCGTGCTGACGAGCTTGAACACGTTCTCGCGCACCTTCTCGCCCTTGGTCATCACCGTCAGCTGGGCGAAGTTGAGGTTGGGCATCTGCTCGTCGAGCGGCAGGTAGTAGCGCGGCGAGCCGACGCCGACGTAAGTCGTGACGCTTTCGACGTCCGGGTCCTTCATCAGGATGGCCTCGAGCTTCTTCGCCTCGGCCTCGGTCGCCTGGTACGACGCCGCGTACGGCAGCCACAGGTCGACCATCAGCTCGGGCCGGCTCGATGCCGGGAAGAACTGCTTCGGGATCAGCGTGGCGAACACGACGATGGCGGCAATGAAGGCCGCCGCAGTCGCGGCGATCGTCGTCTTGCTCCAGGTGATGCACCACGTCACCAGCGCGCGGAACGACCGGTAGAAGCGGCCCTGATAGACGTCGTGGTCCTCGTGCTTCGGCGTTTCGGGCAGTAACCTGAAGCCGATGTAGGGCGTGAACACCACCGCGACGATCCACGACAGGATCAGCGCGATGCCGACGACGGCGAAGATCGAGAACGTGTACTCGCCGGCGTTGGACTTGGCGAGCCCGACCGGCAGGAAGCCGGCGGCGGTGATCAGCGTGCCGGTCAGCATCGGCATGGCCGTGCTGGTGTACGCGAAGGTCGCCGCGCGGAAACGGTCCCAGCCCTGTTCGAGCTTCAGCGCCATCATCTCGACCGCAATGATCGCATCGTCGACCAGCAGGCCGAGCGCGATCACCAGCGCGCCGAGCGAGATCCGCTGCAGGTCGATGCCGGCGGCGAACATGCCGAGGAAGGTCAGTGCCAGCACCAGCGGAATCGACAGCGCGACGACGATGCCGGTACGCCAGCCCAGACTCAGGAAGCTCACCGCCAGCACGATCAGCACCGCTTCGCCGAGCGAATGCATGAAGATCTTCACCGCGCCCTTCACCACCGCCGGCTGGTCCGACACGGCGTGGAACTCGACGCCGACCGGCAGGCTGGCCTTGACCTTGGCCAGCGTCGCGTCGATCTGCTCGCCCATGCGCAGCACGTCGCCGCCGTGTCGCATCGACACGCCGAGGCCGATCGCCGGCTGACCCTGATAGCGCATCTTCAGCGTCGGCGGGTCGATGGTCGCGCGGTAGACGCTGGCGATGTCGCCGAGGCGGAAGCGCTTGCCCTGCACGTCGACAACGGTGTCGCGCACCCTGGCCACGGCGTCGTAGTTGCCGGTGACGCGCACGAACACGCGCTCCTCCTGCCCTTCGACAACCCCGGCCGGGGTCAGTGCATTGGTCGCGGCCAGCACCTGGTTGATCTGGAACGGCGAGACGCCCAGCGCCGCGAGCTTGGCCGCCGAGTACTCGACGTAGATCTTCTGGTCCTGCGTGCCGATCAGCGTGACCTTGTTGACGTCCTTGATCCGCAGCAGCTCGGTGCGCACGTCCTCGACGTAGTCCTTCAGCTCCGGCATCGAAAAACCGTCGCTGGTGAACGCGTACAGATTGCCGTAGGTCTCGCCGAACTCGTCGTTGAAGAACGGTCCGACCACGCCCTGCGGCAGCGTCGCCTGGATGTCGCCGATGCGTTTCCTGACCTGGTACCACGCGTCGTCGACCGCCTTGCCGCGGATCGCCTCCTGCAGGCTGACGATGATCAGCGTCTCGCCGGCACGCGAATAGCTCTTGGTGTAGTCGACGGCGCCGATGCCCTGCAGCGCCTTTTCGAGCGGATCGGTCAGCTGCTTTTCGACTTCGCCGGCCGATGCGCCGGGCCAGAACCCCCGCACGACCATCGCCTTGAAGGTGAACTCGGGGTCCTCCTTCTGGCCGAGCTTGGTGTACGCGAGCACGCCGGCCAGCGACAGCACGATGATCAGGTACAGCACCAGCGACTGGTGCCGCAGCGCCCACGCCGACAGGTTGAAACGGCCGGCGTGCGTCGCCGGATCGAAATCCTGTTCGTTCATGCGCCGGCTCCCGTGTCAGCCGCCTTGCCGGCCGGCGTGGCCAGCGGTTTGACCGGCTGGCCTTCGCGCAACAGATGCACGCCGGCGGTGACGATGGTTTCACCGGCCTTGACGCCGGAGACCAGCACCGCGGTATCGGTCACCGTCAGCACCTTGACGGGCAAGGCGTGGACGCGGCCCGCCCTGGTATCGAGCCGCCAGACCTGCTGCTTGCCGGTTTCGCCGAACAGCGCCGTCAGCGGCAACCGGATCTGGCCGCCGGCAACCGCCGTATCGGGCGCCGCCAGCCGCACGCTGGCGGTCATGCCGAGGCCCAGTTGCGGCACCTGCTCGTCAAACACCACGCGGGCGGCATAGGTGCGCGCCTGCGGGTCGGCCGCGGCCGAAATCTCGCTGACGTGGCCGTTGAACTCCTTGCCCGGCAGCGCCCAGAGGCGGATCTTCACCTTGTCGCCGAGCCGGACCTTGCCGTGCAGGTTCTCCGGCACGTCGAGGCCGACTTCACGCACGCCGTCGCGCGCCAGCGTCACGATCGGCGTCCCGGCCGCCA
The DNA here is from genome assembly GCF_014652315.1 of Jeongeupia chitinilytica. Taxonomy (GTDB): domain Bacteria; phylum Pseudomonadota; class Gammaproteobacteria; order Burkholderiales; family Chitinibacteraceae; genus Jeongeupia; species Jeongeupia chitinilytica. Next base: position 66,733 of record NZ_BMYO01000008.1, on the reverse strand, counting down.
CCACCTGGCCGGGCTCGGCGCTGACGCGCGTCACCGCACCGTCGGCATCGGCCTGCAGCGTGGCATACGCGGCCTGATTGCTCGCCAGCTGCCTTTGGGCCTCGGCCTGCTTCAGCGATTCGCTGGCGGCGTCAAAGGTCGCCTTGCGCGTATCGACTTCGGCCTGACTGACGAACTTCTGCGCAAACAGTGCCTTGCTGCGCTCGTAGTCCATCTTCACCTTGACCAGCTGCGCACGGGCCGACGCCGCCTGTGCATCGGCGGCGGCCGCATTCAGTGCCGCATCCTGCGGATCGATCCGCGCGATCACGTCGCCCTTCTTCACCACCGCACCGATGTCGACGCGCCGCTCGATCACCTTGCCGCCGATGCGGAACCCCAGCGGGGTTTCGACATGAGCACGCACCGTGCCGGTCAGTTCGGCACCGGGCAGTGCCGCGTCGGCACCGGCAGTGACGACGCGGACCGGCCGGACTTCCTCCTGCGGTCTGGCGTCGTCCTTGCACGCCGCCAGCAGGGCGACAACGATCAGCGCGCTCGCCAGTCTGAGCGGGCGCGGCACGGGGGCGATACGGTCAAGCATGGTCGGAGACCTCGGAACGGGTTGAATCGGGATGCGGATACAGGCCGTGCAGCATCAGGTCGAGCAGGGTGTCGAGATAGCGGACCGGATCCAGCTGGGCGTGCCCGCACGGCATGTAGCGCGACAGCATGGCCATCACCACCGGTGCGCACAGCACGTGCAGGGCATACTCGACATCGATGGCGCGGAATTCGCCGCTGGCGATGCCCGCCTCGATCACCTGGCGGAAAATCGCTTCGCCACGCGCGACGAACTGCTCGTTGTACAGCTGTGCAACCTCGGGGAAGTTGCCGGCTTCGGCCACCATCAGCTTGGGCAAGGCCGACAGCCGCGTCTCGCCCATGCTCTGCCACCAGACGTGGACGACACAGCGCAACCGCTCGGACGCGCTGCCGGAAAACCCGTTGAACAGCGCTTCGGCCTCGTCGAGAGCCGGCAGCAGCAGCTCGCTGATCAGCGCCTTGAATATCTCTTCCTTGCCGGCGAAATACAGATAAGGCGTACCGCGGGTGACGCCGGCACGCTTGGCGATCTCGTCGATCCGCGTCGCGGCATAGCCCTTCTCGGCAAAGAGTTCGAGTGCCGCCTCGAGGATCTCGTGCGGCCGGGCCTCCTTGCGGCGCGACCAGCGCTTGGGACAGAGGTTCATGGCATCAGTAATAAATGAATATTCATTTAATTATTGAATGCCATCCGGGTAAAGGTCAATCCCGGCGCGGTACATGTTGTTGCGTAGACGAGGCGCCGGCGCCGGCGCCATTTTTGCTAGAATCGCCGACGTTATCGCACGCCCTTGCCAGGAGCCGTCATGCCCACGATTTCCCCGCTGGAAAAGGCCGAGATCCTCTCGGAAGCCCTCCCCTACATCCAGGCCTTTTTCGACAAGACCATCGTCATCAAGTACGGCGGCAACGCCATGATCGACGAAGAGCTCAAGGAAGGCTTCGCATCCGACGTGGTGCTGCTCAAGCTGGTCGGCATGAACCCGGTCGTCGTCCACGGCGGCGGTCCGCAGATCAACGAGCTGCTCGACCGCATCGGCAAGAAGGGCGAGTTCATCCAGGGCATGCGCGTCACCGACGCCGAAACCATGGACGTGGTCGAAATGGTGCTCGGCGGCCACGTGAACAAGGAAATCGTCTCGCTGATCAACAAGCACGGCGGCAAGGCCGTCGGCCTGACCGGTCAGGACGGCCACTTCATCAAGGCACACAAGCTCTACCTGAAGGACGACGCCGGTGCCGGCACCGTCGACATCGGTCAGGTCGGCGAGATCGAAAGCATCGACGCGACCATCGTGTCGCACCTCGACGCTGCCGACTTCATTCCGGTGATCGCACCGATCGGTGTCGACAGCAAGGGCGAGAGCTACAACATCAATGCCGACCTCGTCGCCGGCAAGCTGGCCGAAACGCTGAAGGCCGAAAAGCTGATCCTGATGACCAATACCCCCGGGGTACTCGACAAGCAGGGCCAGCTGCTGACCGGGCTGACCGCGACCAAGATCGACGCGCTGTTTGCCGACGGCACGATCTCGGGCGGCATGCTGCCGAAGATCTCGTCGGCGCTCGATGCCGCCAAGAACGGCGTCAACTCGGTGCACATCATCGACGGCCGCGTGAAACACGCCTTGCTGCTGGAAGTGCTGACCAGCCAGGGCGTCGGCACGATGATCCGCGCCAACTGAGCGGCGCAGTCGTCACCAGACCACGACCCCGGCACGCCGGGGTCGTTTCGCATGACCCGGTGGCTTGCAAGTCGACGGCGGCTGACTAGATTGGAATTGACCGCGGCAACAGCGGTTGACTCGACTTCAGGAGCCACGATGAAAAACGCCCGCCACATCCTCGCCGAAAAGAAGATTTCCGGCACACTCTCGATCGCGCCGGACGCGACCGTCTACCAGGCGCTGCAACTGCTCGCCGAAATGAATATCGGTGCCCTGCTGGTCATGGACGGCGATAAACTCGTCGGCATGTTTTCCGAGCGCGACTACGCGCGCAAGGTCGTGCTGATGGGCAAGACGTCGGCCGGCACACCGGTATCCGACATCATGACGCGCAAGCTCATCTGTGTGACGCCCAAGGCCACCGTCGACGAATGCATGGCGCTGATCACCGAAAAGCGCATCCGCCACCTGCCGGTCCTCGAGGACGACAAGGTGCTCGGCGTACTGTCGATCGGCGACCTCGTGCGCGAGACCATCGCCGACCAGCAGTTCACCATCGACCAGCTGGTCTACTACATCCACCGTTGATCCGACCCGGCGGCAGCCGGGTTTCTTCCGATGCCGCTACCCCGCAAACCGATCTGGCTGTTCGACCTCGACAACACGCTGCACGACGCCAACCGCCACGCCTTTCCGACCATCGATGCCGCGATGACCGGCTTCATCGCCGACGCGCTGCAGCTCTCCGAAAACGACGCCTCGGCATTGCGGCTTGCCTACTGGCACCGCTACGGCGCAACCCTGCTCGGGCTGATCCGCCATCACCCGCATGTCGATCCGCAACGCTTTCTGGCCCACAGCCACCCGCTCGACGTCCTCACCGGCCGCGTCCATCCCGTACCGGGGCTCAAGCGCACGCTGGCCAGGCTGCCAGGGCGCAAATACCTGTTCACCAACGGGCCGCATGACTACGCCGAAGCGATGCTGGCCGCGCTCGGCATCGACCGCTGTTTCGACGGCCTCTTCGCGATCGAATCGGCCGGCTACAGCCCCAAACCGCAGTTGCGCGGCTACCGGGCCCTGCTGCGGCAATGGCGGCTCGATCCGCGCCGCTGCATCCTGGTCGAGGACACGGCCGCCAATCTCCGGCCGGCGCGCCAACTCGGCATGGCCACCGTACTGATCCGCAAGGGCACGCCGCGCAGCAGCTGGGCCGACTGGCAGATTCCGCATCTCGCCGCGCTGGCCGATCGCTGGTCACGGCAGCGCTGAAACGGCAACGGCGACCCGCAGGTCGCCGTTGTCTCCGTCGATAGGGGCCCGGTCAGAGCTCGACCTGCGTTCCCATCTCCACCACGCGGTTCGGCGGAATCTTGAAGAATTGCGTGGCCCGGGTAGCGTTCCGGTTCATCAACGAGAAGATCTTGCGGCGCCAGAAGCTCATTGCCGGGTACTTCGCTTCGACGATGGTTTCGCGCGACAGGAAGAACGACGTCTGCATCGGATCGAAATGCAGTTCGGCCTGCAGTGCTTCGACCTGCGCCAGCACCTCGGGCACGCTCTGATCCTCCTTGAAGCCGTAAGTGGCGATGATCTGGAAGAAGGTATCGCCCAGGCGGCGCACGATCACGCGCTCGCGCTTCGACACGAACGGAATGTCGGCGGTCTTGATGCTCAGGAACACCACCTGCTCGTGCAGCACCTTGTTGTGCTTGAGGTTGTGCAGCAGCGCATGCGGCACCGAATCGGTACTCGCGGTCATGAACACCGCCACGCCCTCGACCCGGGTCGGCGGCGACGACTCGAGGCTTTCGACGAAGCCTTCGAGCGGCAGCTCGCCTGCGAGCAGGCGTTCGTACAGCAGCGCACGCCCGCGCTTCCACGTCATCATCAGCGTGAAGGCGACGAGACCGATCAGCAACGGGAACCAGCCGCCCTCGGCGATTTTCAGCACGTTGGCCGAGAACAGCAGCGAGTCGATCACCAGCAGCACGACCAGCGCGCCGCAGACCAGCCATTTGCGCCAGCCGCTGAAGATGTGGCCGAACACCGCAAAGGCGAGGATGGTCGTGATCAGCATCGTGCACACCACGGCAAAGCCGTAGGCCGACGCCAGCGCGCCGGAGGAGCGGAAGCCCAGCACCAGCAGGATCACCGCCACCAGCAGAAACCAGTTGATCCCCGGCATGTAGATCTGGCCCTTCTCGGTTTCCGAGGTGTGCTGGATGTCCATGCGCGGGCTGAAACCGAGGTGGACCGCCTGATTGGTCATCGAGTACGCGCCCGAGATCACCGCCTGCGACGCGATCACCGTCGCAATCGTGGCCAGCACCACCAGCGGCACCAGCCCCCAGCCCGGCGCGAGCAGGAAGAACGGATTCTTGATGGTGGTCGGATCGGCGAGCAGCAGCGCCCCCTGACCGAAGTAGTTCAGCGTCAGCGCCGGCAGCACCAGCGAGAACCACGCCCGGCTGATCGCCGGACGGCCGAAGTGGCCCATGTCGGCGTACAGCGCTTCGGCACCGGTCAGCGCCAGCACGACGGCGCCGAGCAGCACGAAGGCCTGCTTCGGATTGTCGACCACAAACTGCAGTGCGTAGTACGGATTCAACGCATGCAGCACCGTCGGGTTCTGGACGATCTGCCAGCCGCCGAGTACGCCGAGCACCGAAAACCACAGCAGCATCACCGGGCCGAACAGCTTGCCGACCGAGGCGGTGCCGTGGCGCTGCATCGCGAACAGGCCGACCAGCACGGCAATGGTGATCGGAATGATGTAGGGGTCGAAGGTGTGCGAGACGATGCCGATGCCCTCGAGCGCCGACAGCACCGAAATCGCCGGGGTGATCATGCTGTCGCCGTAGAACAGTGCCGCACCGAATATCCCCAGCGCGGTGAGGATCATCGCGCGGCGGCTGCCGGTTTTCATCTGCCGCAGTGCCAGCGCCAGCAAGGCGAGAATCCCGCCTTCGCCACGGTTGTCGGCACGCAGCACGATGATCACGTACTTGAGCGACACCACCAGCATCAGGCCCCAGAAGATCAGCGACAGCATGCCGAAGACGTTTTCGGCATTGATCGGCAACGGAATGTGGCCATTCAGGCATTCGCGCAATGTGTAGAGCGGACTGGTGCCGATATCGCCGTAAACGACGCCGAGCGCCGCAAGCATGAGACCGCTCTGCTTCGACTGCTCGTGTGTTGCACTACCCATGGAACACCCCTGGAAATTGGCCGCCGATTATAGCGCCGCCGCCTTACTCGGCAAGCAGGTCCGCCTTGAGCTGTGGCAAGGCTGCATGAATTCGCTGCCAGTCGAAATACGGTCCCGGATCGGTCTTGCGCAACGGTGCGATGTCGCAATGGCCGACCACCTCCCTCAAAGGATGGCGCAGCCGCAGTGCCGAAGCCAGCCGGATCAGCGCATCGTACTGAATGTCCTCGAACGGCACGAGGTCACTGCCTTCGAGCTCGACGCCGATCGACACGTCGTTGCAGCCGGGCCGGTCGCGCCACATCGAGACACCGGCATGCCAGGCACGCGCCACCGTCGGCACGAACTGCAGGAGCTCGCCGTTGCGGCGGATGAAGAAGTGGGCCGACACGCGCAGCGTCGCCAGCGCGTCGTAGCCCGGTGCGGCCAGTGGATCGATGCGGTTGGTAAACAGCCGCAGCACGTGGTCGCCACGAAAGCGGCCCGCCGGCAGGCTGATGTTGTGCACCACCAGCAGGGAAATCCCGATACCATCCGGCCGCGCATCGCAGTTCGGACTGGGCACGACCGTCGCCGCATCGCACCAGCCGGCTTCGTCGATCTGCCAGCTCATGCCTCGCCCTTGCCGGCCAGCCCGAGCCGGTCCATCCGGTAGCGCAGACTGCGGAAGGTCACGCCGAGCAGACGCGCCGCCTGGGTGCGGTTGCCGTTGGTCTTTTCGATGGTTTCAAGAATCGCCTGCTTCTCGAGCCGGTCCAGATAGCCCTGCAGGCCGCCTTCCGCCGCATCGCCCAGCGCGACATCGTCGCGGTCGAGCTGCAGATCGCACGGCGTGATCGTGGTGCCGTCGGACAGCGCCAGCGCGCGCTCGAGCATGTTTTCGAGTTCGCGCACGTTGCCCGGAAAGTGGTAACGCAACAGCGCTGCCAGTGCTTCGGCTGCAAACTCCGGCACCTCGACGCCGTTGTTCGACGCCAGCCGCGCCAGGATGTGCCGCGCCAGCAGCACGATGTCGTCGCCCATCTCCCGCAGCGGCGGCATTTTCAGCTCGATCACGTTGAGCCGGTAATAGAGGTCCAACCGGAATCGGCCCGCTTCGACGCAGTCGGCCAGATTCTGGTGCGTGGCCGAAATCAGTCGCACATCGACGGGTTCCTCGACCGTACTGCCGACCTTGCGGACCTTGCGCTCCTGGATCACGCGCAGCAGCTTGACCTGCATCGCCAGCGGCAGGTCGGCGACTTCGTCGAGGAACAGCGTGCCGCCGCTCGCGGCCTGGAAAAAGCCGTCGCGGTCGCTGTCGGCGCCGGTGAATGCCCCCTTGCGGTAACCGAAGAACTCGCTCTCGACCAGATTCTCCGGAATCGCACCGCAGTTGACCGCAATGAAGGGCTTGTCGGCCCGTGCCGACTCGCCGTGGATCAGCCGCGCCGCACGCTCCTTGCCGCTGCCCGACTCACCCGTCACGTAGACCGGTGCCTGGCTCCGGGCCAGCCTGGCAACCAGTTCGAGTACCTGACGGATCGCCGCCGATTCGCCCAGCAGCGGCCGCTCGCCATCGACCCGGACCGGCTCGGCCGGATCGTCGTCGAGCCGCAACGCGGATTTCACCAGCGTGCGCAGCTGGTCGAGCGACACCGGCTTGGCCAGATAGTCGAACGCGCCGGCCTTGAGCGCGGCGACGGCGTTGTCGGTACTGCCGTAAGCGGTGATCACTGCCGCCGGCACGTCCAGCCGCGCCGACTGGATGTGCCGGATCAGGTCCAGCCCCTCACCGTCGGGCATCCGCATGTCGGTCAGCAGCAGGTCGTAGTTGCGCGAATCGAGCAGTGCCCGCGCCGACGCGACATTGTTGGCCTTGTCGACGTCGAGGCCGAGTTTGACCAGCGTCAGTTCGAGCAGGTCGGCAAGATCGACCTCGTCGTCGACGACGAGGACGCGGCGATGGTTACGGGGTTTCCTGGCCATTGTTCATTCCGAACACGATACGAAAGCGCACACCGGCATCCGGCGGCTGCGGGACATACTCGAGCCGCGCCGCGTTGGCGGCGCAGATCTCGCGGGCAATATACAGCCCGAGCCCGGTGCCCTTGGACTCGGTGGTAAAAAACGGCTCGAACAGTTGCGTCAGCGCATCGCGCGCCACCGGCGGCCCGTCGTTGTCGACATTGAGCTGCCAGTGGCCGTCGTCGAGCACCACGCTGACGACCAGACTGTCCTGTCGCTTGCTGCAGTAGCGCCAGCCGTTGCGCAACAGGTTCCACAGCACCTGGTGCAGATGACCCGGATCGAAACGGATCGTGGCGTCGTCGGGGCAGACGATGATGATGGCGACGGCAATCTGTTCGGTCTGCCGGAACGCCTCGACGAAGGCCGACAGCCATGGTCCGAGCACCACGGGCCGCATGTCGACGCGGTCGCGGCGGTTGAGTTCGAGCACGTCCTTGACCATCCGCTCGAGCCGGCGGGTGTTGTCGCCGATGATGCGCGTCAGTTTCTGCATCAGCAGGTTGTCGCCGGCCTCTTCCTTGAGCAACTGGCCGGCATGACTGATCGCACCGAGTGGATTGCGGATCTCGTGTGCCAGATTCGCCGTCAGCCGGCCGAGCGCGGCAAGCTTGAGTTGCTGGGCTTCGCGCCGCAGCCGGTCCATGTCCTCGAGGTAAACGAGCACGCTGCCTTGCGGATCGGGACCGAGCGGTACGAAGCGGGGCCGCAAGGTCTTGTACGCCCCTTCCAGCTGCAGCAGGGCCGTCGGCGCAACCGGATCGCGGCGCCAGACCTTCAGCGCCTGCGCCAGCACCGGCAAGGCCCCGATCGCCTGACCGGCGACCAGCGGCACATCGATCAGCCGTTGCGCCTGGGCGTTGAACTGGCGCAGCTGGTCGTGCGCATCGACGACCATGACGCCGTCGGAGACGTCCTGCAGGATGCGCGCGTTGAGCTGGCCGAGATTCTCGAGGTCGACGCCGCGTTGCAGCGCCAGCGCCTCGCTTTCGCGCGCAAAACCGGCCAGCCGGTGTGCCAGCCAGGCGACCGCGAAGCACGCCACGCACAGCAGGGCCGGGACGAAGAAGTCGTCGGTTCCCGCCAGACCGAGCCAAAGCTGCAGAAGCTGTTCGCCGAGCAGCGCCAGACTGGCGATCGCGGCATGGAACAGCGTCATCCGGCCACGCGAAATCAGCCCGGCCGCAGCCAGATACGGCAGCAGCAGGATGCCCAGACCGCTCTTGATCCCGCCCAGAAGATGCATCAGCGCGACCAGGAACACGATGTCGGTCACCGCCTGCACCGACAGCTGGATCTGGAAGGCCGGACGGCGGCGGTAGATGCCGATGCCGAACAGCACCGAGAGCACCACATCGGTCAGCGCCAGACCGACGAAGGCATCGTAGCCCTCGCCCGAACGCGCCAGCCACGCGCGCCAGCTGATGCTGGCGAACAGCGCCAGCGCGGCCAGCAAGCGGAAGCCGTTGAACAGCGCCAGCGAGCGCCAGTGCGCTTCGGACGGAAAAACGCCGCGGCCGCTCATGCGGTCCGCGGCGTCGGCAGCCGTTTTGCCATGGTCATCTAGTGGGATATCCGCCGGGTCGATTCGCTGCTGCCGATGAAGCGCACCAGCTCGGACAACGCGGCCTCGTAGACGCCACGCTTGAAGTCGATCACGGCTTCCAGCGGCGACCAGTAGTCGCTCCAGCGCCAGGCATCGAACTCCGGATGCGTGGTCTTGCGCAGGCACACGTCGGAATCGCGGCCCACCAGCCGCAACAGGAACCAGATCTGCTTCTGGCCCTTGTAGGTTCCACGCCATTCGCGTCGAACCCAGTGGGTCGGCACATCGTACTTCAACCAGTCACGGGTACGGCCGAGGATCTGCACATGCTCGGGTGCGAGCCCCGTTTCCTCCATCAGTTCACGGAACATGGCCTCTTCCGGGGATTCGCCCTGCTTGATGCCGCCCTGCGGAAACTGCCAGGAATGCTCGCGCACGCGCTTGCCCCAGAACACCTGGTTTTGACGGTTGATGATGATGATGCCGACGTTCGGGCGATAGCCGTCACGGTCGAGCATAGTCTTACCTTTTAAACTTCTGTTACCACCGATTTTTCCACATCCGGCGTCCCTTGGGAACGCCCCCGGCATCGCAGACGGTCCGCGGGCAAGCAAACTCTGCGCCTGCCGGCTTGCGCCCCTGAAAAACGGCGGATGCGTTCCTTCCAGTATCAGACGAAAAGCTTGCGGTCGTTGTGCGGATTCAGCCGCGCCAGATCGGTGACGAACTCGCCAAATTCAAGGCCGTAAGCCGATTCGAGTCCGGCGGCACGCTGCGCCAGTTGCTCCCAGCGCGGCTCGCCCAGCCCCTTCCTGAAGCCGAAGGCGATGACGTTGCCTTTCTGCCGGGCCGGCAGCAGCAGCAAATGGCCGTCGAAGATGTCGGACAGCCGCTCGCAGTACTGCTGGAAACGCTTGTCGGAGCCCCAGAGATTGACCGCCAGCACACCGTCGTCGGTCAGCCGGTCGCGGCAGGCGGCGAAGAACTCGGTCGTTGCCAGCGGCGGCGCGATGCCGGTCGCCGAATACGCGTCCATGACGATGAAATCGCAGCTGTCTTCGCCCATGCCGACGAGGTGGGCCGCGCCGTCGCCTGCGATCACCTCGAGTCGTTCATCATCGGCGGGCAGGCCGAACATCGACCGCGCCACCGCGATCACCTGCGGGTGCAGTTCGATGCAGGTGATCCGCGTCTCGGGCAGCCTGGCGTACGCCCACTTGGCGATCGAGCCGCCACCGAGGCCGATCAGCAGCATGGTCTTCGGCACCGGCACGAACAGCAGCGCACCGAACACGCAGCGCGAGTACGCCAGTACCAGTTCGAGCGGATCGCTGATCCGCATCGCGCTCTGGGTATCGTCGTGACCGAAGTGCAGCTTGCGGACGCCGAACTCTTCGGAAATGTCGATCACCAGATCGTCGTCGGGCCGGCTGGAGAAACGCTTGGAGCGGAACAGCATCAATGGTCCCCGCAACCGCCAGCATCGGCCGGCTTGCTGGCGAGGATGTTGATCGTGTTCGGCTCGCTGAAGGTCTCGCGATCGAAGGCCTTGTCGCCGTCGGCACGCGCAACGCCGTCGGCCTTCGCGCCGACGAAGTCGTACAGACTGGTGTCGGCCAGATGGCTCGGCACGACGTTCTGGAGCGCACGGAACATCGACTCGATCCGCCCCGGGAAGCGCTTGTCCCAGTCGGCGATCATGTCGCCGACCACCGCACGCTGCAGGTTCGGCTGCGAACCGCAGAGATTGCACGGAATGATCGGGAAACCCTTGGCCTCGGAATAACGGACGATGTCCTTCTCGCGGCAGTACGCCAGCGGCCGGATCACCACGTGCTTGCCGTCGTCGGACACCAGCTTCGGCGGCATCGCCTTGAGCTTGCCGCCGTAGAACATGTTCAGGAACAGCGTTTCGAGGATGTCCTCGCGGTGGTGGCCCAGCGCGACCTTGCTCGCACCCAGTTCGTCGGCCACGCGGTAGAGGATGCCGCGACGCAGGCGCGAGCACAGGCTGCAGGTCGTCTTGCCCTCGGGCACCAGCTTCTTGACGATCGAGTACGTGTCTTCCTCGATGATGCGGTAATCGACGCCAATGCTTTTCAGGTAGTCGGGCAGCACGTGTTCTGGAAAGCCCGGCTGCTTCTGGTCGAGGTTGACCGCGACGATCGAAAAATCGATCGGTGCCGATCTCTGCAACCCGAGCAGGATGTCGAGCATCGTGTAGCTGTCCTTGCCTCCCGAAAGACAGACCATGATCTTGTCGCCCGGCTCGATCATGTTGAAATCGTTGATCGCGTCGCCGACGGCGTGGCGCAGCCACTTGGTCAGCTTGTTGACGTTGAGCTGGGCCTTCTTTTCGGCGTCGGCCACGGCAGTGGCTTCGGTGCTGGTGTGCTGGGTCATGATCCGAATGCCGACGGGGCGCATCGCGCCCCGTCGTAGATGATTGAATTGACGGCGATTTTACCGCACTCCGCCGGCTGCTGCGAGCGGCTGCGCCGTGCCATGCTGCCGCTCGGCCGGCTCAGCCGCCCTGCAGCGACTTCTTCATGAAAAAGTAGCGATGCCCGGGCGGATAGTCGTCGAGTTCGCCGAACACCGTGTAGCCCTGTTTTTCATAGAAGCCGCGCGCCTGGAAACTCGCCGTCTCCAGGCGGGCCAGACGGATGCCGGCCGCGCGGGCGTGGTCCTCCAGCGCCTGCATCACCCGGCCGCCCAGCCCCTGATGCCGCCGGCTATCGTCGACCCAGACGTTTTCGACGGTCAGACAATCCAGTCCGTAGTAACCCGTCGCGCCGGCAATCAACCGCCCCTCGTCATCGCGGATCACCGCGCTGGCCGGCGTAAACGAGTACGCACCGAGCACCGCCTCGTTGAACGCACGCAAGGTGGTCGCGATTTCGTCCGCCACCGCCTGCCGGTGTGCGTCGCCACCGAGCAATTCGACTTCGCCACTCATGAAGGGCCCCGTTTTTCAAAGCGGCCATGAAGCCACAAGCGGCCCGGCATGCCAATCGCATCGTGCGGCTACCGCCGTGACGGCCCTGCGCCTACAACACCACGCTGCGCCCGCCGTCGACCGGCAGCACCACGCCGGTCAGGTACGGTGCGTCGAGCAGGAAGGCGATCGCCTGCGCCAGATCGTCCGGCGTACCGGTGCGGCCCAGCGGAATCGTGCCCAGGATGCGCTCGCGTTCGGCCGCATCGAACACCTCGCCACCGTCGGGCCAGAGGTTGGCGCCAGGCGCGACGGCATTGACGCGGACCTTCGGCGCCAACTCCCGCGCCAGCCCACGCGTCATCGCCACCAGCCCGGCCTTGGCGACCGTATACAGCATCAGCCCCGGATGCGGCCGATCGGCATGGATGTCGGCAATGCTGACGATGCAGCCGCCGGTTTGCGCCAGCGCGGGCGCCGCCGCCTGCGCGAGGAACAACGGCGCTTTCAGGTTGGAACCGACCAGTTCGTCCCACGCCGTCTCGGTAAACCCCCCCACCGGGGTCGGATAGAACGCCGAGGCATTGTTGACCACCGCGTCAAGCCGGCCGAACGCGGTCAGCGCCGCGGCAACCAGCTCGGGCAGACGCGCCACGTCGAGCAGATCGAGCTGCACCGGCAACGCCGAACCGTCCCGCGCAGCATTCAGTTCGGTCGCCAGCGCCGTGGCCGCGGCGGCGTTGCTGCGGTAGTGGATCACCACCCGCCAGCCCCTTGCGTGCAGATACCGCACCAGCCCGGCACCGACGCGCCGGGCGGCACCGGTGATCAGCACCACCCTCTCCTGACTCATTGCCTCTCCCCGGGCACGGCGACGAGACGCCACCGCTGCCTTTACAATCATCGTTTGTCTTGCCGGAATTCTGCTGTCGTCATGAATACACCGCAACTCCCCGCCCCTGGCGCGGACGCCGCCGCCGCCAGCGCCGCACTGGTCGGGCGCATCCAGGAAGCCCTGCTCGCTGCCGGCGGCTGGCTGCCGTTCAGCGATTACATGCGGCTGGCGCTGTACAGCCCGGGGCTCGGCTACTACTCGGGCGGCGCAGCCAAGTTCGGTGCCGAGGGCGACTTCACCACCGCGCCGGAGCTGTCACCGCTGTTCGGCGCCTGCATCGCCGACACTGCCGCCGCAGTCCTCGCCGCGCTGGCCGAACAGGGCCGGCACGGTGACGTGCTCGAATTCGGCGCCGGCACCGGCAAACTCGCCGCCCAACTGCTGCTCGGCCTCGAACGACTCGGCCGGCTGCCGGCCCGCTACAGCGTCGTCGACCTGTCGGGCGAGCTGCGCGAACGCCAGCGCGCCACGATCGCCACCAGCGCACCGCATCTGCTCGACCGTGTCGAATGGCTCGATGCACTGCCCGAAACATTCACCGGTTTCGTCGTCGGCAACGAAGTCCTCGACGCGATGCCGTGCGCGCTCGTCCACCGCGACGCCGCCGGCCGGCTGTTCGAGCGTGGCGTCGTCCGGCAGGACGGCGCACTGGGCTGGCAGGACCGGCCGTTGACGGCGGGCCCGCTGCATGCGCTCGCCACTGCGCTCGAGCTGCCGAATGGCTACACCACCGAAATCCAGCCGGAAATGCACGCCTTTGTCCGCAGTGTCGCCGGCATGCTCTCGACCGGTGCGGTGCTGTGGCTCGACTACGGCTTTGCCCACGCCGAGTACTACCACCCGGAACGGCATATGGGCACGCTGATCGGCCACTACCGCCACCACACCGTGCACGACCCGTTCTTCTGGCCCGGCCTGACCGACCTGACCTGTCACGTCGACTTCTCGGCCGTCTACCGAGAGGCCGACGCCGCCGGCCTGGCGCTGGAAGGTTACGCGCCGCAGGCGCAGTACCTGCTCGGCGCCGGACTGCTGGACAAGCTCGCGGCGCTCGGCCCCGACCATCCCGGTTATCTGGCGCAGGTTGCTGCCGTGCAGAAACTCACCAGCCCGGCGGAAATGGGTGACCTGTTCAAGGCCATTGCCTTCAGCAAAGACCTGCCACTGGACGCGCTGTTGCCGGGCTTTGACGGTCGCGACGACTCGCACAAGCTTTAGCGCTTGACAGCCGTCGCCGATCACGCCATTATCTCGCCTCTCATGGCTATGTAGCTCAGTCGGTTAGAGCACAGCACTCATAATGCTGGGGTCACAGGTTCGAGTCCCGTCATAGCCACCAGATACGCTTCCAAGGGCAACCGAGGAAGTTCAGAAACCCCCGAAAGCTTTGGCTCTCGGGGGTTTTTGTTTTCCCCCTCCGCACATGCGGCAACGCGGCCATGACGCGGGCACAACTGGTTGCACACAACAACCTGAGTGATTTTTTACCAAGCGTAAATCCTCCCGCCCGGGGCGCTCGGGCCGCTCGCTACACTGGCCGCCCATTTGCCGACCAGCCCGGAGCAGCACGCATGAAAAAGCCACTTATCGCCGTCACCCTCGGCGCCGCCCTCGTCAGCGCCGGCGCATCGGCCGCCGGCATGTCGGTGATTGCGGGCGAGGACTACATCGCTGCGTCGGCCGACATCAACAAGGCCGGGCTGGGCTTCACCGCCGACTGGACCCACAACGACGACAAGGGCGATGCGGCAGGCATCGGCATCGGGGTTGGCGTACCGCTGGGCAAGGCGCTGCTGACGCTGGGCGGCAAGGTGATGTACCTCGACCCGCAGAACGCCACCACCGGCTACGCCGGCGCCATCGGCGGCGGCATCTCGGTGCCGCTCGGCGAGCGTTTCGTCGTCTACGGCGAAGGCTATTACTCGCCGGACTCGCTCTCCAACGGCATCCAGTCGTACACCGAAGCCAAGGCTGGCGTGCGCTTCAACATCACCAAGAACCTCGGTGCCGACGTCGGCTACAAGTACGTCAACATCGATTCGAAGGACGGCCAGCCTTCGGCCGAACTGGCCAACGGCGTCTACGCCGGCGTCGCCCTGAAGTTCTGACCCCGCGCCATCCCGGCCCGCCTCGGCGGGCCTTTTCGTTTGGTTGCCAGCCGACAACGGTCTACGCTGAAAGCACCACAACCAAACCGGAACGATCATCATGGGCTGGATCATTGCAATCATCGTCGGGGCGCTGATCGGCTGGCTTGCCAGCAAGGTCATGGGCACCGACTCGCAGCAGGGCGCGATCGCCAACATCATCGTCGGTATCGTCGGTTCGGCGCTGGGCCGCTGGGTCTTCGGCGACCTGCTCGGCATCGGTTCGGCCCAGTCGGCGGGCGGCTTCTCGCTGGCCGGCCTTGCATTCGGCATTCTCGGCGCGGTGGTGCTGATCTGGGTGCTCAAGCTGGTCGGCGTATTCAAGTAAGCCGGACCACACGGACCCTACAGGGCCTGCGATGAGCGACGTGCTGCCCTTCCCCGGGCACGAGCCGCGCCACCGGCTCAAGGTCCAGATCACGATCGAACTCGAGCTCACCTCGTCGCAGGACGCGACGGAGCTCGAGGACGCACTCACCGATCTGGACTACACGCTGGGCTTTGTCGACGAACACTACACCGACGACGAGTCGGTCTTCACCTGCAAGGTCCGCGTCGTCGAACACGGCTAGCGCGACGACTGTCGGACAAAGCCGGATTTCGGCCCGATCCGGCCCCGACCTGCTTTCAGATCAAGCACTTGCTTGATACCATACCCGGTTTACATCCTGCCGGTTGCCTCCATGCGCCTCGCTGCCCTGCTGCTCGTTGCCGTTGCCGGTTCGGCGTTTGCCCAGCGCATGCTGCCGCCCGCCGGCCAGCTCGGCGAACTCGAAGCCTACAGCCCGATGCAGAGCGTCAAGATCGACGGCGAGGTCTACCGCACCGCGCCGGGTCTGCGCATCTACAACGCCGCCGGTGCGCTGCTGGTCCCGCAACAGGTCCTGCAGATGCCCAAGGACTCGAAGGTCTGGTACCAGATCGAAAAGAGTACCGGCTTCGCCTGGCGCATCTGGTTCCTCGGCAACGAGGAATACGCCAACCTCAAACAGCGTTTCGAGAAGCCCAGCTTCGTGACCGCCACCGAACCTCAGTTAAGAACGCAAGAATGAGCAAGAAAGTATTCATCAAGACCTTCGGCTGCCAGATGAACGAGTACGACTCGGACAAGATGGTGGACCTCCTGAACGCCACCGACGGCCTGACCAAGACCGACTCCCCGGAAGACGCCGACGTCATCCTGTTCAACACCTGTAGCGTGCGCGAAAAGGCGCAGGAGAAGGTGTTCTCCGACCTCGGCCGGATCAAGGAGCTCAAGCTCAAGAACCCGAACCTCGTCATCGGCGTCGGCGGCTGTGTCGCGTCGCAGGAAGGCGAGGAAATCGTCAAGCGCGCACCGTACGTCGACGTCGTCTTCGGCCCGCAGACGCTGCACCGGCTGCCCGAGCTGATCGCGCAGAAACGCGCCACCGGCACCAGCCAGGTCGACATCAGCTTCCCCGAGATCGAAAAGTTCGACCACCTGCCGCCCGCGCAGGTCGACGGCGCCACGGCCTTCGTGTCGATCATGGAGGGCTGCTCGAAGTTCTGCTCGTTCTGCATCGTGCCGTACACGCGCGGCCAGGAAGTCAGCCGGCCGTTCGAGGACGTGCTCGCCGAAGTCGCCGGGCTGGCGCAGCAGGGCGTCAAGGAAGTGACGCTGCTGGGCCAGAACGTCAACGCCTATCGCGGCAAGGTGCTCGATGGTGACGACGACGAGATCGCCGATTTCGCCACCCTGCTCGAATACGTGCACGAAATCCCCGGTATCGAGCGCATCCGCTACACGACGAGCCACCCGCGCGAGATGACCCAGCGCATCGTCGACTGCTACCGCACGCTGCCCAAGCTGGTGTCGCACCTGCATCTGCCGGTGCAGGCCGGCTCGGACCGCACGCTGGTGAACATGAAGCGCGGCTACACCACACTCGAATACAAGAGTCTGGTGCGCAAGCTGCGCGAAGCGCGGCCGGACATCTGCCTGTCGAGCGACTTCATCGTCGGCTTCCCCGGCGAGACCGACGACGACTTCGAACGCACGATGAAGCTGATCGAGGACGTGCGTTTCGACGCCAGCTTCAGCTTCATCTACAGCATGCGCCCGGGCACGCCGGCCGCCGACCTGCCCGACGACGTGCCACAGGACGTGAAGACCAAACGGCTGATGCGCCTGCAAGCCCGCATCGAGGAGCTGGCGCAGGAAGTGAACCAGGCGATGGTCGGCACCGTACAGCGTGTGCTGATCGAAGGCATTTCGAAGAAGGACCCGAACGAGCTGGCCGGCCGCACCGACAACAACCGCATCGTCAACTTCGTCGGCCAGCCGCGGCTGATCGGCCAGTTTGCCGAGGTTTACGTGACCAAATCGTTCTCGCACAGCCTCAAGGGCGAGATCGTCACGCACGAGACCGCCGCCCTCTGATCAGGGTGCCGATCGAAGTCAGCATCCACGCAGGCTATGCTGCAGACAGTCTCCTTGATGGAGTATCGTCATGCACATCCGGCTGTGCGCGGTGCGCTTCCTCAAACGCCATCCGCTGGCCACGCTGGCGCTGATGGCCGTCAGCTTCATCGGTTTCGGCGCGGTGTCGGTCAATCTGGTAATGCTGCTGTCGGCCAATCTGAACCTGCTCTGGCAGCACGGCTGGCTGGCCGTGATGAATGGCGCAATCGAGCAACTGGCCGAACTGTTGCTCCACGGCGTGCTGGCCCTGTTGCTCTACCTTGTTTTCAAACTGTGCGAGAAACTGCTAGTCGAAAAACTCAGCAACACCTCGGACCCTCATTCCTAGCGAGCACTGCATCCGCATGAAATTCAAACCCGAACCGCCACTGTCCGACGCCGAACTCGACGAACTCGCGGCCTTTCTCGAGTCCGATGCCACCGGTGACGAGTGCATGGACCTGTCGATGCTGCACGGCTTCCTCACCGCCATCCGCGTCGGCCCGCGCGAACCCGAACCGGCTGCATGGCTGGCACAGGTCTGGGGCGAACAGGGACAGACGCCGAAGTTCGCATCGGCGGCACAACAGACCCGCATCGAGGACCTGATCCTGCGTTACTACAACCAGCTCGGCGACGAACTGGTCGGCGACATGCCGGCGTTCACACCGCTGGTCTACGTCGACGAGGAGACCGGCACCGACATCGTCCAGCAGTGGTGCTACGGTTTCATGCTCGGTACGGCCATGGCGCCCGAGGCGTGGCAACCGGCAATGGACGACGACGAAATCGCCCAGTTGCTGGCGCCGATCTTCGACTGTGCCGACGACGAAGCGCGCGAGGCGATGACGGCCGATGGCGACAACCTCGCCGAATTCGAACACGAGCTGGCCGCGGCGCTGCCGGACATCATTCCGGTGCTGCGCGCATTCTGGCTGGCTCGGCTCGAGGCCGCGGCGCCGCGCAGCGGCCACCGCCGCCACTGACATGCCGGGCTGGATCGGCTATGCGCTCGGTTCGGCCCTGTTCGCCGGCGTGGTCGCCGTGTCGGCCAAGGCCGGACTGGCACGCGTCAGCGGTGATCTGGCACTGGCAGTCCGGACTGCGGTGATCTTCGGTCTGGTGGCCGTCCACGCCACCACCTTCGGCTACTGGCGCGAAGCCGGACGGCTGTCCGGACGCGACTGGGCACTGCTGCTGTTTTCCGGGGCCGCGACCATGGCGTCGTGGCTGTGTTACTACCGTGCGGTCAAGCTCGGCCCGGTGTCCGGTGTCGCGCTGGTCGACAAATCCAGCGTGCTGATCACGCTGCTGCTGGCCTTCACCCTGCTCGGCGAGCCGCTGACGTGGCGCATTGCGCTGGGCGCCACGCTGATGATCGCCGGCTTTCTCGTCCTGACGCTCAAGTAGCGCCATCCAGCCTTCAGGAACCGCTTTGCATACCGACAAGATTTCCTTCCAGCCCGTCGACAACGCCCGCCTCGCCAACCTGTGCGGCGTGCTCGACGAGAACCTCAAGCAGATCGAAACCGCGCTCGACGTCAACATCGTCCGCCGCGACGCGCACTTCCGTGTCTCGGGCGAAGCACCGCAGGTGCGGACCGCGCTCGACGCGCTCGAATACTTCTACTTTCAGGCCACCGAAGCGCTGGACATCGACACGGTCCAGCTCGGCCTGATCGAAATGAGCCGCACGCCGGCCGACTTCCCGGCCGGCCCGGACGCGCCGCAACTGAAAACCCGCCGCGCCGACCTCAAGGGACGCACGCCGGGGCAAAACCTGTATCTGAAGGCAATTCAGGAGCACGACATCACCTTCGGCATCGGCCCTGCCGGCACCGGCAAGACCTATCTGGCGGTCGCCAGCGCCGTCGACGCGCTCGAACGCGATGCGGTCAAACGGCTGGTGCTGGTGCGTCCGGCCGTCGAAGCCGGCGAGAAGCTCGGCTTCCTGCCCGGCGATCTGGTGCAGAAGGTCGACCCCTATCTGCGGCCGCTGTACGACGCGCTGTACGACCTGATGGGCTTCGACAAGGTGACGCGGATGTTCGAAAAGGGCGTGATCGAGATCGCCCCGCTGGCCTTCATGCGCGGCCGCACGCTGAACCACTCGTTCGTGATCCTCGACGAAGCGCAGAACAGCTCGCCCGAGCAGATGAAGATGTTCCTGACCCGGATCGGCTTCGGCTCCAAGGCTGTGATCACCGGCGACCCGACCCAGACCGACCTGCCGAAGAACCAGAAGTCCGGTCTCGTCGACGCGCAGGACGTACTCAAGGGCGTACGCGGCATCGGCATCCACCACTTCACCAGCGCCGACGTCGTCCGCCATCCGCTGGTGCAAAAGATCGTCGATGCCTACGAGCGTGCCGCCAAGCAGCGCGAACAGGAAGCCGCGCAGAAGAAGGCCGAACGGGAAGCCGCTGCACGAAATAACGGCGTACAAGGGTGATCAGACCGGCCCTGAACCGTCGGGGCACACTGGCATTCCTGATGCTGGCGGCACTGGGTCTCGCACCGGTGTACGCGACGCCCTATGCCGGTGAAACGGTTGCGGTTCCGCATGCATTGCCGCTCGGGCAACATCTCCCCGACGACGCCATCGCTGCCGCGTCGGTTGCAGCCACCGGCTGTCGTCGCGTCAGCCTCAACGGCTACCCGACGCCACCATGCCTGTACGCCTACACCGCCGATCAGTCCCTGTACATGTGGTTCAATCCGGGGCAGACCAGCGAACACCGCCTGGCAATCACCTCCTGGTATGGTGAAAACCGGCTCGGCCCGCTTCGATTGTTCGCCGATCGTGCCGCCCAACTGAGCCTGACGACCACGGGAGTCCGGGGTACCGGCGTCCAACAGCGCCTGTGGCTGGTTTTCGACGCGAACGCGGGTCAGTGCAGGCCATTGCTGCTGGAAACGCTGTCTGCTCACCAGTGGGTCATGGCCGATGCCGATTACGAACTCCACGTTCTGCCCCACCTGCATCCGGGTCGAATCCCCCGCATCGAGATCGGCTATCAGCTGCATCGCGTACCGGTGGACGGCAAGCGCCGCAGCGTCATCAACCGCTGGCGCGACACCTTGGTGTGGACGCCCTCCCAACAGCGTTTTGCACTGGCCAGCCGCCACGGCCACCCCTACCTGCCTGCCACGGCCGAAATCGATGCCACACGTGCCCGGATCGGACCGCTTTCTTGTGATGACTTCGGCGTAAATGGCAAAGCCTGGGAAGCAACACCGATCATGGGTGTGCTTGACGGACTGCTTCCCTGAACTTCCACCCACTCTGACACTCGGAATCTGATATGAGCCGACGCCTGAAACTGGCGCTGCAAGTCGCTACCGACGCCACCGGCCTGCCCGGCAAGGCGCAACTGAAAACCTGGATCGAGGCCGCACTGCGCCCCGGCGTGAAGACGGCCGAAGTCACCGTGCGCGTTGTCGATACCGACGAGGGTCAGCAACTGAACCGCGACTACCGCGGCAAGGACTACGCGACCAATGTGCTGACCTTCACCTTCGACGACGACATGCCGGTGATCGAGGGCATGCCGCTGCTGGGCGATCTGGTGCTGTGCGCACCGGTCGTCGAGCGCGAGGCGCAGGAACAGGGAAAACCGCTCGAAGCGCACTATTGTCACCTGATCGTTCATGGCGCGTTGCATCTGCAGGGATACGACCACATCGACGAGACCGAGGCCGACGAAATGGAGGCGCTTGAAACGCAAATCGTCACAACGCTCGGGTATGATGACCCGTATCGTACCGACACGGAGTAGCAGCAAACATGGACGACCCCTCGTCCCCCAGTCACAAACCAAGCTGGCTGGAACGACTGACGCATTTCCTGCTGCGGGAACCTGAGAACCGCGGCGAACTCGTAGAAATTCTCCATTCGGCCTTCGAGCGCCACCTGCTCGACGCCGATGCACTCGGCATGATCGAAGGCGTGCTCAACGTCGGCGACATGCAGGTCCGCGACGTGATGGTGCCGCGCAGCCAGATGGACGTGATCGACATCAGCCAGCCGCCGGCCGCCTTCATCCCCTTCGTCATCGACACCGCGCACTCGCGCTTTCCGGTCATCGACGGCAACAAGGACCACGTCCTCGGCATCCTGCTCGCCAAGGATCTGCTGCGCTACTACGCCAGTGACGAGGACTTCGACGTCCGCGACATGCTGCGCCCTGCGGTGTTCATTCCCGAGGCCAAGCGGTTGAACGTGCTGCTCAAGGATTTCCGCAACAACCGCAACCACATGGCCATCGTGGTCGACGAATACGGCGGCGTCGCCGGTCTCGTGACGATCGAGGACGTGATGGAGCAGATCGTCGGCGATATTGAGGACGAATACGATTACGACGAAACCGAGGACAACATCGTCGTCGACCGTCGTGGCTACTGGCGCGTCAAGGGACTGACCGAGATCGCCGACCTCAACGACGAAATCGGCAGCCGTTTCTCCGATGCCGAATTCGATACCGTCGCCGGACTCGTTACCCAGCATTTCGGCCATGTCCCCAAGCGGGGTGAAGTCGTCGAGTTCGATGGCTTCCGTTTCCAGATCGTCCGCGCCGACAGCCGTCGCGTGCACTCGGTGCTGATCGAGAAGCGTCCGTTGCCGATCGAAGAAGATACCCGCTGATGCAAAAACCTGCCGGTCTGGTACTGCTGGCCGCCTTCGGGGCGGCCAGCGTGTTTTCGTTCGCACCGCTCTACCTCGGCGCGCTGATGCCACTGTCGCTGGCCGGCTGGCTCTGGGGCATCAGCCGTACGCGGACGGCGCGCGGTGCCCTGCTGGCCGGCTACGCCTGGGGACTCGGCTACTTTGTCGCCAACGTCTACTGGATCTACATCAGCCTGCACACTTTTGGCGGGATGCCGGGCTGGATGGCGGCAGGCTGCGTCGTGCTGTTCGGCGCCTATCTGGCGCTGTTTCCGGCGCTGGCTGCCTATCTGGGGCGGCGCCTGCCCTGTCCCGAACCGCTCCGTCTGCCGCTGTTGTTGCCGACATTGTTCTGCGCCACCGAATGGCTGCGCGGCACGCTGTTCACCGGCTTCCCGTGGGCCGAGATCGGCACGTCGCAGATTCCGGCGTGGCCGCTGGCCGGCTATGCACCGGTGCTGGGAAGCTATGGTGTCGGCTGGCTACTACAGGCCGGTACCGGCCTGCTGCTGGCGCAATGGCGTGCTCCGCTTCGTTGGGCAGCCGTGACGGCGCTCTGGCTGGCCGGCTGGGGACTGCTGCACGTCGAATGGACCACACCGGTCGGCCGGCCGGTCAACGTGAGCCTGGCGCAAAGCAATATCGCGCAGGACATGAAGTGGGACGCCGCGCATTACGTCGACAACCTTCGCGTCAACCTCCAGCAGGTCCAGCGGGCCAAGGGCGACATCATCGTGCTGCCCGAAACAGCGATTCCGGCCTTTCTGAGCGACGTACCGCCGTGGTACCTCGACACCCTGCGCAGTGCAGCCGGGCGCCGGGCGCTGGTGCTTGGCGTGCCGCTGCAGGGCAAGGCCGCCAACGAGTACTACAACGGCGCGATGGTGCTCACCGATCCGGGCCAGCCGGTTTACAAAAAACAGCACCTGGTGCCTTTCGGCGAGTTCGTTCCCGTGCCCTGGCTGTTCGGCTGGATGTACCGCTTCCTCGACATGCCGCTGTCGGGCTTCTCACGCGGCGCGGTCAAGCAGGCACCATTCGTCATCGGACCGACCCGCCTCGCGGCCAACATCTGCTACGAGGACGTCTTCGGAAGCGAAATCGCCCAAGCCCTGCCTGAAGCAACGATGCTGGTGAACTTCAGCAATCTGGCCTGGTTCGACGGCTCATGGGCCGCCGAACAGCAGTTGCAGATGTCCCAGGCACGCGCGCTGGAAACCGGCCGCTACATGCTGCGTTCGACCAACACCGGCGCCACCGCCATCGTCGATGCCCAAGGCCGGGTTCAGGCGAGGCTGCCGCAACGACAGCGCGCCATTCTGGAAGGACAAGCAGTCAACCGGACCGGACTGACGCCTTACGGTCGCTGGCAGAACACACCGATTCTGCTGATCTGGCTGCTGGTGACGTTGTCCTTGGTGTGCGCAGGAATTCGCCGCCAACACCCATCGAAATCTTTCTAGATAAGAAAGTATATTGCTTACCCGTTTGGCGTAATTTTTTTAGCCACCCCGCCGGCCTCCATCCGGGTTTTTTCGCAAACCACCAGACACACGGCAAGGCGGCCACACCCCCGCCTGCCGCTCGTCGCTCAGCCGGCAGAATCCAACGGCGCGTCCGGCTATTTCCTTGATTTAACAGGGTTGCTCACCCATTCTTGGGTACATCCAGTTAGCAATAAGCACCTGGAGTCGCATCGCAGTCCAGGCCGGCAATGACGGTGCATCGCCACACCGTGATTGCGGCATGCCAGCATGTCTCACCCCGCGAGGGCGATGAATAGCTTACATACTGCGTATGAAATCCGGGACAAGGGAGATCACGGTGAACTCGCGTGCCCTGCTGCTTTACAGCAGCGAGCCGGAACGCACTAGTCCGGCGCCGCTGCCCGACCTCATCCCCGGCTGGCAGTGGTCCATTGCAACGACCCCGGCCTGCGCCCACCAGCAGATCCACAACCACAATGTCCGGGTCGGCGTGATTCATCTGCCCCCCAGCCTCCCGGTCGCCTTCGACCAGCTTGAAACACTCACCGCCAGCCATCCGCAGATCGAATGGATCGTTGCCGCGTCCCCGGACGTGCTGAGCGAGACCGACGTCGGTCGCTTCATCGCCAGCACCTGCTTCGACTATCACACGCTGCCGGCCGATCCGGACCGGCTTGCAGTCACCCTCGGCCACGCCTGGGGGCGTGCGCAGATGCGCGAACGCTGCCGTGACACCAGCCGTCCCGGACAGTTCGGCATGGTCGGTGAGTCGGCGCCGATGCTTCGGCTGTACGGCAACCTGGAAAAAATCAGCAACAGCGATGCCCCGGTGCTGGTTCAGGGGGAAAGCGGCACCGGCAAGGAACTCGTTGCCCGGGCCATCCATCGTCATTCCTCCCGGGCGCAGCAACCCTATATTGCGGTGAACTGCGGCGCGATTCCGGTCAATCTGATCCAGTCGGAACTGTTCGGCTACGAGAAAGGCGCGTTTACCGGTGCCAACCAGCGCAAGATCGGCCTGATCGAATCGGCCAACGGCGGAACCGTCTTCCTCGACGAGATCGGCGATCTGCCGTTCGAGTCGCAGGTGATGCTGCTCCGCTTCCTTCAGGAACACTGCATCGAACGGGTGGGCGGACATACGCCGATCAACGTCGACGTCCGCGTGATCGCGGCGACGCACGTCAACCTCGAGCTGGCCGTTGCTGCGCGCAGCTTCCGTGAAGACCTGTTCTATCGTCTCAACGTCTTGCGCGTCACCGTCCCGCCGCTACGCGAGCGGCTAGAGGATGTCGACCTGTTGGCCGACTGGTGCTTCGAAGTCTTCGCCAGCGAAAAAAACGCTCACGTCCAGGGCTTCAGCCTGCGCGCCAAGCAGGCAATGTCACGCTACGGCTGGCCCGGCAACGTCCGCGAACTGATCAACCGGGTACGTCGCGCCATGGTCATGAGCGAAAGCCGGCTGATCACGGCGGAAGACCTGCTGCTCGATGCACCGAGCAGCGATACCCCCGCCAGCGCCTCGCTCGAAGAGGCGCGCGATCAGGTCGAACGCGACCTGATCGAGCATGCATTGCAGATCAACAAACAAAACATTACCGAAACCGCCCGCCAGCTCGGGCTGTCCCGCTCGACGCTCTACCGTTTGATCAACAAGCTCGAACTCAAACAGTAAGCCGGCCGGCGATGCCCCCGGGACTCGCCGGGGCAGGGTCTAGCCGCTTCGATCCTTTGGAGAGGAGAACACGATGCGTCATCGACTCAAACCCATCGCGCTGGCCGGCCTGACCGTCGGCCTGTCGCTGGCCGGGACCGGCTACGCGGCCGAGGCCACAGAGGCCGCCACACCGGATGCCACCGCCGCAGTGAGCGAAGCCGCGCCGGCCGTCGAAGCAGCGCCATCCGTTGCCGACGCGCCGCCTGCTGCACCGGTCGTCGATGCCGTACCGGTTGTCGACACCCAACCGCCGCCGGCACAGGTCGCCGAATCGGCCGTTCCGCAGCAGGTTCAGGCCGAGACCGCCGCCGAGCCCCCCCCCGCCGGCGACCCGATGCCGGCCGCCGAACCGGCCACAACCGCCGCCATCGCGCCCGAGCCGGCACCGGTGACTGAACCGGTGCCGCCGGTCCAGACCGCCGCCGAAGCCCCGGCAGTCGCGGCGACCGACACACCGGCCGAGGCACCACCGCCTGCACCGCAGGCCGCTGCCGCCGCCGAACCGCCGGTGACCAAGCCCTCGCAGCAACCGACCATGACACTGCAGGAGGCCGCGGAAATCCTCGCGCCTGGCGTACTGACGCCCAAGGGCACCTTCGTCCTGGACCCGTCGATCCAGTACTCGTACACCAACGGCAGTCGCGTGGCCCTGGTCGGCTACACGGTGATTCCTGCGGTCACGGTCGGGCTGATCGACATCCGCCAGGAAAACCGGTCCAGCTGGACCGCCGCGCTGACCGGCCGTTACGGCCTGACCAACCGGGCCGAAATCGAAGTACGCGTACCTTATGTCTATTCGTCCGACGAATCCCTCGATCGCCCCTTCCTGAGCGGATCGATCGACCCGGAAGTGTTCAACACCAAGGGCAACGGCATCAGTGACGTCGAACTGGCAATGCGTTATCAGCTCAACCAGCCGCCCGCGGGCAGCCCCTACTACGTCGCAGCGCTGCGGGCCAAGTCGGACACCGGCAAAGGCACGTTCGACGTGCCCTACGACATCAAGACCGGCCTGCCGACCGAACTGCCGACCGGTTCGGGCTTCTGGGGGCTGCAGGGCACGCTGTCGGCGATCGTACCGTCGGATCCGGCCGTGTTTTTCGGCAGCTTCAGCTACATGTGGAACATCAAGAGCAACGTCAACAAGATCATCGCCTATCGCGTGCCGGAAACCGACGGCACCGGTGCCATCCTGCCGAACCAGTTCACCATCAAGGAAGAACACATCGGCGAAGTCGACCCGGGTGATGTCTACGAGCTCGCCTTCGGCATGGGCTTCGGCATCAACGAACGAGCCTCGTTCAGCCTGGCCTACGATCACAGCTTCATCACCAAGACCAAGATCAATGGCGAGATTCCGACCGGCTCGACCAACGTGCAGGTCGGTATCCTGCAACTGGGCTGGTCGTACCGGATCAATGCCAGTACCACGGCCAACCTGACCTTGGGCGTCGGCACCACCGATTACTCACCGGACGTGCAGCTGAGCTTCCGCCTGCCGATCACCTTCTGACGCATGCCAAAGCAAAGGGGCCGGCAATCCGCCGGCCCCTTTTCATTGCAATGTCACGCCGTCCGATCAACGAATACCGCGAACCAGCCCGGTGTTCAACGATTCGAGCACCCGGTTGCCCAGCGCCTGGGTAAACGAACTGGTCGAGACGCTCACTACGGTGCTCGATTGAATCAGGCGGTTGTTCGCCGAGTTCTGGACCACCTGCACCGGCATCAGGTTGTTCGGCACGTTGATCAGCGTCACCGCAGTGGATGCCGGCGACGCAGGATTCGCGCCGACGCTGATCGCGGCACCACTGGGCAGCGGCACCACCACCTGCGCCACGCCAGCCGCCGAGGCACCCGAAGACGACGTTACCGGCAAGCCGCCGGCCGCCAGCGCGGTCGTCACCGATGCGGAAATGCCGTCCGCCGAGGGAACATTGCTCCATTTGAACGTCGTCGCAGCAAGCACCTGACCGTCGATGGAAATGGTCCGCTCGATGGCAAACGCCACCGACAGCCCGCTGCCGACGTCGGCGCCCGCACGGATTTCGGTCAGCCGGGACGGATCGATGCGGTCGGCGTCGGCCAGCACGATGCGGTCGGAATCCGCGGCCGAACCCGCAGGTACTGCGACCTCGGGTACGGCCGCGAGTGCGGTGCTGGCCGTCAGCGGCAAAGCGGCAGGATCGGGGCTCTGCAACGATGCCTGAGCGGGATCGACGCCGGCGGCAGGCACGGGTGCTTCGAGCTGCGGCAGGGCCATGGTCTGCCCGGTCTCCGGCGCGAATCCTTCGGCCCAGCCACATTGGGCTACAACGGTGAGGATGCAAAGTGTGGCGGTGCGGAGCCGGGTTGGTACATGTTTCATAAGGAGAACCCCATTGCGATGTACTGTGCCGAGGCCGCCCGACTTCGCGCGCTAGAAACGGAAGTCGTTGGGGCCTGGCAAATTCAGGCTGAAGTTCGCCAGATTGGGGTTGAACAGGCCCGTCGCTGCCGGACCCTTGGTCACTGCCCCCCAGTCGGCCACAGTGTTGAACCCTTTCTGTCCAACACTCTTGTTGTTGAGGATCAGAAACGCGATCTGTCCCCACATCTTTTCAAACGCCGGACGGGTATACGATCTCACCCCGACGGCCGGGTCACCGACGAGCACCCACTCGTCGGAAATGCCCTTGATCACCACGAAGTGCTTGTACCCCCCCAGGTCCAGCACCACGATGGCGGGAACACCGATGGCCGCAAGATCATCCAGTGACATCTTGAAGCCGTTCGCCTCGAATCCCTGGCTTTCCAGATACGCTTTCATGTCCGCCATCGAGAAGCCGTACTTCTGGATCAGCTCCTGATTGCCATGTGCGTACATCCCCTTGAACACTTGGGTCTCGTCGGTTGGAAAACCGTAGTGGTAATGCAGCAGCGTCGCCAACGCCGCCGATCCACAACTGAAGTCGTATTTCTGCCGCACCGTATTGAGAAAGGCCTTCTCCTTGAAGGTCGTCACGTTGACCTGATAGCTGTCGAACGGGCCGGCAACGACCTGCATCGGCGCCGCACAAACCGCTTGCCCGACGCCGCCAAGCGCCAGCCCGATCAAACCCGGCCAAGTCATCCACCGCATGAATGCCTCCGTCTCTCGCCGTCCCCACCGCTGACTATTGCTGCCTACTGCACCGCGACGTTCAGGATGGTCGAATTCTGGATCATCACCGAGTTGCCGGTGTTCTGGATCACCGTGCCGATCCCGTTCATCCCCGCCAGCGCACCGGCTCCGAGGGTGTTGGCGCCCGACGCCACGTTTTCCAGCGCACTGACCACACTGCCGGTCTGCGCTGCAATGTTGGCCGAAGTCATCGTTTCTTTCAGTTGCACGCCAGCGGTCCCGGCCGTGCCCTGCTGTGCGGCCAGATCGTCGACGACGGCGAAGGTCGCCGGCAGTACCAGCCTGTCCTGTGTGCCGGCCTGCAAACCGTCTTCTGGCGCAGCGGCCCAAGTGCTGCTTGCAGCCATCAGCACCCACAGTACCGCGATCGTAGTCGTTGCCTTCATCACAACCCCCGTGCTGCAAGGACTGCCACCCGAAGTGGTCGGCCCCGTTGTCCCGTTACAACCTCAGTACCCGCACATCCGCGGCGTGCCTAACGCGTCTGCAGCTGAATCTGGAGATTGGCGCCGACACTGATCTGTTGCTGGATCAGCGCGTTGTTGCCGGTGTTGGCCGACACCACGCCCAGACCGTTTATGTTGATGCCGCTGATGTCGGTATTGCCCGAGGTCATGACCGGAATGGCCAGTTGCGGCCCTGCGGCGACACCATTCGACGCGCTGACCGTCCCCAGCTGATTGACGTTGATCGAATTCGTATCGATATCGATCCGGTTGTTTTCCACTTTGGCCACCGGCGATTCGGCCATTGCCATGGCAGACACCAAGGCCAAGCAAAGTGCAAAGCTGCGCATTGAATCCTCCTGCCGGTCGGCAATCGCGCTGCGGCCATTGCCTTCGAGGTCAACCGGCCAGGGCCATCCGGCCCCGGCCGTACGCATGTCAACTCAAGCCATTGCCCTTACGGCAGGATGCTGGCGTTGATTTGCACGTTGTTTTGTTGCTGTTGCAGCGAACCGAGGCCGGCGTTGTTTTGCAGTGCGCCAACACCGTTCACCGAAACGCCCTGCAGGTTGGCTGCACCCGAGGTCAGCGACACGACCGACAGGCCGGCACCGGCACCACCTTCAGCATTGCTGCCAGCGCCACCGCCGACACCAGCGCCACCACCTGCGCCCAAGCCGAGCAGCGCGCCAAGGCCAACACCAACACCGGTACCGTTACCGCCGCCGGCGCCGCTGCCTGCATCCCCGCCACCGCTCTTGTTGCTCGAGCCCATGACCGGGAAGGCCAGTGCTGCGCCGTACTGGTCTGCTTCGATCTTGTTCTTGTTGATCGAAGTGGTGATGGTGGTTGTGGTGGTGTTGAACGAATCGATCGTCTTGTTGGACGTATTGCCGACATCCTTCCAAGACGCTGCCGTACCGCCAGTCGTCGCCGACACGCTACCAAAAGCGGCGGCGCTGTTGGCCGAGTTGTCGCTGTTGGTCTTCGTCTTCACGTCGATGTCGGTATCGTTCTTCGTGTAGTTCTTGGTGTACGACTTGGTTTCGTTGTCGCTGTTGGTCTTGGTGATCGTGGTGGTCTTGGTCTTGTCGTGCGAATCGTTCGACACGGCAACGCTGCCATCATCCGCAGCAGCACTGTGCGCAAACGGTACTTGCGCCGTATTGTTCGAATTGTCGTTCAGGAAAGCCCATGCGCCGGAAGCACCGAAGGCCATCGTCAGTCCAGCGATGATTGCTAGCTTTTTCATCACATTATCTCCTCAGACACGTGATCCCTTACGGGAAGAGTGCGCCCGATCCGTCGGGCACAGTCTTGACATTGCAACAGCCATGCCAGAGGCAGGAATTAATCACAACAACATGAATAAAAAGGACTTTTTTATTTGACGGCGAAGATTCGAACCGAAAGTCCGCGAATGGGGCTGTTTCAATTGTGAAACAGCACGGACCAGTGCCCAGCCGCCATCCCGCGGAAAAACTCAGTCGCAGCCTTGCGTTGCGACTGATCCGAAGAGGCCGGTTAAAAATGTTTCATTGTTGATACACGCCGGAACGGCGGAACAACGGGGCACATGCTGACGTCGACCGCGGCTGTTGTTGCCGACGGACGGCGTCCGGACCGGGGTACAACCAGGGCCCTGAATCGGATCAGCGCTTGACCGCGTGGCCGCGTGGCGGTGTCCGGACGATGCGGGTACCGGCAACACGGTCCTGCAGCAGCAGCCCCTCGCGGTCGAACCATGCCCAGACAAACGGCGCCATCAGCCAGGCGCAACTCGTCCACGCCCAAGGCAACCAGGCACGATCGTGCCAGGCCAGCGCCCAGAGCGGTGCGCACGGCAGATAGCAGATGGCGGCGGCAACAAACCGCACCACCAGCGCAGGCCAGGCCGGCCGGCCGCCGGCGAGACCGTCGAGGCGCAAACGCCAGGTCTTCATCGCCAGCGTCTGCCCCCCCCGCCGCCAGCACAGCGTGAAGTAGCCGAAAACGGCAATCACCAGCACCGCGAAGTTCAATGCCCGCAAGCCCGCACTGGCCGACACGGCAGTCACCGCAGCACCGGTCAGCAGCTGGAAACCCAGCTGATACAGGACCTGGACCAGCAGCACCACCGGAATCAGCAGCAGCAGCTCATACCACCAGGCAAAGCAGCGCCGCCACCAGCCAGCCAGCGGTGGCCTATCGATCTGCAAATCAGGTGCGTTCAAATCAGTGTCCACGTCGGTGAGCCGCCGGCGCCGATGCCGTGGCACTGGCCGCATGGCGGGCCTGCGCCAGCCGCTGACGTTCGGCCGGGGGCAGCGATTGCCATTTGCGATAGTTGTCGCGCGCCCTGGCACGCTGTTCCGGCGTCAGTTGGGCCCATTCACTCAGACGGGCGCGCAGGCGGGCCTGCTGCTCGGGCGGCATGGTCGGATACTGTTCGGCCAGCTTGGCCAGACGGTCACGCCGGTGCGCCGGCATGCTTGACCACTCCTGGGCATACGGTGCCAGCAGCGCCTGCGACTGCGGCGGCAGACTCTGCCAACTCGACGCAGCCCAGGCGGGCAATGCACTCAGCAACAGCAGCAGACTCAGCGTGATTCGGCGTGCCATGTATCGAAATTTCCGTTGACGAGCACATCCAGCGGGATGTCGTCGGTCAGCATTTGTTTGTCGAACGCGAACTCGGCTTCGCGCTGATGCCAGAACCAGCCGGAGCCGGCCATCAGTACGACCCCCAGGGCGGCGGCCGCAATCAGCGTCCGGGCATGGCCGTGTTCGGCCAGCCAGGTTCCGGCCGAGGTGATCCAGCCACGCAGCGTGCCGTGATGCGCATGCGCCAGCGCATTGCGACGGGCTTCGGCAAGGCGTTGCGTCGCCTTCGGTGACAACGGTGCGTCGGCAAGCCGGCGCAGCAGTTGCACCTTGCGTTCCGGGTCGGAGGGGGGAGTCGTTGCGGTCATGGGTTCACCCTCGAATCAATCGGCCTGCCAGTGCACGCCGTGCTGGCCCAGCCAGGCGGCCAGCGCATGCGTGGCGCGCGAACAATGGGTCTTGACGCTGCCATCGGAACAGCCCATCACGGCGGCGGTTTCGGCAACGTCGAACTCCTCCCAGTAACGCAGCAGAAACGCCTCGCGTTGACGTGGCGGCAGGCGCGTCAATCCTTCCTCGATCAAGGCCATTACCCGTGCCTGATCGTGGATCGCTTCGGGACTGGGCGATACCGGCTGGTTCGGCAGCCAGTCGAGCGGATCGCTGGCATCGGCATCGGCGTCATCGGGCTGGAAGCTCGACAGCAACACCGTCCACCAGCTGCGGGTCTTCTGCCGCCGGTAATGGTCACGGATCGCGTTCTGGAGGATGCGCTGGAACAGCAGCGGCAGTTCGGCCGCGGGCTTGCCGGCATAGCGCTCGGCCAGCCGCAGCATCGCGTCCTGCACCAGATCGAGCGCGACGTCCTCGTTCTGCGTCGCGAACATCGCCTGCCTGAATGCGCGTTTTTCGACCTCGGCCAGGAAGGCGGCGAGTTCAGCCTGCGTCGCCAGAGCCTTCTCCTCGGAACCGGGTTGAAACCAGCGGCGATGCTAGCAAAGCACCGTTGACGAAGCCAGAAAAACTTGCCAAGGGCAGATCGATCCGCTAACGTCACACGTTCACCCAATCCAGATCAGCGTCGGTCGCCGAAGCGGCAATCGACGCACCGAATGGCACCGCCCGCGCAACACACCGCAGTCGTCCCCAACTCGGGCCACAAGCCCGATCCAAGGCGGCCCGCCCGGTAAAAGAACTCGGATTTGCGGCATGGCCGATTGTCCCGGACCTCGGAGCGACGCACTACCGCGCGCCGCACCAGCGCCGTCAGCATGCCCGCTGACGACTCACCTGGCCCGAAGACTAAGCGTGTCGACAAGTTCAACCCTGGATGGCAGGAGCTATCTAAAACATTTCACTTCGTTGTGAGGGTGATCCCATGGAAATCTCAGGCGCTGAGATCGTCACCCGCTGTCTGCAGGAAGAAGGCGTTGAATTCGTCTTCGGCTACCCGGGCGGCGCGGTTCTGGAAATCTACGACGCAATCTTCAAGCAAGATCAATTCAAGCACGTGCTCGTCCGGCACGAGCAGGCCGCGGTGCATGCCGCCGACGCCTACTCGCGTTCGAGCAACAAGGTCGGTGTGGCGCTCGTCACCTCCGGCCCCGGTGCCACCAACGCCATCACCGGCATCGCCACCGCCTACATGGACTCGATCCCGATGGTCGTCCTGTCGGGTCAGGTCGGCACGCCGGTGATCGGTTCGGACGCGTTCCAGGAAGTCGACATGGTCGGCTGCTCGCGTCCGATCGTGAAACACAACTTCCTCGTGAAGGACGTGCGCGACCTCGCCGCCACCTTCAAGAAGGCGTTCTACATTGCCGCCACCGGTCGCCCCGGTCCGGTCGTCATCGACATCCCCAAGGATGTGACGATGACCAAGTGCGTGTTCGAATACCCGAAATCGGTGTCGATCCGCAGCTACAACCCGCCGACCAAGGGTCATCCGGGCCAGATCAAGAAAGCCGCGCAGCTCTTGAGCGAGGCCAAGCGCCCGTTCATCTACGTCGGCGGTGGTGCAGTCCAGGGCGGCGCCGGTGACCTCGTCACCGAGCTCGTCAAGCACCTGAACGTGCCGTGTACCAATACATTGATGGGCCTCGGTGCGCTCGACGGGACCGATCCGAACTTCGTCGGCATGCTCGGCATGCACGGCACCTACGAAGCCAACCTGGCGATGCAGTACTGCGACGTGCTGATCGCGATCGGCGCGCGCTTCGACGACCGCGTCATCTCGGTGCCGAGCCAGTTCCTGTCGAACCCGAAGAAGATCGTCCACATCGACGTCGATCCGAGTTCGATCGCCAAGCGCGTCAAGGTCGACGTGCCCATCGTCGGTGACGTCAGGCACGTGCTGACCGACCTGATCGCAGTGCTGAAGGAAACCGGCCTCAAGCCGAATCCCGATGCGCTCGGCCAGTGGTGGAAGCAGATCGACGAATGGCGCAAGCCGAACTGCCTGCTGTACACGCCGTCGACCGAGGTCATCAAGCCGCAGCACGTGATCGAGACGCTGTGGAAGGTCACCAACGGCGAAGCCATCGTCACGTCCGACGTCGGCCAGCACCAGATGTGGGCGGCGCAGTACTACAAGTTCCGTCGCCCCAAGCAGTGGATCAACTCCGGTGGCCTCGGCACCATGGGCTTCGGCCTGCCGGCCGCCATGGGCGCGCAGCTCGCCAACCCGGATGCGCAGGTGGCCTGCGTGACCGGCGAAGGCTCGATCCAGATGAACATCCAGGAGCTGTCGACCTGCAAGCAGTACCACACCCCGGTGAAGGTGCTGAGCCTGAACAACCGCTACCTCGGCATGGTCCGGCAGTGGCAGGAGTTCTTCTACGGCACGCGCTACTCCGAGTCGTACATGGATGCGCTGCCCGACTTCGTGAAGATCGCCGAGGCCTACGGTCACGTCGGCTTCAAGGTCGAGAACCCGGCCGACGTCGAGCCGGTGCTGAAGGAAGCCTTCGGCCCGTCGCTGAAGGAACGGCTGGTGTTCATCGACTTCCGTACCGACCAGACCGAGAACGTGTTCCCGATGATCCAGAACGGCAAGGGCCTGAACCAGATGGACCTGCCGGCCCACATGCGCGGCATGCAGCAGGTGCCGTTCGACAACAACCGTGACTACGGCAATCTCGCTTAAGGAGGAACGAACATGCGACACATTCTTTCCATCCTGATCGAGAACGAAGCCGGCGCGCTGTCGCGCGTCACCGGGCTGTTTTCGGCACGCGGCTACAACATCGACTCGCTGACGGTGCAAACCACCGAAGACGCGACGCTCTCACGCATGACGATCGTCACCCACGGTTCGGACGACGTGATCGAGCAGATCACCAAACAGCTCAACAAGCTGATCGAGGTGGTCAAGGTGATCGACCTGAACGAGGCCGAGCACATCGAGCGCGAGCTGATGCTGATCAAGGTGCGCGCCACCGGCAAGGACCGCGACGAGATGAAGCGGATGGCGGAAATCTTCCGCGGCCGCATCATCGACGTGACCGAAAAGAGCTACACGATCGAACTGACCGGTGCCGGCGACAAGCTCGACGCCTTCATCAAGGCGATCGACCCGGCAGTGATCCTTGAAACCGTCCGTACCGGAGCCTCGGGCATCGGCCGCGGCGAGCGCATCCTGCGCGTCTGAAACCATTTGCGTGAGGCGTGCGGGCCGGACGATCCGCCTGGCGCCTCGCCCCCAATCTCACAGGAGTGAATCTCATGGCACTGAACGTTTTTTACGACAAAGATTGTGACATCTCGATCATCCGCGGCAAGAAAGTCGCGATCATCGGCTACGGCTCGCAAGGCCACGCCCATGCCTGCAACCTGAAGGATTCGGGCGTGGACGTCACCGTCGGCCTGCGCGCCGGTTCGGCGACCGTGAAGAAAGCCGAAGCCCACGGCCTGAAGGTCACCGACGTGAAGACCGCCGTTGCCGGCGCCGACGTGGTCATGATCCTGACCCCGGACGAATTCCAGTCGCAGCTGTACAAGAACGAGATCGAGCCGAACATCAAGCAGGGCGCCACGCTGGCGTTCGCACACGGCTTCGCGATCCATTACAACCAGGTCGTGCCGCGCAAGGATCTGGACGTGATCATGGTCGCGCCGAAGGCCCCGGGCCACACCGTGCGCTCCGAGTTCGTCCGTGGCGGCGGCGTGCCCGACCTGATCGCGATCTTCCAGGATGCATCGGGCAAGGCCAAGCAGACCGCCCTGTCGTACGCTTCGGGCGTCGGCGGCGGCCGTACCGGCATCATCGAAACCACCTTCAAGGACGAAACCGAAACCGACCTGTTCGGCGAACAGGCCGTGCTGTGCGGTGGCGCCGTCGAGCTGGTGAAGATGGGTTACGAAACCCTGGTCGAAGCGGGCTACGAGCCGGAAATGGCCTACTTCGAGTGCCTGCACGAGCTGAAGCTGATCGTCGACCTGATGTTCGAAGGCGGCATCGCCAACATGAACTACTCGATCTCCAACAATGCCGAATACGGTGAATACGTGACCGGCCCGAAGGTGATCAACGAGGAATCGCGCAAGGCCATGCGCCAGGCGCTGAAGAACATCCAGACCGGCGAATACGCCAAGCAGTTCATTCTGGAAGGCCAGACCAACTACGCATCGATGACCGCAGCCCGTCGCAACAACGCGGCACACGGCATCGAAGTCGTCGGCGCCAAGCTGCGCGCGATGATGCCGTGGATCCAGGCCAACAAGATCGTCGACCAGTCGAAGAACTGATCCGGATTCGACGCATCACCCGAAACGGCCAGCCTTCGCTGGCCGTTTTTTTCGCTGTGCAACCGGTCAGGGCCCGTCGGTCCTGCCGGCTAGTCCGCGCCGTTAAACAGCCCCGAAATCGACGCGGGCATCCTGAGCTTGAAGCTGTGCGGGTCAAACCTGACCAGCCCGACAACGGTGCGTCTGGCCCCCGATTCTTCGACCTCGGCCTGTGCAACCAGCGCATCGACGAGGCTGCCTGGCTGCGGCTTGAGCGTGTAACTCACCGTCTTGCGCTCGCACGGCGTTGCCGGCTCCGGCGCTTCGTCCGGTTCATTGGCCGCAACCACCATACTTGCACCCGCCTCCGTTTCCGGCGTCACCGGCCGGGAGGCCTCCGGCAAGGACTGCTTGCAGATGCCCGAGTTGTCGAAACGGAGCGGCAAGGCCCCGGAATATACAATCCGCTCGCGCTTTGCATCGAGTACGAACAGGTCCCGCGACGACAGCTGGGCCGATTCCTCGGAGCCTTCGCCGTAGTCATAGTCCAGTTGCCAGCCGTACAGCCCCTTGCCGGGACGGAAAAGGCTCACCTCCACGCGTTGCACCGGCAACGGATTCCTGATGCTGCCGCTCGTACTCCAGTACTGGAGCGTTTCCGCGTTCTTGCCACGCATGTCGACCACGAAGTAGCGGTACTGGATGGTGCCCAGAAGCTCGACATCGTCGCCAAGCACCTGCCCGGCGACGCCCAGCAACAGGCGTGGCGTGCCGTCGAGGTCGACCTGCGTTTCACTGAGTACATGCATCACAAAGGTCGCCCGCTCGTCGCGATAGAGCCACCCTTCGTTTTCGTCGGAATACGCACCGTATTCGTTCTGCATCACCGCAGCGACGGCGTCGCGGGCGTTCCGGTCGGGCTGGCTGCGATATACCGCGACGCCCAGCAGGATCACGCCCAGCACGGCAACCGCAGCGCCGGTCAGACCCCATTTGAGTGCGCGCCATCGCCGCTGGCGTCGCGGGGTGGACGCTTGTGCGGCGGGGTCGGGCTGCTTGCCGGAATTTTCCATGACATCCATCGCGAAAACAGGGTCCGCAATTCTACCAACATCACAGATTACTTACAAAAAACAACAGCTGGCACAAAGAAATTCAGGACAGACATCGTGCGCGCCGGCACTGCCGGCGCTTTGGGCCACGACTCCCCGATACTGCAAGCAATTGCATCGGTGACGGGCACCTGCCCTTGAAAACCTTCATCTGAAAGCCCCCGCCCGGATGAGGACAGATCTGCGATCAACGGCTTTCTCCTGGCTGCACCGGTCTTTCTCCGACGCTGACCAG
Organism: Jeongeupia chitinilytica; assembly: GCF_014652315.1. GTDB lineage: Bacteria > Pseudomonadota > Gammaproteobacteria > Burkholderiales > Chitinibacteraceae > Jeongeupia > Jeongeupia chitinilytica. The sequence continues at coordinate 29,178 of NZ_BMYO01000008.1, read as the reverse complement.
TACAGTTAGACCGACAAACGGGCATAACACCCTCGGGAAATCACCAATGTCCGCGCTTACGGCGCAGGCATAGAGTCCGCCGATCCGTCCTCCGACCGACCTCGCAGCGCCTGCCTATCCGGCCGCGTATTGCGCCACGGTCCAGCTGACCCTACCGGGTTTCTGCCAAGTGTTCCCGTCCACCGGGCCACGGCCCGCAGCCGTCGCCCTTGCAGAAGTCGCCCGTCATGAGTCTTTTCCGTACCAAAAACATCGATGCGCTGATCGCATCCACCGCCAACAGTGCCGGCGGCCTCAAGCGCGTGCTCGGTCCCGTCGACCTTGTCCTCATGGGCATCGGCGCCATCATCGGCACCGGCATCTTCGTCCTCACCGGCACCGGTGCACTGACCGCCGGCCCGGCACTGACACTGTCCTTCGTCGTCGCGGCCATGGCCTGCGGCTTTGCCGCGCTGTGCTATGCCGAATTCGCCTCGGCGATTCCGGTGTCGGGCTCGGTCTACACCTATTCCTACGCCACGCTCGGTGAAATCGTCGCCTGGATGATCGGCTGGGACCTGATGCTCGAGTACGGCCTGGCCGCGTCGGCGGTCTCGGTCGGCTGGTCCGGCTACTTCCAGTCGCTGATCGGCGGCTTCGGCATTCACCTGCCGACGCTGCTGACCGCCGCACCGGGCGCCGTACCCGGCGAAACCACACTGTTCAACCTGCCGGCCTTCGTCATCATGCTGGCGATCACCGCCTTACTGTCGATCGGCGTGCAGGGCTTTGCCAAGCTGAACAACCTGATGGTGGCGATCAAGGTCGGCATCGTGCTGCTGTTCATCGTCGTCGGTGCCGGTTACGTCAAACCGGCCAACTGGGCACCGTTCATGCCGTTCGGTTTCTCCGGCGTCTTCAGCGCAGCGGCGCTGGTGTTCTTCGCCTTCATCGGCTTCGACGCGGTCACCTCGGCAGCCGAGGAAGTGAAGAACCCGAAACGCGACCTGCCGATCGGCATCATCGGCTCGCTGGCGGTCTGCACCATCCTGTACGTGGTCGTCTCGGCCATCATGACCGGCATCGTGCCGTATCCGAAGTTCGCCGGGATCGACCACCCGGTCTCGCTGGCGCTGCAGTACGCCGGCCAGAACTGGGTTGCCGGCTTTATCGACCTCGGCGCCATCCTCGGGATGACCACGGTGATTCTGGTGATGGCTTACGGCCAGAGCCGCGTAATCTTTGCGATGAGCCGCGACGGTCTGCTGCCACCGGTGCTGTCGAAGGTCCACCCGCGCTTTTCGACACCGTTCGTCACCACCTGGCTGATCGGTATCGTGTTTTCGCTGTTTGCCGCACTGGTCCCGCTGAACGTGCTGGCGGAGCTGATCAACATCGGCACGCTGGCGGCCTTCACGCTGATTTCGGTGGCGGTGCTGGTGCTGCGCAAGACCAAGCCGGATCTGCATCGCGCTTTCAGGTGCCCGGGCGTCCCGGGCGTACCGCTGCTGGCCGTCGGTTTCTGCGTGTTCCTGATGCTCAACCTGCAATCCATCACCTGGATGGCGTTCGGCATCTGGTTGAGCATCGGTTTCGTCGTCTACTTCGCCTACGCCCGGAAACGCTCGTTGCTGCATCCGCGCTGAACCGGTTCGCACCTGTCAACAGCCACCCAATGGGTGGCTGTTTTACATTCACGGAAAGTAACGCTGGTTTTTATCCTGAGAAAGAACTGCTATAGAGAGAAGAAAGGGACCAGCCAATTTCACGCAACCATAGCGTGATCCATCAGCCACCTGCACCGGTGTTGGTGATCCACGTGTCCCTCGGTCGCCCCCCTCGCTCAGGAACGCTTATGGACCAACGTATCTGCACCGTCCCGCTCACGGTCATGGCGCTGTCGTGTCATGTTGCAATGGCGGCGCCCACGGCAAGCCAGCAATCCCAGATCGAACAACTGAAAAAGGCCAACAAGGCCCAGGCCGACAAGCTTTCCTCCCTGGAAAAGCAGATTGCCTCGCTGCAGAAAATGGTCGGCGATTTGAACGACAAACTGACGGGCACCGTTGCCGCTGCGCCGGCAGTCAAACCCGCTGCCGCCGGTACCGCCGCCCCCGCAGTCGCTGCGGCCACCACGACCGCCGCCGTTGCACCGCCCCGACCGGTGCTGCCGCCCCTTCCGCCAGCGCCCGACTCCAAGACATCCGGCGATGCACCGAAAAGCGTCGAAGACATCTACCAGACCGCCAGCGGCTTCAACTCGAGCAGCCGCTACTCCATCGAAACCGGTCTGACCTACAGCCACTACGACACCCGCGAACTCAAACTCAACGGGTTCCTGGCGCTGGATTCGATCTTCCTCGGCAACATCAACCTCGATCGCACCAAGCAGGACACCTACACGCTGGACGTGACCGGCCGCTACTCCCCCTCCCCGCGCTGGCAGTTCGAGCTCAGTGCACCGCTGGTGGCACGGAATGCCGACTACTTTTCCGGTGGTGCCGGTGGCGCCGGCACCTCGGTCTCCGAAGGCAACGTCTCGCGCTCGCCGCGGCTGGGCGACGTCAGCTTCGGCGTCGCCTACAAGCTGATGCAGGAAACCCTCGACTGGCCGGACACGACCGTCAGCCTCAACGTCCGCGCACCGACCGGCAAATCACCGTACGGGATCAAGCTCAAGGAAGTGGAGAACAGCAACGGCAACCTGATGATTCCGACCGAGCTGCCAACCGGCAACGGTGCCTGGGGAACGACGGCAGGCATCGCCGTGGTCAAGACCGTCGACCCCGCGGTGATCTTCGCCAACTTCGGCTACACCTACTACTTCAAGAACAGCTACGACGACATCAGCTCCAACGTCGACACGACCCAGCCGGGCGAAGTCCAGCAGGGCAGCAGCTTCCAGTTTGGCGCCGGCACCGCTTTTGCGCTGAATGAAAAACTCAGCCTCGGGCTGTCGTACTCGCAGCAACTGGTCAGCAAGAGCCGCGTCCGCTCCCAGGGCGGTCCCTGGAGCGAAGTCACCGGCAGCGATGCCAACGTCGCCAACTTCAACGTCGGCATGACCTACGCGGTGAACAAGAACCTGTCGATCATTCCCAACCTCGCCATCGGCCTGACGCCTGAGGCGGCCAACTACGCCGTTTCGGTCAAGATGCCGTACAACTTCTGACGCTCGGCCTGCGCAGCGCAGCGGAGAAGCAAGATGAGCATTGCAGACAAGTTCCTGTTCCAGGTGGGCGGCAGCATCAAGGAGCCCTGGCATTCGGTGCTGAGTGCGTCCGGCTGGCAGGTCATGCATATCCCCGACGCCCAGCGCCTGGCCAGCGTCCGTCATGTCGGCAACGCCACGGCCGGGTTGATCTACGCCGACGAACACTTGCTGAACAAGCTGGCCAAACTGGCGCCGCAATTTGCCAAACACGATCTGGCCTGGATCCTGCTGGTCGAACAGCGTCTGCTCGGCAGCCCGGCGGTCGCCCGCTTCATCGACGAGTTCTGCTACGACTATCACAGCCTGCCGGTGAATCCCGGCGTGCTGATCGTCACGCTCGGGCGCGCCCACGGCATGGTGACGCTGCACCGCAGCCAACAGGCCAACGAGGACGAAGTCCAGAGCGAAATCATCGGTGAGCATCCGAGCATCCAGCGCATCCGGCGCGACATCCGCAAGATTGCTCCGACCGATGTCAACGTGCTGATCAGTGGCGAATCGGGCACCGGCAAGGAGCTGATCGCCCGGGCGCTGCACCAGCAGTCGCCGCGTACCGATGCGCCGTTTGTGGCGGTCAATTGCGGCAGCCTGCCGGCCAACCTCGTCCAGTCGGAACTGTTCGGCCACGAGCGCGGCGCGTTCACCGGCGCATCGGAAAAGCGCATCGGCCGGATCGAAGCCGCCAACAAGGGGACGCTCTTTCTCGACGAAATCGGCGACATGACCTTCGACACCCAGGTCAATCTGCTGCGTTTCCTGCAGGAAGGCATCATCGATCGTGTGGGTGGCAACACGCCGATAGCGGTCAATGCCCGGGTGATCTCGGCAACGCATGTCGATCTGCCGAAGGCGATCGCGCTCGGCCGTTTCCGCGAAGACCTGTTCTACCGGCTCAATGTCTGTCGCCTGCATCTGCCGCCGCTGCGCGAACGGCACAGCGATATCCTGCCGATCGCCCACTACCTGCTGGACTTCCACGCCGGCCGGCTGGGCGTGACCCGCAAGCGGCTCTCGACCGAGACCGGCCGCGCCATGGTCAATTATTCATGGCCCGGCAACGTACGCGAGCTGACCAACCGGATTTGCCAGGGCCTCGTCATGGCCAGCGGCCGCAACATCAAGCCGCAGGACATGGGCCTGAATCCGAGCGCGCCGTCGGAGGGCCGAACGCTGGAAAAGGTACGCAAGGAGGCGGAACGCGACGCGGTGCGCATGGCGCTGGCGCTGCACAACGGCAGCAACGTCAAGGCTGCGCAGGAGCTCGGGGTGTCCCGGGCGACATTCTACCGGTTGATGCAGCGCCATCTCGGCGTTCCCGTGCCGGCAGACGGCGCGGAAGTCCTCGGCGCAGCCGCCGAGGGCGAAAGCGGCGCGGAAAACGCGGACCAGTAGGCCCGCGCCGATTTCAGCGCAGCCCCTGGGTCAGCGACGGAATCCAGTTGTCGCCATTGCCGCGGCCGATGGCTCCCGGCTTCAATCCGACTATGATCTGCATCGCATTGCTCACCGACATGCCGCTGCCCTTGATTTGCGATGCCTGGGACAGCTTGCCGCCCCCGATCGACTGCGAAGCAACACCGGCCAGCCCGCCACTCACCGACAATGTCAGCGCTTCACCGGTGTCCGAAACCAGCGTCGGTACGATCTGCCAGCCTTCGGCCGCCGACGGGGCAATCTTGACGTCGCCTTCCGCCAGATGGATCTGCGCCAGGTTGCTTGCCACATTGCCGCTACCGGCAACCTGGTTCACCTGCGACACCCCTTTCACGTCGACCGGTGACGCATTGGTCGCCCCCACACTCGCGGCATTGCCCGCCGTATTGTTCAGCTGGTAGCGCGTCACCGTCGCCTGCCGGTCAGGGCCGACATCCAGTGCAATTGCCCCGCCAACCCGCGAACCGTCCGGCCGGGTCCAGACCGAGGCCAGCTGCACTCCGAAATGCAGGACCTCGCCGGCGTTGATGTAGCGCCCACGCAGTTCGGCCAGGCTCTGGTCATCCAGCGCCGAAAAGGCCAGCGGGCTGGCGGAAGTGGGCGCGGCAAACAGCGGCGCCATTGCCGAAGCAGCCACGAGTCCCAACCAGTAACGCTTGTCCATAGTGCCCTCGCTTTCCGATCGCGATGATCAGAAGAAGTCGCTGTGCATGAATCCGTATTCGATCAGGTCCGCAGTCGGTACCGGCTGCGCGGCATTGACGCCGGCCCGGGCCGACAAGCGCGGCGTGATCCGCACCAGCGGGTTGTCCACCCGGTAACCGTGTCCGACCACGGCCAGCAACACGCCGCTCCATTGCGGCACGAATTCGTCCATGCTGATTTCGCGGTTGCCCACTGACGGGTCGGCAACGTAGACCGTGGTCGCCGTCGCCTTGCGTATCACCACAAAATGCTTGTAGCCGTTGGTATCCAGCAGCGTGATCGCCGGAATCTTCAACGCCTGCAGCGCTTCCGGCTGCAGTTTGTACCCCTTGCTGCGAAACCCCAGCGCTTCGACATAACGCTTCATGTCCAGCATCGAGAAGCCCAGCTTGCGTACGGTTTCTTCGTTGGTTTCGCTGATCATGCCCTTCAGTACCACCTCTTCCGGCGCATCCAGCCCGTAGGCGTAGCGCAGGATCGTTGCCAGCGTCGCTGCGCCGCAACTGAAATCGGTTTTCTGCTCGACCACGTTGTTGAAGCGGATTTCCCGCAGGCTCTTGGCCCGCAGCTGCGGCCGCACGTCACCGGTGAACCCAGGGATCGGCATGTCGGCAGCGCCAGCCAGCGTTGCGGACATCAGCAGCAATGCAATCAGCGGTGTTTTCATGATGAGCAGAATGCGGAGGAGTTGCCTCCTCCGCATTCCATCCTCCTTGAGCGCTTATTGGTAAGCCGATGCGATCGAGAGGGTGTTGACTTGCTGGTTGCCGATACCGGCTGCCGAGTTCACCCCGATGTTGCCTGCCACGGCGATGACGGAAGCGTTGATGCCGGACAGGTTGTCGAGGAACACGCCTTGCAGCGTGTCGTTGTGGTCGCTCAGTTGCAGGCCACCGGTGTTGGCGACAGCCAGTGCACCGTGGTTGACCGATGCGATCGCGGTGTAGTTGCCTTGCTGGTTGCCCACACCGGCAGCCGAGTTGACGCCACCGTTACCGGCAAAGCCGATCACGCTGCCGTTGACACCCGATGCGGTGCTCGGCAGGACCGGGACGAGGCTGAACACCAGGGTATCGTTCAGCTCGCTGTTTTGCTCGTAGGTAACGTCAGCCGAAGCCACACCGACGGCAGGCACGCCAAGGTTGATCGGCGGCAGCGGCGGCAGTTGAATGGTAATGCCGCCGACGGTGGCACCGCTGTTGGTGGTGGCGATGGCCAGCGAGTTGGACTGCTGGTTGCCGTTGCCGGCGGCATCGTTCAGGCCCATGTTGCCGAGCACGCCGATACCGGACAGGTTCACGCCGGACGCCGAGGTACCGACGATGAGGCTGTTGTTGTCGATGCTCTTTTGCACCGGGTCAACCTTGGCGTCGGCAGCCGTCGTACCCGCAACCAGTGCGCCGCCCGCCACACCGACGCCGACGGCGTGCACGCTGACCGAGGTATCGCTGTTGACCGAGGTATTGACCATGAAGTCGGCCGTGCCGGTGACATCGGCGATCAGCGACAGTTTCAGTGCGGCATCCAGATCCAGATCGGCTTCGGCCATGGCCACGCCCGACATGGTTGCAAGGGCCAGCGCGACAGCGGTGAGTTTCAGGGTTTTCATTTCGCTTCTCCTCAGAACAAGTAAATTTGCTTGATTGCACTGCTCGGGTCCGCAAGCGGACAGGGTTACGTCAAGAAAACGGATGGGCACGATTTGCTGTACTGCATGGCTGTTGGCCACCTGATCGCTTCTACGTCGAACCTCAACATCCGACGCCCCAATCGTGAAATCCGCGGAAGCCCGAACCGGAAACGCCTTAACAACATGTGCCTTGGTAACGGCAGTGGGGGGGCGCTACGGTCGGTACTGGGTTTTCACTTGTCGCTATCCATGCAGGCGCCGTGCCAGACAAACTAAAGTTATGATTAATATGGATTTTTTCTTTACGCCCTTACGGCGATTTCCTGTTTTGAATCAGATCTGAGACGCTTATGAGGGCTGAGAAAGCGATCTGCCAGGTCCGCCCCCGAAACCCCTGACGGTTTCGGGACAAAACAGCGAGAACCCAACATTCATGCGCCTTCGACGGGAACGGGGTCGCCCCGGAACCGCCAAAACTGTCTCAACGATGAAATGGCGGGCGTGTGCCCACAGGCCGAAGGCAAAGAAGGAGTGCTGGAGACGCGCAAGCGGATGCGGCGTGGCGTGGCGTGGCGTGGCGTGGCGTGGCGTGGCGTGGCGTGGCGTGGCGTGGCGTGGCGTGGCGTGGCGTGGCGTGGCGTGGCGTGGCGTGGCGTGGCGTGGCGTGGCGTGGCGTGGCGTGGCGTGGCGTGGCGTGGCGTGGCGTGGCGTGGCGTGGCGTGGCGTGGCGTGGCGTGGCGTGGCGTGGCGTGGCGTGGCGTGGCGTGGCGTGGCGTGGCGTGGCGTGGCGTGGCGTGGCGTGGCGTGGCGTGGCGTGGCGTGGCGTGGCGTGGCGTGGCGTGGCGTGGCGTGGCGTGGCGTGGCGTGGCGTGGCGTGGCGTGGCGTGGCGTGGCGTGGCGTGGCGTGGCGTGGCGTGGCGTGGCGTGGCGTGGCGTGGCGTGGCGTGGCGTGGCGTGGCGTGGCGTGGCGTGGCGTGGCGTGGCGTGGCGTGGCGTGGCGTGGCGTGGCGTGGCGTGGCGTGGCGTGGCGTGGCGTGGCGTGGCGTGGCGTGGCGTGGCGTGGCGTGGCGTGGCGTGGCGTGGCGTGGCGTGGCGTGGCGTGGCGTGGCGTGGCGTGGCGTGGCGTGGCGTGGCGTGGCGTGGCGTGGCGTGGCGTGGCGTGGCGTGGCGTGGCGTGGCGTGGCGTGGCGTGGCGTGCAGCAGTATGTTCCGGCACGGTGCCACCCACCAATCGTGTCCGCCCGGTGTTTCCGGGATTTCGACGGGCGAACCGCATGCCATGACGACCGCCAGCCAGGACCGATGCTGACGGTCAGCAGGCCTGACGACGGAAATCAAAACGAACAGACGTGACAAAGCGGAAGACCGAAGCCCTCCGCTTTGCCGGGAACGCGAGACTTACTGATAAGCCGACGCGATCGAGAGGGTGTTGACTTGCTGGTTGCCGATACCGGCAGCCGAGTTCACCCCGATATTGCCGGCCACGGCGATAACGGATGCGTTGATGCCGGACAGGTTGTCGAGGAATGCGCCTTGCAGCGTGTCGTTGTGGTCGCTCAGCTGCAGGCCGCCGGTATTGGCGACAGCCAGCGCACCATGGTTGACCGACGCGATGGCGGTGTAGTTGCCCTGCTGGTTGCCCACACCGGCCGACGAGTTCACGCCGCCGTTACCGGCGAAGCCGATCACGCTGCCGGTCACGCCGGCCGCCGTCGTCGGCAGCACGGTGAAGCCGAACACGTAGGCATCATTCAGCTCGCTGTTCTGCTCGTAGTTCACGTCAGCCGTTGCCACGCCGATGGCAGGCACACCAAGGTTGATCGGTGGCAGCGGCGGCAGTTGAATGGTAATGCCGCCAACGGTAGCACCGCTGTTGGTGGTGGCAATCGCCAGCGAGTTGGCCTGCTGGTTGCCGTTGCCGGCGGTGGCGTTCAGCCCCATGTTGCCGAGCACGCCGAGACCGGACAGGTTGACGCCGGCGGCCGAGGTACCGACGACCAGGCTGTTGTTGTCGATGCTCTTCTGTACCGAGTTGACCTTGGCATCTGCCGCGGTGGTACCGAGCACCGCGGCGCCGCCCAGCACGCCGACACCGACGGCATGGACACTGACCGAGGTGTCACTGTTGTTGAAGGTGTTGACCATCAGATCGGCAGTGCCGGTGACGTCCCCGATGAGCGACAGCGCGAAAGCGGCGTCGAAATCCAGATCGGCTTCGGCAAAGGCCATGCTCGACATGCCTGCAAAAGCCAGTGCGACTGCGGTGAGTTTCAGGGTTTTCATTTTGCTGCTCCTCAATACTTGATAAAAGTACTTCCCGGATACAACCCGATGACCTGTTTGCAGGCCTTTTTATAAACCGGGCGGATGCGAGAACTGCACCGCAAGCGCGTTGCTTGTCACGTTGCCGTTCCCTGCCACCTGGTTGATCTGCACCACCCCCGAGGCGCCCAGAAAAGCGCCGGAGTCGATTCCGACCTGCTGTACCGACGTCGCCTCGCCCAGCACCTGCTGCAGGGGATTGGCTGCGTTGCCCGCCAGCAGACTGTCGTCGGCGTGCGAAACCTCGAACGAGGTGGCCACGCCGGTCTTTGCCCCCATGGCCACACCGAGCAGGTTGGCACTGACGTTGCCCCGGCCGGCCTGCTGGTTGACACCGAGCACGCCGTTGAATCCCGCAAAGGCCGCACCGCCGATGTGCGCCGTCTGAACGCTGCCGATCGCGGGCTTTTCTACCGTCCCCTGCACCGCCCCGCCCTTGACCACCGCGACGGCCGTGCCGTCGGGATTGACCGCAATCGCCCGCAGGTTGGCTGCCTGGTTGTACTCCCCGGCACTCACGTTCACCGACAGCACGCCCTGTGCACCGATGCCGCTATCGCTGATCAAGGCGGTATCCACTGCGTGGGCCGCTGCCGACACCCCCAGTGCGGTGCAGGCAAGCAGCAACGGAATACTCGGCATCCGGTTCATCGCGGTTCTCCTTGTGCTGCCCACGCATCAGCGGGCCAGAATCGGCGACATGGCGTTCACCACCGTGTTGCCGATCCCGCCCACGAAGCCGCCACTGCCGGTAGAACGCCCGGCTCCGCTCGGCGCGGCGCCGGCGGCGTTGCCAAGTGCGACAGCGCTCTGTCCTGCGGCCATCGCGGTGGCGCCGCCGGCCTGCGTTGGCATCTGGCCGGCACGCATGTCGCCCAGCAGCGCGTCGTCGCTACTGCCCATGCCGACGATGGATTGCGTCTGGGCCGTGACCGTGGCCGCCGGCGACACCTGCACTTCGATCACTTTCGGTGATTTGGGACTGTCAGCACGAAAAGCCGTGCGCGGTGCCACATGGCGTTGAACCAGAATGGTGCCGTCTTCCGCCATGACCGGCTGGACGCTGCCGCCAGCCAGTGCCAGCACCAGAGCGGAACGGCGCAACAAGGTCCCGAGAGGAGGAAGAAACATGATCGACTCCGGCACATTCGCATGCCGGATGGAATGCAGGCTGTGTGCCAGATCGATCTATCCATATGATTTTCAAGGGAAATGCAAAATCACGCAGGAGACCGGAAACCTGAAATGCATCAGCGATGAGACAGATTTCCCGGTGTTGCTTCCGGAATGGCGGCGTCGCCGGTCCGCCACCGTCCGTGGGCGGATACGCATGCGGAAAAACGAACAGGAATGCGGGTCAGCGGGTTCCACCGAAGCGGCGGAACCGTCAAAAGCGTCTCAGAACTGAGCGCAGGACGGGCAAGGCACCGGTCCTGATGGCGGACCGGTGCGGTGATGCAGTCAGTCGCGGTAGTCGGCCATCGCCTCGCCGAGCCGCACCGGTGCGGCCGGTGACCAGCCGTCGGCAAATTGCAGGCCCGGCTGCGGGAACAGCAGGACGACGGTCGAGCCGAGCAGGAAGCGGCCCATTTCCTCGCCACGCCTGAGCGAGATCTGCTGGTCGTGATAGTCCCAGCGACGTACCGCCTTGTCGCGCGGCGGGTTGACGAGGCCGTGCCAGACGGTGGCCATGCTGCCGACGATGGTCGCGCCGACCAGCACCAGGACGAAGCGACCGTGTTCGCCCTCGAACTCGCACACCACCCGTTCGTTGCGGGCAAACAGCCCCGGCACGTGGCGCGCGGTGGCCGGATTGACCGAGAACAGCTCGCCCGGCACGTAGACCATCTGCAGCAGACGGCCATCGCACGGCATGTGGATGCGGTGGTAGTCCTTCGGGCTCAGGTAGATCGTCGCGAAGCTGCCGTTGTCGAAACGGCTGGCCAGCGCCGTGTCACCGCCGACGAGTGCGGTGGTCGAATAGCCGTGGCCTTTGGCCTGGAAGATCTGGTCCTGCGCGATCGGGCCAAACTGGGAGATGGCGCCGTCGACCGGACACACCAGCGGCGACGCCGCCAGCGGCCGGACACCCGGCTTGAGCGCACGGGTAAAGAAGTCGTTGAAGCTGGCGTAACGGGCGATGTCCGGTTCGGCGGCTTCGTGCATGTTCACGCCGTACTTGGCGACGAAACGGCGGATGATCCACGTCGTCACCTTGCCGCGCGCCGGTGTAGCAACCCAGCCGGCGAACACGGTCAGCGCCAGTTTGGGCAAGGCGTACTGCAGCAGGACTTTCAGGCGTTCGGGCACGCAGCGCTCCGGATTTCGTCAAACCGGCAATTGTAGCGCAAGAGTCGCGGCACCCGCAGTGCCGCACGGCAGCAGCGCGCTCCCCGGACCGGGGCGTACCGTATTAAACTCTGCGTCATGCCATATCCGCGGCGGACCACGCCGCGACAACCAGAGGACACAATGACCCCGAATACCAAAAGTCCGATGAACCTGCGCCGCCAGAGCATTTACCTGCTGCCCAACCTGTTCACGCTGGGCGCCCTGTTCGCCGGTTTCTACGCCATCGTCCAGGCGATGAACAACCGCTTCGAACACGCTGCGGTGGCCATCTTCGTCGCGATGATCCTCGACGGTCTCGACGGCCGCGTCGCCCGGCTGACGCATACCCAGTCGGAATTCGGCGCCCAGCTCGACAGCCTCTCGGACATGGTCAGTTTCGGCGTCGCACCGGCGCTGGTCGCGTACGAGTGGATGCTCAAGGACTACGGCAAGACCGGCTGGATCATCGCCTTCGTCTACTGCGCCTGCGCGGCGCTGCGGCTGGCGCGCTTCAACGTCAACATCGGCGTGGTCGACAAGCGCTGGTTCCAGGGCCTTGCCAGTCCGGCCGCCGCCGGCATCGTTGCCGGGCTGGTGTGGAACGTGCACGAATTCTCCGAGGAAATCGAACCGCTGACCCACCTGCTGCCCTTCGTCGCGATGGCGTTCACGCTGCTCGCCGGCCTGTCGATGGTCGTCAACGTGCGGTTCTGGAGCTTCAAGGAGTTCAACGTCCGCAAGACCGTGCCCTTCTACGCGATGCTGATCATGGTCCTGGTGCTGATCGTGCTCGCCGCCAAGCCGGCGCTGGCGCTGTTCCTGTTTTTCGTCGGCTACGGCGTCTCCGGCTACCTGTACTGGCTGTGGCAGTTGCTGCGCCGGAACAAGCTGCACCCGCCACAGTAATCGGACACAACGTCCGACAACAACACCAAAAGCGCCCTGAGGGGCGCTTTTTCTTTGTCTGATCGTCGAAAAATCTTTGACACAACGTCCAAACAGTCGTAACTTGGCAGCTCAACCCTGAGGAGAACAGCGTGCAATTGGACATCGACCGTCTGATCGCCGAATTCGGCGGCCCTGGTCCGCTGGCAGAAGCGCTCAATATCGCCTTCCCGGACGAGCCGGTATCGCGTGCGGCGATCTACAAATGGCGCGAACGCGGCACGCTGCCGCTCTCCCAGCTCAACAAGCTCGCGCAGCTCGCTGCCAGCCGCGGGCACCAATTCAACATCCAGTCTTATCTTGCCGGCACCCAGCCGGCGTCGATCACTTGGGGAGAACCGGCCATGGGCGAGCGTTTGTACATTTTCGACACGACCTTGCGCGATGGCGAACAGTCGCCGGGCGCATCGATGACCCGTGAAGAAAAGATCCGCGTGGCCCGGCAGCTGGAAAAACTCGGCGTCGACATCATCGAAGCCGGCTTTGCCGCCGCCAGCCCCGGCGACGCCGAATCGATTCGCGCCATTGCCGAAGTCGTCCGGGAGTCGACCGTCTGTTCACTGGCGCGCGCGAACGAACGCGACGTGCGCGCCGCCGGTGAGGCCATCCGCCCTGCCGCGAAGGGCCGCATCCATACCTTCATCGCGACCAGCCCGATCCACATGGAGAAGAAGCTGCGCATGAGCCCGGACGAGGTCGTTGCAGCGGCAGTCAAGGCGGTGAAGATCGCCGGTGAATACACCGCCGACATCGAGTTCTCGGCCGAAGACGCCCTGCGCAGCGACATCGACTTCCTTGCACGCATTTTTGGCGAAGTCATCAAGGCCGGCGCCAGGACCATCAACGTCCCCGACACCGTCGGTTACGCCGTTCCGCAACTGACCGAACGCTTCTTCCGCGAGCTGATTGCCAAGACACCGGGCGGCGACAGCGTGATCTGGTCGGCCCACTGCCACGACGACCTCGGCATGGCCGTCGCCAACTCGCTCGCCGCGGTCATGGGCGGCGCGCGTCAGGTCGAATGCACGATCAACGGGCTCGGCGAGCGTGCCGGCAATGCCAGCCTCGAGGAAATCGTCATGGCGGTGAAAACCCGCCACGACATCTTCGGCGTAGAGACCCGCGTCGATGCGACGCAGATCGTCCCGACGTCCAAGCTCGTTTCGACCGTGACCGGCTATCCGGTACAGCCGAACAAGGCCATCGTCGGCGCCAATGCGTTCTCGCACGAGTCGGGCATCCACCAGGACGGCGTGCTCAAGCACCGCGAAACCTACGAAATCATGAGCGCTGAATCGGTCGGCTGGGCCACCAACCGGCTGACGCTGGGCAAGCTCTCGGGCCGCAATGCCTTCAAGACCAAGCTGGGTGAACTCGGCATCGTGCTCGACAGCGAAGAAGCGCTCAACGCTGCATTCGCCCGTTTCAAGGAGCTGGCCGACAAGAAGCGCGAGATTTTCGACGAAGACCTGCACGCGCTGGTGTCGGACGAGCTGATCGCCATCGAGCAGGAAACCTACCGCCTGACCTCGCTGAAGGTGGTCTCGGAAACCGGCGAAACCCCGGTGGCCAATCTGGTGATGACCGAAGCCGGCCAGGAGCGTCGTGCCGACGCCGAAGGCGACGGTCCGGTCGACGCCGTGTTCAAGGCCATCGAGTCGCTGGTGGTCACCGGTGCCGAGCTGCAACTGTATTCGGTCAACGCGATCACCCAGGGCACCGACAGCCAGGGCGAAGTGACGGTACGCCTGAGCCGCGACGGTCGCGTCGTCAACGGCCAGGGCGCCGACACCGACATTCTGGTCGCCAGCGCCAAGGCCTACATCTCGGCAGCCAACAAGCTCATGAACAAGAACGTGCGCGTCAATCCGCAGATTGGCGAAACGGTATGAATCGCACCGCAACGCGCCGGGCGTGGCGCACTGCGGTTCCGGTAACGCAATTCAGGCAGTAAACCACCGAGACGGGCGTTCCACGAGAACGTGAACCGTGTGGTGCAACCCACGCACCACGAGCCAGCGCACTCTTTCGCGAACCGCGGACGGGGCGGACGAGGGACCGGCGGCAGCAGTAAAAAACCCGATCGACGCAGGCCACGTCGACCGGGTTTTGTTTTGTCCGCCGCTCAGAACGGTTCGGCGACGAAGCGGAACGGATAGTTGCTGCTGTCGCGCGTTTTGACCTTGCGCTTGGGCAGCTTCACCTCGTCGCGCGGCAGCGTCTCGTACGGCACATGATCGAGAATGTGGCGGATCACGTTGAGCCGCACCCGCTTCTTGTCCTCGGAGCGCGCGACAAACCACGGCGCCCACGAGGTATCGGTAGCGGCAAACATGTCGTCGCGCGCCTGCGTGTAGTCATCCCAGCGGTCGTAGGACTTCACGTCCATCGGCGACAGTTTCCAGATCTTGCGCGGATCGTCGATGCGGTCGCGCAGTCGCCGCTCCTGCTCCTCCGGGCTGACTTCGAGCCAGTACTTGAGCAGGATGATGCCGGATTCGACGATCGCGCGTTCGGCCAGCGGCGTCGACTCGAGGAACTTCTCGACCTGCTCGGTACTGCAGAAGCCCATCACGCGTTCGACACCGGCGCGGTTGTACCAGCTGCGGTCAAAGATGACGATTTCGCCGGCCGCCGGCAGATGCTGCATGTAGCGCTGGAAATACATCTGGCTTTTCTCGCGCTCGGTCGGCGCCGGCAGTGCCACGACACGGAAGATGCGCGGACTGACGCGCTCGGTGAGCGCCTTGATGGTCCCGCCCTTGCCGGCACCGTCCCGGCCCTCGAAGACGATGCAAACCTTGAGTCCCTTGGCGACAACCCACTGCTGCAGCTTCACCAGCTCGCCGTGCAGATGCTTGAGTTCCTTGGTGTAGGCCTTGTTGCCGAGTGCGTCGACGGGCGCAGCGGGACTGCGGACTTCCTTGTTCTTTTTGCTCATGGCGGCTCCTCCGGGTGGATGCGGTGTACGCAGTACGCACATGTATCGCACAAGGCCGACGGGCTTGTCGATAAAAACACGGAAGCCGAAAGCAAAATACCCAATGCAACGTAAGCATTCGGCCGAAGCCGGCTCTGGCGACGGGCCTAGCCTGCGGGCCGATTCAGCGACGGACGACTCCAGTAGGAGTAACACACCACGGCGGCAAACACCCAGACCGACAGCACGATTTCCACGCCGGCGAGCACCTGCGACAGCCCCGAATCCGACCAAGCGCGCATGACGCCTTCGACGAACCACGGCAGGATGAACATGCTGCACCATTGATAGGTATAGCGCCGGCCCTTGAGCAGCCCCGGCAGCGGTGCCAGCAGCAGCACGGCCTTGAACGCCAGCAACGATCCGCCGGCGCGCAGCGGCGCCAGCCACAGCTCCCAGGCCAGGCACAGCGCAATCAGCGCGGCCAGTCCCGTGATCGCCGCCCATTCGGCACGGCGGCGCCAGCGTGCAAGATCAAGGTTCATTGCGCACCCGCCAGCTTCAGGGCCACTTCGGCAAGGCGTTTGCCCTGCGCGATGGCCAGCAGTTTTTCCGCCTCCGAGATCGGAGCGCGGCTCTCCGGTCCGGCAACATGGCTGGCACCGTACGGCGTGCCGCCCGACGTTGTCGTCGAAAGGACGGGTTCGCTGTACGGCAGGCCGACGATGAGCATGCCGTGATGCAGCAATGGCAGCATCATCGACAGCAGCGTCGACTCGTTGCCGCCGTGCATCGAGCCGGTGCTGGTGAACACGCTCGCCGGCTTGCCGGCCAGCGTGCCACCGAGCCAGTCGCTGATCGTACCGTCGAGGAAGTACTTGAGCGGTGCCGCCATGTTGCCGAAGCGCGTCGGGCTGCCGAGCGCGAGCCCGATGCATTCGTCCAGGTCCCTGAGTTCGACGTACGGCGCACCGCTGTCCGGAATCGCCGCCTCGACCGCTTCGCAGACCGCCGAAACCCGCGGCACCGTACGCAGGCGCGCCTGCACGCCGGGCACGGATTCGATGCCGCGCGCGATCAGCTGCGCCAGCTGGCGCGTCGCGCCATGGGTCGAGTAATAGAGGACGAGAACGTCGCGCATGGCGGCTCCGGATTGAGGGGTGCGGTATTATAAAACGATTGAAACCCCGACTCCGACCGATGCGCCGACCTTTTCCGCGCCTGAACGAACTGACCGACTGGCGACGGCTTTCGGGCTTTGCCCGCTTCGTGGCCCAGCGCCTTGTCGCCGACCGGTGCATGCAGACCGCCGGCAGCCTCGCGTATACGACGATGCTGGCGATCGTGCCGCTGTTCACCATCGCGCTGACGCTGTTCTCGGCCTTCCCGATGTTCAGCGCCTACAGCGGCCGCTTCCGCGCCTTCATCCTGTCGAATCTGGTCCCCGACACCGGCGGCCGTGTCGTCGGCACCTATATGCGCCAGTTTTCCGACAATGCCGAGAAGCTGACCGCACTGGGCATGGTCGCGCTGGCCATCACCGCGTTGCTGCTGGTGTTCACGATCGAGAAGACGCTGAACCAGATCTGGGGCGTGCAAAAGCCGCGCCGGCTGCTGTCGCGCACGCTGATCTACTGGGCCGCGCTGACGCTGGGGCCGCTGGTGCTCGGCATCAGCCTGTCGCTGACTTCGTGGATTTCGCACGGGCTGGGCGCGACCTCGCTGTTTGCCGTTGCCCCGGTCGCACTGACCTTCGTCTCGCTGGCACTGCTCTACATGGCGGTGCCGAACTGCTACGTGCCGCACGCGCATGCGCTGACGGCGGCAGCGGTCACGACGGTGCTGCTCGAGTTGATGAAGAAACTGTTCGGCCTCTACATCCAGCAGTTCGGCGCGTACAAGCTGTTGTACGGCGCCTTCGCGGCCTTTCCGATCTTCCTGCTCTGGCTCTACCTGTGCTGGGTGATCGTGCTCGGCGGCGCCGTCCTGTCGGCCTCGCTGTCGTACTGGCACGGCGACGGCTGGCGCTGGGGCCGGCACCACGGTACGCGCTTCGAGCAGGCGGTGCGCATCCTGCTGACGCTCGCGCAGGCGCACGGCAACGGCGAGGTGCTGCACATCGATACCTTGCGCCGGCGCGTCGGGCTCGGCCTCGACGCCACACAGGCCTTGCTGGAAAGGATGTCGCTGCGCAACTGGGTCGAAGCGACCCGCGAGGGTGAATGGCTGATTGCGGTCGCCATCGAGCGGATCACCCTGCTCGACATCTACGAACAGGTGGTCACGCCGCTGACCGCCGAGGTCGAGGCCGGACTGGAGCCGACGGTCACCGCATTGCGCCAGCCGCTGACGGCAACGCTCGCCGACTACATTGCCTCGCTGGACGGGCAGAAATGACAAACCCGCCGAATCGGGCGGGTTTGTACACGAAAGAACGCGGCTTTCTCAAGCCGCGCAACCGGCTTTCAACGCGGCCCGGATCGTTTCGGTCTGCAGCTCGCCGATGTAGGACTGACCGAGCTTTTCCAGCAGGATGAACTTGATCCTGCCGGCGTCGACCTTCTTGTCCTGCGCCATCAGATCGAGATAGCGCTCCGCACCGAGCGCGGGCGACTCCACCGGCAACCCCGCCTTGGCGATCAGTGCCTTGATCCGTGCCAGTTCGGCATCATTGATCTGGCCGAGTTCGCGCGATGCCAGCGCCGCCAGCACCATGCCGGCCGCCACGGCCTCGCCGTGCAGCCAGGCGCCGTAGCCGAGCCCGGCTTCGATCGCATGCCCGAAGGTGTGACCGAGATTGAGCAGCGCACGCTGGCCGTTTTCCCGCTCGTCGGCAGCGACGATGCGCGCCTTGTTCTGGCAGCAGCGTTCGACCACGTAGCCAAGGGCATCGACATCGCGCGACATGACCGCGTCGATATGGGCCTCAAGCCACTCGAAGAACGCCAGGTCGTCGATCAGCCCGTACTTGATCACCTCGGCCATGCCGGCCGAGAACTCGCGTGCCGGCAGCGTATCGAGCGTCGCCAGATCGGCGAGTACCAGACGCGGCTGGTAAAACGCACCGATCATGTTCTTGCCGAGCGGGTGGTTGATCGCTGTCTTGCCGCCGACCGACGAATCGACCTGCGCCAGCAGCGTCGTCGGGATCTGGATGAAGGGCACACCGCGCTGGTACACCGCTGCAGCGAAGCCGGTCATGTCACCGATCACGCCACCACCAAGTGCGATCAGCGTCGTCTTGCGCTCGCAACGCGCCGACAGCAGGCCGTCGAAAATGAGGTTCAGCGTTTCCCAGGTCTTGAAGCGCTCGCCGTCGGGCAGCACGATCGTATGAACCTGGACACCAGCTGCCTCAAACAGGACCTGCAACGGCTGCAAGTAGAGCGGCGCCACCGTTTCGTTGCTGACAATCGCGACGCGCTGTTGCGGAAGCTGTTCGACAATGGCGGCCACGTTGTCCAGCAACGCGCGGCCGATGCGAATGTCGTAGGGGGCGTGATCGAGTTCGACGCGGACGTTACGCATTGAGTTTTTTTTCCAGTTCGCGCAGCAGTCGCTGCGTCAGCGATTGGACGGTCTGGCTGCTGGTGTCGATGACGAGGTCGGCGAGTTCGCGGTAGATCGGATCGCGGACTTCGAACAGTTCCTGCAACTTCTGGCGCGGATTCTCGGTCTGCAGCAGTGGCCGGTTTTTGTCGTGCGAGGTTCGCGCGAACAGATCGTCGACGCTGGCACGCAAATAGATGACGAAACCGTTGCGGCGCAGGCAGTCACGATTGTCCGGGTTGAGCACGGCGCCACCACCGGTGGCAAGCACGATGCCCTGCAAGGCACTCAGTTCGGCAATCATCGCCGCTTCGCGCTTGCGGAAGCCTTCCTCGCCTTCGAGCTCGAAGATCATCGGGATACGCGCGCCGCTGCGTGCAGTGATCTCGTGATCGGAGTCGTAAAACGTCTTGTCGGTCGCACGCGCCAAGGTGCGACCCACCGTCGTCTTGCCGGCGCCCATCAGGCCGACCAGAAAAAAATTGCCTGGCAGTTTCATGCCAGGCATTGTACCGAAACGCCCGCCGCAAGCCCATGGCTGCGGCGGGAGATGCGCCTTAGCGCAACGTCAGATTCGAATCGACGATCTTCGGCGTGATGAAGATCAGCAGTTCGCGCCTCTGGTCCTTGGTTTCGGTATTGCGGAACAAGTAACCAAATCCTGGAATGTCGCCCAGCAACGGAATTTTGGTCACATCTTTGGAGGTATCCTGGACGTAGATCCCGCCAATCACCACCGTGCCACCGTTCTCGACCAGTACTTTCGTCTGAACCTGCTTGGTATCGATGGCAGGGCCGGCAATCGTATCCTGACCGCGGCTGTCCTTGTTGACCTTGACGTCCATGATCACGTTGCCGTCCGGTGTGATCTGTGGTGTCACTCTCAGCGACAGCGTTGCTTTCTTGAACGAAACCGACGTCGCGCCGTTCGGTGCGGTTTCGGTGTACGGAATCTCCTGACCATCCTCGATCACCGCCTCGACCTGATCGGCGGTCACAAGACGCGGGCTCGAGACGATCTTGCCCTTGCCATCAGCTTCAAGCGCAGAAAGCTCCAATCCAAGCAGCCCATCCTTGCCGGCAATCAGCATTGCGATCGAACCAGCGCTCATGCCATTGATTGCCCTTGCCGGTAGATTGACCGGAGATACGTCGCCAGCAATCGCAGGAATCGGATATTCCTTGCCGTCCGAACCCGTCACCTTCTTGGTCGTCAGCGCTCCACCTCCGGTCACGTCTCCTTTCACGCCCAAAGCACTCCACTTGACCCCGAGGTTGCGGCTGAATCCGTCTGTCGCCTCGACGATTCGCGCCTCGATCATGACTTGACGCACGGCGATGTCGATCTTACCGATCAGCTCACGGATCTGGTCGAGCTTGGACGGAATGTCCTGGATGATCAGCGTGTTGGTCCGCGGGTCGATCACCGCACTGCCGCGCGGCGAAAGAATCTTTTGCTTGTCGTCCTTGAGGATCTTCTCGAACGCGTCGGCCTTGTGGTACTTGAGGCTGAAATACTCGGTCCGGGTCGGTTCAAGTTCGGCGATCTGCTTCTTCGACTCGAGCTCCTGCTTTTCCTTTGCGGCCAGTTCGTCACGCGGCGCAATCCACAGCACGTTGCCGCTACGACGCTGATCCAGCCCCTTGGCCTGCAGGATGATGTCGAGTGCCTGGTCCCACGGTACGTCCTTCAGACGCAGTGTCAGGTTGCCGTTGACCGTGTCGCTGGTGATGATGTTGAGGCCGGTGAACTCGGCAATTACCTGCAGCACGGTCCGGATTTCGACACTCTGGAAGTTCAGCGACAGCTTCTCGCCCTTGTAGTTGGGCTTGAGGTTGGCCAGCTTGTTGCTGTTGCTGGTGTCACGGACTTCAACGATGAAGCGGTTTTCGGTCTGGTAGGCCGAGTACTCCCACACGCCCTTGGGCTGGATGACCATCTTGGTCTGGTTGCCCTGGGTATAGGTATCGACCTTCTGCACCGGCGTACCGAAATCGGCCACGTCCATGCTGCGCTCAAGGTTCTTCGGCAGCGCCGCCTTGTTGAACTCGACGACCAGCGTCTGCCCCTGCTGACGGATGTCGATGCCCACGTTCGGGCTGGACAGGTCGACGATGATCTTGCCTTCGCCGGTATTGCCGCGCCGGAAATCGACGTTCTGGATGCTGTCCGCACCACTGCCTGCCTTGGTCGGCGCGAACTGCGTCGCCTTCTGTTTCGCGACCGCACCGCCCTGCGCACCGTCGACGGTCACCAGCAGCGTATTGCCGTTGGCTTCGGTCTGGTACGACGCCGGTTTCTGCAGGTTCAGGACCATACGGGTCCGGCCGTTGCCTTCGGCCAGATTGATCAGCCGCAATGCGCTGCCGTTGACCTGGATGGAGCTCTTTTCGAACTGGTTGCCGGTGTTGGCGAAGTCGAGCGCGATCCGCGGTGGCGTGTTGACCGAAAAGCTGGTCGGCGTCGGCGCCGGCCCGCTGAACGTCAGCTTGATCACCTGCTTTTCGGCCGACAGGTTGCTCACCTCGACATTGGTGATGTTGTTGTCGGCCGCAAACGCGACCGTTGCCACCAGCGCGCAGCACAGCGCCCACAGTCGCTGCAGCATCATGGTTCTCTTCATTTTTTCTGCTCCGCGTCATCCAGGGTCAGCGCGGTTTCCCGTTCGACCCAATCTCCCCCGCTATCCTCGACAATTTCCTTGAGCTTGACCTCCGCCTCGGAAATCCCCGTCACCATCCCGAAATTCTGTCCCATGTAGCTGCCGGGTTTGACTCGGTACAGATTACCGTCGGGCGCACGAATCAGCGCCTGAATCACCTTGCCCTGTTGCAGCGTGCCCACCATGCGCAGCTTTTCCAGGTCGTAGTTCTCCAGCACTTCACGTGGCCGGTTCATGTTCGGCGCCAGGCCGGAATTGTTCGAGCGCTTGGCCACCTCCATCTTGGACGGACGGAATGGGTCGACCAGCGAGAAGCCGTCGTAGGTGAACGGCGTATACGGCTTGACCTCGGGCAGGGGTTCGACCTTGCCGCGCAAGCCGTCCGACTGCTCCTTCATCCACGCCTTCAGATCGCTGTTCTCTTCCCCGAAGCAGCCGGTCAGGCCCAAGGCCGCCAGCATCAGCACGATCGTTCTTTTCATGTGTGCCCCTGAGCCTAGCGTTTCTTCTTCTTCGCGTCGGCTTCCGCCTGGCGAATCGCCTGCAACTCGGCGTCATCGAGCGAGCGATAAGTCTTGGCGACGGCCTGCATCACCAGCGTGTCGCTGTCCTTGCCGTTGCTCAGCTGGATGTTGCCGAGCGTGACGATGCGCGAGAGCTGTGCAACGTCACTGACGAAGGCGGCGAGATCGTGGAAGCTGCCGACAATGCGGATGTCGATCGGCAATTCGGCCAGCTCGGCCGTCTTGACCTCGGTTCCCGGCTTGAACAGTTCGAACTGCAGTCCGCGCCCGACCCCGGCCTGGTTGACTTCGGTCAGAAGCGTTTCCATTTCGGACTTGTTCGGCAACTGCTTGAGCAAGGCGCCGAACGACTGCTGGATTTCCAGCAGCTGCTGCCGGTAGGCCTCAAGGTTGACCGCTTTCTTCTTCTTGTCGAGGAATTCGGTCTTCAGTTGCTCTTCCTTGGCCCGGCCGTCGTCGAGCGTCTGCATCTGGTCGCTCCAGACGTAGAGGTAGCCGACGCCGATCACCACGGCGAACACGATGGCCAGCAGACCGAACTGGGCCGCGGCCGGCCAGTCACCGATGTTCTTCGGATCGAGATTGCGTATTTCGTCGAGCGTCATCCCTGCCCCCTCATGCTCGCGGTGCAGCGGCCGGCCGCGATGCGGCCGGTTCGTCGCCGCCGCTGCGGGTGATCTTGATATTCAGCGTGAACTCCGACAGGCGCTGGTTGCCGACCTGCGCCGACTTCACCTCGATCAGCAACGGCTGCTCGAAGGTTTCGGAGTCGTTCAGATTGCGCATCAGCGTCGATACCCGGGCGTTCGACTGCGCGTAACCGAGCAGCACCAGCGTATCGCCATTCTGCTTCACGTCTTTCAGGTAGATGCCTTCGGGCGTCTGTCGTACCAGCTGATCCATCACATGGACGGTCTCGGCACGATTCGACTGCAGCCGCTCGACGACCTTCTTGCGGTCAAGCAAGGCCTGGCGTTCCGACTTGAGTTTCTCGATTTCGGCGATCTCGCGGTCGAGCTTGGCATTCTCTTCGGTGATGAAGCGGTTGCGCTCTTCCTGCGTATCGATACGGGCATTGAAGAACGCATAGCCGGCGACGACAACGCCGATGGCCGCGAGGAAGCTCGCGCCCAGCATGCCGACGTAGCGGCGCTGGCGCGCGGTGCGTTTCTGCTCGCGGTGGGGAAGCAGGTTAATCCGGATCATGACGGGTCAAACCTCCGCATCGCCAGGCCGCAGGCGATCAACAACGAGGGCGCATCGAGCTGGATCTGCTTGCCGCGGATCTTGCCGGTCGCCATACCGAAAAAGGGATTCGCCCGCATGGTGCTGGGCACCTGGGCACGGCTGGACACCGCCTCGTCGAGACCGTGAATGGCACTGCAACCGCCGGCGAGCAGGATGTGGTCGACCGAGTTGTAATTGCTCGACGTGTAGAAAAACTGCAGCGAGCGGGAAATTTCCAGCGCCAGCGTATCGATGAAGGGCTGCAATACTTCCGGCTCGTAGTTGTCCGGAAGGCCACCGGTCTTCTTGGCCTGCTCGGCCTCGTCCGACGACATGCCGAACTTGCGCTGGATTTCCTGCGTCAGCTGGTTGCCGGCATAAGCCTGGTCCCGGCTGTAGATCGACTGGCCATCCTTGAAGATGTTCATGTGCATCGCCGTTGCACCGATGTCGACGACGGCGACAATCTGGTTCTCGCCGTGCCCCGGCAGTTGCGGGCGCATCAGTTCGAACGCGGCCTGCGTCGCATAGGACTCGACGTCGACCACCACGGCCTTGAGCGCAGCAGCTTCGATCACCGCGACACGCTCGTCGACCTTTTCCTTCTTGGCGGCAGCGATCAGCACTTCCTCTTCCTCGGGTACCGCAGCGGACGGGCCGAGTTGCTGGAAGTCGAGGTTCACCTCGTCCAGCGAGAACGGAATATACTGATTCGCCTCCATTTCGACCTGGGTTTCAAGCTCGCGCTCGGACAACCCGGCAGGGACGAGGATTTTTTTGCTGATCACGGCGGCGGCCGGCAAGGCAATCGCAACGTTCTTGATACGGGAATCCAGATGGCGCCAGGCACGGCGTACCGCTTCACCAACGACGTCCAGATTGGCGATGTTGCCGTCGCTGACGGCATCCTTCGGCAAGGGCTCGATGACGTAGCGTTCCAGGCTGAAGCTGCGGCCCGCCTGGCTCAGTTCGACCATCTTCACGGCCGACGAGCTGATGTCCACCCCGATCAGCGGCGGCGCCTTTGGCTTGAGAAAGTCGAGATTCAACACGTGTTTTCCCTTTTAAAATAGGAAATTAGCGTAATTTCATGTAATTCTAATTTTTGATGCTATCAGTCGATTCTTACGACTGTAAAGTTACCGTGAACGGCCGCTTTATTTTTGCAACAATCGGGCTTTAGCGTAAATTACCCAAGCCAAATACTTGATTAAACGACAATGACAAAACGAATTTTGCTGATCGTTGCCGGTGCGTTAATCGGCCTGATTCTGGTGACGGCCGGTCTTGTTTTCTTTGCCGTGGTGATCACGTATCCGCGCCTGCCCGCACTGAATGCCCTGACGGACTACCAGCCCAAAATCCCGCTGCGGGTTTATACCTCAGATCGCGTGCTGATTGGCGAATTTGGTGAAGAGCGACGCGCCTTCACCCCGATCGACCAGGTCCCGCAATTGATGAAACAGGCATTGCTCGCGGCCGAGGACGAACGCTTCTATCAACACGGTGGCATCGACTACATCGGCGTCGGCCGGGCCATGCTCGGCAACCTGATCTCCGGCCAGTCACGGTCAGGTGCCAGCACCATCACCATGCAGGTGGCCCGCAACTTCTATCTGTCCAACGAGAAAACTTTCACCCGAAAATTCAACGAAGCCTTACTTTCGTTCAAGATCGAGCACAATCTCTCCAAGGACCAAATCCTCGAGCTTTACATCAATCAGATTTATCTCGGACAGAGAGCTTACGGATTTGCTTCGGCAGCACAGACGTATTTCGGCAAGGACTTGAAGTCGCTGAGCATTGCGCAATACGCAATGCTTGCCGGCCTGCCCAAGGCTCCCTCGGCATACAACCCGGTCGTCAACCCGAAACGGGCGGCGCTGCGTCAGCAATATGTGTTGCGCAGAATGCACGAACTTCGCTTCATCACCGACCAGCAGTATCAGGAAGCGCTACAGGCACCACTCGAGCTCAAGCGCGGCAGCCTCCAGTACGCCGTGCATGCCGAGTATGTTGCCGAGATGGCCCGGCAGATGATGGTCGACCGCTACAAGGACGATGCCTATACCCAGGGCTTTTCGGTCTACACCACGCTGAACAGCCAGCAACAGACCGACGGATATCAGGCGCTGCGCGAAGGTCTGCTCGACTATGACGTCCGCCACGGTTACCGCGGCCCTGAAGGTTTCATCGACGAGTCGCTGCTGGCCAGCGGCAACGACGAGGCACTCGATGAGGCCCTGGCCGACACCCCCGACTACGACGAGTTGCGCGCAGCGGTTGTACTCGCCGCGTCACCGCAGTCGGTGTCGGTCTATCTGAAAGGTGGCGAGAAACTGCAGATCGGCGCCGATGGGCTGTCGTTCGCGCGCGCCGCGCTGTCAGCCAAGAACACACCGGCCAACCGGATTCGCCCCGGCGCGATCATTCGCGTCAAACAGGGACCGAAGGGCTGGCAGATCAGCCAGCTGCCACAGGTCGAGGGCGCATTCGTCGCCATGGATCCGCAGAACGGCGCGATCCGCTCGCTGGTGGGCGGTTTTGACTTCAACCGCAGCCACTTCAATCACGTCACTCAGGCAATGCGGCAGCCGGGCTCGAGCTTCAAGCCCTTCATCTACTCGTCGGCGCTCGAACGTGGCGTGACCCCGGCAACCCTGATCAACGATGCACCATTGGTCATCAATCCGGAACAGGTCGGCGGCCAGAAGTGGGAGCCTCAGAACGACGATGGCAAGTATCTGGGCATGATGACGGTGCGCAATGCGTTGACGCTGTCGCGCAACCTGGTCTCGATTCGCATTCTGCAATCCATCGGCGCCCAGTATGCACAGCAGTACCTGCCGCGCTTCGGCCTCAACCCCAAGGATCACCCGGCCTACCTGACCATGGCGCTCGGCGCCGGCAGCGTTACACCGCTGCAGATGGCCGAGGGCTACTCGGTCTTTGCCAACACCGGCTACCGGGTACATTCGTATTTCATCGACCGGATCGAGGACAGTCGTGGTCGCGTTCTGGCGCAGACGCAACCCGAGGTCGCCGGCCAGAATGCCAAGCGCACCATCGACGCCCGCAACGCCTTCGTCATGAGCAGCATGCTGCACGACGTCGTCCGCTACGGGACCGCGTCGCGGGCCAACAAGGCCCTCGGCCGGCCCGACCTCTCGGGCAAGACCGGTACGACCAACGACATGCGCGACGCCTGGTTTGCAGGCTATCAGCCGACGCTGGTCGCGATTACCTGGGTCGGCTTCGACCAGCCCAAATCGCTCGGGGCCGGCGAGTACGGCGGGCGACTGGCCTTGCCGATCTGGATCAACTTCATGAGCAAGGCACTGCGCAACGTTCCGGTGTACGATTACCCTGTACCCGAGGGCATCGTCACGCAGACCATCGACACCAGTCGTGGCCCGCAGACCGAGTACTTCTACAGCGAGTACACGCACACCAATCCGGAACTCGGACTCGGTGGCGGGGATGGCGGCGCTGCAGCGCAACCGATCGACGAGATCAAGGACCTGCTGTTCTAGGAGGCACACCATGCCGAGGAACGCCTTGTCCGAGCGACACATGGCGGCGCACCGGGCACAAATCGCCCACCGTGCCGCCAAGTTGATCGCCGAGGATCACCTGCACGATTTTGCGTTGGCCAAAAAGAAAGCCGCGCGCCAGCTTGGCTTGGACGACCAGGCCTTGCTGCCTTCCAATCAGGAAGTCGAAAGTGCCTTAGCGAGCTACCGCGCAATCTACCAGCCGCAGCACGCCGGGCATTTGCAGGCGCTGAGACTCGCGGCAGCCGAGGTGATGCGACAGCTTGAACCGTTCACCCCCTACCTCACCGGTTCGGTACTCTCCGGTGTGGCCGGGCCGCATTCGGACATCAACCTGATTGCCTATGTCGATGATCCGAAAAGCGTCGAACTGTACCTGCTCAACCGGGGCATCGAGTATCGCCCGGTCGAGACCAGCCTGCGTCACGACGACTACCCGACGCTGCAGTTCGACCATGACGGCATTGCGATCCGCCTGTCGGTGCGTCCCCGAAATGCCGAGCGTGCACAAGTCCGCGGAGAAGAACGTGCCCGCCTCGAACAGCTGCGTCGCCTGATCGACGATGCCAGACAGCTGGCGGCTTTCAACCTCTAGTCGATGACGCCGCTTTACCTGTCCGGGGCGCTGAGAAAGCTCGAAGCTGATCACACAGGCGACAACCCGTCCTTGATGGCACTCGCCGGCGCGGCGATCGCGGATTGGCTGCTCGAACGTTACCGCGGTTGCCGGTTCGGACTGCTGATTGGTCCCGGCAACAACGGGGGGGACGCACTGGTCAGCACCCGACACTTGCTGGACGCGGGCCAAGCAGTGCATTGCATCGTCCCGCGACAGCGGTCCTCGGGCTCGCCGCAGGATGCCGCGCTGTTGGCAACGCCTGGGTTGCAGGTCTCACGGACCGCCGAACTGGCGGATTGCGATGTCATTGTCGACGGACTGTTCGGCTTGGGCTTGCGGACGCTCGATCAGTCAATGATTGACTGGCTCCTCTCGGTCGATGCCTTGGGCAAGCCTGTCATCGCCATCGACGTACCCAGCGGACTCGATGCCGACCGCGGCATTCCGAAGCCCTATGCGCTTCGTGCAACACACACCCTGAGCATGCTCGGCCTCAAGCCCGGCTACTACACGGCAGAAGGTCGCGATTTCTGCGGAGAAATCCATGATTTCGCGCTCTTGCCCCACACAGCACCACGTCCAGCTGCAGATGCACAGCTGATCGATGGACGCCCCTCCTGCACACAGCTTGTCCGCAGGCACGCAAGTCACAAGGGTACGCACGGAACGCTGGCCATCTTTGGCGGCAGCACCGGCATGACCGGGGCAGCCTTGCTGGCCGGCCGAATGGCGGTCAGGGCGGGGGCCGGCAAGGTTCAACTCGGAGTACTGGATCAAACGCTGGGCGTCGACCCATTGCAGCCTGAGCTGATGATTCGGTCGGCCACCGAGTTGCAGGCTGATCCCGGTCTCGATCTGGCGGTCATCGGCCCCGGCCTGGGGCAAAGCGCTGCGGCAAGTTCACTGCTTGAACACCTTTTGAAAAGCACGCTGCCGCTGCTCCTCGATGCCGATGCGCTCAATCTGGTGGCTGCCAAGCCCGAAACGCGGCAGCTGCTCCGCGAGCGTACAGCCCCCTCACTCATCACCCCCCATCCCGCCGAAGCCGGCCGCTTACTGGGCCTGAGCACACAATCCATCCAGATCGACCGACTGGATGCCGCCAAGCGCCTGGGTGAACAGCTGAATACTTCAGTGCTGCTGAAAGGGTCGGGAACGATCTGCGCCGACGCGGCCGGACTCAGCATCAATGCCAGCGGCAACGGCGCGCTGGGTTCAGCCGGACAAGGCGATCTGCTCAGCGGGCTGATTGCCGCGCTGTGGGTTCAAGGCATGCCTGCGATCGACGCAGCCCGGCTCGGCGCCTTCGTCCACGGACAAGCTGCCGATGAATGGCGGGCAAGCAACCCCAACGGGCTTGGACTCTGTGCCAGCGAGCTGATCGATCCGATTCGTCACCTATTGAACCAGTAATTTCGTCCCAGTAATTTCGTTCAGCTCGGTTCATGACGACGGAAAGTCACATCCGATTACAACACGCAAAGCAAAAACCCCCTGCAGCATGGCTGCAGGGGGTTTGCATGGGGAGTCTGGCGATGACCTACTTTCACACGGGAACCCGC
>NZ_BMYO01000007.1 GCF_014652315.1 Jeongeupia chitinilytica | reverse complement strand
TGGGCGGTGGCGATCGCCACCGCCCACGCAGCGCCGTTCAGGCTCGACCTGCCCGCACAGCCGCTGGCCACGTCGCTGACCCGGCTCGGCCAGGCCGCCGGCCTCAACCTGGTCGTCGACAGCGCGCTGGTCGTCGGCCGGCAGGCCCCGGCGCTGCGCGGCACGCTCGAACCCGCCGCCGCCCTGCAGCAACTGCTGGCCGGCAGCGGCCTGAGCGCCTCGTTCTCCGGCAAGACCGTCACCGTCGGCCGCAGCGAAGCCACGCTGTCGGCAGTCACTGTCGAAGCCATGCGCGACTGGGCAACCAGTCCCGGCATCGGCTATCAGGCGCGGCACGCCGCCAGCGCCACCAAGACCGACACGACGCTGCGCGAAACGCCGCAGTCGATTTCGGTCGTCACCCGCGAACAGATGGATGACCAGGACGTCGCAACCATCGCCGAGGCCGTGCGCTACAACGCCGGGGTCACCGCCTACGAATTCGCGACCACCGACGACGACCTGCTGATGCGCGGTTTCGGCGTTTCGGCCGACGGCATGTACCGCGACGGCATGCGGCTGTACCACAACGCCTTCATCAGCCGGATCGAACCCTACGGGCTGGAACGGCTCGACATCGTGCGCGGACCGGGCTCGGTCCTGTACGGCCGGGCCAACCCCGGCGGCCTCGTCAACGCCGTCACCAAACGGCCGATCGTCGGTTTGCGGCCCGAAGTCCGTGTCGAAACCGGCAGCTACGACCGCGCACAGATCGCTGCCGACGTCGGCGGCACGCTCGACGACGACGGCCGCTGGGTCTACCGGCTGACCGCACTCGCCCGCGACGCCGGTACCCAGTGGGACGACCTGCCCGATGACCGCGTCTATCTGGCGCCGGCACTGACATGGCAGCCGGATGCGCGCACCAGCCTGACGCTGCTGGCGCAGTACCAGCACGACCGTACCACCTGGGCGATACCGAACCAGTTCTACCAGCCGGGTCCGCTCGGCCAGCCGGATCCGTCGCTGAACATCCAGGGGCCGGGCGCCGAGCACGACAAGACCGGCGTGACCGTCGGCTACCTGTTCGAACACGCGCCGGACGACGTCTGGACGCTGCGGCAGAACCTGCGCTACTACGATGCACGCAACGACCGGCGCGAAGTCCGTGCGCTCGGGCTGCGCCCGGACGATCGCACGCTGAACCGCCGGGCGCTGTACCGGCCCGAACATGAAAAGTCGTTCGCGGTCGACAACCAGGTTCAGGCCCGCGTCCGCACCGGCGCGGTCGAGCACCTGCTGCTCGGCGGCGTCGACTATCGTCAGGCGAGTTTCGAGCAGAAGCTCTACATGGGCGCCGCCGCGCCGCTCGACCTGTACGACCCGGTGTTCAGGCAGCCGGACTGGGATTCGCTGCAGCAGACCTGGGACAACCTCAACAAGAGCCGCCAGCTCGGCACCTATCTGCAGGACCAGCTGCGCTACGGGCGCTGGGCGCTGACCGTCGGGGGCCGGTACGACTGGACGCGTGACAGCGCCGACTCCAAGCTCGACGGCGTCTACACCGAACAGCGCGATCAGGCCTTCACCGGCCGCGCCGGCCTCGTCTATCCGTTCGACGCCGGCTGGGCGCCCTACCTGAGCTATTCGACCTCGTTCAAACCCGAAATCGGCAACGATGCCTTCGGCCAGCAGTTCAAGCCCGAGCGCGGCGAACAGCTCGAGGCCGGCGCCAAGTACCAGCCCGAAGGCGCCAGCTACAGCTTCACCGCCGCGGTCTACCAGCTGACCAAGGAAAACGTCCGCACGCCGCTGCCCGGCGCCAATCCGCTGCGGCTCGAAGTGCAGACCGGCGAAGTCCGCAGCCGCGGCCTCGAACTCGAGGGCCAATGGCAGCTCGGCGCCCTCGACCTGATCGGCAGCTATACCTTCATCGACGCCGAAATCACCCGGAGCAACGTCGCCGCCGACGTCGGCAAGCCGCCGTTGTCGATTCCGCGGCATACGGCCGCCGCCTGGGGCAAGTACGATTTCAGCGGTGCCCTCGCCGGCTGGAACGCCGGGCTCGGCGTGCGTTATGTCGGCCAGTCGCGCGGCGGGCTGGGGACGAGCAACGACGCGTTCACGCTGGTCGACAGCCTGATTGCCTACGAACGGGCGGACTGGCGCTTCGCGCTCAACGTCAACAACCTGTTCGACCGCGAGTACCTGACCGGTTGCGACGGCACGTTCTGCGAGCAGGGTTTCCGCCGCAGCATCCGCGCCAGCGTCGGCTACCGCTGGTAATCGCGCGGACAAAAGAGAAGGGCTGCCGAGGCAGCCCTTTTTCATGTCGTCGCCGCGAACTCAGGCGAGACGCTTGAACACCAGCGTACCGTTGGTTCCGCCAAAGCCGAAGCTGTTGGAGATCGCCACGCGGATGTTCATGTCGCGTGCGGTATTGGCCACGTAGTCCAGATCGCAACCGCCCTCGATGTCCTGCTCGAAGATGTTCGCGGTCGGCGGCGATACCTGGTTGTGCAGCGCCAGCACCGAGTACACGGCTTCGACGCCGCCGGCGCCACCCAGCAGGTGACCGGTCATCGACTTGGTCGAGTTGACGGCCAGCTTCTTGGCGTGGTCGCCGAACGCGAGCTTCAGTGCAGCGGTTTCGTTGGCGTCGCCCAGCGGGGTCGACGTGCCGTGTGCGTTGACGTAGTCGACTTCGTCGGCGTTGATGCCGGCATCACGCAGCGCGTTGGCCACGCCACGGGCCGGGCCTTCCGAGCTCGGCGCGGTAATGTGGTGCGCGTCCGAGCTCATGCCGAAACCGGCGAACTCGGCGTAGATCCTCGCGCCGCGCTTGACCGCGTGTTCGTACTCTTCGAGCACCAGCACGCCGGCACCTTCGCCCATGACAAAGCCGTCACGGCCCTTGTCCCAGGGACGCGAAGACGTTGCCGGATCATCGTTGCGGGTCGACAGTGCCTTCATCGCGGCAAAGCCGCCGATGCCGAGGCCGGTCACGGTCGCTTCGGCACCGCCGGCAACCATCACGTCGGCGTCGCCGTACTGGATCATCCGCGCCGCATCGCCGATGCAGTGCGCACCGGTCGTGCACGCCGAAACGATGCCGTAGCTCGGACCCTGGTATCCCTTGTAGATGGTCACGTGGCCGGCAATCAGGTTGACGAGCGAACCGGGAATGAAGAACGGGCCGATCTTGCGCGGACCACCGGCGAGCAGCGTGGCACCGGTTTCCTCGATCAGCGGCAGGCCGCCGATACCGGAACCGATGTTGACACCGACGCGGGTCTTGTCGAGACCGGCAGCGTCATCGAGGCCGGCGTCGGCAATCGCCTGGAACGCGGCCGCAATGCCGTAGTGGATGAAGGTATCCATCCGGCGTGCATCTTTGGCCGAGATGTATTGGCTGATGTCGAAGTCCTTGACCTCGCCAGCGATCTGGCAAGCGTAGTCGCTCGCGTCAAAGCGGGTGATCCTGCCGATGCCGGACTGCCCTTTGAGCAGGGTGGCCCAGCCGGTGGCAACATCGTTGCCGACGGGGGACACGTGGCCGAGGCCAGTGATCACTACTCTGCGTTTGGACACATTACTCTCCGATTGAAACGCCGAATGGAATAAGACCCCTGGCGGACGGAAAAATGCCCGGCAGAGGTCTTGGGATGCTGCAAATTACTTGCCCAGGTTGGCCGAGACGTAGTCGATCGCTTGCTGGACGGTGGTGATCTTTTCGGCGTCTTCGTCCGGAATTTCGCACTCGAATTCTTCTTCGAGGGCCATCACGAGTTCAACGGTGTCGAGGGAGTCGGCGCCGAGGTCATTCACGAAGGAGGACTCGTTCTTGACGTCGGTTTCCGGCACGCCAAGTTGTTCGGCAACGATCTTCTTCACGCGCTGTTCGATGTTTTCCATGGATAAAACTCCAAGCCTTTCAAGGGATAAAAAAAGCGGACGCATTGTACCAAAAAAAGCCGCCTCGCCAACGCGGGCGGGCTGATCTTGGTTAAATACACGTTAATTCATATACATACCGCCGTTGACGTGCAAGGTCTGGCCGGTAATGTAACTGGCACGGTCGCTGGCAAGAAAGCCGACCGCGTCTGCAATCTCGCGCGGTTCGCCAAGGCGGCCGAGCGTGATGTTCTCAAGCAGTTTGGCCTTGTGTTCGTCAGGCAAACCACGGGTCATGTCGGTATCGATGAAGCCCGGCGCCACGGCATTGACGGTCACGCCGCGCGAGCCGATTTCCTTGGCCAGCGACTTGGTGAAACCGAACAGCGCCGCCTTGGCGGCCGCGTAGTTGGTCTGGCCGGCATTACCGGTCGCGCCAACCACCGAGGCAATGTTGATGATACGCCCCCAGCGGGCTTTCATCATGCCGCGGATCACCGCCTTGGAGAGCTTGTACACGGGCTTGAGGTTGGTGTCCATGATCGCATCCCAGTCCTCGTCCTTCAGCCGCATCAGCAGATTGTCGCGGGTGATGCCGGCATTGTTGACGAGGATGTGGATCGCGCCGAACTCCTTCTCGATCGCGTCGACGACGCCTTCGCAGGCACCGTCGGTCGTCACTTCCAGCGCTATGCCGCGGCCCTTGCCGCCGGCTTCGGCGATGTAGTCGCTGATTGCAGCAGCGCTGCCTTCGGTGACGCCGGTGCCGATCACGGTGGCGCCCTGCGCCAGCAGGTCGAGGACGATGGCCTTGCCGATTCCGCGCGATGCGCCGGTCACCAGCGCGACTTTTCCTTCGAGACTCATTGCAGCTTCCTTGTAGCGGTGCGGCCCTGCCACACCGGATCATGATGCGGTGCGCCAGCCTGTGGCCCACCAGAGTAATTCGTTCGGGTTACAGCAATGCCTTCAGCGCATCGAATGCCGCCACATCGCCCAGCGCAAGGTGCTGTGCGCTCTCGGCAATGCGCTTGTCGAGGCCGGTCAGCACCTTGCCCGGACCGCATTCGGCGAACACGGTGGCACCGTCGGCCGCCATCTTCTGCACCGAGCCGACCCAGCGAACCGGCTGGTACAGCTGACGCACCAGCGCGTCGCGAATCTGCGCCGGATCGGTATAGGCGACGACGTCGGCATTGTGCAGCACCGGAAACTCCGGCGCAGCCACATGCACCTGCGTCAGCGCAGCTGCCAGTTTTTCGGCGGCGGGCTTCATCAGCGCACAGTGCGACGGCACCGACACCGGCAGCGGCAGCGCACGCTTGGCCCCCTTGTCCTTGCACAACGCCATGGCGCGCTCGACTGCCGCCTTGCTGCCGGCAATGACGACCTGGCCCGGCGAATTGAAGTTGACCGCTTCGACCACGTCGCCCTGCGCCGCCTCGAGGCAGGCTGCGACGATCACGTCATCCGGCAGGCCGAGGATGGCCGCCATGGCGCCCTCGCCCTCCGGGACCGCCGACTGCATCGCCTCGGCACGCAGGCGCACCAGCTTGACCGCATCGGCAAACGCAATGCTGCCTGCGGCAGCCAGCGCGCTGTATTCGCCAAGCGAATGGCCGGCGGCCATCGCCGGAGCGGCACCACCGGCGGCGCGCCAGGCGCGGAAGATCGCGACGCTGGCCGTCAGCATCAGCGGCTGGGTATTGACCGTGGCGTTGATCACGGCCGCATCGGCACCTTCGGCACACATCGCCCACAGGTCCTGACCGAGGACCGCACTGGCCTCGTCGAACGTCTGGCGCACCGATGCGTCGTCGGCGAAACCGTTCATCATGCCCAGCGATTGCGAACCCTGGCCCGGAAAGACGAAAGCCAATGCCATTTCATGCTCCTTGTTCGTCCCGGCCATGCCGGGCAACAAAATTCAAACAGTTATTTGAACGCTAAAACGGCGCATCGCTGCGCCGTTTTCATCAGAATTCGAAGAGGACCGAGCCCCAGGCGAATCCGCCACCGATCCCCTCGAGCAGCACCGTCTGCCCTCGCTGGATCTTGCCGGTCCTGACCCCCTCGTCGAGCGCCAGCGGAATCGAAGCGGCCGACGTGTTGCCGTGCTTGTCGACGGTCACGATGACTTTGTCCATGCTCAGGTGCAGGTGCTTGGCCGTCGATTCGATGATGCGCAGATTGGCCTGGTGCGGCACCAGCCAGTCGACATCGGCCTGATCGACCCCGGCCGCTGCCAGCGTTTCGTTGGCCACGTCGGCCAGCGCACGCACGGCAAACTTGAAGACGGCACCGCCATCCATGTAGATCCACGGCGAACCTTCGACCTGACCCTGTTTCAGGTGGCCCGGTGCGTTGAGGATGCCGCGGTAACGGCCGTCGGCATGCAGCTTCGACGCGAGGATGCCCGGCTCGTCGGACGCCTTGAGCACCACGGCGCCGGCACCGTCGCCGAACAGCACGCAGGTGGTCCGGTCGTTCCAGTCGATGATGTTCGACAGCTTCTCGGCACCGATCACCACCGCACAGCGGGCAGCGCCGGACTTGATCATTGCATCGGCCACAGTCAGCGCATAGACGAAGCCGGCACAGACGGCCTGAACGTCGAAGGCCGGGAAACCGTGCAGGCCGAGCTTGTCCTGCACCGTGCAGGCGGTCGACGGGAACACGTGGTCCGGCGTCGTCGTCGCAACGATGATCAGATCGACCTCTTCCGGCGCGGTGCTCGCGGCAAGCAGCGCACGCTCGGCAGCCTTGAGCGCCAGATCCGAGGTGGACTCGGTGTCGGCGGCGATGTGGCGCTGACGGATGCCGGTACGACTGGCGATCCATTCGTCGCTGGTATCGACACGCTGGGCCAGCGCCGCGTTGGTCAGGATGTGTTCAGGCAGGTAAGAGCCGGTTCCGGCGATGCGCGCGTACATGAATGCTTCCTGCGTATGGGTTTATTGGTCTGCCGCCGCAGCCGGGCGGGCAGCGAGGTCGGCAAGTTGTTGCTGAACCTGTTCGGCGATGCGCTGGGTCACGCCGGCACGCGCCTCGTCGGCCGCCTGCTTGAGCGCCCAGTAGAACGCCATCCGGTCGGCACCGCCATGACTTTTGACAACGATGCCCTTGAGACCGACCAGCGACGCACCGTTGAAGCGGCGCGGGTCGACGCGCTTCTTGAAGCGCGACAGCACCGGCCATGCGGCCATCGCCAGCGCCTTGGTGAAGGCGTTGCGGGTGAATTCCTCGCGCAGGAAACGCTCCATCATCTTGGCGATGCCTTCGGAGGTCTTCAGCGCGACATTGCCGGTGAATCCGTCGGTCACAATGACATCGACCGCGCCCGAGTACAGGTCGTTCCCTTCGACGTTGCCGACGAAGTTCAAACGGCTGGATCGCAGCAGTTCGGCGGTCTGCTTGATCACGTCGGTACCCTTGATGTCTTCGGAACCGATGTTGAGCAGGCCGATGGCCGGCGCGTCCTTGCCCTTGACCGCGGCAAACAGCGACGAGCCCATCACCGCGAACTGCACCAGCTGCAGCGGCGTGCAGTCGACGTTGGCGCCGAGGTCGAGCACACAGGTTTCCGTGCCCTTGACCGAGGGCATCATCTTGGCGATCGCCGGACGTTCGATGCCGTCGATGGTCTTGAGCACGAAACGCGCGGTGGCCATCAGTGCCCCGGTATTGCCGGCCGACACGCAGGCGTGCGCCTCGCCGGACTTCACGAGGTTGATCGCCACGCGCATCGACGAATCTTTCTTGTTCTTCATCGCCGACTGGGGCGACTCGTCCATCGTCACGACCTCGCTGGCGGCGTGGACGCGCAGACGCGGGCCCAGCTGCGCCTTATGCGCGCGGAGCTCGACGTCGATCGCATCGGGCAGGCCGACGAGGACGACATTGACGTTGGGATGTTGGTCGAGGAAGCGCAGAACGGCCGGCACGGTGACGTGAGTCCCGTGGTCGCCGCCCATCGCATCGACAGCGACAGTAATGTCCATGGCAGACAAGGCAGAATCCAGAATGGCGAACGGCGCAAGCGAGATGGCTCGCTTGCGCCGTTATCATAACCGATTGGTTATAAATGCGTTTTTGCGCAGGACTTATTCGCCCTTGGCCTTGATCACGCGACGGCCCTTGTAGAAACCGTTCGGCGAGATGTGATGCGGACGATGCACTTCACCGGTTTGCGCGTCGACCGACAGCGCCGGAGCGGTCAGGAAATCGTGCGCACGATGCATGCCGCGCTTGGACGGGGACTTCTTATTCTGTTGAACGGCCATGATAAAACTCCTTGAAAACCAGAAAAAACTACTGTTTCAGTTACTCCGCTTTCCTGGTTTTCATTTGAGCCAGGACAGCAAACGGATTCGGTTTGGTATTGCTTTGCAGCGGCTCGTCGCCGGGCGCTGCGCACTGCTCATGCAGCGGCGCGTACGGCAAGGCCAGCAGCACTTCTTCCTCGATCAGCGCCGGTACATCCAGCGCGGGATCGATCAGTACCGTTTCGAGCGTTTCGTCGAGTTCCGCGGCCTCGTCGGCCTGCTCCTCGGTGGGAAACTGCGTCAGAACGGTACTCACATCGAGTGACCACGCCATCGGCGCAAGGCAACGCTGACAGACCAGCTGCAGCTCACCCGATACAGTCAGGTTCAGCCGCGGGCGTTCGAACCGGTCGACCGATCCGCTCAGCGACCAGCGGATTTCTCCGCCACTGCTTGCCAGCTGATCGCTCAGCCGCAGCATTGCTGCCACCGGGATCACCCCGTCGAGCACGCCACCCTCGCGGGCAAATTCGGCGCTATGAATGACCGTCATACCCATGAGCCAACGAACCAGAAACCGCGCATGATATAATTTCCGTCCTACCGATGTCAAAACCTTTCCGCCCGGTGCGACGGATTTCCAATGCAAAAACAAGTGCTTCGCTCGCCGGCCCTCGTGCTGGCTTCCACCTCGCGCTACCGGCGCGAACTGCTCGAACGATTGCAACTGCCGTTCGAAACCGCCAGCCCCGATGTCGATGAAACCCCGCTCAGCAATGAGACTGCCGCACAGACCAGCCTGCGTCTGGCCATCGCCAAGGCCGTTGCTCTGGCATCGCGCTTCCCCGGCGCGCTGCTGATCGGCTCGGACCAGGTGGCCCTGCTCGACGGCGTCCAGCTGGGCAAGCCCGGCACGCATGCACGCGCCGTTGCCCAACTGCAGGCCATGCGCGGCCGGACGATCGAATTCCACACCGCCGTGGCATTGCACAACGCAGCAACCGGCCGCACGCAAACCCACACCGACGTCACCCGGGTCACGATGCGCCACGCCGACGATGCGGCGATCGAACGCTATCTATTGAAAGACCAACCCTACGACTGCGCCGGCAGCGCCAAAACCGAGGGCCTCGGCATCGCGCTGATCGCCGCGATCGAATCGACCGACCCGGCAGCCATCATCGGCCTGCCGCTGATCGCACTGATCGACATGCTGAACGAAGAAGGCATCGCCATCCTATGAGCAAGGGCATTCTTTATCTGATTCCGGTTCCGCTGGCCGACGACACCCTCGACAGCGTACTGCCTGCCGACGCGCTGGCCATTGCCCGTACGCTGACCCATTTCGTCGTCGAAGCGTCGAAAACGGCGCGCGCCCATCTCAAGCTGTTCGGTACGCCGCACGAACTGCGCAGCCTGACGATGAACGAACTGAACGAGCACACCAAGGACGGCGAACTCGCCGACCTGCTCGCACCGCTGCTGGCCGGCCACGACGTCGGACTGATGTCCGAAGCCGGCTGCCCCGGTGTCGCCGATCCGGGCGCGAGGCTGGTGCGGCTGGCGCACGCGCGCGGCGTGCGCGTCGTCCCGCTGGTCGGTCCGTCGTCGATCCTGCTCGCACTGATGGCGTCGGGCGCCAACGGCCAGAAATTCCGCTTCAACGGCTACCTGCCGACCGGCGACGGCGACCGGCTCGCGGCCATCCGAAATCTCGAAGCGAGTTCGCGCAAGGAAAAGCAGGCCGAACTGTTCATCGAAACGCCGTACCGCAACGATGCGCTGTTCGCGGCGCTGATCCAGCACTGCAGCCCCGGCACCCACATCACCGTTGCACGCGAACTGACCGGCGCCGACGAGTGGATCAGGAGCCGGACCGTCGCCGACTGGCGCCGCGGGCCGAAGCCCGAGCTGCACAAGCGCCCGACCGTCTTCGTCCTCAGCGCCGACTGAACACGCCGTAGCACGCTGGCGCTTGGGTACGCCAGCGGACTGCGGTAGGCTCGGTCCGACCACCCGATTTCCCTGCACACGAGACCGCCATGAGCCGATTCTGGAGCCCGATCGTCCACACGCTGACCCCGTACGTTCCGGGCGAACAGCCGAAGCTGCAAAAACTCGTCAAGCTCAATACCAACGAGAACCCGTACGGCCCGTCGCCGGCGGTGCTCGCTGCAATGCACGAGGCCAACAGCGACGCGCTGCGGCTCTACCCGGACCCGAACGCCGACCAGCTCAAGGATGCGATCGCCGCCTACCACGGCCTCGGGCGCGAGCACGTCTTCGTCGGCAACGGTTCGGACGAAGTGCTGGCGCATGCCTTCTGCGCCCTGCTCAAGCACGACAAGCCACTGCTGTTCCCGGACATCAGCTACAGCTTCTATCCGGTGTACTGCGGGCTGTATCAGATCGACTACCGGACGGTGCCGCTGAACGATGCGTTCGAAATCGACGTGGCGGATTACGAGGGTGATGCCGGCGCGATCATTTTCCCGAATCCGAACGCGCCGACCGGCCGACTGCTGCCGCTGGCCGATATCGAGCGGCTGCTGCAACGCCAGCCCGACGTGGTCGTCGTCATCGACGAGGCCTATATCGATTTCGGTGGCGACAGCGCGATTGCACTGATCGAGCGTTACCCGAACCTGCTGGTCGTGCAGACGCTGTCGAAAAGCCGCTCGCTCGCCGGGCTGCGCGTCGGCTTTGCGCTCGGCCACCTGCAACTGATCGAGGCACTGGAACGCGTCAAGAACAGTTTCAACTCCTATCCGCTCGACCGCCTCGCCATCGTCGGCGCCAGCGCCTCGTTCGGCGACGAAGCCTACTTCCGTGCCACCTGCGACAAGGTGATCGCCAGTCGCGAGCGCTTGGGCGCGGCATTGGCATCGCTGGGTTTCGACGTGCTGCCGAGCGCGGCGAACTTCGTGTTCGCCCGTCATCCGCAACACGACGCCGGCCGGCTCGCCGCCGGACTGCGCGAGCACGGCGTGATCGTCCGCCACTTCAAGGCACCCCGTATCGACCAGCACCTGCGGATCTCGATCGGCACCGATGCCGAGTGCGATGCGCTGATCGCCGCGCTGCGAACGACACTGGGCTGAGCATGGAACCGGGTCGCGGCCTGTGGTGGCTGCTGTTGCTTGCCGGTGTCGCCGTCGGCCCCGGCTGGTACATCTATGCCCGTTTCTTTTCGGGCCAGCTGATCGGCAGCCATGCGCTGCTGCAGACGCCGGCACCCCAGTCGGTATCGCAAACGGTTGGCCTCGAGCAGGGACCGGTCGGCATCGTTCTCAAGGGGAGTGTCGGCGGACGCCGTTTCGGGCCGGAGAACCGCGCCGATTTCGTCGTCGAAGTCAGTCAGAACGGCCTGCCGCTGGCCAAGGAGGTGCTGGTTTTCGTCGACGCCAAAACCGCTTCCGACGCGGTCCCGGACCGCACGCCGACGCGCCTGGGTCTGGCCCCGATCGAGCTCGAACGCGGCGACACCTTGTCGATCACCGTGACGGCGGTCGGTGCACAGACGCTGACGGTCCACGATCTGACGCTCGACATTCGCGCCGGTGTCCGTCCGTCCGCGCCCCGCTGGCTGATCGGTGGCGCCCTGCTCGCACTCGGTGCAGCGGTGATGCTGATCCTCGGCTTTCGTCGCTGAAACCGGCGGCATGGCCGAAAACAAAACACGCCGGCGAACCGGCGTGTTTTTCCTTGCGAAGCGATCAAGCGGCCCGGCGGGAGAAGTCCCTGAGGCGGAAACCCAGCGCCGCCAGCGCACCGAAGTAGGCGATCACCCCGGCGGCGACCAGTACGGCCAGACGCAATAGCCGCGAAACCATCGCGCCACTACCCCAATCCGGCATCAGCGCCATCACGCCCCACAGCGTCGCGGCCATGACTGCAACGGCGACGAACAGCTTGATGAGGAAAGCGCGCCAGCCCGGCTGGGGCTGGAAGATGTTCTGGCTGCGCAGCTTCCAGAACAGCAGGCCGGCATTGAAGCAGGCACCGAGGCCGATTGCCAGCGCCAGACCGGCGTGTTTCAGATGCCAGATGAAGGCCAGATTCATCAGCTGCGTCACCGCCAGCGTCAGCAGCGCGATTTTCACCGGCGTGCGGATGTTCTGCCGCGCATAGAACCCCGGCGCCAGCACCTTGACCAGAATCAGCCCGACCAGCCCGACCGAATAGGCAATCAGCGCGTACTGGGTCATCAGCGAATCGTGCGCACTGAACTTGCCGTACTGGAACAGCGAGGCGGTCAGCGGTTCGGCGGTGATGGCCAGCCCGACGGCCGACGGCAGCGCCAGCAGCAGACACAGCCGCAAACCCCAGTCGAGCAGCACGGAGTAGCCGGCGCTGTCGTTGCTGGCATGGGTTTTCGACAGCGACGGCAACAGGATGGTGCCCAGCGCAACGCCCAGCACGCCGGACGGGAACTCCATCAGCCGGTCGGCGTAGTACATCCACGACACCGAACCGGAAACGAGGAAGGACGCGAAAATCGTATTGATGATCAGCGACACCTGGGTCACCGACACGCCGAGCACCGCCGGCCCCATCTGCTTGAGCACACGCCAGACGCCGGCATCCTTCAGGTTCAGCCGCGGCAGCACCAGCATGCCGACCTTTTTCAGGTGGGGCAGCTGGTAGCCCAGCTGCAGCACGCCACCGGCCAGCACCGCCCAGCCCAGCGCCAGCACCGGCGGGTTCATGTGCGGCGACACCCACAGGGCGAACACGATCATGCTGATGTTGAGGAAGGTCGGTGCGAATGCCGGCACCGAGAAGCGGTTCCAGGTATTCAGGACCGCGCCGACCAGCGAGGCGAGCGAGATCAGCAAGATATAAGGGAAGGTGATCCGCAGCAGCGAGCTCGTCAGCGCGAACTTCTCCGGCGTATCGGTAAAACCCGGCGCCGACACCCAGATCACCCACGGCGCGGCAATCATGCCGAGCACCGTCACCACCGCCAGGACCAGCGTCAGCAAGCCGGCAATGTAGGCGAGGAAGGTCTTGGCTGCTTCCTCGCCCTGCTGGCTCTTGTACTCGGCCAGAATCGGCACGAAAGCCTGCGAGAACGCCCCCTCGGCAAAAATCCGCCGCAGCAGGTTGGGCAGCTTGAAGGCAACGAAGAAGGCATCGGTCATCATCCCCGCACCGAAGATCCGGGCGACGATGGCGTCGCGGGCGAAACCGAGGACGCGCGACACCAGCGTCATCGAGCTCACCGCGGCGAGCGATTTGAGAAGATTCATGGCAGCCAGACGACTTGGGAAACGCAGCGGATCATACGCCGTCCGGCCAGGCCGGACAGTGCGTATTTGTATCCGGACTTGCGCCGACCGGCATGAAGCGATAAAATCGCGGGTTTTCAAGGCTGGCTTCGGGCCACGCCCGATTTCCAACCACATCCGTTATTTGGAGTTGACAGAATATGGCTAACAGCGCCCAAGCTCGCAAGCGTGCGCGTCAGGCTGAACAAGCCCGCCAACACAATGCCAGCCAGCGTTCGGCGTTCCGCACCGCGATCAAGAAGGTGCTGAAGGCGATCGAAGCTGGTGACAAGGCTGCCGCACAAGCGACCTACCAGGCATCGGTGTCGATCATCGACAGCATTGCCGACAAGAACATCTTCCACAAGAACAAGGCAGCTCGTCACAAGAGCCGTCTGTCCGCTGCCGTGAAGGCAATGGCTGCTTAAGCAGACTTGCAGGAAGCAAAAAACCCCGACCCCGGTCGGGGTTTTTTATTGCCCGTATCCGCCGGAAAACCCGCGCACACCATCCCCTGCGGCCGCACTCCGGCCTCCAACTGGTCTTATCTCCCCCTTTTTGCCAGCCTAAAAAAGAACCACTTGGGCACGTGGCCCCCGGCTACCGCATGGCCAAGGCCGGCCGCGAGGTGCGTCATCAGTACGACGCATCCGGGCCATTAGTCCACGACCAATGGCTGTCAACCGTAGCGAGAGCATCAAAATCAGGAAAAGTTCAGTCCGATGACTACATTTTCTCCGGACACGCCAATCGGATACATCACTGTTTTAAAAAAAGAAAACCGGCCACCGCGCCATCACGAAAAGTAGTTCCCCTTCACCACCATTGCCACGCAGCAACATTCCAGCTTCTCCCCCCTTCCTCCTCCAGATTGACGCCGGGTCGCCGCATCGAAGCTAATGCTCGACTGTTGCCCATGATGGCGACAACCGTGCCGGGATAAGACCAATACACCATCCACCCGGCTTCCATTCCTGGAAGGAGATTGAGCAATGTTGCACCACCGTCGTTTTGCCTTGGCTGCGCTACCTGCGGCCCTGTTTGCCGTACAGGCTTTTGCCGCCTACCCCGCATGGCAGGAAGGCCAGACCTATACCGCCGGCACCTACGTGTCCTATAGCGGAAACGATTACCAGGCACTGGTCACCCATACCGCCTACGTCGGCGCCAACTGGAACCCGGCCTCGAGCCCGACGCTGTGGAAGCTGATCGGTGCCAGCACCGGTACGCCGAGCCCGACACCGACCGCAGCACCCACCCCGGCTCCGACGCCGACCGCGGCCCCGACGCCCGCACCGACGCCGGCCCCCACTCCCGCGGCAACACCGGCGCCGACGCCTGCGCCCACACCGTCGGGCGCCTGCTTCGCGACCTGGTCGAGCAGCACCGCCTACAACGGCGGTACCAAGGTGACCTATAACGGCCGCAACTATCAGGCCAAGTGGTGGACGCAGGGCAACGTGCCGTCGAGCAACACCGGTGACGGCCAGCCGTGGACCGACCTCGGCGCTTGCGGCAGCACGCCGACGCCTGCTCCGACGCCGGCTCCGACCCCGACTCCGGCTCCGGCTCCGACTCCGGTCCCGACTCCGGCTCCGACCCCGGCTCCGACTCCGGCTCCGACTCCGGTCCCGACTCCGGCTCCGACTCCGGCTCCGACTCCGGCTCCGACTCCGGCTCCGACTCCGACGCCTGTCCCGACCCCCGCTCCGACTCCGTCGGGCAAGAAGCTGACCGGCTCGTACTTCACCCAGTGGGGCGTGTATGACCGTGCCTACTTCGTGAAGGAAATCGACACCAGTGGTGCAGCCGCCAAGCTCGACTTCATCAACTACTCGTTCGGCAACATCTACAAGCAAGCCGACGGCACCTACAAGTGCGACAGCGGCATCAACAAGGCCGAACCGGGTGCAACCAACCCGAACGCATCGGATGCCGGTACCGGCGGCGATGCCTGGGCCGACTACCAGATGGACTACGCGGCCAACCAGTCGGTCAGCGGCGTGGCCGACGTCTGGGAAAACAAGCTCAAGGGCAACTTCAACCAGCTCAAACAGCTGAAGGCCAAGTACCCGAACCTGAAGGTGGTGATCTCGCTGGGCGGCTGGACCTGGTCCAAGTGGTTCTCGGCGGCAGCCGCAACCGACGCCGGCCGCAAGGCACTGGTGAGCTCGTGCATCGACGTCTACATCAAGGGCAACCTGAAGAAGTCCGGCGGCGATCCGGCCGGTGGTGCAGGCGCAGCTGCAGGCATCTTCGACGGTATCGACATCGACTGGGAATACCCGGGCGGTGGCGGTCAGCCGTACAACACCAGCAGCGCGGCCGACAAGCAGAACTTCACCTTGCTGATGGCCGAGTTCCGCAGCCAGCTC
This sequence comes from Jeongeupia chitinilytica, assembly GCF_014652315.1. Lineage (GTDB taxonomy): Bacteria > Pseudomonadota > Gammaproteobacteria > Burkholderiales > Chitinibacteraceae > Jeongeupia > Jeongeupia chitinilytica. The sequence goes on along the minus strand of NZ_BMYO01000007.1, from coordinate 275,687 downwards.
GATGCAATCGGCACCACCAACGGCAAGCGTTACGTGCTGACCGCAGCCATCGGCGCGGGCAAGGACAAGATCGACAATACCGAGCCGGCCAAGTACAGCCAGTACCTCGACTGGGTCAACGTGATGAACTACGACTATCACGGCTCGTGGGAACTGCCGGGCGCAGCAACCTTCCACTCGAACCTGTTCGCCGATCCGGCCGATCCGTACGCAGGTACGCCGGCGCAGTATTACAACACCGACTATGCGATCAAGTACCTGGTCCAGAACGGCATGCCGGCCAACAAGCTCAACGTCGGCATCCCGTACTACGGTCGCGGCTGGAGCGGTGTGGCAGCGGGTCCGAACGGCAACGGTCTGTACCAGCAGGGCACCAAGGCCGGCAAGTGCTACAGCACGCCGTGCGACGAGCCGGGCTACCAGGACTATCGCCTGCTGGTGAACGCGCCGGGCCAGACCTATGTCCACCCGGTGACCAAGCAGCTGTGGAAGTTCGACAGCGACACCTTCTACAGCTACGACGACGCGTCGGTCATCGCCACCAAGGCCGACTACGTCAAGGCCAACGGCCTGGGCGGTCTGTTCAGCTGGTCGCTCGACGGTGACGATGCCAACGCAACGCTGACCAAGGCGATGGCCAACATCAACCAGTAAGCGCGCAGGGCCTCCATCATTGACAGCCCCGGCCTCGGCCGGGGCTTTTTTATTGGCTGCGCCATTTCCAACACCGACTGCCTTGTTTCTTTCTATTAAAGAAATATTTCGCCACCATGAGGCTTTTGACCGAACGACGGGGCGGATGATGGAACTGGTTTACGCAAAAGAAAAATCGCTGTTCGCGATCATGATGGTGCTGGCAAGTCTGGTCTGGCTCGTCCTGATTGTCTGCACGCTGGGGATCGCGCTGCTGTACGTGCTGATGGGCTTTCTGGTTTATCTCGTCACGCAGTCGGCGTTCATTTCCTACCTGCGCGGTACCGCGGTCCACGTCACCGCCGAACAGCTGCCGCAGCTGCATCAGCGCATCCAGCACTGTGCGCACAAACTGCAGATCCGCGACGTGCCCGATGCCTTCGTGCTGCAAGCCGACGGCATGCTCAATGCCCTGGCCACCAAATTCCTCGGCCGCCGCTACATCGTGCTGTTTTCATCGGTCCTCGATGCGCTCGAAGACCATCCCGAAGCCATCGACTTCTACATCGGTCACGAGCTCGGCCACCTGCGCCGCAACCACCTGAACTGGTCACCGTTCCTGATGATCGTCGGCTGGATTCCCTTCCTCGGCGCCGCTTACCGTCGCGCGCAGGAGTACACCTGCGATCGTCACGGTCTGGCCTGCTGCGACAATCCGCTCGATGCCCAGCGCGCGATCGCCACGCTGGCCGCCGGCGGCAGCTATCGCCAGGTCGATGTCCGGCGTTACAGCGGCCAGATCGACTGGTCACGCGGCTTCTGGATGTCGTTCCACGAACTGGTATCGAGCTATCCGTGGCTGACCAAGCGCATGTACGCCGTGCAGGAACTGTCGGCCGGGCGCGAACCGGTCATGCCGGGCCGCAATCCCATGGCCTTCGTGCTGGCGCTGTTCGTACCGAACGCCGGCACCGGCGCCGCCGGCTCGCTGATCCTGGTTGCGATGATCGGCATCATGGCCGCCGTCGCGCTGCCGGCCTACCACCAGTACCAGCAGCGCGCGGCCGAGCGCTCGCTCGGGCTGTCGCACGAGGAGCTCGGCGTCGACGACGCGGCGGCCGAGCATCTGGTCACCACGGTGGAAAACGACGCGGCAAGCGATCTGGCCCACGCCGAAAAGCAGGCCGACGAAGCCCGTGCGGCACTCGAGGCGATCCAGAAGGAAATCGCCACCCGCCAGCCTTCGGCGAAGGAATAGCCCCGACAGGCGCCGGACAAGCAAAACGGCCACCCGAAGGTGGCCGTTCTGTCGTGGACGCAAGGCCGCTCAGGCAGCGCGCTTCTTGAACTCGTAGGTGCGGGTGTCGATTTCGATGCGGTCACCGATTTCGATGAAGGCCGCCACCGGCAGCTCGTAGCCCGAGCCCTTGAGCTTGCCCGGCTTCATCACCTTGCCCGAGGTATCGCCGCGGACGGCCGGCTCGGTGTACTCGATTTCGCGGACGATGGTCGTCGGCAGTTCGACCGAGATGGCCTTGCCTTCGTAGAAGGTCACTTCACACACGTCGTCCATGCCGTCGACGATGAAGTTGACGGCTTCGCCGACGTTCTCGGCTTCGACTTCGTACTGGTTGTATTCGGTGTCCATGAACACGTACATCGGATCGGCGAAGTAGGAGTAGGTGCACTCCTTCTTGTCGAGCACGACCACGTCGAACTTGTCGTCGGCCTTGTAAACCGCTTCCGACGGCGCGTCGGACAGCAGGTTCTTCATCTTCATTTTCACGACGGCCGAGTTGCGGCCCGACTTGTTGTATTCGGCTTTCTGAACGACGAGCGGCTGGCCGTCGACCATGATCACATTACCCGGGCGGACTTCTTGTGCGGTTTTCATGCAGGATTCCTGAACAGCAAAAATGGCGGTTGGAGTTTGAAATAACTCGCTATTTTAACTTGGCCTGCGTGAAGTTGACCAGATTGTCGGCCAAATTGCCGTTGGCGAGCAGACGCTCGGCCCAGGGACCGGCGTGCATGCGCAGTTGCGGCAGCGCAGCGGCGAAGCGTGGCCAGGCCGCGCCGGCATCCAGGCCGCGGTTCCAGGCATGGATGAAGTCGGTCGTGGCCTGCCGCACCGGCTGCGGCAAACCGGCCAGCCAGAGCGCCAGCCACGCGTCGAGCTTGATCAGGTGGGCCTCCTCATCCTGACGGTAGATGTGCCAGACCAGCGGCGTCCTCGCCCATTGCGCACGAACGAAACTGTCCTCGCCGCGCACGAAGTTGAGGTCGCAACTCCACAGCAGCCGGTCGTAATCGCTCTGGCGCACGAAAGGCAGCACGCTGACCGTCAACGCGCCGCGCGCCACGGTCTCGCCGACCGCAAGCGGTTCACCCAGCCAGGCCAGCAGTTGCGGCAGGATGCGCCCTTCCGGTACCAGACAGTGGATCGGTGCGTCGCCGCCCGCCCAGGCGTCGAGCAGGCCGGCAAGCGCGTCGTTCTCGTAGGCAAACAGCGACACCAGCAAGGCGCCGTCCCGTGGTTTTACCTTGAGCGCTCCCAGCAGATGCGCACGTGCATGCGCCCCCCAGCCGGCCCGGGCCGCCAGCGTTTCGCGCTCGGCGATCAGCCCACCGGTGTCGGCGGTGAAACCGGGAAAGAAGAAGAACTTCTGCAATCCGTGGCCCTGCGGGCTGGCCAGGCGGTGACACCCGCCGACCCAGTCCTCGGCCGACAGGTATTCCAGATTCAGCCAGACCGGCGGCGGCGCCAGCGTCCGCATCAGCGCGATCGCCGATGCCGGTACGGTACAGGCGAAAGCCTCGACGACGACTTCGCCGAGCTCGTCGACCACGGTGGCATCGTCCCAGCGCTCGACGGTCACGCCGTCCAGCCACTGGGTACGCGCGTGCGCCGACGCATCCGGACACAGCCTGGCAAGGCTCGCCGGGTCATCCAGCCACAGCACGACGTGGATGCCGTGTTCGTCGTGCAGCTGCCGCGCCAGACGCCAGCACACGCCGATGTCGCCGAAATTGTCGACCACCTTGCAGAACACGTCCCAGCGGCGGGCGGTCACGCTGCGGCCCGGTGAGGAGAGGTTGGGTACGGTCTGGCGATCCATGGCAGGCGGCCGGAAATGTGCAAATACATTGGGGTAGACGTGCAGGTCGTCGATCGGTTCTTGCCGTTCGGCGGCCGGCGCTTGAATTGGTGTTGCGGCGGATTTTACCGCATCCCCCGCCGCCCCGGCCGCAGCGGCGGCCCGTGCGGATTGCAAACTGGTCTCTTCCTGGCGCCGCTACTGATACCAATTGGATAACCGGCTATTTCTGCGTGACATTCGGGGTGTGCACGCCATTGAGGCAAAGCCGATAGACAGAAAAAATGAAGGTTCATTTCGCAAGACTGAATTGCGCAATGAAGACATTCATAGACAACAAGTAGGACGGAGAACGATGAACAAAAAACAACATGCCAGCGCCACCCGGCTCTGTGCAGCCCTGCTGATGGCCGCCGGCGTCATGATCGCCCACGCCGCCCCGGCCTGGCAGGAAGGCAGTACCTATACCGCGGGTACCACGGTCAGCTACAACGGCCACGATTATCAGGCACTGGTCACCCATACCGCCTATGCCGGCGCCGGCTGGAATCCGGCATCGACGCCGACATTGTGGAAGGACCTCGGCGTCACCGGCGGCACGCCGACGCCGACGCCCGCTCCGACACCGGCTCCGACACCTGCGCCGACACCGGCTCCGACACCGGCTCCGACGCCCGCTCCGACGCCCGCTCCGACGCCCGCTCCGACGCCCGCTCCGACGCCCGCTCCGACGCCCGCTCCGACGCCCGCTCCGACACCGGCGCCGACACCCGTTCCGACCCCGGCACCGTCGAGCTGCCCGGTCTGGGCACCGGGCCTGGCCGTCACCGCCGGCAAATCGGTGCTGTACAACGGCAACAGCTACAAGGCACTGGTAACCCATACCGCGCAAACCGGCTGGGAGCCGGCCAGCGTGCCGTCGCTGTGGCAGCCGGATACCGCGTGCGGCGGCAGCACGCCGACGCCGACCCCGGGCGGCCCCAGCCCGACCCCGGCCCCGACCGCGCCGTTCTGCGCACCGGACTGGGTCGCCACCAAGATCTATCCGAAGGGCAAGGTCGTCGGCTACAAGGGCGCCGCTTACCAGGCGCTGGTCGATACCTATGCGATTCCGCCGGACAGCACCGTCTACACCAACCAGTGGCAGATCGTCGGCGTGCCGAAGGCCGACCTGTGCCCGGTCAGCGTGCCGAACAACATCGACTACGGCACCGCCAAGCCGGTCACCGGCAACCCGAATACGGCCACCGTCAAACCGGCCGGAGCCATCGGCGCAGCCCGTATCGCCAACTCCGCCTCAACGGCCCCGGCCGGCACGCGCGGCGGCATCAATCCGGCCACCGATCCGGGCGGCAACCATCCGGGCTTCGATTCGGACACCGGTGCGCGCGTCGCCAAGCTGGCGCCGGGCAGCCTGCCACTGCAGCACAACGTCTACAGCAACCAGGCCGGCCAGGAACGTGTGGCCTACCTCGGTGACTGGGCGATCTACGGCCGCCGCTTCGACTTCTCGAAGCTGCCGGTGCAGAACCTCGACCGCCTGGTCTACGGTTTCGCCGGCATCTGCTTCCCGGCCGCCAAGAACACCCAGGACCCGGGCTTCCCGACCACCGCACCGGCGGCGGTCAACCGCACCTGCGGCCTTGGCACGACCAAGCTGCCGGACGGCGCGATGGCGATGGCCGACTACGAAGCCGCGTTCCTGCGCAACCAGCCGGGTGGCCAGGTCGCGAAGATCTCCGGCACCGAAGGCATGTACGAGATCGGCAAGGACGATGTCGGTGGCGTGTTCGGCGTGCTGTACAACCTGCGCAAGGCCAATCCGAACCTGCATCTGGACCTCTCGGTCGGCGGCTGGACGCTGTCGGAAGGCTTCGGCTGGATGGCATCCGATCCGACCCGCCGCAAGGTATTCGTCGACTCGATCGTCGCCTTCCTCGAGCGCTATGACTTCGACGGCATCGACATCGACTGGGAATACCCGGCGACCGATGGCGCCGTCGTCGGCATGTCGCGTCCGGAAGATCCGCAGAACTATCTGCAGCTCTTGAAAGACCTGCGCGCAGCGATGGACTGGCTGACGGTGAAGACCGGCAAGAAGTACCGTCTGTCTTCGGCGATCCCGGCGACCAAGGGCCCGCTGGACAAGCTGGACTGGGCCAACATCAATCTCTACCTCGACCGGCTGTACGTGATGACGTATGACCTGACCGGGGCATGGGAGCGCAACATCAGCCACCACACGCCGCTGAACGTCAATCCGAACGCCAATGGTTCGTCCACCGGCACCTCGGCCAGCTCGACCATCGAGTACCTGCACAATCAGTACAACGTGCCGTTCAACAAGATGATGATCGGCGTGGCCAACTACCACCGCTCGAAAGCCATCCTGCCGGGCGACATCACCGAGTACACCAACGGCCTGAAGGGCGATTCAAGCTTTGGTGATCCGAAGTGGACCGGTGCGGCCTTCATCACCGGCATCGCCGGCGTCGGCAGCTGGGAAGCCGGCGTGGTCGAGGGCTATGACCTGTACCAGAACTATCTGGACAAGGACATCAAGCCGCGCAACGGCTACCACCTGTACACCGACAAGCTCACCAACGCGGACTTCATGGTGAACCCGATCGGCGCCTCGGGCTGGTCGTTCATCACCACGGAAACCCCGCGCACCGCCGGCCTGAAGGCGCAATACGCGAAGGACAAGGGCCTGGGCGGGGTGTTCTTCTGGCAGATCGAGCAGGACAACGGCTACAACCTCAACGCGGTCAACCACGTGCTCGGCAACAAGCTCGTGACCGACACCGCCGACGGCAAGCCGCAGGACCAGATCGCCACATGCGGCGAGAACGTCAGCGCCGCCGAGTGCCAGGACCTGATCAAGTCCATCAAGTAAACCGCTTCAACCCGCTGCACCCCGGTTCACGCCGGGGTGCTTTTGTTCGTTCAAACACAGGAAGACCTCCATGCAATCGAAACTCCTGACCCGCCTGCTTGCAGGCGTCGTCTTCGCCGCCGGCGTCATGGCCGCCCACGCGGCACCGGCCTGGCAGGAAGGCAGCACCTACACCGCCGGCACGACCGTCAGCTACGCCGGTCACGACTACCAGGCCCTGGTGACGCATACCGCCTACACCGGCGCCGGCTGGACGCCGTCATCGACACCGACGCTGTGGAAGGACCTTGGCGTCAGCGCCACGCCGACACCGGCACCGACGTGTGCGCCGGCCTATGATTCGCTGGTTTCGTACAACCCGGCGACCCAGTGCTTTGCCAAGACCGGTACATTCACCGTCCCCGCCGGGACGGTAATGCCGTCGCCGTGCCCGGTGCCACCGCTGTTCATGACCGATTCGTACTGGAAGCAGACCGATGCCGCGAGCTGCAGCTACCAGCTGACCAGCACCTTGACCCCGACGCCGACACCGACGCCATCGGCGGTGCCGACCCCCACCCCGACGCCGGTTCCTACCCCGACCCCCACACCGGTCCCGACACCAGCCCCGGCAAGCTGCACCGCTGCCGCCTGGAACAGCGGCACCGCCTACAACGGCGGCGCGACGGTCAGCTACAACGGCCGCACCTATTCGGCCAAGTGGTGGACGCAGGGCGACATCCCGTCGAGCAACGTCGGCGACGGCAAACCGTGGAACGACCTCGGCGCCTGCGGCCCGGTCAGCCCGACCCCGACCCCGACCCCGACTCCGACACCGACGCCGACTCCGACTCTGACTCCGACACCGACACCGACGCCGACTCCGACACCGACACCGACGGCGACACCGACGCCGACACCCACGCCGATCCCGGGCACCGACGGTCTGCCGAAGCACGTGCTGGTCGGCTATCTGCACGCCAGCTTCGCCAACGGTTCTGGCTACATCCGCATGAACGATGTGTCGGACAACTGGGACGTGATCAACCTGTCGTTCGCCGAGCCGACCTCGTCGACCAGCGGCCAGGTTGCGTTCAAGCAGTGCTCGGTCGCCGAATGCCCGAACGTCGAGTCCGAAGCCGAATTCATCGCCGCGATCAAGGCCAAGCAGGCCAAGGGCAAGAAGGTGCAGATCTCGATCGGCGGCGCCAATGGCCAGGTCCGGCTGGAAACCGCAGCGGCACGCGACGCCTTTGTCGCCTCGGTCTCGGCCATCATCGACAAGTACGGTCTGGACGGTCTGGACGTCGACTTCGAAGGCCATTCGCTGCAGCTGAACGCCGGCGACAACGACGTAGCCAATCCGACCACGCCGGTCATCGTCAACCTGATCGGCGCGCTCAAGCAGCTCAAGGCCAAGTACGGTGACAAGTTCACGCTGACGATGGCGCCGGAGACCTTCTTCGTCCAGCTCGGCTATGCGTTCTACGGCGGCAACTGCTCGGGTTGCGACACCCGCGCCGGCGCCTACCTGCCGGTGATTTACGCCATGCGCAACGACCTGACGCTGCTGCACGTGCAGGACTACAACTCGGGCCCGATCACCGGCCTCGACAACCAGTACCACACGATGGGCAACGCCGATTTCCATGTGGCGATGACCGATATGCTGCTGAAGGGCTTCAAGGTCGCAGGGACGAACTTCCAGTTCCCGGCACTGCGGCCGGAGCAGCTGGCGATCGGCCTGCCGGCCAACGGCAATGCCGGCGGCGGCTTCACCAGCGTGGCCGACGTGCAGAGTGCACTGAACTGCCTGATGAAGGCGGCCGGTTGCGGCAACTACAAGCCGTCGGCGGCCTACCCGGGGTTGCGCGGGCTGATGACGTGGTCGGTCAACTGGGACAAGTTCAACAACTTTGAATTCTCGACCCAGCACCGTGCCTACTTCAACGCGTTTCCGCAGTAAGCACTGAACGCCGCTACCGCGGCGCGTTCGGGGCCGGCCTTCCGCCGGCCCTTTTCATTGGACTCAGTTGACGTAACCGGCCAGGTACCAGAATGCCTCGCGGCCGGCGACATCGGGAAAGCGCTCGTTGCGCTGGACCACGATCATCTGCGGCTTGGTCGTCAGGCACTTCCACAGCCCGCCCTGAGGGCAGATGTCGCCGGTCTTGCACACGCAGCCGAGCGGACGGATATGCGGTTTCGAATCGGTCGGGTTCATGCAGTCGGTCAGGCCTGTCGTCGTCAAAGTTGCCAATAGCAACATATTTGACGCAGGACAGACTATAGGTAGGAACCCCAACCCCGCCCGGAAACCGGCCGATAGTCAGGCATCCGGTGCAGCCTGCAGCTGTGCGTACAGCACCGGATCGCATGATGCGAGGTCGTCGTCCCCGATCATGTCCCGAAGCTCCTGCAGGTAAGGTCCGGCCAATGCGACGTCGCCGAGCGCCAGCCACGAGCGCGCCAGCGACAGAGTCGGCAACATGGCCGGTCGTGGCAGCGACAGACAGAACGGCCGGGCGCGTTCGGCCGCAACGATGCTCTCGCGATAGCGGCCGACCTCGCACAAGGCCGCCGCCAGCCCGCTGTCGGTCCAGAAGCGGATCGGCTGTTCGGGCAGCGACCGTGCAGCGATCTCGGCCGCCAGCGCCCATTGCTCGACGCTTTCCGCGTGACGGCCCTCGGCGCCGAGGCGGATGCCCCGATTTGCCAGCGCGAACGCCTCGCGCTCGTCCGGGCTCATCTGCGCCAGACGCTCGGCCTTGCGGATGGACTTGCCCACCGCAGCCCCCTGACAGGACTCAGTTCGAGAACTCCACCCGGGCAGCGTGCTGTGCCTCTTCGGTCGAATACTTGATGCGAATCTTCTTCGCAGGGACACCCTGCTTCACCAGCGCGTTCTTGACGGCATTGGCACGGGCAATCGCAGCGGCCTTGGCATTGCCGATGTCCTTGCGGTCGCAGTAGCCGGTGACGACGATGCGCTTGGCCGCAGCCGCCTGATCCTGCAACAACGGCAACTGGGCCTGAGCCTGCTCGTCGAGCTTGACACTCTGGGTATCGAACTTGATCAGCGACGGATCGACACGGACCGCTGCGGCGCCGGGAGCGGTGCCGGTCTTCGCCGCCTCGGCCGGCGCGGCTTTTGCAGCCGGCTTGCCCTGAACGCCATCGGCGTTGGACGGCGGATTCTGCGCACATGCAGACAACAGGACGGCGGCGATCACGACAGCCAGGCGGGACATAAAACCTCCAGTTCAGCAAACACGATGGAAACAACCCCGCCCAGGCGGAGTCGGCATCCGGTGAACAGAAAGGCATTGCCCTGAACAACAACAGACAAACCGGTCAATTTCTGTCACCAGATCAACAAATCTCTGTCACTGAAAGCCATGAAAAGTTCACGTCGCCGATGACACTCCTGCCAAATCCGCCCACGTCGCCGGATATCCGCAACGGGAATCCGGCGTCCTTCCCCCCGGCTCGGCTCATCGTCGTGTCGCAAGCAGTCGTATTTACACGCGGCCGGTGATACCCGTTTGTGGTAGCGGGGCGCTGCCCGGCAACGGCACGGCGTGGCGCCGACATCGTCACGACACTCGGCTGCGAAAATGAAAAAGGCGTTACGCAGTGCGTAACGCCTTTTTCATTCATGGTGGGCCCTGTGGGGCTCGAACCCACGACCAAAGGATTATGAGTCCTCTGCTCTAACCGACTGAGCTAAAGGCCCGTGAACTGCGAAAGGGGCCTATCTTATTGCTCGTTGCCCAGACTTTCAAGGAAGCTCTTCAAGCGCTCCGAACGCGTCGGGTGACGCAGCTTGCGCAGCGCCTTGGCTTCGATCTGACGGATCCGCTCACGGGTGACGTCGAACTGCTTGCCGACTTCTTCCAGCGTGTGGTCGGTGTTCATGTCGATACCGAAACGCATCCGCAGCACCTTGGCTTCGCGCGGGGTCAGCGTATCGAGGATTTCCTTGGTCGCTTCGCGCAGACCGGCGTACACCGCTGCTTCGGCCGGCGCTACGGTCACCGAGTCCTCGATGAAGTCGCCCAGATGCGAATCGTCGTCGTCACCGATCGGCGTTTCCATCGAGATCGGTTCCTTGGCGATCTTGAGGATCTTGCGGATCTTGTCCTCCGGCATCTCCATCTTTTCCGACAGCTCTTCCGGCGTCGGTTCGATGCCGGTTTCCTGCAGGATCTGCCGCTGGATCCGGTTCATCTTGTTGATCGTTTCGATCATGTGAACCGGAATCCGGATCGTCCGCGCCTGGTCGGCGATCGAACGCGTGATCGCCTGACGGATCCACCACGTCGCATAGGTCGAGAACTTGTAACCGCGACGGTATTCGAACTTGTCCACCGCCTTCATCAGGCCGATATTGCCTTCCTGGATCAGGTCGAGGAACTGCAAGCCGCGGTTGGTGTACTTCTTCGCGATCGAGATCACCAGACGCAGGTTGGCCTCGATCATTTCGCGCTTGGCGCGGCGGGCCTTGGCCTCACCCGTCGACATCTGACGGTTGATCTCCTTCAGCTCCTTGATCGGCAGCATGGCACGGGTCTGCATTTCACCGAGCTTTTCCTGCTTTTCCATGATCGCGTGCTGGTAGCGCGCCAAGATTTCGCCGTACGGCTTGTTGGCAGCCAGCTCTTCGAGCACCCACGACGGGTCGGTTTCGCGGCCCGGGAAGGTCTTGATGAAGTAGTCGCGCGGCATGCGGACGCGCTGGATGCACAGGTCCATGATCTCGCGCTCGTGGCTGCGGATCTCGTCGACCATGGTGCGGACCTGATCACACAGCGCCTCGACCTGACGGGCCGAAAAACGGATGATCTGGAACGCTTCGGCAATCTGCTGCTGCTGTTCGAGGTAGGCCTTGCCGTGCGGGCCGTCCTTGGCCAGCGCCTTGAGCATTTTCTCGTAGTGGCCGCGGATCAGGTCGAAATGTTCGCGTGCCTGCGTCTTCAGCAGCTCGAGGTTGGCCGCCGCGGCGCTGGCGCCGCCGTCATCCTCTTCCTCGTCGCCTTCTTCGTCGTCCTCGCTGTCTTCTTCGCTGACCGGCGGTTCAGGCTGCGCCTCTTCCTCGACCGCGTTCGGGTCGATGAAGCCGTCGATCACGTCGTCGATGCGGATTTCGTCGTTCAGGCCCTTTTCGACCAGTTCGAGAATCGTCTCGATCGTGGTCGGGCAGGCCGAAATCGCCGTGATCATGTGCTTGAGACCTTCCTCGATCCGCTTGGCGATTTCGATTTCGCCTTCGCGGGTCAGGAGTTCGACCGTGCCCATTTCACGCATGTACATCCGCACCGGATCGGTGGTGCGGCCGAACTCGGCATCAACCGACGACAGGGCCGCTTCGGCCTCTTCGGCTGCGTCATCATCGGCGACGGCCGCCGGCGCGTCCGACATCAGCAGGTCTTCGGCATCGGGCGCCTCGTCGTAGACCTGGATGCCCATATTGGTGATCATGCTGATCACGCCTTCGATCTGCTCGGCGTCGAGCATGTCTTCAGGCAGGTGGTCGTTGATCTCGGCGTACGTGAGGTAGCCGCGCTCCTTGCCCTGAACGATCAGCGACTTGAACTTCGCCTTGCGAACTTCGGGGTCGAGCATATCGGAAGCGTCATCGTTCGCACCGCCGGATTGCTTGCGTTCGAGGTCTTCTTTGTCAAATTCTTGATCAGCCGCCATGACTCGTTGGACTCGGAAAGATTCGGAAAAACCGAGGATTATATCAGATAAAACAGCACCGTAGCCGCACAGGGACCGGTATTGCTAGCGCGCAGCCAGCAAGGCCAGGTATTCCTGCTTCTCGAGTTCGGTCAGCCCGCCATGGGCCGCGCGATACTCGAGTTCGGACCGTCGATCCAGTGTAGCCGGCCGTGCCAGCGCCTGTGCCGCCATCGCCATTACTGCCGAAAACTCCACCGCACGCTCGTCGGGCGCCATGCGCTCGAACTCGGCGGCGCCCTGCGTCATTGCCCGCGCCAGTTCGGTGTAGCCGGATTCGTCCCGCCACAACTCGAGCAGTTGCGAGCCCCGTTCAAACTGCGGATGCGCCCGAGCCGCATCCAGTACCCCGATCGCCAGCGCCGCGCGCCCTTCCCGCGGCCAGACCTGCCATACCGGCTCGGCCGTCACGGCCAGTGCGGGTTCGGTCAGCACCAGCTGCAGCAATTGCGTCAGCGGATCGCGCTGCGACCTAGGCCGCGGCAACGGCGCCAAGGGTCGGTCACGTCGGTCGCGCCAGTCACCATTGCGCCCCTTGCCACGCCCTTTCCAGCGCTCGCCGCCCCCTTCACGCCGCCACCCTCCGTCAAAATGCGAGCGGGCCGTTTCAGGCGCATGATCCGGCTCCGGCATGACATTCGGCACCACGCCTTCACCACCCAAGATGAGGTCGAGTTCGCTCATTTCCAGTCGGCACAATTCCGCCAGTCGCTTTTTCAGCATCAGTGCATATGCGGGCGCACGCACCCTGACGAGATGCGGCTTGGCCAGATGGATCAACCGCGCCCGCCCTTCCTCGCTCTCCAACTCGACCTGCGATGACAACTCGCGCAGCAGGAACTGGGCCAGCGGTACCGCATCCTGAAGCACCCGTGCTTCGAATGCCTCCCGTCCGAATTCGCGCACGAAGGAATCCGGGTCGTGTTCGGCCGGCAGGAACAGGAAGGTCAGCTTCTTGCCGTCGGCGATCAGCTCGAGGCTGTTCTCGAGCGCACGCCACGCTGCCTTGCGCCCCGCCCGGTCGCCGTCGAAGCAGAACACCACATCATCGGCGAGCTTGAGCAGTTTCCTGACGTGCTCGGGCGTGCACGCGGTACCCAGCGTCGCGACCGCATACTCGACGCCGTGCTGCGCGAGCATCACGACGTCCATATAGCCCTCGACCACCAGCACCCGGTTGGTATCGCGGATCGCGCCGCGCGCTTGCGACAGGCCGTAAAGCTCGCGCCCCTTCTCGAATACCGGTGTTTCGGGCGAGTTGAGGTACTTGGGCTCGCCCTGCCCCATGACCCGGCCGCCGAAACCGATCACCGAACCGCGCTGGTTCTGGATCGGAAACATCACCCGGTCACGGAACCGGTCATAGCGGCGCTTGCTGTCTTCCTTGTCGATCACGAGTCCGGCTTCGGCGATCAGCTTGTTCCAGTCGTAATCGGCAAACACCTGTTTCAGCGCCTGCCAGTCGTCACCGCCGGGCGAATAGCCGAGGCCGTAACGCGCCGCGGTCTTGCCGTCGAGTCCGCGCCCCTTGAGGTAAGCGATCGCCGCCGGCGCGGTCTTGAGCTGCTGCCGGTAGAAATCGCATGCCGCCTTGAGCACGTCGAACACGCCCGGCTCGGCACGCGGCGCTTCGGCAAAACCGCCCGCTTCCTGCGGCACCGTCAGCCCCACCGACTCGGCGAGCTTCTTCACCGCATCGGGGAACGGCAGTGCCTCGTATTCCATGACGAAGCTGATCGCCGAGCCGTGCACGCCGCAACCGAAGCAGTGGTAGAACTGCTTGCTCTGGCTGACGGTGAACGACGGCGTCTTCTCTTTGTGGAACGGGCAGCAGGCGTGATAGTTCTGCCCGGCCTTTTTCAACGGCAGGTAACGCTCGACCACGTCGACGATGTCGACGCGGTTGAGCAGGTCCTGAATGAAGGACTCCGGAATACGGGCCATCGAAACGCCGGATCAGGCCAGACGCGCCTTGACCAGCTTGTTGACCTCGGCCATGTCGGCAACACCGGCCAGCCTGGCCTTGAGCTCGCCCATGATCTTGCCCATCGCCGCCGGCGTCGTGCCGTGCGCGGCAATCGCGGCGTCAACCGCAGCGGCGATCTCGTCGCTGGAGAGTTGCTGCGGCATGTAGTCCTTCAGCACCTCGACTTCGGCGCGCTCGACGTCGGCCAGATCCTCACGGGCGGCGGCAACATACTGCTCGATGCTGTCGCGGCGCTGCTTGAGCATTTTCTCGATCACCGCGGTGATTGCCGCGTCGTCGAGTTCGATGCGCTCGTCGACTTCGCGCTGCTTGATCGCCGCGAGCAGCAGGCGGATGGTACCGAGCTTGGTCGCCTGCTTTTCCTTCATCGCGGTCTTCATGTCTTGCTGGATCTGGGCTTTGAGGCTCATCGACGGATATCCTGAATATTTGCGCGAACACGCGGTAAAAACACCAAAAGGCCGCTCACTGGCGGCCTTTTGCTCGGACACACAATCCGATTAGTACAGCTTCGGCGGCAGCGTTTGGCTGCGCAGGCGCTTGTAGTGGCGCTTCACGGCAGCAGCGAGCTTGCGCTTGCGCTCAGCGGTCGGCTTTTCGTAGAACTCGCGCGAGCGCAGTTCGGTCAGCAGGCCGGTCTTTTCAACTGCGCGCTTGAAGCGGCGCATTGCTACTTCAAACGGCTCGTTCTCTTTAACACGTACGGAAGGCATCGAGCGATATCCTGTTAATCTGTGTGGGACACTTGGATGAAAGTTTCGCATTATTCCAGATTGCAAGGCCGATGTCAAAACCGCCTGCTTTGCTGTGGCGAATCAAGCCGGTAGGATACGCCCATCCATTCAAGCAAGCACCCCTACCATGCTCGTCCTCGGGATCGAATCGTCGTGCGACGAAACCGGCATTGCCCTCTATGACACCGATACCGGCCTGCTGGCGCACCGGCTGCACTCTCAGATCGCCATGCACACCGAATACGGCGGCGTCGTCCCCGAGCTGGCATCGCGCGACCACATCCGCCGCGTCCTGCCACTGACCGAGACCTGCCTCGCCGAGGCCGGCAAGGCCATTGCCGACGTCGATGCGATCGCCTACACCGAGGGCCCCGGTCTGGCCGGCGCCCTGCTGGTCGGCGCGTCGGTCGCCAATGCACTCGGTTTTGCGCTGCAAAAACCGGTGGTCGGCGTGCATCACCTCGAAGGGCACTTGCTATCGCCGCTGCTCGCCGAGCCGGCGCCACAGTTTCCGTTCATCGCCCTGCTGGTTTCCGGCGGCCACACCCAGCTGATGGCAGTACGCGGTATCGGCCAGTACGAACTCCTGGGCGAAACGGTCGACGACGCCGCCGGCGAAGCGTTCGACAAGTCGGCCAAACTGCTCGGTCTCAGCTACCCCGGCGGTCCGCAAGTCTCGAAGCTGGCCGATACCGGTGATGCCACCCGCTTCAAGCTGCCGCGACCGATGCTGCACTCGGGCGATCTGGACTTCAGCTTTTCCGGACTGAAAACCGCGGTACTGAATCTGGTCAAGAAGGAACAGCAGGAAGACGGCACGCTCGACGATGCAACACGCGCCGATGTCTGCGCAGCCTTTCAGGAGGCCATCGTCGACGTCCTGACGAGAAAATGTCTGGCCGCCCTGAAGCAGACCGGCATGAAACGGCTGGTCATTGCCGGTGGCGTTGGCGCCAACCGGCAACTGCGCGCCGGCCTCGACGACGCAGCAAAGCGCCGGCGCTTCGAGGTGTTCTACCCGCCGCTGGCACTGTGCACCGACAACGGCGCAATGATTGCCTTTGCCGGCGCCATGCGCCTCAAGTACGCCGCGGCGGACTACCAGTTCGGCGTCAAACCGCGCTGGGACCTTGCAAGCCTGCCGGCGGCCTAGCCCAGACCGCCCGGCCGATCACACAACGTCAAATCGGGAGTCGATCAGGTCGCCGAGCACCAGACGCAAGCGCTCGCCGGCACGGATCGGCCCGACCCCTTCCGGCGTTCCGGTATAAATCAGATCACCCGGATGCAGCGTGAACCGGGTCGAGATCCACGCAATCAGCGTTGCCACATCGAATGCCATGTCGCGCGTTTCGGCGTGCTGCCGACGTTCATCATCGATGTAAAAGTCGAAGCTGATTGCCTCCGGCTGCGGCACCGCAGCAGCGGAAACAAAACGGCTCAGCACCGCCGCGCCATCGAAGCCCTTGGCCAGGGTCCACGGCATTCCCGCCTTCTTGGCTTCTGCCTGAACATCACGCGCGGTCAGATCCAGACCGAGTGCATAACCGGCAACGTGCTGGAGCGCATCGGCCACCTGAATGTTCTTGCCACCGGCGCCAACCAGCACGACCAGCTCGGCTTCGTGATGCACGTCATTCGACCAGGATGGCAGATGAATCACCTGGCCCTCCTGCAACACGGCCGATGTCGGCTTCAGGAAAACCACGGGTTCGGCCAGAATCCGGCTACCCATTTCCTTCGCATGCGCAACGTAATTGCGTGCAACGCAGAAGATATTGCCGATCAGATAGGTTTGATCATCGAGATTGATCGTCGCCATTGCATTCTCCCTCAAGAAGAGGATGACGATACGCGAACGGCGGGCATGAAAAAAGCGGGCCGAAGCCCGCTTTTTTCTCAGAAAGCGAATCCCGATTACTTCGGGCCGGCTTCCTTGCGCTCTTTGGCATTGCTCTTGGTTTCAGCAGCGCCCGAAGCAGCAGCCGAAGCCTTTTTCTTCTTGGTCTTTTTGACGTGAGTGGTCGCCGGAGCCTTGCCCGACTCAACAGCTTGCTCTTGGCCAGCTTGGCCTTCAGCACCAGCGAAAGCGCCGACCGAAGCGAAAGCGAACAGAGCGGTCAGGAGGGTAGCGAGGGTCTTTTTCATAGTAATCTCCAACGAGAAAGGTGTGAGAGCGAGCGATCCACAAGCACGAAAACCATACCTGAAGACCGACTTAAACTTTGTTCAAAGCTTGTAGGGCCAAGGTTATGTCAGCGCTGGTCAAAAATAAAGTCGGAAACCACCCGTTGTATCAATTTGAACTCATTCAAACACGCGCATGTTTCGTGACAGGGATTACGCCACCCACATCGCGATCGTGAGGCCCAGCACGAGGACCAGCCACAACAGAATGGAGCGCCATATCAGACCGACGGCACTGGCAAGGTAGTCCGGACTCACGGGATCACCCAGACCGAGTTCCGGCCGGAACTTGACCGTATGGTCCATGTGCAGCGCATCGCCGAGGCGGATTCCGATCGCACCCGCACCGGAAGCCAGCAGGATGCCCTGGGCCTGATCCACCCAAGCACGCGCCTGCGAGCGCCAGCAATACACCGCATCCTCGAAATCGCCCATAACCGCAAAACCGGCAGCGGTGACGCGCACCGGCAGGTAGTCGAGCCAAGCGAGCAGCGTTTCCGCACAGCGCCCGAATGGATCGTCCCGCCCTCCCCACTTGGACGCCAACAGGCTGGCAGCCCGGTACAGCAGCGCCCCGGCGGGGCCGACCGCCCAGGCAAGCACCGCAAACCAGAACACCGGAGCGAACACGTAGCGGTACGAATCGATCAGACCCTGCTCGATCGCCAGACGCGAAATTTCGTTCGGGGTCATTTCCGACGTGTGCTGGCCGGTCCAGTCCGCCAGCATCGTTCTGGCTGTCGGCAGGTCATCGGCCTGCAAGGCCTTGGACACGGCAGTAAACGCATGACTGAACTGGCGGAAGCCCATGGTCAGGTACAGCACCAGCACGGTAAACACCAGACCGAACAAGGGATTCGCGCGTGCCAGCAGGCAGTAGGCCGTAACAACGACGGCCAGCACCGGCAGCGCGGCAAGCATCCACGCGTAAACGCCGTTGCGAACCTCGCCGGCATTCAGGCTGCGCTCAAGCCGGTTGGCAAAGCGGATAAAGGCCAGATAAAGCGGATTGCGGCTGCTGATCGGGCGCAGTTGCTCCAGCGCAAGGGCGAGAATCAGGGATAAAATGGTCATGGCTCTAGCTTAGGTCGTGACGGGCTGCAATACACCCGGCGCAAGATACCACAGGCCTTGCGCCCGCCCAAGGCAGGTACTGGGCTTGAAAAATCCGCCGCCGCCGCCATCTCGACCCAGCCCCCACCCACTTGGAGAGAAAAGCATGGAACACAAACTGCCGGAACTGCCTTACGCTCAGGACGCACTTGCACCGTACATGTCGGCTGAAACGCTGTCGTACCACTACGGCAAGCATCATCAGACCTACATCACCAACCTGAACAACCTGATCAAGGGCACCGACAACGAGAACAAGTCGCTCGAAGAGATCGTGAAAACGGCGCCGGCAGGTGGTCTGTACAACAACGCCGCCCAGATCTGGAACCACACCTTCTTCTGGTTCGGCTTCAAGCCCAACGCAGGGGGCACCGATCGCGCCCCGGCCGGCGCACTTGCCGACGCCATCAACGCCAAGTGGGGTTCGTTCGACGAATTCAAGAAAGCGTTCAACACCTCGGCCGCCGGCAACTTCGGTTCGGGCTGGACCTGGCTGGTGAAAAAGGCTGACGGCAGCGTCGACATCGTCAACACCGGCGCCGCCGGCACGCCGCTGACCACCGCCGACACCGCGCTGCTGACCTGTGACGTCTGGGAACACGCCTACTACATCGATTACCGCAACAGCCGCCCGAACTACCTCGAGGCGTTCTGGAAGCTGGTCGATTGGGATGTAATCGCACAACGTTTTGCTGCGTAAGTTTCTACCGACCAGCAGCTTACCAACGGTACTTTTCGGTACCGAGGCATGAAAGGAGGGCAGCCATCGCTGCCCTCCTTTTTTCTTGCCCGCACACGAGTTCCACCGTTCAGCTGCCGGAATCCGCCCTTCATACGCTCCATCACTGGTATTCCCGCCCCCCGGACTCCGACAGGGGGGAGTTACCGCAAAACCGGCACACCACAAAATATTACACCCAACGTAATACTGCGAATCAACCGGTATTTCTCCATTAATTTCAGTACGTTGACATCCGAAAACCGTCGGTCATAATCGCCCGGCGCTGCCAGTCAACTTTCGGCAGACGCGTCTGTCGTGCCATCGACATTGCACGGCATTACCTGCCCAAGTGGTATCAAACCACCGGGCGGAATCGACGAATCAAATAGGATGGAGAGACTCCCGAATGTCGCAACACAATCGTTTTGCCCTGGCCGTGCTGCCGGCTGCGCTGTTTGCTGCGCACGCCTACGCGGCCTACCCGGCCTGGCAGGAAGGCCAGACCTACACCGCCGGCACCTATGTGTCGTACAGCGGCAATGACTACCAGGCGCTGGTAACCCATACCGCCTACGTCGGCGCCAACTGGAATCCGGCTTCGAGCCCGACGCTGTGGAAGCTGGCCGGTGCCAGCACCGGCACGCCGACCCCGGCGCCGACGCCCGCTCCGACCCCGGCTCCCACGCCGACGCCGACCGCAACGCCGACCCCGGCACCGACGGCCACCCCGACGCCTGCACCGACCCCGAGCGGCTGCACCGCATGGTCGAACACCGCGGTCTACACCGCCGGCCAGTGCGTGAGTTACAACGGCGCGACCTACAAGGCCAAGTGGTGGACGCAGAACAACGTGCCGGGCGCCGAACAGTACGGTCCGTGGGAACTGCAAGGCACCGTGACGCCGACCCCGACTCCGACTCCGACTCCGACTCCGACTCCGACTCCGACGCCGACGCCGACGCCGACGCCGACCCCGACCCCGACCCCGACCCCGACCCCGACTCCGACTCCGACTCCGACTCCGACCCCGACCCCGACTCCGACCCCGACTCCGACCCCGACTCCGACCCCGACGGGTACGCCGACGGTTCAGGCCGGTTCGTACTTCGCACAGTGGGGCATCTACGGTCGCAACTATCAGGTCACCGACATCGGCAACAGCGGTGCCGCAGCCAAACTGACCTTCATCAACTACGCCTTCGGCAACCTGTACCAGAAGAACGGCGGTTACGAGTGCGGCATCATCAACAAGCTCGAACCGGGTGCAACCGATCCGAACGCACCGGATGCCGGCACCGGCGGCGACGCCTGGGCCGACTACCAGAAGGGCTTCGCGGGCGACGCCTGGGGCTGGCCGGCATGGGATGATCCGCGCAACGGCAAGTCGGGTCCGCTCAAGGGCAACTTCAACCAGCTCAAGCAGCTGAAGGCCAAGTACCCGAACCTGAAGGTCTTCATCTCGCTGGGCGGCTGGACGTGGTCGAAGTGGTTCTCGGCTGCAGCCAGCACCGACGCACTGCGCAAGCAGCTGGTCAGCTCGTGCATCGACGTGTACATCAAGGGCAACCTGCCGTTCGACGCCGGCTCGAACGCCGGTGGTCCGGGTGTCGGCGCAGGCGTGTTCGACGGCATCGACATCGACTGGGAATTCCCGGGCGTGCTCGGCCAGCCGTACAACACCGTCAGCGCAGCCGACAAGCAGAACTTCACCTTGCTGCTCAAGGAGTTCCGCACCCAGCTCGACGCAATCGGCGCGACCGATAACAAGCGTTACGGCCTGACCGTCGCCATCGGCGCCGGCAAGGACAAGATCGAGCAGACCGATCCGGCCGAGTACACCAAGTACCTCGACTGGGTGAACGTCATGAACTACGACTACAACGGCGGCTGGGCAGCCCAAGGCCCGACCGACTTCCAGGCGCATCTGTACAAGGACGTCAACAATCCGAACTACATCGACTCGAAGACCGGTCAGCGCAGCCTGGTGTCGTACTACAACACCGACGAAGCCATCCAGCTGCTGATCGCCAAGGGTGCTCCGCGCAGCAAGCTGCTGGTCGGCGTGCCGTACTACGGTCGTGGCTGGACCGGCGTGAAGGCCGGCCCGAACGGTGACGGTCTGTACCAGGCAGCAACCGGTGCGGCCAAGGGTACGTACGAAGCCGGCATCGAGGACTACAAGGTCCTGAAGAACGCCGCCGGTACGCTGCGTTACCACCCGGTGACCAAGCAGTCGTACAAGTACGACGGCAGCACCTGGTGGAGCTACGACACCCCGACCGACATCCAGACCAAGGTCGACTACATCAAGTCGAACCAACTGGGTGGTGCATTCAGCTGGTCGCTTGACGGCGACACCGCAGATGCCGAGCTGACCAAGGCCATGGCCAAGGTCCGCGAGTAAGCATCCGGCAGTCAACAACTCGGCAATTTTGAGCCTCTTGCCCCCGGGAAACCGGGGGCTTTTTCTTGCCGCACTGCAAGAGACAAACCGACCTGAGGTCGGTTTTTCCTGCCATGCGGAATATGCTGCAAAGCCGCATGGTCACTGGATTGGCGCAATTGTGGAAGTGCGATCCGAAAGGCTTGCCGCGCCGGACCCGGGCCGGTTAGGATGGCACGCAAGGAAGGAAGACAACTATTCACGCCCAAAAATACGACGGGGTCTCGCACCACTGTCCGCGTGAATACCGATACCAATTAGAAAAGATCGAGACGCTCCATGACGCAGTACGGCCGCACCTCCCGCCCATGGTCCCGACAGCCAGGCCAGCAGGGCTTCACCCTGCTTGAATTGCTGGTCGTCATCCTGATCATCGCCCTGCTCGCCGGCTACGTCGGCCCCAAGCTGTTCGGCAAGGTCGGTGAAGCCAAGGCCAAGACCGCGGCCGGGCAGATGAAATCGCTGTCGGATGCGCTCAACAACTACCGTCTCGACATGGGCAACTACCCGACGACCGAGCAAGGCCTGTCGGTGCTCAACGCCAAGCCGGCCGACGCCGGCAACCGCTGGCAGGGCCCTTACCTGATGAAGGACGTCCCGAACGACCCGTGGGACCGGCCTTATGTCTATCGCCGCCCCGGCGAGAACGGCAAGGACTTCGATCTGCTGACCTTCGGTGCCGACGGCAAGCCGGGCGGCAGCGGCGAAGACACCGACATCAGTTACTGATCCCCCCGGTCCGGTAGTTCAGCATGCGCTACAAGGTCAAGGCGCTGGCGGCCGGTCGCCTCTCCGAACTCGAGCTCGACGCGGCCAACGAAGCCGAGCTGCGCAGTCGGCTGGCGGCCCAGGGCGCGCAGCTTGTCAGCTTCGAGGCTCAGCAACGGCTGTCGTTCCGCAAGAGCGAGTTCGGCCTGTCACTGTTCACGCAGGAACTGATCGCACTGCTCGAAGCCGGGCTGACCCTCGTCGAAGCCGTCGAAACGCTGAAGGAAAAAAGCGCGCAGGACGGCAGCCGCGTGGTGCTGACCCGCATGGTCGAGACCCTCTACCAGGGCCTGCCGTTCTCGAAAGTGCTGTTGCAGATGCCCGAACACTTTCCGCCGCTGTATGTCGCCACCGTCGGCTCGGCCGAGAAGACCGGCCACCTTGCCGACGCGCTCAAGCGCTACCACCACTACGACACCCGGCTGGCCGGCGTGAAGAAGAAGGTCGTCGCCGCGCTGATCTATCCGCTGGTGATCCTGACGATCGGCGGCAGCATCATGCTGTTCCTGCTGTTTTACGTGATTCCGAAGTTCAGCCAGATCTATGCCTCGATGCGCAACATCCCGTTCGCCGCGCAGATCATGCTGTGGTGGGGTGACCTCGTGCACCAGCACGGCCAGTGGTTGTTCGCCGGCATCGCCGCGACCATTGCCGGCATCGTGGTGCTGCTGCGCACGCCGTCGGTCCAGGGGGCGCTGATGGAAATCGTCTGGCGGATTCCCCGGCTCGACAGCTATCGCCGGCTGTTCGCGCTGACCCGCTTCTACCGCACCGTCGGCCTGCTGCTTGCCGGCGGCCTGTCGGTTGTGGCGGCCATGGAGCTCGCAGCGCAGCTGCTGCCGACGCCGATGCGGCTGGCGCTCGGTCGCGCCATTGTCGACATTCGCGCCGGTCAGGGCCTGTCGGCCACCTTGCCGCGCTACCAGCTGACGACACCGGTGTCCGAGCGGCTGCTGCGCGTCGGCGAACAGAGCGGCGAGCTGGCGACGATGTGCGAGCGCTCGGCGCAGTTCTGCGACGAGGAACTCGATCGGGGCATCGAGATGTTCACCAAACTCTTCGAACCGATCCTGATGCTGTTCATCGGCGTGATGATCGGCACCATCGTCTTCCTGCTCTACATGCCGATTTTCGAACTTGCAGGGAGTGTGCACTGATGTCCGCGCTGACGCTCGACCTGATCCAGCACCTGCGCGCCAACCGCGGCGACACCCCGCTGCCGCTGCTGCTGCAGCAGACGCTCGGTGCCTCCGACGACGACTACCGTTTCGACGTCAGCACCTTCCTCGGCCTGCCGGCGCTGACACGGTCCGATCTCGACGCACTGTTTCCGCGCTACGACCTGCTGCCCTACGCCGATGCCGTCGCGCACCAGTGCGTGCTGGTCGAGGACACCGACGGCAGCCTGTCGCTGGTCTACGGCGACCCGTTCGATGCGGCCACGCGCAACTGGGCGCTGCAGCGTCTGTCGGTCCCGTTCCGCAATGCGCTGGGCCATTACGACGACATCGCGTCCTATCTGGAAAAGTACGAGACCAGCCACCGGGCGATGGACCAGCTCGCCGGTGGTGGCGACGGCGAAGCCAGCAACGACGGCGTGCCGGAAATCTCGCTGTCGACGATTGCCGCCGACAGCAATCCGGTGGTCAAGCTGGTCAACTCGACGCTGTACGACGCCCTCAAGTCCAAGGCGTCGGACATCCACCTCGAGAGCACCCCGGCCGGCCTGTCGATCAAGTACCGGATCGACGGCGTACTGCTGCACATCGGCGGCGCCAACGGCATCGAAACCGCCGAACAGACCGTGTCGCGGATCAAGGTGCTCGCCGACCTCGACATCGCCGAACGGCGGATCCCGCAGGACGGCCGTTTCAAGGTCATCATGAACGGCCGCGACATCGACTTCCGCGTCTCGATCATGCCGTCGATCTACGGCGAGGATGCGGTACTGCGGGTGCTCGACAAGCAGGGCGGCGGCGATTCGTTCAAGCAGCTGCGGCTCGACATCCTCGGTCACGAGGACGTGACGATGGCGGCGATCCGCTCGCTCGCCAACGAACCGTACGGCCTCTTGCTGGTGACCGGGCCGACCGGCTCGGGCAAATCGACGACGCTGTATGCGACGCTGTCGGAAATCAACACCGGCGAAGAAAAGATCATCACCATCGAGGACCCGGTCGAGTACCAGTTGCCCGGCGTGCTGCAGATCCCGGTCAACGACAAGAAGGGTTTGAGCTTCGCCCGCGGCCTGCGCTCGATCCTGCGGCACGACCCGGACAAGATCCTCGTCGGTGAAATCCGCGACGGCGAAACCGCCAACATTGCCGTGCAGGCGGCGCTGACCGGTCACCTGGTCCTGACGTCGGTGCACGCCAACAACGCGTTCTCGGTGCTCGACCGCTTCATGCACATGGGCGTCGAATCGCACAGCTTCGTCGATGCGCTGATCGGCGTCGTCGCGCAGCGGCTGATCCGCAAGATCTGCCCGCACTGCATCACCGACGACAATCCGGACGACGAGCTGCTCGAAGCCTCCGGCCTCACCCGCGACCAGGTCGCCGCCTGGCGCTTCCGCAAGGGCACCGGCTGCAAGGCCTGCCGCGATACCGGGTATCTGGGGCGCAAGGCGATTGCCGAAGTGCTGCGGCTCAACGACGACCTCAAGGTCGCCATCGTCAACCGCGCGCCGCCCGGAGAAATGAAAACGCTCGCCAGCCTGACCGGCTTCGCATCGATGCGGCAGATGGCCATGCTGGCCGTGTCGCGCGGTGAAACCACCCTGCAGGAAATCAATCGTGTCACCTTTGTCGATTGACCATCACGGCTGGCTCATGCGCAGCCAGGTCCTGCTCGCCAGCCGGCCCCGATGGCCGCGCGGCCCGGTCGTGCGCCGTGCCGAATCGATCGACGGCACCGCCGATACGGCGGTACTGCGGCTGCAACAGCTGCTGGGCGATGCGCCGGCCGGCCGCCTCGACACGCTGACGCTGCATCTGGGTGCACCGTGGGTGCGCTACAGCGTGCTGCCGTGGCAGGACAACCTCAAGCGCGAGGCCGACTGGCAGGGCTACGCCCGGGTGCTCATGGCCTCGCAGTTCAACGTCGCCACCGACACCTGGCGCGTCGCGATCGAGGACGGCCGCTACGGTGCGCCGCGCCTCGCCGCCGCCGTCGACCAGGGCCTTTACCAGACCCTGCTGGAGCTGGCCCGCACGCGCAAATGCAAGCTGCAGGCGGTGGCGCCCTTGCTGACCGACGTGGCCAACCGTTATCACGGCGAACTCAAATCCCGCGAGTTTGCCCTGCTTCTCGCCGAATCCGAACACGTCAGCTGCCTGTTCCGCAAACAGCGCAGCTGGCGCGGCGTCGTGACCCTGCCGATGCCGGCCGGCGGCCTCAACGGGGCCTCGCTGACGGCGCTGGTCCGTGACGCAGCGATGCTCGCCAGCGATTTCGTGCCGCGCGAGCTCTACCTCGCCTCGACGCAGCAACCGGCCGACCACGACGACGACGCGTTCGAACTCGAATGGCTCGGCGGTCTGCATCCGTTGCTCGACGCCGCCCGCGAATGGGCCCGGCCGGAGGTCGCCGCATGAGGACGATCCAGCTCGATTTCCATCGCAAGCCGTCCGCGACGCCGTGGCTCGGCCTCGCCCTGATCGCCGCCGGTGTCGTCGTACTGCTGTGGGTACTCTCGCGGCAGGACGTGGCCGAGGAACGCCGCAAGCTCGTCGACACCCAGGAGGCCGAACTGTCGTGGCAGATCAAGAAGCGCGAAGCCTCCCGGCTCGAAGCCCAGAAGGAAGCACCACTGAACGACAAGGTCGCCGCCATCGAACACGCGCAGTCCCTCTCGCCCGAAACCGGACTGGCTGCACTTGAAGCCGCCTGGCTCCCGACGATCGCCTACACCAAGATCGATGTCAGCACGACCGAACGCAACCTCAAGCTCGAACTCGAAGCCAAGACGCAGAAAGACCTGCTGGCGTGGATCGACGCACTGGCCCAGCAACCCGATGTCGCGCAGGTGATGCTGGCGCGGCAGTCGCTCAAGCCGACCGATCCCTTCAAGCCGACCGGCGCTGCGGTCGAAGTGCGCTGGCGCGCGGCGGAGGCACCATGAAGCCGCAGCAACTGATCTGGCATCTGCGCAAATGGCCCCGCTACGCCGGTACGCTCGGCTGGGTCGGCCTCGCGCTGATCGGCATGGCCGTCGTGCTGCTGAAACAGCAGGTCGAACCGGTCGAGCAGGACCTCGACAAGCGCGAGCTGGCCGTCGCGACGAAGCGGGAAGAACTCCGTCGCGTCGTCCGTGCCAGCGACGTGGCCAGCGAGGCCGCCTATGTCCGGCTGCGCCGCGACACGAGCTTTACGGCTTTCCTGGGCGAGCTGTCCGAACTGGCGGCCAAAAACGGGATCGGCGTGGTGCAGAGCGACTACAAGAGCGTGACCGAAGGCGATGGTCACCTGATGCGCTTCGGCCTGCAGTTTCCGGCCGGCGGCACCTATCCGTCGCTGCGTGCCTTCATGCGCGAGTTGTCGGCGATTCCGGGGGTGCGGATCGAATCGGTCAGCATGAGCCGCCAGCAGATCGGCGAGGAAATGCTCGCCATCCAGCTCCAGCTCTCCTACCTGACCGAAGTGGGACAACCGCAAGCCGTGGGAGCCCGCTGATGCTGTCTCGCCCCTTGCAAATCGTCCTGGCCGTCACGGTACTGCTGACCGGTTACACCATCTGGAAGGACGGCAGCGATACGCCCGCTGCCGGCAGCGATGTCGCGGCACGCAAACCGCGCAACATGCCGGTCCGCGAGCTCGCCTCCGAAGCGAGTTCGGTCGCCCGCGTCGCCACCGTCCGTGCCTCGGCGGCGTCGAACGCCAGCGCCGTCAACCTGTTCCCCAAGCAGACGTGGGCGCCACCGCCGCCACCGCCGCCACCGCCGGCCAAACCGACCCCGACCCCGGTGCCGGTTGCGCCGCCGCTGCCGTTCCAGGTCGTCTCGACCTGGCACGAACGCGGTACCGACTATGTCGTGCTGCAGGCCGGCAGCGACCAGTATGTCGTCTGCAACCGCTGCGATGCGCTCGGCCGCATCCAGCAGGGTGAAACCCTGCTCGGCACCTGGCGCGTCGACAAGGTCGGCCGCGACGTCGTCGCCTTTACTTTCATGCCATTGAATCAGCAGCAGGTGCTGCCGATAGGAGGAACGCCGTGAAACGCGCGTTGACCGTGACCATTCTGGCCGCAATGCTCGCCGGCTGTGCCGCCGACACTGCCCGCCAACAGGGCGAAGCGCTGATCCAGCAGGGCGATACGCAGGAAGGGCTGAAAGCACTGCAGACCGCGGTGAAGCAGTACCCCGACGACATCAAGCTGCGTACCGCCTACCGCCGCCAGCTCGACCAGCTGCTTGGCCAGTTGCTCCAGGACGCCGAAACCGCCCGTGCCCGCGGCGACATGCCCGGTGCACTCGCGCGTTACCAGCAGATGCTGTCGTGGGACCCGGGCAATGTGCGCGCGCAGGAAGGCATGCGCCAGCTCGAACGCGCCAGCCGCGCCGAATCGATGCTCAAGTTCGCCGGCGAGATCAAGGACCAGCGTCCGGACGAGGCACTGGAGATCGTCCGCCAGCTGCTGGCCGAGAATCCGCGCAATCCGCAGGCGGTCAAGCTCAAGGACGACATCGAGAACCGCAAGGCGCGTGAAGCCAACCTGCGCCCGGCACTGGCACAGGCACTCAAGAGCCCGATCTCGCTGCAGTTCCGCGATCAGCCGGTCACCAGCGTGTTCGACATCGTCGCGCGCATCGGCAAGGTCAACTTCATTTTCGACCGCGACGTGCCGCCGAACCTGCGCACGACGATCTTCGCCCGCGATACCACGGTCGAGGACGTGATCAACCTGATCCTCGCGACCAACCAGCTCGACAAGAAGGTCCTCAACGACAACACCATCCTGATTTACCCGAAGCGCCCGGACAAGGACCGCGACTACAAGGATCTGGTGATGCGGACCTTCTACCTGAGCAACGCCGACCCCAAGCAGGTGCTGGCGATGCTCAAGCAGATGATCAAGACCCGCGACGTCTACATCGACGAACGCCTGAACATGCTGGTGATGCGCGACACGCCCGAGGCGATCGCCGTCGCCGAACGGCTGATCGCGGCACAGGACCTGCCGCAATCCGAAGTCGTGTTCGACGTCGAGGTGCTCGAAGTCAACAGCACCGATACGCTCAACCTTGGCATCCGTTATCCGGACAGCGTCAGCGCAACCCTTGGCGGTTTCACCGGGGCCACCGACACCAGCAGGGGGACGTTCACGCCGGGGCTGATCGGCCTGGACCAGCTCACCAACATCAACAAGGGCAATGTCCTCGTCAACGTCGGCAACCCGACGATCACTGCCAACATCTCGCACGCCAAGGGCGCCGGCACGGTGCTCGCGAACCCGAAGATCCGCGTCAAGAACCGCGACAAGGCCAAGATCCTCATCGGCGACCGGCTGCCGGTGGTCACCACGGTCAACTCGAACGGCGTGGTCAGCGAAACCGTTAGTTACCAGGACGTCGGCCTGACGCTGAATGTCGAGCCGACGCTCGGCACCGACGGCGACGTCGGCGTCAAGGTCCAGCTCGAAGTGTCGAACGTCACCGGCACCATCAAGACCCAGACCGGGCTGATCGCTTACCAGATCGGCACGCGCCGCGCCGAAACCAATATGAGCGGCCGCGACGGCGAAACGCAGATCCTCGCCGGCCTGCTGAGCCGCAACAGCCAGAGCACCGGCAACGCGATTCCGGGCCTCGGCGAGCTGCCGGTCCTCGACCGCATTTTCGGTTCCAAGGAAGACAAGTCGACCAAGACCGAATTGGTGCTGTCGATCACGCCGCGCATCGTCCGCAACCTGCCGATCCCGGGCGGCTACATCACCCAGTTCGACAGCGGCACCGATGCGTTGATCTCGACCGACCCGCTGCGGCTGCGCAATGCCTCGAGCGTGAATTTCTCGACGCAAGGCGGCGCGGTTTCCGCACCGCCGCCGGCGCCGGTTCCGGTGCCGCCTCCCGCCCCCGCACCGGTGGCCGCGCCTGCGGCGGCGCCCGCTTCGTCGGCGAGTGCCAGCCCGACACCGCCGCCGCGCAGCGGCCTGGGACGGCGCTGAGCGATCATGGTCCGGACCCGCGGTTTCACGCTGATCGAGCTGATGGTCACGCTGACCATCCTTGCCGTGCTCGCGACGGTGGCCCTGCCGCTGTCGCAGGTCGCGGCGACGCGCAACCGCGAATCCGAACTGCGGCAGGCCCTGTGGCAGATCCGCTCCGCCATCGACGCCTACAAGCAGGCGGTCGACGACGGACGCGTCAGCAAATCGCTCGACGATACCGGCTACCCGCCGGAGCTGAACCTGCTGGCCGACGGCGTCAAGGATGCCAAGGACCCGACCGGCAAGAAGATCTATTTCCTGCGCCGCATTCCGCGCGACCCGTTCTGCGACTGCCCGAGCATGAGCAACGTGCAGACCTGGGGGCTGCGCAGCTACGCCAGTCCGCCGGACTCGCCGCAGGAAGGCCGCGACGTCTACGATGTGTACACGCGCTCCAACGGCGTCGGCCTCAATGGCACGCCCTACCGTGACTGGTGATCCCGAGATGTCCTGTTCCCGCCGCCGCCGCGGCTTTACCCTGATCGAACTGCTCGTCGTACTTGCCATCATGGCCAGCCTGCTGACGCTGGTCGTGCCGCGCTATTTCCAGCAGACCGACCGCGCCGCCGAGACCGTGCTCAAGCACAACCTCGTCGCCATGCGCGACGCGATCGACAAGTTCTATGCCGACACCGGCCGCTATCCGGCCACGCTGGACGAACTGGTCCAGCGGCACTACCTGCGCGAAATGCCGCTCGACCCGGTGTCCAACCGCCGCGACGGCTGGCGCACGATCACGCCGGAAGGCGGCAGCGGCGTGTACGACGTCAAGAGCGGCGCCGATGGCAGCGACAGCGATGGCAAACCGTTCCGCGACCTCTAGCCGCCAGGCCGGCTTCGCCTACATCTGGGTGCTGATGATGGTGCTGGTGATGGGCATCTATCTCGGCCTCGTCGGTGACGCGTGGCAAACCAAGCTGCAGCGCGAGCGGGAGCAGGAACTGCTGCGCGTCGGTGACGAAATCCGGCTGGCACTGAAAAACTACACCGCCATTCAGGGCGTCGAAGGCACGCAGTATCCGAAGCGGCTTCAGGATCTGGTGCAGGACCCGCGGGTGCCGTTTGCACGCCGTTTCCTGCGCCGTGCCTACAAGGACCCGATGACCGGCGAAGACTGGGGTTACATCGGCGCCCCGGGAGGTGGATTCATGGGGGTATACAGCAAATCGACCAAAACGCCGCTGAAACAGGCCAACTTTCCGCCCCAGTTCGGCGGTTTTGCCGACAAAAAGACCTTCGCGGAATGGCAGTTTGCCTGGTGGCCCAACAGCGGCGGCAACCGGACACGCTGATCTGTACATCCTTGCCTTGTCCACAACAACAGCGGCCGTTATGCTGAATACGGTTTAGCAAGTCATCCAAAGACCGTGTCCACCTTTGCCCGCCTGACCATCGACGATATTGCCCGCCTTGCCGGCGTGTCGCGCACCACTGCCAGCCTGGTCCTCAATGGCCGTGCCGAGGCCTACCGGATCTCCGAGGCAACCTGCCAGCGGGTCCTAGCGATTGCTGCCGAACACCAGTTCCAGCCATCGCAGTCGGCGCGCGCCCTGCGTTCGCGTGCCAGCCACACCTTGGGCCTCGTCGTACCGCAGCTGACCAACTTCGCCCACGCCAGCCTCGCCGAGGCACTCGAGCCGCTGGCGCGCGAAGCCGGTTACCAGCTGATGACCGTCAGCAGTGGCGACGATCCCGGGCAGGAAGCCGCCGGCATCGGCCAGTTGGTCGCGCGCCAGGTCGACGGCCTGATCGTCGTGCCGTGCAACCCCGAGCCGGCGGCCTACGCCGGTTGGGCCAAGCGGCTGCCGCTGGTGTTCGCCGACCGCCGCGTACCGGGCTCACCGGTCCCGTTTGTCGTCACCGCCGCCGCCGCCGCCGCCGAGGTGCTGGTTGGCGAGGTCATCGCCAAGGGCGCGCGCGAAATTCTCTATATTGGCGGCGGCGCCAGCCTGTCGACCAGTGCCGACCGGCTCGCCGGCTACCGTGCGGCCCTCGAGGACGCCGGCATCACGCCAGGGGAAGACTGGATCAGCGAGCGCGATTACCTGCGTGCCTCGGGTCAGGCGCGTCTGGCCGACTGGGTCGACCGGCACGGCCGCTATCCGCAGGCGGTATTCACCGGCGGGATCACACTGCTCGAGGGCGTCCTTGCCTTCGTCAACGCCCACGGTGGCGCCGGCCCGGACTTCCTGCTGACCTTCGACGACCATCCCCTGCTCGACTGCCTGCCGCAGGCGGTGCAATCGGTGGCGCAGGACAGCCATGCACTTGCGGCGGGCAGCCTGGCTGCGGTGCTTGCAATGCTCGCTGGCCAGCCCCCGGCCACCGAATGCTGGATCGACGCCACCCAGCGCCGCCGGCAACACTAACTTCCCCTTTCGCCGACTTGCGCCCGTCGCGCCCTGCGACGACATCCGCCATCCCAGTTGCATGAAAACACCCTGCGTGCCGGTTCATCCGGCGCGTAAGGGGATTCCTGTAGTTTTTTAAAAAACACTACAAAAAGTTGATCCATGTCTACTTTTTTTGCTTAACACGGTTTAGCATCAGCACATCGCTCGAAAACAGAGTTCGAATCCGTGGTAGCGGTCTAGCCTGTACTACGGATGCATAAGGAGTTGCTATGACCAAGGTGCTGGTAGTCGGCAGTATCAATATGGATCTCGTCGTCGGCACGACGCGCTTTCCCCGCCTGGGCGAAACGCTGTTCGGCGAACGCTTTGCGACGCATCCCGGCGGCAAGGGCGCCAACCAGGCGGTCGCTGCAGCGCGCCTTGGCGCACAGGTGACGATGATCGGCCGGGTCGGCGACGACGCGTTCGGCCAGCAAATGCTGGCGACACTGAAAACCGAAGGCGTCGACACCCGCTGGATCGGGGTTTCGGCAACTGCCGCCACCGGCATCGCTGCCATTACAGTCTGTGACGGCGACAACGCCATCCTCGTGGTCCCCGGTGCCAATGGCGAACTCTCGCCCGACCACATTGCGGCATCGGAACAGGCCTTCGCCGAGACCGACGTCGTGCTGGCCCAGCTCGAAGTGCCGATGGCCACGGTCGAGGCCGCTGCTGCGCTGGCACAAAAACACGGCAAGCCCTTCATCCTCAATCCGGCCCCGGCGGCCCGCCTGCCGATCGAGCTGGTCGGCAAGGTTGCCCTGTTCACGCCGAACGAATACGAACTCGCCGTCGCGCTCGACGGCAAACCGGAAAACTGGAAAGCCCTGCTGGCGATGCTGCCGGGCAAGGTCGTAATGACCAAGGGCCGCGACGGTGCGTACTTCACCGACGCCGCCGGCGCGCTGCAGCACCAGACCTCGTTCCCGGTCGAGGCGGTCGATTCGACCGGCGCCGGCGACACCTTCAACGGCGCCATCGCCGCGTTCTGGGACCTCGGCCTTGCCGCTGCATCGCGCTATGCCTGCGCCGCCGGCGCCCTGTCGGTCACCCGCGCCGGCGCACAGGGCGGCATGCCGACCCGCGCCGAAGTCGACACCTTCCTGGACAACGCAGCATGAAAAAGCACGGCATCCTCAACAGCGACATCGCCCGCGTGCTCGCCACGCTGGGTCACACCGACTGCATCGTCATCGGCGACTGCGGCCTGCCGATTCCCGACCATGTCGAACGGATCGATCTGGCGCTGCGCATCGGCACACCGAGCTTCTTCGACGTACTGGACGAAGTCCTCAAGGACATGCAGGTCGAACGCGCGGTGTTCGCCACCGAAGTGCTCGACCGCAACGAGGCGGTGATGACCCGGGCCACGGCGATGGCCGGCGGCGGCATCGGCATCGATTACGTCCCGCACGACGAACTCAAGCGTCTGTCGCATGACGCCAGGGTCGTCATCCGCACCGGCGAAGCCACGCCCTACGCCAACGTCGTGCTATACGCCGGCGTGATCTTCTGAGGAGGCGATCATGGTCGTGAAGATGAAGGACATCAGCAAGGCCTTCGGCCCGGTCAAGGTACTCGAAGGCGTCGAGTTCGAACTCGAACCCGGCGAGATCCACGCACTGATGGGAGAAAACGGTGCCGGCAAGTCGACGCTGATGAAGATCCTCTGCGGCGTCTACCAGGCCGACTACGGCACGATCGAAATCAGCGGCCGGCCGGTCGAGATCCGCAACACCAAGGACGCCGAGCGTCACGGCATTGCGATCATCCACCAGGAACTGAACCTGATTCCGCAGCTGTCGGTGATCGACAACCTGTTCCTCGGCCGCGAAAAGCACAAGGGCGGCGTGCTCGATTCGCGCAAGATGCGCGAGCTGGCGCTCGAATACCTGGCCCACCTCGGGGTGAAGAACATCGACCCCGACATGGAAGCCGGCAAGCTGTCGATCGGCCAGCAGCAGATGGTCGAAATCGCCAAGGCGCTGAGCCTGAACGCGCAGGTGCTGATCATGGACGAACCGACCGCGGCACTGACCGACCGCGAGATCGAGGTGCTGTTCGGACTGATGCGCGACCTGAAATCGCGCGGCGTCGGCATCGTCTACGTCTCGCACCGGATGGAAGAAATCTTCGAGATCTGTGACCGGATCTCGGTGCTGCGCGACGGCCAGTTCGTCGGCCAGCGCGTGATCAAGGACACCGGCTTCGACGAGATCGTCAAACTGATGGTCGGCCGCGAGATCGGCGACCGCTTTCCGAAGCGCAATGTCGCGATCGGCAAGCCGCGCCTCAAGGTCGGCAACCTCGACGACGGCCACGCGATTTCCGACATCAGTTTCGAGGTGCATGCCGGCGAGGTGCTCGGTGTCGCGGGGCTGATGGGCTCAGGCCGCAGCGAGATCGTCCGCGCGCTGTTCGGCGCCAGCCGCCGCAAGAGCGGCGACGTCTGGCTCGACGGCGAAGCCATCCACATCAACGACCCGATCGCCGCCATCGACCACGGCATCGGTTTTGTCACCGAAGACCGCAAGACCCAGGGCCTCGTGCTCGGGATGTCGGTGCGCGAGAACATCACTCTCACCCACCTGGCCAAGCTCGCCCGCGGTGGCGTCGTCAACGGCGGCGATGAAAACGGCGAAGTCGCCGGGCTGATCGAGCGGCTGAAGATCCGCACCCGCGACGCGGAACTCGACGTCAAGTCGCTGTCGGGCGGCAACCAGCAGAAGGTGGTGTTCGCCAAATGGCTGGGGATCGCCCCCAAGGTGCTGTTCCTCGACGAACCGACCCGTGGCGTCGACGTCGGCGGCAAGGCCGAGATTTACCAGATCATCAACGAACTCGCCGCCAGCGGTGTCGCCATCGTCATGGTGTCGTCCGAGCTGCCCGAAGTGTTGTCGATGAGCGACCGCATCCTCGTGATGCACCAGGGCCGGCAGGCCGGCATCTTCGATGCCAAAACCGCGACCCAGGAAACCATCATGCACGCGGCAACCGGAGGACAGTAACGATGAGCCCGCAAACCAAAGCTACCCTGCAAAAACTCGGCCCGCTGATCGCGCTGGTGATCATGTCGGTCGTCCTCGCCGCGATGAGTCCGGACTTCCTCACGGTCGGCAACCTGCTGAACGTGCTGCGCCAGGTCTCGATCAACGCACTGATCGCCTTCGGCATGACCTTCGTGATCCTGCTTGCCGGCATCGACCTCTCGGTCGGCTCGGTGCTCGCGCTGTCGGCGGCGCTGATGGCCGGCCTGATGGGCGGCGGCATGAACCCGGTCGCCGCGACCATGGTCGGCCTGATCGCCGGCGCCGCCATGGGCCTGCTCAACGGCCTGATCGTCACCAAGGGCAAGGTCGCACCGTTCATTGCCACGCTGGGCACGATGACGCTGTACCGCGGCTGGACCATGGTCTACACCAACGGCAGCCCGATGACCGGCTTCAACAGCGACTTCATCTACATGCTCGGCAGCGGCTATGTGTTCGGCATCGTGCCGATTCCGGTCGTGATCACGCTGGTCGTGTTCGGCGCGCTGTGGTTCGTGCTGAAGAAGACCGTGTTCGGCCGTCACGTCTACGCCGTCGGCGGCAATCCGGAAGCGTCCAAGCTCTCCGGCGTCAAGGTCGACCGCGTCCAGCTGTGGGTCTACTCGCTGTCAGGCCTGATGGCCGCGCTGGCCGGCGCCATCCTCACCTCGCGACTGAATTCGGCCCAGCCGACTGCCGGTGCCGGTTACGAGCTGGATGCGATCGCGGCGGTCGTCATTGGCGGCACCAGCCTGGCCGGCGGCCGCGGCTGGATCGTCGGCACGCTGATCGGCGCGGTGCTGCTCGGCGTGCTCAACAACGGCCTCAACCTGCTCGGCGTCTCGTCGTTCTACCAGCAGGTCATCAAGGGCATCATCATTCTGCTTGCGGTGCTGATCGACCGCGCAGGGAAGAAGTAAACGGAAGAAGTACGTGGGTCCAACACCCGCCATAACGCAGTCACATAGGAGAAGTCGCATGAAACCGTGGATCAAACCCCTGCTGATCGGCGCCATCGCCCTCGGTCTCGCCGCGTGCTCGAAGCAGGGCCCGGACAGCAACGCAGCCTCGTCGGCCGCCAGCGCCGGTGGCGAGCCGACGATCGGCCTCGCCGTCTCGACCCAGAACAACCCGTTCTTCGTCACGCTGCGCCAGGCCGCCGAGGCCGAAGCCAAGGCGCAGGGCATCAAGCTGATCGCCGTCGACGCGCAGGACGACGCCGCCAAACAGATCGCCAGCATCGAAGACCTGATCCAGAAGAAGGTCAGCGTCATCCTGATCAACCCGACCGATTCGGACGCGATCGCCAACGCCGTGCGTGAAGCCAACAATGCCAAGATTCCGGTCATCACCATCGACCGCGCGGTCAATGGCGGCGAAGTCGTTGCCCACATCGCTTCGGACAACATCGAAGGCGGCCGCATGGCGGCGAAGTTCCTGATGGACCAGATCAAGCATCAGGGCAAGGTGATCGAACTCGAAGGCATTCCGGGTTCGTCGGCCGCGCGTGAACGTGGTCAGGGCTTCGGCGAGGGCATCAAGGATGCCAAGGACGTGCAGGTCGTCGCCAAGCAGCCGGCCGACTTCGACCGCGCCAAGGGCCTGACCGTGACCGAGAACATCCTCCAAGGCAACAAGGACGTGAAGGGCCTGTTCGCGCAGAACGACGAAATGGCGCTGGGTGCACTGCAGGCCATCCAGGCCGCCGGCCTGAAGGACGTCGTCGTCGTCGGCTTCGATGCCACCACCGACGCGATCGCCGCAGTCAAAGCCGGCACCCTCGCCGCCACGGTACAGCAGAAGCCGGACCTGATGGGCAAGATGGCCGTCGACACCGCCAAGCAGCTCATCGACGGCAAGCAGGTACCGAAGTCGATTCCGGTGCCGCTGAACCTCGTCACCAAGGACAACGCGCAGTAAAACGGCGAAACGAGTACACCGCAGAGACTTTCACGGCCCCTTCCGGGGCCGTTTTTTTTTGCATCGCACCGAGGTCAGATCTGGCCGAGGAACCAGTTCACGATGTAGAAGTGGTCCTCGAACAACTCGGTTTCCATCCGGTTGAATTCGAACAGCGGCACCCATTGCGCCCGGTCGGCGTCGTCGCCACCGCGCACCTTCGGCAGGCCCTCGCCGGTCGGTGTCAGTTCGATCAGGAAGCCGTGGGTGATCGTCCGGCCGCGCAGCGAGCGTTGCGGGTGGTCGAACACCCGGCTGGCGCGGATCGAGCCGGCCAGCACCGGCACCGGCACCTTGAGCCGGGTTTCCTCCTTCAGCTCGCGGATCACCGCGTCGCGGATCGGTTCGTCCTGCTCGATGAAGCCGCCGGGCAGCGCCCACAAGCCCTTGCCGGGCATGCCGCGCCGCCGCACCAGCAGGATGTGGCCCGAGTGGATCACCACCGCGTCAACGGTCACAAAGGTCGGCGGATACGGCGCCACCGCCCACGAACGGCGGAAATCCTGCAGATAGCGGTACTCGGCAGCGAGCCGCGCATGCACTTCGCCACGGCGGAAGGCCTGCAGCCAGTCGAACACCGCCGGCGGCAGCTTGGCTACGCAACTGTCGAAGCGCGATCCGCCGGCATCGAACAGCGCGTCGCGTACGCACTGCGCATCGATGCCGGGTTCGTCGTCGACCTCGAGCCGCTGCCATTGCGGGAACAGCTCCAGATACCATGCGTTGCGGCTGCCGCGGCTGCCGACGATGCCGATGCTGAACTCCGCCGCCCGATGGCCGAGGCTGGCGGTGTCGACGGCGATGACCTTGTCGACCTGGCTCTGGATTTCGGTCACCCATTGCTGGTCGTTGTACATCCGGTCCGAGCAGCCGAGCATGAACACCCGGTGCTGCAACTCGGCCGGCAAGGCCGCGCGCAACATGGACTCGCGCTCGGCCAGCGTGAATGGATTGCGCGGGCTGACCGCCTGCCGTGCCGATCCGCAGATCACGATCAGCTTGTCGGCGTGCTCCAGTGCGGCGTGGATCAGTTTCAGGTGACCGTTGTGCACCGGCTGAAACCGGCCGATGAACACCAGATAGTCGAAACGTTTCGTCATCGGTTCTCCCGGATGAAAAAGGGCGGTCTCGACCGCCCTTTGCACTTATGCGTAATAACGCTTGGAGAACTCGAGCATGCGCTCGATCGGCAACCGCGCGGCGTCCATCGCCTCGGGGCTCAGGTAATCGATACGCGTACCGACACCGGCCTGCGCCCGCTTCACCGCCTCGATGGTGTTCATCTTCATGTACGGGCACGAATTGCACTGGCAACCGGCATAGATCGGCGCCTGGCGGATGTCCAGATCCGGCCGCGCCAGCCCCATGTTGTAGAGGATGCCGTCTTCGGTCGCGACGAAAATCACCGCATCGGCTTCCTTGTCGAACGATTTCACCCAGTTGAGCATGCCCGAGGTGGAACCGACGTAATCGGCCTGCTGCAACACCGGCAGCGGCGACTCGGGGTGGGCGATCAGGTATTTGGCACCGGCAACGCTGGCAAACGCCTCGTCGAGCGCGCTCTGGTTGAACTTGTCGTGCACTTCGCACACGGCCGACCACAGCGGCATGCCGTAGTCGTACTGGAAGTTCAGGTAGGCACCCATATTGCGGTCCGGCGAGAAGATCACCTTCTTGCCGTCGGCGTACAGGCTGGCGATGATGTCGTCGACGTTGCGGCTGGTGACGATCCAGTCGCTCAGCGCCTTGTGCTCGGCCGAGCTGTTGATGTAGCTGACGTGCACGTGATCGGGATGCGCCTCGCGCCACGCCTTCAGCGCGCCGACGTCGGTCTGGGTGACGAGGCTACAGGTCGAACCGGCGTCGGGCAGGATCACCTCGGCATCCGGGTTCAGGATCTTGGCGGTCTCTGCCATGAAGCGCACACCGGCAAACACGATGGTGTCCGCGCCGCACTCCTTGGCATAGAGGGACAGTTCCAGACTGTCGCCGACCTTGTCGGCCATCTGCTGGATTTCGGGCTGGCAGTAGTAATGCGCCAGCGTGACGACTTTCTTGCTCATGGTCTTCCCCCATGCAAAACGCGCGGGCTCGCCCCGCGACGGATCGATCAGTACAGCAACCCGCTGATGTGGAACGGATTTCCTCCGGCACGGCGTTTCCCGCCGCGCAACATCAGCACGCCCATCTTACACCTGCAGGCCCCGGCATCATCATCCGTCGCGATCTTTTTGCAAAAAGGTGTTGACACTGCCATGGCTGCAAACCATAATGCGCTCCTCGGTTGCAGAACAGCGCAGCGAAAACGGCGAAGCGGGATTAGCTCAGTTGGTAGAGCGATACCTTGCCAAGGTATAGGTCGAGAGTTCGAGCCTCTTATCCCGCTCCATTCACCGTTATTTGCTGGATTGTTGTGCCGCTGAAATGCGGGATTAGCTCAGTTGGTAGAGCGATACCTTGCCAAGGTATAGGTCGAGAGTTCGAGCCTCTTATCCCGCTCCATATTTCAGAAAAAGGGAAAGTTAGCTACTTTCCCTTTTTTGTCGCAGTTGCGGCGGGGTAGCAAAATGGTTATGCAGCGGATTGCAAATCCGTCTATGCCGGTTCGATTCCGACCCCCGCCTCCAGTACAAAAGCCCTGATTATTCAGGGCTTTTTGCTTTTCCGGTGACTGGTGAGCCTGCTGCGGCATGCTACAATCGGCGCCCTGCCCCGATGGTGAAATTGGTAGACACAAGGGACTTAAAATCCCTCGGCGTAAGCTGTGCCGGTTCGACCCCGGCTCGGGGCACCACTTATAAAACAAAGGGTTACGTGAAAACGTAGCCCTTTTGTTTTTTCGGGTGTCAACCAAGTGTCAACGCGGCAAGAGGGTTCAGCAATCGAGCCTCTTGCAGATGATCCGGCGCGAAGTGCGCGTAGCGCATGGTCATCGCCAAAGTCGAATGTCCCAAAATGCGCTGCAGCACCAAGATGTTGCCGCCATTCATCATGAAGTGGCTTGCGAACGTATGGCGCAATACGTGAGTGAGCTGTCCGTCCGGCAACTTCAGTTCTGCTTTGATCACCGCATCCCTGAAGTCGTTGTAACACCCCTTGAACAACCGATCGCTACCTGGGACAACTTGCGCAAGCAGTTCCGCTTCAAGGCCCGCGCTAATTGGTATCGAACGGTTCTTCCCACTCTTGGTCCCGCTGAGGTGTATCGCCCCGTGCCGCACCTGCGTTCGGCCCAGACCTTCAGCCTCGCTCCACCGAGCCCCGGTCGCCAAACAAACTTTGGAAACTAGCAGTGCGTCTCGATGACCTGATCGCTCAAAAGTCCCCAGCAACAACCTGATGTCGTCTCCGGTGAGAAACCCAAGTTCGACCTCAACGACGCGAAGTTGACGCACCTCACGGAGTGGATTTTCTCGATCCCACTTTTTCAGCCTTCGAAGCTCGTTGAACATGGAGCGGCAGTAGGCATGGACACGATTGACCGTGTTCGGACTAATGCCTTGTTCAAGCCGAGATTTCCGATAGGCCGAGAAGTCCTCAGCATCGAAGCGATCGGCAACGGGATTCCCAATTGCAAGAGCGAAGTTCAACAGCGTCGCCCGCTGTTTTGCACCGTTACGCAACCCCTGCCCAGCATGCTCCCACCAAGTCTCGACCAGCTCCGAGAGATGGCGGATATCTCGCCTCGCCGGCTGCCACTCAGGCTCTTGGGCGACCTGTGACTTAATCCAAGTTTCCCAGCGAAGAGCTTCGGCCTTCGTCGGCAGCGTCTTGCGGAATCGTTTTCCGCCACGTCCGGCCGGCTGAACATCAACCAGCCAGCCGTTTGCGCTTTTCTTGATGGTCATTTTGTTGGGATGAAGTTAGGTAGATCCGCGACCCACTCATCCCCTCCATCCCTCTCAGTATCACCCGACCTTTCGTGATGCTCCCAGTTAGCGCGCGGGTCATCGATAAATGCCTTGATCTCTACAACCCGCAGCTCGCGACTCTTCGTAACGTCGTCAATCACGGCCTGAGGAACACCCCCACCTGTTCGGTCCGCAGAGACTTCATCACCACCACCTTGAGCAACCGTCATCCGCTTGAGAGCAATTCGAGCTCGGAAGTACTTGGCCGACCATGGTTTAGCTACGGCGTTCACCCTAAACCGATCCGAAAACGGGATCACATGGCCCGCCAAAGGATCGGCGATTCCGGTGACAAGCCAAAACGCATACTCCGGCCATGTTTGACATACCCACTCGATCATCTCCGAGTTTGCTCTTTGCTTTCCGTACCAAAAAGACTTCCAGTTCCCCGCCTTGATCCCGCTCTTTTCTTCCAGCGTGCGAAACCGACCCCGCTCTGGGGTCTGACTTCTGAGCACCTCTTGCATGCGTGCGCTGATATCAAGCATTTCTCGCCCTCCACACCAAATGGAAACAATTTACTCCCATATGGTTCTTTTTTCTTGACACCCCAAAGAAAGACCCATACCGTTGCTTAACGGTAGTTTATTACTACCATTTAGACCTATGGAGGGTCCATGGAACAGAGCCATCTTCTTCTACAGCCACTCGGAGCTTCAGTCCTGGTAACCCGCGAACGCTGGGCAGAGCTGACAGGTTTACCGCTTGGGGTCATTGAGGCGCAGTGCGACAAGGGCTACTGGCCCACCGTACGCAAGGGCAAGTACAGCCTGATTAACGTCGCACAGATTCAGCAGGAGTCCCTGCTACAGGGGCGATAACCATATCGCGCAAAAGCAGCTTTCAGCTGCTCAGCCAAGCGTGCTGACCGCCCGCAGCGCGAGCGAGGACGTACAGCACGCTTGGCTGAGCATGGCTTCTCGATGCTCGTTTCCCACGTACCCCAAAGGTGACTGCAATGACCCCTCAAGAATCGAAAAATACTGCCCTCAAACCCAACCAAGCACTGCTCGCAGGTCGCGTGAACGCTGTCCGCAAAGCGGACGAATACGTCTACACGGAAATCACTCTGCCTGCGCCTGACGAGTACACCAGCCCGCAAAGCGTGGAGGTCCGCAGTCGGAAGCGCCTCGGCCAAGTCGGTGAAACCATCGAAACGCGCGTCCTTTGTGGCGGATATCGCGGCAAGCCCTTTCAGTTCACAGACAAGGAGACTGGCGAGCGGCACCAGCGTCGCCCTGTGCTCAACGTCTATTCGGCGCTTGAGGACTGAACATGAGCGCGATTGCCGTCCCACGGCTGATGGAAGCACTCGACGTAGCCGCTTCGGCCTACGTCGAGTTTTCCAGCGCTCAGCACGCCTCATCGCGCCTGCTCGCCGACCGCGCGTTCGTTTCGACCTTCGTGGGTTTCCTCGCTCCCGATGTGCTCGACATGGATGAGCAGGAGCAACGCGATTTCAAAATCGTTGCCAAAGTACTTGGCCTTCCCGATCCGCTCGTCCCCTTCGGGAAACGTCACTGATGATGCAACTCCGTACCTCCGTGCAATGGCGGAAGCGTTACTACCGCGAAGATCGATCCTTCGTAGATCGCTGCCTAGCAAGAGTGCCTGAGCAATTTGCGACCGCCATTCGCCGGAAGTACAACCAAGTTTTCTTTGATCCGACAACGCCGCGCGATGGCGACGCACGCCGTGCAGCCAATGCACTAGTGCGGACCTATCGAGACCGGATAAAGACAACGGCAGGCAAGCTCAATCTTGCCGCAAGTGACGATGAGCTTTGTACCCAAGCCAAGGAAACCGCCAAGCAAATACAGCATTTCCTTAGCCTGTATCCACCATCCACAACGCCATCGAAGCGTCTTACCCGACTAGAGCCTCTTCTCAATACCTTTGGCGTTTACGCAAACGACACCGAAGAACTCCCGTCCGATGCATATTGCTTGCCACGAATCGGCAAGCGCGGTGTCACCGTTGAATCCATCCTGCTGCGGTGCACCTACCCTTCTTTCTGGCGTCGCGTATTTCGCTGCAAAGCAAGGCGCAAGGTAGAGGCGGAAGCCATCCACCTCGGCCTTGTGAACATCAAACAAGGCGCCTACGCGAGCAACGAGACCGTGGCCCGCTGCCGGGCGCAGCGCCGCCGCAATCGTGAACTACTCGAAGCCCTCACTGCAATCAACGAGCTTGGTGAGTGCGTCACACTGCAAAAGGCGGCCGACGCCAGCGTATCCAACCCGCAGGTAAGCCGTGCCGAGCTAATGACACGAATCGCTGGTCAAGAACGTATTGCTCGCGACCTCGGCCACGAACCGCTATTCCTGACAGTAACGTGCCCCAGCCGCTTCCACTCGTGCCGCAAAGTAGGTGAGCGCGATGTCGTGAGCAACCCCAAGTTCTGCGGTGCTTCGCCCCGCGACGCGCAGCGCTACTTGTCCTCCGTCTACGCCCGTGTTCGGGCAGCTCTGCACCGTCGCGGCATCCAACCCTACGGATTCCGGATTGCTGAGCCGCACCACGACGGCTGCCCGCATTGGCACTTGCTGCTGTTCGTAGAGCCAGGCCATGCCGACACCTTGCTCGATATCTTTGCAGATCACTTCACTCGTGAAGACAGCGACGAGTTGCGCGCAGGTATCAGCCCCCGCTTCAAGTGCGTTCGTATCGACTGGAGCCGCGGCAGCGCTGCCGGCTACGTCGCGAAGTATGTAGCCAAGAACATCGATGGCGTCCGCAATGACGGCCAGTCCATCGGCAGCACCTTCGACGGCTTCGATGCCATCACGGCAGCAGAACGGGTACGGGCTTGGGCGAGCGTCTGGGGTATTCGCCAGTTCCA
Source organism: Jeongeupia chitinilytica (assembly GCF_014652315.1). Lineage (GTDB taxonomy): Bacteria > Pseudomonadota > Gammaproteobacteria > Burkholderiales > Chitinibacteraceae > Jeongeupia > Jeongeupia chitinilytica. The sequence goes on along the minus strand of NZ_BMYO01000007.1, from coordinate 232,042 downwards.
GCAGATCGGCGTTGCGCCCGTCACACTTTGGCGCGAGCTACGCCGCATTGCTGCTAACCAAGAGTTGCTGGAGTCGGAACTGATAGCGCGCGCAGCCGCAGCTGCAGATATTGGCGACTGGGCCGAGTACATCCGGGTCATAGGCGGTACAGGGTTAAAGCTGACCGACTTGCCGTTAGGCGTGCATCGCGCTACCGATCTACCCAACCGTTATGGCGAACTCACAGGCCAACGCATCACTGGCGTCGTAGACCGACTACAGGGTGACTACGTGAAGTCGCGCATTCATGAGTGGGTCATCGAGTTTTCGCCATCTCGCGAGCGCAGCGAGCCTTGGACTCGTGTCAATTACTGTACGCCGGCCCAGTGCGCCGGAACGGCGCACATGCAGCGACCGTCCTTTTTTGATTCAGCTTTTGATCTGTCGCCGCCATCTCAATCAGTCAGCACGGCCCCGCCAAACCTAAGCACTCAACACATATCGCATTCAGCTTGTCGCACACCGACTGGAGTCGCCTATGCCTAGCGGCTCCGTGCAGACCGTGCTCGTTTGTGCTCCCTCGGCATTCGCGCAAGCACCGTGCCCAGCCGGACAGGCTGTCACGGTCCAACAAGTCTATTTGCTCGATCCAAGCCAGAAAGCAGCTTTCGAAGCTGCGACGGCTGACTTCGATTACGGCTACGCAGCAGGCGTGTGGTCCCTCGCATTCTGCACGGTCGTCGGGCTCTACCTAGCCACCCATGGAATTGGTCTGGTCCTCGGCTTTATTCGCCGGGGCTGAGCAATATGTACCGGGCATTTCCCGGTTTTTAAAAAGGAGTTCTTCAATGTTCAAGAAAGTCGCCGCACTCGCCGTTTCCCTCGTCGCTACCGCACCGGTCTTCGCCGCCGGTACCGGGCCCGACCTGACCCCGCTGACCTCCAACATCGACTTCAGCACCGTGATCACGGCACTGCTCGCGATCGCCGGTTTGCTGGCAAGCGTCTACGTCGCAATCCGTGGCAGCAAGATCGTGCTCGGCATGATTCGCGGTGCCTAAGTCGCCAAGCTGAACAAACCGGAGAGGCCATGGCTTCTCCGGTTTTCGAGCAATGAAATGACAGTCAACGAACTTTGGTATTTGTTCATTTTCGCTTGGGGCATCGTGTCCGGCTGGGCAGTGGTGCAAGGCTTGAGGGGTTAATCATCATGACGACTGTATTCATGTGTCTCTTGATCGGCCTATTGGCGTACTTCACCGTCATGATCATTGGAATGCTTGAATTCCCCATTGAGTATCACGACGAAAACAAACCGTACCGGGAAAAACTGTTCAAAGCCCTATTGTTCCTTTGCTTTTACGCGACCTGCATCGTGCGTTGCATTGGATTTTTCTTGATGGCAGTGGTGGTTTTACTAATCTCACCGATCCTTGTATTGGCTGATTCGATTTGGTTGTATTGGGATGAGCATAAATAAAGTGAAGCCATGGCGACAGTGCGTGATCGTTTGGGCGTTGGTTTCAGTGCTCTTCGCTCAGCAACAAGCTTATGCAAATCCGGTGCTTGCATTGGCTCCTGTATTCGAAGGAGTGATCAACCGCGTGGTGGGCAAGGCTATCGTGATGAACCTGTCCGAGCGTGGAGTGATCTACGCCGCGAATGACGCAGCTTTCGCACGAACGATGACTTTGGTCGGCCAGGCCGCAAATGATGCAACGTGGGCGAGTGCCGCCGTGACGACCGTCGCCGCAGTCGCAGGCGCACCAGTCTGGCTCTCGACTGCACTCGGCGTGGGTGCTATTGCAGCAGTAGGAGCGATCGCTTGGGGAGCCTATCAGTTGACCCAGAACAGCGACGTTTCAACGCTACCTAACGGCTCGCCGTCACCCAAGTCGTTGACACTCACCCCCACAACCTCAACTCCGCCCCCCCAGCCGATCGGCAACGGCTCATGGTCAAGCTACACAAGCCCGCTATGTAACCCCGCGATCACGACGACTTGCGGAATGAACGCACAACTTCCGAACAGTCTGCCCTACTACACGCAGGGGTATCCGAATTCGGGAACTGTGATCGGTTGCGTTAGTGCGCTGGACTGCGTCACCCAACGGGCTGCGGCCGAAGCCCACTTTCAGAGCAGCGCCGTCATCAATCTGAATTACGCGATCGCTCCAAACCCTGTTTCTCCTTGCCTTGCCGAACCGTGTTCGTATCGCATCACCGTGACATGGGACCCGCTTCCCGGTTCAACCGTCTCGGGTGAAGTGATTGATGTCTATCCCACAACAAACTCTTCCTACGTGCCTTCGCCCACCACTAGAACGGGCACGCTGAACGACATTGCCGGTGCGATCACCCCGGACATGTTGAACCAGCCCCTGCCAGATGCATTGCTTGCTCAGATCGCCAACCGACTCTGGCAGATTGCGGCGAGCAACCCCGGCTACAACGGTTTGCCGTATTCGGCGACGAATCCCATAACAGCAAACGACATCTCCTCGATTCGGAGCCAAAACCCCGACATCACCCCGAAGTGGAACGATCTGGTGAACACGACGCCCAGCGCACCGAGCTACCCCACGGTGCCGATTTCCCCTGATCCGATCCCGGTTACCCCAACCAATCCAAGCCCTGTCCCCAATCCGAATCCGAGCCCTGTTCCGAACCCGTCGAACAACACGCAAGTGAACTTGGGCCCCGACCCAGGCATAGGTCAACCGGCGCTAGAAGCCATCCCGTCAGCGTCGGACATCCTCAAGCCATTGCTCGATCTGTTTCCCGACCTGCGGAATTTCTCGATGCCGGGCCACTCCGGAGAGTGCCCTAGACCGACCTTCGATGTGTTCGGTAAGTCGATTCAGATGAACAGCCAATGCGATCTGGCCGAACAGAATCGTGCCGTGATCTTTTCGATCATGACGGTTACCTGGCTGGTCATTGCACTGTTCATCGTACTTTCTGCTTGAGGTGGGCCATGCCGGCGTCGCTGTTTGCGATCTTTTCTTCTGTACTCAATGTTGCGCTCGGATTCCTTGTCCGATCAATCATCGTCAAGTTCGTAACGTTCTTCGCGCTGTTCTTCATCGTGCACGAGTTTGTTCTGGTGATTGCTGCTCAATTGCCAAGCGGCGGCACGGTCTCCTCCGGACTCGCGGCCTTGCCTTCATCAGTCTGGTACTTCCTTGACCTGTTCGGCTTCTCGCTCGGCTTCCCCGCAGTCGTGAGCGCGTTCGCGTTGCGGTTCATCATTCGCCGTATCCCGGTAATCGGCTGATGGCCATCAACGTGTACAGCGGCCTGCAGGGCAGCGGGAAAAGCTACGAGTGCATGCGCTCGGTCGTCCTCGAAGCGATCATGGCCGGGCGCAATGTGGTCACCAACGTCGACGGCATCAACGAAGAACTGATCTATGGCTACTTGGCCAAGACGCGTGACGCCGATGTCAGCAAGCTTGGAAAAGTCGTCCACGTCGCCAATGCACGCATCGCGCAGCCGCAGTTTTTTCCCGATGAAGAGAAGCCGCATCTTGAATCGGTTGTACAGGCAGGCGATCTGGTCGCCGTTGATGAAGCATGGCGTTTCTGGGGTACGGACTGCGGCCGGCTGACGCACGAGCACATGCAGTTTTTCCGGATGCATCGCCACTACGTGCATCCGCAGACCGGTGTGGCCTGTGACGTCGCGTTGATGACCCAAGACATCAGCGGCCTGACCCGCACGGTGAAGAACGTCGTCGAATTCTCGTTCCACATGACCAAGCTGAAATCGCTCGGCCTGACCCAAAGCTACCGGGTACAGGTCTATGACGGCTGGAAGCAGAACCGAAAAACGCAAATCGACGTCTACAACAAGCGCTATGACCCGGCGATTTTCCCGCTCTACAAAAGCTACGCCGGCGGCGGCGGCAACGAACAGGCCATCGACAAGCGCTCGAATGTTCTCGCCAACAAGAAGTTCTGGATGATCGCGGCTGGATCGCTGTGCCTGATGGCTATCGGCGCATGGAATACATGGCGCTTTTTTCACCGACAACCGGCCGCTGCCACCTCGACACAATCCACGATGGCAGCAGCATCAACACCCCAAGCGGTGCCGGCCCCCTCACCAGCATCGTCCTTGTCGCTCGATCGCCCCAACTACTCCGAAAACTGGCGCATCACCGGCCGCATTGAAATCAACAGAGTCGCTTGGGTCGTTCTTGCGAACGCGTCCGGCCGTCTCCGTCTTGAGTCCCCCTCCGTCTTTTCGAATGACCGCCTCGCGATGGTAGGAATGATCGACGGACAAAAGATCACGAGCTGGACCGCAAACCTTCCCCCTTCATCACCGATGGACCTCCGAAAATGAAGAAGTTGCTCATTGTGCTGATCACCGTGCTTTTCACCTACGTTGCACATGCCAAAGTACCCTCCTCCCAAAACAGAGAAGTTTCTACATCGGCAAAGTTCGACTTCCAATCGACGAGCATCTCGCAGGTTATTCAGTTAGTTTATGCCGAGGCGCTGAAACAACCCTACGTTATCGATCCGGCCGTACTCCAAGACGCGCGACTGGTCTCGTTCAGGTTCGACACAAGCCAAGGCGATCTATCGGCATTCTGGCGTGCATTCATGCGCGAACTTGGCTACACCAGCGAGCCTCGCTCCGGCGTCGACTTCGTAAAGCCATTGCAATCCGAGCAAAGCGATAACGCCGAGCAGGAATTTTTCGTATATCGCCCGAAGTATCGATCGGTGTCATATCTAACGGACCTGCTTGGCCCGCTATTTCAGCGAACCAACTTCAGCGTGAATCGAGCAGTCCGGTCAGCCCCTTCAGACAGGTCGGACAAGGCAGCCCCGCAAGGCACAGCCGCTGCAGCCATTGATCACGACGCCGATACCTTGGTCTATCGCGGTTCGCGTGCTGAGATCGCCAACCTGAAGAGGCTACTGATCGAAGTGGATCAACCAGCCGGCGATATTTTGGTCAAGGGTGTGGTGTACGAAGTGACCACCAATCAAAGCGACGGCAGCGCATTCCAGCTGGCGTTATCACTGCTTGGCGGCAAACTCGGCATCCAGCTCAACACAAGCGCGACGACACTGGATAGCAGCATCAGCTTCAAAAGTGCCACGATCGATGCTGTGCTGAGCGCGTTGAGCGGAGACAGCCGATTCAAGGTTGTCAGCACGCCGGAGCTGCGTGTCACCTCTGGGCGTACTGCTAAGCTCACCGTCGGGCAGGACGTGCCGATTCTCGGCAGTGTTTCATATCCACAGGGCGGAAGCACCCCTGTCCGATCCGTCGATTATCGTTCATCGGGCGTGATTTTCAGTCTGACGCCGCAGCTCAGGGATCAAAGCATCGCCCTCAGCGTCACGCAGCAAGTCTCCAACTTCGCAAAAACCGAGACTGGCGTAAATGACAGTCCAACCCTGACCAAGCGCGAGCTCTCATCGGAAATCGCTACGGTACCGGGAGAACTCGTTCTACTTGGGGGGCTGACCGATGACCAAGACAACACCAGCTCATCTGGCTTGTCGTTTCTCCCCGGCTTCTTGCACAGCAATACAACCTCGACCAAGCGTACTCAGGTCATCATGATGCTTCAGCTCACTCGGCTCTAACCCGCAGCAGCCCTGCGCTATGAGTGTTTCAGCGCAGTCCTCTGGGTGTGCTTTATGAGTGTTTCTGCGCAGCCAAGCTCCAGCGCGGTGAGCGCCTTATCACGTCCCATAACACCCTTGCCAGCCATCTCCAAGGGCCCTTCCGCTACCGGAGCGGAACAATTTTGCAGTCTTGGCTCTCGGGCGATGAGAGTTTCTGCGCAGTTCATCCCTCATGCAATGAGTGTTTCTGCGCAGCACGTAGAGGCCGCTAATCCCGTCAGGTTGACCGTGGAATAAATGGGGCAAAGCCCCGTTTATGCCGCGAAAGCAACTTGACGGCAGCAAACTCGTTACCATGGAATGTGGGCCAAGGGCGCTTTTCCCCTTGGCCCATGCAGAACCTTGGACGTGGATTCTTCACCTACCGTTCAACAAGAGAGAGACTGAGCATGCCGAACAAGCCACGTTTCCTTCCTGCGATTACGACTGTCCTCGGCATTCCTGTGCAACGTCCCTATGACTGGAGCAACCGAGGAAACATCACCCCGGAAGAGTTGATCACGTGTGTGTTCGAGTCCTCGATTTTTCAGGACCTCATTAATGTCACGCTAGCGTATGGTTGGGAGAAAGTTAGAGCGCAGGCCACCGCAACCCTAGACGCAGGGTGGCTGCCTCTCTACGCCCAGTCGCAGCTAAAGGCGAACTTAGCGTTGATCGACAAGCATTACGAGCTCGTTGCTTCGGTCCACATGCCCCACAAAACACCCCACTGAACACACGCATACCAAACGGGGACCGAGTCCACAGGCGCGAAGTTCGTCGTAACGTAAAAATTCTGCAACAAGATCGAATTTTTGGTGGAAAAGTGCATTACCACCCCATCCAACTGCAGAAAAAGTGCAAATGGATGAAGAAAGAGGCTACCATGGACTCGTAGTCATTTAGTTGCTGAAACTGGAAAAAAACATGCTCGTTGAATTTTCTGTAGAGAACTTTCGTTCTATACATATGCGCCAGACCTTCTCGATGGTCGCTGCCCCTCGTCTACGTCGTAAGGGAAACACTTTCGAGCCTGAGCTTAATGGAGAACGCTTTCCTAGGCTTTTAAAAGTGGCGGCAGTTTATGGCCCCAATGCCTCTGGTAAGTCAAGTTTAGTTTCCGCTCTAGCGCTAATTCCGAGAATTGCTTCACACCAGCCAGATACGAGCGACGCCGAACTTCCGGTATCGCCATTTAGATTTTGCCCAAACGCTAGAAAGAAACCCAGTTGCTTCGAAGTTCATTTCATCCATGAAAAGATGAGATATGAGTTCATCCTGCACTTAACCAAAGAGAGAATTACAAAAGAAAAACTGGTAATTCATCCAAAAGGAAAGGAAGTTGTTCTTTACGAGCGCACAGCATCAGAAAATAACAAAGACGAATACTTCATATCGCCAGACCTAGAGGGCGGGGAAATAGTAATCGAAGCTTGGAAGCAATTAACAAATCCAAAAACGCTGTTTATTTCTCAAGCAGTAGCAAATAGCAACACCGAGCTAAACCAGCTAAGAACCCCATTTTTGTGGCTACAAAAGGGGGTAATGCCAATTAACTCCAGACTTTCCAGACTCACCCCAGGAGTATTAACAGTTCTAAATGAAGTACCAGAAATATCAGACGAACTCGCTGAATATTTGAGCGACCTCGACATACCAATTTCAAAGATAAAACAAGAAATTAAAGAAGTAGAAGTAGATAACGCCGAATCGTATAATGATGACTTCTCTAGAAAATTAGATAACTTTGAAAAAAATCACAACAAAACAACTCTCACACACAAAACCTCATTAGGCGAAGCTGATTTTGATCTTAAAGAAGAATCTGATGGAACAAAGAGCCTTCTAGGCTTCTGGCTACCCTTAAAAATTGCAAACATGAAGCGCAACATAACCTCAGCACTGGTAATTGATGAGCTCGATAGTAGCTTACACCCATCAATTATTGCGAGCATAGTTGAGCGCCACTTAAATAGTACAGATGACTTTCAACTAATCTTCACCACACATGATACTCATCTAATGGATACTCGGTTACTTAGAAGAGATCAACTTTGGTTGACGGACAGGGATGAAACTGGCGCAACGCAGTTACGTTCAATTCATGATTTCGCAGGAAGAGAAAGCGAAGATATCGAAAAACGGTATTTTGAAGGAAAATACCGTGGAATTCCGTTTGTTAGGAAAGGATATTAGATGAGCAGAACAGCAAAAACATTTGAACGCAGAGGCTCAATCTACGAACCAACCCCTGACACTCTTATAATTTGCGAGGACAGTGGATCTAATAAAACATACATCGAAGACGCCAAAAATCACTTTAAGGCTCACCCAAAAATTGAGGTGTGTAACTGTGGAAAATCCGATACCGTTGGTATCGTTAACTATGCAAAGAAAGTTCAACACAAGTATCACGAAATTTATTGCGTAGTCGATCGAGACAGTCATTATAAGTTTGAACAAACTCTTGCTGAAACAAGAAGCTCCCCGAAGATAAAAATAATTCCGTCGTATCCTTGCTTTGAGTTCTGGCTATTAATTCACTTCAACCCAGTCAGCAAGCCATACGGGGCATCAAAAGGGAAGTCCGCAGGTGAGTGCGTTGTTCAAGACTTAAAAAATGTAAAGGAATTCGCCGCTTACACTAAATCAAAATCTAACCGTTATTTTGATTTTCTCCTTGATCGACTTCCAGCTGCTCGAGCTAATGCGGCGCGTCTTTTAGAGGAGGCTAAACAGCGAGGCGACCTCAACCCGAGCACCCAAGTTCACCTCCTAATAAAGCGAATTGAAGAGTTAGGTCAACTAGTCAAAATCACCTAAGGCCTGAAGCATTCGTTGACTTATAGGCGAAAGCGTCAACCAAGTGTCAACGCTGTAGAGGTGCAAAGCAGGATCAATACAGGGGTATGCACTCGCTTCCCCTGTTATTGCTTGCTATAGCAGGGTAAAGCAACTCGGGCGCTGGGACTTAAAATCCCTCGGCGTAAGCTGTGCCGGTTCGACCCCGGCTCGGGGCACCAAACAAAAAAAACGCGACCCTGAGTCGCGTTTTTTTGTTTGGATGCGCTCTGCTACTGCGTGACCGCCAGCACATGCTCGATCGGCGAATGATCCTCGATCTTGAGCACCTTGCCGTTGACGACCAGCGATGGCAGCCGGGTCACGCCCAGGGCTGCGGCCTCGGCGGCACGCCGGTTGTCGAGACCGAGATTGACGATGTCGATCGTGACATCGAGTGATTCGAAGGCCGCAGCAATCGACAGGCACAGATTGCATCCGTCGTGGAACAGGATCGCCGCCATGTCAGAACTCCCCCTCGCGAACGTACGGTTGGCTCCACAGGATGGCCTGCAGCAGGACCGACTTGACCCAGGCCGCGTGCATTCGTTCGACGTCGTTCGCCGACGCGCCTTTTTGGGCAAGGAAAGGCCTGAGCGTGGTGGTGATCGGGATCGTCAGCGCGGGGATGTAGCGGAAATTGACTTGTGCCGTGCTTTGGACGCCGTCGGTGCGGTTCTTCTTGAACTTGCTGTGGCGCAGGCCGATTTCGTACTGGTAGTCCAGCCAGGTCTGGTCGTAGCGGGCTTCGGCGGTATCGAGGATCCAGTGGGCAAAGCGCTTGCGCACGGCCTCGAGGTAGGCCGGGTCGGGTTCGCCGGTGCGCGTGTTGCCGAAGAACACCACCAGTTCGGGGGTCGATGCGACGAAGCCGTACCAGACATCGAGGATGGCATCGGTCTGGTCGGCGAGGATCGCGGCACTCTGCCGCAGCGCCAGCACATCGTCGTCACCGAACAGCAGCGCCTTTTGCAGCGCGGCGAGGTCGGCCAGCGAGTACGGGGCGCGGGCCAGCGTGGCATGGCCGTAGTTATACCCGGGGGTGGCCTGTCTGGCCGCTTCGGCGGCAACGACGCCGAACGACAACCGGGGCAGAATCGCTTGCAGCAGTTGCATGGTCACACTCCTTTGCGAACATCGGGAAACGCCGCGCGCCGCGCGGCAGCAGGGACAATGTGCCCGATTCGTTGCTACGATGAGCGATACATCGTCGACAAAACATGTCTTATCGTCCAAATGTCCTTTGCTACGCCGCCGCTCGATCGGCTCTCGCCACTGCTGGAACGCTTTCGCGTCCGCGCCCAGCTGTTCCATACCGGCGCGCTGTGCGGCGTCAGCCTGTTCGAACGCCAGCCGGGCCGGGCCTTCCTGCACGTGCTGCGACGCGGCGAGCTCGACGTCGAACATCATGCCGCCGACGGACTGAACCCGCGCTTGCGCATCACCGAACCCAGCCTGCTCTTCTATCCGCGTGCGATTGGGCATGCGTTCCACAATCCGCCGGTCGACGGCTCGGATTTCACCTGCGCGACACTGCGTTTCGACGGCGACGAACACAATCCGCTGGTCCGTGCGTTGCCGCCGCTGATCGTGCTGCCGCTGTCGCAGGTCCCGGGGCTGGCACAGACGCTGACGTTGCTGTTCGCCGAAACCGACCGTGGCCGCTGTGGCGCGCGCCTGCTGGCCGACCGGCTGTTCGAAGTCGTGCTGATCCAGCTGTTGCGCTGGCTGATCGATCACCCCGATGCCGCCGGCATTGCCCCCGGCCTGGTCACCGGATTGACCGATCCGCGACTGGCACGGGCGCTGGTGGCAATGCACGAGGCACCGGGCGAGGCCTGGACGCTGGCCGCCATGGCCAGCAAGGCCGGCATGTCGCGCGCGGCGTTCGCCGCCGCGTTCAAGCAGGCCACGGGCACGACACCGGCGTGCTACCTGAGCGAATGGCGGCTGAGCCTGGCGACGCGCGAGCTGCTGGCCGGCCGCGCGGTCAAGGTCGTTGCCGACGAACTCGGCTACAGCGGCGCGTCGGCCTTTTCCAAGGCATTCAAACAACAGTTCGGCGCCGCACCCAAGGACTGGCTGCGCGACGCCACCCAGCCGTCCTGAATCATTTGCAGACCGGTTCGGCCTCCACGACGTCCACGGCCTGCGATGCGACATGGCCGTTCGACCACTGCGTGACCAGCCGCGCCAGCCGCTCGATCATCTGGTCGATCTGCGCCGGCGTGCAGATCAGCGCGGGCAGCAGACGGATGATGCGCTCTCGCGTCACGTTGATCAGCAGGTCCTCGGTTCGCAGCGCACGCTCGACCATCCCGGCACACGGCTGCGCCAGCTCGATGGCAATCATCAGGCCATGACCGCGAATCGCCTCCACCCCCGGCAAGCCGCCCAACTGCCGTTGCAGACCGGCCAGCAAGCGCTCGCCCAGCTGGCGGGCACGCTGTGGCAGGTTTTCGCGCTCACTGATGCTCAGCACGCAGCAACCGACCCGGCACGCCAGCGGATTGCCGCCGAAGGTCGAGCCGTGATTGCCCGGTACGAACAGCTGCGCCGCCTCGCCGCGCGCGAGGCAGGCACCGATCGGCACGCCGTTGCCGAGCGCCTTGGCCAGGGTGATCACGTCGGGAACGATGTCGCCATGCTGGAAGCCGAACCACTTGCCGGTACGGCCCAGCCCGGTCTGGATTTCGTCCATCATCAGCAGCCAGCCGTGGCGATCGCACAGTGTGCGCAACTGCTGCAGATAGGCGGGATCGGCGACATGCACACCGCCCTCGCCCTGAACTGCCTCGAGCAGCACGGCGACGACGTCCGCCCGGGTGTCGGCACAGCGTTGCAGCGCGTCGGCATCGTTGAACGGCAGACGCAGGAAGCCGGGCAGCAGCGGTTCAAAACCGCGCTGCACCGCCGGATTGCCGCTGGCGGCCAGCGTCGCGAACGTACGGCCATGGAAACTGTTGTCCATGACGATGACCTGCGGCTGTGCAATGCCGCGACGACGCGCATGCAGCCGCGCGAGTTTCAGCGCGGTTTCGTTGGCCTCGGCACCGGAGTTGCAGAAGAACGCCCGGTCCATTCCCGCCAGCGCGCACAGGCGCGCGCCCAGCTGCTCCTGCCAGTCGATGCCGAACAGGTTGGACGTATGGATCAGCCGGCTGGCCTGGTCGGCGATCGCCGCGGCAATTTCCGGATGGGCATGGCCCAGGCTGGTGACCGCGACCCCGGCGATCGCATCGAGATACTCGCGGCCCCGGGTATCCCAGAGCCGGGCTCCGTCACCGCGTTCGAACGCAATCGGCTGGCGCGCGTACGCCTGCATCAGATAGGACGTCTGCATTGCGGCTCCCTTATTCCGGCAACGGCGCAGCCTGGAACAGCGCCTCCACACCGAGCAGACGCAGCCCGTCCGGGCCGCTTTCCAGAATACGGCGCTCGCCGAACGCTACCAGCCGCTGCGTGCGAAAGCCCTGCTCCGCCGGCAGGTGCGCGATGATCGTCGCCAAGGCGTCGAGCGCGCGCGGTGCTTCGGTTTCGAAAAAGCCTAGCAGTTCGCCATATTGCCAAATGGTGAGCCGGTATTTCTGCGGGGTGGTGTCCATGGTGTATCGGGGGCTCCATGTCGGGAGGGATAATTCAGGCTCAGCTCGCCAAAGCCGGCCTGGTGGGAAAACTGCACCGCGCTGGCGACTTCGTCGCAGGCCTGCGCGACGGCGTCGTCCAGCGCCACATCGGCCAGCAGCAGCCCGGTGAGCACTGCCGCAAACAGGTCACCGGTGCCTTTGACGCCGCTGGGTATCCGCGCATGACTCAGTTGCCGGCAACCTTCGCGGGTCACGACGGCCACGGTCAGCGGCGCGTCGGCCTGAGACGGTGCCAGCGCCGACGTCACGACGACCCAGTCGGCACGGCCGTTCAGCCAGAAGCGCGCGGCGCCGGTCACGTCGTCGAAACTGCGCAGCGGCCGGCCCGCCAGCTTCGCCAGCTCGAAGCCGTTCGGCGTCAAGCCATGCGCCTGCGGCAGCAGGTACTGGGTATAGGCAAGCACCAGCTCGGGTTCGACATACATCCCGCAGTCGTAATCGCCGAGCACCGGGTCGACGTGGAAGCGGATGTCCGGCCAGTGCTGGCGCACGTGCGCCAGCCAGTCGGCCACCAGCCGTGCCTGATCGGCGCAGCCGAGGTAGCCGACCATGATCGCGCGGGTGTGCTGCAGCACGCCGCGCAGTTCGAGCTCGCGCAGGTAGCCGGCAAACCAGGTCGACGGAATCACGCCGCCGTCGACACTCGGGTAATGCGGCGTGTTGCTCAGCAACACCGTCGGCACCGGCGCCACGTGCAGGCCCATGCGCTGCAGCGCGGGGACCGCGACCGAATTGCCGACGCTGCCGTACACCAGCTGCGACTGGATCGAGATCACATCGATCGGCAGCGGCCTGAGGGACGATCGCCGCCCCGCTCCGGGCTCGCTGGCGCTCATGCCGGCGAGGTTTGCGTGGCGGTCACCACGTCAAGCCACTGTTCGACGACCTGGCGCGCCACCCTGGCCAGAGCCGGACCGTGCTGCTGCGCCTGGCTGCGCAGGACGCGCGGGTCGATGCCGACCGAGCCGAGTTCGGCGGCGTGGCCGACCAGCCATTGCTCGATCCGGGCGGCATCGGCCTCCAGATGGAACTGCAGGCCCAATGCCTGCGGGCCGTAGGCAAAGGCCTGGTTGGCGCCGATGCTGGTGCTGGCAAGATGGGTACCGCCGTGGGGAATGTCGAACTGATCGCCGTGCCAGTGCAGCACCGGTACGCCGTTCAGTGCCGCCAGCGGCGACGCGATGCCGGCGTCGCTGAGGCTCAGCGGGCCGAAGCCGATTTCCTTGACGCCGAGTGCGTACACCTTGGCGCCGAGGGCGCGCGCCATCAGCTGCGCACCAAGGCAGATGCCGAGAATCGGCTTGCCTGCGTCGAGCCGGGCACCGATCAGTTTCAGCTCGTCGCTCACGAACGGGTACACCGTCTCGTCGTAGGCGCCGATCGGGCCGCCGAGCACGACCAGCAGGTCCGGTGCCAGCGGGTCGATCGCCGCCAGCCTGGCGGTCGTGGCATCGACATATTCGACATGGAAACCGCGCGCCGCGAATACGGCTTCGAGCGTGCCGAGGTCTTCGAAATGAACGTGGCGGATCGCAAGAACGGACTTCATAACACCTGCTCCTCTGGTAGTTGCTGGCTGGGCCAGTAATGGTGGTGCGGCAAGGCACGCGCGCCGAAGACGGCCTGGCCGACGCGTACGACGGTGGCCCCCTCTTCGATGGCGATTTCGAAATCACCGGACATGCCCATCGACAGCTCGTCGAGACGCATCCCGGCCGGCAGGTCCGGCAGCAGACGATCGCGCAACTGGCGCAACCGGACGAAGCAGGCCCGGACCCGCTCGGGGTCGGCCGACTGGATCGCCAGTGTCATCAGCCCTTTCACCCGCAGCGACGGAAACTGCTGCAACTGCTGGATGAACGATGCCGCGACATCCGGATGCAGGCCGTACTTGCTCGGTTCGTCCGAGGTATTGATCTGCACCAGCACGTCCAGCTGGCGCTGTTCATGTCGCAGACGCTGCTCGAGGGCCTCGGCCAGCCGCAGGCTGTCGAGCGCCTGGAACTCGCTGGCCAGCCGGGCGACGACCTTGGCCTTGTTGGTTTGCAGATGGCCGATGACGATCCATTCGACATCGCCGAGATCGGCCATCTGCGGCTGTTTCAGCTGCACCTCCTGCACCTTGTTTTCACCGAACGCCCGGTAGCCGGCGGCATGGGCAAAACGGATCCGCGCCTGATCGACGGTCTTGGACACCGGCAGCAGCCGGACACCGGCCGGATCGCGGCCGGCACGCGCGCACGCGCGGGCCATGCGCTCGCGGATCGCCGCCAGATTGGCGGCCACCTCGGCCGGCGTTTCCGCCTGCGGATACAGCATGCCCCCGGCAAGGGGGAGATCAGGACCTGGTGCGTTCAATGCATGCTCCCGGTTGCGATCGTCAGAGCGCGATCGTCAGTGTGGTGTTGGACGACGGGTAGGTGCAGCACGCCAGGGCAAAGCCCTGCGCGTGCTCGCCCGGGCTCAGTGCGAAGTCCGCTTCGCGACGGCAATCGCCATCGACGACCCTGATCCGGCAACTGCCGCAAATGCCCGAGCGGCACTGGCTCTTGATCGGCAGCTTGTGCTGTTCGAGCAGGTCGAGCAGGCTCTGGCGCGGATCGGCCTTGAGCACCTGCGCGTGGCCTTCGACCGCCACCTTCGGTGCCGCCAGCGCAGGGTCGACCACGATCGGAGCCGCATCGCTCGCCGGCGGCGAAAACGACTCGATCAGCACTTTCGCGCCGGGATGCAGCCGCCGCATCGCCGCCTGCTGTGCGCTGGCGAACGCATGGCTGCCGCAAATCACCACGGCATCCGGATCGGCCAGCGTGCTCAGGTCGGCGTCGCTCGGTCGGCCTGCGTGGAAGTGCGGCGTCCGCGACTGGATCGCGTCACCGGTCACGAAAATGCGCACGCTGAACCACGGGCTGCGCAAGTCCAGCTCGAGCAGCTCGTGCAGGAAGGGCACGGCCGAGATCGACTTGGTGCACAGGCACAGCTCGACCCGGGGTACCGCATGCCCTTGCTGCGCCAGCTTGCCGAGTTCGCGGATCAGCGCGATCGGCAGCGTGATGCCGATCCCGCCGGCCAGCATCAGCACCCGGCGCATTCCGGCCACGGCGTCGACGGTGATATGGCTGGCCGCATACTTGATCGCCAGCAGCTCGCCGGCGTTCAGTCGCGCATGCAGACTGTCGGCCACCCCCTGATTGCCGGTCTTCTTGACGGCGATCTCGAAGGTGTCCGGGGCCGGACGGCGGACAATCGAATAGCAGCGCTGCTGCGTCACGCCATGGGCATCCGGAAACTCGATCGCGACGTGACCGCCCGGATGCAACTCCAGCGCCGTGTGGGCCGACTGCGCCCGCAGCGTGAACACCTTCACGCCGCCGGCCTCGTTGTGCGCCTGCTCGCAGCGCGCATGCATCATCGTGGTCATGACACCACCTCCAGACTCGCCGACGGCAGCGACGTCGTCGCGCGCACGGCACGGTCGGTCAGGCCGATTCGCTCGATCAGCGCTTCGACCGAATCGGTGTAGACCCCGATCTCGTTGCTGTCGCCGGTATCGCGCAGGATGTCGTCCTGATGCGGCAGGCCGATCAGCTGGAAGGCTGCACGCCATGCACCCAGCTCGTTGTTGGCGAACAGCTGCACCGTCTTGAGGATGATCTCGCGCAGATAGCCGCGTTCGGCCTGGCTCAGCCCGTGCACCAGATCGGCGGCGACGAAGCTGAACACGCTCGAATGACTCCATTCGTCGACCGCGTGCGTGCGGGTCACCTGGTGGCAAATCGCCTGGATCGACTGGTCCTCGGCCATCGTCTTCAGGTAATCGGTGATCAGCGTTTCGCTGGCGCACGCGATGCCGAAGCGGGTCAGCCGGCGTTCCCACTCGGCGCCGCATCCGGCCAGCGCATCGTCGCGCCAGCGCACGAGGTTGAAATCCTCGAACGCCAGCGGCGCAAGACCGCGCTCGCGATAGATGTAGTTGCACGCGCCGATCGACATCCGCGTGTGCAGTGCCTCGTCGAGCAGGGCTTCCGAAATCACGTCCTGGATCAGGTCGCGATTCCTGGTGAAGCCCGGCGGCGCCTTGATCAGGTCTTCGCACGCCGGGGTGACGATGTCGCACTCGATGTAGACGGTCTTGAGGTTGTAGATCGCCCACGCATACGACAACGCCTGCGATTTCAGCTCGGCCGGTGTCGACAGCCACGCCTCGTGCTGTTTGAACGGCAGCAGCGATTCGCTGAAATCGCTCTTGGCCGGATCGAAGACCAGATCGGCATAGTCGTTCGGTCCCTGGTTGACCGCAGCCCGGGTGCGCCACAGCGCGGACAGGCGCTGGAGCATGGTTGCAACCGAGTCTTCACGTACTGTTTCTGAAAAAGCCATGGTGGTTTGCCTCATGCAGATACTGCGTTGAAGTTAGGGAGCCTCTTGCTTTACTGCACTCTGGCGGCGGCGACTTGGACCCCGCCCTCTTGTTTGTATTAGTTCAATACACACAATGAACTAGTTCATTAAATGATTTTGGGAAGCTTTCGTCAAGCTTGTTGATGTTTTATTTTCTTGACAGCGCCTCTCCCCATCCCGGTTACCGCCACGGATGGCTTGCAAATTCTTGGTTTGCAAAGCAAAGTGAAATGCCGCCAGACGTCGGACCGCCGCTATTGACCGTCGTGGATCAAGTGCAACACGCTGCTTGAACATGGCCGGATCAATCTTTGTTTTGGTTCGTAATACATTTTGAATGAGTACATACATGCTGGAAGGAAGCACCGCGCTTGAAATCGTCGCGTCGATCGACCGGATGATCCGCTTCGAGCAATGGAAGGCAGGCCATCAGCTGCCGTCGGTCCGGGTGCTGGCAGGCCAGCTTGGCGTCAATCCGAATACGGTGGCGTCGGCGTACAAGATGCTGCGCGATGCCGGCACGATCGTGACCGATGGCCGCCGGGGAACCCACGTGGCCGGCGACGTCGAGCATTCGGCCATCGAAATGGCGGTGCCTGCCGGACTGCGCGACCTCGCCTCCGGCAACGTCGACGGCCGCTTGCTGCCCCGGCTGAATCCGGACTGGCTGGCGACACCGGTCTCGCTCGCCAGCTACGACGCCGGCGAGGACGATCCGGCGCTGATCACGCTGGCGCAGCGCTGGATGTTCGAACCCGCCGGCTGCAACGGCCCGGTCGCGGTGTTCTCCAGCGTGCTCGACGCCATCGAGCGCGCACTGCTGCAGCGCTGCCGTCCGGGCATGAAGGTGCTGGTGGAGGACCCATGTTGGCCGCCGTTGCTGGCACTGCTGATCAGCATGCGGCTCAAGCCGGTGCCGCTGCCGGTCGATGCGCACGGCGCACAGGTCCCGAGTGCGGCGCTGTTGCAGGAATCGTGCGCGGTGATCCTGACCGCGCGGGCACACAATCCCACCGGGGTCAGTTACTCGCGCGAACGCTGGCAGGCCTGGCAGTTCGCGCTGGCGCGCTCGGCCGACAGCCTGCTGATCATCGACGACCATTGGGGTGCGCTGAGCGCCGTCGCCCCGCCGCCGCTGCAGATCTTCTCGTGCGAGTGGGTCTACGTGCTGTCGGTGAGCAAATTTCTCGGCCCGGAACTGCGGCTGGCAGTCGCCGCCGGCAACGGTCCGGTACTGAAAACCATGCTGCGGCGGCATACCTTCGCGCCCCGCTGGGTCAGCCCGCTGCTGCAGCGCATCGTCGCCCGGGCGTGGCAGGGCATGCTCGACGACAACGCACTGGCCACGGTACGCGACGCCTATGCGACCCGCCGTGCCACCCTGCAGGCCAGCCTGCTGCGCCACGGCGTCGGCGTCATCGAACACGGCGAGGGTCTGCACCTGTGGGTGCCGGTCGACAATGAAACCACCATCGTCCAGCACCTCGCGTCGCTCGGCTGGGCGGTACAGGCAGGTCAGCCGTTCCGGCTGGCCAGCCCGCCGGCCATCCGCATCAGCATCGGCAATCTGGCCTTGACCGACCTCGATACCCTCGCGGCCGATCTGGCCCGGGCACTGGTGCCGCGGACCCGCGCGATCTACTGAGCCGGCGTGCGCTCCGGCTGCCAGTCCGGTGGCCGGCGCGGGAACAGCGCATCCATCAGGTCGATCGGCCCGTCGCGCTTGCCCACCCAGACATCGTGGTGCGGCGAGACCTGGAACAGCGCGATCCGGCCATCGTCGACCGGCATCCACGCATAGTTGACCAGCAGGTACTGACGCTGGGTGTGGTTGTAGTCGTCGAGCAGCTGCACGTTGCCGACGCCGTCGCGCAATTGCCGGCGCTCGCGGATCAGGAAGATCAGCTGGTTGGCGACCGAAATCTGGTACGCCGACACCGACCATTGCGAACCGGTCTGCTGGTCCGACTCGAGGAAGGTGACGTCACCAAACCGGCAGACACCGTAATAGCTCAGGTTGCGGTGGTTGATCCTGAGTTCGTAATTGCAGCCCAGACTATTGACGATGACGAAGGCAACCGTCAGCAACGCCGCCAGCGGCAACAGCCAAAGCAGCAAACGGCTCCGTTTCATCGCGGCGCCCCCGCTTCGGGCTCGAGGACTTGCACGGCATGCCCCGAAACCAGCACCAGCCTGCCCTGCCGCTGCTCCGGCACGGCCGCATCGGCGAGACGCGGATCGGCGACCGCGCAAATCATGCCCCGGCCATCCTGACTGCAACGGACCGCAATCCATTCATGGGCGCTGATCAGGACCAGCAGCAAGGCCCCCGATCCGATCACGATATTGGCCAGCACCAGGCGACGCTGCCATTTGCTGTCGGTGCCGGCCGGTAACGGCATGGGTTCGGTCATTGCCGCCGGCAAATCCGCCGTCGGGATATTTTCCACGGCCGGTCCGGATGGCCGGGCAATCTCCGCCCTATCCGGCAGATCGCATTGCAGCGGGACGGTCAGGGTCAGCAAATAACCCTGGCGCGGCAGAGTGCGGATTTCCACCTCGTACGGCGCCACGTGCAAATGCCGGCGCAAATTGCCAATGGCGACCGGCAGGGAATTGGCACTGACCGGACGTCCGCCCCAGCCGATACCGACCAGTTCGTCCTTGCTGCAGACCACGTCGGGACATTCGAGCAGCCGGGCCAGGATCGCGGCTTCGGCGCCGGCCAGGCGAACGCGCACCGGTTCGCCGCTGCCCTGCTGCCGGATCAGGTAGCGAAGCCCGGGCTGGAACACGAACGAGCCGAAGCGCAAACAGGTGGTGGTCAAGCCCTTTTCCTTGGTGTGCAGATTCACGCTGTGCCGGACGGAATGCGTGCCGGCAGCCCAAACGGACGCAAACATCATCACCGGCCTTGTTCCTGGCATGCAGCGCGGCCGGAACGGCGATTTTGATTAGTTTTAATAATTTTTTATGTGTTTACCCGCCTGGCATCCGCCGCCAGAGTGGGCTGCATCGACGACCCGCCCTCATCGGGGCACGTTGCAGGAGGCCGCATGTTGCGCATTCATCCTACCCGACACTCGCATGCCGATCTTGACGCCGGTCCAGGACCTCGTCGTGTCGCCGGGTATGCACAGCCCGGTGGCTGGCGCATCGGTCATGACGGCATCCGGTGCGCTTTGAACAAGCGCAATGGCAAACGGCCGGGCGATTCGCGGCATGGCGCAATGGCCGATTGCATCGCCGGTGAATTGGCGCACCGCAATCGGCCAATGACCTTCGGAATCCGCCATTGCCGGCGTCAATACGCGCGCCGTCCATTAACCGGCGCGATACGGATTCAACTGTCCATTCAACCATTCACCCATCCCGACCAAGGAGTCCGATCATGAATCGCTACCGATTGCCGCTTGCCGCGTTGCTGACTTCGGCATTGGCATTGAACCCGCTGCTCGCCGTGGCCTCGCCGGCGTTCAATACCGATACGCTGATCGGCACCCGCTCCGATACCGCCGAGCAGATCCTGCAGAACAACGGCTACCGGCAGGTGCATACCGAGAATGGCAGCGACCGCAACTGGGTCAGCTGGTGGAACGGCGATCGCCAGGACTGTCTGGTCACGTCGGTGAAGAACGACCGCTATGTCGCGGTGCAACCGACAATTGCGCACGAGTGCCAGCAATACGCGAGCAGTGGCGGCATCGGCAAGGGCACCGCACTGGCGCTGGCGGCCGGCGCGGCGGCCTTGATCGGCGGCGTTGCACTGTACAACCACAACAAGCACCACCATGACGGCAACAACGATCAGGCAAACCAGAACGACTACGACTTGGGCTATCAGGACGGTTTGAACAACCGGACCAGCAGCAACGGCGGGGATGCCTATACCTCGGGCTACAACGCCGGCATCGACGAATACAACCGCCAGCACGCCGGTCGCCACCATCGCCACGGCCGCGATGCTTATGTCGACGTTTCCGACCTCGTCGGCGTGCGCGCGTCGTACGCCGAGTCGGACCTGACCAGCCGCGGCTTCCGCAATATCGACGGCAGCAAGGGCTGGCACAACGCCTACACGACATGGTGGAACCCGCGCGCCAACGAATGCGTGCAGGTCGTCACCCGCGACGGCAGGTACGACCGGGTCAACGTCGTCGATGCCAATCACTGCGCCTGAGCGGCGCACCACAGCACAGGCCCAGCGGCCGAAGGAGAAATCATGGAACTGGAAATGACCTGGCGCAGGGCGATTCGGGTCTGGTGGGCCTATGCCTGGCGCGTACTCGTGCTCACCCTGCTCGCCGGCGCGGTATTCGGCATCACGGCCGGCGTGATCGTCGCCATCCTGGCCGGCAACGCGGGGGCGTCGGCGGACATTCCCCGACTGGCACTGGCCGCGTTCGGCACCCTGCTTGGTGCCGTCCTCTCGCTCGTGTCGATGAAGTGCGTGCTCGGCTGCAATTTCGGCGAGTTCCGCGTTGCCCTGATCAGCAACACCCCCTGGCTTCCCCGCTGACCCACCCCTCACGGTGCCGCGCATCCGGTACCAAGGAGAACCCTTATGTTTCGCGCTTCGCTACTCGTGCTGAGCATTGCAGTATCCCTTCCGGCGGTTGGACATGCTGCCGATACCACCCAGACCGTCCGTTTCGCCCGCGGCGCCTCGTCGACCCGGTTCCAGCACAAGCTTGCCGGCAGGGAGGTACGCGACTACGTACTCGGCGCGCGCGCCGGCCAGACGCTGGTCGTCGACCTCAAGCCGGGCAGCGTCTACTTCAACGTGCTGCCGACCGGCACCGATACCGCCTTGTACAACGGTTCGATCAACGGCAGTCACGCCAGCATCCCGCTGCCGCACGACGGCAACTACACCGTGCGCGTCTACCAGATGGGTGCTGCCGCGTCGTCGGGCAAGACCAGCGCGTACACGCTCCAGCTCGCGATCAACGACTCACCGGCCGCCAAGCCAGCCCAGACCGCAACGGTCGACGTCTCGGATCTGGTCGATGCGCGCGCCGCCGGTGGCGAAACGGCACTGACCCAGCGCGGCTTCAGCAATGTCGACGGCTACAAGCACAGCGGCAAAAGCTACACGCTGTGGTGGAACGCTCAGGCACAGCAATGTGTTCGGGTCGCGACTGCCAACGGCCGCTACACCGAGTTGACCCAGGTCGACGCGGCCCGGTGCCGCTGAGCGGCGCAGCCGGGAGCCGGCGATGAAACTGCGCCACCCACGCCGCGCGATCACGGAGATCTGGCTGCCACGCAACGGCCAGCCCGGCGCATTCCGCGTGCTGCAGTTCCGCAACAACCGCTTTAGCAGCAACGATCACGCCGATCTGCGCTGGCAACGACAAGGCTGCGACTGGCAGGTGGAAATCGACGGTACCGAACGGCACCGGATTCCGCACGCACTGATTTGCGGCTAAGCCCACCGGGCACGAACGACCCGGATTCAAGGAGAACCTCATGCGTATCGCATCCCTCGTCACCGCCGTACTGCTGGCGGCCCCTGCCCTCGTTGCCTTGCCGGCCCGCGCCGGCAACGCGGCGATCGAACTGGCCGACATCAATGACCAGGGACTGGACTTCGCCCAGCGCACGCTGCAGGAGCGCGGCTACCGGCTGGTGTCGCTGAACGACGGCGATCAGGTGTGGTGGAACCAGGACAGCAACACCTGCGCCCGGCTCAAGATCGGCGCCCGTGCCCGGATCAGCGACGTCGAGAACGCGTCGGCAAGCGAATGCCGGATGTACCAGCGGCGGACGCAAGCCAGCCAGGACCGGCCTCAGGCCCGCCGCCGGGATCATGGCGGCGCAGCCGTCGAACTCGCCGATCTGGACCATCAGGGGCTATCGTATGCGCAACGCGAAATGCAGCAGCGCGGCTACCAGCTGGTGTACTCGAACGCACTCGACGGCCGCCAGCTCTGGTGGAACGATGCCGCAGGCCGTTGTGCCGACGTGCCGATCACCGGCAACCGCCAGATCGGCGAGATCCGCAACGCCGGCCGTGGCGAGTGCACCTCGCACCTTTAAGCCCCTCGGCCACCGTCGCCCTTTCCGGAGCCCATCGCATGGACGACCTTCGCCAACGCCGCCGACTGCGCCTGCTGGCACTGCTCGGCCCGCTGCTGCACCTTGGCATGCTGCTGCGCTTTGCCGACGGGCTCACGCCTTTCGCCGCGGGGCTTTACCTGTGGCTGTGTGCACCGTACGCGGTCGCGGCCTGGCTGATGCGGTCGCGCCCTGCCGGCGACAGGCGGCACACGTTCACACTGGGCAGCCCCTTGCCCGGCGTTGCCTATGCGCTGGCCTGCCTGCTCGCGGACGCCAGCATGCTCTACAGCGTGTTCTACCTGTCGCGCTCGTCGACCGCCGCCATCGGCCTGCTGTTCATCCCGCTCTGGGATTTGCTGCTGGTCGGACCGCTGGCGGCACTGCTCGCCAGTCTGGTAGTGCGTGTGCGTCAGCGCCGGCGCGCCTGAGCCTCAGTGGAAGTCGCGGCTGCCGACCTGCAACTCGCCCAGCCAGTCGCTCCTGTCGGCCAGCCGTTTCGCCAGCAGGTGCACGACGTCACCCTCTCGCTGCACCACGCCGTAAACCGCCAGAAGCTGCGAACCGAGCAGCTCGCGCCGCTGCCGCTCGGCCAGATCGCTCCAGACGATGACGTTGACGTTGCCGGTCTCGTCCTCGAGCGTGACGAACACCACGCCGGTCGCCGTCGCGGGCCGCTGGCGGCCGACGACCAGACCGCAGGCGCGTGCGGACATGCCGTTCGGTGCCGCCGCCAGCTCGGCCGCGGTCAGCAATCTTTCTTTTTTCAGCCGCGCGCGCAGCAGGCCGACCGGATGCGCGCGCAGGCTCAGCCCGGTCGCACGGTAGTCGGCGACGATGTCCTTGCCCAGTGACAGCGGTGGCAGCCCCGGTACGGCATCGGGCTCGACCAGCGCCAGATCCTGCTGCACCCCGGCCCCGCTGACCTGCCACCATGCCTCGCGCCGGTGGCCGGCAAGCGCGGCCAGCGCGTCGGATTCGGTCAGCGCCGCCAGCGTGCGCGGGTCGGCACTGCTCAGCCTCAGCAGCTGATCGACCGATGCATAGCCACCCGCCGGCCGCGCGGCAACGATGCGTCGGCCCGTCTCCTCGCCCAATCCCTTTACCTGCCGCAAACCGAGCCGCACCGCCGGTTGCCGCCCCGCCACCGACTCGCCCGAATATTCGAGCGTGCAGTCCCAGTCGCTCAGCTGGACATCGACCGGCCGGACCTCGACATCGTGCCGGCGCGCATCCTGAATCAGTTGCGACGCCGAGTAGAAGCCCATCGGCAGCGAGTTGAGCAGGCCGCAGCAGAACGCCGCCGGTTCGTAATGTTTGAGCCATGCCGACGCGTAGACGAGGATGGCAAAGCTCGCCGCGTGCGACTCGGGAAAGCCGTACTCGGCGAAGCCTTCGATCTGCCTGAAGATGCGCTCGGCAAAGTCGGCCGAATAACCGCGTTCGAGCATGCCGCCGACCAGCTTCTCGCGATGCTGTTCGAGCTTGCCGGTACGCCGCCATGCCGCCATCGACCGGCGCAACTGGTCGGCATCGCCCGGTGAATAGCCGGCGGCGACAACGGCGATCTGCATCACCTGCTCCTGGAAAATCGGCACGCCGAGCGTGCGCTTGAGTACGGCTTCGATCGCCGGACTCTCGTACGTCACTTTTTCCCGCCCCTGCTTGCGCTGCAGGTACGGGTGGACCATGCCGCCCTGGATCGGCCCGGGCCGGACAATGGCGACCTCGATCACCAGATCGTAGAAGGTATTGGGTCGCAGCCGCGGCAGCATGCTCATCTGCGCCCGGCTTTCGACCTGGAACACGCCGATGCTGTCCGCACGGCTGAGCATCCCGTAAACCGCCGGGTCCTCGTGCGGAATCCGCTGCAGGCTCATCGGCGTCCGCCGCAGGCCGGAGACCAGCTGCAGCGTGCGCCGCAACGCCGACAGCATCCCCAATGCCAGCACGTCGACCTTGAGCAGTCCGACGGTGTCCAGGTCGTCCTTGTCCCACTCGATCACGGTCCGGTCCGCCATCGCCGCGTTCTCGATCGGCACCAGCCTCGAAAGCGGCCCGCGCGAGATGACGAAACCGCCGACATGCTGCGACAGGTGGCGCGGAAAACCGCGCAGCGTGCCGGTCAGTCGCAGCAGCTGCTGGACCGGCAGGCTGTCCGGATCAAGACCGACCTCGATCATCCGCTGCGCCAGCGCCTTCCGGTCGTCCCACCACGCCAGCGAACGCGTCAGGCGGTCGAGCTGGTCTTCGGACAGGCCAAGCGCCCGGCCGACATCACGCAGCGACGACTTGGTGCGGTAGGTGATCACCGTCGCCGCCAGTGCGGCACGGTCGCGGCCGTACTTGCGGTACAGGTACTGGATCACTTCCTCGCGCCGGTCGTGCTCGAAATCGACATCGATGTCCGGCGGCTCGTCGCGTTCGGTCGAAACGAAACGCTCGAACAGCAGGTTGCCGTTTTCCGGGTCGACCTCGGTGATCCCCAGTACGTAACACACCGCCGAGTTGGCCGCCGAACCGCGCCCCTGGCACAGGATGCCGCGGCTGCGGGCAAACGCGACGATGTCCTCGACGGTGAGGAAGTAGGCCTCGTACTGCATCCGGGCGATCAGGGTCAGCTCGGCATCGACCTGCGTCACGACCTTGGCCGGTGCGCCGGCCGGGTAACGCCGCGCCAGCCCGGTCTCGGTCAGCGCGCGCAGGTGCGCTGCCGGCGTCAGGCCGGCCGGCACCAGTTCGTCCGGGTATTCGTAGCGCAGTTCGTCGAGCGAAAAGCGACAGCGCGCGGCGATCGCCACCGACTCGGCCAGCCACGCCGCCGGGTACACCTGGGCCAGCCGGGCGCGGTGACGCAGATGGCGTTCGGCATTCGGTTGCAGCGCCATGCCGCACTGCGCCACCGGCTTGCCGAGACGAATGGCCGTCAGCACGTCCTGCAAGGGTTTGCGCGTACGCGAATGCATGTGCACGTCGCCGGCGGCGGCACACCGCAATCCGGTCTCCGTCGCCAGCCAGCGCAATTGCGCCAGCCGGCCTGCATCGTCGGGGCCCGCCAGCAGCTCGGCGGCAATCCAGCTGCGGCCGGCAAAATGTCCGGCCAGCCACAGCCCGTCGGCCGGGTCGGGCGCCGCCGGGGGCAGCCACAACGCCAGCAGGCGGCCGGCGAAATCGGCGACATCCGTCCGGCCCAGCCGGTATTCGCCCTTGGCGGCATTGCGCCGGCCGCGGGAAATCAGTTCCGCCAGATCGCCGTAGGCAGGCTTGTCGGGGGCCAGCAGCAGCAGTTTCAGGCCATCGTCGAGCACGAATTCGGCGCCGACAACCAGCTTCAGTCCGAGTGCCTTGGCAGCGCGGTGAGCACGGACGATGCCGGCGAGCGAGCATTCGTCGGTGATCGCCAGCGCCGTGTAGCCCAGATCGCGCGCCCGCTCGACCAGTTCCTCGGCATGCGAGGCACCACGCTGGAACGAAAAGTTCGACAGGCAGTGCAGCTCGGCATAATCGGGCAGCGTCGTCGCGTCCTGCGATGCGCGGCTCAGGGCCAGATCGTGCATCTCAGAAGATCCCGTGCAACCACCAGCCGAGCTCGTGCCGGTCCTGGAAAATCCAGTACCGCCGCCCCGACGGACCCACGGCCTGCCAGTAGTCGCGCACCGTGCTGCCGTCATCCCACCAGCCCGACTCGATCCGTTCGGGCCGGCCGATGGCACGCAGCGGTTCGTCGTGCCAGGGCCGCTGATCACGCACGGCCAGCGCCAGCGGCTCGGGCAGCAGCCAGCCCGGTCGTGCACCGATGGAGCGATCGTCGATGGCCTGACCACCGGAGGGCGGCCCTCCGCCGGGAAGCAGCGTGCCGGCTTCAGCATCGGCGACGATCCGCCACGCCCGCTCGGGCCGGTGATCGGCCACGGTGGCGATGCTGCAGACCGCCTCGTCCCCCAGCCGCGCCCGCAAGCGCGCCAGCAGCAGCGGCAGATCGCCGTGCCCCAGTTGCCGGTCGAGCAGCGGCAAGGCCTGCCCATCGAGCGGTTGCAGCCGGTCGGCACGTACTTCGACCGCGAACACCGGCGCGGCGAGCGTGATCCGCTCGGCACGCTCGCGCAGCACCGCGAGCATGTCGCCGAGCCGGCGCAGCGGCCGGCCGAAACCGACGTCGAGCTCGGTGGCCGGCAGATCGTCGTACACGAAGCGGAAACACAGCGACTGCACGCCGAGGCCGCGCCCGCCGAGAAAGCCGGCCAGCTCGGTCAGCAAGCGCTCGGCCAGCCGGAGGAAAACGTCGACGTGTTCGAACGGATAGTCGAGGTCGATGCAGCGGACAAAGCGCGCCGGCGGCACGAAGGCCACGCGCGGGTCGGCAACGATGCCGAGCGCCCGGTCCAGCCACAGGCCGACATCAGGGCCGAAGCGTCGCGCCACCCCGGCGCCGGGCAGCGCCATCAGTTCGGCCAGCGTCGTCACGCCGAGCTGCGCCAGCCCGTCTTGCTGGCGCGCTTCCAGCGGCAGCACCGCCAGCGGCAGGGCGGCGATGCCGGCGCGGAGCCCGGCGGGCTCGACGATGGCCGCCGCCTCGCCCTGCCCGGCCCGCCAGCACGCGGCCAGCGGTGTCGGCGCGCAGGCACTCTGCGCGGCATAACCGAGCGATGCCAGCCCGGCCTCGACCCGCTCGCGCAGCGCTGCCAGTCCGCCGAAATAGCGCAGGCAACCACCGATTTCGAGCAGCAGCATGGCCGGCCCGACCACGACCACGGTCGGCGTGAACTGCTGCGCCCAGCAGGCCAGCGCCTGCAGCGCCTCGGCTTCGGCCTGCGGCCGGCGCCGGTGCACCGACAGCTCGTTGGCCAGCGCCAGCGCAGCGGAGAGCCTGATCCCGGCACGGATGCCCAGCGATTGCGCCAGCGCATCGGCAACAACCACGCGCTCGAGCCGGCCCGCCGACTCGACCACCAGCCTGGGCCTAGGCGGCGTTTCGGTGGCCGGACAGACGTCCAGCGGCAAGGTCGGCAGGTACAGCGCCAGCCAGAGCATGGTTTGTCTCCGTCAACATGATGGCCTCGGCCAGCGGTGAACCGCGACGCTTGAGTACCCGCACCGCCGGCCCGGCCGGTGTCGCCTCGAGTGCGAGCCGCAACGGCAATGGCGACGCTCCCGCCGCACGGGCGCACAGCAGGAAGCCGCAGCCCCCTCCTTCGCGGCTGGCCAGCAACAGCCGCCGGGCAGCCCGGTCGTCGACCCCGTCCATCCAGCCGAGCACCGCGCCGCAGCCCGGTTCTCGCAACGCCTGCTCCATGGCCCACAGCGCGTCGGCCCGGCTGGCCGGCCTCACCCAGATCAGCCGCGTCAGCGCCACGCCCGCGGCCTGCCATGCCGGCGCATACGGCAGCAGCGGCGGCTGGATCAGCACCACCGGCTGGTTGCAGCGCCGCAGCACCGGCCACAGCAGCGCCAGTTCTCCACTGCCCGGTCGCCGGACGACGAGTTCGCTGACGCTGGCGCGCGGCCAGCCGCCGCCGGGCAGTACCGCGTCGAGTGCAGCATGGCCACTCGGCAGGCAGGGCTGCGCCACAGCGCCCTGCTCGCCGCGCCAGATCGCCGGATGCCTGAGCACGTCGTCCAGACTGGAATTCTGCGTGTCCATGCCTTGATGATATAGAACGAATGTTCTACACCACAAGTACAACCGGCAAACGGCAGAAACGAATCGGGCCGGCATCAAGCCGGCCCGGTCGGGAAACGGGGGTACGGGCGACTCAGGCGCCAAGCACCACCGCCACCACGCGTCGCGATTCGGCAGTGAGGATGTTGAAGGTCCGGCACATTGCGCCGGTGTCCATCGCATCGAAACCGACACGGGCGGCAGCAAGTGCGGCAGTCAGGCGCGGGTGCGGAAAGCGCAGGGTGCTGCCGGTGCCGAACAGCACCAGTTCGGGCCTGAGTTCGAGCAGCACGGCAAAATCGTCCGGCGTCAGGGCCTCGAAATCGGCCGGCCGCCACTCGCGGATTTCCTCGGGCGTGACGATCAGGCTGCCTTCGTAACGGACATCGTTGACCTTGACGAAGCCCTCGCCATAACTGGCGAACTGGTTCAGATGCTCGGTCACGGTGTGGTGCAGTTTCATGGGGCGAAGTCCGGATGCGTACAGCCGCCATTCTAGCCGAACTGTCATCCGCATCGTCGCCCCCTGCTGTATGCACCGCAGCATGATTCTTTCGATAGAATGGTCAGTTCCTCTACCCCCATACCGGCCAGATCGCCATGGAAGCCATCCTCAAGTCGAACAAACTGCTCAACGTCTGCTACGAAATCCGCGGCCCGATTCCGGAGCGAGCGCGGCAGATGGAAGAGGAAGGCCAGCGCATCATCAAGCTGAACATCGGCAACCTGCAGCCGTTCGGTTTCGATGCGCCGGAAGAAGTGGTACAGGACGTGATCCGCAACCTGCCGAACGCCTCGGGCTACGTCGACAGCAAGGGCCTGTTCCAGTCGCGCAAGGCGATCATGCATTACACGCAGGAGAAGAACATCGCCGGCGTCACCGTCGACGACATCTACATCGGCAACGGCGCATCCGAGCTGATCGTGATGGCGATGCAGGGCCTGCTGAACAACGGCGACGAAGTGCTGGTGCCGATGCCGGACTACCCGCTGTGGACCGCCGCGGTCAGCCTTGCCGGCGGCCGTCCGCGCCATTACCTCTGTGACGAGGCCAACGGCTGGCTGCCGGCGCTGGACGACATCCGCGCCAAGATCAGCGACAAGACCAAGGCCCTCGTCATCATCAACCCGAACAACCCGACCGGCGCACTGTACCCGGACGAGGTCCTGCTCGAACTGGTGCAGATCGCCCGCGAGCACGGGCTGATCATTTACGCCGACGAAATCTACGATAAGGTGCTGTACGACGGCGCCAGGCACACTTCGATCGCGTCGCTCGCCGACGATATCCTGTTCGTCACCTTCAACGGCCTGTCGAAGAACTACCGCGCCTGCGGTTATCGCGCCGGCTGGATGATCGTATCGGGCAACAAGAAGATCGCCCGCGACTACATCGAGGGGCTGAACATCCTCTCGACCATGCGGCTCTGTGCCAACGTACCCGGCCAGTACGCGATCCAGACCGCGCTGGGCGGTTACCAGAGCATCGACGACCTCGTTGCTCCGGGCGGTCGGCTCGCCAAACAGCGCGATCTCGCGCACGAACTGCTCAACGCCATGCCCGGCGTCAGTTGCGTCAAGCCCAAGGCCGCGCTGTACATGTTCCCCAAGCTCGACCTGAACGTGTATCCGATTGCCGACGACCAGCAGTTCATCCTCGACTTTCTGGTGCAGGAAAAAGTGCTGCTGGTGCAGGGTACCGGCTTCAACTGGCACCAGCCCGACCACTTCCGCGTCGTCTTCCTGCCCAATACCGACGATCTGACCGATGCGCTGGGCCGGCTCGACCGCTTCCTGGCGTCTTACCGAAAACGCCACGGTACCGCATAATGCGGGTCTTGCCGCTCACCGATGACCGGGGTGCGCTGATCGCACCCGAGTGGCTGCCCGCAACCGAACCGGTGCACCGCCAGTTGCGCCCGATGCTGCCGGATGATTATGCCGGCCGGATCGCGGCGGTTTGCGCCGCCGGTGCCCGTCTGGCCGTCGTAGTCGACGGTGAGCGCGTTCTCGGCCTCGCGCTCTGGCGCCTGATCGAGAATACCTATGAAGGCCGGCGTCTTTACGTAGACGATCTGGTCACCGACGCGGCCGCACGCTCACAAGGCGTCGGCCGCGTACTCCTCGCCTGGCTCACCGAGCGGGCCCATGCGCACGACTGCGACGTGCTCGCGCTCGACTCGGGCGTGCAGCGCGCCGGCGCACACCGCTTTTATTTCCGGGAAGGGATGAGCATCGCTTCCTACAGCTTCAAGAAAAATTTGAAAATGGCCTGACAGGCCCGAGGGTTGACCGTGATGAAACCGATCTATGTAGGCTTGTGCGGCGTCGGCACCGTCGGTGGCGGCACTGCCACCGTGCTGAAACGCAATGCCGAAGAAATCGCCCGCCGTGCCGGCCGGCCGATTACCGTGAAAATGGCCGCCAGCCGCGACCTCGCGCGCGCGCGCGAAGTCTGTGGCAGCGACGTCGAAATCATCGACGACGCGCTGGCGATTGCCCGTCATCCGGACATCGACATCGTCGTCGAGCTGATCGGCGGCACGACCGTCGCCAAGGACCTAGTGCTGACCGCGATCGAACACGGCAAGCACGTCGTCACCGCCAACAAGAAACTGATCGCCGAATACGGCAACGAAATCTTCGCCCGCGCACAGGAAAAAGGCGTGATCGTCGCCTTCGAAGCCGCCGTCGCCGGTGGCATTCCGGTCATCAAGGCACTGCGTGAAGGCCTGACCGCCAACCGCATCGAATGGGTTGCCGGCATCATCAACGGCACCAGCAACTTCATCCTCACCGAGATGCGCGACAAGGGTGCCGCGTTTGCCGACGTGCTGGCCGAAGCGCAGCGCCTCGGTTATGCCGAAGCCGACCCGACCTTCGACATCGAAGGCCACGACGCCGCGCACAAGCTCACCATCATGAGCGCGATCGCCTTCGGCATCCCGGTCCAGTTCGACAAGGCCTACCTCGAAGGCATCAGCAAACTGCAGGCCGCCGACATCAAGTACGCGCAGGAGCTCGGCTACCGGATCAAGCTGCTCGGCGTCACCCGCCGCCGCGACACCGGCATCGAACTGCGCGTCGCCCCGACGCTGATCCCGGCCAAGCGCCTGATCGCCAACGTCGACGGCGTGATGAACGCCGTGCTGGTCAAGGGTGACGCTGTCGGCGCCACCATGTACTACGGCCCGGGCGCCGGTGCCGAACCGACCGCCTCGTCGGTCATCGCCGACCTCGTCGACATCACCCGCCTGCACACCGCAGACCCGGAACACCGCGTACCGCATCTGGCGTTCCAGCCGTCGCAACTGGCCGACCTGCCGATCCTGCCGATCGGCGAAGTCGAGAGCTGCTACTACCTGCGCCTGAACGCGCGCGACCAGACCGGCGTGCTCGCCGACGTCACCCGCATTCTTGCCGACCAGCAGATCTCGGTCGACGCGATGCTGCAGCGTCCGAACGATGCGACCAGCGACGACGGCCACGACGATGTGGTGATCATTACCCATCTGGCGATCGAGAAGAACGTCGACGCCGCACTGGCGAAGATCGAAGCGCTCGACACCATCAACGGCAAGATCGTCAAGCTGCGACTCGAGCATCTGAACGGTTAATCCATCCAACTCGGCGTGGCTTCGACCACGCCTTTTTGCTGAATGAGATCATGAAATACATCTCGACCCGCGGCGGCATGGCCCCGCAATCGTTCTCGGACATCCTGCTCGGCGGCCTGGCGCCCGATGGCGGCCTTGCCATTGCCGAAGCCTACCCGCGCTTCGGCCTCGACGCGCTTGAGCGCCTGTCGACGCTGTCGTACGCCGATCTCGCCTTCCAGATCATCGATCATTTCGTCGACGACATCCCCGCCGCCGACCTGAAGGCACTGATCGCCAGGACCTATACCGCCGAGGTCTACTGCAACGGGCGGGATCCGGCCCGTGCGGCCGAGATCACCCCGGTGACCCGGCTTGAAGACAACCTCTACCTGCAGGAACTGTCGAACGGCCCGACGCTGGCGTTCAAGGACATGGCCATGCAGCTCCTGGGCAACCTGTTCGAGTACGTGCTGGCGCATAAGGGCGAAACGATCAACATCGTCGGCGCGACGTCCGGTGATACCGGTTCGGCCGCCGAGTACGCGATGCGCGGCAAAGCCGGCGTCAACGTCGTCATGCTGTCGCCGTACGGCAAGATGAGCCCGTTCCAGCGCGCGCAGATGTTCAGCCTGCAGGACGCGAACATCCACAACGTCGCGGTCAAGGGCTTCTTCGACGCCTGCCAGGACATGGTCAAGGCGGTGAACAACGATGCGGCATTCAAGGCCGAGCACAAGATCGGCGCCGTGAATTCGATCAACTGGGGTCGCGTGATCGCCCAGGTCGTCTACTACTTCAAGGGCTACTTCGCCGTTGCCAAGAAGGTCGGCGATCCGGTCGACTTCTGCGTGCCGTCGGGCAACTTCGGCAACGTCTGCGCCGGCCACATCGCGCGCCAGCTCGGCCTGCCGATCCGTCATCTGGTCGTCGCGACCAACGAGAACGACGTGCTCGACGAGTTCTTCAAGACCGGCCGCTATCAGCCGCGCGGCCTCGACCGCACTTACGAAACGTCGAGCCCGTCGATGGACATCACCAAGGCGTCGAACCTCGAGCGCTTCGTGTTCGACCTGATCGGCCGCGACGGCGACGAACTCGCCTCGCTGTGGCAACAGGTCGAAAAAGCCGACGGTTTCGCGCTGTCCGAGGGCGACTTCAAGCGCATGCACGACGCCTACGGCTTCCGCTCGGAAAAGAGCACGCACGCCGACCGGCTGGCCAGCATCCGTGAAGTTGCACAGAAGTACGGCATACAGATCGATCCGCACACTGCCGACGGTTACAAGGCGGCCAAGGCGCACCGCGATGCGAACGTGCCGATGGTAATCCTCGAAACCGCGCTACCGGCCAAGTTCGAGGCGACGATGGTCGAAGCGCTCGGCAGTCAGCCGCAACGCCCGGCCCATCTCGTGGGACTGGAAGACCTGCCGCAACGCTTCGACACGCTCGAAGCCGACGTCGATGCGCTGAAACGCTACGTCGCCGAACGGGTCTGAACGATCCGCCAATGAAAAAGCCGGTCATCGACCGGCTTTTTCATTGCTACTTGGCGGAGACCGCTGCCGGGGCCAGCACCTGCTTGCCCGGCACACCGAGCAAGGCATCGACCGTGACCAGCGCGTAGCCCTGCGCCTTGAGCTTGGGGATCATCGCGTCGACCACGGCAATCGTCCGGTCGCGGACGCCACCGCCGTCGTGCATCAGCACGATGGCTTCCGGGTGCAGATAATCGGTGACCATTTTCTCGATCTCGACCGGGTCGCCCTTCTTCCATGCGACCCACCAGTCGCGGGTATCGATCGACCAGCTGATCACCTTCATGTTGCGCTCCTGCAGCCAGCGCACTTCGGCATCGCTGATGTCGCCGTAAGGCGGCCGGAACAGCGTCGGCGCAAAGCCGAGCGTCTGCTGCATGATCTGCTGCGTCCTGTCGACCTGATCGCGCCAGAACACCGCCGGAATCAGCTTGCTCGAATACGGGTGGCTGTAGGAATGGTTGGCGATCGTATGCCCCTGAGCGGCCACGTCGCGCGCAATGTCCGGATTCTTTTCGACTTGCGCCCCCAGCCAGAAGAAGGTCGCATGCACACCGTGCTTTTTCAGCACTTTCAGCAGTTCCGGCGTATTGGCGCTCGGACCGTCGTCGAACGTCAGTGCGATCTGCTTGCGCAGGCCCGGCCCTTCCAGCCAGTAGGTGCCCGGGAAAGCCGCGGCCTGCCGCTCCATGACTTCGAGCGGAACCTGCTCCCAGCCTTCGAGATAAGGCGTGCGGATTTTCTGCACCTTGTCCGCGGCGCCTGCCATTCCGGTACACAGCATCATCAGCATCACCATCCATACGTGGACTATCGACTTCATCCCGGCACCTCCCTGCGTTGCCGACCATTCTAAAGAAGAGTGACGCACCACCGGTTTGCCCGGCTTGCCGCATCCTCGGCACATAAAAAAAGCCTGCCGAAAAAGGCAGGCTTTTTTTTGCAGCGCCGATCAGATCGTGCGCTTGAAGGCCAGACCTTCGGCATCGAACAGCAACACGTTCTTTTCCGGGAAAGCGATGCGCACGCTGTCGCCGTACTTGAGACCGGTCATGTGGCCCGGCAGCTTGATGCAGATGATCTCGTTGATGCCCGGGATCTCGATGTAGGCCAGCACGATGTCGCCCAGGTGTTCGATCAGGTCGACACGTGCCGGAATACCGTTGGCGTCCTGCGGGTCGGCCAGCTGGATGTGTTCCGGACGAATGCCGAGGGTGACCTTGTCGCCGACCTTGCCACGGCTGGCGTCGACCGCGCTGCGCACCGTGATGCCCTTCGGCAGGCGCATGACCGCTGCACCCTGTTCGACACCGACCAGCTGCGCTTCGAGCAGGTTCATCTTCGGCGAACCGAGGAAGCCGGCAACGAACAGGTTCGACGGGTTTTCGTACATTTCCAGCGGCGTGCCGACCTGCTGGATGATGCCGGCGTTGAACACGACGATACGGTCGGCCAGCGTCATGGCTTCGACCTGGTCGTGGGTCACGTAGATCATCGTGGTCTTCAGGTCCTGGTGCAGCTTGGACAGTTCGACCCGCATGTTCAGGCGCAGCGACGCGTCAAGGTTCGACAGCGGTTCGTCGAACAGGAAGACCTTGGGTTCGCGAACGATGGCACGGCCGATGGCCACACGCTGGCGCTGACCGCCCGACAAGGCTTTCGGCTTGCGTTCGAGCAGATGGGTAATCTGCAGGATGTCGGCCGCCTTGTTGACGCGTTCGTCGATTTCCGCCTTCGGCGTACCGGCGAGCTTGAGCGCAAAACCCATGTTCTGCGCGACCGTCATGTGCGGGTACAGCGCGTACGACTGGAACACCATCGCAATGCCGCGCTTGGACGCGTGCACGTCGTTGGCCAGCGTGTCGCCGATGTAGAGTTCACCGTCGGTGATGTCTTCGAGGCCGGCGATCATGCGCAGCATGGTCGACTTGCCGCAGCCCGACGGACCGACGAAGACGACGAACTCGCCGTCCTGGATGTCGAGGTTCACACCCTTGATGACCGTGACGTCCTTGGTGTAGTTCTTCTTGATGTTCTTGAGCGTAACCGAAGCCATTTTCGATTTCCTTGCAAATTCAGTTCTTGAGCATTAGCCGATCACGACACGCTTACTTCACGGCGCCATCGAGGCCGGAGATGAAGTAACGCTGCGTGAAGGAGAAGAAGATCAGGACCGGCAACACGGTCAGCACGATCGCGGCCATGACGAGGCTGGTCGACACCGCGAACGGACCGGTCAGGTCATTGAAGACGCCGACGGCCAGCGGCAGCTTGTCACGTGTCGTCATCACGATCGACGGCCACAGGTAGTCGTTCCAGGCGTTCACGAGCGTGAAGATCGACAGCGCGGCAATCGACGGCGCCGACACCGGCACCATCACGCGCCAGAGGATCTGCAGCTCGGTCGCACCGTCAACGCGGGCTGCATCGATCAGATCTTGCGGAATCTGCTCGAAGGCCTGCTTCATCAGGAAGATACCGAACGCACCGGCGAAGTTCGGGATGATCGCGCCGGTGTACGAGTCCAGCAGACCGAGGTGCTTCAGCGTGATGAAGTTCGGAATGATGTTGACTTCGGACGGCAGCATCAGCGTGGCGATGATCGCAACGAAGATCAGGTTGCGGCCCGGAAACTTCAGTCGGGCCAGCGGATAGCCAGCCAGAACCGAAATCACCACGACGGCAACGATGGTCCAGAACGACATGATCGTCGAGTTCTTCAGGTAGGCCAGGAACGGCATTTCCGTGAAGACACGCTCGAACCACATGATGCTCGGATCGGTCGGCCAGAACGAACGCGGGAACAGCCAGGTATTGGACGGATCAGCGGACAGGCCGACCGACAGCGCCCAGACGAACGGGAAACACGTGAAGATGGCGAAGGCGATCAGGCCGGCGTATTGGCCGGCCAATGCCAGCGCCAGCCGGGTCTTGCGACTCGAAGCCATGGTGCGGGACCTCTTTTGGGTGTTGCGGCTATCCTGCGCGGACGCAGACAGTGCCTTCTCAGCGGAGTGACTGGCAGACATGATGCGCTCCTTATTTCTTTTCGCCGAAGAATCGGAACTGAATGGCGGAAAGCATCAGGCAGAAGAATGTCACCACCAGACCGGCAGCAGCACCACGACCGAAGTTGTAGTTGCGGAACGCTTGGTCGTACACGTAGTAGAGCGCGGTATAGGTATCGGCCTGGCCACGGGTGAGAACGATGATTTCCTGGAACGCACGGATGGCGGCAATGGTCGACAACAGCGTACAGAGCAGGATCGTCGGCTTGACCATCGGCACGGTGATCTTCCAGAAGCGGTCCCAAGCGTTGGCGCCGTCGAGGATTGCCGCCTCTTCGACTTCGGCCGGAATCGCCTGCAGGCCCGCAAGATACAGCACCATGTAGTAGCCGATCCCCTTCCAGAAGGTGAACAGCATCACCATGTAGAGGGCGATATCGGGATTGCCGAGCCAGTCGATCTGGCCGTCCGGACCTTGCGGCACCAGATGCAGCGTCTGCATCAGCCAGGTCAGCATGCCGTCGTACTTGTAGACGTTGGCCCAGACCACACCGGCAATCGAAATGGCGGTAATGACGGGAATGTAATAAGCCGCACGGAAGAAGGTCATCCCCGGCAGCTTGTTGTTGACCAGTTTGGCAACGACGAGCGCAGCCACCTGGATCACCGGAACAACCAGCAGATAGAGCAGCGAGTTCTTCAGGGCGCTGTGGAACAGTTCTTCCTGAGCAATGTACTTGAAGTGCTCGAAGTTGTTCCAGGTCGCAACGCCATCGGCAATGCTGTAGTTATTGAATGCCAGATAGGTGTTATACCCTACTGGCCAGAACGTGAAGATGCCCATCAAAATCAAGGCGGGGGCCAAGAACAGATAAGCAATGGCGGTATAGCTGCTGGAGTTTTTCACGGCGCAACTCGACTGTATTTATTTATGTACGGCGGGAGAAAAACGGAACTGCCGTTGCCGACAGCCCCGTTTTCCGAGAAGCAGAAGAATTGCTTACTTCTTGCCGAGCTTCTCGTTCCAAGCAGCAACCACTTCATCCAGGGCGGCCTTGACCGACTTGCGGCCTTCGACTGCGCTCTGAACTTCGTCTTGCAGCTTCTTGTTCATTGCAGCTTCGTCCGGCAGCACGCCCGGAGCAATGGTCAGAGTGCGAGCGTTTTCCATCGACTTGGCAGCAACGGCACGAGCCTGGTCAACCACGTCGGCGCTCTTGGCACCAGCCTGGAAGTACGGGTCGAGGTTAGCCTTCTTGGTCGACGGGAAGGTGGTTTCGGTTGCCTTCGAGAACGCAACTTGCTGGTCGTCCGAGGTCAGGAACTTGCCGAGCTTGGCAGCAGCGGCCGGATCCTTGGTGCCCTTCGGAACCACGAAGTCCATCATCCATGCGCCGAATGCCATCTTGCCAGCATCAGCCGGGAACGCAGCAACGCCGGTCTTCTCGTAGATGGCCTTGGCATCGGTCTCGGTACGCTTCAGGGCTTGCGGCGCGGTGGTCATCATCGCGATCTTGCCCGAGTTGTACGCGGCGATTTCCTGCTCGAATTCCATCTTGAAGACATCCTTCGGCATCACGCCAGCCTTGTACAGGTCAGCGAACTTCTGCACGAAAGCAACGTGCTTCGGCGAGTTGAACACGGCCTTGCCGTTTTCAACGACCGGCAGGCCAGCGTAGTAGAACCAGCCAACCATGTTGCCCATCTTCGGAGCGAAAGCGGTAACGCCGGTCTTGGCCTTGATCTGCTTGGCGTCAGCCACCAGCTCGTCGAAGTTCTTCGGAGCATTCTTCACGCCAGCCTTGGCGAAGATGTCCTTGTTGTAGGCAATGATCGAAACCGAGTTGTACCACGGGAAGGCATACACCTTGCCGTTGACGGTCACGTCCTTGAGGGCTGCAGCCAGGTAAACGTTCTTGTCGGCGCCGAGGTACTGGTCCAGCGGCAGGATGTTGCCTTGCTGAGCGTACTCGTGAACCCAAGGCACGTTGAAGTTCACCAGTGCCGGCGGGTTGCCTGCAGCGATCGAGGCGATCAGCTTCGGCTGGATTTGGTCCCAGTTCATGTCAACCCACTTGGCTTGCAGGCCCGGGTTGGCAGCGTTGAACTTGGAAACGGCTTGCTCGAAGTAACCGTTGAACTTCGGTGCGAGGTTCATGGTCCAGAATTCGAGTTCGGTATCGGCGTGAGCTTGGAGAGCCGCGAAGCCGAAGAAGGCCGCGCCAACGGTCAACATTTTTTTGAGCTTCATCTTGTCTTCCTCTTGGAGTTATCGACAAAAACGCAGGACGAAGGTCCTTGCGGTACACCACATTCGACCCAGTGTCACCACCAAATCATGCGGATTGTTTATTTTGCCGGGACAGTCTACCAGATTTAGTCCCGGCAAAATTTGATTCACTGCAATAACGCGAACACCTTACTTCGATGCGAGCTTGCCGTTCCAGAACGCAGCAGCGTCATCCAGCGCCTGCTTGGCCGACTTGCGGCCGGTCACTGCGGCTTGCACTTCGTCATCGAGCTTTTTGTTCATCGTCGCTTCGTCCGGCAGACCCGATACGGTCAGCGTACGCGAAGCCTTGATTGCGGTTGCGGCAACGGAGGTAGCACGCTCGACCGGATCGGCCGACTTCGCACCGGCCTGGAAGTACGCGTCATCCAGTGCCTTGTTGCTCGACGGGAAGGTGGCCGACGCCTTGGCGAATGCCAGCTGCGCATCGTCGCTGGTCAGGAACTTGCCAAGCTTGACCGCAGCATCGACGTTCTTGTAGCCCTTCGGCACCGACCACAGGAACAGGAAGCCACCGAACGGGGTCTTGCCGCCGGCTTGCGGGAAGCCGGCAACGCCGGTCTCGGCGTAGACCTTCGGCGAATCGGTCTTGGTCCGCTTCAGCGCGTGCGCACCTTCGGCGAACATGGCGATCTTTTGCGAACCGAAGGCGGCGATCTGGTCTTCAAACTGCATCTTGAAGACGTCCTTCGGGAACACGCCGGCCTTGTAGGCGGCAGCGAACTCTTCGACCAGCTTGACGTGTGCCGGGCTGTTGAAGACGGCCTTGCCATCCTTGATCACCGGCAGACCTTCGTACAGGAACCAGCCCGTGAAGCCGTCGTTCAGCTTCGGCGCAAAACCGGCGACACCGGTCTTTTCCTTGACGAGCCTGGCGGTCTGCATCAGCTCGGTGAAGCTCTTCGGTGCTTCCTTGACGCCGGCCTTGGCCAGCAGGTCCTTGTTGTAGAACAGCACGCCGGTCACCTGATACCACGGCAGACCATAGATCTGGCCGTCGTAGCTGGCATCCTTGTTGGCGCCTTCGGTGTAGACATTCTTGAAGCCGCTGGCCTGCTTGGTGATCGGCACGATCATCTTCGACTGGGCATACTGGTCCATCCAGGGCTTGGGCAGGTTGACCAGCCCCGGCACATTGCCGCTGGCCACGGCAGCAACCATGCGCGCCTGGAAGGCATCCCACGGTACATCGACCCACTTGGCTTCGATTTCGGTCTGCGAGGCATTGAACTTGCCGGTCAGATCCTTCATCACGCTGTCGAACTTCGGCGACAGGCTGTTCGACCAGTACTCGACCTGCACCTTGCCGGCAGCCAGAGCATTCAACGACGTGGCGGCAAATACGGCGGCAGCCAGTGCAACGGTACGCTTCAACTTCATCGATCCAATCTCCTTCCGGGCGGGGGGATTACCCGACTTCCCAATGCGTCGGGCAACCTAAGTCAACTCACGCATTTACCGTCAAACCAGTGCCACCTTCGCTACGCGATCGGCGGCAACGTGCCAGACGGGCGTAAGACTCGTTCGTTTTCGGCGCGGAGCTCTTCGGCTCACTGTGTCGCGTCTGAACGGTTCGGGCCAGATTACCGCAATTTGAAAGTACGCAGAAACCCGCTAGGGCGTGCTGCAACGCAGCAGATCGACAACGGATGAACGGCAAACACGGACTGCCATCCGGCATATTCGCAGCGCGACGTAGCCGACAACGTAACTCGTCAAACTCCGACTACATGACAAATAAAGAAAGAATCTGTTTTTTTATTCCGAATCAGCAATTTAACAATGGAGCTCAACGACCAGATCGTAGTAATCACTGCGGAAGTAGGAATGGGTCAGTTCGATCGCCATGCCGTTTTCAAGAAACCCGACCCGGGTCAGGTGCAGCATCGCCGATCCGACCGGGACGTTGGCCAGCGCCGCAAGCGCCTCGTTGGCATTGATTGCACCGATATTCTGTATCGCCCGAACAACACTCAGATGGCGATTGCGCATGAATTCGTAAAGGGAATCCCCAATCTCCGCCGGCTCCGGAACCAGATGATAGGGCAAGGCGGTTTCCTCAATCGCCATGATGACGTCACTGGCGGTGCGGACCCGCTGCAGCCGGCTTACACGGCTGTTCGGTGCCAGGTTGAGCTTGAGCAACTCTTCCGGCGTTGCAGTTGCAACTTCACGCTTGAGCCATTTCGACCCGGGCGTGAAGCCGCGCTGCTTGAGCATTTCCGACAGATTGGTCAGCCGCGTCAACGGCTGTTCCAGCTTTGGGGTGATATAGGTTCCGGCGCCCTGGCGCCGGATGATCATGCCCTGCTCGTAAAGCAGGTCGAGCGCCTTGCGCGCAGTCACGCGCGAGACGCCGAGCACGTCACAGAAAGTGCGCTCGGAAGGCAGCGGATCATCCGCCTTCCAGAACCCCGCGTGGATCGCTGCGGCCAGTTTGTGACCGAGCTGCAGATAGAGCGGCGTCGCACTGTCCGGATCGGGTTTGAGGACGAGCAACTTGGCCGATGCTTGCATGGCGACGCCTCCGGCTGATCAGACGACGGCGCGACGGATCAGGATCAGCGCACCGGCGCACGAATCGGCCTGGGGGCGCGAGGTGCTGGCAAGGAAGTCGACCGGAATGTAGGGGCGCAGCGCCTCCGACAGGCCGCCACCGCAAATGGCGATCGGCAGCGAAGCATCGTTGCGACGCAGTGCCTTGCCGATGATCTCGATTTCACGACCGGCGTCGAGCAGGAAGGCCTTGGCAACCGGATCGCGCTCGCCGAACTCGACGACGATCGGCGACAGCGACGCACACTCGCCCTGCTTCATCTTGCCCATCCAGGCAAAGATCGCCTCCTTGGTCTCGCCGACGACGCTCATCAGCTTGCGGCCGAAGTCGGTTTGCGGCTGGCGACCGTCGAAGAGACGCTGGACGTGGTTGATCGCCTTGAGGCCGAGGAATGCCCCCGAACCTTCGTCCGAGGTCGGGAACCCCCAGCCGCCGACTTCCAGGCGCGTACCGTCGGCGAGCCAGGCTTCGCCGATCGAGCCGGTGCCGATCGCGATGATCGCGCCGAACTGGCCCTTGTGGGCACCGAGCAGTGTCGAAAACCCGTCGGTCTCGACGATGATTTTCGCAAAGCCCGGGTTCTTCTGTTCGAACTCGTCCGCCCAGGCGCGGTTATGCACGCCCGACAGACCCAGACCGACCGCACAGCGCGAGAAATCCGGCGACGCGACGCCAATTGCGGCGAAACCGTCCCGGATCGCCTGCAGGATGTTGGCCCACGCCTTGTCGACGCCCTGGCCCAGCGCCGATGCGCCGGCTTCGGCCCGGACCTTTTCGATGCCGTCGAGACCGGCGATACAGATGCGCGTACCGGTGCCGCCACCATCGACGCCAATCAGATATTCAACTTGATTCATGACCCGTCCTCTTCTTCATCGTTATATTTGTTGCGCTTTAAGACCACTGGCACGGAGCTTCAATACCAGTGTCCTGCGCTTGGCTCGCCGGACCCAATCCAGACAACGACGGCATCGCGGTCGCTGCGAACCAGATTGCGCCGGGCAAGAACACCAATCTATGTGTGCCTCCCCCGCTATGTCAACGAACGCTGATGGAGCTGCGTCAACAACAACGCCCGCAGCAGCGGGCGTTGCAGGGGTACCGAAGATACCTCAGTGCCTGGCGTGCAAGCCGCACTCCTTGAACTCGGGGTTTTCCCACCACCAGCGACCGGCGCGGACATCCTCGCCCATCGCGATCGAGCGGGTACAGGGCGCACAGCCGATCGACGGGTAATGCTTGTCGTGCAGCGCGTTGTACGGCACGTTGTTGTCGCGCAGGTAGGCCCAGACGTCCTTTTCGGTCCAGTCGAGCAGCGGGTTGAATTTGTCCAGCCCGTTCGCCTCATCGAACTCCTGATGCGTCATGTCGGTCCGGGTCGGCGACTGTTCGCGCCGCAACCCGGTCACCCAGGCCTGCTTGCCCGACAGCGCCCGTGCCAGCGGTTCGAGCTTGCGGATGCGGCAGCATTCCTTGCGCAGTTCCACCGACTGGTAGAAGGCATTGATCCCGTTGGCATTGACGTAGCGCTCGACCGAGGCCGCGCTCGGAAAGAACGTCACCACCTGCGTCGCCGGATACGTTTCGGCGGTCTTCTGCATCAAATCGTAGGTTTCCGCCGGCAGCCGGCCGGTGTCGAGACTGAAGATCTCGATGCCGATGCCGTGTCTGGCGATCAGGTCGGTCAGCACCATGTCCTCGGCGCCGAACGAGTTGGCGAACACCGCCGGGCTGTATTCGGCAGCGATGCGCTCGAGCAGCGCCACGGTCACCGCCAGCTTGTCTTCGATACTCATGCGAACTCCGGATTGCGTGAATCGGTTACGGTCAAAATACCAGTTTGCTGCCGGTCACGACCAGCATCACCGCCAGCAGCGGCCGCAGCACCCGGTCCGGCACCTTGCCGGCGAGCTTGCTGCCCAGGTAGATGGCCGGCAGCGAGCCGATCAGCAGGTTGAGCAGCAGATGCCAGTCGAGGTTGCCAAGACCGGCATGGCCGAGGCCAGCGACCAGCGTCAGCGGCACGGCATGGGCGATTTCGGTACCGACCAGACGCGACGTCGGCAGCAGCGGATACAGCATGAACAGTGCCACCGTACCGAGCGCGCCGGCGCCGATCGACGTCAGCGTGACGATGACCCCCAGCAACACGCCGACGACGACGGTATAGCTGTTGCGGCGCTCGTCCGGCATCGCCAGCCAGTCGCCGGCGTGGCGTTGTGCCAGTTTCAACAGCGGCTGTTTGCAGATGATCGCCACCGCGGTCAGCAGCAGC
This sequence comes from Jeongeupia chitinilytica, assembly GCF_014652315.1. Taxonomy (GTDB): domain Bacteria; phylum Pseudomonadota; class Gammaproteobacteria; order Burkholderiales; family Chitinibacteraceae; genus Jeongeupia; species Jeongeupia chitinilytica. The sequence goes on along the minus strand of NZ_BMYO01000007.1, from coordinate 188,557 downwards.
GCGATACCCAGACCGTGCTTGATGAGCCGGTTGACCGTCTCGATGTCGCCGTGCCAGTTGTGCAACAGCAACACCGTTGCGGCCGCGGCCGGGACGCTGCCGGCGGCGAGCCAGCCGGTGATTTTCCAGTCGATGTTGCGGGCACGCTGGTGGACGAGAACGCCGCCCGACTTGGTGATCGCCGCGTAGAGCAGATCGGTGCCGACGGCCGTGGCCGGGCTGATGCCGAAGTACAGGAGGATCGGCGTCATCAGCGAGCCGCCGCCCACGCCGGTCATGCCGACGACGAAGCCGACCGCGAGCCCCGCAATGATGTAAGCCAGTTCCATACCGCGCCGTTCCTTGATTTGAAGCGCGATGATAGCAACGGCTTTTATAGCAACTTAGATTGATATGTTAGGATAATAGAATCCTCGGTTATTTGATATCCGCCATGAAACTGCAACAGCTGCGTTACCTCGTCGAAGTCGCCAAACAGGGCCTGAACGTGTCCGAAGCGGCGGAAAAGCTGCACACCTCGCAACCGGGGATTTCCAAGCAGATCCGCCTGCTCGAGGATGAACTCGGCGTGCAGATCTTCATCCGCAACGGCAAGCGCGTCGTCGACGTCACCGCGCCGGGGCGCGAGATCCTGCGCATTTCCGAACGGATGCTGATGCAGGCGCAAAACCTCAAACGCATCGGCGAGGAATTCGTCAACGTCGAGGGCGGCAGCCTGACCATTGCGACGACGCACACGCAGGCGCGCTACGCGCTGCCGAAAACGATCAAGGCCTTCCTGTCGCGCTATCCGAAGGTGCGGCTGTCGATCAAGCAGGGCAGTCCGACACAGATCAGCGAGATGGTCGTCGACGGCGAGGCCGACATCGCCATCGCCACCGAAGGCATCGATCATTATCCGGAACTGGCGATGCTCGACTGCTACGACTGGAACCGCGACATCGTCGTGCCGCAGGACCACCCCCTCACCGGGCTGACCCGGCCGCTGACGCTCGCCGACGTCGCCGCCTACCCGCTGATCACCTACGACTTCGCCTTCACCGGCCGCAACAAGATCAACAGCGCGTTCGAGGCGGCCGGGCTTGCTCCCAATGTCGTGCTCACCGCGATCGACACCGACGTGATCAAGACCTACGTGTCGCTCGGTCTCGGCGTCGGCATCATCGCGGCAATGGCGTTCGAACCCGATCGCGATCACGGTCTGGTCGCGATCGATGCCGGCCACCTGTTCGAATCGTCGACGACGCGGATCGGCGTGCGTCGCGACGCCTATCTGCGCGGCTACGCCTTCGATTTCATTTCGCTGTTTGCACCGCAACTCTCGCGCGAGATCGTCCAGGGCGCGCTGATGTGCGAGATCGACGACGGCGAATGAGCCGGCCGCGTCAGACGCCCGCACGAGAAAACGGCCCCGCTTTCGAGCGGGGCCGTTTCATTCCGGACACCGGACGGGCTCAGAGTGTCTGCTGTGCCCAGAAGATGCCGGCCACGGTCTTGGCGTCGGTGATGCTGCCGTCGAGCACCCCGGCGACCAGTGTCGACAGTGGTATCGCAACGGTTTCGACGAACTCGCCTTCGTCGAGCTTCGCCTCGCCGGCAGTCAGGTCGCGTGCGAGAAAGAGATGGATTTCCTCGGTCGCATAGCTGATCACCGGGTGCGTCACGCCGAGGTAATCCCAACGTGTGGCGGTGTAGCCGGTTTCCTCCTCGAGTTCGCGCTGCGCGCAGGTCAGCAGCGCCTCGCCGGCATCGAGCTTGCCGGCCGGAAACTCGACGAACACCCGGCCCAGCGGATAGCGGAACTGCCGCTCCATCAGCAGGCGACCGTCCGGCAGGACCGGGATGACCATCACCGCGCCCGGGTGCACCACGTACTCGCGCACCGCCTCGGCGCCGTCCGGCAGGCGCACGCGATCGCGGTTGATATGCAACAGTGCGCCGTCGTAGACACGCTCACCGTCGATGCGGGTTTCGACCAAATGCGAATCATCTTGCATGCGCAGGTTTCCATGCTGAGGGCGGAAAACCGCAGTGTAGCGCCGATCCGCGTCGTTCCGGTGACAGCGCCGGCGAGCTAGCCAGCCGGGAAGCCGGCTCCAAGCGCAAATAATCACACCGCACAAGCACCGCGCGTGCGTTTATGCTCGACGGCATATCAAAAAAGCCGGCCGTCAGTGCCGGTCACCCACAGGACAGACACATGATCCACGCCAAAAAATTGTTCCTCGCCGCCCTGCTGGCGATTTCGGCCACCGCAGCGCAAGCCATCGAAGCGACGGCGAGCGCCGGCGACGATTACCAGCACATCGACGGCAATGCCTCGCTGCTCGGCATCGACTTCTCGGCCGACTGGACCCACAACGACCACAAGGGCGAAGTCGCCGGTGTCGGCCTCGGCATCAAGCTGCCGGTTCCCGTCGTCGACGCCGCGCTGGGCGTCAAGGCAGTCTATCTGTCGCCGAACGACATGGACACCGAATACGCCGGTGCCCTCGGCGGCCGCCTGACCATTCCGCTCGGCGAGCATTTCGCCGCCTACGGCAGTGCCTATTACGCACCGGACGGCTTTGCCAGCGGCAACGTCAAGAATTTCACCGACGCCGCGATCGGCGTGCGCTGGAACGTGATCAAGCCGCTGTCGATCGACGTCGGTTACCGTTACACCGCCATCGACCGCGACAACGGCGACAAGATCAGCATCGCCGACGGCATCTATGGCGGTCTGGGCGTGCGCTTCTGATCCGGACGCACGACGACCGTTACACAAAAGGGGCCGTGCGCCCCTTTTTCTGTATCTGCGCGCCGGCCGCAGCGCCGGGTAAGATGGCTGCCCGCCCTCTCCGCCCGGAACGACGATGAACGAGACTTGGCTTTCTCCGCTGCTTGATCTGCTTGCCCGTGGCGAGCGCCTGCTGGACGAATACGAGCGCCGGATGCCGGCGTTGCCGCCGGTCAACGACTGGCAGGCACAGGCCTATCGCTGGCGCAGCTTCGACCAGCGCGTTGCGCTGCAGCCGGTGCTGCATCCGCACACGATCACGCTGGCCTCGCTGTGCAACATCGACCGGCAGAAGGAACTGCTCGTCGCCAACACCCGCCAGTTCGTCGAAGGCCGGCTCGCCAACAACGTCCTGCTGACCGGCTCGCGCGGCTGCGGCAAGAGTTCGCTGGTCAAGGCGGCGTGGAACGAATTCAAGGCGCAGGGCCTGCGGCTGATCGAGGTCGAAAAGACCCACCTGACCGACCTGCCCGACATCGTCGAACAGGTTGCCGGCCGGCCCGAGCGCTTCATCCTGTTCTGCGACGACCTCAGCTTCGAGGAAGGCGACTGGGGCTATCAGGCGCTGAAGACGGCGCTCGACGGCTCGATCGCCGCGCCGAGCGCCAACGTGCTGATCTATGCCACGTCGAACCGCCGCCATCTGGTGCCGGAGTATTTCAGCGAAAATGCCCAGACGCGTTACGAAGGCGGCGAGATCCACTTTGCCGAAGCGATCGAGGAAAAGGTCGCGCTGTCGGAGCGCTTCGGCCTGTGGCTGTCGTTCTACGGTTTCGACCAGAACGACTACCTGAACGCCTGCAGGCTGTGGCTGGGCAACTTCGGCATCGCCGAATGGCATGACGAGACCGAGCGCGCAGCGCTGCAATGGGCGCAGGGGCGCGGTTCGCGCAGCGGCCGCGTCGCCTGGCAGTTCGCCCGCGACTGGGTCGGCAAGGCCGGCTGACGCGCCCCGCAGGCAGGTATGAATGCCGCCGTGCCGTCAGCGCCGGCACGGTACAATCGCGACCTTCCTTTCCTGCCCGCTTCCGCCATGACCGCACCGCGCATCACCCACGTCGCCGCCGGCATCCTGCTCCGCCCGGACGGCACTTTCCTGCTCGGCAGCCGCCCCGCCGGCAAGCCGTACGCCGGCTACTGGGAGTTCCCCGGCGGCAAGCTCGAAGCCGGTGAAACCGGGCTGGACGCGTTGAAGCGCGAGCTGCACGAGGAAATGGGCATCACCGTCACCGCGGCCACGCCCTGGCTGGTGCAGACCTTCACCTATCCGCACGCCACGGTGCGGCTGCAGTTCTTCCGCGTCACCGGCTGGGACGGCGAACCGCAACCGCACGAGGGCCAGTCGTTCGCGTGGCAGACGCCCGGCGCGCTGAACGTGTCGCCGATCCTGCCGGCCAACGGCCCGATCCTGCGCGGACTGGCACTGCCGCCGGTGCTGGCGCTGTCGAATGCGGCCGGCCTCGGCATCGACGCCTGGCTGGCACGGCTCGACCAGCGTCTGGCCCGTCCGCCCGGACAGGGCGGCCTGCGCTGGCTGGTGCTGCGCGAACCGCAACTCGCCGCCGACGACTACCGCGCGCTGGCGACCGGGGTACTGGACCGCTGCCGCCCCCACGGTTGCCGCGTGCTCCTGCACGGCGATCTCGCGCTGGCGCAGCAACTCGGCGCCGACGGCGTGCATCTGCCGGCACGGACCGCCGCCGCACTGTTACGCCGCCCCCGCGGCATCGACTGGCTCGGTGTTTCGACCCACGATGCGGCCGAACTCGCCGTCGCCCAGCGCGTCGGCGCCGACTATGCCCTGCTCGGCCACGTCGCCGAGACCGCGTCCCACCCCGGCCAGCCCGCATTGGGCTGGGACGGTTTCGCCGCCCTGACCATGGCCGGCTGGCCCTTCCCGGTCTACGCAATCGGCGGCATGGGCGACGATGACATCGCGACCGCACAGGCCCACGGCGGCCACGGCGTTGCCCAACTCTCGGCAGCCTGGAGCCGCGCATGAAAGACAAGATGCTGAAACGCGCGCTGCTGCGCGTCGGTGCGGTGCTGCTGATCGCCTTCGGCGCGGCGTGGCACTACGGCTGGGTCCACCCGCAATACTGGTTCCGCGATTACCAGGTCAACACCATCGTCACCCAGCAGTGCGACGATCTGGTTGCCGGTTGCCGCTTCCGGCTGGAAAACCACGACTACGTGCTGAAGAGCCGCGGGCCGGTCACCACCAAGGCGCCGGTCGAGCTGGTGCTGAGCGGCAAGGCCGACAAGGTCGGCGCCGAATGGGCCATGGCCGGCATGGACATGGGCAGCGCCCGCTATGCGCTGCAGCGTGACGGCGAAAGCTGGCAGGCGTCGACGATCCTGCCGGTCTGCAGTCAGAAGCGGCAGGACTGGCAGCTGACGCTGGACATCGACCGCAACCGCATCGTGCTGCTGACCCGCTCCCGGCCGTGATCCGGCCGCGGCCGGATCAGTGGCCGTTGAGGCGTGAAAACAGCTGGATCACCGCAACGCCGGCGACGATCAGCGCCATGCCGAGCCATGCCGCCGGATCGGGCACCTGCCGGTACATCACGCTGGCCACCAGCGTCACCAGCACGATGCCGGCACCGCACCAGATCGCGTAGGCCACACCGACCGGTACCGTTTTCATCACCTGCATCAGCAGGTAGAAGGCACTCGCGTAACCGAACACGACCAGCACGCTCGGCACCAGCCGGCTGAAACCCTCGGATGCCTTCAGGCTGCTGGTTGCGATCACCTCTGCGACGATGGCCAGTCCGAGCATCAGATATGCATTCATCTCAATGTCTCCTTCGAATGCGCCGCATCCTGACCCGAAAAGCCGATGGCACCAAGTTGGAAACCATCTGATAATCGGATGGATGAACTGGACCCACGACCAACTCGCCACCTTCGTTGCCGCCGTCGATGCCGGCTCGTTTTCGGCCGCCGCACGCCGGCTCGGCCGGGCGCAATCGGCGGTCAGCAGCGCGATCGCCCTGCTCGAAGCCAGCCTCGGCGTCACGCTGTTCGACCGCAGCGCCCGCACGCCGGTGCTGACCGACGCCGGACGCGTGCTGCTCGACGAAGCCCGCGAACTGCTGCGCCAGCGCGAGCACTTCGAAAACCGCGCCTTTGCGCTCGGCAGCCAGGCGCCCGGGCAGATCACCCTCGCGCTCGACGAGGGACTGCCTTACCTGCCCGCGATGCAGCTGCTCGCCGATTTTGCCGGGGCCTATCCGCAACTCGCCGTCACCGTGCTCAACTGTTCGGCCGCCGAGATTGCCGAATGGGTCGCCGACGGCCAGGTCGACGCCGGGCTCTCGTTCCGTCGTCACGCCGACGACGCCGCAATCGAGTCCGAATCGGTCGGCGCCGTGCCACGGGTCATCGTCACCGGCGTGACGCATCCGCTCGCGACCGGCGAGCCGGTCAGCCGCAGCACGCTGGCCCGGCACCGACAGCTGATCGTCACGCCGCGCACCGGCAACGACGACGGCGACGAGCGCCTCAGTCCGCAGGTCTGGTATTCGGACAGCCTGTACGCGGTCGCCGAACTGGCCGCCCTCGGCGTCGGCTGGGCGGTGGTGCCGCGCAACGTCGCCCGCTACCCGACCCTGGCCGGCCGGCTGGTCGAACTCGCCGGCAACGACGTCGCATTCAGCGCACTCGAAGTCCGGCTGTGCTGGCGCACCGGTCGCGGCAGCTGGCCGATTCTCGGCTGGCTGCGCCGCTATCTGGCACGGGCGGTGTTCGCCGGTGACGATGTGCCACCACAACCGGTGCCCGGCGCGTGACGCTGGCGAGCGGTTTTGAAACAATGCAGTCTTTACCCACGCGCACAGCCATGCTCCGCCTGCCCGTCGTCCTCGCCGCCCTGCTGCTGTCGCTGCCCACCCTCGCCAAGATCTACCAGTGGCGCGACGCCGACGGCCAGGTCCATTACAGCGACCAGCCACCGGCCGGCCAGACCAGCCGCGAACGGACGATCCGCCCGAATGTGGTCGGCGCCGGCAAGCCGGCGACGGCAAGCGGTCCGCAAGCCAGGGCCGCCAGCGTGGTGCTGTATACCAACCCGCAATGCGGCACGACGTGTGCGGAAGCCGTGATGCTGCTCGACGCCCGCGGCGTCGACTACGAAGTGCGCAACCCGGCCAGTTCCGAGGCCCAGCTGCTCGCGTTCTACCAGGCCACCGGTCAGACACAGCTGATTCCGCCGGTCCTGCAGATCGGCAGCGAAGTCTTCCGCATCTGGGACCCGCAGCTGTGGTCCGCGGCACTGACCAAGGCCGGTTATGCACCGGCCAAGCGCTGAACCGTCAACCGGCCGCCGCGGCCGGCGTTGTAATGTCATTCCCCCTGCGATGTCCCCGATGAAACGCCTGATCCTGTTGTGCTGTACCGCCGCCCTGCTCGCCGGCTGTTCGAAAACCGACCCCCATTCGCCGAGTGCGATTCGCCAGACCATTTTCAAGGACATGCTGCGGACCAGCGAAACGCTCGGCGGCATGGTCCGCGGTCGCAGCAGTTATGATCCGGCCGCGTTCCAGAGCGGCGCGCTCAAGCTGAAGACGCTGGCTTCGGCACCGTGGACGCATTTCCCCGAGTTCGACGCCAGCGGCCCCAGTCACGCCAGCGCGGGGCAATTCAACGCAGCCGCGCGGAAACTCGAGGCCGCGACCACCGAACTGGCCGCCCGGACCGGCCCGGCCGCGACGATGGCCGACATCCGGCCGCGCTTTGCCGCGGTCGAGGAGTCGTGCGCGGCCTGCCACCGGCAGTTCCGCCCGGAGTAATCAATCCGGCAGACGCTGCCCGCAGCGGCGGCAAAACAGCGCATCACCGTCGTGACCGGCCGCGTTGCAGGCCGGACAGCGCCGCCGGGCTTCGTCGTCGCGCACGCGGGCAAACTCGGCGGTCACGATCCCGGTCGGAACGGCGAGGATGCCGTACCCCATCAGCGTCACCACGGCCGCCAGTGCCTGGCCCAGACCGGTTTTCGGTGTCAGGTCGCCGTAGCCCAGCGTCGTCAGCGTGACGATCGCCCAGTAGATGCCGCGCGGAATCGACGTGAAGCCGTTGGCCTCGCCCTCGATCACGTACATCAGCGTCCCGAGCACCACGGCCATCATCAGCATCACGTAGATGAACAGCGTGATCTTGCGCCGGCTGGCTGCCAGCGCCTGGGTGATCGAACTGCCCGCGTTGAGGAAACCCGCGAGCTTGAGTACCCGGAACACCCGCAACAGCCGCAGCACGCGGATGTCGCTGAGGTAATAGATGCTTTGCGGCAGCAGCAGCCCCAGATAGGTCGGCAGGATGGACAGCAGGTCGATCACGCCGAGCGGACTGAGCACGTAGCGCCACGGCCGCTCGACGCAGGCGACGCGCAACAGGTATTCGACGGTGAACAGCAGCGTGAAGCCCCATTCCAGCGTCGTGAGCAGGTCGCCCCATTGCGCCCGGATGCCGGCGACGCTGTCGAGCATGACCGTCAGCACCGACGCAACGATCGCGAGCAGCAGGCAGAGGTCGAAGGCACGGCCGGCCGGCGTGTCGTGTTCGAAAATCACCGTATGACACGTGTGCCGCCAGCCGCTGGCGGGTTTGAGTGGGATCGGCACTGCGGACATCGTGAACCGGATGGCACTGACAAAAGGCCAGTCTAGCCTTTCGGCGCCGGCGCCGACCCCGATCAGGTCAAGCCCGGGACAGTGACACCGGCAGCACCGTGCGGCGGGCCTGATAGAATCAGTCCATTCCCAATCTTCATTGTGCGACCCGCCCATGCAATTTGCCACCTGGAACGTCAACAGCCTCAAGGTCCGCCTGCCGCAGGTGCTCGAATGGCTGCAGAGTCGCCCCGAGCTGACGGCGCTCGCACTGCAGGAAACCAAGCTCGAGGACCACAACTTTCCGCAGGCCGACATCGAAGCCGCCGGTTTCCACGTCGTCTACGCCGGGCAGAAAACCTATAACGGCGTCGCCATCATCAGCCGCCTGCCGATCGACGACGTCGTCGTCAACATTCCCGGCTTCGACGATCCGCAGAAGCGCGTGATCACCGGCACCATCGGTGGCGTGCGCCTCGTCTGCGCCTACATCCCGAACGGTCAGGCGCTCGACTCGGACAAATATCCGTACAAGCTCGGCTGGCTCGAAGCGCTGATCACCTGGCTCAAGGACGAACTGGCGCAGCACCCGCAACTGATCCTCGCCGGCGACTACAACATCGCGCCGGAAGACCGCGACGTGCACGACATCAGGAAATGGGAAGGCGGCGTGCTGGTCTCGCCGCCCGAGCGCGAGGCCTTCACCACGCTGATCGGTCTGGGTCTCGCCGACGCGTTCCGCGCGTTCGAACAACCGGACAAGTCGTTCTCGTGGTGGGATTACCGCGGTTTCAGCTTCAAGAAGAACGCCGGCCTGCGCATCGACCATCTGCTGATCACGCCGGCGCTGTCGCAAAAGCTGACCGCGTGCGAGATCGACCGCGAGCCGCGCAAGGCCGAGCGCCCTTCCGATCACACCCCGGTGATCGCCACTTTCTCCGCCTGAGGACGATATGGACAAGGTCAAACTGCTATCGGGCAGCAGCCTGTTTTGCGAACTCGACAGCGACGAGCTCGCCGGCCTCGCCGCGCATGCCCAGCCCCGCAGCGTGCGTGCCAAGGAAATCGTCGTTGCCCAGGGCGCGACCGGCGACGCGATGTACGCGGTGCTGCACGGCCGGCTCAAGGTACTGCGCACCAGCGACGAAGGCCGCGAAGCCACGCTGGCGATCCTCGAAGCCGGCGAAGTCTTCGGCGAAGTCGCCATGCTCGACGGCGGGCCACGAACCGCGAGCGTCGAAGCGCTCGAACCGTGCGAGCTGCTGGTCCTGCGCCGCGATGCGGTGATGCAGCACCTCGAATCGCACCCGAAGGTGATGCGGCAGCTGATTGCCGCGCTGTGCCAGCGGCTGCGCGGTGCCGACGAACTGCTGCAGGACACGCTGTTCCTGCCGCTGCCGCAGCGACTGGCCAAGACACTGCGGCAGCTTGGCGAACAGCACGGCGCGCAGGACGCCGGCGGCGTGCTGATCGACCTGAAGCTCACACAGCAGGAAATCGCCAATCTCGTCGGCGCCAGCCGCGAGAGCGTCAACAAGCAGCTGAATGCCTGGGTCGACGACGGGCTGATCGCGCTCGAAGGCGGCTACGTCCGGCTGATCGCGCCGGAACACCTGCCGCGCTGACCGGCAGACCCGAGCGGACCCGCGGGTCCGCTTTTTCCTGCGCTGCGCCTCAGCTGGCGACGTATTCGATCCGCCGGTTCTGGCGCCGGCCGTCCTCGCTGCCGTTGTCGGCGACCGGCCGGCTGTCGCCGTAGCCGACCGCCGTCAGCGCATCGGGTGCCACCCCCTTGCCGATCAGGTAGTCGCGCACCGCCGCGGCCCTTTGCTCCGACAGCGCCTTGTTGTGCGCCGCATCGCCGACGTTGTCGGTATGCCCGGCAATCTCGCCGTGCTTGCCGCTGGCCTTCAGTTCCTCGGCCAGCTTGTCGAGCGCGGCGTGGTACTGCGGTTCGATCGCGGCGCTGTCGGTCGCGAACTGCACGTCGACCTGGATGCCGGCCAGCTTGAACAGCGCCGGAGCGCTCGCCGCCACCGACGCCGCAGGCGCCTTGACATCGACCTCGGGTACCACCGGCGCCTTGGGTGCACTGCAGAACTTCAGGCCAAGGAAAGCGAGGATCGCCAGCGGTACCACCCACCACAACCAGCGCGGCAGACCGGACCTCACCGCCGTTTCGGCCGATTCGACCGCGCTGCCTAGCTGCCGCTTCGCCTCACCCGCGGCCTCGCTGGCCGCACCGATGGCAGTGCCCGCGTGCGAGCTCAGCCCCCCGAACAGGCTGGCCAGGCTGCCGACGCCGAGCGCCTGCAGCAGGTGGCCGTCGAGCAGCTTGGCCAGCCAGCCCTGCTGTTCGGTCAGCAGGCCGACAAAGCTGCCATAGCCGCCATCCGGTCCAAGCCTGCCCTTGATCAGCGACAGCAGCATCGGTGCGCCCAGCGCCAGCAGCGTGCCGGCCGACTCGGTCGGCACACCGGCCTTGCCGGCCACCGCAGCGGCCACCTGACCGGACTGACCGCCCAGGATCACCGGCAGCAGCGCCCGGCCCCGCTCGACCAGTCCGCCCAGCACGTTCGAATCGCCCGCCTGCACGGCCGGACTGTCGAGCACACCGGCGTCGACATCCGGGCCCGAAATCAGCGAGAACAGTCCGCGGGCAGCCTGCGGATCTCCGGCCTGCTTGACGAGGCCGGCCACCAGCGCTGGCAGGGTTTGCGCTGCGGCCGCACTCGCCGTTCCGGTGTCCATGCCCAGCTTCTTGCCCGCGAATTCGGCCAGCACCGGCCCCGCCGCGCCCTGCAGCGCTTCGATCAGATTGAACGCCATGGTGTTGCCTCCGTGCATGATGGGGAGACCCTCGCTCCCCCTTGCATCGCGAAGGCGGACCCGCAGGTCCAGTCCCCATTCAGGAAGGCACACCAAGAAAAATTCAAGCAGATCAGGCAGATAAAGCCGGACGAGCGGAGATTGCTCCGCTCAGCGGCGTCCGTAGCGCAACCGCAGCAGCCGGGTGCGAACCTGCACGTCCTCCCACACCGGCATGACTGCCAGCAGCAGCAGGAACAGCGCCAGCGGCACCGTGGCGACGAAGCCGACACGCTGGAACGCCCATGCGCCAGCCACGCCGCCGGCCAGAAACAGGACCAGCAAACCCAGGTTCAGCGCCAGCAGCGTGCGGTCGGCGACCACCCTCGGCAGGTCCGGGCTGTCGTGCCGGTTCCAGTACAGCAGCCGGCCGAGTTCGATGCCGATATCGGTCACGAGACCGGTCACATGAGTCGTGCGGATGCGCTTGCTCGAGAGCTTCGTGACGATGGCGTTCTGCAAGCCCATCAGGTAGCACAGCCACATCACCGTAAACGGCAGGAAAAAGCCGGCGTAGCGGCTCAGCCAGCCGCCGAGCAGGCCGAAGCCGAGCATCAGCACCGCTTCGACCAGCAACGACAGCGCATACTCGCTGTGCATGCGCCGCCGCCGAGCCCAGTTGATCAGCAGCGACGAGGTGGCCGCGCCTGCGGTAAAACAGACAAAGGCGCCCAGCCCGGCCAGCACCAGCCTGAGGTTGCCGAGGACGAACTGGTCGGCCATGGCCGAGACGATGCCGGACATGTGCGAGGTGTACTGGCCGACGGCGAGAAAACCGCCGGCATTGGCGGCGCCGGCAACGAAGGCCAGCGACAGGCCGAGGCGCTGGTCGGCGGCGAGCGTGCGCTCCCGCCCGACCAGTGCATGCATCCATTTCATCGCGCGCTCCCGTCCGACCACATCCGTTCAGCATGGCAGAACGCCGCCGCCGGCGCTTCGCCCCAGATCAAGGCCGGGCCGGCGGGGCGGCCATTGCGGCAAATTAACGTCGCGGCACGATGGAATTGGTCAGCCGGGCGATGCAGACCAGCTTGCCGGCGGCATCGTCGATGCGGATTTCCCAGACGTGCTGGCTCTGGCCCAGCCGGATCGGCCGGGCGGTCCCGGTCACCCGGCCCGAAGTGGCCGAGCGCAGGTGGCTGGCGTTGATTTCGGTACCGACGGCCAGCTGCTTGTCGGTGTCGACGATCAGGTTGCTCGCCAGACTGCCGAGCGTTTCGGCCAGCGCGCACGAAATGCCGCCATGCAGCAGCCGCATCGGCTGGACCGTGCGGTGATCGACCGGCATGGTCGCCACCAGATAGTCGTCGCCGACTTCGGCGAAGCGGATGTCGAGGTGCTCGACCGCAGTATCGGCGCACATCGCGTCGAGGTCGGCAGGGGTGAACGGGCGGATCCAGATCGACATGAAGACCTCCTGAGAAGGCGTCCACGATAGGTCGGCGCCGTGCGCCCGGCAAGCCGGCCCGCCCTGACGACGCAATTTGAAACGCTTCAGGCCTCCGGCGCGACGACGTCGGCGCCGCGCGCCTGCAGCAGCTCGCGCAGGATGGAACGGTGGCAGTGATGTTCACTGTCGCAGTAACAGCCGACCGACACGTCGGTCCGGTGCGACAGCGCCGCCAGCAGGTCGAGATCGCGGCTCGCCGCCGGCTCGGCCATCTCCGCGAGAAAGCGCCTCTTCACCGTCGGCCACAGCACCTCGTCGTGCGTGGCCAGCATCACGCGGAACTGCTTGAGCAGCTCGGCCGACGGCGCAAGATTGGGAAACCAGACGTCGAAGTAGTCGAGCCGCGCGTAGTCGGCCTTGGCCACCCCGCGCGGCGGACGCCGTACGGTGCCGAGCCGCAAACCTTCACCGGGCTGGCGCGGACTGCCGAGCCGGACGATGCGGATGCTCATGCTGCCTCCCTTGCTTCGGAGCGCAGGCCGTTGCGCCTGCCTGGCGTATCAGCGCTGGGCGACGCTGTTGCCGGCCCCGCTCCACGCGTAGTAGTTCTTCCACGCACCGTAGACGAGGTTCGGGTATTCGGCACGCCCCAGGCTGCCGTTGTAGCGCCCGAGCGCGCGGAACAGGTCGCCGTTCTCGATGTCGAGGTAGTGGCGCAGGATGGTGCAGCCGTAACGCAGGTTGGTGTTCACATCGAGCAGGTTCTGGTCCGACGTGCCGATCTGCCGCTGCCAGAACGGCATCACCTGCATCAGCCCGCGTGCGCCGACCGGGCTGATCGCATAGCGGTTGAAGCCGCTTTCGATGTGGATCAGGCCGAGTACCAGCTGCGGGTCTAGCCCGGCACGGGTCGCTTCGTACTGCACCGCGGTCAGCACCTTGCGGCGCATGAATTCGTCGGGAATCCGCTTCGCCAGCCGCGCACTCATTTCCGCCATCCACGCATCGGCTTCGGCCTGCGTCGGGAAGATCAGCTTCGCCTGCACGCCGTCGCCGATGGCGCGCGACATCGCCGACTGGACCGACGACGACAGGGCCTCTTCCTTCTGCGCACCGGCGAAAGCAGCACAGACGTACAGCGACAGGAAGGCGGCAAGGGCAAACTTGTTCATGAGACGGGTCGTCGGTACGGATGTGAAAACGGGGCCAGCGTCAGACGCTAAGCCCCGTTGCTACGATCGGCAAGCCGGGCGTCGATTTATGCCAATTGCTGCTGCACGAAGGCAACAGCCTCGCCCAAGGCAATCTTCTGCATCTCGCCACCGGCACGGGCGACATACTCGACCTGACCGTCGGCCAGCACCTTGTCGCCGATGGTGACACGGTGCGGAATGCCGATCAGCTCCATGTCGGCAAACATGACGCCCGGGCGCTCGTTGCGGTCGTCGAGCAGCACGTCGACACCGGCAGCGACGAGTTCGGCATACATCTTGTCGGCAGCGGCCTTCACCGCTTCGGACTTGTGATAGCCGACCGCGACGACGGCAACCGTGAACGGCGCCAGCGCCGGGGTGAAGATGATGCCGCGCTGGTCATGGTTCTGCTCGATCGCGGCGGCGACGATGCGCGACACGCCGATGCCGTAGCAGCCCATTTCCATCGGTTCCTGCTGGTTGTTCTCGTTGACGAACAGGCAGTTCATCGCGGCCGAGTACTTGGTGCGCAGCTGGAAGATGTGGCCGACTTCGATCCCGCGGCACAGCTCGATCGAACCCTTGCCGTCCGGGCTCGGATCGCCGGCGACGACATTGCGGATGTCGGCAACGATGTGCGGTTCCGGCAGGTCGCGCCCCCAGTTGACGCCGGCGATGTGGAATTTCGGCTTGTTGGCGCCGCAGACGAAGTCGCTCATCGCCGCGACGGTGCGGTCGGCGATGACCTGGATGTCGGTGGCGATGCCGACCGGGCCGAGGAAGCCCGGCGGGCAGTTGAACTTGGCGCGGATTTCTTCGTCGGTGGCGAAGCGGAATTCGCCGATGCCGTCGACCTTGGACAGCTTCACTTCGTTGAGCGAATGGTCGCCACGGATCAGCGCAACCACGAAACGGCCGTCGCCGGCGACCAGCGCGATCAGCTTGACGGTCTTCTCGATGCCGATTTCCATCAGCCTGGCGACGTCCTCGCAGGTCGTCTGCTTCGGCGTATCGACATCGCGCAGCGCCTCGGCCGGTGCGGCACGCAGTGCGGTCGGCGCCAGCGCTTCGGCCAGTTCGACGTTGGCGGCGAAGTCCGAATCCGGGCAGTAGGCGAGCAGGTCTTCACCGGCGTCGGCGAGCACGTGGAATTCGTGCGAACCATCGCCGCCGATCGCGCCGCTGTCGGCGGCGACCGCACGGAACTTCAACCCGAGGCGCGTGAACACGTTCGAGTACGCCTGGTGCATCTTGCCGTAGGTGAGCTGCAGGCCTTCGAAGCTGGCGTCGAACGAGTACGCATCCTTCATGGTGAATTCGCGCGCACGCATCACGCCGAAACGCGGGCGGATCTCGTCGCGGAACTTGACCTGGATCTGGTAGAAGTTGACCGGCAGCTGCTTGTACGAGCGCAGCTCGGTGCGGGCGATGTCGGTGATCACTTCCTCGTGTGTCGGGCCGAAGCAGAAGTCGCGCTCGTGGCGGTCACGGATCTTGAGCATCTGCGGGCCGAACAGGTCCCAGCGACCGGTTTCCTGCCACAGCTCGGCCGGTTGCACTGCCGGCATCAGCAGCTCCTGCGCGCCGGCCCTGTTCATCTCGTCGCGCACGATCGCTTCGACCTTGCGCAGCACCTTCAGGCCCAGCGGCATCCAGGTGTAGAGGCCGGAGCCGAGCTTCTTGATCAGGCCCGCACGCAGCATCAGCTTGTGCGAAATCAGTTCGGCCTCGCTCGGAGCTTCCTTGAGGGTCGAGATGTACAGTTGCGAAGTGCGCATGGCAGTGTCGGTCGGCAATCGGGGAAACCCGAGATTCTACCAAAGCCGCCCCGCTCTGCCTGCCTGTACGCGGAGTGGTCGGAATTATCCCGGCAGCGGTACAACGCATCGGTGGCAAAATAGGCATAATGCAGAAATCCAAACCGGTTTGAACACAATGCAACGTCAGACGCTCCCGCTTCCCGCCGCGACCGGCAACGGCGCCCGCTACGCCACGATGGCGCTGTTCTTCGTCGCCGGTGCCACCTATGCCACCTGGGGCATCCACATTCCGACGCTGCGCGACCGCTTTGCGCTGTCGCCGGCGTGGCTGTCGGTGGCGATGTTTGCCGTCGCCCTCGGCGCGATCGTCGCCATGCAGCCGGTCGGCAAACTGATCGCCCGGGCCGGCAGCGACCGGGTCGCCGGCTATGCGGCCTGGTGCTTTGCCGCCACGACCGCGCTGCTGATGCTGATGCCGGGCCTCTGGCCGACGCTGGTGATGCTGATCGGCTTCGGCATTGCCAACGCCGCCTACGACGTGGCGATGAATGCGCAGGCCGCCACGGTCGAAGCCGGCAGCGACAAGCCCATCATGTCGACGCTGCACGGCCTGTTCAGTATCGGCGGCATGGTCGGCGCCAGCGTCGGCGGCCTGGTCATTTCACTCGGCGTGCCGCCGTGGCTCCATTTCGTCGGCATGGGCCTGCTCATCGCGATCACCGGGCTGGTCGCGCGGCCGAAGCTGATCGCCGATCCGGCGGTCAGCGCCGTCAGCGCCGACAAGCACGCGCATGCGGGCCGGCTGCTGTGGGTGATCGGCATCCTCGCCTTCCTCGGCCTCGTCGCCGAAGGCGCAATGTACGACTGGACGGCGATCTATCTGCGCGACGTGGCAAAGTCGGCGGCGCTGGCCAGCTTCGGCTATGCGACCTTTTCGGGCGGGATGGCGGTCGGCCGTTTCAGCGGGGATGCGCTGCGCGCGCGGCTTGGCATGCTCAGGCTGCTGATGCTCAGCGGCAGCATCGGCCTTGCCGGCATCGTGCTGGCACTGGCCTGGCCGAATCCGTGGGCAGCCTTGCTGGGCTTCCTGCTGATGGGGCTGGGATGCGCCAACCTGGTACCGATCTTCTTCGTGGCCGCCTCGCGACTGCCGGGCCTGCATGCCGGCGAAGCGATCGCCGCGGTCGCACGGCTGGCCTACGTCGGCATGCTGATCGGCCCGGTGCTGATCGGCTTCGTCGCCGAGCACGCCGGCCTGCGTACCGCACTGTGGCTGGTGGCGCTGTCGATTGCCTGGATTGCCATCGATGGCAGCCGGGTGCTGAAGAAGGCGATCGCACCACCGCCGCAGCCCTGACGCGCAGACCCTGAGCAGGATCAACAAGCGCGCAAGCGGCACGCCGTACTATTCACACTCGACCGGCCCCTCCGGGCCCATGGGGAGTGCGCAATGAAGTACCGGCAAGCGGGCGATTTCCTCGCCCTCGTGGCCAACCGCAATCCGGCTCAGCCGGAATACCTGCAGGCCGTCACCGAAGTCGTCGACAGCCTGTGGCCCTTCATCCAGCTGCATCCGCGCTACGCCGAGCACGGCCTGCTGGACCGGCTGATCGAGGCCGAGCGGACACTGATCTTCCGCGTCGCTTGGGTCGATGACCACGGCGAGGTCCGCGTCAACCGCGGCTACCGCGTCCAGCACAGCTCGGCGATCGGTCCGTACAAGGGCGGCATCCGCTTCCACCCGTCGGTCGACCTGTCGGTGCTCAAGTTCCTCGCCTTCGAGCAGACGCTGAAGAACGCGCTGACGACACTGCCGATGGGCGGCGCCAAGGGCGGCGCGGACTTCGACCCCAAGGGCCGCAGCCCCGGCGAGGTGATGCGCTTCTGCCAGGCCTTCATGACCGAGCTGCACCGCCATGTCGGTGCCGACACCGACATTCCGGCCGGCGACATCGGCGTCGGCGCGCGCGAGGTCGGCTACATGGCCGGCATGATGAAGAAACTCTCGAACCGGGCCGACTGCGTGTTCACCGGCAAGGGCCTGTCGTTCGGCGGCTCGGTGATGCGGCCGGAAGCCACCGGCTACGGCACCGTCTATTTCACCGAAGAGATGCTGCGCCACGCCGGCCGATCGCTCGAAGGGCTGCGCGTTGCCGTTTCCGGTTCGGGCAACGTCGCCCAGTTCGCGATCGAGAAAGCCATGGCGTTCGGCGCCAAGGTGCTGACGGCGTCCGACTCGGCCGGCACCGTGATCGACCCCGACGGCTTCACCCCGGACAAGCTCGCTTTCCTGCAGGAGATCAAGAACCGGCATTACGGCCGGGTCAGCGACTACGCACAGAAGCTCGGGCTCGAATACGCGCCCGGCCTGCGGCCGTGGCACGTGCCGGTCGACGTGGCGATGCCGTGCGCGACGCAGAACGAGCTCGACGGCCAGGATGCCGCGCAACTGGTCGCCAACGGCGTGCGCTGTGTCGCCGAAGGCGCCAACATGCCGTCGACCGCCGCCGCGGTGCGGATTTTCGTCGAGCACGGCGTGATGTATGCACCGGGCAAGGCCAGCAACGCCGGCGGCGTCGCGACCTCGGGGCTGGAAATGAGCCAGAACGCGATGCGCCTGTCGTGGACGCGCGACGAGGTCGACGCCCGGCTGCTGCAGATCATGCGAGGCATCCACACCGACTGCCTGCGCTACGGCCGGCGCGACGACGGCAGCGTCAGCTATGTCGATGGCGCCAACATCGCCGGCTTCGTCAAGGTGGCCGACGCCATGCTCGCGCAGGGCGTCATCTGAGCCGTCCGTCCCACAAACCGTTCACGCCGATGCGCCAACCGGCGTGAGCGAAGAAGCTTCATCACGGTTTCCGCCGTTTGCCCCGCCATACAGGCGGGGTTTTTTCATTCCGGCGCCAGACAGGACATCGCCGATGCGACGGCGTCGGCAACGCGGCGGCGCGTTGCCGGTTGTTTCATCGTCAGCGCTTCGTCGCGATTGATGATCACGCCGGCCTCGAGCAGCAGCGCCGGCACCGTCGCGTACTTCACCACCACCAGCGACGAGCGATAGACGGCCAGCTCCGGGTCGAGCACGACGTACCCTTCGCCGGCATCGTTCATCACGTGATGCAGGTTGGGCGCAAAGCCGGCGCGCTTCATCGCGCTGCCGACCGCTTCGGCACAGGCGTAGCTTTCGGCGTAATGCGGATTGTCCGGCGACACGAAGACCGAGTAGCCGTGCGAGATGTCGCTGTAGCGCTGCGGCTTGCCGGCGACCGTCCACGTCGACAGGTAACGCTCGTTGACCGAGTCGTGGTGGATCGAGATGAACAGGTCCGCCCCCTCGGCCATCGCCGGCCGCGCGCGCAGACTGTCCATGTCGCCGCCGGCGCCGATCAGCAGCACGACGTGTCCGTCGGCACGCAGGCGCTGCACAACGACCTGCGCCAGCGCCAGGTTGTAGCCGAACTCGGTGTCGCCGTAGGCGCTGGTCGCCCCCGGTGCTGCAAGGTAATGGCCGACGTCGACGGCGATCGTCGCCGCCTGCGCGCTGCCCGCACACGCGGCGAGCAGTGCCCAGACGGCCGTCGACCTAGCCGGCCGCATTGTTTCCGTCGTCTGCGGCATTCGCTGCGTTCGCGGCAGCCAGCTCGGCAGCCTGCTTCTCCGCACGCTTCGCGGCAATTTTCGGCCGCAGGATGTTCATCATCACGATGTCGCGCGCGCTCATCAGCGCCAGCAGCCAGACGATCAGCACCGCCGCGTAGCCGAGGGTGTTGTTGCGGAAGCCCGGCGCCAGCGATTCGACCAGCGGATTGATCACGAACTGGATCGAACCGATCACGATCAGCAGCAGCACCAGGGTCGAAATCGCCCGCTCCTTCAGGAAGGTGCCGCGCAACAGCACGCGCTGATCCCACTTCGACAGACCACGCAGTTCGGGCACGTCGTCGGCCCGGAAGTAAAACGCCATGATGACTCCTTTAAACAAACAGCTGACCGCCCGTCGGGGCGATTCGTTCCCGGCGCAGTGTTGCCGTAAGCGTCGCCATTGGCAAGCGCTGATCGACATCGCACCGGCCGGCGGCATACCGGCTGCAAGGCGTAAGCGCTTGTGGTAAGAAAGGCGCGGGAGACCACAACACGGAAAACGAAATGAACAAGCCGCTCCGCGCGCTGCTCGCCGCGCTGTCCGCCACCACCCTGTCCGTCGCGGCAATGGCCGAGACGCCACCGCTGCAAGCCCCCGAGCTGGTCCGTGCGCTCGCCGACCAGGTCTATTTGCCGAAGCTTCTGGCCTTCCAGACCGAATCCACCCAGCTGCAGCAAAGCGTCGACGCACTGTGCGCGCAGCTGGATGCCGCCAGACTCGCCCAGGCCCAGGCGGGCTGGCGCAAGAGCGTCGACGCGTGGCGGCGGGTCGAGAGCGATCGGGTCGGCCCCTTGCTGCAGGACCAGTACCTGAACAGGATCGATCCGTGGCCGCTCGACCCCAAGGTACTGGCCGCAAGCCAGTCGGCCACGCCGGCCAATCCCGCCGACCCGTATTCGTTCGAACTGTGGAACCGGCAGCCGAAGGGCGGCAGCGGCCTGCCGGCGCTCGAAAGCCAGTTGTTCGGCCAGCCGGCCGCCAGGCAACTGGCCCAGCTCAAGTGCGGCTTCGCCCAATGGCAGGCTGCCTCGCTGGCGCGCCAGTCGCAGATTCTGGTGATGGAATGGCAAGGCATGCGCCGCGGCCTGAACTACGACCCGACGTATCCGCGACCGCTGATGATCGAAATGCTGACCCGCAGCGTCGTCGGCCTGCGCGAGATCGCCGGCTGGAAGCTGGGCAAAGAGGAGATCGCCCCCGCCGCCTCGCAGTTTCCCGATGCGCTGGCCGGCCAGACCCGCGCCAGCCTGATCGCCAGCTTCGACAGCGTCCGCGCCGTCCTGCTCGGCGCACCGAACGGCGTCGGCTTCGACGATTACCTGCTGACCCGCGGCAAGGACGATGTCGTTGCCGAACTGAACAGCCGGCTCGACGACACCCGCCGCGCCCTCGATGCGCTGCCCGACGATTTCACCGCACGCGCCGGGGAAGTCCGGGGTGAACGCGTGCTGGCGCAACGCCGGCTGACCGCGCTGGCCGACTACGTCGACGGCCCGCTGCGCGACGCCTTGGGACTGGCGATCTCGCGCTAAAAAAAGGCCCCGGCTCAACCGGGGCCCAAGAGGGTGGCGCCCGAAGGCGCCGGGGGGTGTCTGGTGCCGCCGGGTTCAGGCGGCAAAAACCGGTCGTCCGCCCACCCAGGTCGCCACGACGCCGAGCGCGGGCGTGATCGCCGTCAGGCTGGCGGTCTGCCCCGGGGCGATGCTGCCGAGATCGGGCCGGCGCAAGGCACGCGCCGGATTGCGGCTCGCCAGTGCCCACGCGCGCTCGACGGGCAGGCCGAACCAGTCCATCGCGTGCTTCACCGCGTCGATCAGCAAGGCGGTACTGCCGGCCAGGCCGCCGACGTCGGTACGCACCACGCCGCCCTTCATGTGCACGGTGATTTCGCCGATCCGGTAGTCGCCTTCGGGCATGCCGGTGGCACGCATCGCGTCGGTGATCAGGATCAGCCTTTCCTCGCCCGCGCTGTTGAGCGCGATCTGCGCCGCCGCCGGGTGGACGTGATGGCCGTCGACGATCAGCTCGACGTCGGACTCCGGCCGCGTCAGCCCCGCGCCGACAACGCCCGGATCGCGGTGATGCAGCCCGCGCATGCCGTTGTAGCAATGGACGACGCCGCGCGCACCGGCCAGCATCGCGTCGACCGTTTCGTCGTAGCTGGCGTCCGAATGGCCGATCAGCGTACGCACGCCGCGCTCGCGCAGCCAGGCGATCGCCTCGTCGGCACCGGGCAACTCGGCCGCAAGCGCGACGGTGTTGAGCGAGCCCTCGGCCAGCGCATGCCAGCGCGACAGCTCGGGCACGCTGATCGGCCGCATCAGCGGTACCGGGTGCGCGCCGCAGCACTTGGCAGTGAAATACGGCCCTTCCAGATAGGTGCCGACGATTTCGGCACCGGACACGCCGTGCTTGCGGCTGTCGCGGACCTGGACGATGGCAGCTTCGATCGCTTCGACCGGTGCGGTCACCGTGGTTGCTGCAAACGCGCCGACGCCGTGGCGGGCAAAGTAGGCCGACATGGTGTCGAGCGCGTCGTGGCTCGCGTCCATCACGTCGGCGCCCATCGCGCCGTGCACATGACTGTCGACCAGCGCCGGCATCAGCCAGGCGTCATCGAGGTCGCGGTCGAAATCGCCACCGGCCTTCACCGCGAGGATGCGGCCGTCGTCGCCGACATGCACCACGCCACCGGCGAGCCAGCCCTGCGACGTCAGCACCCGTGCGGCGCGGATACGGACCGGGTCACAGGCCATCGACGGCCTCCGCACGCTTCTGCTGCCTTGCCAGCCGGTCGGCCAGACTGGTGATGCCGCCCTGCCCGGCCTCGATCGCGCGCTGGCGGAATTCGGCCGCGGTGGCGATGTCGTCACGCTCGAACAGCATTTCGGCGAACATCGACAGATTCATCCCGGCGATCACCTCGGTCCCCGGACGGGCCTGCGCCAGGATCGAGGCAATCCGGAACGGCGACCCGCCGAGCAGGTCGGTGAAGAACACCGTTTCACTGCTGCACGTCCCCAGTACCTCGTTCAGCCGGACTTCGAGATCGCCGGTACCCATGCCGTCGGGAAAATCGACGACGTGCAGGTCGGCCTGCGCGCCGAACACCTGGGTGATCGCTTCTTGGATGCCGGAGGCAATGCGGCCGTGGCCGGTCAGGATCAGGGAAATCATTGTCTTGCTCCATGCGGCCATGGCCGCGATGTCGTTTCAGCCGCCAAGCACCCCGGCATGCAGCCGGGGTGCAGGCGATTACAGGAAGCCCATGAATTTGCCGACCAGCCCCAGCAGCACGGTCAGACCGATCAGCTTCACCGGCGAGTAGCCCTTCTTCATCAGCCAGTAGACCACGAGCGTGAAGCCGAGCGGCAGCAGGTTGGGCATCAGCTTGTCGAGCACGCCGGACTGCAGCGCGATCTTGGCTTCACCGGCGTGGATCTCCAGCGGCGTACTCAAGCGTACGTAGGAAGCGACCAGTGCACCGATCACCGTCATCCCGACGATGGACGCCGCGTGCGAGATCTTCTTGGTGCTGTTCTTGAGCACGTTGATCGCGCCCAGCCCCGCCCGGTAGCCGTAATGCGCCAGCCCGAAACGCAGGCCGAAGTGCAGTGCGTTGAACAGCAGCAGGAAGACGATCGGGCCGAACATCGAGCCTTCGAGCGCCAGCGCCGCGCCGATGCCGGCGCAGATCGGCAGCCAGGTCAGCCAGAACATCGCGTCGCCGATCCCGCCCAGCGGCCCCATCAGCGCAACCTTGACCGCACGGATGGTCGAGATCTTCTCCTTGCTCTGCTCCATCGCCAGCACGAGGCCGGACAGGAAGGTCACGTCGAACGGGTGGACGTTGATGAACTCGAGGTGCATCTTCATCGAGTTCCGCAAGTCCTCGTCGTTCTTGTGGATCTTGCGCAGCGCCGGGATCAGCGTGTACAGCCAGCCGCCGGCCTGCATCCGTTCGTAGTTGAACGATGCCTGCAGCGCCAGCGAGCGCCACGCCATGCGGTTGATGTCCTTCTTGGTCAGCGGCTCGGCCGGGATGGTGTCGATGTAATCGTCCCGTTCGACCGAACTCGTGGCCAGCGCCTGTTCCATCCGCTTCTCGGCCTTGGCGGCCAGTGCGGCTTCGCTATCGTTAAATGCCATCTTCCACCTCCACATTCCGGGCAGCAGCAGCCTGCGGCTGGGCGCGGTTGCTGTTGAAGAAATCGATCATCGCAATCGCCAGTGCGCCGAGCGCGATCGCCAGGATCGGCAGCTTCAGGTAGGTGACGCCGACGAAGCCGAGGATGAAGTAGGCGACGTAGTTCTTGTTGAGCATGATCTTCATCAGCAGCGCGAAACCGATTGCCGGCATCATGCCGCCCGCCACGCCGAGGCCGTCGAGCACCCACTGCGGCGCAGCCTTGACGACCGCACCGGCGGCATCGGCGCCGAAGTAGATCGGCAGGAAGGCCACGATGAAGTAGAAACAGAACAGGATGGCCATGCCGAAGTAGTTGACCAGCTCGATACCGCGCCAGTTGCCCTTCTTCGCCATCGCGTCGCACTTGTGCATCATCGGCGAGAACGCGGTGAACAGGATGGTGATGCACCCCTGCACGGCGATCGAGAACGGCACCGCCACCCCGATCGCCACCGTGGGCTCCGCCTTGGTCAATATCGCGAACGCCGTGCCGATGACGCCGCCGATGACGACGTTGGGCGGCTGGGCGCCGGCCAGCGGCACCATGCCCATCCACACGAGTTCCAGCGTCCCGCCGACCAAGAGGCCGGTATGGACATCCCCCAGAATCAGCCCGACCAGCGGGCCGAGCACCACGGGACGGTGGAAGTGGGTCAACCCGTCAAACAGGTCCACCCCCGCCAAACCGGCCAGCAGCGCTATCAGCAGTGCTTCGATCAACATGTCTCAACCCCTCCCAGAGTCAGAGCAACTTCGAAACGAGTTCGCCGGCCTCGTCGGGAACGCGGCGGATCTCGCAGGTCACGCCCAGCGAGGCCAGCTCGCGGAACGTCGCCACATCGGCGTCGTCAACCGACACCGTCTTGTGGATCTGGCGCTTGCCCTCGGCGAAGTGCATGTTGCCGACGTTGACAAACGTGATCGGTACCCCGCCCTTGACCAGCGTCAGCACGTCCTGCGGCGTCTTGCAGACGATGAGGATCTTCTGGCGGTCGGCGGCCTTGTGGATGACTTCGGTCGTCTTGGCGAGCGTGAAGTAGCGCGTCTGCACGCCCTCGGCGACGACCATGTCCATCAGGTTCTGCTGCACCGGGTCATTGGCGGCGGCGTCGTTGGCAACGAGGACCAGATTGGCGCCGAGGCTGCCGGTCCAGGTCACGCCGACCTGGCCGTGCACGAGGCGGTTGTCGATGCGGGTCAAGAGGATGTTCGGCATGGTGTTTTTCTCGCTTGTCCTGAATCAGTTCGGATACGGGTAGATCGTCACGCCCTGGACGACGCGGTTCACTTCGCCGGTCGGGCACGGGTTGTCCGGCGTCAGGCCGGCGGCGAGCGAGGCCTCGAAGGCGAACAGCTGCGCGAACAACAGATAGGGCAGCGCCAGCCACAGGTCGTCGGCATCGGCCAGTTCGACCTGCAGCGTGTCGCCGGCCCCGGTCCCGAGCGCGATCACCTGCGGCGCGATGCCGTTGCCGACCAGTTCGGCGTACAGGTCGTCGTCGTAACGGCGCGTGTACGGTTTCGACGACATGAACACCAGCACGCAGGTCCGCGCATCGATCATGAATTTCGGGCCGTGGCGCACGCCGAGCGGCGAGTCGAAACGGGTCGCGATCCTGCCGGCGGTCAGCTCGAGCAGTTTGAGCGACGCCTCCTCGGCCAGCCCGGCCAGGCCGTTGCTGCCGAGATAAACCACGCGTTCGAAGCCGTCGATCGCCAGCTGGCGCGCCCGTTGCGGCCAGAGCGCGAGCTTGGCCTCGCACAGCGCGGCAACCGACTCGACCCGTGCAGCCGCGTCGGCCAGCGGTACCGCGCCGAGCATCAGCGCGGCGCTGACGAACATCGACGTGAAACTCGACGTCATCGCGAAGCTCTGGTCGTTGGCGCCGTCGGGCATCAGCACGCAGCGCACCCGCGGGTTGCCGGCGGCATAGCGCGCCAGCGCACCGTCCGGGTTGCACGTCAGGATCAGGTGACGGCAGTCCGGCAGCAGCTGGTCGGCCAGTTCGACCGCAGCCACGCTTTCCGGGCTGTTGCCCGAGCGGGCGAACGACACCAGCAGGGTCGGCAGGCGCGGATCGAGCCAGGCTTGCGGATCGCCGACGATGTCGGTGGTCGCGACCGGGTCGATGCGCAGGCCGGTACGTTCGCGCAGCACCGGGGCCAGCGTCTTGCCGGCGAAGGCCGAGGTGCCGGCGCCGGTCATCACCACGCGCAGGTTCGGCGTGGCGAGCAGGTCGTTCAGCCACGGCTGCCAGTCGGCGGCCGACGCCTGCAGCGTGGCGGTAATTTCGCGCCACAGCCGCGGCTGCTGGGCGATTTCGCGGGCGGTGTGGATGGCGCCGTGGGCGACGAGCCAGTCGTGATCATGGTCGAGGTAGCGCATCATGCAGCCCTCCGCACGTCGGCAGGCCGGGCCATGCCGCAGGCACGGGCATAGCTGCGGGTCACTTCCATCACCTTGTCGATCACCAGCGCCTCGGCGGTCGGCGCGATGCGGCCTTCGGCGATGCGCTTGGCCTGCTCGGGCAAGTACTGGCTGACCAGGGTCATCAAGAGCGGCTGCTTGCCGAGGTTGGCGAACAGGGTTTCCTGTGCGGCGACGACCTTCGGGTGCGGCCAGTAGTAGCGGATCCGGTCGGACAGGCTGTAGTTGCGGTCGAGGTACTGCTGGTGGCCCGGCTGGCTGTAGTACGGCAGCCAGTAGTCGGGCTCTTCCTGCATCACCTGCGCGATCACCGACTTCAGGTGCGAGGCACCGAGTTCGCCGATGGTTTCGCGTTCGATCACGTCGAGTGCATACAGCGCTTCGCGCATCGCGAACGTCAGCCCCGGACCGACCTTGAGGATGGCGAAGTGGTCGCGCACCAGTTCGGCGAGCGCGGTGTCGCTCTGGTAATCGGTCGAGTGCGCTTCGAACACCAGCGGTTCGGATTCGATGAAGGTGCTCAGCGCCTTGGCCTTGGCCGCGTTGTAGCGAACGACCTTGTGGTGGTCGAACTCGACGCCCGGCTGCACCACCATGGCGATGACGCGCTCGAACGTCCCGGCGAGGCCGGCGGCGGCAAACACGTCGCGATGGACCTTGAGCGTGGTGCCGGCGGCCTCCGGTGACGTCACTTCCAGCTCGCCGAGTTCTTCGTTGGCGCCACCGGGCACCGGCACTTCGGTGCCGATCACGTAGACCGGCGCCTCGCCGCCGACCTCGCGCCAGGCCGCTTCGGAAATCGCGCACAGCTGCGCGGCGCGTTCGGCGACGACGGCATCGGACAGCGGCACCGGATCGCCGGCGCACGACATCGAGCAGTCGAGGTGGATCTTGCGGAAACCGGCCTTCACGTAATCGCGGACCATGTCGCCGGCCAGTGCCATCGCCTCGCTCGCCGGCGCCTTCTTCCAGGCGTTCGGGCCGAGGTGGTCACCGCCGAGGATCAGCCGCGCCGGATCGAAACCGGTTTTCTTCGCCAGACCGAACACGAAATCGCGGAAGTCCGCCGGCTTCATGCCGGTGTAGCCGCCGAACTGGTTGACCTGGTTCGACGTCGCCTCGATCAGGATCGCGCTGTCGTCTTCCAGCCCCTGCAGCAGCGCGGCTTCGAGCACCAGCGGGTGCGCCGAGCACACCGAGTAGATCCCGTCCGGCTGGCCGGCCTTGTGGCGGTGGATGATGTCGAGCAACAGACTCATGGCGTTCTCCTTGTTCATTCGTCGGCGACGATCACGTTGACGCCGGACAGCGTCAGCGCACGTCGGTATTCGTCGGTGATGCCGCTGTCGGTGATCAGCGTGTGCACCTGAGGCAACGGGCAGATCACGCAGAAACCGCGGCGGCCGAACTTGCTCGAATCGGCCAGCAGCACGACCTTGTCGGCCGCCTTGATCATGGCGCGGTTGAGCTGGGCATCCTGTTCGTTGGTGGTGGTGACGCCGGCCTTGAGGTCGATGCCGTCGGCACCGATGAACAGCGTGTCGAAGTGGTGCAGCCGCACCGCCTGTTCGGCGATCGGTCCGCACAGCGAGTAGGAATCGGCACGGACGGTGCCGCCGGTCATCATCAGTTCGAAGCGCACGTCGCCGATCAGCTCGTTGGCGAGATTCAGCGCGTTGGTCATCAGCGTGCAGCGCTTGTGCGCTTCGACGTAGCGCGGCACGAAGCCGACGGTCGAGCCCGAATCGATGATCAGCGCATCGCCGTCGCCGACGAGCTGCGCGGCAGCGCGGCCGATCAGCTGCTTGGCTTCGCTGCGGGTTTTTTCCTTTTCGCGGAAATCGAGCTCGAAGGCGAAGTGCGGGCTGAGCACCGCCTTGCCGTAGCTGCGGCTGATGCAGCCGCTGTCTTCGAGGAAATCGAGGTCGCCGCGTATCGTCACCGTCGATACACCGAGCGCGTCGGCAAGGTCGCTGACGTTGCAGCTCTCCTGTTCGCGCATCAGTTGCACGATGCGGTTGCGGCGTTCCTGTACCCGATCCATGGCTGCGTCCTGGTGTCCGTTTTCCGTGCGCCGGACGGTGATCCGTATCCGGTCCGGCGTATTGCGTTGACCGGACTGTAGGCCGGAAAACACAAACAGGTCAAAGCCATAACTTTCGATTAGGGCCAATCAAAACTTGCGGGTTTTCGACGACTCGACAGACCGGCGCGATCCGGGACCTTCACAAAACTACAAACCGTCATGTTTAAAACATCAAACCGCAATTGATTGATTCATATGAACATATGCAGAACATCCATCACATGTCGCGCAGAAGATCCGGCCAAAAACCGCCTTGCATGAAGGATTGTTACGGAGAAATGAAGAAACGGAACCGGTACATATGACAAACGAAAGAAAAACAAATGGAAAAAACAAAATCCGATTTTCTTTCGATCTTTAACCGACGAACGGTAATATTTACCGCGTTCCGGACCCGCTGCGACGAATCCCAATACACTATGGGCAGAGGGTCGCCGGGTAGACCGACCGGCGACCCGTGCCGAGATACCCAGCAAGGATTCCGCCAATGAAGAACTTCAGCTTCCACAATCCGACCCGCCTGCATTTCGGCAAGGGACAGATCGCCCAGATCACCGCGGAAATTCCGCCGGGCGCACGGGTACTGGTCGTCTATGGCGGCGGCAGCATCAAGCGCAATGGCGTCTACGACCAGGTGATCGCCGCGCTGGCCGGGCGGACCGTGGTCGAATTCGCCGGCGTGCCGGCCAACCCCGAATTCGAAACGCTGATGCAGGCGGTCGAACTCGGCAAGGAACAGGGTGTCGACTGGGTACTCGGTGTCGGCGGCGGCTCGGTGCTCGACGGCAGCAAGTTCATCGCCGCGGCGCTGGCGCTCGACCCGGGCATCGACCCGTGGCTGATCGTCGGCAACAAGACGCCGCTGAAATCGGCGCTGCCGATCGGCTGCGTACTGACGCTGCCGGCCACCGGTTCGGAAGCCAACTTCACCGGCGTGATCACCCGCAAGGAAACGCAGGACAAGCTGTCGTTCAAGAACCCGGCCGTGTTCCCGCGCTTCTCGGTCCTCGACCCCACCGTGATCTCCACGCTGCCGGCACGCCAGCTCGGCAACGGCCTTGTCGACGCCTTCGTGCACACCACCGAGCAATACCTGACCTACCCGCTGGAGGCGCGCGTGCAGGACCGACTGGCCGAAGGCATCCTCTCGACGCTGGTCGAGATCGCGCCGGCACTGCTGCAGGACCAGACCGACTACGACGCCCAGGCCAACCTGATGTGGGCCGCCGACCAGGCGATGTACGGGCTGGTGCCGCTCGGCCAGCCGCTCGACTGGGCCACGCACGCGATCGGCCACGAGCTGACCGTGCTGTACGGGCTCGACCATGCCCAGACGCTGGCCGTGACGCTGCCGAACCTGCTGGCGCATACCTTCGACGCCAAGCGCGCCAAGCTGGCGCAGTACGGCCGCCGCGTCTGGGGGCTGGACGGCGACGACGCGACCGTGGCGCGCGCCGCGATCGACGCGACCCGCCGTTTCTTCGAATCGGCCGGACTGAAGACGAGACTGGCCGATTACGGCATCGACGCCGCCGAAGCGGCAGCCGGTGTCGAAGCACAGCTGACGCGCCACAAGCGGCTGGCGCTGGGCGAGCACGGCACGCTGACCCCGGCCGACTGCCGCGCCATCGTGCTCGCATCGGCCTAGCGCGGGACCGATCGGCGGCCCGTCGCGACCGTCTGCAGACTTGTCATCCCGGCGTCATGAAGCCGGCTTACAGTCGCGCCCCTGACTACCTGGGGAACGGCAATGCGGCATTTCTGGATCACGATGGCGACGCTGGCGCTGCTCGCCGGTACGGCACGCGCCGACCTCACGCTCGGCCTGCTGGCCGGCAAGAACGAGGGCGACGTCGTGGCCGACTGGCAGCCCGTCGCCAACGATCTGGCCAAGGCGCTGGGCCAGCCGGTGAAGGTCGTCGCGGTCAAGGACGACGCCGAACTGCTGCGCCGTTTCGCCAGCAAGGAAATCCAGATTGCCCGCGCCAACACCGGCACCGCGCTGTCGCTGATCGAAGCGGGCAACGGCGAAATTTTCGCCCGCCTTGCGCTGACCGGCGGCGTGGCCGACTACCGCTCGCTGCTGCTGGTGCGCAACGACGGACCGGCCGACTTCGACGCCCTGCTGCGCGACAAACAGCGCTGGCGGCTGGCCACCGGCGCAACGAGTTCGACCGCGGGTTACCTGATTCCGGCCTACCTCGCGTTTGCCAAACGCAACGTGCTGCCCGAAGCGTTCTTCCGCGAGGTGAAGTCCGGCAACGCCGAGGACAACTTCCGTGCGCTGGCCGACAGGCGCGTCGACGTCGCCGTCTGCAACAGTGACGATTTCGACAAGCTGCGCGAAACCTATCCGCGCGACGTCAGACAGATGCGCGTGCTGTGGCAGTCGCCGTCGTTTTCCTACGATCCGCTGGTCTACCGCAAGGATCTGCCGGCGGCGACCCGCACCGCCGTCGCGCGCTTCTTCCTCGACTACGGCCGCAAGGGCGCGAACACCGCGCAGGAGAAAACCCGGCTCTACTACGCCGACCAGCTGTCGGGCTTCCTGTCGTCGAGCAACCGCCAGCTGCGCGAAGTCACCGACCTGCAGCTGTACTTCGACCTGTTCAAACTCAATCTCGCCAAGCAGACCGACGCCGAACGCACCGCCAGCGAGAAACAGCTTTACCGCCGCTACAACCAGCTGGTTGCCGTCCTCGGCGGGCCGAAGTAGTCCGATTTCAGAGCACTCGATATTGATACGGGCCGCAAGGCCCGTTTTTTTTGCTTCCCGGCGTCCGGTCCCAGCACGGATTTGCGCCAGATCACAATCGGTGAATGTTGCACTTGAACTTTCCGCTTGCGGAAGTGCAAGCTAATCGGTTGATTTTGTGGAGATTTTGATGTCTGAGACTGCCAACCGGGCAAACTGGGGCTCCAAGCTGGGCTTCATCCTCGCCGCTTCGGGCTCCGCCGTCGGCCTGGGCGCCATCTGGAAATTCCCCTACGTCGCCGGCAAGAACGGCGGTGGCGCCTTCCTGATCGCCTACCTCGTCTGCGTCTTCACCATCGGCATCGCGCTGCTGCTGGCCGAGATGCTGATCGGCCGCACCGCGAAGAAATCGGCCACCACCGCCTTCCGAGACCTCAAGGGCGGCCTGTGGCCGTGGGCCGGCCGGCTGTCGGTGCTGTGCATCTTCATCATCCTCTCGTACTACTGCGTCGTCGGCGGCTGGACGATCGCCTACATCTTCCGCTCGATCACCGGCGAGGCCCTGACCAGCGACACCAAGGCGCTGTCGGCAGCCTTCGGCAGCTTCATCGCCAATCCGGGCCAGGCACTCGGCTATACCGCAGCCTTCCTCGGCATCACCGTCGCCGTGGTCATGGGCGGCGTCGAGAAAGGCATCGAGCGGATGAGCAAGGTGCTGATGCCGGCGCTGTTCCTGCTGATGCTGATCCTGATCGCCCGTTCGCTGACGCTGCCGGACGCCTGGGACGGCGTGAAGTACTTCATCACGCCGGACTTCTCCAAGCTGACCGCCAGCATGATCGTCGACGCGCTTGGCCTGGCGTTCTTCTCGCTGTCGCTCGGCGGCGGCATGATCATCGCCTACGGCTCCTACCTGCCGCAGGACACCAAGCTCGTCGGTGCCACGCTGTGGGTCAGCTCGCTGGCGACGCTGGCCTGCGTGCTCGCCGGGCTGATGGTGCTGCCGGCGGTGTTCGCCTTCCACGTCGATCCGGCGGCCGGCCCGGGGCTGACCTTCATCACCATGCCGGCGATCTTTGCGCAGATGCCGGCCGGCCAGTTCTTCGCGATCGCGTTCTTCTTCCTGCTGCTGTTTGCCGCGCTGACCTCGTCGGTGTCCATCCTCGAGCCGATCGTGTCCTTCCTGATCGACGAATTCGGCTGGGCGCGCAAGACCGCGACCATCGCCGTCGCCATCGCCTCCTTCGTCGTCGGCATTCCGGCCGCGCTGTCGTTCGGCCCGCTGGCCGACGTGCAGCTCTTCGGCAAGGGGCCGTTCGACCTGATGGACTATGTTGCGTCGAACATGCTGATGCCGGCCGGCGGCCTCTTCGTTGCCCTGTTCGTCGGCTGGGCGATCTGGCCGAAGATCCGCAACGAGCTCAGCGCCGAAGGTTCGGCCGCCGTCCTGCCGGCGTTCCGGCTGGTGTGCGCGGTACTGGCGCCGATCGTCATCGGCGTGATCTGGTACCACAATCTTTGAGTCGCCTCGCGACCCGATGAAAAAGGCCGGCATTGCCGGCCTTTTTGCTGCGCGACGGGTATGCCCCGGCCACTCAGGCGGTCGCGATCCGGTCGCGGCCCATGTCCTTGGCCGCGTAGACGAGGTTGTCGACACGCTTGAGCGCCGCGTCGATGCGCTCGAACGGCTGGTACTGGGTGACGCCGATGCTGGCGGTCACCCGGCCGACGATCTCGAACGGCTCGTCACGCAAGGCGGTGAGCAGCATCTGCGCCAGCTGTTCGGCGGCGGCGAAGTCGGTATCGGGACAGACGAGCAGGAACTCCTCGCCGCCCAGACGGCAGAAGATGTCCGAATTGCGCACGCGCTGGCGTACCAGCTGCGCCAGATGCTGCAACACCTTGTCGCCGACATCGTGACCGAACTGGTCGTTGATGCGCTTGAAATGGTCGATGTCGAACATCAGCAGCGACAGCGGCGCACCGCTGCGGTTGACCCGGCCAACCTCGCGCTCGATCGCCAGATTGAAATAGCGGCGGTTGTAGAGCTGGGTCAGCGGATCGGTGATCGACATCTGCTCGAGTTCGCGCTGCAGGCGTTTCTGTTCGGAGATGTCCTCGGCAATGCACCACGCCAGCCCCTGCCCTTCCTTGCTCGGCATCAGGAAGCCGTTGATCAGCACCGGCACGCGGTGGCCGCCGCGGTGCAGGTATTCCTTTTCGTACGGGCCGTAGCGCTGGTGGCGATACAGCTCGTACACCAGCTCGCGGTCCTGTTGCGCGAACTCGACGGGCGTGATCGCGGCGAGCGATTGTGCGCGCAACTCGTCGACGCCGTAGCCGAGCAGATTGCAGAACGCGGTATTGGCGTCGACGAAGTGGCCGTCGCTGTGTCGGATCAGCGCCATGCCGACCGGCGACGATTCGAAGAAGGTGCGGAACTTCTCCTCGCTCGCCGCCAGCGCGTTCTGCGCCTCGACCCGGTCGGAAATGTCCTCGCACACGCCGATGAAATGCGTCGGCACACCCAGGCCATCGGTCAGCGGCGTCAGCGACAGCGAGTTCCAGAACGGCGTACCGTCCTTGCGGTAATTGCGCAGCCTGACCCGACCCGCACGCTGCTCTGCGATCAGCCGGCGCACCGTCTCGATCTCGGGCTGCAGCCGGTCGCGCCCCTGCAGGAAGCGGCAGTTGCGGCCGATCACCTCGTGGCGCGCGTAGCCGGTAATGTGTTCGAACGCCGAGTTGACGAAGATCAGCGGCAGATCCGGTTCGCGCGCATCGACGATCAGCACCGCGAGCGAACTGGCCTCGATCACGCTGGCCAGCAGCGCGATCTGGTCGCTGGCCTTCTTCTGTTCGGTGATGTCGGAAATGAAGCCGTACCAGATCGTGCTGCCGTCTTCCTGTCGCTCGGGCGACGACTCGCCGCGCAGCCAGCGCACACCGCGCTGCGGCAGGTCGACGCGGTAGTCGCAACGCCACAGACTGAGCTGTGCCTGCGACTGTTCGATCGACTCGATCAGCATCGGCATGTCGTCGGCAACGATGCGTTCGAGCACGACGCGGGCATCCTCGGCAGCCTCCTCGGGGCTGACACCGTAGATTGCCTGGATGCCGTCGCTGGCATACGGGAAGCACGAGCGGCCGTCGGGGAAGCGCTGGAACTGGTAGATCAGCCCCGGCACGCGCTCGGACAGCTTGGACAACAACCGGTCGCGACGAAGCAGCGCCGCCTCGGCCGCCAGCCGTTCGGTGATGTCGACGCCGATGCACAGGTAGCCGACGCGGCGGCCCTGCGCACCGACGATGCGCGTCACGGTCAGCTCGACCTGACGCAGCTCGCCACTGCGGGTCCGGTGCGTCCAGACGCGTGCATCCATACCGCTGCGTTCGGCCACGAGGGTCAGCGCCTCGAAACGGCCGACCGCATGCCCCAGTTCGTCACCCAGCTCCTGCACCCGCGCGTCGATCTCGGGGTCCGAGAGGAATTCCAGCATCGATGCGACGCCGGCAACCTCGTCGGCTCGATAGCCGAGCAGGTATTCGGCGCCGCGATTGAAGAGTTCGATCTGCCCGTGCAGGTCGGTGGCAATGATCGACACCCGCGATGCGGCATCGAGCACGTTGCCCAGATAAGCCCGGGTTTCCTGCAGCTCGAGCAGCGTACGCCGCTGTTCCGACAGGTCGGAAATGCGGATCAGCACGTCGTCGACGCTGGCACCGGCACGCGCCACGCGTACGCCCGAGATCGCGTAGCTGTGGCCGCCGATCACCCGATCGAGCAGGAAGGGCTCGCCGCCGGTCAGCAGCCCGGCCACTTCGGCGTCGAACCCGGCCTGTGTGGCCACGGCGGTAAACGCCCCGACCTCGTGCCCGTCGTCGATGCGCCACTCGGTCAGCAGCGTTTCGGCCGACTGGTTGGCCTTGCGTACCGACCAGCGCGCATCGACCAGAAACAGCGCGTCGTCGATGGCGTGGAAAATCCGCCGCAGCCGTTGTTCGCTCTGCCGGAGTTCGCGCGCCCGCGACACGGCCAGTGCTTCGGCATAGCGCTGGCGATTGGCGAGCACGAAGACCAGCAGCGCCACCAGCAGCGGAATCATCGTGCCCGGCACCCAGACCGTTGCGGCATCGATCCAGTTGTCCTTGCGGGAGAATCCGCCGGCGGCGGTCACCCGCAAGGTCAGCGCCCGGTCACCGATCAGCAGCGGCTGAAAGTACGCAGGCAGCGGTGCCGCGGCGGCGGGGTCGCCGCTGCCGACTATGGTCCGGCCGCTCTCGTCCTCGAGCGCGAGCACGATCCCGCGCTCCTGTGCCAGCCGGTCCAGCTGCGCCTGCAGCAGCTTGAGCCGGTAGGTGCCCCAGACAAAGCCGAGCGGCACGTTCTGCCCGGGCCGGAACACGGCGATCGCAATTGCGTACCCCTGTTCGCCGAGGTAATCGCCGCGCAGCGGCATCACCGGCGAGGTGGCGATGCCGCGCCGTTCCTGCGCGCGCCGCAGCACCGGCCCACGCGTCGGGTCCCTGCCCAGCTCGGCACCGACGAAGCCGCCGTGCGAGCCGCCCGGTTCGGCGTAGTGGACGCGCTGCGATCCGTCGTTGCCCGGCCGGACCCAGGCTAGGCCGCCAAAGGTATCCAGATAGGGTTCGACGAACAGGCCGAAGTCACTCGCCGACGCCTCGGGCGACAGCGCCATGAAGCGCGCGATCGAATGCAGCGCGCCGATGTCGTGCGCCACACCGCGCCCCAGCTGGCCGACGACGCCCTGTGCTTCCATCCGGAAACGCCCCTCGAGCGCCCGTGATTCGATCCGCACCAGCAACTGCGAGACCAGCCAGGACAGGCACAGGCCGACCGTCAGGACGGTCAGCGCCAGCACGAGCGGGCGTGGTACGAAACGCAGGGCGGCAGGCAGTCGGATCACGTCGTCGGGTCGAGGGGATGGCGACCGCCAAATATAACATCGGCCCCGCTGCGCCCTTCCGCGTTCCCGCTTCGCGGCACCGAAGCGTTGGTGTGCCGCATCACTTGGAAAGCGGCGCCGAAGCGAGGCACAATCGCGCCGGTGAATACCGACTCCTTTTCGCTCTCGCCGCTGGGCCATCTGGCAACGCCGTTTCCGGACAAATTCGGCATCCCGCGCCAGCCTTCGCTGGCGCCGCACGCCACCGGCACGCTCAGGCTGCTTCCGCCTTACGACCGGCCCGAAGCGGTGCGCGGACTCGATGCGTTCTCGCACGTCTGGCTGACCTTCGTGTTCCACCAGACCGGTGGCCAATGGCAGCCGACGGTGAGACCGCCGCGCCTCGGCGGCAATGCCCGCGTCGGCGTCTTCGCCAGCCGCAGCCCGTTCCGGCCCAACTCGCTCGGGCTGTCGCTGGTCGAGCTGGCCGGCGTCGACACCACCGACGGCGTGGTATTGCACTTTCGGGGCGTCGACCTCGTCGACGGCACCCCCATCGTCGACATCAAGCCCTATATCCCCTACGTCGAAAGCCTGCCCGATGCCGTCGGCGGCTTTGCCAGCAGCGCTCCGCCACGGCTGACGGTGAATTTTTCCACCGCTGCACGGCAGGCGATCGAGCGGCAGGCAAGGCATCATCCGGAACTGGCCGCACTGATCACCGAAGTGCTGGCGCAGGATCCGCGCCCGGCCTACGCCGGCGACCCCGCCCGCGTCTACGGTGTGCGGCTGTACCGTTTCGATGTGAAATTCCGCGTGGCCGACGGCTGCGCCTTTGTGGACTCCCTGGACCCGGCATGAACCGACTTTCCCGCCTCTCGCGTCCGCTGTTCGGCGCGTTCCTGACGCTGGCGCTGCTCGCCGGCTGCACCACTACGCCCCCTGCACCTCCTGTCACGCCGGAGCCGCCGCCCAAGGTCCGTGTCGGCTTGGCGCTCGGCGGCGGCGCGGCCAAGGGCTTCGCGCACATCGGCGTGATCAAGATGCTCGAAGCCAACGGCATCAAAATCGATACCGTTGCCGGCACCAGCGCCGGTAGCGTCGTCGGCGGCTTGTACGCCAGCGGGCTGGACGCATTCGCCTTGCAGGAAAAGGCCTTTGGTCTCGACGAGGCTGCGATTCGCGACGTCAGCCTGTTGAACGGCGGCATCGTCAAAGGCCAGAAGCTGCAGGACTTCGTCAACCAGCTGGTCGGCAACCGGCCGATCGACAAATTCACCAAGCCCTTCGGCGCGGTCGCGACCGAACTGGATACCGGCAAGCGCACCGTATTCGTCCGCGGCAACGCCGGTCAGGCCATCCGCGCCTCGAGCAGCATTCCCGGCGTATTCGAGCCGGCGCTGATCGCCGGCAAGCGCTACGTCGACGGCGGCGTGGTCAGCCCGGTGCCGGTCGACGCGGCGCGCGAGCTGGGCGCCGACATCGTCATCGCCGTCGACATTTCGACCAAGGCCGGCAACAAGGCCCCGAGCGGGCTGATCGGCACGGTCAATCAGGCGGTCGTGATCATGGGCCAGAAGCTCGGCGAGCAGGAACTGACCCGTGCCGACGTGGTGATCCGGCCCAAGGTCGGCAAGATCGGTCCGACCGATTTCGACCAGAAGAATCAGGCCATCCTCGAGGGCGAAAAAGCTGCGCTGGCGGCCGTTCCGCAGATCAAGCAGAAGATCGCCGAGAAGCAGCAGGCGCTGATCGCCGCACGGATGGCCAAACGATGAGCGAGGCGCTGATCCGCTTCGAGCCGGCCGAGCGCGCCGAACTGGCCGCCCGCCTGCGCACTTGGTGCGATCGCGAGATCGGTCTGGAACTCGGCGGTTTCGATGCCGAGTTCCTGCTCGACTTCGCCATCAATGAAATCGGCACGCAGTGCTACAACCGCGGCCTGCTCGACGCGCAGGCCGCGATCGCCAAGCGCGTCGACACGCTGACCGACGCGATTGCGGAGCTGGAGAAAGCCCCGCCACGTCGCTAGTCAGACGAGACTGCGCAGGGCACCGGCCAGATCCGGGTGGCGGAATCGGAAGCCGTGCGCCAGCAGGCGAGCCGGAACCACCCGCTGGCCACCGACGAACAGCTGCGCCATTTCGCCTGCCAGCCAGCGGATCGGCGCGGCCGGCAAGGCCAGCCAGACCGGACGGTGCAGCTGGCGCCCTGCGCAGGTGGCGAACGTCGCCTGTGCAACCGGCTCGGGCGCGACGGCGTTGTAGACCCCCGCCATCGTCTGTTCAGCGAGTGCGTTGGCGATCAGCGCCAGCACGTCGTCGCGATGGATCCAGCTCATCACCTGCCGGCCGCTACCCAGCCTGCCGCCAACACCCAGACGGATCGGCAGCAGCAGCGCCGGCAAGGACCCACCGTCACCGAACACCAGCCCCAGACGCAGCACGACCTGCCGCACACCGTACGTGGTCGCCGTACGCGCGGCATCTTCCCAGCGCCGGCACAGCTCGACCATGAAACCCTGCCCCGGTGCAGCATCCTCGGCCAGCGTCTCGTCGGCCGGCCGCACGCCGTAATAGCCGATCGCCGATGCCTGCACCCAGACGCCGGGGCGTGTTTCCGCCCTTTGCAGCCAGCCCAGCAGGGCTTGCGTAGTACCGATCCGGCTGGCAAGCAGCTGCGCCTTGCGGCGCGGATTCCAGCGCGGCCCGATCACCGGCGCACCGGCCAGATTGACCACGGCGTCGAACGCCTCGTCATCGGCCAGTGCATCCAGCGAGCGCACGCAGCGCGCCCGGCCATCGAACAGGTAGGCCGCCCGCAGCGGATCACGCGCCAGCAGGGTCACGGCATGGCCGGCGTCGAGCAGTTGCCGTACCAGCGCCGTGCCGATGAAGCCGGTGCCGCCGGTCACGAGCACGCGCCGGTGCGACAGCGCGGCAAACGGATTGGGTACTGGCAGGGCACGGGACAGCCTGAACGCCGCCCTGCCGTCACGCAGTCCCGACAGGGCCACGCCAAGCGCAAACAGCGCCAGCACGGTGCCGCGCCAGCCCGAATCGGTGGCCACCAGCGCCGTCGGCAGCGCCCCCCACTGAACCAGTTGCACCGCGTAAAGCCCGAACACGGCACCGCCGTTGATCGCCAGCAGCGTGTGCAGCACCCGTTCGCTCGCCGGCAGCTTGCGGCTGCCATCCTCGACGACGAAATCCCACAAGGTCAGTCCGACCTCGACGGCGATCAGTGCCGCCACGGCCAGCGCCCAGAAGCCCTGGAATGCAAAATGCGCGACACCGGCGAACAGCAGCCCGTACAGCACGGCACGTACGGCATGGATCGCCAGCTCCAGCCGGGCACTGCGCTGCGCGGGCAGCCGCACGGTCAGCTCATGGTGGTAAACGGTATCGAAGGCGCCCATCAGGCCTTGCGCGATCAACAGATTGAGTACCCATTGCAGTGGTTCTGACATCGCCCTCTCCTCATCGTCATGAATCGTCGGATACGCTCCGGTCACGCCACCACAGCCAGCACAACGGCGGCAGCATCGTGGCCAGCGCCAGCACGTCGACCCAGACGTGGATCCACGCACCGGCGCGCAGGGAAACCAGCATGTCCTGTGGCGCCCACAGCAGTAGCCCGGCAATCAGCCAGCCCCATGCGGTGACGCTGCGCTGCACGTCACCGATGCGGACCAGCGCCCACATCCACAGCGCCAGCCCCTGGATCGTCGGGCCGAACAGCGACATCCACCACACCTGCAACGCCCGCGCCCCGTCCGGCGTCGTGCCGCCCCGGAACGCCGGCTCGATGCTGCGGTGATAACCGTCGAGCAGCGCGGCATCGGCCACCCACGGCAACGCCAGCCCGACCACCAGATGTGCCAAGGCCGCGCCATACAGCCAGCGGACCAGCCAGACTCTCGTTTGCATCACGGCCTCCGGTCTTGGGTCAGCGCAGAAAAGGATTGCCGATTTCGCAACGGTCGCCGTCGCAACGCGTGATCGGCCGGTAGCCCAGCCAGCGCGAGATGCGATAGCGGTTGCGGGCAAACCGGCGGTACCAGCGCGCCAGATGCGGCCGGAACACGGCGACCCGCAGCGGCGCCACCAGCCAGCCGCGGCCGACCAGGGTGTAGGCGGCCAGCATCGTGTCGATCCCGACAAGCATCCGGCCATTGGCGTCGCGCCCGTGCAGCTCCCGACCGAGTGCCGCCATGTCGACACCCAGCTCGGCCGGATCGAATCCCGCTTGCGAGATATCGACAAACCCGAGCTGTCCGCCACGGTCCCAGCGATGCAAGCGCTGCATTTCGGCGGCACAGAACGGGCAGAGCCCGTCGTAATACAGGGTGAGCGTGGTCATGGCGCATCTCCGTCGTCGTCCGGTCCCGTCCGCCCGATCCGGCAGCCACAGCGGAATTGCTGAAGGCAGCAGTGGCGTGACACCGGCCAATTCGTCATTTATTTCCGAAATTTCTGTATTTACAGAAATTAAAGATCGAACGAATGCCAACGTCAAGGCCGATTGATATCGGCCGCGCCGCACGCCACAGGCAAGCGCCTCATTGTCCTGTCAATGGAACAATCAATTGCCGATCCGGTGGATTATCATTCCGGGCAGCTTGTACGATGATAGCGACACCACCACTGACTGGAGTCCCCGATCATGACCACCGCTTCCTATCGCCGTATCGCCCGCATCGTTCGCGGCATGGCCACCTCCGACGGCGGTGGCGTCCGGCTCAACCGCGTCATCGGCAGCCAGGACCTGCCGATGCTCGACCCGTTCCTGCTGCTCGACGAATTCCGCTCGGACAACGCCGACGACTACCTCGCCGGCTTTCCGGAGCACCCGCACCGCGGCTTCGAAACGGTGACCTACATGCTCGCCGGCCAGATGCAGCACGGCGACAACAAGGGCAACACCGGCAACCTCGGCCCGGGCAGCGTGCAATGGATGACCGCCGGGCGCGGCATCGTCCACTCGGAAATGCCGCAACAGGAAAACGGCCTGCTGCAGGGCTTCCAGCTGTGGGTGAACCTGCCGGCCAGCGACAAGATGACCGCGCCGCGCTATCAGGAATTCGCCGCCAGCGAAATCCCGCAGGTTGCGCTGGATGGCGGCGGTTCGGTCAAGGTGATCGCCGGCACGTTTGGCGGCGTGACCGGCCCGGTGTCAGGCGTGGCGACGCAGCCGAGCTATTTCGACGTGACCCTGCCGGCGGGCGCGACGCTGGATCTGGCCATGCCGGCGGAACATCATGCCTTCATCTACGTCTATCAGAATGTGCTGGGCGTAGTCGACGGCCCGCAGGAGCGGCCGGTGAAGCAGGGTGAACTCGCCGCGCTGACGCAGGGCGACACGATCGCCGTCGGCGCGCTGGAACAGGAAGTCCGTTTCATCGTCGTCGCCGGCAAACCGCTGAACGAGACTGTGGCACGCTACGGCCCCTTCGTGATGAACACCGCCGAAGAGGTCCAGCAGGCCTTTGTCGACTTCCAGCAAGGCCTTAACGGTTTCGAACGGGCCTAGGCACCCGAAATCAGTGTGCGTGGCTCTCGGCAGATGCGGTCAGCATTTTTGCCGAGAACCGCCCACTCATCACATCGGCACCGGCGGCATAGCCTTGTGCACGCTCCTGTGCGAGCAGTTGCGCGATGGTGGCGTGCACCTCGTCGGAAATGGCACCTTGCTCGCGCATCTGATCGAGCAAGCGATAAGCATTCGGTTGATGCGACATGTCCTGATTCCTTGGCGAGATGAACAACAAACATCGATGCCCGCAACGATAGCTCGCCATCTTTGTGGGCAATACTGCGATAAATCCTAACTGCGGGCTTCCCTTACCACCGCGCTCGCCGCAAAGTATTCGCATCCGCCGCGACTGCCGCGATGAAAGAAGAAGTCAGGCAACCGGCGCCCCTGCGCCAATCCAGACAAGGAGCCGTGATGAGCAGCACCGAACACGAAGTATCGATCTCGACCGACTGCCCGGCACCACCCTTCGTGCAGCGCTTTGCCGCGCACAATGCCGTGCTCGGCGAAGGCATGCAGATCCGCCGCGCCCTGCCCAACCGCGAACGCCGGATGATCGGCGCGTGGTGCTTCCTCGACCATTTCGGCCCGGTCGACATCGGTGCCGGCAAGGGCATGCGCGTCGGCCCGCACCCGCACATCGGGCTGCAGACCTTTTCGTGGCTGCTGGAGGGCGAGGTCTACCACCGTGACAGCCTCGGCTTCGAACAATTGATCCGCCCCGGCCAAGTCAACCTGATGACCGCCGGCCACGGCATTTCGCATTCGGAAGAATCACCGCCGAACCACAGCGCCATCATGCATGGCGCCCAGCTGTGGATCGCGCTGCCGGACGAGCAGTTCGAGCGGCCGCCGGCATTCGAGCATTACCCGTCGCTGCCGGAATTCGACGACGGCGGCTACCGGGTCACCGTACTGGCCGGCGAATTCATGGGACACGTGTCGCCGGCGCGCGTCTATACGCCGCTGCTGGGGCTCGACCTCAACGCCGCCAGCGCCGCCGCGACGACGCTGCCGCTGCGCCGCGACTTCGAGTACGGCGCCATCGTGCTGGTCGGCGAAGCCCGGCTGAACGGCGAGACGCTGGTGCCGGGCGAATGCCTGTACTTCGGCTGTGGCCACGATGCATTGCAGGTCGAAACCGATGCCGCGACACGCATCCTCATCGTCGGTGGCGAGCCGTTCAAGTCCGAGCGCATCCTGTACTGGAACTTCGTCGGCCGCAACGGCGCCGACATCCGCGAGGCGACGGACGAATGGAACGCCGGTGACGCGCGCTTCGGCGAGGTTCACGGCTACGACGGCGACCGTCTGCCGGCGCCGGCCGTGCCGAAACTCAGGGGGGAATGATGGCGCACGATATCGTCAACGCACACCTGTCGGGCGAACCGTTCCGCACGCTGCTCACCGACGGCCGCCACGATTGGTTCGGTGATGTCGGCCGCGAATCGGGCGGCATGGATGCCGGCCCCGATCCGCACGCGCAGCTGCTGGCCGCGCTCGGCACCTGCACCGCGATCACGCTGAAGATGTACGCAGCACGCAAGGGCTGGCCGCTCGACGACGTCCGGGTCCGGCTCGCCTATGCGCCCGACCACAAGGATGGCGATGCCAAAATCGACCGGCAGGTCGAGTTCGTCGGTGCGCTCGATGCCGACCAGCGCGCCCGCCTGCTCGAGATCGCCAACGCCTGTCCGATCCACAAACTGCTGACCGGCCCGGTCGCAGTGGCCACCACACTCACGGAGTCCCCATGACGGTTCGCCTGCTCGCTTTTTCCGCCAGTACCCGCGTCGCCTCGTTCAACAGCAAGCTGATCGCCGTCGGCGCCCAGGCCGCGCGCGACGCCGGTGCCGAGGTCACGCTGATCGACCTGCTCGACTACGAACTGCCGCTGTACAACGGCGATCTCGAAGCCCGCGACGGCCTGCCCGAAGCCGCGGCACGGCTGCAGCAGCAGTTTGCCGCCCACCACGGCCTGCTGCTGTCGACGCCCGAATACAACGGCATGTTCCCGCCGCTCTTGAAGAACACGCTCGACTGGGTCAGCCGTGCCGATGCCAGCGGCCAGTCCGGGCTGCGCTTTCTCGAAGGCAAGGTTGCCGGGCTGCTGTCGGCGTCGCCGGGCGCGCTGGGCGGGCTGCGCTCGCTGATCGCCAGCCGCCAGTACCTGACCAACCTCGGCTTTCTGGTGATTCCGCAGCAGCAGGCCGTCGGCGGCGCCGGTCAGGCCTTCGGCGAAGGTGGCGCGCTGGTCGAGGCCCGGACACAGGCCGGCGTCGAGAAAGTTGCCCACGCGCTGGTCCGGATCGCCCGACAGACCCAGGAATAAGGTCCGTTCAATTCCGCGGCCCACGGCAGTGACGATGCATCGATCGACGCTGCCGCGCGGCCGGGACCGGCCGCGACCGTTCAGACCTTCACGTCCACCGAACCGGTCACGACCTGCAGCGCTTCACTCACCGGATTGGCATCCAGCCTTGCCCGCGCCGGCGCATGTTTGTCGCTGCGCTCGCTGCGTTGCTCGATCAGCTGGCGCAAACGCTCCTGCAGCATCGCCAGCTGGGCCTGCAACAGCTGCTGGATTTCCTTCTTCTCTTTCGGTCCGAGCGAATCGTCGTGCGCAAGCTTGCTGATCTGGTCCTGCGTGTCCTGGATTTTCTCCTTGACCCGCTCGATCTGCTCGTTGATGTTGCCGCCGCCGGCAACAGGCTGTGTACTGGTCCCGAGACTCGGGACCGAAATGGTCGACATGGCGGACTCCGCTGTTTTCCATGCCATCGGCAATCCGCGGCAAATCTTGAGCCGGCGCCCCCGCCTCGCCAAAACCGGCCAAATCCGCTACAGTCCAAGGCAACAGAACAATCGTTCTAGCCTGATGGACCTTGCCCAACTCCAGCCCGGCCTGCGCACCCGTCTGTTGAAGCTCGGCATCAGCCGCGCCTTCGATCTGGTGCTGCACCTGCCGACGCGCTACGAAGACGAAACCCA
The DNA here is from genome assembly GCF_014652315.1 of Jeongeupia chitinilytica. Taxonomy (GTDB): domain Bacteria; phylum Pseudomonadota; class Gammaproteobacteria; order Burkholderiales; family Chitinibacteraceae; genus Jeongeupia; species Jeongeupia chitinilytica. The sequence continues at coordinate 144,475 of NZ_BMYO01000007.1, read as the reverse complement.
GCTCTACCCGATCGCCGAAGCGCCGGTCGGCACCGCCGCGCTGGTCGAAGGCGAAGTCACCGGTTGCGAGACCACATTCCGGCCGAAGAAACAGCTCGTCGCCCGCGTGCGCGACGCCAGCGGTACGCTGGTCGTGCGGCTGATCCATTTCTACCCGAACCAAGCCCAGCAGCTTGCCGTCGGCAAGCGGGTGCGGCTGTACGGCGAGATCCGCCACGGCTTCTGGGGCGACGAAATGGTCCACCCCAAGGTCAAGACGCTGTCGGACAACGACACGCTCAACGACAGCCTGACACCGATCTACCCGACCACCGCCAACCTGTCACAGGCCCAGCTCTCCCGGCTGATCGCCAAGGCGCTGAAGGACGAGCCGCTGACCGACACCCTGCCGGCGGCGGTGCGCCACGATTTCGGTTTTCCCGATTTCGCCGAATCGGTCCGCTTCCTGCACAACCCGCCGCCCGACGTCGCCCGCGTCCAGCTGATCGAACGCATCCACCCGACGTGGCGGCGGATCAAGTTCGACGAGCTGCTCGCCCAGCAGCTGTCGCTGCGCATGGCGCGGGCGATCCGGCGCGAGCGCACCGCCCCGGTGATCGCGCCGCCGGGCCGGCTGGCCGCGCAGCTCGTCGCCAGCCTGCCGTTCGGGCTGACCAAAGCCCAGAACCGCGTGCTGCTCGATATCGCCAAAGACCTCGGCCAGCGCCATCCGATGCAGCGGCTGCTGCAGGGCGACGTCGGCGCCGGCAAGACCATCGTCGCCGCGATCGCCGCCTGCCACGCGATCGAGGCCGGTTATCAGGTCGCGATGCTCGCGCCGACCGAAATCCTCGCCGAACAGCACTACGCCAAGTTCGTCCAGTGGCTCGAGCCGCTCGGCGTCAAGGTCGCCTGGCTGACCGGCAGCCTCAAGGCCAAGGCCAAGCGCAGCGCACTCGAGGACGCCGCGCTCGGCAGTGCGCAGATGGTCGTCGGCACGCATGCGATCTTTCAGGGCACGGTCGAATTCAAGAACCTCGGCCTCGCCATCGTCGACGAGCAGCACCGCTTCGGCGTTGCCCAGCGGCTGGCGCTGCGCGAGAAAGGCGGCAGCCCGCACCAGCTGATGATGTCGGCAACGCCGATCCCGCGCACGCTGGCGATGAGCTTCTACGCCGACCTCGACGTCAGCGTGATCGACGAACTGCCGCCGGGCCGTACGCCCATCGTCACCAAGCTCGTCTCGGACGCGCGCCGCGACGAGATCATCGAGCGCATCGCCAGCAAGGTGCTCGAAGGCCGGCAGGTGTACTGGGTCTGCCCGCTGATCGAGGAATCCGAAGCGCTGCAGTTGCAGACTGCCGTCGACACCCACGCGCAGCTGACCGAGGAGCTCGAAGGCATCGCCATCGGCCTTGTCCACGGCAAGATGAAGCCGGCCGAGAAGGCCGCGATGATGGACGCGTTCAAGCGCAACGAGATTCAGGTGCTGGTCGCGACGACAGTGATCGAAGTCGGCGTCGACGTCCCCAACGCCAGCCTGATGGTGATCGAGCACGCCGAACGGATGGGATTGGCGCAGCTGCACCAGTTGCGCGGCCGCGTCGGCCGTGGTGCGCACGCCAGCCTGTGCATCCTGCTGTATACCGGCCCGCTGGGCGAGACGGCCAAGGCGCGGCTCAAGGTCATCTACGAGTCCACCGACGGTTTCGAGATCGCCCGTCAGGACCTGCAGATCCGCGGCCCCGGTGAGCTGGCCGGCGTGCGCCAGTCCGGCGTGCCGATGCTGCGCTTCGCCGATCTGGAAAAGGATGCCGACCTGCTGGACGCCGCACGCGACGTCGCCGAGAACATCCTCGCGACCGAGCCGCAACTGGCGATTCCGCATCTGGACCGCTGGCTGCCGGGGCGCGAAGCGCTGCTACGGGTCTGACCGACGATGCTGCGACGCAACCTGTGGCGCATCGCCGGCCTGCTCGCGCTGCTGCTCGGCGCTATCGGTGCAGTACTGCCGCTGCTGCCGACGACGCCCTTCGTGCTGCTGGCCGCCTTCTGCTTCGCCCGGGGCGAACCGGCGTGGCACGCCTGGCTGCTGCGCCACAAGACCTTCGGCCCGCTGCTCGCCGACTGGGAAGCCCGCGGCGCCGTCCCTCGGCGCGCCAAGTGGGCAGCCACCATCATGATGGCCGCAAGTCTGGCAATCAGCACACTGCTGATCCGCAGTCAGGCGCTGTGGTTTGCGGGAGTTTCGATGGCGCTGGTACTGATCTGGTTATGGCGACGACCCGAATAACACCCTTAATGCGGCCAGAACGCCAGAATGACCGGCAGCACGATCGACGTCAGCACGCCGTTCAGCCCCATCGCCAGCCCGGAGAACGCGCCGGTCGTCGTCGACAGCTGAAACCCGCGCGCGGTGCCGACGCCGTGGGCGGCTACGCCGAGTGCCAGCCCTTGCTCGATCTCACCGGTGACCTTGAGCCAGCGCATCAGTGGCACGACGATGATCGCGCCGAGGATGCCGGTGATGATGACGAGGTTGGCGGTCAGCGGTGCGAGGCCGCCGAGCTTGTCGGCCAGCGCCATCGCGATCGGCGTGGTCACCGACTTCGGTGCGAACGACACCTGGACCGGCCACGACAGTCCGAACAGCTTGCCCAGCAGCAGCGCCGAGACGATGCCGGTGACACCGCCGACGAGCAGTGACACCGACAGCGGCACGAGCAGCGAGCGCACCCGTTGCAGGTTGTCGTACAGCGGCACCGCCAGCGCAACGGTCGCCGGACCGAGCAAGAGGTGAAGCAGGCGCGCGCCACTGAAATAGTCCGGATACGGCACACGGGCGACGCTGAGGACGACGATGATCAGCGCAATCGCCACCAGCACCGGATGCAGCAGCGGATTGTGGCCGCTCTTGCGGAACAGCTTTTCGGCCAGCAGGTAGGCAAGCCCGGTCACCAGCAACCACAACAGCGGCGCGGCCTTGAGCGAAGCGAAGGCGGCATCAACGTTCATCGGCCTTCCCCTTGCGACGCACCAGCACGCGGTTGCGCAGCTTGCGGCGATGACGGTTCAGCATCGCCTTCATCGTCAGCGCCGTCACCGCCATGGTGATCACCAGCGACAGCACGAGCACCGGCAGCATCGCCAGCCCCTGATCGCGCAGCACCGGGCCAAGCAGCATCAGCCCGACGCCGGCCGGCACGAACAGCAAGCCCATGTAACCGAGCAGCCCTTGTGCGACCTGTGCCAGCCGCGGATCGACGCCACGATGCCAGACGCACCAGAAGGCAAGCAGCAGCATGCCGAGCACCGGGCCGGGCAGTGGCAGGTGCAGCAGGGTTGAGGCGGCCTCGCCGATCAGCTGGAACAGCACCAGCACGCAGAATCCGTACAGCACCTATGCAACTCCTCCAAGCGATCCGTTGGCACCCTGACCACACCAACAACACGGCAAGCACGATTCATAAAACGGCGCTGACAAGGCGTGCGAAGCGCAGACAGTACAAGCAAATACGGCAAGCGAGCACAGCCGGCGGGGCTTTTTGCATCGTGCTAGAGGCTGACGAGTTCGACCTTGCCCAGACTCCGCCCCAGAAAACGCTCGCCGATGGTCTGGAACTTCACCGGCACGTCGGTCACATAGCAACGATAGTCCGGCCGGCCGCGATGCGGATTGGCCAGGCCCTGCTCGGCCAGCAGGTCGGCGGCCTGATCGGCAATCGCCAGCGCCGAATCGACCAGTTCCATCCGGCTGCCGGTCACGTCGAGCAGCATCGGCTTGAGCAACGGGTAATGGGTACAGCCGAGGACCAGCGTGTCGATGCTTTCGACGAACACCGGCCGCAGGTATTCCTGCGCCACCATCCGGGTCACCGGGTGGTCGACCCAACCTTCCTCGACCAGCGGCACGAACAGCGGACAGGCCTGCGAGTAGACGCGGTACTTGGGTTCGAGCGTGTGGATGGCGCGGGCGTAGGCGTTGGAATTGATCGTCGTCGGCGTGCCGATCACGCCGATACCGCCCGACTTCGTCCGTTTGGCCGCTTCGCGCGCACCGGCCTCGATCACGTCGAGCACCGGCACCGGCGACGCCTCGCGCACCTTGTCGGCGGCCACCGCCGCCATGGTGTTGCAGGCGATGATCAGCATCTTGACGTTCTGCGCGCGCAAAAAGTCGGCGATCTGCTGGGTGAAATGCTCGATGGTGGCGACCGACTTCACGCCGTAGGGCACGCGCGCGGTGTCGCCGAAATAGATGATGTTCTCGAACGGCAGCCGGTCCATCAGCGCGCGGACGACGGTCAGGCCGCCGACGCCGGAATCGAATACGCCGATGGCGTGCGATGGTTGAGCGTTCTGCATTCTGTTCCCCGAAAGCGGGCATTCTACGCCGCCCGGCAAGGGCGAAACAGCCTCAAACGCGTCGGGGAAAGCGCTTGCGCAAGGTTTGGGCAAATTTCAGCGCATGGGCATTGTCGCCATGGATGCAGACCGAATCCGCCGCCAGCGGCAGCCAGTCGCCGTTCTGCGCGTACACGCCGCCCTGCCGCCACAGGCTCTCGACCTGGGCGATCGCGGCGATGTCGTCGAGCACCGCGCCGGCTTCGCTGCGGGGCACCAGACTGCCGTCGTCGCGATAGGCGCGATCGGCGAAGGCCTCGCGGATCACCGTCAGGCCGACCGCCTCGCCGGCGCTGGCCAGCGCGCTGCCGGCCAGCGCCATCAGCGCCAGCGACGGGTCGATCTCGTAGACCGACTGTGCCAGCAGCATCGCCAGTTGCGGATCGCGCGCCGCGTCGTTGTAGAGCGCGCCGTGCGGCTTCACGTAACACACCGACACGCCGGCCTCGATGCACACGGCCTTCAGCGCCCACAGCTGGGCGGTCAGGCTGGCGACGAGCTTCGGCTCGGGCATCGCCAGCGAGATGCGGCCGAAGTGCTCGCGATCCGGGTAGCTCGGGTGTGCGCCGATGCGTACGCCGTGCGCCCGAGCCAGCACGACCGTTTCGCGCATGGTGTCGACATCCCCGGCATGGCCGCCGCAGGCGACGTTGGCGGCGTCGATCAGCGGCATCAACGCCGCGTCGTACTCATAGCCCTCGCCAAGATCGGCGTTCAGTTCCAGATACTTCATCGTGCCTCCCAGGCGAGCGAGCGGCTGACGCGTGCCAGCCAGTCCCGTTGTGCCGCGAGAGCGGCCAGTGCGGCGTCGGAGTCGACTTCGGCGAAGCGCAGCGTGTCGCCCGGCTTGAACTGCCCTGCCCGCCACAGATCGGCACGGATCACCACCAGCGGGCGCAGGTATCCGCCGGTGGTCTGCGCATCCGCCAGCAGCACGATCGGCTCGCCCGAGGGCGGCAGTTGCACGCAGCCCGGCATCACCGCGTGCGAATCGAGCGAGTCCGATGCATCGCACTCGAGTTGCGCACCGGTCAGGCGCATGCCCATCCGGTTGCTGGCCAGACCGACCTGCCACGGCGTGCTCAGCAGCTGACGCTGTGCGGCATGGCCGAGCAGGGACCAGTCCGGCCCCGGCAGCACGCGCAGGTGCTCGCCGCGCTCCGGTTGCGCCACCGCCACGCCGGGAACCTGCCGCGGAGCACGGCCGCATTCGACGACGTCGTCACGGCGCAGCGCCCGTCCGTGAAATCCGCCCATGCCGGCCAGCAGGCCGGTCGAGCGGCTGCCGAGAATCGGCGGAACCGCGATGCCGCCGGCCAGCGCCAGATACGCGCGCGCGCCGCGCTCGGCAAAGCCGAATCGCAGCACTGCGCCCTTTCCGGCCGTATAACGATGCGCCGGATGCAGCATCGCGCCATCGAGCGTGACCTGCATCGTCGCGCCGGCCCACGCGAACGTCGTCTTCGCATCGAAGCGCAACGCCAGCCCGCCCAGCGTGATCTCCAGCCCCGCCGCTCCCTCGTCGTTGCCGGCGACGAGATTGGCCAGCCGCAGCGACAGCGGATCGCAGGCGCCGCCGTGCGGCACGCCCAGTGCGGCGTACCCGTCTCGACCGAGGTCCTGCACCGTGGTTAGCGGACCGGGTTTGAGGACGGTCAGCGTCATGACGTCACCGGGACGAAAACGACGCGATCGCCGGGCGACAGCAGCCCCGGCGTTTCGCGGTACGGATCGAAGAGGACGGCATCGGTATGGCCGATCAGTTGCCAGCCCCCCGGCGACGCCAGCGGATAAACCGCGGTCTGCGCACCGCCGATCGCGACCGAACCGGCCGGCACCGCAATGCGTGGCGACGCACGACGCGGGCAGGCCAGCAACGGATCAAGGCCGCCGAGATAGGCAAAACCGGGCAGGAAGCCGAGGCAGTACACGATGTATTCCGCCCCGGCATGCCGTGCGATGACCTCGTCGCGACGCAAACCGGTGCGTTCGGCCACGACAGCCAGATCGGGGCCGGCCTCGCCACCGTAGACGACCGGAATCTCGACGCGTTTGCCCGCCTCGCCCTCGGCACCGGCACTCTCCTGCCACGCCGCTTCGAGAGCCGACTCGATCCGCGCCGCCGGGATCGCCAGCGGGTCGAAAAAGCCGGTCAGGTTGCCCATCCCCAGCACCCACTCCACCCGCGGTTCGCGTTCACGCAACGCATGCCATGCCGCCCAGAGCCGCCGCTGGGCGGGCAGGCTTGCGCCCACGCCGAGCATCAGCGCGGATTCGCCGAAGGGCTGGATGCTCACCGGGGACGGGAGGTTTGCTGGAAGGCGTTCGGACATGACGGAGGGCATCGGGATCGATGCCTCCATCATGGCGTATTTTGCACCGCAGCGTGACGCGCCAGCGCCCAGGCGACGTGTTCGCGCACCATTTCGTCGGCGTCATCGGCACGCGCAGCCAGCGCCGCAAGCACCGCCGGAGTCGTCGGGGCATTGCCGAGCCCGACCGCGAGGTTGCGCAACCAGCGTGCATAGCCGATCCGGTAGATGGGACTGCCGGCGAGCCTTTCCTTGAAGTCCGCCTCGGACCACGCAAACAGCTCGACCAGCGTCACGTCATCGAGGCCGTTGCGCACGTGGAAATCGGGTTCGGCCGTGTCGACGGCAAAGCGGTTCCACGGACAGCAGAGCTGGCAGTCGTCGCAACCGTAGACGCGGTTGCCGATCATGGGCCGGAACTCTTCCGGAATCGCCCCGTGCAACTCGATGGTCAGGTAGGAAATGCAGCGGCGCGCGTCGACGGTGTACGGCGCGACGATGGCCTGCGTCGGACAGGCAACCAGACACTTGGTGCAGCGGCCGCAGTGCTCGTTTTCCTCGGGCGGATCGAGCGGCAGTTCCAGATCGGTGAACAGCTCGCCCAGAAAAAAGTACGAGCCGTAATCGCGGTTGATCAGCAGCGTATGCTTGCCGCGCCAGCCCAGTCCCGCCTGCGTCGCCAGTTCGACCTCGAGCACGGGCGCCGAATCGACGAACACCCGGTGGCCGAACGGGCCGATCGTTGCGCCGACCCGGTCGGCGAGCTTCTGCAGCTTGTTGCGCAGGACCTTGTGATAGTCGCGGCCGAGGGCGTAACGCGAGATGTGCGCCTTTTCGCCATCCATCAGCACCGCCTCGCTCGACGACACACCGGGCGGCCGATAAGGCAGGAAGACGCTGACAACGGTTTTAGTGCCGGGCACGAGTTCGGCAGGCCGCGCGCGCTTCATGCCATGGCGTGCCATATAATCCATCTCGCCGTGAAAACCGGCCTCCAGCCACGCGGCGAGGCCGGCTTCGGCATGCGACAGATCGGTGCCGGTGATCGCCACCCTGGCAAAGCCGAGTTCGCGCCCCCACACCTTGATCGAAGCCGCCAGTTCCCGAACGTCGAGACCCTTGTCGAGATCCATATGCATAGCGCCCATGATACCGCCTTCACGCCCTTCCTCGCCGACGAGGCCGAGACGCTTTCGATGGGCGGGCAACTGGCTGCAGCGCTGGTGCCGGGGATGGTGATCTTCCTCGAAGGCGACCTCGGTGCCGGCAAAACCACGCTGACGCGCGGCATCCTGCGCGGCCTCGGTTTCACCGGACGGGTAAAAAGTCCGACCTATACACTGGTTGAACCTTATACAGTTTCGAACTTATACTTGTATCACTTTGATTTATATCGTTTTAGCGACCCTTCCGAGTGGGAGGACGCCGGTTTTCGCGATTATTTCAACCGCGACAGCGTCTGCCTGATCGAATGGGCCGACAAGGCCGAGGGCCTGCTCCCGGCGCCGGACTGGCTGATCCGGCTCGAGCCCGAGGCCGACGGCCGTCGCCTTCACCTGACCGCACTGACCCAAAACGGAACGCAATGCCTGGCCCGACTCGCCCGCTGATCCCCGACGCCCACCGCCGCACCGTGCTGCGCGCGGCGGTGACCACCCTGTTGCTGTCGGTCATCCCGAAAGGCTTTGCCGCGACCGATTCGCGCGTCGTCGCCGTCCGTGTCTGGCCGGCACAGGCGTACACGCGGATCACGATCGAATCGACCGCGCCGCTGACGTTCAAGCAGTTTTCGCTCAAGGACCCCGAGCGTCTGGTCGTCGACCTCGACGGCATCGACCTGAACGGCGAGCTGCAGGCCCTGTCCGGCAAGGTCAACGCCGACGACCCCTATATCCAGCAGCTGCGCGCCGCACGCAACAAGCCCGGCACGGTACGGCTGGTGCTCGACCTCAAGGGCGAGGTCAAACCGCAGGTGTTCACGCTGGCGCCGGTCGGCGAATACCAGCACCGGCTGGTGATCGACCTGTACCCGGCGGTGCAGAACGACCCGCTGCTGGCCTTCCTCGACGACCAGACCACGCCGCCCGCACCGCCGCCCAAGCAGGTCGAGCCGGCCAAACCGGCCGAACAACCGTCGAAAACGGCCAATGTCGACCGCAAGGACCTGAAGATCGACCGGCTGGTCACCGTAGTGCTCGACCCCGGTCATGGCGGCGAGGACCCGGGCGCGATCGGCCCGCAAGGCAACCACGAAAAGACCGTCGTGCTGGCGATCGCCAAGAAGGTCAAGGCGCTGCTCGAGGCCGAGCCGAACATGCGCGTGGTGATGACCCGCGACGACGACTTCTTCGTCCCGCTCGGCGTACGGGTGAAAAAGGCCCGTGCGGTGCAGGCCGACCTGTTCATGTCGATCCACGCCGACGCCTTCATCAAGCCCGACGCCAACGGCTCGTCGGTGTTCGTGCTGTCCGATCGTGGTGCATCGAGCACCGCCGCCAAATGGCTGGCGCAGACGCAGAACGACGCCGACCTGATCGGCGGCGTGAAGATCGCCAACGTCAAGGACGTGCATCTGGCCAAGACCCTGATGGACCTGACGCAAACGGCAACGCTGAACGACAGCATGAAGTTCGGCAACGCCATGCTCGCCCAGCTCAAGCAGATCAACCGGCTGCACAAGGGCAGCGTCGAGCAGGCCGGTTTTGCCGTGCTCAAGGCGCCGGACATTCCGTCCATCCTGATCGAGACCGCCTTCATCTCGAACCCGGCCGAGGAGCAGAAGCTGATCGACGAAGGCTACCAGCAGAAGATGGCGCAGAGCATCGTCAGCGGCATCAAGGCCTACTTCGCCAAGAATCCGCCACTGTCGCGGACCAAGCTCGCGCAGGGGTAATGAGGGCAAGGCGGTTTTCGTCGTAGAATCGCCCACCGCCGCCTGATCAGGAATTCCGATGCCCGCCCTTCCCGCCAAACTGTTCGACGAGATCGAAGCGCTGTCCGACGCCGGTGACGCGCTGTACGAGGCCGGTGACTACAAGGCCGCCATCGCCAAGTACAAGGCCGGCTACGCGCTGGTACCCGCACCGAAGGAAGAATGGGAAATCGGCACCAGCCTGCTGATCGCGATCGGCGACACCCAGTTTGCCGACGGCGACTTCGCCCGCGCGGTCGAAACGCTGACCGCCGCGTCGTTTGCACCGGCCGGCATGGGCAATCCCTTCGTGCACCTTCGCCTCGGTCAGAGTCTGTTCGAAACCGGCGCACTCGATCTCGCCGCCGAATCGCTGCAGCGCATTCGCGGTCATGGCGACGACAGCATTTTCGACGACGAAGACCCGAAATACCTCGCCTTCCTGCAATCGCACACGCCGAACCTCTGACTCGGCCCCCAACAAGGATCGCCCCATGCACCGTCTTGCCGCGTCCGTCGCCGGTCTCGCGTTGTTCGCCGCGTCTGCGGCCCAGGCCATCGACCTGCCATCGATGAACCTGCCCAACCTGATCGGTATCGGCGTTGGCGCAACGCCGGAATGCTCCGGCTGCAAGGACGACATGATCGGTGTCGTCCCGGGCGTGCGTTACGTCACCGAATCCGGCCGGCTGTTCGAGTGGTACGGTCCCTACGCACAATACAACTTCGGCGATCTGACCGGCTTCCAGTGGGGCCCGGCGATCAACCTCAAGCTCGGTCGCAGCAACGTCAGCGACGACGTGATCGCCAAGCTGCACGACATCGACACCACGGTCGAGTTCGGCGGCTTCATCGGCTACGAGTACGACAACCTGCAGGGCATTCCCTACCGGTTGCGCTTCAACGCCAATGTGCTGACCAATGCCGGGCAGGTGTACGACGGCGCCAGACTGAACGTCGGCGCGACACTGTGGGTGCCGCTGTCCGAGCGCTTCTTCGTCGGCAGCGGCATCGGCGCCACCTGGGCCAGCGCGAGCTACGTGAACACCTACTACGGTGTTACGGACGCCGATTCGGCGGCCTCGGGTCTGGCACCGTTCCAGGCCGGCGGCGGCAACCAGCAGGTGCTCGGCTGGATCGGCGTGATCGGCCAGATTTCGGGCCACTGGTGGGGTGGCGCCGGCGCCTTCATGCAGCGGCTGATGGGCGACGCAGCGGACAGCTCCTTCGTACGCGAGCGCGGCGAGCGCGACCAGCTGACCTACGGTGCCGGCATCGGCTACGTCTGGTAAGGCGCCCGAAACCGCACACCTGCGATGCAGACGCAAAAAACCCCCGGTCATCGCTGACCGGGGGTTTTCGTATCTGGCTCCCCGACCTGGGCTCGAACCAGGGACACACGGATTAACAGTCCGTTGCTCTACCGACTGAGCTATCGGGGAAAAGAAAATCCCGGTCTGTCGACCGGGACTTCGGTAATGGGTTGGCTCCCCGACCTGGGCTCGAACCAGGGACACACGGATTAACAGTCCGTTGCTCTACCGACTGAGCTATCGGGGAACCGAAGAGATGCGTATAATAGGAACGCACTCGCCCGTTGTCAACACATTCCAACAATAAATCCAGACGAGATCATGCAAAATACACGGAAGCTCCTGATTTTTATCGCTTTAATTCTGATCCTGATCGGCGTGCTTCCGCTCGTGATCCCCGACTCGCTTTACCGCGACCGGCTCGTCGCTACACTGGAAAAACGCCTGCACGGCCCGGTCCAGATCGGCGGGAGTGGTATCGAATACGCACCCCGGCCGGCGCTGGTCATCCGCAACGTCGTATTCAACGGCGACCCGAATACCGCCAAGATCGACAAACTGAGCGTGCCGGTCTCGTTCCACAACCTGCTGAACTGGGGTCGCGAGATCCGCGGCATCACCGTCGAGAACGGCCAGTTCAGCCCGCGCTTCGCAATGCAGTTGCCGGAAAAACTGCGTCCCGAAGCCGATCAGCCGCGACTGGCGCAGATCGAGCTCAAGCAGTCGCGCATCCTGCTCGGCAACGGCACCATCGGCCCGATCGACGCGACACTGCGTTTCGCCAGCGACGGCCAGCTGGCCGAGCTGCAGGCCGGTGACGAAGCCAGCCACCTCGATTTCCATGTCCAGCCCAAGGGCGGCCAGTTCGCCGTGACCCTGACCGCCAGCGGCTATACGCTGCCCTTCGGCCATCCGGTGCATTTCGACCGGTTGCTGCTCAAGGGGCTGGCCGGTCCTGACGGCGTCGACATCGAGGACATCCGAGGCGACCTGTACGGCGGCATCGTCACCGGCCGGGCCCAGCTGGGCTGGCAGGACAACGCCTGGACACTGGCCGGCACCCTGCGCACCAACGGCATTCAGGCCGAACCGTTCAGCCAGGTGTTCAGCGAAGTCACCCACGTTTCCGGCCGGCTCGCCGGCGAATCGACCTTCGTCTACAAGGCCGACGACTACCACAAGCTGTTCGATCGCCCGGGCATCGATGCGCAGTTCCGCGTCAGCGACGGCATGCTGCACAACTTCGACCTGATCACGCCACTCAAGTCGGCGCATCCGGCAACCTATGCCCGCGGAGGCCAGACGCGCTTCGAGACCTTCACCGGTCGCCTTGCCGTCCGTGGCGACACGGTCCAGATCCTCGATGCCGACCTCGTTGGCGGCAAGTTCAATGCCCGCGGCCAGTTGACGATCCAGCCGGACCTGCGCCTCAACGGCGCCGTTCTGGCCAGGCTGTCGGGCGGCACGATCAATGTCGCCAATCGCATCACGGCCGGTGGCGTGCTGAAATCGCCCGAACTGTCGACCGCCAGCAGCAACCGGCCCCAGCCGCAGGCCGTCAACCTGACGGCCGAAGAGCCGGCGCCGGAGCAGGTCGCACAGTAAGCGCCGGCGGTTCGCCTCACAGGCGACGGCGACACTCAAGCGCAGGCAAAGACTGGATATTCCGGTCTTTGCCCCCATCTGGCCCGGTATTCTTCCTTCATTTTTTCCGGCGGAGTCCCTCATGCCCTGGAACGACCACCTCGAATCCCTTGGCGCCCGACGCGATGACGCCGGCGTCATTACCGACTTCGGTCAGGCTGCCGACGAACTCGCCGCACTGGCAACGCAAACCGTCGTCTCGCCACTGAACCAGTTCGGCCTGATCCGCTTCAGCGGCGAGGAAACCGCTGCCTTCCTCAACGGCCAGCTGTCGAGCGACGTACGCACGCTGCCGGCCGACGCGGCGCAGTACTCGAGCTACTCGACCCCGAAGGGCCGGATGCTCGCGAGCTTCCTCGTGTTCCGCGACGGTGACGACTACTACCTGCAGATCGCGGCCGAACTGCAGCCGGCGATCCAGAAACGTCTGGGCATGTTCATCCTGCGCACCAAGACCAAGCCCGCCGACGCCAGCGCCGAACGCATCCTGCTGGGCGTCGCCGGGCCGACCGCGGCAGCCACGGTGGCCGCCGTGACCGGTGCCGCAGCACCGGCCGCACAGGCCGTGACCACAGCCTCTGTGCATGGTGCAAGCGTGACCGTCATCGGCCTGTCCGGCGATCGTTTCGAACTGGCCATTCCGGCCGATGCCGCCGAAACCGTCTGGCAGGCGCTGGTCGACGCCGGCGCACGCCCGGTCGGCGAGCCGGTGTGGCGCCTGACGGAAATCCGCGCCGGTGCGCCGTGGATCACCGCAGCCACGCAGGAAGCCTTCGTCGCGCAGATGGCGAACATGGAACTGATCGGTGCGGTGAGCTTCACCAAGGGCTGCTACCCGGGACAGGAGATCGTCGCGCGGACGCAGTACCTCGGCAAACTCAAACGACGGATGTTCCGCATGCACGTCGAAGCCGAAGCAAAGGCCGGCGACGAGGTCTACAGCAGCGAGATGAACGGCCAGGCGTCCGGCCAGCTGGTGCTTGCCGCCCCGGCACTGCAAGGCGGATACGAAGTACTCGCGGTCGCGCAGATTGCCTCGCTCGAACACGGTCTACACCTCGGCAGTATCGACGGTCCGGTGCTGTCGCGGCTCGACCTGCCCTACCCGCTCGACTGATTGCCGGCAATCTGCCCGAACCGCCCGCGCAGCCAGCCGCGGGCGGTTTCGTTTATAATCGCGCGACTCTATTTAGAACGATATCTCCAAGGGGACTACACGCATGGGCTTTCTCGCCGGCAAAAAAATCCTGATTACCGGGCTGTTGTCCGACCGCTCGATTGCCTACGGCATCGCCCAGGCGTGCAAGCGCGAAGGCGCCGAGCTGGCGTTCACCTATGTGTCCGAAGACCTGAAGCAGCGCGTCGTCGATCTCGCCAAGCACTTCGACTCGGACCTCGTCCTGCCCTGTGACGTCGCCAGCGACGAGCAGGTTGCCGCCGTGTTCGCCGACCTCGGCAAGCAGTGGGACGGCCTCGACGGTCTGGTCCACTCGATCGGCTTCGCGCCGCGCGATGCGCTCAAGGGCGACTACCTCGACGCGGTCACGCGCGAGAATTTCCGCATTGCCCACGACATCAGCTCGTACAGCTTCGCCGCGCTGGCCAAGGCCGCCCGCCCGATGCTGAACGATGGCGCCAGCCTGCTCACGCTGTCCTACCTCGGCGCCGAACGCGCGATCCCTAACTACAACGTGATGGGCCTGGCCAAGGCCTCGCTCGAAGCCAACGTGCGCTACATTGCCGCAGCGGTCGGTCCGGAAAAGGGCGTGCGCTGCAACGGCATCTCGGCCGGCCCGATCAAGACGCTGGCGGCCTCGGGCATCGCCAACTTCGGCAAGCTGCTGAAGGCCGCTGCCGATGCCACGCCGCTGAAGCGCAACATCACCCAGGAAGAAGTCGGCAACGTCGCCGCCTTCCTGCTGTCGCCGCTGGCGTCGGGCATGACCGGGGAAATCCTCCACGTCGACGCCGGCTTCAGCATCGGTGCCGGCGCACTGGGCGACAAGTCGGAGTAATCCGCGCCGCACCGAGAAAATGCCCGGCCGTTGCCGGGCATTTTTGCTTTTGAGCCGGCGGCATGCCGGTGCACAATGAATCATCCTTACCATTCGGAGCACGCCGATGTGCCAGCTTCTGGGCATGAACTGCAACGTGCCGACCGATATCGTGTTTTCGTTCGAGGGCTTTCACCGTCGCGGCGGACTGACCGACCATCACGCGGACGGCTGGGGCATCGCCTTCTTCGAGGAGCGCGGCTGCCGGCTTTTCCTTGACTACCTGCCGTCGATCAGCTCGCCGATCGCCGAACTGGTCCGCGCCTATCCGATCAAGAGCCGCAACGTCATCGCGCACATCCGCAAGGCGACACAGGGCACGGTCAATCTGGCCAACACCCATCCGTTCCGGCGCGAACTGTGGGGGCAGTACTGGATCTTCGCGCACAACGGCAATCTCGACAGTCTGCCGTCGCTGCAGGGCAGCCGTTTCCAGCCGGTCGGCGACACCGACAGCGAGCAGGCGTTCTGCTGGCTGCTCGACGCGCTGGCAAAGCGCTTTGACGTCGCGCCGACGTACGACGCGCTGCACACGGCGCTGAAATCGCTCACCGCAGAACTGGCCGACCGCGGCAGCTTCAACTTCCTGCTCTCGAACGGCGAAGTGCTGTTCGCACGCTGCTCCACCGACCTGCATTACATCATCCGGCGTGCGCCGTTCTCGACCGCCCACCTTGCCGACGCCGACGTCAGCGTCGATTTTTCCTCGGTGACGACCCCCGACGATCGCGTCGCCGTGATCGCAACCCAGCCGCTGACCGACAACGAGACCTGGACCCGGATGGACAGCGGCCAGCTGCTGATGTTCGTCGACGGCGAACCGGTCGCCTGACGACGAAAACCGCTCAGCGTTCGCGCGACTGCAGCCGCAGCAGCGCGTAGAACGAGGCGCCGAACGTCTCGTCACCCGGATCGAGCTGGCGCAACTGGTGGGCCAGCCGGTCCGGCGTCGACATGCCGGCGGCGAAACGGTCGCGGACCTTCTTGAGCATCTGCGCCCGGGCAACCAGCTCTTCGCGGCGCTGCTCGACCCGCTTGCGCTGGCGCCGGTGTGCGCCGACCGACAGGTTGAGCCAGAGGATCAGCGGTACCGCCACCAGCCAGTACTCGCCGAACAGCGCCACGATCGCGGCAATGATCAGCGTCAGATACCAGATCTGGTCCGCCATTTCGAGCTGTGGCAACAGGACCGACAGGCTGGGCCAGCGGTGCTTGAACGTCGCAGCCACGAAGGCATCGTCGCCCGCCTCGCGCTTCTTGCGCATCAGCACGGCGTCGAGCGCCAGCGTCGCGTACCACTGGCTGACGATCTTGCAGTGCAGCCATGGCGTCGCCAGATACAGGTCCAGCTGCGCGTAGAACGCCTCGCGGAACGCCTCGGTGCCGATCGGCGGCACCACGTCGTTGAAGGGCTGGGCTGTCGAACGCTGCACCAGCAGCGGCCAGCCGGCCACGTCGGCGATCTGCCGCCGCCGTTCTGCCAGCAATTCGGGCGAGATCGTCAGCTGCGGGTGATCAAGGCGCAGGTAATGCCCCAGCAGCGCCTCGAGATCGGCAAAGTCGGGCGCCTCGCCCGGGGACGACTGCAGCGTCGCCCGCAGGCGGGCGACTTCGGCGACGATCGCCTCGCCGATCGGCGAGGCCTCGGGCACCCATGGCAGGCGCACCAGCGATTCGGCCTTGAACAGGCTTTCGTCGTAGTGACGGACAAAGGCCGCGTTGTAACGCGAGCGCTCCTCCTCATCACGCTGCCGGTCGCCCGACACCAGCGGCGGCGTCGGCGGCTGGCGCTTCAGGTCCACCAGGATGCGGTTGACCTGCGACTCCAGTTCCGGCGCAATGCCGGCCTGGGCAAACACCGGCTCGAGTTCACGGCGGCGCGAACGCCAGTCGTCCAGCGCCTGCCAGATCGTCCAGTCGGTCATTGCGCGACGATCAGACGATGCGGCATGCGGTCTCGAACGGCAGGCGCGGATTGCGCGGATGCAGCTTCTCGCGCAGGCCGTAGCCAAGATTGATCAGGAAGTTCGAACGCCAGTTCGTGCCCGCAAAGAAGGCTGCGTCGACGACCGCGTTGTCGAAACCCGACATCGGGCCGCAGTCGAGGCCGAGCGAGCGCGCAGCCAGCATCAGGTAGGCGCCCTGCAGGCTGCCGTTGCGCAGGCAGGTCGTCTGGATGGCGGCATCGTTGCCGACGAACCAGCTCTTCGCATCGGTGTGCGGAAACAGCGTCGGCAGCTCGTCGTAGAAGGCCAGATCATGCGCAACGATCACCGTCAGCGGCGCAGCGATCGTCTTGTCGCGGTTGCCTTCGGACAGGGCCGGCGCAAGCTGCGCCTTCGCCTCTGCCGAGCGCACGAATACGAAGCGGGCCGGCGAGCTGTTGGCCGATGTCGGGCCGAACTTCAACAGGTCGTACAGCGCGCGGATCGTTGCGTCATCGACGTTGCGGCCGTCGAAATAGCTGAACGTGCGGGCCTCGCGGAACAGCTGGTCAAGCGCGGCAGCGCTCAGGATCTGGGACATGGTCACTCCTTGCGTGTAAGGCGGGCTTCGATCGCGTCGCACAGTTTTTCGAGGATTTCGACTCGGGCATGATACTTGTTGTTGGCACCGATCAGATGCCAGGGCGCAATTGCCGAACTGGTGCGGTCGATCATGTCGCTGGCGGCGACGATGTAGTCGTCCCACTTGTCGCGGTTGCGCCAGTCCTCGTCGGTGATCTTGAAGCGCTTCCATTCGATCGCTTCGCGTTCCTTGAAGCGGCGCAGCTGCTCGTCCGGATCGATCGCCAGCCAGAATTTGACCACGATGATGTCGGCCGCGTCGAGCTGGGCCTCGAAGTCGTTGATCTCGCTGTAGGCACGCATCCAGTCGAACTGGCTGGCAAAGCCTTCGACCCGTTCGACCAGCACCCGGCCGTACCACGAACGGTCGAAAATCCGTACCTGGCCATGCGGCGGCACGTGACGCCAGAAGCGCCACAGATACGGTTGCGCGCGTTCTTCCTCGGTCGGCGAGGCGATCGGCACGATGCCGTACTGGCGCACGTCGAGGGCGGCGGTAATGCGCCGGATGCTGCCGCCCTTGCCTGCCGCGTCCATTCCCTCGAACACGGCGACCACGCCCATCTTCCGGAAGCGGCGCTTGCGGGTCAGCCGGTTCAACCGGCCCTGCGCTTCGGCCAGCCGTTTTTCGTAGTCCTTCTTGTCGAGCGCGTGCTTCAGTTCGAGCTTGTCGAGCAGGCGGACACCGTCCACCGACGGCAGCAGCGGCGCTGCCTCGCCATAGGGCTGGAACTGTTTGTCGAAGCGCGCCGTCAGCGCGTCGAGCAGCTGCTGGCCGACCGAGATCGAGCGGTAGTTTGCATCGCCCCCCTCGACGACACGCCACGGGGCAAAGGCCAGATTGGTTCCCTGCAGCATCTGCTGGCAGGCGCCGAGAATCTCGTCGTAGTTCTTCAGGAACCAGCGGTCTTCGTCACCGACACGCCAGGCCGTGAGCGGATCGGATTCGAGCTGGTTCAGGCGCTTCTTCAGGTCGGCCTTGGGCAGGTGCAGCCAGAACTTCATCAGCAGCACACCTTCGGAAGCGAGCATGCGCTCGAAACGGGTGATCTGCTCGATCTCGCGCTGGAAATCGGCCTTGCGGCCGCTGCGCAGGGCATCCCACACCGGACCGAGATACCAGCCGCCGAAGAAGATCGCGGTCTTGCCCTTCGGCGGCAGCGTCCGCCAGTAACGCCACAGCGGCGGACGCTCGGCCTCTTCGTCGGTCGGCTCGCCGAAGGCGTGGTTCGCGATATGACGCGGGTCCATCCATTCGTTGAGCAGGCTGGCCATCTCGCCACGTCCGCCGGTCGGCACACCCGAGAGCAGGATCACCACCGGAAACTCGCCCTGCCGGCCAAGCTTGAACTGGGCCGCCAGCAGCGCCTCGCGCAGTACGGCTTCGCGCTTGCGGTACTCGTCCTTGCCGATCCTGTGACCGAGATTTGCCGATTCGAACATGCACCGCTCCCCTTGGGTATCGAACTGCCATTATCGGGCCGAAGCGCGCCCGCAAGGCAAGTCGGTTTCAGGTTTGCGACAAAGAAAAAGGGAAGCGCCCGCGCTTCCCTTTTGCATCCAGACCGCCGGATCAGACCGAGAACGACGAACCGCAGCCGCAGGTCGACTGGGCATTCGGATTCTTGATCGTGAATTGCGAGCCTTCAAGGCTGTCGACATAGTCGATTTCGGCGCCAACAAGGTACTGGTAGCTCATCGGATCGACCAGCAGCGTCACGCCGCCCTTGTTCACTTCGGTGTCGTCGTCATTGACGATTTCGTCGAAGGTAAAGCCGTACTGGAAGCCGGAACAGCCGCCGCCGGTCACGAAAACGCGCAGCTTGAGGTCGGGATTTCCTTCCTCGGCGATCAGTTCGGCCACCTTGCTTGCAGCGGCGTCGGTGAACAGGAACGGGCTGGGCATTTCGGCAGTTGCGGTGGTCATCGCATACTCCACATTTAATAGTTGACTAAACAACTAGGATTATCGCGCCGACCCTGCCGGCGGGTCAATCGGCGCCGGCCGGCACTTCTGCCGCGGTGATGACTTTCGCGCCGTCGAGCGGGATCAACCGGCCTTCGATCACCGCGCCGGGGTGCATTTCCAGGACCTTGTAGGTCAGGTCGCCGTGGACTCGCGCCTTGGGCTGCAGCTCGACGTAGTGGCTGACCTCGATCGGCCCGGCGATCTCGCCGTTGAGGATCAAATGGGTCGCGCGTACCCCGCCTTCGATCCGGGCCTTTTCCGACACGACCAGCGTCCCGTGCTGGGCGTCGACCGCAACCACATTGCCCGCGACGATGCCGTCGACGCGGAGACCGCCGGCGAAACGCAACTCGCCGTCAAACTGGGTGCCGTGGCCGATCAGGCTGTCGATCCGCTGGCTCCCCTTTTTCTTCTTGAACATCACCCCTCCTGATTGTTGCAGCTCGCCAGCGGCTGCTTGTCCTTGCCGGCGACGAGCCGCAGCTCGATGCGCTCGACCCTGGCGGCGGCCGGCAACGCCAGCTCGCCTTCGGTACTGCCGTAATGCCGGAACGCCAGCGGCGCCGCGGCCAGATCGATCCGGCGCCGGGCATTGCCCTCCCGTACCACGGCGCTGGGCAGCAGCTGGCCGGCAAAAGCGGTATCACGACCGGCCCCCTGCGTCGCCAGTGCCCGCCAGCGCCAGCGGCCGTCGCCCTGCGGCTCGAAATCGCAGCGAACCAGTTCGGCCGGACGATTGCGGTCGTTGCGGGTCAGCAGGGTATCGAAGAACGCCAGCCGCTGTTGCTGCGCCGCAAGCTGTTGCTCCACGCCAGCCAGTTCGGCAGCCAGCGCCTTGCGGGCCGCCTCGCTCACTTCAAGTTGTTGCTGGACACCAGAGGCGGTTGCGGCCAGCGCGATGCGCTGGGTTTGCCCGGCTTCAAGCGCGGCCAGTTGCCTGGCCGCCTGCTGCTGTGCCTGGGTACGGCCACGCTGTTCCCCCTGCCAACTGCCGGCTGCGAATGTCGCCGCCAGCACGCCCAGCCAGAACGCAGCCCGCAAGACGCGACCCCGCCAGCCCAGCGCGGGCCGCAGGGTCAGCGGCGTCGCCGTCAGCCGGGCGCGCTGCAGGCGGTACAGGCGCTTGAGCGGCACGTTTACGGCAGCAGCGGAACGACGTCGAGGCCTTGCGTTTCCGGCAGGCCGAACATCAGGTTCATCACCTGCACTGCCTGGCCCGATGCACCCTTGACGAGGTTGTCCTCGACCACGAGGATCACCAGCAGGTCGCCATTGCCGGGGCGGTGCACCGCGATGCGCGCAATGTTCGAGCCGCGCACCGAGCGCGTCTCCGGGCAGCTGCCGGCCGGCATCACGTCGACGAATGCCTCGCCGGCAAAGCGGTCTTCGAACAGCTTCTGGAAATCGGTGCCTCGGCCTTCGGGCCTGATGCGTGCGTAGATCGTCGAGTGGATGCCGCGGATCATCGGCGTCAGATGCGGCACGAAGGTCAGCGTGACCGGCGCACCGTGGATCGCGCTCAGGCCCTGGTTGATTTCGGGCGAGTGACGATGCCCCTTGACGCCGTAGGCCTTGAAGTTGTCGCCGGCTTCGGCGAACAGGGTGCCGACCTCGGCCTTGCGGCCCGCGCCCGACACGCCCGACTTGCAGTCGGCGATCAGGGTATCGGTTTCGATCAGTTGCTGGCCGTTTTCGAGCAGCGGCAGCAGGCCGAGCTGCACCGACGTCGGGTAGCAGCCGGCCATGCCGATCAGCCGTGCCGCCCTGATGGCGTCACGATTGACTTCGGCCAGACCGTATACCGCCTCGTCAAGCAGGTCGGTACAGCTGTGCTCCATCGCGTACCACTTCTGGAACTCGGCCGGATCCTTGAGGCGGAAATCGGCGGCGAGGTCGATGACCTTGACGCCGGCGTCGAGCAGCTCGCGCGCCTGCGCCATGGCCACACCGTGCGGCGTGGCGAAGAACACCACGTCACAGCCCTTGAGGTTGGCTTCCTCCGGCGTCGAGAACGCCACGTCGACGCGGCCGCGCAGGCTCGGGAACATTTCGGCGACCTTCATGCCGGCCTCCTTGCGCGACGTCACCGCTTCGATGCGCGCACCGCCGTGACCCGCAAGCAGACGCAGCAACTCGACCCCGGTGTAGCCCGTGCCGCCGACAATCCCGACCTTGACCATCTCGAACTCCTTGTAAGCAATCGCTGCGATCATAAAACAAAAGCCGCCCGGATGGGCGGCGCTTGTCCGGTGCAGACGCCGGAAACGACAAAGCCGCCCGAGGGCGGCTTTGCTGGTGCAGACAATTCCGATTAACGCTTCGAGAATTGCTTGCGGCGGCGGGCTTTGTGGAAGCCGACCTTCTTACGTTCGACTTCACGCGCATCGCGGGTAACGAGGCCGGCAGCCTTGAGTGCACCCTTGAGTTCTGCGTTGTAGTCGATCAGCGCACGGGTCACGCCGTGGCGAACCGCACCGGCCTGACCGGTTTCACCGCCACCGTTCACGTTGACGAGGATGTCGAACGCTTCGAGGTTTTCGGTGAGGGCCAGCGGCTGACGCACGATCATGCGGCTGGTTTCGCGGCTGAAGTATTGGTCAACCGGCTTGCCGTTGACGACGATGTTGCCCGAGCCCTTGGCCAGGAACACGCGGGCAACGGCGCTCTTGCGGCGACCGGTACCGTAGTTGTACTTACCTACCATTTTGCTATTCCTTTGTCAGGGCTCAGACTTCAAGCGCTTTAGGCTGTTGCGCGGTATGCGGATGCTCGTTACCGGCATAAACCTTCATCTTCTTGAGCATGGCGTAGCCCAGCGGGCCCTTCGGCAGCATGCCCTTGACGGCTTTTTCCAGCACGCGACCCGGGAACTTGTCTTGCATCTCGGTGAAGGTACGTTCGTAAATGCCGCCCGGATGACCGGTGTGACGGTAATAGATCTTCGATTGGGCCTTGTCGCCGGTCACGCGCAGCTTGTCTGCGTTCACCACAACGATGTAGTCGCCGCAATCGACGTGCGGGGTGTATTCGGCTTTGTGTTTGCCACGCAGGCGCTTGGCAATTTCAGCCGCAAGGCGACCCAGCACTTTGTCAGTGGCATCAACAACGAGCCACTCGCGCTTCACCTCGTGCGGCTTGGCAGAGAAGGTTTTCATGACTGCTTAGTCCACGTTACGATTTCGAGAAAGTCGCAGATTTTATCTCCTCAAGAAAGAACGTGTCAAACCTGCCGAGCCCAATCTGCCAAAAAAAACGCAATCCGTGAGGATTGCGCGTAAATTCCACCAAAGAAGGAGGATGGAGGAGACAACGCCGGGCAAGCCCGACGCCGAGACCCATTCTTGCATGCGCCCCCATGGCAAACAAGATGCCAAAAGGGTAAAAATGACATTCAGGTGGTCAGGTAAAACCCTTAAAAGCTGCGCCGAATCAAGCTTCTCTCTACAATCCTGCCCTGATCGAAACGGCCGTATCCAGGAGGGAAGCGAAGTCATGAAAGTACGTCTGAAATGGGTGGAAGCAGTGAGCTTTCTGGCGCAATCGGAGTCGGGCCACGCGGTACTGATGGACGGCCCGCCGGAGGGCGGCGGACGCAACCTCGGCCCCCGGCCGATGGAAATGCTGCTGATGGGCATGACGGGCTGCTCGACCTACGACGTGATCCACATTCTCAAGAAGGGCCGTGCCGACGTGCGCGACTGCGTGGTCGAGGTCGATGCCGAACGCGCGGAGGTCGATCCGAAAGTGTTCACCAGGATCCACCTGCACTTCATCGTGACCGGCCGTGCGCTCAAGACCGAGCAGGTCGAACGCGCCATCAAGCTTTCCGCCGAAAAGTACTGCTCGGCGTCGATCATGCTCGGCAAGATGGCCGAGATCACCCACGATTTCGAGATCGTCGAAGCCGACTGATCGCGGGCGACACCAGCGAAAAAGCCGCCCGAGGGCGGCTTTTTGCATGTGGCGGAGACCTGCTCACTCGACCGTGTCGGCAACGCCGCCTTGGCCGAAATCCGTGTCGCGCTGACGGCGGCGACCGAAACGCGGCGCGTTCTGCTCGCTGTAGACCAGCGTGTACGGCAGGCCGATCACCAGCGCACCACCGACGATGTTGCCCAGCGTCGCCGGAATCAGGTTGGAGACGATGAACTGTCCCCAGCCGATGTCCAGCCCGCCAAGCATGGCGCCCGGAATGATGAACATGTTGGCGATGCTGTGTTCCATGCCGAGGGTGACGAAGGCCATCACCGGGAACCAGATCCCCAGCACCCGGCCGAAGGTGTCCTTGGCCGAATAGCCCTGCATCGTCGCCACGCACACCAGCACGTTGGCGAGTACACCCTTCATGAAGGTCATCAGGAAGGGATGCGAGGTTTTCCCGGCAGCGATACCGACCAGATACTGCGTGGCCGGATCACCCGGGGTAATCAGGTGCGTCAGGTAGCCGAGGAAATAAGCCGCACCGACGGCACCGACAAAGTTGCCCAGATAGGACACCCCCCAGAAGCGCAGCATTTCGCCGACGCCCAGCTCGCCGCGCAAGGCGGCCGACGTACCCAATGCGCAATTCGAGGTAAACAGGTCTGCCCCGGTCAGCGTGACGGCGATGAAGCCCAGGGGAAACAGCGCGCCGAAGATGAACTTGACCAGCCCCGGGTTGCTGGCCGCCAGTCCGGTACAGCCGCCGGCCACGATGACCGCCAGAATGGTACCGATGCCGATGAACATGCCGCCCAGCACGGCAATGCAGAACAGCCGCCCCGGATTCAGCTTGGCCTTTTCGGCGCCGGCATGCGCGATATAGCCGACGATTTCCGCCGGGCTGCGGAGCGTCGTGGACGAAGTCTCGTGGGCGGACATGGAGCGCACCTGTAGTGAAATGACATGACGTGTAGTTATACGCCCGCGCCACCATGTAGTTTTGGTACAAGTTCCGCCCTGCGTGACCAACGGACGCTCCCGCTGATCCAGATCAAAAGTTGCGTCGGCCCTAGTTCTTTCGAACTAGTCCCTGTGCTAACGACAACCCGATCCGCTGCGGTTCAGAACCGGTAGCTCAGCGAGGTCATCAGCTTCGACGTCAGCCCCATCACCGCCTTCAGCGGCAACGGCAGCTCGGCCGCACCGAGTTCCAGCGCCAGTTCGGCATGGCCCATTTCGTCGTGGTACATCTGTTCGACCACCGCGCGGCTCTTGGCATCCTGCGGCGGCAGCGTGCCGAGATGCGACTGCAGGTGCGCACCGACCTGGCGCTCGGTCTCGGCCAGAAAACCGAGGTTCCACCGGTCGCCGACCAGACCGGCGGTAACGCCGATCGCGAGGCTGCCGGCATACCACAAGGGATTGAGCACGCTGCGGTGGCTGCCGAGCGCGTCAATCCGGCGCTCGGTCCACGCCAGATGCTCAACCTCTTCCTGGGCCGCGTGGCGCAGCGCCTCGCGGTTGGCCGGGTCACGCGCGGTCAGCGCCTGCCCCTGGTAGAGCGCCTGGGCACAGATCTCGCCGCTGTGGTTGACGCGCATCAGCCCGGCCGCGTGGCGCTTTTCCGCCTCGTCGAGTTCGGCTTCGTCGATGTGCGCGTCCGGATGCGCCCGGCCGCTGCTGGCCGGCGCGGCGAGCGTGCGCAGCACGGTATCGAACTCGGTGACCACGGCGTCGATACCGGGCAGTCTGGGCAGGGCGGGCAGTTTGAACATGGGCGTCTCCTTGGCGCCGATTTTACTATTTATCCGCGTGCTATGATTCGGCGGATTTTCACCGCACCCGATACGGATCAGAACACGATGAAAAAAATCTTCGCCGCCGCGGCGCTGAGCCTTGCCGCGATGTCCGCCTTTGCCGCCAACCCGCAAGTCGAGCTCGTGACTAACAAGGGCAAGATCGTGCTCGAGCTGTATCCGGACAAGGCACCGGCCACCGTGGCCAACTTCCTTCAGTACGTGAAGGACAAGCACTACGACGGCACGGTCTTCCACCGCGTCGTCGCCGACTTCGTCGTCCAGGGCGGCGGTTTCGACGTCAAGGGCAACCAGAAGCCGACGCGTGCGCCGGTGAAGAACGAAGCCCAGGCGGCGTTCAAGGCCGGCCTGAAGAACGACCGCGGCACCCTGGCAATGGCCCGGACCAGCGATCCGAACTCGGCATCGAGCCAGTTCTACGTCAACTTGAAGAACAACGACTTCCTGAACTGGCCGGGCCGTGACGGTGCCGGTTATGCCGTCTTCGGCAAGGTCGTCGCCGGCATGGACGTCGTCGACAAGATCGGCGCGGTCAAGACGCTGCCGGGCGATACGCCGGTCGATGCCGTCGTGGTCGAATCGGCACGCGAACTGCCGGCCGGCGCCGCTGCCAAACAAAGCTAGACTCAGCTTCCAGAATCAATCGACAGAGGATCAATCATGACCCAGGTAAAACTCAGCACCAGCGCAGGCGACATCGTTCTCGAACTCGACGAGGCCAAGGCGCCGGTCACCGTGGCCAACTTCGTCCAGTACGTGAAGGACGGTCACTATGACAACACCGTGTTCCACCGCGTGATCGACGGTTTCATGATCCAGGGCGGCGGCTTCGCCCCGGGCATGAAGCAGAAGGACACCCGTGACAACATCAAGAACGAAGCCGACAACGGCCTGAAGAACGACGCCTACACCGTGGCGATGGCGCGTACGCCGGAACCGCATTCGGCTTCGGCACAGTTCTTCATCAACGTGGCCAACAACGACTTCCTGAACTTCCGTGCGCCGACGCCGCAAGGCTACGGCTACGCCGTGTTCGGCAAGGTCGTCGAGGGCAAGGACGTCGTCGACGCGATCAAGGGCGTGAAGACCGGCAACAGTGGCTTCCACCAGGATGTACCGAAGGAAGACGTGCTGATCGTCAAGGCCGAAGTGCTCGGCTAAGCGCCACCGTCCCCGACTGCGCCGCCCCTTCCGGGCGGCGTTGTTGCATCTGGCCGACCGCAATGTCCTCCGCCTGGCTCTGGCAAGCCCCCAGCTTCATGCTCCTGTCCGGCAGCATGCTGATGCTGCTGCTCGCACTGTGGATTTCGCTGCGTCCGGCCTTTGCCGGCCGCGCGGCCTTTGTCGGCATGCAGCTGACACTGGCATGGTGGTGCGGCATGGCGGCCCTCGAGTACGCCACGACCTGGCCGGAACTCAAGGCCGACCTCGCCCGCTGGACCTGGCCCGCGATCGTGCTCGGCCCGACGTTCTGGCTGCTGTTCGCGCTGCGCTACCTGTACGGCCACGGCGCACCGCTGGGCTGGCGCGGCCATGCGCTGGCATGGAGCATGCCCCTGCTGATCGGCGTGCTGGCGGTGACCGACAGCCTGCACCACGGCCTGTACCGCAGCTACATGCCGATCCGCGCCGGCGTCGACAGCCAGCTGCACTATTTCGCCGGCCCGGTGTTCTACTTCGGCGCGCTCTACCTTTACCTGCTGATGCTTGGCGCCCTGACGCTGATGCTGCTGAGCCTGAGCCGCTGCGCCCGCGTCTACCGCAAGCAGTACCTCGGCTTCGTGCTGGCCTCGCTGCCGCCGTGGATCGCCAACGTCGGCTACATCACCCAGACGTGGACGCTGTTCGACTTCGATCCGACACCGTTCGCACTGACCTTCACCTGCCTGATCTTTGCCTGGCTGATCCGCCACGGCCAGCTGTTCGACCTGATCCCGGTTGCACGCACGCTGCTGCTCGACGCACTGCCCGATCCGGTGCTGGTGCTCGACCGGCGCCGGCGCATCGTCGAGGCCAACCCCGCCGCACGGCGCTGGCTCGGCGACGAACCGGTCGGCCGGCCGCTGGACGACTGGCACTGGCTCGCCGAAGGGCTGGCAATGCACGAACGGGACGTGCTGCACCACGATGACCATGCGTTCGAAATCAGCCGTCAGCCGCTCGGCACGCCGGCGCGCTCGGCCGGCGAACTGGTGCTGCTGCGCGATGTCAGCCACCGGATCCGTACCGAGCAAACGCTGTCGAGCGCGATGATCGTGCTGGAGGCCCAGCTCGAGGCCAATCAGCAGTTGCAGGAGCAACTGCACGAAGCCGCGATCCGCGACCCGCTGACCGGCAGCTACAACCGGCGCTTCCTGGCGGAAATCGCGCCGCGCGAACTCTCGCATGCCGCCCGCACCGGCCAGCCGCTGGCACTGGCGCTGATCGACTTCGACCATTTCAAGCGCCTGAACGACAGCGACGGCCATGCCGCCGGTGACGCGGCGCTGGTCGCTTTCGCCCGCGGCTGGCAGTCGCACGGCCGTGCCGACGATTACTGTTTCCGCTACGGTGGAGAGGAGTGGCTGCTGCTGCTGTCGGGCTGCAACGCCGCACAGGCTGCGGAACGCGTCGATGCGCTGCGGCAGGCCTTTGCGCGCGAGCCGATCGGCACCCAGCGGCGCACGCTGACCTTCTCGGCCGGCATTGCCGTCTTTCCGGCCGACGGCGGCGATCTGGCCGGACTGACCGCCGCCGCCGATGCGGCGCTGTACCATGCCAAGGCCACCGGCCGGAACCGCGTCGTCACCGCAGCGGCGCCCCCCACCACTTGCAACGAAACCGATGCCTGATTCCGTCCTGCTGATTTCCGACCTGCACCTCTCGCCCGCCGATCCCGCGACGGTCGACGTCTTTGGCCGCTTTCTCGCCGACCGGGCCCGTCATGCCCGGGCGCTGTACATTCTTGGCGACCTGTTCGAAGTCTGGATCGGCGACGACCAGCTCGACGAGCCGTTCTACGCCGCGCGCACCGCCGAGTTGCGCGCACTCACCGCCAGCGGCATCCCGGTGTACTTCATGGCCGGCAACCGCGACTTCCTTTGCGGCGGACGCTTTGCGCGCGAGGCCGGGCTGGTGCTGATCACCGATCCGAAACTGATTTCGCCGTTCGGCGCGCCGCTGCTGCTCGCGCACGGTGATGCCTACTGCACCGACGACGTCGATTACCAGCGTTTCCGCCGCGTCGTCCGCAATCCGCTGGTGCAATGGCTGTGGCGCCGGCTGCCCTATCGCTGGCGCAACCGCGAAGCGGCCAAGCTGCGGGAAAAGTCGACCGCGATGAACCGGCGCAAGGCCGAGTCCATCATGGACGTCAATCCGGCGGCCGTTGCGGCAGTGATGCGCAAGGCCGGCGTCGCCACACTGATCCACGGCCACACCCACCGGCCGGCGCGGCATGCTGAAACCGCGGGCACGCGCTGGGTGCTGCCGGACTGGCACAACGGCGAAGGCGGCTACCTGCGGATCGCCGAAGACGGCCTTTCGATGTTCACCCTCGACGACCGGCCGTTTCCGGGGACCACCACCTGAGTCACGGCGTCGCGTCGACGCGTACCCAGACCGTATAACGGGTGGTCGCGTTCGCCGACGCGCCGATGCCCGAAGTACTGGCCTGCCGGGTCGTTTCGCCGACCGGCAGCCATTCGCCGAGCGCGCCGGCAACTTCGCTGTAGACGCCGCGATAGGCAATGCTGCCGTCGGCATTGAAGCGGCTGCTTTGCGGATACAGCCGCAACCGGACCTCCCCGCCCTGCAACGCCGGCGCAACCCAGAAACCGCTGCCGGCGTCCTGCCACTGGCCACCGTAGGTCGCGATCCGGTAGCCGGGCCGGTACGACCACGACAGCACCGGCATGAAGCGTGATTCGCCGAGCGAGATCATCGCCCGGCCGCCGTCCATCGTCGTGACCTTCTGCACCGCGCTGCGCGTCCCGCCCGACTGGGTGGCTCCCAGCCGGACCGCGGCAGCGCTGCCGCGACTGGAGATGACGACCGCCGCATCCGCATCGACACCGGCTTCGGTCCCCGATTCGCGCTGCTCGACGGTCACCGTCAGCCGCCGCGTCGGCGTATCGAGCTTGTCGACCAGCGCGGCAATCGCCGCCAGCGTCGCGGCATCGGGCGCGCGGACGATCAGCTGGTCGTAGAAGCCCTGAATCCCCGCGTCCGGAAACGCCTGCTGCAGCGCCGGAACGATCTCGGCCGCCGGTTTGTGCCGCAACGGCACGGTGTCGACAACGTCGGCCATCGCGACGCCGGCGACGAAAACCGCGGCAAGGAGCAGCGGTGCGCGCATGATGGCCTCAGCGGCCCCAGGGACCCGAGACGGTCGAGCGGCGCTCGAGCAGGCACACCGCCTGCGCCTCGACCGCTTCGGATGCGCCGACCGGGCCGAGCTTCTCGTAGGTCTTGGCCTTGACGTTGACGTCGGTGACCTCGATGCCCAGATCGGCGGCAATGTTGGCGACCATCTGCGGAATGTGCGGCGCCATTTTCGGCTGCTGGATCAGGATGCTGGCATCGACATTGCCGACACGCCAGCCGGCCTCGGCCACGCGCCGTACCGCCTCGCGCAGCAGCACGCGGCTGTCGGCGCCCTTGAACTCGGCGGCGGTATCGGGGAAGTGCCGGCCTATGTCGCCGAGTCCGGCAGCACCAAGCACGGCATCGGTGATCGCGTGCAGCAGCGCATCGGCGTCCGAATGGCCCAAGAGGCCTTTCTCGAACGGGATCGTCACACCGCCGAGGATCAGCGGCCGGCCTTCGACCAAACGATGTACGTCCCAACCCTGTCCGATTCTCATGCTGCCTCTCCATGGACGACCAGCGCGGCGATCGCTTCCAGCGCGCGCGCGTCGATGTCGTCGAATTCGTTCAGGCGCTCGCTGTCGACATCGAGCACGCCGATCACGTCGCCATCGCTGTCGCGCAGCGGTACGACGATTTCCGAACGCGACGCCGACGAGCAGGCGATATGGCCCGGAAACGCGTCGACATCGGGCACGACCAGCGTCTCGGCGCGCGCCCAAGCTGCGCCGCACACGCCACGCCCCTTCGCGATCCGGAAGCAGGCTACCGGTCCCTGGAACGGCCCGAGCACCAGCTCGTTGCCGTCGACCAGATAGAAGCCGACCCACAGCCAGTCGAAGGTCTGCCTCAGCGCGGCAGCGGCATTGGCCAGCCTCGCGGTCGGGTTCGGCTCGCCGGCCAGCAGCGCCACCAGTTGCGGTTGCAGCGTCGCATACCGCGCCGCCTTGTCGCCGGCGGCGACGTTCAGGCTTTCGGCCATTTCATTCCCCTCTCGCCGCCAGAATCAGGCTGGCGAGCTGCAGATCGTGCGGATAGGTCACCTTGAGATTCCACGGGCTGCCCATCAGCAGCTGCGGTTGCGCGCCCTGCTTTTCCAGCGCACTCGCTTCGTCGGTGATGTCCGGGCCCATGCCGGTTTCCAGCGCGCCGGCCAGCATCGCCAGCCGGAACATCTGTGGTGTCTGCGCCTGCCACAGCCCGGCGCGCGGTGCGGTTTCCACGATCCGCGCATCGTTGCCGGCACGCTTGAGCGTATCGGCCACCGGCACGGCGAGAATGCCGCCGACCGGGTCGTCGGCCAGCGTCGCGATCATGCCGTCGACCTGGGCCGGATCGACGCACGGCCGCGCCGCATCGTGCACCAGCACCCAGGTGTCCGACGGCGTGAACAGCGACAGCGCCTGCAGGCCGTTGAGTACCGATTCGGCGCGGGAGTCACCGCCGCAACGCATCACGACCAGCCGTCCGAAGTCGTCCCACTCATAGGCATCCCACCACTCGTCATCCGGCGAGATCACGACGAAGATCCGCTCCAGTGCCGCAACCTGATGCAGCGCGTCGAGCGTGTGCCAGATCAGCGGCTTGCCGAGCAGATCAAGGTACTGTTTGGGCGTGTCGCTCGCCATGCGGCTGCCGCTGCCGGCGGCGGGAACCAGCGCGATCGCACTCATCATTGCGCTTCGGCCGGCGGATTGGTCAGCTCGCGCCACAGGCAGGTGCCCTTGACCGACTTGTCGAGCACGTCGAGGTATTCCTCGTGTTGTGCCAGATCGTCCGCGGGCACGGTGGCCCGGATCAACGGCTTGCGCGGCCGGCCCTGGCTGAAGGAGGCGGCGTCGGCAGCGGCATCACCGGTGGCAAAATCGATCAGCAGGCTGTCCTGACCGCGCGTCAGCGCCAGGTAGACCTCGGACAGCAGTTCGCAGTCGATCAGCGCGCCGTGCAGCGTCCGGCCGCTGCGGTCGATCTCGAAGCGGTCGCACAGGGCGTCGAGACTGTTGCGCTTGCCCGGGAACGTGTCCTTGGCCATCTTCAGCGTGTCGATCACGCCCGACACGTAGTCGGTGATCGGACCGCGGCCGAGCTTGCCGAGCTCCATGTTCAGGTAGCCGACGTCGAACGGCGCATTGTGGATGATCAGCTCGGCGCCTTCGACGAAACGCAGGAACTCGTCGGCAATGTCGGCAAACTTGGGCTTGTCGGCAAGGAACTCGGTCGTCAGGCCGTGGACGTTCAGCGCGCCCTCTTCCGAATCGCGCCCCGGGTTGATGTAGCGGTGCAGGTGGCGGTCGGCCGGCGACAGCTTGCGGTCGACCATTTCGACCGCGGCGATTTCGAGGATGCGGTTGCCGTCCTCGACGCGCAGACCGGTGGTTTCGGTATCGAGAATGATCTGCCGCATCAGGCTCTCCCCATCGCGACGTCGACACCGCGGTTGGCAAGCTGGTCGGCACGTTCGTTGAACTCGTGGCCGGCGTGCCCCTTGACCCAGTGCCAGCTGACCGCATGGCGGGCAACCTGAAGGTCGAGCTGCTGCCACAGGTCGGCGTTCTTCACCGGCTTCTTGTCGGCCGTCTTCCAGCCGTTCTTCTTCCAGTTGTGGATCCAGCTCTCGATGCCGTTCTTCACGTACTGGGAGTCGGTCCACAGCGCGATGGCGCACGGACGCTTGAGAATGGCCAGCGCCTCGATCACCGCGGTCAGCTCCATGCGGTTGTTGGTCGTCTCGCGCTCGCCGCCGAAGAGCTCCTTCTCCTGCTCGCCGTACTGCAGCAAGGCGCCCCAGCCGCCGGGGCCGGGGTTGCCTTTGCAGGCGCCGTCGGTATAAATCGTAACTGTCGTCATATCTTTCGAAGGCCCGGCATGCGCGCCCTCCTGTTCCTTTTGTGTGTCGCCACGGCCGAGGCCGCGACGTTCTGTCCGTACAGGCTGCCCGGCAACGACAAGAGCGAGCGCTGGGTCAACCTGACTGTCGTGCAGTATGTCGAGCTTTCCGACACCGAAGCGCACCTGGTTTTCGGTGGCGGCAACCTCGGCAGCGGTCACGACGTGAAGATTCCGCTCAAGAGTCGCGATGAAGGCCAGAAGCTGCTGCGCGATCTGGTCGACACCTCGCGCCGCTGCGATCCGTCGCCGCAGTAAGTCCTGCAGCGCTCATTTGCAGCGGTCCTTGCCGGCCTGCTGGCGCAGCCGTTCGATCAGCGCAACCTGGTCGATCGCCGCGGCCGGCTTGGCCTTGGGCACGACCACCTTGCCCCGCCACGCCGGGCCGATCACCCGCATGCCGCGCACGCGCTTGACCACGTCGAGGCAGTAAATGCCGCCCGCCGCCGGCCACCACCGGTCGCCGGCCTGCTCGAACAGGCGACCGCGGGCAATCCAGCGTTCGTGCTGCACAGGCAGGCCGTAGCAGAGGAACTGGCCGCGCACCGTTTCCATGCCCAGCAGCTTGAGCCAGTCCTTGAGCCGCGGCAGCGCGACGAAATGGCCGGACCACGGCGCGTCACCGCGATGGCGCCACTTGCGCAGCCCCCACAGGCTCCACGGATTGAATCCGGTTACCAGCAGCCGGCCCTCCGGTACCAGCACCCGTTCGACTTCGCGCAGTACCGCATGCGGATCGGCGCAGAAATCGAGTACATGCGGCAGCGCCAGCAGGTCGAGCGACTGGTTCGCGAAAGGCAGCTGCTCCGGCGCGCAATGCAGCGCGCAGCCGGCGCTGCGGCCGGCGATCGTCCGCCACGACATCCGGTTCGTCGCCAGCGCGTCGAGCTGCGGCAGCTCGAGCTGCACCGCCTTGTAGCCGAACAGGTCGGCCGCGGTGCGCGCATACCAGCCGCGCTCCTGCCGTGCGACGTCGCACCCTAGCGGTGTCGCCA
Source organism: Jeongeupia chitinilytica (assembly GCF_014652315.1). Lineage (GTDB taxonomy): Bacteria > Pseudomonadota > Gammaproteobacteria > Burkholderiales > Chitinibacteraceae > Jeongeupia > Jeongeupia chitinilytica. The sequence goes on along the minus strand of NZ_BMYO01000007.1, from coordinate 111,356 downwards.
GCCAAGCGGCAAAATGGTCGAACGATGTACTGCAGTCCACGGGACCCGTCATGCTGGAACTCACCCCGTTACCGATCTTCGACGACAATTATATCTGGGTTTTGCACGACCACCGCCGCGCGCTGGCCGTCGACCCGGGACTGGCCGCGCCGCTCGAGGATTTCCTGAGGGCCCGCGACCTGCAACTGGCGGCGCTGCTCGTCACCCATCACCACCACGACCACACCGGCGGGCTGGCTGCGCTCGCGGCCGCGCGCCCCGGCTTGCCGGTCTACGGGCCGGCACGCGTTGCCGAGGTCAACCGGCCGTTGGCCGGCGGCGAAACCGTCACCGTACTCGATCGCGACTTCACGGTGCTCGCGGTGCCCGGCCATACGCTCGACCATGTGGCCTATCACGCCGCACCCTGGCTGTTCTGCGGCGACACGCTGTTTGCCGCCGGCTGCGGCCGGCTGTTCGAAGGCACGCCGGCGCAGATGTACACCTCGCTGCACGCGCTCGCCGGTTTGCCCGACGAAACGCTGGTGTGCTGTACGCACGAGTACACGCTGTCTAATCTGAAGTTTGCCGGTGCCGTCGAACCGGACAACGCCGACATACGGCAACGCCGCATCGATGACGAGGACAAGCGACGTCTGGACTTGCCGACGCTGCCGAGCACCATGGCGCGGGAACGGGCCACCAACCCTTATCTGCGTTGCCATGAGGACGCCGTCATTGCCGCCGCAAGGGAACATGGCGCACGTGACGACAGCCCGGTCGAGGTGCTGGCCGCAATCCGTCGCTGGAAAGATCGGTTCTGACCATCCGGCGCCGGATCAAACGCTTGCGTTGACAGCGGTGTCGGGGGTCGGCACCATCCTGCAACTGATTAAAAAATGAGCGTGCATCATGCGTTTCCTTTCCCTGGCCGGGCTGCTCGCCGGCCTGAGTTTCGCCAGCGCGTTCGCAGCGCCCCAGCAAGCGGGCCTGAATGCCGACGGCCAGCTCAACAACCCCCAATTCCGCATTACCGACGACACCAGCCGTACCGTCGACACGCTGTTCGGCGAAGTGGCCCGTGTCCAGTCGTACGACGACTTGTGGGGCCGTGTCCGCGCCGGCTTCGCCATGCCCGAACTCGACGATCCGCTGGTCGAGAAATGGGAAAACTATTACGCCAGCCGTCCGGAGTACCTGAACCGCATCATCGAACGTGGTGGCCGCTACCTGTATTTCGTCGTCGACGAAGTCGAACGCCGCGGCATGCCGATGGAGCTGGCGCTGCTGCCGATGATCGAATCGGCGTACAACCCCAAGGCCGAGTCGTCTGCCAAGGCCGCCGGCATGTGGCAGTTCATTCCGGCGACCGGCAAGCGTTACGGCCTCGAACGCACCTGGTGGTACGACGGCCGCCGCGACGTGATCGCCGCAACCGATGCCGCGCTCGACTATCTCGACACGCTGCACGGCCAGTTCAACGACTGGCAACTGGCGCTGGCCTCGTACAACTGGGGTGAAAATGCCGTCGCACGCGCCCAGACCAAGAACACTGCTGCCGGGCTCGGAACGACCTACAGCGATTTGCGCATGCCGAACGAGACGCGCAACTACGTGCCCAAGCTGATGGCGGTGCGCAACATCATCGCCAATCCGTCGGCCTACGGCGTCACGCTCGCCAGCGTGCCGAACAAGCCCTACTTCGCCGCGATCACCACCGGTCGCCACATGGATGTGCAGGTGGCGGCCGAGCTGTCGGAAACCCCGGTGCAGGAGCTGCTCCGGCTCAACCCGGGCTTCATCCGCCCGGTGATCGCCTACAAGGACGACCGCAAGCTGGTGATTCCGGCCGACAAGGTCGCCGCCTTCCAGCGCAACCTCGCCAACTACGACAAGCCGCTGCTGAACTGGCAGCCCTACGTGACCAAGCGTGGCGAATCGTTCGCACAGCTCGCCGGCCAGTTCGGCATCAACGTCAGCGAGCTCAAGGACATCAACGACATCGGCAACGATGGCATCGCCCGCGGCCAGACCATTCTGGTGCCGAACCTGCCGGGTCTCGACGTCTCCGACCGCCAGACCCTGGTCGCGCTGCACGAGAACCGTGCTGCCGAGCCGGTCGACACCGGCGCCAGCGATGCGCCGCTGGCCGTCATCAAGCATCGCGTCACCCGTGGCGACACGCTGTACAACATCGCCAGCCGCTACGGCATGAATGTCGCCGACCTGCGCAAGCTGAACAAGCTCGACGGCGACGACGTCCGTCTTGGCACCACGCTCAAGGTCGCCAGCGTCACCCGCACTGCAACCGGCAAAAAAGCGCCGATCCAGCGCGAGTACGTGGTCAAGAGTGGTGACACGCTGGCGTCGATCGCCCGCAAGCATCGCGTCGATGCCGAAGACCTGAAACGCTGGAACCCGCAGAAACTGTCGCCGGGCACCCGGCTGGTGATTTACCAGCCGGGTTGACCGCTGCCGCTGCAGCCGGGAGCGTGATCCGGCAACAAAAAAGCCCGTCGTTGGACGGGCTTTTTTGTTGCCGGCTGCTGCCGCATCAGTCCGGCGTGTAGTCGGCCACGTAGGCGAGCAGCGCCTCGACCCGACCGCGCATGCCATCGTAGCGGCAGTACAGCAGCTGGCGTTCCGGTGCCCCCTTCTTCAGGCCGTTGAGAAACCAGGTCACGCCGCCGCTGCTGGCCTGATACGGGCTGGGAAACTTCAGCTGCTTGTAGCCGGCCGCGCGCGCGGCCGATGCGCAGGCGTCGCGGGCGACGCCGGCGGTCGCCTTCCAGGCATCGCCGCTGGTCGCCCAAGCCGGGCCGGCCAGCAACAGCGCCAGCACCATCATCCGGCATTTCATTCGGAGGCGGCACCGTTCGGCTGACCTTCGGCCAGCCACTTGGCATGGTGTTCGCGCATCAGGTGGACCGCGTCTTCGATCGTGTCGACCACGACCGGAATCTGCATGTCCACACCGCTGGCGAGACCGGCGCCGTTGTCGACCATGTAGCGCTTGGCCCAGTCGACCAGCTCGTGCCACATATCGCCGACGAGGATCAGCGGCGTACCGTACAGCTTGCGGACCTGCAGCAGCTGCCAGACCATCGCCAGCTCCAGCAGCGTGCCGACGCCGCCTGGCGTGACGATGAACGCGTTCGAGCGCAGGATGAAGTGGTGCAGACGCGAGAAGAAGGTCTTGTGCTCGAACACCCGACCGACGAAATCGTTGACGTGCTGTTCGAAGTCGAGATCGATGCGGATGCCGACCGATGCTTCGGGCTTGTCCGGCGCGCCTTCGCGGGCGCCTTCGTTGGCGGCCTGCATCAGGCCCGGACCGCCACCGGTGACGATGCGGCAACCCATTGCGGCCAGTTCGGCTGCCAGCTGCTTCACCGCCTCGTAGGCGGGCGTGGCTTCTTCGATCCGGGCCGAGCCGAAGATCGTCACGTGATAATGCGGCGTATGTTGCGGACGCAACTTCGACAGATCGTCGACGACATCCCACAACTTGAGTACCGCGCCCGTGACCAGGCGCAATGTGGCTTCGCTGTCGGCCGGAGTATCGGATTTTACGATTTGATCCATATCGCTCTGCAGTGCATCCAAAGTATGAAACTTAAACGCAACCCTTTCTTCACAAAAGGGAAATCTTGAAAAAAGCCAGCCCGAACCGCCACCAGCCAGCCGGAGCGGCAGCGCAGTTGAAGGGGCGGTTATGGTAGCAGATTGCGCGCTGCACAACGCGATGCCGCAGCGGGAGTGCGCAACGGCAGCGGCATTGCCGCAGCGGCTCCGTCGCCAACGCACTCCCGCGCCGGACGGCTGTCGCTACCGTTCCGGCAGGACGGCGCAGTACACCCCGTCACCGACTGCGGTTGCAGCTTGATGCACGCACTTGCTGGTAACGGGATAGCCTGCGCCGAAGACGCGTAGGCCGCCAGCACAGCGAACGTGTGCGCTCAACGACGCGCCACGATGGCCGCCGCGCCACCCGCGTGTAGCGTCAGCGTGCCGTCGGCGGCGATCGAAAAGCGCTGCACCTGATTCAGCGTTTTCAGGAAGGCCGCTTCCTGCTTCATCACCGCGGCATCGCACCCCATTCGCGTCGCCGCGACCTGCGAGAAGGTCAGCGCGTCGCCGTTTTGCGTGTACTGGCCGAAGTAGCGGTTGCAGCCGGCAACGCCGGTGATGCGGCCGTCGGGCGCAAAGTTCAGCGTTGCCGGTCGAGGCCCGGCGTCGACCACGCGCCACTCGGCGCCCTGCAGCATCGCAGCATTCATGCCCCTGACCTCCTGCTTCACCGGTGTGCACTCGGGGTACTGTTTCCCGTTCAACTGCAGCATGCCGCCCTGCCCCTTGGACCAGAACCAGGTCTGCGCGTCGCTGTCGGCGACGTACTTGGCGCCCGACGCGGTCCGGACCTGCGTCAGGGCAAAGCGCTTCTGGCCGGCCTGCAGCACCATCGTGTCTCCCTTGAAACCGGCATCGATCTGCTGATCGCCGCATTGCAGGCGGCTGGCGAACGCCAGTGCCTCGTGCGGCTGCAGCTGGACCGTTCCCAGTTGCAGCGTTCCGGCCTGTTGCGACAACGGCACCGGCGCGCTCACCCAGACCGGTTGTCCGCCCTGCTTGATCCCGCCGCGCACCTCGTAATCGCCGTCGGCCCTCAGCGCGCCGTTCGGAACCGTCAGCAGCATCGGCACCGGTACCTGTTTGCCCTTGAGTTCGATGCGTTGTTCGGCAACCACCTGCCCGGAAATCAGGTCGCGGACTTCCAGCACGGCCACCGCACTCTCGGGCAACGCGATCCGCGCGCGGTACGCGAGCGAGCCCATGATGACCAGCTCGCCCCCCGGCGCACTCGGAAACGACGTTGCCGACGCCGGCTCGGCGGCGGACGGTGCCGGCAGCGTCGTGCAACCGCCCAGAACCAGCCCTGCACCCAGCAGGACCGACAGCATGGTTCGAGTCATCGGTTTCTCCTTTTTGCAATGCCTTCGTCCACAGTCTAACCAGCCGTCATCGTCGGGGCATGGGGATTATTGGCAACGCAGCCGCGCCTGCCGCACGGGCGCGGCGCAAAAAAACAGCCCGGGGTGAGCCGGGCTGCGAGGGATCAGGTCACGCGGCAATGCGGGTCAGAACGGCACGCCGAGCATCAACCGGACCGCCTGCTCATAGCCCGAGCTGTTGTTGAGCGTGCTGCTGTAATCGAGCGACAGCGTCAGCTGGTCACGCAACGCCAGTTTGCCGCCAAACTCGATGATCCACTGGTTCTGCTCCATCGGCACCAGATGCGCCACATAGCCCAAACCGTAGGCCGCGAGGTCGGCATAGCCCATGCGCGCATCGTCGCTGCCTTCGAACTGGTGCTGGTACTCGATCCGCAGCCGCGGCATGAGTTTGCCGACCGGGACGTCGAAGCTGGTCTCTCCCCGCAGGCCGAGCTTGCCGGTCGTCATCCTCACCTTCTGCTCGCCGTAGCGCAGGGCATTCAGACCTGCCGCCGACTCGGTATAGGCGTCCAGCGTCGCCGACATCAGGTCGATGCGGCCGTATGGCGAGATCAGCCACGTTCCGTTGCGGTACTCATAACCGGCGGCAAGCAGGCCGAACAGCTGGCTGCCGTCACGCGAGCCCGAGGCAAAGCCGCCGTTGCCGGTGATGTAGCGGTCCAGATCGAAGTTCAGCCAGCCGTAGCCGAGCATGCCGTCGACGAACATCGACTCGGTCGGACGCAGCGTGCCGTAAACCGCGACGACGCCGCTGCGGCCCTCGCTCTTCGAGCCGTTGTCGCCGACATCGCTGACATCGCGGGCGAAACCGCCGCCGGCCCCGATCGAAAGCAGATCGTTGACGCGGTAGTCGCCGCCGATGCTGATGCCGTCGGTACTGAAACGGAACTTGTCCTGACCGGTTTCGGCATCGCGACGGCCGAAGTTGAGCGCACCGCCGATCCAGAACGCCAGCTCGTCGCGCTGGACCTCCTTGTTGCCGCCCTCGCCCTCGCCGGCGTCGGTCTTCGTCGCGTTGCGGCCCGACGCATCGGCCAGTCGGGCCGGGTTGCGCCGCGCATTGCGGTCGGCGTCGCGATCGGCGTGCAGGCCGAAGGAGTTGGCACTCAGACCGAAGTCCGACTCGCCCCAGCCCTTGCCGTGCAGGCTTTCCAGCCGGCGACTGAAATTGTCGAGCTGCACACGGGCAAAGCGCCGCGTCGCCTCGGTCTGTGCCGACAGCAGCCCGGTCACTTCCGCGTCTTTCGACGGATCCGGACGGGCATTGACGGTGACCGTCGCCGTGCCCTGGGCCGTGCCCCAGGCATTGCTCAGTGCATAGCCGATCGTGACCACGCCGGCGAACGTCGGCCCCGGGGTATAGACGATGCTCATCCCGCGCACTTCGGCCGTACCATCAGCCGGCGGCGTGACGATGGCGAGACCGGTGAACGGGCCGCCGGTCGCCTGCGCGGTCACGTCGAGGGTGACCGGCGCACCGGACACCGTGGTCGCGCTGACCGGTGCGAGAACCGGCGCCGGCGGTGTCACCTGCAGCGTTACCGTGGCCGCAGCCGAGGTCCCTGCGGCGTTGGTCGCGGTGTAGCTGAAGCTGTCGGTGCCGGCAAAGCCCGGATTCGGGGTGTAACTCACCGCCGGCTGAACGCTGCCCGGCGCCGTCATGCTTCCGAGCACCTGACGGTTGGCACCGAGGCCGATCAGCGTCAGCTTGCCGTTCTGCGGCGGCGTCACCACGGTGATGCTGGTGGCCGGGCCGCCATCGATCTGCAATGCGATTACGGTCGCGCCGCTGTTGGCCGGAATCGTTGCCGCCATTGGCTGCGGCGCCGGTACCGGCGGGTTGACGACGATGTCGACCTTGGCCGGTGCCGACGTACCGCTGGCGTTGGTGCCGGTGTAGGTGAAGCTGTCCGTGCCGGTGTAACCCGCCGTCGGCGTATAGCTGATGGTCGTGCCGCTGACGGTGGCGGTGCCGTGCGCCGGCGCCGTGGCGACGGCAACACTGGTGACTGCGCCACCGCTCAGGTTGAGGGCGATCGGGTTCGCACTGCTGTTGAACGCAACGGTACTGGTGACCGCGCCGGCGACAACGCCTTGCGGATTGACCGTGATGCTGACGATCGCCACCGAGACGCCGCTGACGTTGGTCGCGGTGTAAGCAAAGCTGTCGCTGCCCGAGTACCCCGGCGCCGGCGTATACGTCGCCACGGAACCGCTGATCGTCACGCTGCCGTGCCCCGGTGCCGTGCTGACCGTCACGCTGCTCGCCGGCCCACCGGTCATCACCGCCGCCAGATCGATCGGCGTTGCGGTATTCCACGGCACGGTTGCGCTGACCGGGCCGGCCACCGGCACGGCCGGATTGGTCAAGATGCTGTAGCTACGGCTGGTCGTGAACGCGTGGGCATCGGTCGCGGTGATGGTGAAGGTCGAGCTGCCGGTCGCCGTCGGCGTACCGGACAGCACACCCGCACTGCTCAGCGTCAGCCCGCTCGGCAGGCTGCCGGTTGTCACCGCATAACTGTAGGGCGCGCTGCCGCCCGCCGTACTCAGCGGCTGGTTGTACGCCGTGCCCTGGACCGTATTCGGCAGTGTACCCGGCGACAGTACCAGCGTCGGCGCAGCCACCGTCAGCGTGTACGAGTGGGTGACCGGGGTCGAGCCGGCGCCGCCGGTGCTGTCGGAACCGGTGATGTCGAACGCCACGGTACCGGCGCTGGTTGGCGTACCGGACAAGACGCCGGTCGCGGTATTGAAGCCCAGCCCGGTCGGCATCGTGCCACCGGTCACCGACAGTGTGGCGAACTGGTACGGCGCCACCCCGCCGGAGACGGTAAAGGGCTGGCTGAAGCCGGTCCCGACGTTGCCGTTGAACGCGGTGCCGCCGGGCGGGCTCAACGCCAAGGTGGGCGCGTTGACGTTCAGGGTATAGGCGCGGCTGTTCTTGTACGGCGCACCGGTGCCGGTACTGCTGTCGGTGGCCTCGATCGTGAAATTGAACGCACCGGCCGCCGTCGGCGTGCCGCTAAGCGTGCCGTTGGCCGTATTCAGGCTCAGACCGGCCGGCAAGGCGCCGGCCGTTACCGCATAGCTGTACGGCGCGGTACCGCCGCTGGCCGAAACCGTCTGGTTGTAGCCGGCCGCCACCGTGGCCGCCGACAGACTGGTCGGCGAAACCGAAATCGTCGCTGCCCCGACGGTCAGCGTGTAGGACTGAATGCCGTTGTACGGGCCACCGCTCGCGCTATCGGTCGCCTTGAGCTGGAAGTTGTACGTGCCGCCGGCAGTCGGCGTACCGCTGATGCCGCCGGTACTGACGTTCAGGCTCAAACCTGGCGGCAACGCGCCGGAATTGAGCGTGTAGGTATAAGGCCCGACCCCGCCCGACGCGGAGACGGCCCCGCTGTAGGACGTTGCCACCGTGGCCGATGCCAGCGTGGTCGGATTGAGCGAAATCGTCGGCGAGCTGATCGTCATCGACAAACCCGTCGTGATCTTGTTGAACGGCCCGTTGCCGGTACTGCTGTCGGTTGCCTTGATCGTGAAGTTGAAGGTGCCGTGCCCGGTAGGCGTACCCGACAGCAGACCGTTGCTGGCCAAGGTCAGCCCTGCCGGCAGGCTGCCGGTTTCCAGAGTGTAGATATAAGGTGCCGTGCCACCACTCGCCCCGCCCAACGACTGGCTGTACGCCACGCCGACCGTGCCGTTGTTGGGCGTGGGCGCGTAGCTGATCGTCGCGTCGCTGACAGTGACGGAGACCGTTGCCGGTGCCGACGTACCGCTGGCATTGGTCGCGGTATAGGTGAAACTGTCGGTCCCGGAGTACGACGAGACCGGGGTATAGCTGATCGTGGTGCCGGCCGCGGTCGCGGTGCCGTGTGCCGCTTGCGTGCCAACGGCCACGCTGGTCGCGGTTCCGCCGGAAAGGTTCAGGGTAATCGTATTGCTGCTGCTGCCATGGCTCACAGTGGCATTGGCACTGCCGGCGACCGGGGCTGCTACATAGGTGAACTGATCCGCTGCACTGGTCGTGCTGGTGCCGCCGGGCGTCGTCACGGTGATGTCGACGGTGCCCGAACCGGCCGGTGATGTCGCGGTAATCGAGGTATCGCTGTTGACGCTAACCGATCCGGCATTCGTCGCACCGAACTTGACCGCAGTCGCACCGTTGAAGCCGGTACCGCTGATTGTGACGCTGGTGCCGCCGGCGGTCGGGCCGGAGTTGGGGGAAACACTGGAAACGGTCGGTACGGGCGCGGTGTAGGTGAACGCATTCGTCAACGTAGCGGTGCCGCCGGGCGTCGTCACGCTGATGTTGACCGTGCCCGAACCGGCTGGCGACGTCGCGGTCACCGACGTTGAAGTGGTGGCGGTAATCGAACCGGTGTTACTACCGAATTTGACCAAAGTTGCACCCGAAAGATTGGTGCCATTAATCGTCACGCTGGTGCCACCAGTACTCGGGCCGGAGGTCGGGGAGACCGATCCCAATGTGGGAGCGGCGCCGGTCACGTTGATGGTGACCGTGATCGGCCGATAGTTCACGTCATACCAGATCACGTTATTCGTGCCGGTATAGTTAGGGCTGGGCGGCGTGTAGTACACAGTATTGGACAGATTCTGCCAGTCGACCCCCTTGACGCCGCCACCTTCCGCGGGCTGGTCGCCAGTACCACCATCGGGAGCAGCGGCATTTCCGGTGTAGGGACCATCGCCCGAAAGACATGCCGAAGCCTCACCTAGGCTAAACAGGTGAGCGTAAGAGCCGGTTCGTCCGTCATTGGTGATATTCCACGTAAACGAGCAGGGTGCGGCAGCAACCATGGACGACGACAGGCCTATCATCAGTCCCGCCAAGCAGGCCAGCCGCGATCGGCGAAACATGCCTGCCACCGAGCCGGTCAACGGCATGATCCGTCTGCCCAGGCCGACAAGCGCCAAAATCAACGCAAGCACGCCGGACAGTCCTTGCCACCGCAGCCTCGCCCCGCCGAGCACATCGCCATTATCCATTTCCGCCCCTTCCCGTCTTACACGGAATCATCTTTTATCTGAAATCAAGGCTGCCACCTGCAGCTACCCGGCGACGAAAAAAAACCGTCTCCCGAAGCCATGCGCCAAGCGAGGCCAGTCAACCTTACTACCTGGAATCTACTGCCGACGTCGATTGCCCGGCTGATGTGCAACGCTTGTCCACGCCGGTCTGCAAGTCGAATACAGCGCCGAACAATTGAAAAAGCAACACAATGCCGAGAGGATACTTGCATCCGACTGCAAAGCGTGGCGAAAGGACTGACCAGCTTCATTGTGGTGTTTGTATGCAACGCACCACCCTTCAAGACAGCCTTTTCATTACAAACAACAAAATAACCGCGTATATCATCTGTCGATTAAATACGGGCGAACTGGTCGCGAATTGCGGCCGGCCCGCTCTCCCCGCTTGCCGGCCACGGCAAGCGTTTTGTCGACGCAGCGCTGAATAGCTTCAGAAGGAGGTTGTTGTGGATCCCTACCTCGGAGAAATAAAGCTGTGTGCCTTTCCGATCGCCCCGAGAGGCTGGGCGTTCTGTAATGGTGCATTGCTCCCGATCAATCAGAATCAGGCCCTGTTTTCGCTGCTCAGCACCCAGTACGGCGGCAACGGCACTACCAACTTTGCCCTGCCGGACCTGCGCGGCCGTACGCCGGTACATCGCAACCCGGCAGACGTCAGCTACCAGCAAGGCAAGAGTGCTGGCCAGGAAACCGTGGCGCTGACGACAGCCAATCTGCCGCCGCACACCCACACCTTCGCGGTATCCGGGCAACCGGCGACGGCAGCGAATGCCGGAACGAACGGCGACAGGCTGCTTGCGACCAGCAACCTGCACAGTGATACCGACCCCAACATCTCCGGTGCCGGCCCCAATCTGTACGCCAGCGCCGCCAATCTGACGGCCCTGCAGGACGAAGCCTGCGGCATCACCGGCAGTGGCGAAGCCCGCAACAACATGCAGCCCTCGCTGGTGATGAACTACATCATCTGCCTGAGCGGTATCTACCCGACCCGATCCTGAGGAGACACCATGTCAGAACCGTTTGTGGGTGAAGTACGGCTGTTTGCCGGCAATTACGCACCGGTGGGCTGGGCCTTTTGTCAGGGTCAGGCATTGCCGATCAGTGAAAACGAGGTGTTGTATACCCTGATCGGCACCACCTACGGTGGCGACGGCGTCACCACCTTTTGCGTCCCGAACCTGACCGGCCAGTTGCCGATCGGCCAGGGCCAGGGGCCGCAAACCAGCAACCGCGTCATCGGCCAGAAGCTGGGGACCGAAAGCGTCACCCTGACGCAAGCCCAGCTGCCGGCACACACGCACACGCTGTCCGCCAGCAGCAATCCGGCCACCAATATCGGCGCCGACAACAACTTCGCGCTGGCGACCGGCCCCGCGGCCTTCTACAACAGCGGCCTTGCCAACTCGCCGAGCAAACAGCGGCTGTCGCCGCAGGCGCTGACCAGCACGGGCGGCAACCAGCCGATCCCGAACCTGATGCCGACGCTGTCGATCAACTACATCATCGCCACGGCGGGTTACTTCCCGTCGCAAGGCTGAGTGCGAGGAGCCAGAGACATGTCAGATCAGTACATCGGAGAAATCCGGATTTTCGGCTGCAACTACGCACCGGAAGGCTGGGCATTCTGCGACGGCCAGATTCTGCCGATTTCGCAGAACACCGCGCTGTTCACGCTCCTCGGGACGACCTATGGCGGCGACGGCAGGACGACGTTCGGCTTGCCCGACTTGCGCGGCCTGGCGGTCATCGGCACGGTCAACAACCAGTCCGGGGTACGCCTGGGCACTGCAAGCGTCACGGTGACCACGGCGAACATGCCGAGCCACACCCACACGGCCTACGCGGACATCGGCAGACCGGCGTCGACGACAGCAGCCGGCCGTCTGCCCGGTCGGTACTTCACGCCGACCAACGACACCTTCATTCCGGCCGACAAGGCGGCGCCACTGACCGCGCTGGCACCGCAGGTCGTGCAGGCCGTCGGCGCCGGCACGGCGCACGAAAACCGACAGCCGTATCAGGCAGTCAACTTCTGCATCGCCCTGCAGGGCGACTTCCCGCCCCGGCCATAAACCGGGTTCGCGCCCGGCCGCACATGCGGCCGGCGCCCCCTGACACACGGGGATGCCATGCACGCGACAATCGATGCCCTTACCTTCGCTCATCCGCACCTGCGTTTGCGTACGGTGACCGCGGAAGACCAGTCCTTTTTGCTGCAGCTCTACGCCTCCACCCGGGCCGACGAACTGAACGCACTGGGCTGGCAGGACGCGCAGCGTGATGCCTTCGTGCAGATGCAGTTCGTCGCCCAGCAACGGGCATACTTCGCCTACCCGGACGCAGCATTCTGGCTGGTGCTGCACGACGAAACGCCGGTCGGTCGCCTTTACCTTCAGGACGGTGTCACCGCCTTGCGCGTGATCGACCTGAGCCTGCTGCCCGAGTACCGCAATCGCGAGCTGGGCACGGCGCTGCTCGCGGCCTGCTGTACACAGGACAAGCCCGTGCAGTTGCACGTCGACAAAACCAATCCGGCATTGCGGCTTTACCTGCGACTCGGCTTCGTGCCCGTCGAGGACAAAGGCGTTTACCTGCTGATGGAACGGCGCCCCGATCGCGAATCGATCGCGAATCGGCAATAAAAAACCCCGCAACATCGCGGGGTTTTTGTTGGTGCCTCCGAGTACAAGGCACATTTCAGAACGGAATATCGTCCTCGAAATCGTCGAAATTGCGCTTCGGCGCCGGTGCCGCCTGCGGGCGCGCCGCCGGTGCTGCAGCCGGAGCCGGTGCGTAGCTCTGGTTGAAATCGTCGTAACCGCCGCCGCCCTGGTCCATCGAGCCGCCACCGCCACCACCCGAGCGACCGCCGAGCATCTGCATCTGGTCGGCGATGATTTCAGTGGTGTAACGGTCGGCGCCGGTCTGCTTGTCCTGCCACTTGCGGGTCTGCAGCTTGCCTTCGATGTAGACCGAGCTGCCCTTCTTCAGGTACTGGCTGGCGATTTCAGCCAGACGGCGGTACATGGTGATGTTGTGCCACTCGGTTTTTTCCTGCTTCTGACCGGACTTGTCCTTCCAGTTTTCGGTCGTGGCGATGCTGAAATTGCACACCGCGTCGCCGTTCGGCAGGTAGCGGACTTCGGGATCGCGCCCGAGGTTGCCGATCAGGATGACCTTGTTCAAGGAAGCCATCAGTGCGTCTCCATAATCAATTGTTTAGCCTCGTCTTCATTCCAGCCGTCCTGCATCACCTTGAGCAGGGCTACCCGCTCGTCCAGCAACACGACGGCTTCGGAAACGCCGGCAATCCGTGAAAGTTTATCAGACAGCGCGGCCGGATCGCCCTGCCATGCTTCGCCAATGTGAAAGAGTTGGGTCCGGACCGGCTTGGGCGCACGCATCCGCCACGCCACGGTCAGCCAGAAGCCGACCAGCACAGCCGACAGCGCAAACACCGGCACCGGCGAATCGAAACGCTGATACAGCCAGCCCGCCAGCGCCGAGCCGAGGAACATCGCCGCGGCCTGGCAGGTGTTGTAGACCCCCATGGCCGTACCTTTGGCGTCGGCCGGGGCAATCTTGGAGATCAGGCTGGGCTGGATCGCTTCCAGTACGTTGAAGGCGATGAAATACAGTGCCAGCCAGACGACGATCATCGTCAGGCTCGGCATGTACAGCGTCATGCCGATCTGCGCGGCGAACATCAGTCCGATCGCCCAGAGGAAGACACGCTTGAGCTGCCGCTTCTTCTCGCCGTAGATCACCGCCGGCACCATCAGCACGAAACTGAGCAGCACCACCGGCAGGTACACCCACCAGTGCCGCGATACATCGAGGTGGCCGACCTTGGCGAGCAGCAGCGGCATCACCGTGAACATCGCCATCTGGGCAGCGTGCAGTGCAAACACGCCGTAGTTGAGTCGCAGCAGCTGCGGATCGCGCAGCACCGACGGCAAGCGCCGGGCGCTGGTCTCGGCATCGGAATGGAAGCGTGACACCGCCGGACTCGGAATCACCCGGGCGACACCGACAATGGCGACCAGCGCCAGCACCGCCGTCAGGACGAAGATCCCCGGCAGACCGATCCAGCCGGCCAGTTTCGGTGCCACGACCAGCGACACCGCAAAGGTACCGGCGATGCTCGCGCCGATCATCGCCATCGCCTTGGTCCGGTGTTCCTCGCGCGTCAGGTCGGCCAGCAGCGCGGTGATCGCCGCCGAGATCGCCCCGGCGCCCTGCACCGCTCGGCCGACGATCAGCCAGACGATGTGGTCGGCCATCGCGCACATGATGCTGCCGAGTGCGAACAGCGCCAGACCGATGTAGATCACCTTCTTGCGGCCGACGTGGTCGCTCCACATGCCGAACGGCAGCTGCAGTAGCGCCTGCGTCAGTCCGTAGGCCCCGAAGGCCAGCCCGACCAGCGCGTGGTTGTCGCCACCGGGCATGTGGCCGGCGTAGACGGCAAAGACCGGCAGCACGAGGAACATGCCGAGCATGCGCAAGGCGTACAGCCCGGCAAGCCCGGAGGCGGCGCGTAGTTCGAGCGGGGACATGAGGATAGCGGCAAGGCGAAAGACGCGATTCTAACAGGCGGCCGGGATGCTGCCGACCTCGGCCGGAAGGTCGCCAAGCAGAACAAACGTACACCAGGACAAATGTTCTCCGGTAAACTTGGTGGTTGCCTTTTCAACCTTGACGAGCACGCCATGAGCTACCGCCCCGCTGACGCAGACACGCCGCTGATCCGCATCCGCGGCGCGCGAACGCACAACCTGAAGAACGTCAATCTCGACATCCCGCGCGGCAAGCTCGTGGTGATCACCGGCCTCTCGGGTTCGGGCAAGAGCTCGCTGGCGTTCGACACGCTGTACGCCGAAGGCCAGCGCCGTTACGTCGAATCGCTGTCGGCGTATGCGCGGCAGTTTTTGCAGTTGATGGAAAAGCCCGACGTCGACCTGATCGAGGGTCTGAGCCCGGCGATCTCGATCGAGCAGAAGGCCACCAGCCACAACCCCCGCTCGACCGTCGGCACCGTGACCGAAATCCACGACTACCTGCGGCTCCTGTTCGCACGCGTCGGTACGCCTTACTGCCCCGACCACGAGCTGCCGCTGCAGTCGCAGACCGTGAGCCAGATGGTCGATCACGTCCTGGCACTGCCCGAAGACACCAAGCTGATGGTGCTGGCGCCGGTCATCGTCGGCAAGAAGGGCGAAAACCTCGACCTGTTCGACGAGCTGCGTGCGCAGGGCTTCGTCCGCGTGCGCGTCGACGGCGAAGTCTACGAGATGGACGCGGTTCCGAAGCTCGACAAGAACAAGAAGCACACGATCGACGTCGTCATCGACCGCCTCAAGGTCCGCGCCGACCTGCAGCAGCGGCTGGCCGAATCGTTCGAGACCGCACTCCGCCACGCCGACGGTCGCGCCATTGCGCTGGAAATGGACAGCGGCAAGGAGCACTGGTTTTCGGCCAAGTTCGCCTGCCCGGTGTGCAGCTACAGCCTGCCCGAGCTCGAGCCGCGGCTGTTCTCGTTCAACAACCCGATGGGCGCCTGCCCGAAGTGCGACGGTCTCGGCCAGATCACCTACTTCGATCCGAAGCGGGTCGTCGCCCACCCCGAGCTGAGCCTCGCCGCCGGCGCGATCAAGGGCTGGGACAAGCGCAACCAGTTCTACTTCCAGATGCTGCTGAGCCTCGCGAACCACTACGACTTCGACGTCAACACGCCGTGGGACGAACTTGGCGAGCCGGTGCAGCAGGTGGTGCTGCACGGTTCGGGCCGCGACGAGATCGCCTTCACGTACATGAACGAGCGCGGCAGCAAGTTCGAACGCATCCACGCCTTCGAGGGCATCATCCCGAACCTCGAGCGCCGCTACCGCGAGACCGACTCGTCGGCTGTTCGCGAAGAACTCGCCAAATACCAGAACAACCAGCCCTGCCCCAGTTGCTTGGGCTCACGCCTGCGCCGCGAGGCGCGGCATGTGAAGGTGGGTACCGAGAACCTGCACAACATCGCGCAGATGGCGCTGCGCGACACCGCGGCGTTTTTCGAAGGGCTCCAGCTTGAAGGTGCGAAAGCACAGATCGCCGAAAAGATCGTCAAGGAAATCCGCGAACGCCTCGGCTTCCTCGTCAACGTCGGCCTCGACTACCTGAGCCTGGAGCGCAGTGCCGACACGCTGTCGGGTGGCGAAGCGCAGCGCATCCGTCTTGCCAGCCAGATCGGCTCGGGCCTGACCGGCGTGATGTACGTGCTCGACGAGCCGTCGATCGGCCTGCACCAGCGCGACAACGACCGGCTGCTCGGTACGCTGATGCGGCTGCGCGACCTCGACAACTCGGTGATCGTCGTCGAACACGACGAGGATGCGATCCGCGCCGCCGACTTCCTCGTCGACATCGGCCCCGGCGCCGGCGTCCACGGCGGTGAAGTCATCGCCGCCGGCCATCCGGACGACATCATGAAGGAACCGCGTTCGATCACCGGCCAGTTCCTCTCCGGCGCACGCAAGATCGAAATTCCGGCCAAGCGCCGCGATCCGGAACCGGACCGCTGGCTGACGCTCAAGGGCGCGCACGGCAACAACCTCAAGTACGTGAACCTGGCGCTGCCGGTGGGACTGTTCGTCGCGATCACCGGCGTGTCGGGCTCGGGCAAGAGCACGCTGATCAACGATACGCTGTACACGCTGGCAGCGAAGGAACTCAACGGTGCATCGGCCGAGCCGGCACCGTTCCACGAAGTACACGGACTCGACCACTTCGACAAGGTCATCAGCGTCGACCAGAGCCCGATCGGCCGGACGCCGCGCTCGAACCCCGCGACCTACACCGGGCTGTTCACGCCGATCCGCGAGCTGTTCGCCGGCGTGCCGTCGAGCCGCGAGCGCGGCTACGGACCCGGGCGCTTCTCGTTCAACGTCAAGGGTGGCCGCTGCGAGGCCTGCCAGGGCGATGGCGTGCTCAAGGTCGAAATGCACTTTCTGCCCGACGTCTACGTGCCGTGCGACGTCTGCCACGGCAAGCGCTACAACCGCGAAACGCTCGAAGTCCAGTACAAGGGCAAGAACATCACCGAAGTACTGGAGATGACCGTCGAGCAGGCGCTGGCGTTCTTCGAGGCGGTACCGACGGTCGCTCGCAAACTGAAGACGCTGATGGACGTCGGCCTCGGCTACATCCGTCTCGGCCAGTCGGCAACGACGCTGTCGGGCGGCGAAGCGCAGCGGGTCAAGCTGGCACTCGAGCTGTCCAAGCGCGACACCGGCCGCACGCTCTACATCCTCGACGAGCCGACCACCGGCCTGCACTTCCACGACATCGACCTGTTGCTGTCGGTACTGCAGCGCCTGTCCGAACACGGCAATACCGTGGTGGTGATCGAGCACAACCTCGACGTGATCAAGACCGCCGACTGGGTCGTCGACCTCGGCCCCGAAGGCGGTGCCGGCGGCGGCCAGATCATCGCCTGCGGGGCCCCGGAAGCCGTCGCGGCGAACCCGGCCAGCCATACCGGCCACTATCTGGCGCGTGTCCTTGCCGCCTGAGTCCGGCCTCCGTCAATGACAAAGCCGCCCTCGGGCGGCTTTGTCGTCTGGCGTCAGGCCATTCAGCGGCTGCGAACCGGCGCCAGTTTGTCCAGCCACTTCATCGCCGTCAGCCGCTGCTCCATGCTGCTGCCATGCAGCAGCGCCTGCTCGAGCAGCTGGTAGGCAGCGTCCTGTTCGCCCAAGGCCAAGTGACGTGCGACCTGCTGCAACTGCGGATCATTGCTGACGAAATCGGCCGGGTCGGCCTGAAAACGCTCGCCATCCCCGGAATGCGGCGCGGGTGCTGGCGTGGCCAGGATCGCCGGCGACTCGCCGAAGGGCTCGAGCTGGAAGTCGAGCTCTTCGATCGTCGGCAGCGGCGGCACGCCGTCGTAGTCATCGTGCGCCTCCGGCAACTCCACCACCGAAGAGGGCGGCGCAAGCCCGGCGTCCTGATGCATGACCGCCGCGAAGTCGAATGCTTCGTCGGCCAGGATCGGTCCGGCGGACTTTCCGAGATCGAGCTGATGATCGATGCTGTCGTCGAGCGAGCGGTACAGCGGGTTCTCCGGATCGACACGCAGGCCGATCGACTGGACCTGCTGCCACAGCGCATCGCTGGCGAACTGCAGCCGGAACGCCACCGCCCGCTCCTGGAACGGCTGCTTCATGTCGTTCTGGCGATAGACGTCGAACAGCTTCATCCACAGCACCAGCACGGTCGGGTGCTGCTCGATTTCATGGTTGAGCAGGTTGATCGCCTGCTGGATCAGGCCATGGTCGATCAGCAGTTGCGCTTCCTCGGACACATTGCCCGGCAGCACGACGTCGACGTCCTCGTTGTGGAATTCGTCGGCGATCTGGCCGATGTTCTGTACCAGCGTCGTCGCCCCGAGGGCGGTACGCACACGCGGCTCGGACGGCGGCAACGTGACCGGCCGTAGCGACAGGGTGCCGTCGGATTCGCGCGGATGAGCCAGCGAGAAGGCGTCGCCGTAATCCTGCTGGCGGGTACGCCAGCGCCAAGCGACGAAACCCAGCGGAATCAGCAGCAGCAGCGACAGCCACCATGGCGACAGACCGTCGTCACCGGCCTCGCGGCTTCGTGGCTTCACCGCGCTGGCCTGCTCTGCCGGCTCGCCCTGCCGCAGGGTGTTCAACTGTTTTTCAAGCTGGGCAACCTGGTACTTCAGTGCCATCAGTTGCGAAGTCTGGTCGTCCGACGTCAGCGTCAGCAGCCGCTCGCGCAGCTTCAGCCGCTCCTCCGGCGACAGCTCGGACTCGCGTCCGAGGTCGAGACTGGGAGACGACAGCTGCAGGCGGAACTCGCCCTGCACTTGCGTCGCCTGCGATGCCGGCAGCGCCGGCACTTGCGGCAACGGTTCCGGAACGGTCACGCTCAGCGTGTCGGCCGGCTGCGGCGCCAGTCGCAGTGGCGGCACAACCGGCTTGGGCGTGGCTTCCACCGCACTGCTTGCGCGCGGCAGCGCCAGCAACACATCTTCCGGCAGCGGTGCGTCGAGCCCCTGTGGCAGATCCGGATTCTGCTGGTACAGCGCATCGACAAAGCGCGCCCGTGCGGCCCGGTCATCTGGAAAATAGTGTCGCGCCAGTTGCGAGACGGTATCGCCCTCGGCCACCCGCAGGCTGCCGCCAAGCGCCGGATAGCGGCGCTCGTTCCGCACCGGCGTCGCACGCCGGCTGCCGCGCGGCATTGCATAGTCGCGCGGGTCGACCAGTACGTTGTAACTGCGCTGGAAGCGCGGCTGCTCGTCGTCACGGCACTGCACGCGCACGACGAGTTGCAGCATCGGTTCCTGCAAGGGTTCGGTACCGACGATTTGCAGCTCGCCACGGCCCCCTTCGCCCTGATAGCGCAGCCGCGCGTTGACGAGCGCCGCAGCATCGCCATCGACCGCGTCCGGCACCAGACGGAAACAGGCGCTGCCAAGGTTCTCGCCTGCGCCAAGCCGGACCGGAATCGATGCATCGAACCGCTCGCCGAGTGCCGAATGCACCTGCAGCTCGCCCAGGGTCGCAGCCAGCCCTGCCGCCGGCAGACCGAGCAGCAGCGTCATCAGACAGCGGGACAGTGGACTGGCGTTCATGGGATGCGTAAAACGTCGCCGGCTCAAACGATGTCCAGGTGATCGAAGCCGCTCAGCACGTCCTTCTGTTTCGCTTCGGAACCATTGAGCTTGATCTGCAGGCGCAGGTCATTGACCGAGTCGGCGTTGCGCAGCGCGTCTTCGTAGCTGATCTTGCCGGCCTCGTACAGGTCGAACAGGCTCTGGTCGAAGGTCTGCATGCCCAGTTCGCGCGAGCGCTTCATGATTTCCTTGATCTCGTGCACGTCGCCCTTGAAGATCAGCTCGGAAATCAGCGGGCTGTTGAGCATCACCTCGACCGCCGCGACGCGGCCCTTGCCGGCGCGATGCGGGACCAGCCGCTGCGACACGAAGGCCTTGAGGTTGAGCGACAGGTCCATCAGCAGCTGGGCTTTGCGCTCTTCGGGGAAGAAGTTGATGATCCGGTCGAGGGCCTGATTCGACGAGTTGGCATGCAGCGTCGCCATACAGAGGTGACCGGTCTCGGCAAAGGCGATCGCGTAATCCATCGTTTCGCGGTCGCGGATTTCGCCGATCAGGATCACGTCCGGCGCCTGGCGCAGCGTGTTCTTCAGCGCCGCCATCCACGAGTCGGTGTCGACGCCGACCTCGCGCTGGGTCACGATCGAGCGCTTGTGCTCGTGCACGTACTCGATCGGATCCTCGATCGTGATGATGTGGTCGTAGGCGGTTTCGTTGCGGTGGCCGACCATCGCCGCCAGCGACGTCGACTTGCCCGAGCCGGTACCGCCGACGAAGATCACCAGACCGCGTTTGGTCATGGCGATGTCCTTCAGCACCGGCGGCAGGCCGAGGTCCTCGAGCCTCGGGATCTCGGAGTTGATCGTCCGCAGCACCATGCCGACGCGACCTTGCTGCATGAAGGCATTGACGCGGAAGCGGCCAAGGTTGCCCGGGCTGATCGCGAAATTGCACTCCTTGGTACCTTCGAACTCCTCGGCCTGGCGGTCGTTCATGATCGCGCGCGCCAGCTCCTTGGTGTGCTGGGCGCTCAGGACCTGGTTCGACACCGGCGTCACCCGGCCGTCGATCTTCATCGCCGGCGGAAAATCGGCGGTGATGAACAGGTCGGACGCTTCCTTGGCGCGCATGTGGCGCAGCAAGTCATGCATGAACTTGGCGGACTGTTCTTTCTCCATGATCCTGCTCTTCTTCTACGGCGCTGCCGCCTTGTGGTTGTCGCTGGTCTGGCGGCCCCGCGGGACTCAGCCTTTGAAGTGATCCGGATTCGCGGCTTTGGTTCGCGCTTCGGCCACGGAAACGATATTGCGCTGCACCAGCCCCTGCAGGCACTGGTCGAGCGTCTGCATCCCGTACTGCTGGCCGGTCTGGATCGACGAGTACATCTGCGCGATCTTGTTTTCGCGGATCAGGTTACGGATGGCGGGAATGCCGATCATGATTTCGTGTGCCGCAACCCGGCCCTGACCGTCCTTGGTCTTGAGCAGGGTCTGCGAGATGACCGCGCGCAGCGATTCGGACAGCATCGCGCGGACCATTTCCTTCTCGGCAGCCGGGAACACGTCAACGACGCGGTCGATGGTCTTGGCGGCCGAACTGGTATGCAGCGTACCGAACACGAGGTGACCGGTTTCGGCAGCGGTCAGCGCCAGCCGGATCGTTTCCAGATCGCGCATTTCGCCGACGAGGACCACGTCCGGATCTTCACGCAGCGCGGAGCGCAGCGCGTTGGAAAAGCTCATTGTATGCGGCCCGACCTCGCGCTGGTTGATCAGGCACTTCTTCGACTGGTGGACGAATTCGATCGGATCCTCGACCGTGAGGATGTGGCCGTAGTCGTTCTCGTTGATGTGGTTGACCATTGCCGCCAGCGTCGTCGACTTGCCCGAGCCGGTCGGCCCGGTCACCAGCACCAGCCCCCGCGGGTTCTGGGCGATCTCGGCAAACACGCGCGGCGCATTCAGCTCCTCGAGCGTCAGCACCTTGGACGGAATGGTCCGGAACACCGCGCCGGCGCCGCGCTGCTGCACGAAGGCGTTGACGCGGAAACGGGACAGGTTGGGGATCTCGAACGAGAAGTCGCACTCGAGCGTGTCTTCATAGACCTTGCGCTGGCCGTCGTTCATGATGTCGTAGACCATGTCATGAACGTCTTTGTGTTCCATCGCCGGCAGGTTGATGCGCCGGACATCGCCGTGCACGCGGATCATCGGCGGGAGGCCGGACGACAGGTGCAGGTCGGATGCCTTGTTCTTGACGGCAAAGGCCAAGAGTTCAGAAATTTCCATTTATAATTTTGTCCTTCTGCCCAGGCAGATCCGAACGCAGAAAAAGGCCGCAACACGAGGGCCAGATCAAGGCAAATCCATTATGGCAACGATGTTTGAAGCGTGGCAAGACGTGCTCCGGCGCATCGACGAGGCGGT
This sequence comes from Jeongeupia chitinilytica, assembly GCF_014652315.1. Taxonomy (GTDB): domain Bacteria; phylum Pseudomonadota; class Gammaproteobacteria; order Burkholderiales; family Chitinibacteraceae; genus Jeongeupia; species Jeongeupia chitinilytica. The sequence continues at coordinate 89,247 of NZ_BMYO01000007.1, read as the reverse complement.
TGTAAGCATCCAACGCCCGCGCGATTCGGTGCGTCTGCTCGCGGTCAGCAAAACATTTCCTGCCGAATCGGTCCGCGCCCTGTACGGCCATGGCCAGCACGCATTCGGCGAGAACTACGTCCAGGAGTTTATTGCCAAGCGTGAAGCACTGGCCGATCTGGACGGAATCGAATGGCACTTCATCGGCCCGCTGCAGAGCAACAAGACGCGCAGCGTCGCCGAAGGTGCCGACTGGGTGCATGCGATCGACCGGCTGAAGATTGCCGAGCGGCTGTCGGCGCAGCGTCCGGACGCGTGCGGCGAACTCAACGTCTGCCTCCAGGTCAATGTCTCGGGCGAGACGAGCAAATCCGGAGTCGCACCGGACGGCGTCGCGGCACTGGCCGCCGAGGTCGCCGCCCTGCCACGGCTGAAGCTGCGCGGGCTGATGTGCATCCCCGAGCCGACTGACGACAAGCGCAAACTTTCCAGCCAGTTCGCACTGTTGCGCAAATTGCAGCAAGGACTGAACGACCTCGGTTATCAGCTCGATACACTCTCGATGGGCATGTCCGCCGACCTCGACATCGCGATCGCCGAAGGCGCGACGCTGGTCCGCATCGGCACGGCGATCTTCGGCCAGCGGACGGCAGCACACTAATCAGGAAAGCGTGGCCAACAGGCGACGCGCGAACAAGGAGACAGCGGAATGCGAATTACCTTTATCGGTGGCGGCAATATGGCGACCGCCATGATCGGCGGCATGGTCGCGCGCGGTTTTGCCGGTAGCGAAGTCCATGTCGTCGAGCCGGACGCCGCCAAGCGCGCAGAGTTGCAAACCGGCTTCGGCGTCACGACGTCGGCGCCCGACGAGGCCCTGCCAGCCAGCGATGCCGTGGTATTCGCGATCAAGCCGCAGCAGTTCCGTACCGTCGCGGAGGCACTCGCACCGCAACTCGGCAATGCGCTGGTGGTGTCGATCGCCGCCGGCATCCGCAGCGACGCGATTGCCCGCTGGTCGGGCGCCGAGCGCGTGATCCGGGTGATGCCGAATACTCCGGCCCTGGTCCAGGCCGGCATCTCCGGGGCTTATGCCGCGCCGGCAACGACCGATGCCGACCGCGCGCTGGCAACGCGCATTCTCGAGTCGACCGGCGAAATCGTCTGGGTCGAAGCGGAATCCGATCTCGACGGCGTGACCGCGATCTCCGGCTCCGGCCCCGCCTACGTGTTCTACTTCATCGAATCGCTGCAGGCCGCCGCGCGCGCGCAGGGCTTCGACACCGATACCGCACGCCGTCTCGCCTATCAGACCTTCGCGGGCGCGGTGAAGCTGGCCCAGCAAAGCGACGACGACGCAGCCACCCTGCGGCAGAAGGTCACCAGCAAGGGGGGCACGACCGAGCGCGCGATCAATGCACTGGAAAACAGTCAGGTCCGCAGCACCATCATCGCCGCCGCCGCCGCCGCTGCAGCGCGCTCGAAGGAACTCGGTGACGAACTCGGCCGCGATGCCGAATAAGGACGCCGGATGCTGACCGATACGCTGAATTTCCTGATCCGCAATCTGGCGGAATTCTTCATCCTGCTGCTGCTGACGCGGTTTTTCCTGCAGGCGGCACGGGTCTCGTTCTCGCACCCGCTCGGCCAGTTCGTACTGGTGCTGACGAGCTGGGCCGTGCTGCCGGTGCGCCGCTGGGTCAAACCGTTCCGGGGCTACGACAGTGCCAGCCTGCTGCTGGCGTGGCTGACGGCCTTGCTGATGCACGGCCTGCTGCTGGCGATCACGCCATGGCCGTTCGTGTTCGGTTCGTTCACCACTGTGATCGCTCTGGCGCTGGTTGCCCTCGTCGAACTGCTCAAGCTGTCGCTTTACCTGCTGTTCGCCGCGGTCATCGGCCAGGCGCTGATGTCGTGGATTGCGCCGTACAACCCGCTGATGCCGATTCTCAACGGCCTGACCGGGCCGTTCCTGAAGCCGCTGCGCCGGATCATCCCGCCGATCGGGGGCGTCGACATCACCCCGCTGATCCTGATCCTGCTGATCCAGCTGGTGCTGTCGGTCTTTGTCGCCCAGCTCGAGCCGGCGATCCTGCAGCACGTCAGCGTTGCGGCCTGATGTGGTACGAAGCGGTCGCCGGCGGCGTGCAGCTACGGCTGCACGTCCAGCCCGGCGCCAGGCGCACCGAGGTCGTGGGCCTGCACGGTGACGCGCTGAAACTGAAACTGGCCGCACCGCCGGTTGATGGCAAAGCCAACACCAGGCTGATCGCCTGGCTGGCCGATGCGTTCGGCGTGCCGCAACGTCAAGTGACGATCAAGGCCGGCCAGACCTCGCGGCAGAAGCTCGTCGTCATCGAGGGCAGCGAGCGCGATCCGGCCACACTGCTCGACCCGTGCTGAAACCGTGCCGGTTGCTCAGCGCTCGTCCAGCCGGTGGCTGCTGCGCGGATCGACACGGCGATATTCACCCTCGAGGACGTCCGATGGCGGCGGAACCTTTGCGCCGTCCCGGCGTCCCCAAGGCAGCAGCATCAGCACCGCAAGCACGTCGCCGATGAAGCCCGGCACGATGAACAGCACTGCGGCAATGTAGTACCGCGCGACCCAGAACAGGCTCTGCGGCGTCAACCGGCCGCTTTTCAGATCGTTGACCAGCGACCATGCAACGGCGATACGATGGTGGCGCAGCATACCGATGCCGATCAGCGCCGACAGCAACAGGGCAAGGAACACCCAACCGGCACCGATCCAGTCGGCCATGACCACCAGCGAGGCAATCTCGGCCAGCGGATACACGATAAAGGCGAGAAACAAATAAGGCATGAATACTCCCGATCAATCTGCCACGTCGCACTGCGCCGTGGTCGTCATCTGTAACTGTCCCGATGCGGCTACCGCCGATCGGCTTGCAACGGGCTTGCTCGAGGCGCGGCTGGCTGCCTGCGTCAACCGGCTTGCGCCGGTCCAGTCGATCTACCGCTGGGAAGGCAGAATCGAAACCGCCGAGGAAGTTCCGCTGCTGGCAAAAACCACGCTCGCCGCGTTCCCGGCGCTGCAACTCTGGCTGGCGGAAAGACATCCGTACGAGGTACCGGAAATCATCGCCCTGCCGGTCACGGCCGGGCTGCCCGCCTATCTGGACTGGCTGAACGACGAGGTGCTCTCGTGATGGTACGCCTGTTGTTCGGCCTGCTGCTGGCAATGCTCACATCATTGAGCCACGCTGATCCGGCCTCGCTGCTGCCGCCCGAAAAGGCCTTTCAGGCCCGGCTGGTCATGAATGAAGATGGCGGCTATGCGGTGCATTTCAATGTCGCCCCCGGCTACTACCTGTACCGGGACCGGATGAGCCTGACGCCGGAACCCGTCTCGGCACTGAAGGCCACGCTCCCCAAGGGGGAAATGAAAGACGACCCGAGCTTCGGCCGGGTTGAAGTCTTCAAGCACGACGTCGTCGTCCCGTTGCAGGGCATTCCACCGGCCGGCACGGCGATCCGAGCACGGTTCCAGGGGTGTGCAGACGCCGGTGTCTGTTACCCGCCGCAAACCGTGCTGCTGCACCCGGGCGACGAACGGGAAAGCGGGGTCGCCGCGCTGTTCGGCACGACGGGGGCTGCCGGCGGCAATGTACCGGGCCCGGATGACGAAGGCTACTTCAGCGGCAGCAAGGCCGCGACGATTGCACTGTTTTTCGTCGCCGGCATCGGCCTGGCATTGACCGCCTGCATGTACCCGCTGCTGCCGATCATTTCCGGCATCGTGCTCGGCCCGGGCCGGACCGGTCGCGGCAAGGCCTTGTGGCTGTCGGCCGTCTACGTCCAGGGCCTGGCGCTGACCTACATGCTGGTTGGCGTCGCCGCAGCACTGACCGGCACGCTGCTGACGGTCTGGCTGCAGCAGCCGGTGGTGATCGGAGCCTTCGCGCTGTTTTTCGTCGCCATGGCGGTCTCGATGTTCGGCGGCTATCAGCTGCAGCTGCCCGGAAGCTGGCAGAGCCGCCTCAACGACGTCGCCAACCGGCTTCCCGGCGGCCACGCCGGCCCGGTCTTCCTGATGGGCGCGCTGTCGGCGCTGATCGTCGGCCCCTGCGTTGCACCGCCGCTGGCCGCCGCCCTTGCCTACCTCGGCCAGCAGGGCGACGTCGCACTCGGCGGTGGCGCACTGTATGCGCTGGCGCTCGGCATCGGAACCCCGCTGCTCGTGATCGGCGCCGCCGGCAGCGCCGTGCTGCCGCGACTGACGGGCAAAACAATGTCGCGCATGAAGATGCTGTTCGGCGTCGTCCTGCTCGGCATGGCGGTGTGGATTGCCCGCCCGCTGTGGCAGGGCTGGCTGCCCGGCGAACATGCGGTGTCATTCGAACCGGTCCGCACGGTAGCCGAGCTGCAGGACAAGGTCGCCTCAGCACGCGGCAAACCGGTGATCGTCGACTTCTACGCCGACTGGTGCGTCAGCTGCATCGAGTTCGAGCGCGAGACGCTGCCGGATCCGCGCATCAAGGCAAAGCTCGACGGCTTCGTGCGCCTGCGTGCCGACGTGACCGGCAATACCGCCGACGATGCCGCGCTGCTCAAGCATTTCGGCCTGTACGGCCCGCCCGCCTTGCTGTTCTACGGCACCGACGGCCAACTCGTCCGCGAACGCGTGATCGGCTTCCAGAACGCCGACGCTTTCCTTGCCACACTCAACCGTATCGAAGGGCGCCCATGACCCGTCTTCACGCGCGGCTCGCCGCCGCCACACTGGCTTTCATTTCCCTGACCGCCAGCGCCGGCAGCTTCTTCGACGCCGAACTCAAGGACCTGAGCGGCAAGCCGCAAAAACTGGCAACCCTGCAGGGCAAACCGCTGGTGGTGAATTACTGGGCCACGTGGTGCTCGCCGTGCCGCGAAGAAATCCCCGAATTCGTCACGCTGTCGAAGAAGTACGCCGGCAAGGTGAACTTCGTCGGCATCGCCATCGACGACGCCAAATCGGTCGGTGATTTTGCCAAGCAGTACAAGATCAGCTATCCGACGCTGATCGGCGAGGCCGATGCGATGGCGCTGATGAAGGCCGAGGGCAATGCGATCGGCGGCCTGCCCTACACGGCGATCTACGACGGACAGGGGCGGCGCGTCACGACGCATACCGGCCGGCTCAGCGCAGCGCAGCTGGAAAGCACGCTGAAAACGCTGAAGTGACCGGCGCAGGCCGGGCGGACGTTTACTTCGAGAAGCCGCAGAACACGTCGCGCAGCAGCTCGACCAGTTCGAGCGTACGGATGTCGCCGACGCGGTAGAACACGCGGTTGGCGTCCTTGCGCGTCCGCAGCACGCCCTTCTCGCGCATCAGCGCCAGGTGCTGCGAGATGTTCGACTGGGTTGTGCCGACGGCATCGACGATGTCCTGCACGCTCACCTCGTTCTCGCCCAGCACGCACAGAATCTTCAGCCGCAGGGGATGCGACATGGCCTTCATGGCACGCGACGCTTGCTGGATGTGCTCGTCGCTCATCAGTTCGGGGGGGTTGAGCATGGCGGTAACTAGTAATCAGGTGGCGAATCGGCGCGGCCGAAGGCGGAATTTGTGACGACGGCAAAGCGATGCCATTGCGGTAGAATACTACCGATATTTGCAACCCGACCGCAACGCCAGCTTACAGCCCCGTCGCGGTTTTGCCTAAAGGTACTAGCAAGATGACGCAAGCGAACTCTGCCGTATCGGTCAAACCCGTCCTTCTCCTGATTCTCGACGGTTATGGTTACCGCGAAGAGACACAGGACAACGCGATCGCGGCAGCCAGAAAACCGAACATCGACCGCGTTCTCGCGCAGTACCCGTGGACCACGATCAACGCCTCCGAACACTTCGTCGGCCTGCCTGACGGCCAGTTCGGCAACTCCGAAGTCGGCCACCTGAACATCGGCGCCGGGCGCGTGCTGTTGCAGGACATCAGCCGCATCGACGTCGATGTCGCCGCCGGTACCCTCGGCCAGAACCCGGTGTTCGCGCAGGCCATCGAAACCGCCAAGTCCAGCGGCAAGACGCTGCATGTGATGGGTCTGGTTTCCGATGGCGGCGTGCATGCGCACGAAGCGCACATCCACGCGCTGATCAAGGATGCCGCCGCTGCCGGCGTCAAGTCGATCCATGTCCACGCTTTCCTCGACGGTCGGGACACGCCGCCGCGCAGCGCCGAGCAGTACCTCGCCAAGCTGCAAAAGGTCTGTGACGACGCCAAGGTCGCGCGCATCGTCGGCATCGTCGGCCGCTACTGGGTCATGGACCGCGACAAGCGCTGGGAACGTGTTGCGCCGGCCTACGAGCTGATCGTCGACGGCAAGGGCCTGCACCACGCCGACACCGCCCTCGACGGCCTCAAGGCCGCGTATGCCCGCAACGAGAACGACGAGTTCGTCGGCGCGACCAGCATCGGCGCACCGGCGCGGATCGAAGACGGCGACGTCGCGGTGTTCATGAACTTCCGTGCCGACCGCGCCCGCCAGATCGCCGTCGCGCTGACCCACGCCGCATTCGACGGCTTTGCCCGTCCGCGCGTGCCGCAGTTCGGCTACTTCTGTACCGCGACGCGCTACGCCGAAAGCTACCCCTTCCCGGCCGCGTACGAGAAGGAAAAGGTCAAGAACAGCTTCGGCGAATACATCGGCTCGCTCGGTCTCAAGCAGCTGCGCATCGCCGAAACCGAGAAGTATCCGCACGTCACCTACTTCTTCTCGGGCGGCGAGGAAAAGGAATTCCCGGGTGAAGACCGCGTGCTCGTCCCGAGCCCCAAGGTCGCGACCTATGACCTGCAACCGGAAATGAGCGCACTCGAAGTCGCCGACAAGATCGTCGCCGCGATCGAATCGAAGCAGTATGCGGCGATCATCTGCAACCTCGCCAACGGCGACATGGTCGGCCACACCGGCATCTTCGACGCGGCGGTCAAGGCGGTCGAAACGCTCGACGTCTGCGTCGGCAAGTGCGTCGAGGCGATGCAGAAGATCGGTGGCGAAGTACTGATCACCGCCGACCATGGCAACTGCGAACTGATGTACGACAAGGATTCGCACCAGCCGCACACCCAGCACACCACCGACGTCGTGCCGTTCATCTACGTCGGCCGTCCGGCAATGATGGCACCGCGTGGCACCGGCGCACTGCGCGACATCGCACCGACGCTGCTCAAGCTGATGGGACTGCCGCAACCGGTCGAGATGACCGGCCGCTCGCTCGTCGACTTCGCCTGATCGTGCGGCGCGTCCTCGCCCTGACCGTGCTGCTTTCGGCCGGTGCCTTCGCGGCGCCGGCCGAACCCGTTTCCCGCCAGCAAAGTACCGAGAAGCAGCAGGAGCTCAAGTCGCTGCGCGGCCAGATCGACGCGCTGAAAAAGGACCTCGCCGACACCGAGTCGGACCGCAAGGAAGCGAGTGACGCACTGAAGGATTCGGAATCGGCGATTTCCGACGCCAACCGCATCCTCGGCGACCTGAACAGCCAGCGCTCACTGACCCATGCCGAACTGGTCCGGCTCGAAGGCGACATCGCCGCGGTGCGCAGCCGCATCGGCCAGAGCCAGCAGCGTCTCGCCCGGTTGATCAAGACCCGCTACAAGAGCGGCGAGCTCGAAGCCTGGCGCCTGCTCCTCAACCAGCAGGACCCGAACCAGGTCAACCGTACGCTGGGTTATTACCGTTACCTCGTGGCAGCACAACAGCAGCTGGCAAACCAGCTCGAAAGCCAGCTGGCCGAGCTGAACCGGCTTGCCGAGGAAATCCGCGCCAGACAGGACGAACTGGCGTCGATGAGCGCGGAAAAACAGCGGCAGAAAGCCCGGCTGCAAACCGAGCAGAGCAACCGCAAGACACTGGTCGACCAGCTATCGGCCGAAATCAGCAGTCAGCGCGGCCAGATCCAGAAGCTCAGCGCCGATGAAAAGCGCCTGACCGGCCTGATCGAACGCCTCAACGCGCTGATCAAAAAGCAGGAAGCCGAGCGTGCCCAACTGGCAGCAAAAAAACGTGCCGAAGCGGCCGCACGCGCCAAGGCCGTGCGCGAAGCCAATGCACGGGCCGCCGCCCAGGCCAGGGCGGAAGGCAAGGCGGCACCGAAACCGGTGCCGGAGCCCAAACCGGAAGTGAATGACGACGTGCCGGACGCGAGCCTGTCCGGCAAGGCGTTCAGCTCGCTCAAGGGCAAGCTCAAGCTGCCGACCAAGGGCGAAATCGTCGGCCGCTACGGCACGCCACGCAGCGAAGGCACGACCTGGAAAGGCATGATGATCAAGGCGGCGCCGGGCCAGCCGGTGCATGCCGTCGCCAGCGGCCGTGTCGTGTTCGCCGACTGGCTGCGCGGCTTCGGCAACCTCGTCATCGTCGAGCACGGCGGCGGCTACATGAGCCTCTACGCCGGCAACGAAGCCGTGCTCAAGCGTGTCGGCGACAGTGTCAGCGCCGGCGACACGATCGCCACCAGCGGCAACAGCGGTGGCATGGCGGATTCCGGTGTATATTTTGAACTCAGACAAAACGGCCGTCCGCTCGACCCGCAGGGCTGGATAGGCTAAACCTTTACCCGGACAAAAAGCCCCTCACGATGAAGCAAAAACTGCAGAAACTGGGTCTCCTCTGCGTCGGCGCCAGCCTCGGCGTCGCCGTCTCGCTGTCGTTCAACGCGGTCGCCGACAAGGACGCGAACACCAACCCCTTGCCGATCGACGAACTCCGGGCATTCTCTACCGTTTTCGGCCTGATCAAGCAGAACTACGTCGAACCGGTCGAAGACAAGAAGCTGATTTCCGAAGCGATCAAGGGCATGGTAGCCGGCCTCGATCCGCACTCGACCTACCTCGATGCCAAGGATTTCAAGGATCTGCAGGAAACCACCCAGGGTGAGTTCGGCGGTCTGGGCCTCGAAGTGAACATGGAAGACGGGCTGGTCCGCATCGTCTCGCCGATCGAAGACACCCCCGCCGACAAGGCCGGCATCAAGGCCGGCGATTACATTGCCAAGATCGACGACACCCAGGTCCAGGGCATGTCGCTGACCGATGCGGTGAACAAGATGCGCGGCAAGGCCGGCAGCAGCGTCACGCTGACGATCCTGCGCAAGGGTGAAGCCAAGCCGCTGGTGCTGACGCTCAAGCGCGCAGTCATCCAGGTGCAGAGCGTCAAGTTCAAGCTCGCCGAGCCGGACTACGGCTACATCCGCGTAACCCAGTTCCAGGAACGGACGACCGAAACGCTCGCCAAGGCGATCGAGACGCTCTACAAGGACAACAAGGCACCGCTGAAAGGCATCGTCCTCGATCTTCGCAACGATCCGGGCGGCCTGCTCAACAGCGCCGTCGGCGTCTCTGCCGCCTTCCTGCCCAAGGGCTCGCTGGTCGTGTACACCGAAGGCCGCACTGCCGACGCCAAGATCCGTCTGACGGCGGACCGCGAGAACTACCTGCGTCCGGGCAACAAGGGCGATTACCTGGCCAGCCTGCCGAAGGACATCAAGAACGTGCCGCTGGTCGTGCTGGTCAACGGCGGCTCGGCTTCGGCGTCGGAAATCGTCGCCGGTGCGCTGCAGGACCACAAGCGCGCGCTCGTGGTGGGTACGCAGTCGTTCGGCAAGGGCTCGGTCCAGACCATCCTGCCGATCGATGCGACCTCGGCAGTCAAACTGACCACTGCGCGTTACTACACGCCGAGTGGCCGCTCGATCCAGGCCAAGGGCATCACGCCGGACATCGAGATCGAGGAAGCCACGCTCAACGGCCGCGAGGACAACGGTCTGCGCATCCGCGAAGCCGATCTGGAACACCACCTCGACAACCCGAGCGACAAGGGCGGCAAGAGCGATGCGTCCAAGCCCAAGGCGGTCATCCGGCCGAAGACGCCGCTGCCCAAGGTCGATGCCAGCGAACCGGACAGCGACAGCCCGCGCGAGCTGGTCTCGAAGAAGGACTACCAGCTGCAACAGGCCTTCAACGTGCTCAAGGTACAACAGTTGCTGCAGCAGAAGGATCAGCCCAAGGCCGATCCGGCGCCAAAGGCCAAGACCGCCAAGTAAGCACCAAACCCCGCCCGCCGGCGGGGTTTTTTGTTGCAGGGCAGAATGCGCAGCCCACGCGGGACGGATAGACTGGACCAAGGGGGAGTCCACCATGACCGACCACCACGACATCCGGCAGCACGATCTCGCGCTGGCACCGGGCACCAGCGCAGCGCAGGCGGCACATGCCGCAGACCTGCTGACGCAATTGCCCGGCGTCAGTGCATCCTTGGCATCAAATGCCTGCGTATTGCGCGTGCGTTACGCGCTGTCGACCTGCACGCTGGCCGAGCTTGAAGCGGTGCTCGCCGCCAGTCACATCGGGCTCGATCAGCGGGCCCTGCAGAAACTCAAGCGCACGCTGGCGCATTATGCCGACGACGTCGAACGCGACAACCTCGACCTGCCCGAACACAACGTCAAGACCCGCGATGTTTACGCCAGGGTCTGGGACCAGCATCCGCACGGTGATCACGACGACACGCCGGACGAGCTGCGCCGCTACCTCTGACTCCTGCGCCAGCACAAATCGTCCCGCTGACGGGTACGGGTATACTGGCGGCTACGTCCGAGCCCGATTGCCATGACCCATTGCGCCACCCGACACGCCGACCTTGATGACGCCGCCCTGCTGCGTTACAGCCGCCACATCCTGCTCGACGAGATCGGCGTCGAGGGCCAGCAGGCACTGGCGGACGCGCATGCGCTGGTCATCGGCGCCGGCGGCCTCGGATCGCCGGCACTGCTTTACCTCGCCAGCGCCGGTGTCGGCACGATCACGGTCGTCGATGACGATGCGGTCGATCTGACCAACCTGCAGCGCCAGATCGCCCACACCGAAGCCCGCATCGGCGTCAACAAGGCCGAGTCGGCCCGGACGGCCATGCTGGCCCTCAATCCGGCGCTGACCGTACATACGATCAAAGCGCGCGTCGATGCCACGCGGCTGGCCGGACTCGTCGCCGCCGCCGACGTCGTGCTCGATTGCTGCGACAACTTCGCCACGCGGCATGCCGTCAACCGTGCGTGCGTCGCCGCGCGCGTGCCGCTGGTTTCCGGTGCAGCGGTCCGGTTCGACGGACAACTGACGACCTTCGACCTGCGCGATCCTGCCAACCCGTGTTACCACTGCCTGTTCGGCGAGGAAGGCGACGCATCGGACGGACCGTGCGCCACGTTCGGCGTATTCGCACCGCTGACGGGCATCATCGGCGCCGCCCAGGCGGCCGAAGCACTGAAACTGCTGATCGGCCTGCCGACGCTGACCGGGCGGCTGCAACTGCTCGACGGCCGTACGCTGCAATGGCGCGAAATGAAGTACCGCAAAGACCCGTCCTGCCCGGTGTGCGGCACGGCGGTTTAGCGCGGATACGGGTTATCCCGCATTCCAAGCCGGAGTCATCCGCGTAGAGTAGCCGGCATGAACTCCAAGTCCCTGCCCCTTTCCCGCCAGAATTATTGGTACCGCCCGTATATCTAAAGGCGGCTAGGACTTATCACGAACACATGCCGCCGATCAGGCGGCATCGTTGTTTGTAGCACTCCAAGATACCCTCCCTGGTCGGTGGTCCAAATCCAAAGGACCGATACCATGACCGAACCCCGCAATCCCGTCACCATCCTGCTCGGCGACCCGGCACAGCAGGCCATCACCGTCGGCGACACGCTGGCAACACTGAATCGCCGTCTGCCCTTCCTCGAGCGCCACCGCCCTTTCCTGATGCTCGATGACGGCGCACAGGCGCCGCTCGACACGGTGCTCGACCATCTGGCCGTGGGCGTCGATGCCGAACAATGCACGATCTTCGTCGCCGAGCAGGTGCCGGAGCTGGGCGAGATCGGTCGCTGCTTCGCCCCGTTGCTGCCTGCCAGCCGTACCGCCACGGCGATGACCGCGATCCGCCCTGCGCTGGCCGCGCTGCCGCAGTCGGCCCAGCTGTCCGAAGCCAACCGCATCGCCCGTCACTGCAACAGCCTGGCCGGCCGCGAACTGCTGCCGGAAGCGCTGGCACTGCCCGAGACCCGGCGTGCGCTGGCGCCGCTCGGCCGCGACGTCGGGCTGAACTCGACGCCGGCCGAGCTGCGTGCGGCGGTACTGACAATGGTGCTGCCGACCGAAAAGCTGGCCGTCGAACAGCATCCGATTTTCGCCTATCTCGATGCCTTCGAATCCGACATCCATTTCCTCGACGACCTGAAGGCCAAGTTCCGCCGCGGCGGCCTTGCCGACGACGTGCTGCAGCTGCACCTGGCTCACTGCCTCGAAGCCTTCGTCTCGCCGTTGCGCGCCCGCCGCGCATCGCTGTCACGCGACGCGGTTTCACAGCAACTGCAACGCGGCATCGAACGCACCCGCGATGTGGCCGCGCAGACGCTTGCCGAGGTCCGGCATGCGCTCGGTTGAAACGGCGTCATTCACCAACAAAAAGCGGAGCTCGAAGCTCCGCTTTTTGTTGCCCGCATCGCTGCGGTCAGAAGTAGTTCAGCCCCAGTGCGCCCTTCACGTCGGACAGCGTCCGCGCCGCCACGGCCCGCGCCTTGTCGGTACCCTGCGCCAGCATGCGCATCACTTCGGCCGGATCACCGGCGAACTCCGCCCGGCGCTCGCGGATCGGCGCCAGCAGGGCCTGCAGCCGCTGCTCCAGATGCCGTTTGATCACCATGTCGCCCAGACCGCCACGGCGATACTTGGCCTTCAGGTCGTCGACGAAGGCAATGTCCGGCTCGAAGGCATCGAGGTAGGTGAACACCACATTGCCCTCGACCTGCCCCGGGTCGTCGACACGCAGGTGGTTCGGGTCGGTGTACATCATCTTCACCGCCTTGCTGACCTCGTCGGCACTGGCCGACAGCGCCAGCGCATTGCCGAGCGACTTGCTCATCTTGGCCTTGCCGTCGATGCCCGGCAGCCGGCCCATCGCCGGAATCACCGGCGCGGCTTCGACGAGAATGTCCTGGCCGACGTTGGCATTGAACTTGCGGACGATTTCGTTCGACTGCTCGATCATCGGCGCCTGGTCGGCGCCCACCGGCACGAGCGTCGCCCTGAACGCGGTGATGTCGGCCGCCTGACTGACCGGATAGGCGAGAAAACCCGCCGGGATGTCGCGCTGAAAATCGCGCAGGCGGATTTCCTCTTTCACCGTCGGATTGCGCTCGAGCCGCGCCACGGTGACGAGGTTCAGGTAATAGAAGGTCAGCTCCGTCAGCTCGGGCAGCTGCGACTGGATGAAGATCGTGCTCTTGGCCGGATCGATGCCGACGGCCAGATAGTCGAGCGCGACTTCGAGCACGTTGCGCCGGACCTTGTCGCGGTCGCCCATATTGTCGGTGAACGCCTGCGCGTCGGCGAGCATCAGGAACTGCGTGTGCAGGTTCTGGAAAACCACGCGGTTCTGCAGCGAGCCGACGAAATGGCCCAGATGCAGCGGCCCGGTCGGACGGTCGCCGGTGAGGATGATCTGGTTCGGAGGGATGGCGTTGGTATTCATCGGGCGGACTCCTCTGGGATTGGGGCCGCCGGACCGGTACCGCAGAAAAACACATGCCGCCCGGTCCGGCGGCATGGTTCACGCAACGTGGCCTGCCGCTAGTTCAGCGGCGCCACCAACGGCCCAAGGCCGGACGGATCGTTGCAGGAAATCGGTACATACGGGTCATTCTGGGCGCGATCATTCCGGCTGTCCAGCCTCGTGAACCGAACCCAACGGTCCGAGTACCGCCTCCGCATTGGCCGCAGTGGCGGCCAGCAGCGCACCGGCCTCCATGCCGCGCAACGCGGCCATTTCCGCCGCAATCCGCGGCAGCTGATCCGGCGCATTGCGCCCCGGCGGTGGCCCGGCCAGCCAGGCCGGTGCGATGTCCGGGGCATCGGTTTCGAGCACGATGGTATCGAGCGGCAGGTCGGCCGCCAGCCGGCGGATCCGCTGCGAGCCGCTGTAGGTCATCGCCCCGCCGAAGCCGAGCTTGAAACCCAGCTTGATGAACTCGTCGGCCTGCTGGCGGCTGCCGTTGAACGCATGGGCGATCCCGCCCCTGACCCGCCATTTGCGCAGGTACTTGAGCACCTGGTCCTGGCTGCGGCGGATATGCACGATGACCGGCAGATCGAACTCGCGGGCAATGCGCAGCTGGGCTTCGAACAGCGCCGTCTGTCGGGCCGCATCCAGCCCGGGCACATAGAAATCGAGGCCGATTTCGCCCACAGCGACCGCCGGCTCCCGTCGCAACCAGTCGGCCAGTTCGGCCAGATGCGCATCCAGATGCTCGGCCACGTAGATCGGGTGCAGGCCATAGGCCACTGCGCAGCCATAACGCGCGCGCATCTGCCGGGTGCCGGCAAACGTTGCCGCGCTGACGGACGGTACTACCAGCTGCCGGACCCCGGCAGCCATGGCTGCGGCAACGACCCGGTCGCGATCGGCATCGAACTCCGGCGCGTCCAGATGGCAATGACTATCGATCAGCACGGAACTCTCACAAGCATTTACTATCTGTGTCTAACTGGCGGCCGCCCGCTGCGGCCACTACATAGCTAAATAATGCCATACCGAATGGGGATCATATGGGCAGTGAAATATGGATTTGGGGCGTGTTCATCGGCGTTGTACTGACGCTGCTCGCCTTCGACCTCGGCTTTCTGAACCGTGGCAACAATGAAATCAGCATCAAGAAGAGCCTGAAGCTCTCGGCGTTCTACATCGGCGCAGGCCTGCTGTTCGGCGCCTGGGTCTGGTCGTTCAAGGGGCCGCAGGCCGGGATGGACTACTTCACCGGCTTCCTGGTCGAGAAATCGCTGTCGATGGACAACGTGTTCATCATCTCGCTGATCTTCACCAGTCTGGCGATTCCGCGCGAGCTGCAGCACCGCGTGCTGTTCTGGGGCATTCTCGGTGCCATCGTCATGCGTGCGGTCATGATCGGCCTCGGCGCGGCACTGGTCCACCAGTTCAGCTGGATCCTGCTGGTGTTCGGCGCCTTCCTGATCATCACCGGCATCAAGATGCTGCTCGCCAAGGACGAGGATCCGGACATCGAAAACAACCGGATGTTCAAGTTCTTCAAGCGTCACCTGCGCATGGTGCCGACCTTGCAGGGCTCGCACTTCTTCGTGCGCGGCGAAACGCTGGGCCAGAAGGCCGGCTGGTGGGCGACGCCGCTGTTCCTGGCGCTGGTGATGGTCGAGGCTGCCGACCTCGTGTTCGCGGTCGACAGCATCCCGGCGATCTTCGCGATCACGCAGGACCCGTTCATCGTCTACACGTCGAACATCTTCGCCATTCTGGGCCTGCGCGCGCTGTACTTCGCGCTGGCGGCGATGGTGCACCGTTTCCACTACCTCAAGTACGCACTCGCGGTGGTGCTGGTGTTCATCGGCTGCAAGATCGGTCTCGTGTACATGAACGTGAAGATCCCTTCGGTGCTCTCGCTGACGGTGACGTTCGGCCTGCTGCTCGCCGGCGTGCTGTACTCGCTGTACAAGACCCGCGGCGAACCGCTGCCGGAGAACTGAGCCCGGCACCGGGACTCGCCATGAAAAACGGCCCCGCGGGGCCGTTTTTCATTTGCGGTCGGCCTCGCGCCGGTTCAGCCACCACGAGTGCAGGGCAGCGGCAATGATCAGCACCGCCGCGATGCCGCCGGTCAGCGCTTCGGGGACGTCGAGCAACGGGGCAAGCAGCATCACCGCCGCGAGCGAACCGATCGCCCAGAATGCGCCGTGCTCGAGGTAACGCAAGGTCGACAGCGTGCCCTTCTCGACCAGCAGGATCGTGAAGCTGCGAACGAACATCGCGCCGACGCCGAGCCCGATCACGATCAGGAAAATGTTCTTGGTCAGCGCAAACGCCCCGAGCACGCCGTCGAACGAAAACGACGCATCGAGCAGTTCGAGATAGATGAAACCGGACCAGCCCGTCTTGGCTGCCGCGCCGTCGTCGCCCAGCAACGCGCCCAGGCTCTCGACAACGGCGTAGACCACCACACCCCACAGGCCGGCGGAAAGGAAACGGTAGGCCTCGTGCTCGGGCAACTCGCTCGCCAGCGCCAGCAGCACCGCCAGCGACAGGATGGCCGCCGCCATGTTCAACCGGCCGATGTGTGCAAGTCCGGCCTCGAGCGGCTTGATCCAGTGTTCGCGCTTTTCGCGGTTCAGGAAGAACGCCCAGAACACCATCATCAGGAAGGCACCGCCGAAGGCAGTCACTTCGATGTGCGCCGACGTCAGCGTCGCCGCATAGTGATCGGGGCGCATGACCGCCATCGTCAGGACGTCGCTGGCCGGCCAGTGCCCGTTCACCGCCCACTCGTACAACGAGATCGGCCCGGGCAGCGGCGACGCCTGCGCGATCACGCCGACGATGACCAGGGGAAACAGCAGGCGCATGCCGAACACGGCCACCAGCATCCCCCAGAGCAGGAAGCGGCGACGCCATTTTTCATCCCAGTGTTTCAGGATCGAGGCGTTGACGACGGCATTGTCGAACGACAGGCTGGTTTCGAGCAGGGCCAGATTGAACGTGACCCAGAGCCCGGCCCAGCCGCCGATCACCCATGCCAGTCCGAGGCCGATGGCGGTGACGGCAAACGAGGTATGGAAATAGCGCAGCATGACGCACAGCATAGTGGCAAACCGCCATTATGCCCCCGATTCCGCCGGCCCCCGGCCAGCGCCGACCGCGCGCCTCTGATCCAGCACAACGGCGGTGCAAGCGGCCATGGTTCGTGCCCGGCAAAGTCTCTATACTTTTGGCTTTGCACAATAAGCTGTTTCCCCCGAACGGAGCCCCGCATGAGTCACGCTTATCTCGATCTGGTTCAAGCGCACGACGCGCTGTTGCAAAAACAGGATGCCCCGCTGTACGCCTCGCTCGACGGCCTGAATCTGCCCGCCCGTGCCGCGCCGGCAGCCGACGCGCCGGTCGTGATGATTTTCGCCCCGCACCCGGACGATGAATGCATCATCGGTGCGCTGCCGCTGCGCTTGGGCCGCGAAGCCGGTTTCCGCGTCGTCAACGTCGCCGTCACCCAGGGGTCGAACCTCAAGCGCCAGCCGGAACGCTGGGTCGAAGTGTCGAACGCCTGCGCACTGCTCGGCTGGGAACTGCAGGAAACCATCCCGGGCGGCCTGATGGGCGTCTCGCCCAAGACCCGTGCCGAAGACCCGGTCGCGTGGGCAGAGAAGGTCAACGTGCTCGCGGCCCTGATCGAGCAGTACCGGCCGGCGGTCTGTGTCTGCCCGCACGACAACGACTACCATTCGGCACACATCGGCACCCATTACCTGGTCGTCGATGCACTCAAGCAGGCCGGCCATGCGTGCACCGTCGCGCAGAGCGAGTTCTGGCGCCAGATGGACGCCCCGAATGCGCTGATCGCGACCAGCACCAGCGACACTGCCGACCTGATCGCCGCGCTGGCCTGCCACGTCGAGGAAGTGCGTCGCAACCCTTACCACCTGCGCCTGCCGGGCTGGATGGCCGACAATGTTCGTCGCGGCGCCGAAGTCTGCGGCGGCCAGGGTGCGGCGGCGCCGACCTTCTCGTTCGGCACGATCTACAAGGTCAGCCGCTTCGACGGTGGCAAGCTGCTCGAAAACCCGACCAAGTACACGCTGACCGAAGGCGACGACATCAAGGCCGTTCTCGGCTGATCGGGATGCGTCACCGCACGGAACGGCTGCCTCGGCAGCCGTTTTGTTTTGCTCCGGCCGCGCATGCGCTGTGCCTGTCCGTACGTCGTGCGATCGGCGATGCTGGAGAGGTTCGAACAACGGAGCGCGGCATGAAAACCATCGGCCTGATCGGCGGCATGAGCTGGGAGTCGACCGTCGTCTACTACCAGGAAATCAACCGCAGTGTCGCCCGCCGCCTCGGCGGCGTACACGGTGCGCGCATCGTCGTCGACTCGATCGACTTTGCCGAGCTGGTGCCGTTGCAGCAGCGCGGAGACTGGGCCGCGGCAGGCGAGTTGCTCGCCGGTTCGGCACGGCGCTTGCGGGCAGCCGGTGCCGGCATCGTGCTGATCGGTGCCAACACCATGCACAAGGTCGCCGCCGACGTGCAGGCCGTCCTGCCGCTGCTGCACATTGCCGACGCGACCGCGGCCCGCCTGCGGGCCGGCGGGCATACCACCGTTGGCCTGCTCGGCACCCGCTACACGATGGAACAGGACTTCTATACCGGCCGGCTGGCCGAACACGGCATCGCCACGCTGGTTCCCGATGCCGGCGGACGCGAGCGCATCCACGACGTGATCTACGACGAGCTGTGCAAGGGGGTATTTGCCGAAGCCAGCCGCGCGTTGTATCGCGAAGAAATGGCCAGACTGGCTGCGCGCGGCGCCAGCGCCATCGTGTTGGGCTGCACCGAAATCGGCTTGCTGGTCAGCCGCGACGACTGCACGCTGCCGCTGTTCGATACCGCGCTGATCCATGCCCAGGCCGCGGCAGACTGGGCGCTGGCGGACTAGAAGCGCAAGACCTGGCCGGCACGGCGCTTGAGTTCGAACGCGATCAGCTTGTAGGCATCGTAATCGAACTCGCGCGGCGCTTCGGCCAGCAGCCCGGGCAGTTCGTCGATCGACCGGATGCGTCCCAGATGGCACCAGCGGTCGATGACATGAATCTCCGGCGCCCAGTCCGGCCCCTCGCTCAAGCCGACCGGGCCCGAATAGGGCCACTCGGCAAAGCGGTGCTTGGCGAGCAGCGACAACAGCCGCGCGTTGTGCGTCGCCAGCGGCTCGCGACCGACGCAGGCGCCACGGCAGCGCCCCGGTGGCTGGGCACTGCATGGTCCGCTTGTCGCTGCGTACGGCGCGCCCCCCTCGAGCCCCAGCACCTTCCGGCACAGGCCGGTGCCGTCGGCGAGTTTCTCCAGCAGCCGCTGCGCATCGCGGCGGGCCCGGAACGGCCCGAAGACGAAGTCGCACCGCGGCTCGACCTCACCGAGCGCAGCCAGTTCGACGATGGCCGGCACCAGTGCTCCATCGTGCTCGTGCAGTTGCAGCACGCAGGCCGCGGTGCTTTTCTTCGGCCGCGGGTTGTAGGCCGGCTTGAGCGTGCGGATCAGTCTGGCCTCGTCGACCATTGCGCCGAAATCACCGCTCGCCTCCTGCCAGTCGATGCGGGCCAGCCGGGCCAGCATTTCCAGCTCGCGCGGTTTGCGGGCATCCGCGGCAAAATGCTGCAGCACCCGCTTGCGGAGGTTGGGACTGCGCCCGACCAGCAGCGGCGCGCCGTCGGCCGCATAGAAAGTGTAGCAACCGCCGGTTTCGGGCAGCTCGTCGACCACCGCCGGATCCACCCCGGCCGGAATGCGCGGTTGGCGCAGCAGTTCGGCGATGGCCTGCTGCAGCGCCGCAGCCGGATGGTCGCGCAGTGCCGCGTCGAGAAAGGCCGGCAGCAGACGGGCATCGCTCAGCGCGCGGTGGCGCTCGCCGTCGACCGTCAGGCCGTGGCGGGCAACCAGCGCGTCGAGGCTGTGCTTGAATTCGTTCGGGTACAGCTTGCGCGACAGCTTGACCGTGCACAGCACCGGCGCCGAGAAACGCAGCCCCAGTCGCTGGAATTCCTGCTTCAGGAAGCCGTAGTCGAAGCGCGCGTTGTGCGCCACGAACACCCGCCCCTGCAGCTTCGCCAGCACCGTTTCGGCCAGCTCGGCAAACGTCGGCGCGCTGGCGACCATGGCGTCGTCGATGCCGGTCAGCCGCTGGATGAAGGGCGGAATCGGCTGTTGCGGATTGACGAGGCTGGACCAGGTCCGCACGCCGTCGGCATCGACCTGAACGATGCCCACCTCGGTGATCCGGTCGCTGGCCGGGGTCGCACCGGTCGTTTCGAGGTCGACGAAGACCAGCGGTTCGTTGTAGTACGGATTCATGGCTTGTGCGGATTCGATTCGCGGATGTCCGGTACTCACGCCTTCACGAAGCGGAAGCACTGGTGGATGCGCTTGTTGCGGAAGTCCTCCGGCACCGATTCGGCCGAGATGTCCTCGCACAGCGGCGCCAGCGCTTCGTCGAGCTTGAAGCGGCGCAGGTTGTTCGAGAAGTACAGCACGCCGCCGGGGTTGAGCAGGTCCAGCGCCGTTTCGACCAGATAGCGCTGGTCGCGCTGGACGTCGAGAATGCCGGCCATTTTCTTCGAGTTCGAAAACGACGGCGGATCGCAGACGATCAGGTCGAACTTCTCGCCGGCACGCTCGGCGTCGCCGAGCCACTGCAGCACGTCGGCCCGCACCTGGGTATGCGCAGCGGTGTCGAGGCCGTTTTCGGCCAGATTGCGTTTGGCCCAGGCCAGATACGTGTTCGACAGGTCGACCGACACGGTCTCGCGCGCGCCACCGGCCGCCGCGTAAACCGAAAACGCGCCGGTGTAGCAGAAGAGGTTGAGCATGCGCTTGCCGGCGGCTTCGCCGCGCACGCGCTTGCGGGTATTGCGGTGGTCGAGGAACAGTCCGGTATCGAGATAGGCATCGAGGTTGACGATGAACTTGAGCCCGTCTTCCTCGACGACGAATTCGTCCCCCTCGTTGCCGGTTTTTTCATACTGCGCCTCACCCTTCTGGCGCCGGCGCAGCTTGACCGAAATTTCGTCTTCGGGAATGCCAAGCGCTTCGCCGGTGGCATACCAGAGCTCGGCCAGCCATGCCTCGTGGTCTTCCTCGGTCTGTACCCAGCCGGTTTCGACCTCGGCCAGATGCACCTTGCCGGCGTACCAGTCGACAACCACCGGAAACTCGGGCACGTCGCGGTCGTACAGCCGGTAGCACTGGATGCCCTGACGGCGGGCCCACTTGCCCCAGTGCTTGGCATTCTTGGCAAGGCGGTTCTTGTAGCTGGAAAGGTCACTCATCGGACGGCGGTCGGCGAGAAGGTAAAGCCGCATTCTACCGGATGCACTCCGCTTGCCGGACGTAGAAAAGGCGGCCACGGGCCGCCTTGTTGATGGTCACGAAAACACCAGGTCCTACATGCCGCCATGGCCGCCAGACAAACCGCCACCACCGCGACCACCGCCACTACCGCCGTCGTTGCTACCCGGGCCGGCCTGTTTTTGCAACCAGTTGCTCTGGTCGATTCCCGAACCGTGATCGCTGGTCGGAATATCGTTGGGTGCAACCATGGCGGCAAACGCCGCTGCCGAAAACAAACTGGCCATGCAGAAGGCAATCCACTTGGTGAGAGCACGCATTGTTACAGTCCTCCTCGTTGAGGTCCTGCTATGACCCCGACATTTGCGAAGAGTGCCACGCAACAATACAAGTCCGGATGGACGGCGGAGAACCGGTCGGGCCGCCAGCGCAAGCAGTCAGGCAGAACGGCAGCCATCATCGGCAAAACACGTGCTGAATGCGGTAAAGAAACGTTCAATTGCCCCGAAACGCAGTGACTCGACAGAAACCATGCGTCAGCTGAAACGATACCAGTCGTCGCCTTGCAGCCCCACCGGAAGAAACCCGCGTTCGGCTAGCCTTGCGCCTGCCAGTGCAGCAGGCGCTCGAACACCGCAGTCGGCACGTACTGGCGTACCACACCCTCCCAGCCGTGCGGCCCGACCAGCCCCTTGACCATGGTCGAGCTGATTTCGGCAATCTCGCGTGGCGGCATCAGGAAGACGGTATCGATGTGCGGCGCCAGATCGGCATTCACGTAGCGCATCTTGCGTTCGAACTCGTAGTCGGCCGCCTCGCGGATCCCGCGCAGGATGTAGTGCGCGCCTTCCTCGCGGGCATAGTCGACCAGAAAGCGGTTTTCGAAGGTTTCGACCCGCAGGTTGGGCAGATGCGCCGTGGTTTCGCGCAGCATCGCCAGACGTTCGTCCTGCGAGAACGTATAGCGCTTGTCCGGATTCTCGCCGATCGCGATGATCATCTCGTCGAAGAGCTGCACGCCATGCTCGATCATCCACAGATGACCGTTGGTCACCGGGTCAAAACTGCCTGCGTAAACGCCTCGCCGCATGGGCGCCATCCGCTGTCGGGTTGTCGATGGCCCCACTATAACATCGCGTCCGGACAGCAATGTTGCGCCATGTCGATGCACGTACCCGCGCGGTTTGTCTGCCAGCACGCGCTAATTTAAGATGGGCCGACATCAAAACGAGGAGACCGCCGTGTTGCGCAAGTTGCTACTGGGAGCCGCGCTGGCGCTGTCCCCGCTCGCCCAGGCCGATATCATCATCGGCCAGTCGGTGCCGACCACCGGCCTCGTCGCCAATACCGGCAAGGCGCTGGCGCTCGGTGCCTCGCTGTACTTCTCGCGCGTCAACGCCAATGGCGGCATCAACGGCGAACCGATCAACCACCTCGTCCGCGATGACGGCTACGATCCGAAGCGCACCATCGCCAATACCCGCGACCTGATCGACAAGGAAGGCGCAATCGCACTGGTGTCGTACTACGGTACCGCCACGATGACCGAGCTCGAGAAATCCAAGGTGCTCGACAATGCCGGCATCGCACTCGTTGGCGTGCACTCGGGCGCCGACGTACTGCGCGCGCCCAGCAGCAGCCTGTTCGTCTTCCATACCCGTGCCAGCTACCGCCAGGAGGTCGACCGCATCGTCAACCTGCTGGCCGGCAACCTCGGCGTCACCCGGATCGGCGTCATCGCGCAGCAGGACGGCTACGGCCAGGCCGGCTACGGCGCGCTGAAGGACGCACTTGCCAAGCGCAACCTGACACTGGCCGGCGAAGCCTGGTACGACCGCAACACCGGCGACACCGGCAAGGCCGCCAAGGAACTGGCGAAGGCCAATCCGGAAGCGGTAGTGCTGATCACCGTCTCCAAACCGGCCGCCACCTTCGTCAAACAGTTCCGCGCTGCCGGCGGCACCGCCCAGCTTTACGGGCTGTCGCCGATCCAGTTCGAGGAAGTGATCCAGACCGTCGGCAAGAAGGAAGCGCACGGTCTGGGGATTTCCGAAGTACTGCCCTATCCGCGCAACGAGCAACTGCGCTTCGTGCGCGAGTTCCAGCAGGATGCCGCCGCAGTGCTGAGGAATGGTGACGTGCCGTCGTATGCGGTCATGGAAGGCTACCTGTCGGCCCGGCTGGTCGTCGAAGCACTCAAGCGCGCCGGCAAGAGCCCGACGCGCTCGGCGGTCTACAACGGCCTGACCTCGCTCAAGCGTTACGACCTTGGCGGCTTCATCATCGATTTCGGCGACAAGAAACGCACCGGCAGCAACTTTGTCGAGCTGACGATGATCTCGCCGACCGGTACACTGACACGCTGAACCGTGCAATGACGATCCCGACGATGCCCCGCCCGCGGGGCATCGTCGTTTCGAACGGCTTTTCGAACAAAAAGGAGACCGCCATGACCGACTTCCCCCGCCCGATCGGCCCCGCCGACAAGAACAGCCAGACCTTTGCCGTGCTGGTCTGGATCGGTACGATTTTCTTCAGCTTCGTTCCGGCGCTGATCGTCTACCTGCTGAAGAAGGACGATGCCTTCCTGCAGGAGCACAGCAAGGAAGCGCTGAACTGGGCAATCACGATGCTGCTGCTGACGCTGATCGGCCAGGTGCTGACCATCGTGCTGATCGGCTTCCTGCTGATCGGCATCATGGTCATCGCGCAGCTGATCTTCTGCATCATCGGCGCCGTCAAGGCCAGCAACGGCCAGCCCTGCGTGCTGCCGTTCAACATCCGCCTGATCAAGTAATCCGCGCCCGTCATCAAGCAAAAAGGCTGCCCTCGGGCAGCCTTTTTGTTGACCGGCATCCGGTCAGGTCCGGCAAGGATTCGTCTTGCTGGCGCGAAGCCAGCGAGACGAAGGCCGCACCGGCAGCGACAGGATCAGGAGAAGAAGTCCTTCACCTTGTCCATGAACGACTTCTCGCGCGGGTTGTGCTTGCCAGGCTCACCCTGGCTGATCTCGTCGAACTCGCGCAGCAACTCCTTCTGACGACTGGTCAGGCTGACCGGCGTCTCGATCACCACATGGCACATCAGGTCACCGGTGATCGCGCTGCGGACGCCCTTGATGCCCTTGCCGCGCAAGCGGAACACCTGTCCGGTCTGGGTGCCGGCCGGAATCGAGATCCGCGCCTTGTTGTCGAGCGTCGGGATCTCGATCTCGCCGCCCAGTGCCGCCACGGTAATGCTGATCGGCATTTCGCAATGCAGGTCGTTGCCTTCGCGCTCGAACACCGAGTGCGACTTCAGGTGCACCACCACGTACAGGTCGCCCGGCGGGCCGCCGTTGACGCCCGGTTCGCCTTCGCCGGACAGGCGGATGCGGTCGCCCTCGTCGACACCGGCCGGAATCTTCACCGCCAGCGTCTTGTTCGACTGCACGCGGCCGGTACCGTGGCAATTGCGGCACGGATCGGGAATGTACTTGCCGCTGCCGTGGCAGGTCGGGCACGTTTGCTGGATGCTGAAGAAGCCCTGCGACACCCGCACCTGACCGACGCCACCGCAGGTGTGGCAGGTCTTGGCCTCGGTGCCGGGCTTGGCACCGGAACCGTGGCAGAGCTCGCACTCGTCGTGCGACGGGATCTTGATCTGCTTCTCGACGCCGCGCGCGGCCTCTTCGAGCGAGATTTCCATGTTGTAGCGCAGGTCGGCCCCGCGGTAGACGTTGGACCGTCCGCCGCCACCGCGCTGACCACCACCGAAAATGTCGCCGAAAATGTCGGAGAACGCATCGGCAAAACCGCCGGCGCCGCCGCCGAAGCCACCGCCCATGCCGGCCTGCGGGTCGACCCCGGCATGGCCGTACTGGTCGTAGGCCGCGCGTTTCTGCGGTTCGGAGAGGATCTCGTAGGCCTCCTTGGCCTCCTTGAACTTCTCTTCGGCTTCCTTGCTGTCCGGATTGCGGTCCGGATGGTACTTCATCGCCAGCTTGCGATAGGCCTTCTTGATGTCGTCGTCCGACGCATCGCGATTGACGCCCAGCACATCGTAAAAATCTTTTTTGGACATGATCTCACCTAAGCAAAAAGGCACGACGGCCCGCTGCGCGCGCCGAAGTGCCTTTTTCTAATGCAGCAGCCGGATTACTTGTTGTCTTTCACTTCGGTGAACTCGGCATCGACGACATTGCCGTCATCCTTCTTGTCGTCGCCAGCCTGGGCGCCTGCAGCACCGGCCGCGCCAGCGTCACCGCCCTGTTGCGCATACATCTGCTCGGCCAGCTTGTGGCTTGCCTGCATCAGCGCATTGGTCTTGGCTTCGATGACTTCCTTGTCGTCGCCCTGCACGACTTCCTCGAGGTCCTTGATCGCGGTTTCGATCGCGGTCTTTTCCTCGGCGGAGATCTTGTCGCCGAATTCGGTCAGCGACTTCTTCACCGAGTGGATCATCGCGTCGCCCTGATTGCGCGCACCGACGAGTTCGGCCAGCTTCTTGTCCTCTTCGGCGTTCAGCTCGGCGTCCTTGACCATGCGGTTGATCTCGTCTTCCGACAGACCCGACGATGCCTGGATCTTGATCTTGTTTTCCTTGCCGGTCGCCTTGTCCTTGGCCGACACGTGCAGGATGCCGTTGGCGTCGATGTCGAAGGTGACTTCGATCTGCGGCGTACCGCGCGGCGCCGGCGGAATGTCCGACAGGTTGAACTGGCCGAGGCTCTTGTTCGCTGCGGCCTTCTCACGCTCGCCCTGCAGCACGTGAATGGTCACGGCGTTCTGGTTGTCGTCGGCGGTCGAGAACGTCTGCGATGCCTTGGTCGGAATCGTGGTGTTCTTCTGGATCAGCTTGGTCATGATGCCGCCCAGCGTTTCGATGCCGAGGCTCAGCGGGGTCACGTCCAGCAGCAGCACGTCCTTGCGGTCGCCCGACAGCACCGAACCCTGGATCGCGGCACCGACGGCCACGGCTTCGTCCGGGTTCACGTCGCGACGCGCTTCCTTGCCGAAGAACTCCTTCACCTTTTCCATCACCTTCGGCATGCGGGTCTGGCCGCCGACGAGGATGACGTCATGGATGTCCGACACCTTGAGGCCGGCGTCCTTCAGTGCGATGCGGCACGGCTCGATCGAACGCTCGATCAGGTCGTCGACCAGCGACTCGAACTTGGCGCGGGTGATCTTCAGCACCAGGTGCTTCGGACCGGTCGCGTCCATGGTGATGTACGGCAGGTTGATTTCGGTCTGGGCCGCCGACGACAGTTCGATCTTGGCCTTTTCCGCGGCTTCCTTCAGCCGTTGCAGCGCCATCACGTCCTGCTTCAGGTTGATGCCCTGTTCCTTCTGGAACTCGCCGATGATGTAGTCGATCAGGCGCTGGTCGAAGTCTTCGCCGCCGAGGAAGGTGTCACCGTTGGTCGCAAGCACTTCGAACTGCTTGTCGCCGTCGACATCGGCGATTTCGATGATCGAGATGTCGAAGGTACCACCGCCGAGGTCATAGACCGCGATCTTGCTGTCGCCCTTCTCGTGCTTGTCCATGCCGAAGGCCAGTGCGGCAGCGGTCGGCTCGTTGATGATGCGCTTCACTTCCAGACCGGCGATGCGGCCTGCGTCCTTGGTCGCCTGACGTTGCGCGTCGTTGAAGTACGCCGGCACGGTGACGACGGCTTCGGTCACTTCTTCGCCGAGATAGTCTTCGGCGGTCTTCTTCATCTTGCGCAGCACTTCGGCGCTGATCTGCGGCGGCGCCATTTTCTTGTCGCGCACCGACACCCAGGCGTCGCCGTTGTCGGCCTTGACGATGCTGAACGGCATCAGGTCGATGTCCTTCTGCACTTCCTTGTCTTCGAAGCGGCGGCCGATCAGGCGCTTCACTGCGTACAGCGTGTTCTTCGGGTTGGTGACCGCCTGACGCTTCGCCGGTGCACCGACGAGGATCTCGCCGTCTTCCTGGTAAGCGATGATCGACGGCGTGGTGCGCGTGCCTTCGGCGTTCTCGATCACCTTCGGCTGGCCGTTTTCAAACACGGCCACGCAGGAGTTGGTCGTACCCAGGTCAATACCGATGATTTTTGCCATGTTCCGTTTCCTTCCAATAAGTCGGTCCCGCCTTGGCGAGACCATCGATTTGAATAACCTTGTTGGCCAAGTGGGGATGTCGTTCGGGTTTTCAAGAGCCCATCTTGGTCCGGGCCGCCGCAACGGCGATCTTCAGTCCGTCCAGCCCGCGCCAGCCCGTCATCCGCCCGAGCGTGAAGCCGCGGTGCAGGAAAAAGAAGCTGGGCGTGCCATGCAGTACGAAGCGCGTCGCAAGTTCCGGATCGGCGTGGGCACCGGCCTCGAACCAGGCAAGGCCAAGCGCCCTCACCTCGTCGGCAGCGGCCAGCAACTCGCGCTGGGCGACGCCGCAGTTGAAGCAGGAGCTCGCCCAGACGAACACCACCGCCAGCGCGTCGCCGGCCTCCAGAATGCGGCGGTCGAAATCGGCACTGCCGATCGCGCGAATGCCAAGGGCCTGCGACAGGCCGGTTTGCTGCGGCGACACGGGCGGTCCTGCGTACGGACTCAGGCCGCGGCGACGATGACCATGGCCGGACGCAGTACGCGACCCGACAGGGTATAGCCCTTCTGCAGCACGCGAACGATGGTGTTCGGCTCCTGCTGGGCCGGTTCCGTCGAGATCGCCTGGTGCACGTTCGGGTCGAGCTTGTCGCCGACGGCCGGCGCCACTTCGATGAGTTCGAACTTCTCGAATGCCGACACCAGCGCCTTGTTCGTCAGGTCGACGCCCATCTTCAGCGCGTCGAAATTGCCCGACTGGTCGAGCAGCGCCATTTCCATTGCATCCTTTACCGACAGCAGCTCGCGGGCGAACTTTTCGACGGCAAACTTGCGCGCCTTGTCGTTCTCCTCGGCGGCACGGCGGCGGACATTGTCCATTTCGGCCTTGGCGTACAGCACGTCCTGGCGCGCACGGTCGAGATCGGTCAGCGCAGCCGACAGCTGTGCCTCGAAATCGACACCCTGCACTTCGTCTTGTGTGACCGCGACTTCGTGTTCGGCGGCTAGATTTTCAGATTTGTGTTCGGTGCTCATGGCTTGCTCCCTGCAAAACATCACGATGCAGGCGCAAGTGAGGGCAAATGCGCTGAATTCAAGTGCCCGGCAAACGGTGGAGGCCGTAGCCTCCACCGTCGGGACTAGCTGTCGCCACCCGCCGGGCTGGCCACGAACGGGCCGCCCAGCGCCAGATAGGTCGAGACCCGCTGCCGCAATTGCGCAGCCCGGACACCGACCTCGGCCATTTCGGTTTCGGTCGCCAGTTGCTGCCGCGCCAGCAGGTTCAGCGGGCTGCGCGAACCGACCCGCACCCGCACCGTTTCCGCCTGCACCTGCTTGGTCTGAGCAACCAGGTCGCGTTTCAGCAGGTCGTGCTGTTTCGCCAGCGACGACTCGCTCGACAGGCTCGATTCGACCTCGCGGATCGCGCTCATCGCCGTCTGGCCGTAGTTCAGCACCGCCTCGCGCTGTTTGGCCGAGAACGTATCGACCTGCGCCTGCAGCGCGCCGGCGTTGAAGATCGGCGCCAGCAGGCTGATCGCGCCGCCGCCGGTCGGATTGCTGAAGTCCTTGAGCACGAACAGGTCGCTTTCGATGTAAGACAAGCCGGCCGACAGCGACACCTTGGGCAGCCGTGCCGCCTTGGCTTCCTCGGTGCGGTAGAACGCCGCGGCAACGCGGCGCTCGGCGGCGATCACGTCGGGGCGGCGTTCGAGCAACTGCGTCGGCGTTCCCTGCGCCGGTGTGTCGGGCAGTGCCGGCAAGCCGGCGCGATCGTTCAGTTCACCGGCCGGATAGCGGCCCAGCAACAGTTCCAGCGCCTGCAGGTTCTGTTTGCGTGCCAATGCGATCTCGGCTTCCTTGCGCTCGCCGGCCTGCAGCTTGAGCTGCTGGTCGGTGGCCTCGGTGGCGGCAACGATACCGGTGGTCACCCGCTGTTCGGTCAGCGCGACCAGCTTGCGCTGTTGCGCCACCCAGCTTTGCTGCAATGCCAGTCTGCGGCTCAGCTCGAGCGCGCTGAACCAGTACTGGGCGACATCGGCCGCCAGCGACTGCTGTGCCCAATAATAGTCGGCCTCGACCGACGCGTACTGTGCCTGACTGCCCCTTGCCTGTGCCCGCACCCGGCCCCACAGGTCCAGCTCCCAGCTGGCACTGATGTTGGCGCCGTTGAGGCCGCCCTGGCTGTTGTCGGCCTTGACGCCGGCACGCCCGCCCAGATTGACCGAAGGCAGCGTGTCGGCGCTGTCGACCGTAACCTGCGCCCGCGCCGCATCGAGTCGGGTTGCGGCCGCCTGCACGTTGCGATTGGCGGCCAGCGCCTCTTTCACCAGCGCGCTCAAGGTCGGGTCGTTGAACTGCGCCACCCAGTCGCCGCTGACCGCACCGGCGTTGGCGCCGGCCTGCCAATGCTCGCGCTGCCCCAGCTCGGTCAGTGCCTGCTTGTACAGGGTCTGGCTTTGCGGCGGCTCCGGCACCGCGCAACCGGCCAGCGTCAGGCCGGCCGACAGCGTCATCAGAAGTCGTTTCATGCCCACTCCTTAG
The DNA here is from genome assembly GCF_014652315.1 of Jeongeupia chitinilytica. Classification (GTDB taxonomy): domain Bacteria; phylum Pseudomonadota; class Gammaproteobacteria; order Burkholderiales; family Chitinibacteraceae; genus Jeongeupia; species Jeongeupia chitinilytica. The sequence continues at coordinate 59,777 of NZ_BMYO01000007.1, read as the reverse complement.
TGCAGCTTGGGCACGATGTAGTTGAGCTTGCTCGACACACGCAGGAACACCTTGCGGATCACGTGGGTCATCTTGGCGCTCTGGGTGTAGATGGCACCATCGCCGATCGCACCGGCCGGCAGCAGCATGTCCGCCGACTTGCCCACGAGCTTGAGCCGCACGGCAAAGCGGTTCGGCGTTTGCGCCGCGACACCCGTCGTCGGCAGGTTGCCGCTCTGGGCAATCTGGCCCTGGGCATTGGCCCAGACAATGGAGTCGACCTTGGCCTTGATGATCTCGCCCGGATGGGTCTTGAGCGCCACCTCGGCCTCGTCGCCCGGCGCCACGTTCACCAGCTCGTTCTGCTGGTACAGCGCGAGCATTTCCTGGTCGTTCTCGACAAAGGTCATGACCGGCGAAAACGGCAGTGCCGCCGCCATCGTGCCGACGCGGACCTGCAGGTTCACCACGGTACCGTCAGCCGGCGCGCGGAAGGTCGTCTGGTCCAGCTCCCACTTGGCGTTGTCGAGCTGCGCCTGCGTTGCGGCCTGGCGCGAGCGCGCATCGGCAATCGCCGCATACTCGCCCTCGCTTTGCGCCGACAGCTTCTGCCTGACCTCTTCTTCGCCCGCCCTGGCCGACTGCAGCTCGGCTTCGAGCTGGGCCACGGTCGAGCGCGCGTCTTCGAGCGCGAACTTTTCGCCGGCACCGGCACCGACCAGTTCCTCGTGCTCCTTCAACCGCTTGCGCGCCAGATCGAGCTTGGCCTGTACCACGCCGACCTTGCCAGCAGCGGCACGCGCGCTCTGGTTGAGCTGGCGGGCCTGCGACTCGGCGTCGGCCACCCGGGCCTGATCGGCCTTGAGGGCCGACGACAGACGCTTCACTTCGGCCTCGAACGGCGTCGGATCGATGCGCAACAGCACGTCGCCCTTCTTGTAGGTGCGGTTGCCTTCGACCGGGACTTCGATCACGCGGCCGCGCACCTGCGGCACCACCTGCAGCACCTTGTTGACCACGCGGACGTCGGCGGTCGACGGCGCCACGACGTTCAGGGTCAGGATCAGCGCGGTCAGCGCGACCACCGGGATGGTGAAGACGATTGCCATGGAAATCTTGTTCCACGGCAGCCATTTGAACTTGAAAAAGATCAGCCAGACGAAAAAGGCGTAGATCCCCAGCAGCAGGATATCCATCAGGCGGCTCCGTTACCCGTTTGTTTTTTGAGTTCTTCCAGCTCGGCCCGCAGCCGGGCGATCTCGTCGCTGTCGCGGTGCACTTCGTCGACCAGATCTTCGGCGACCAGTGCATCCGGATGCTTGTCGGTCCCGTAGGCCCGCTTGTACATCACCGGCTTGGTCTTGGCCCACAGGAAGGCAAACGGCCACAGCAACCCGCCGAACACCAGTGACAGCAGGCAGAGCATGTGGATCGCCTCCTTCTGCGGGTGATGGTTCTGGTGCGCGATCTTCTCGGGAAGGATGTGCACCATCCAGAACAGATAGATACCGATCACCGGCACCAGGATCAGCACGATCCACGACAGCACGTCCGCCGCAGTATCGAGCGCATCGCCGTGCAGAAACGACGCGTGTCCGATCGCCGGCAGCGCCAGCAGCACCCCCGCTCCCAAAATTCGCCTCATTGCATCCCCCTTGTTTTGAAATTCGACACTGAAACCAGTGTAGTCGGCGCATGGAGAAGGAAATTACATCACCCGGCCTGCCGCCGGTCGGGTGGCATCAAAAAAAACTCAAACGCGGTTACGATCAAGGTGGTACGGGCAAGCCCCAATATGTAGTCAAAACCAGAGGACTACACTTTATTGGTGCACCGCAAAATGATGTTGCGCTGCAGAAGTTTTGTGCTTGAATTTCTTTTGTTTTCGGCGGAAACGCCAGTCACCACGCGGGAGAGAGAGATGACTACACGGGAAGAGCGCATTGCACAACTCGAGAAGGAATGGGCTGAAAACCCACGCTGGAAGGGCATCCAGCGGACTTACAGCGCGGCCGATGTTGAAAGGTTGCGCGGTTCACTACAAATCGAACACACGCTGGCGCGTCGCGGTTCGGAAAAACTCTGGAAACTGCTGAACGAAACGCCCTACGTGCATGCGCTGGGCGCGCTGACCGGCAATCAGGCAATGCAGCAGGTCAAGGCCGGCCTGAAAGCGATCTATCTGTCGGGCTGGCAGGTCGCCGCCGACGCCAATATCGCCGGTGAAATGTACCCGGACCAGTCGTTGTACCCGGCCAACTCGGTCCCGGCTGTGGTGCGTCGCATCAACAACACTTTCCAGCGTGCCGACCAGATCAGCCACGCCGAAGGCGACGACAGCATCGATTACTACGCACCGATCGTGGCCGATGCCGAAGCCGGTTTCGGTGGCGTGCTGAACGCATTCGAGCTGATGAAGGGCATGATCGAAGCCGGCGCCGCCGGCGTGCACTTCGAAGACCAGCTGGCGTCGGTGAAAAAATGCGGCCACATGGGCGGCAAGGTGCTGGTGCCGACGCGCGAAGCCGTCGAAAAGCTCGCCGCGGCCCGTCTGGCTGCCGACGTCATGGGTGTACCGACCCTCCTCGTCGCCCGGACCGACGCCGAAGCCGCCGACCTGCTGACCAGCGACGTCGACGACAACGACAAGCCGTTCTGCACCGGCGAGCGCACGCCGGAAGGCTTCTACCGGACCAAGCCGGGTCTGGAGCAGGCCATCAGCCGTGGCCTCGCCTACGCGCCGTACGCCGACCTGATCTGGTGCGAGACCGGCAAGCCGGATCTGGAATACGCGCGCGCCTTCGCTGCTGCGATCCACGCCAGGTTCCCGGGCAAGATGCTGGCGTACAACTGTTCGCCGAGCTTCAACTGGAAGAAGAACCTCGACGACGCGACGATCGCCAAGTTCCAGAAGGAGCTCGGCGCGATGGGTTACAAGTTCCAGTTCATCACGCTCGCCGGCTTCCATGCGCTGAACTACGGCATGTTCAACCTGGCGCACGGCTATGCCCGCACCGGCATGAGCGCCTTCGTCGAACTGCAGCAGGCCGAATTCGCCGCCGCCGACCGTGGTTTCACCGCGGTCAAGCACCAGCGCGAAGTCGGTACCGGCTACTTCGACTCGGTCACCCAAGTGATCCAGCAGGGCCAGTCGAGCACCACCGCGCTGACCGGCTCGACCGAGGAAGAACAGTTCCACTGAGCACGATGCCCCTGCCGCCCCGGACATGATCGACGGGCGGTGTGGCTGCCAGGACGGTCCTACTCCCTCCCGCGCCGACTTCGGCAGCCCGGAAAAAACCGCACGCTACCCGCGTGCGGTTTTTTCTTGCGCCGCATTCTTGTCAGCCGGGCAACACGACCTTGGCGTAGCAGTCACGGTCCATGTCACGCACATCGACGGTGAGCTGCACGCCGGAATGACCGGCCGGCAGGGTCGTCTGCAACGCCTCGGCAATCCGTGCGCCCAGCGCCTGCTTCTGCTCGGCCGTCCGGCCGCTGAGCAGGGACACCTGCACATGGACGAAGGCGGTGTCGGTATCCGAGGTACCGACGAGATAACCGGCAAGACATTGCGCCCGACCCTTGATGTCGGCCTCGCCGAACAGGCCGGAATCGAACATGGCCTGCCCCAGCGTACGCAGCGCGGCAGGGGCGTCGTAGCCGGTCAGGTTCTGGGTGTACTCGAGTGAAAGATGCGGCATCGATGGTGACTCCGGGCAAGAAGCCGATCAGGTTTGGGTGACCACGCCCGGTATCAAGTCCAGCGCCACCGGATGCACTTGTTTCAAGCAGACCTCATCGTGTCGCACCGCAGTGGATGACGCGCCGCCCGGGCGAAGGCGAACGTCACCGGCCGACTCCATGCGCCTGGCTCAATCCCAGTACCCCTGCGCCCCGTAGGCTGCCCTCAGGTGGTCGACGAACCGCCGCACCCGTTGCGGCAGGTGCTTGCGCTGCGGCATCACCGCGTAGACCGGGTAATCGGGCGAGGCGTAGCCGTCGAGCACCGTGACGAGGCGGCCGTCGGTGAGGTCGTCCTTCACCTCCCACAGCGAGCGCCAGGCCAGGCCGTAGCCGGCCAGCGCCCATTCATGCAGCACGGCGCCGTCGTTGCATTCGAGCACGCCGCTGACCTTGCGGGTGACCAGTTCGCCGTCCTGCCGGAAGGTCCAGCCGCGGGCCTGGCTGCTGCCGAGCGACAGGCAGTCAAAGCGGTCGAGGTCGTCCAGCGTCTGCGGCACGCCGCGCGCGGCCAGATAGCTCGGCGCGGCGACGACGACGCGGCGGTTTTCGGCCAGCCGCACCGCGACGAGACTGGAGTCTGCCAGCTCGCTGATGCGGATGGCACAGTCGATGCGCTCGCCGGCCAGGTCGACCAGCCGGTCCGACAGGTCCAGCGTGACGCGCAGCTCCGGATGCAGGCGCTGGAAGGTGGCGATGTGCGGCGCGACGTGGCGGCGGCCGAACCCGGCCGGCGCACTGATGCGCAGGTGGCCGCGCACCCGCGCACTGCCCGAGCCGACGGCGGCCTCGGCATCGGCCAGATCGGCCAGGATGCGCTGACCGTCCTCGAAGAACGCGGCGCCCTCCTGCGTCAGCGTCACCCGGCGCGTGGTGCGCACCAGGAGCTTGGCACCCAGCCGCTCCTCCAGCGCGTCGACCCGGCGGCCGATCACCGCCGGCACCACGCCTTCGGCCCGCGCAGCGGCGGAGAGACTGCCGAGATTCACCACTGCAACAAAGGTCTGCAGCTGCTTGAGCGCATCCATTATGTACTCGAAAGTAAAAGAAGCTATCGCATTCTAGGGCTTTTTTGTCACGCGGACGGCGTCTAGACTGGGTGCACTGCAACATCCATACCCGCTTGGCCAACGCATCCCATCAGACAAGGAGTCCGCAATGAGCACGCTGCCGCAAGGTGTCCAGATCCACGCCCCGATTTCCGCCGAGTTCGCCGCCATCCTCACGCCGGAAGCGCTGGCCTTCGTCGCCAGGCTGCATCGCGCCTTCGAAGGCCGCCGGCAGGAACTGCTCGGCCGGCGCGTACTGCGCCAGCAGGAGCTCGACGCCGGCAAGCGCCCGGACTTCCTCGCCGAAACCGCGCACATCCGTGCCGGCGAATGGCAGATCGCGCCGGTCCCGGCCGACATCGCGCTGCGTCGCGTCGAGATCACCGGCCCGGTCGAAAAGAAGATGATCATCAACGCGCTGAACTCGGGCGCGGACAGCTACATGACCGACTTCGAGGATTCGAACACGCCGAACTGGAGCAACCAGATCCAGGGCCAGATCAACCTCAAGGAAGCGGTACGCCGCACGCTCGCCTTCCGCAACGAGGCCGGCAAGGAGTACAAGCTCAACGCCAGGATCGCGACGCTGATCGTCCGTCCCCGCGGCTGGCACCTTGATGAAAAGCACGTCACCGTCGACGGATCGCGCGTCTCCGGCGGGCTGTTCGACTTCGCACTGTTCCTGTTCCACAACGCCAGGGAACAGCTTGCCCGCGGCACCGCGCCTTACTTCTACCTGCCGAAGATGGAATCCCACCTCGAGGCACGGCTGTGGAACGACACCTTCGTGCTGGCACAGGACGAGCTCGGCATCCCGCAGGGCACGATCAAGGCCACGGTGCTGATCGAAACCATCCTCGCCGCATTCGAGATGGAAGAAATCCTTTACGAACTGCGCAACCACTCAGCCGGACTCAACGCCGGCCGCTGGGACTACATCTTCAGCTGCATCAAGAAATTCAAGACCGACCGCGACTTCTGTCTGGCCAACCGCGCCCAGATCACCATGACCGTCCCCTTCATGCGTGCCTACGCGCTGAACCTGGTCAAGACCTGCCACAAGCGCGGCGCGCCGGCGATCGGCGGCATGAGCGCGCTGATCCCGATCAAGAACGACCCGGAGGCCAACGAGAAGGCAATGGCCGCAGTGCGCGCCGACAAGACCCGCGACGCCGGCGACGGCTTCGACGGCGGCTGGGTTGCCCACCCGGGGCTGGTGCCGATCGCGATGGAAGAATGGGTCAAGGTCCTGGGCGAGCGGCCGAACCAGTTCGACAAGCAGCGCCCGGATGTCGCCGTCACCGCTGCCGACCTCTTGAACTTCCAGCCCGAAGCGCCGATTACCGAGGCCGGCCTGCGCATGAACATCGACGTCGGCATCCAGTACCTCGGCTCCTGGCTGGCCGGCAACGGCTGCGTGCCGATCCACAACCTGATGGAAGACGCAGCGACGGCCGAAATCAGCCGCTCGCAGGTCTGGCAGTGGATCCGTACCCCGAAGGGCGTGCTCGACGACGGTCGCAAGGTCACCGCCGACATGGTGCGCGGCATGATTCCGGAAGTGCTCGACGCGATCCGGGCCGAACACGGCGATGCCGTCTTCAACGCCACGCCGTACGCGCAGGCGGCGCAGATCTTCGAAACCATGAGCACCAGCGACGACTTCGCCGAATTCCTGACGCTGCCGCTGTACGAAAAACTCTGATCCGGCATCGACAGCCAGTAAAAACGGCACCGCACGGTGCCGTTTTTCGTGTGCGCTAGTACACCGACGCCTCGCCTTCGGGCCGGTGCTTGAAGCGCTTGTGCACCCAGTAGTATTGCGCGGGCAGGCGCCGGACCTGCGTCTCCAGAAACGCGTTCATCGTCCGCGCATCGGCAACGGCATCGTGACTCGGATAATCGGCCAGCGGTTCGAAGATCGTCAGCTTGTAGCCGCGATAACCGGGGAGCACTTCGGTGACGAAGGGCACGACCCGCGCACCGCTCAGTCTGGCCAGGCGCGACACCGAGGTCAGCGTACAGGCCTGTACACCGAAAAACGGCACGAAGGCCGAGTGGGTCAGGCCGAAGTCCATGTCCGCCGCCAGCATCACCGGCACGCCGCGCCGCAGGCACTCCAGCGCCGCACGGACACTGTCGGCGCGCGAGATCATCTCGGCGCCGAAACGGCTGCGCTGCGCCTTGGCCAGGGTATCGAAGCGCAGGTTGGACATCGGCGTGTACAGCGAAGCCACCGGCAATTCGCACGAATAACGCATCGACCCCGCTTCGATCGCGACGAAATGGAACCCCATGAAAATGGTCGGCGGTGCGGCCGGGTCGTGCAGATCGATCGCGCTGTCGAGTTCGATCAGCCGTGCCATGGTGCGCGCGCTGCCGAACCACTGAAAACCGCGTTCGAGGTAACTGCGGATCACGTGGCCGATGTGGGCTCTGGCCAGCGTCTCGCGGGCCGCGTCGTCCAGATGGGGAAAGCACAATCGCAGATTGGTGTGCACGATGCGCTTGCGCGAGGTCGGCAAGCGGTACAGCAAGGCGCCCAGCGCCTCGCCAAGCCGCGCGACAACGCCGTACGGCAGGAAGGCCAGCAGGCGCAGCAGGGCCAGGCTCAGGTAAAAACCGATCTTCCGCTTCACACGTCTGTTCCCGCGGGCAATCTCACCGGCATCGTCAGCCCGGAACGATGCGCGGCCAGCATACGCGGGAGTGGCCGTACCCGAGCGGAATAGATTGTGAACGGCGCCACACTGCCGGTTTATGCAACACACGACCGGCAGCCCGGCCCCGCCCGCGGCACGGCCCCGTGTCCGGCGGCAGCCCGGATCAGGTCAGGATGTACTGGTCGTTGGGCTGAAGCGCCGGCGGCAGTTGCGGCGCATCGGTCATCTCGAGCAGGGAACGCTCGACCGTGCGGCAGATCGCGTCCAGGGCCAGATCGTTCGGTTCCGTGCCGAACGGCGTTTCCAGCTCGCCGGCAATCGATTCCAGCGCCATGAAGGTATAGGCGACGAAGACCGAGATCAGCGGTGTCAGCAAGCCGATGCTGTCGACCAGCCCCAGCGGCAGCAGCGAGCAGTACAGATAGATCGTCCGGTGCAGCAGCACGCTGTAGGCGTACGGCAGCGGCGTGCTGGCGATACGCTCGCAGCTGCCGAGAATGGCCGACAGCTGGTTCAGGTTTTCGTCCATCGATTGCCAGAGGATGTCGCTCAGCCGGCCGGCCGCGCGTTCGTCCGCCAGCCATTGCGCCAGTTCGCGCAACACCATCGCCGGGACGAACTGCGCGGCGGCCAGCCGTTCCGCGGTGGCCAGCGGCAGCAAACGCGCGAGGTCGTCGTGCGGGTCGGTCTGGCGCAACTGGTGCTTGAGGGCGTAGGCAAACGCCTGCAACAGCACCGCGAACTGGACGATGCGCGGATCATCCGGCGTGCGGCCGGTCATGGTGATCGCCTGCCGCAGCAGCGAGCGGGTATGGATCAGCACCCCGCCGCACAGCTTGCGGGCCTCCCAGAAGCGGTCGTAGCTGGTGTTGTTGCGAAAGCCGAGGAAGATCGCCAGTGCGATCCCCATCAGGCTGAACGGTCCGATCGACAGGCGCAGGCCGAAGCCTTCGACCCAGCCGTGCAGTACCACGACCAGCAGCGCGAACGCCAGATTCAACGCCAGGCGCGGCAGGATGGACGACAGTACCGATCCCCGCCAGGTGAAAACCATGAAAAACCAGTGTTGCGGCGGACGGACGATCATCGGGCGGACTGCTGGGACATCGGGGCCCCGATTATAGCCAGCCGACAGCGTGCGGCAGGTTACCGCTTGCTACGCCGGCAATGCGTTTCCCCGCCAGCGCGAGGATGGCGTACCCTGCCCGGATTGCACCATCCCCCCGCCAGGAAACGCATGCCCACGCCACCGAATGCCCGCCGCATCACGCCGCTGCTGGGGCTCGCCCCCTTCCTGCGCCCCTATCTGGGCCGCTGGCTGCTGGCCTTCGTGGCGCTCGCCGTCGCCGCCGGCGCGACGCTGGCGCTGCCGGTCGCGTTTCGCTATCTGATCGACCTCGGCTTCTCGCCCGGCCATCGCGGCGAGATCGACCGCTACTTCATTGCGCTGTTCGCGGTGTCGCTGGTGCTCGCCGCGGCAACGTCGCTGCGTTTCTATCTGGTGTCGTGGCTGGGCGAACGCATCACCGCCGACCTGCGCCGCGCGGTCTACGAACACGTGCTCGGCATGAGCCCGCAGTTTTTCGAGACGACGCAGACCGGCGAAGTGCTGTCGCGCCTGACCACCGACACCACGCTGATCCAGACCGTCGTCGGCACCAGCCTGTCGATGGGACTGCGCAATTTCTTCCTGTTCACCGGCGGCACGGCAATGCTGATCGTCACCAGTCCGGTGCTGTCGAGCTACATCCTCGCGACGCTGGTCGTCGTCATCGTGCCCATCCTCGTGTTCGGCCGGCGGGTGCGCAAGCTGTCGAAAGCCAGCCAGGACCGGGTTGCCGACGCCAGCGCGCTGGCCGGCGAGGTGCTGAACGCGATGCCGACCGTGCAATCGTTCACGCAGGAGCCGTTTGAAAACGCCCGCTTCGGCAGCGCGGTCGACACCGCGTTCGGCACCGCGCTGGACCGCATCCGTGCCCGCGCCTGGCTGACCGCGATGGTCATCGTGCTGATGTTCGCCGCCGTGGTCTTCGTGCTCTGGCTCGGCGCACAGGCGGTGCTCGGCGGCACGATGAGCGCCGGCGAGCTGTCGCAGTTCATCCTCTATGCGGTCGTCACCGCCGGTGCGGTCGGCGCGATTGCCGAAGTCTGGGGCGATCTGCAGCGTGCCGCCGGCGCCACCGAACGCCTGCTGCAGCTGCTCGGCGCCCGCTCGCCGGTGCAATAGGCAGCCGCGCCGCAGCCCTTGCCGGCCAGCGACCTCGGCATCGAATTCGACACCGTCGACTTCGCCTACCCGTCGCGTCCCGACACCCCGGCACTGGCCGGCCTGTCGCTGCACATCCGCCCCGGCGAGCACATCGCGCTGGTCGGCCCGTCGGGTGCCGGCAAGACCACCCTGTTCCAGCTGCTGCTGCGTTTTTACGAACCGCAGTCGGGCAGCGTCCGTGTCAACGGCATCGATACCAGGCAACTGTCGTTTGCCGATTTGCGCCGGCATATCGGCGTGGTGCTGCAGGAGACGGTGATCTTTGCCGGCAGCGTGGCCGACAACATCCGCTACGGCCGGCCCGATGCGACGCAGGCCGAAATCGAACAGGCCGCCGAGGCCGCGGCAGCAGCCGGTTTCATTGCCGAATTGCCTCAGGGTTACGACACCTTCCTCGGCGAGCGCGGCGTGCGGCTGTCGGGCGGGCAGCGCCAGCGCATCGCGATCGCCCGGGCCATCCTGAAAAACCCGCCGGTGCTGCTGCTCGACGAAGCGACCAGCGCGCTCGACGCCGCCAGCGAGCGGCTGGTGCAGCAGGCGCTCGACAACGCCTCGCACAACCGCACCACGCTGGTGATCGCCCACCGGCTGGCCACGGTGCTCGAAGCCGACTGGATCGTCGTACTCGAACACGGCCGCATCGTCGCGCAGGGCCGGCATGCCGACCTGCTGCACAGCTCGCCCCTGTATGCCCGACTCGCGGCACTGCAGTTTGCCGATGCCGCGCGGGTCGCTGCTGCAGCAGAAAAGCTGACTTGAATATGCAAACAGGCTGATGTGTTGCTTGCAGACAACCCTAATGGCCGAAGCGCGGCCGGCCGATTAGAATCGGCTCGCCTTCCTTCTCGCGTGTCTCAGCCATGAAACTGATCAGCTCGCTCACCAGCCCGTTCGGCCGCAAGGTCCGCATCGTGCTCGCCGAAAAGCACATCGACTATCAGCTGGTCGAAGACTCGCCCCACGCCCCGGACAACCAGATTGCCGCGCTCAACCCGCTCGGCAAGGTGCCGGTGCTGATCCTCGACGACGGCAAGCCGCTGTACGATTCGAGCGTCATCGTCGACTACCTCGACCAGATTTCACCGGTCGGCAAGCTGATTCCGGCCGAGCACCGCCAGGCGATCAGCGTCAAACGCTGGGAAGCGCTCGCCGACGGCATCACCGACGCCGCCGTGCTGATCGTGATGGAGTCGCGCCGGCCGGCCGAACAGCAGAGCGCCGACTGGATCGCCAAGCAGCAGCTCAAGATCGAACGCGGTCTCGAACGCGTCGCCACCGACCTGGCCGACCGCAAATGGTGTACCGGCGAAGCGTTCACGCTCGCCGATGTCGCCATCGGCTGCATGCTCGGCTACCTCGAGCTGCGCTTTCCGGAACTGCAATGGGCCGAACATCATCCGAACCTGGCCGGACTGCGTGCCCGGCTCGACGCCCGTGCCTCGTTCGGCGACACCCGGCCGCCGGCGGTCTGAACCGCGTTTCCGCACACATGAACAAGGGCGCCGACGGCGCCCTTGTTCATTTCGGTGCCGCGCGCTGGCGGCCGTGCGTCTTGCCCGAATTGAGGAAGCTGGCGATGTAGTCCTGCGAGACTTCACCGTTGTAGCGGCCGTCGGCATCGAGTACCGGCATCCACGTCAGGTTGTGCTCGTACAGTTTCGACAGCACCACGCGCAGGTTTTCGTCGGGGTTGGACGTGATCGTGATCGGGTTGAGCCGGTCGGCACAGACGCCGTCGCTGGCCTTGGCGTCCTTGCGCTTCACGTAGCCCAGCGGCTTGCCGTCGGCATCGACGACGGTCAGATAGCGCAGATCGTGATCGTCCATGGTGCCGAAGGCCTGCTGCAGCGGCGTATCCAGCGATGCCGTCAGCGTCGGCTGGGCGTCGGCCACGTCGCCGGCCTGCACCAGCAGCAGGCGCTTGAGCGTGCGGTCGTGACCGACAAAGGACGCGACGAACTCGTCGGCCGGTTTGGCGAGGATCTCGTCGGCACCGGCACACTGGACGATCCTGCCCTGACGGAACACGGCAATCCGGTCGCCGAGCTTGATCGCCTCGTCGATGTCGTGACTGACCAGCATCACCGTCTTGCCTAGCTGACGCTGCATCAGCAGGAATTCGTTCTGGATCTGCTCGCGGTTGATCGGGTCGACCGCACCGAACGGCTCGTCCATCAGCAACACCGGCGCATCCGCCGCCAGCGCGCGGATCACGCCGATGCGCTGTTGCTGGCCACCGGACATTTCCTTCGGATAGCGGTGCAGGAAACGGTCCGGATCGAGCGCGACCATGCTCATCAGCTCGCGCGCACGTTCACGGCAGCGTTTCCGGTCCCAGCCGAGCATGCGCGGCACGACCATGATGTTGTCTTCGATGGTCATGTTCGGAAACAGGCCGATCTGCTGGATCACGTAGCCGATATTGCGACGCAGGCTCACGGTATCGATGCCGGCGGTGTCTTCGCCGTTGATCAGCACCTGGCCCGACGTCGGCTCGATCAGCCGGTTGATCATCTTCATCGTCGTGGTCTTGCCGCAGCCCGACGGGCCGAGCAGCACGCAGATCTCGCCTTCCGGCACCACGAGGTTGACGTTGTCGACGGCGTTGAACGGCTGGCCGTTTTTCTGGACGAATTGCTTGCAGAGGTTCTTGAGTTCGATCATCAGCGGATTCCTTTGGGAGTGAGTACGCGCTGCAGTCGAAGCAGCAACCAGTCCATCGCGACGGCGAGCACGCTCACCACGACGGCGCCGGCAATCAGCTTGCGGATGTCGCTCTGGCTGATGCCGTGCAGGATCAGCGTGCCGAGCCCGCCGGCGCCGACGATGGCGGCAATCGCCATCACGCCGATATTGAGAACGACGGCGGTACGGATGCCGCCGAAAATCAGCGGCACCGCCAGTGGCAGCTCGACCCACTTGAGCCGCTGCCAGAAGGTCAGGCCGATGCCGCGACCGGCCTCGCGCACGCCGGCGTCGAGCGTCGTCAGTGCGGTGTGCGTGTTGCGCACGATCGGCAACAGCGAATAGAGGAAAGCGGCGGTAATCGCCGGTACGGCGCCGATGCCCTGCCCGATCAGCGAGAACAGCGGGATCATCAGCCCGAACAGCGCGATTGCCGGAATCGTCAGCACCACGGTCGCGAGGCCCAGCACGATGCCGGCCAGCGGCTTGAAGCGGACGATCAGCACGCCGAGCGGCACGCCGATCAGCACCGCCAGACCGACGGCGATGCCGACCAGCGTCAGATGCTGCTGTGTCAGCCCGAGGATGAAGGGCAGGTTGTGCCAGATGTAGGCCAGCGTCTGGTTCAGTGTCTCCATGCGCTCAACCTCCGATCAGGCCGTGCTGGCGCAGGAATTCGCGCGCCACGTCGTCGACCGGGCGGTGCTCGATGTCGACCCTGGCGTTCAGCGCCGACATGGTGTCGTTGTCGAGCAGTGCCGCGAGCGTGTTCAGGTCCGCGGCCAGCCCCGGGTTCTGCGCCAGCACCTCGGCACGCACGACCGGCGTCGCGGCGTAGCTCGGGAAGTAGTGCAGGTCGTCGTCGAGCACCACGAGATCGAAGCCCTTGACCCGGCCGTCGGTGGTGTAGACGAGGCCGGCATCGACAAAGCCGTCACGGATCGCGTTGTAGACAAGGCCCGGATCCATCTGGCGGATCTGCGGCCGGTTCAGCTCGAGCTTGTACAGCGCCTGCATCGGCTTGAGGCCGTCGGAGCGGCCGGCGAATTCCATGTCGAAACCGAGTTGCCACGGCTTGCCGGACTTGGCGGCGTCCATCTTCGCGACCAGATCGGACACGCTGCGGATGCCTTCCGCTTCGGCGCGCTCGCGCTTCATCGCCAGCGCATAGGTATTGTTCAGCGGCGCCGGGTCCAGCCACGTCAGGCCCTTGGCTTCGTCGATGCGCTTGACCGTTGCATAGGCGTCGGCGTCGCTCATCCGTTCGGTGATGTGGTTGTAGATGATCAGCGCGGTACCGGTGTAGTCCCAGACCAGATCGAGCTGCCGGTTCTCGAGTGCGTTGCGCTGGATGATGGTCGCCAGATCGGTCTTCTGCTCGACCTGATAGCCCTTGCTGCCGAGGTATTGCGCGGTCAGCGACGACAGGATGTGCTGCTCGGTGAAGTTCTTGCTGCCGATCACCAGATTGGCGGCCAGCGCAGGTGCGGCCAGTACGAGCGCGGCGGCACACAGCGCCATGCGTTTGGAAAGAGACGAAAGTATCGTCATGGTGCGTCCTCCATGCGGGGTCCCGACCGCCCGGCACGAGCCGGGCAGCGGGATACAGGGGGTAAAGCGGTCGTCAGGCGACGCCGCGCGGGCTCATGAACTTGCCGAGGCTGGCGACCAGCAGGTCGAGTACCAGCGCGATCGCGGCGGTCCCGACGGCACCGAGCAGCAGCGCGGTGTGATTGTTCAGGTAGATGCCCGGGAAGATCAGCTCGCCGTAGCTGCTGGCACCGATCAGGAAGGCCAGCGGCGCGGTGCCGACATTGATCGCCAGCGCAATGCGCACGCCGGACAGGATCACCGGCAGCGCATTGGGCAGTTCGACCCGCCACAGCCGTTGCCGCGGCGTCATGCCGATGGCGTCGGCGGCCTCGATCAGCGTCGGCGACAAGCCGGACAGGCCGGCATAGGTATTGCGGACGATGGGCAACAGGGACGCGAGGAACAGCGCCACGATGGCCGGCTTGTCGCCGATGCCGACGACGACCATCGCCAGCGCCAGCACCGCCATGGGCGGCAGCGTGTTGCCGATGTTGAACACCTGCATGCCGTGTTCGGCATAACGCTTTGCCCACGGCCGGCTCAGCAGCACGCCGCTGGGCAGGCCGACGACGAGGGCCAGCGCCATCGAGACGAACACGAGATGGAGATGCTGCAGGCCGAGGTAGACGAGGTCTTCCCGGTAATGCGAGAGCTGGGCGGGGCCAATGCCATAGACCAGCGCGGCGATGACCGCGGCGGCGAGTACGAGCCCGATACCGATGCGCTTGATAAACGCTCTATTGTTCATGCGTCCTCCTTGGCGGAAAGCACGACGACGCAAGCGCCGACAGCGATCCGCTGTAATGATCGCGACAACCAGAGAGCTGCCTTACGAGAGAGTCCGGCGACGCCGGACGCGATGCGCCCGGGGGCGCGGCGGCAGCCGCAAAACGGCCGCCAGATTGAGTGGCGCCGGAGCGCCGTCTGACAGAGGCTTATGTTTATAACACTTTGTTACCGGACATTACAAACCAAATACTTTTGATTCTATGCCCGATGGAAATGTGCCCGGCGGCAGCGGACTCACTCCTTTTCGGTATCGATGTGGCGGATGATCCGCGCCGGATTGCCGCCGACGATGGTGTCCGGCGGCACGTCCCTGAGCACGACGGCGCCGGCACCGACGATGGCCCGTGCACCGATGGTCACGCCCTGGCAGATGACGGCATTACCACCGATCCACGCGTCATCTTCGACGGTGATCGGCTTCCAGCGGGCAACCCAGTCGCGCCGCGCGATGTGGTCGATCGGGTGACTGGCGCCGTAAAACTGCACGTTCGGTCCGACCAGCACGTTGTTGCCGATGGTGATCGCCGTGCCGTCGAGAAAGGTCACGCCGGCGTTGAGGAAGGAGTGCGCGCCGATGCGGATCGACTTGCCGTACTCGCAGAACAGCGGCGCCCGGACCCAGCTGCCCTCGCCCAGCGTACCGAACAGCTCGCGCCACAGCGGATCGTGTCCGGACGAATCGCTCTGCGCGATCTGCCTCAGCAGCCGTTCGGCGTTCTTGCGCATCGCGACCATTTCGGGCGCGGCAAAATCGAAAGGCTCGCCGGCGAGCAGTTTGTCGAGTTCGGACATCGGGCGGCTCCGCAGCGCTATGGAAGCCGCCAGCTTACCGCACGGCCGGCCGTACGCCAGCCGGTTCTTGCTCAGCCGCCGAGCTTGGCCAGCATGCCCGCCAGCATCGCCCGGCCTTCCTGCTTGCTGATTGCGCCCTCGGCCTTGTCGCCGGCCAGCCGTCCGGAGAAGCGCACGTCGTCGCCGGGCAGCTCGCGCAGGAAGCGGCTGGGCTGGACAATCTGCCACTCGCCGCCACGGCGGCGTTTGCCGCAATAGCTGATCGTCAGGCTGCGCTGCGCCCGCGTAATGCCGACGTACATCAGCCGCCGCTCCTCCTCGACCATGTTCGACTCGATCGAATTCTGGTGCGGCAGGATGTCCTCCTCGCAGCCGACGAGGAACACGTGCGGATACTCGAGCCCCTTGCTCGCGTGCAGGGTCGACATCTTCACCGCGTCGACCTCGTCCTCGTCCCGGCCCTGCAGCATCGTGATCAGCGCGATCGTCTGGCTGATCTCGATCAGGTTCTTGCCGTTGTTCTCGCCCTGCTTGGCGACCCAGTCGACGAGTTCGAGCACCGTTTTCCACTTGGTCTCGGCCGGCTTCGGCTCGTCGCTGTCGTACAGCCAGGTCTCGAAATCGATTGCATCGAGCAACTGCTTCAGCAATTCGCCCGCCGGCGCGCGCGGCGCCTCGAACTGCATCCGGCCGATGAAGTCGCAGAACTGCTTCAGCGGTTCGTACTGTGTCGCCTGTACCTGCCAGACGAAGCCTTCTTCGTAGACGGCGGCAAACAGCGAGATGTGCCGTTCGGCCGCATAGGCGCCCAGTTTTTCCAGCGTGACGTTGCCGACACCGCGCTTCGGTGTCGTCACCGCGCGGATGAACGCCGGATCGTCATCCTCGTTGGCGATCAGCCGCAGATAGGACAGCACGTCCTTGATCTCGGCCTTGTCGAAGAACGACTGGCCGCCGGAGATCGTGTACGGAATCTTGTGCATGCGCAGCTGGGTTTCGACGATGCGCGCCTGATGATTGCCGCGATAGAGGATCGCGTAATCCTTGAAGCCGGTGCCGGCCTCGAACTTGTGCGCCAGCAGCTTCATCGCCACGAGTTCGGCCTCGTGCTCGTCGTTCCTGGCCTCGATCACCTGCACCGGATCGCCGATGCCGAGGTCGGACCACAGCGTCTTTTCGAACAGCTTCGGATTGTTGGCAATCACCGCATTCGCGCAGCGCAGGATGCGTGCGACCGAGCGGTAGTTCTGCTCCAGCTTGATCACCTTGAGCTTGGGAAAGTCGGTGCTCAGCAGCCGCAGGTTTTCCATATTGGCACCGCGCCACGCGTAGATCGACTGGTCGTCGTCGCCGACCGCGGTGAAGTGGCCGGTGATCCCGGTCAGCTGCTTCACCATATCGTACTGCGTGGTGTTGGTGTCCTGGCACTCGTCGATCAGCAGGTAGCGCAAGCGGTGCTGCCACTTGGTCAGCACCTCCTCGTTGCCTTCGAACAGGTCGACCGGCAGACGGATCAGGTCGTCGAAGTCGACCGCCTGATACGCCTGCAGCGTGTCCTGATAGGCCCGGTAGAGCTTGGCCAGATGCATTTCACCGTCCGAGTTCGCACGCACCAGCGCGGTATCGGGTGAAATCCGGTCGTTCTTCAGCAGGGATATCTGGCTGACCGTCGAGCGGATCAGCTGCTTGTCGGTCGTCGTCAGCAGGTCGGAAATGATCTTGCTGGCATCGGCCGAATCCAGAATCGAGAACTGCGGCTTGTAGCCGAGGTGGCGCGCTTCCTCGCGCAGGATGCGCATGCCGAGGCTGTGGAAGGTCGACACCGTCAGCCCCTTGAGCCGGTTCGCGTCCATCAGCGCACCGACACGCTCCTGCATTTCGCGCGCCGCCTTGTTGGTGAAGGTGATCGCCGCGATGTTGCGCGCGTCCATGCCGGCCTGACCGATCAGGTAGGCGATCTTCTGCGTGATCACCCGCGTCTTGCCCGATCCGGCGCCCGCGAGCACGAGGCACGGCCCGCCGAGGTATTTGACGGCTTCGCGTTGCGGGTCGTTGAGCTTGTCGAGCATAAAGCGGTTTTCCTTCAAGGGCTTGCGATTCTAGCACAGCCCCGCCACCACCCTGCCGGCCGCACGTCCCGGCGTCGGTTTTCCGGCCTTTCCGCCGGAAGCCGCCCGAAGCGGACGCCTCCCCGAGCGCCCCGACGCTAGACCCGGAACTGCCCGACCACGCCGTCCAGCCGGGCCGCGGTGGCCGCGAGATGCGCCGACGCGGCGGCGATCTCGCCGATGGCCCGGACGTTCTGCTCGCCGGTCTGCGAAATCGCCTCGACGTTGCGGGCAATGTCCTCGCTCGCTTTCGACTGCTCGCCGGCCGCCTGGGTAATCTCGCCGAGAATGCCCGAAACCTCGCGCGTCCGCTCGTCGATGCGCGACACCGAACTGCCGGCTTCGCCGACCAGCGCCACGCCGCTCAGCGCCAGCCCGCTGACGCTTTCGATTCCGGCCACCGCCTCGCCGGTATCACGCTGGATCGCATCGGTCATCGTCGTGATCTGCTTGGTGGCCTGGCTGGTCCGCTCGGCCAGCTTGCGGACCTCGTCGGCGACGACGGCAAAACCACGGCCGGCCTCGCCGGCGCGGGCGGCTTCGATTGCCGCATTCAGCGCCAGCAGATTGGTCTGGTCGGCAATTTCGTGGATCGTGGCGACGATGGCCGAAATCTGCCCCGAACGCTCGCCCAGCGTCTGAACCAGCCGGGTCGATTCACCCACCGATTCGGCGATGCGCTCCATCTCGCCGGTGGCCCGTCCGACCGCGGCGCGGCCCTGCCGGGTCAGTTGCTGTGCGTCATCCGACAGCCCCGCCACCTCGCCCAGATGGCTGCTGATCTGGGCGATGCTGGCACTCATTTCCTCGACGGTGGCCGCGGTCGCCATCGCCGAACGGTTCTGCGTGGCCGAGCTGTCTTCGATCACCTTCATGCTGCGGGCCAGCTCGGCAATTTCGCTGGCGACTTCCTTCGAACCCTGCGTGACCTCGCGGAGGATGTCGCGGAAGCGGTCGATCAGCGAGAAGAACGCCGCGCCGATCTCGCCGGCCTCGCCGCCGGCGCTCGGACGGTTGCCGATGGCGAGGTTGCCGGTAGCGGCAATCTCGCCCATGTGGTCACGCAACCGTTCGAGCGGCACGCTGATGCTGCGTGCGATCAGCCAGGCCACCAGCACCAGCACGGCCAGACCGATGCCGATTGATCCCCCCCAGGCCCACGCCTTGCGGCCGAATTCGGTCTCGACGTCGTCGATGTAGACCCCGGTCGCCACGACCCAGCCCCAGGGGGCATACAGCCGGCTGGTGCTGACCTTGTCGACCGGTTTCTTGCTGCCCGGCTTGGCCCACTGGTAATCGACGAATTCGCCGCGATTACGCACGGCGGCATCGACGAGCTCGACGACCATGCGCACGCCGCGCGGGTCCTTGAGCTGGCTCTGGTCCTTGCCGTTCAGCTCCGGTTTCATCGGATGGCGCACGATGGTGTAGCGCGTGTCGTAGAGCGCGACATAATTGCCGCCGTCGTAACGCAGGCCGGCGATCGCGTCGGCGGCCGCCTGCCTGGCCACGTCGGGCGCCAGCCTGCCGTCGCTGGCCAGCTGGCCGTAATGCACCAGCACCGAGTAGGCGGCATCGACGAGATGCCGCGTGGTCGTGCGCCGGGCATCGAGCAGGTCCCGGCGCTCGTTGAACAGGGCCCAGCCGGCCGCCGCCGATACCGCCACCACCACCAGCAGGATCAGCAGCCACAACTTGTGACGTATCGTCGCGCTCGACAGCATTTTCCGCTCCTTTCCATGCTCGCCCGTACGTGACGGACAGGACCTGATAAATACAGACTGGAAATATAGGAGTCAGCATAAATTAAGCAATCAACATTCGCGCAAACCCGACGGGCGTTACCTAATGCGTCGAGCAGTGAGCAAAACACTGCCTTACAGCGGATTCATGCATCACTCGCCATGTAAGCAAACAGGTCGGGGGCCGCCAATGCAGCTCGCCCTTGCGGTCGGACCACACCGCACCACCGGATTGCGGCAGATCAACATTGGGAGAAATCACGATGGCCGATGACTACGTCGTTTTGCTACATTCGACCGGGCAAGCTTCCCCCGTGTTCGGATGAAGGTCGCAGGAGAGTGCCCAGCAAGACATCAAGGTGTCGGGCCGCCGAAGAAGTGAATCTTTCAGGCGCCGGGAAAACCCGGCAGGGACTGCGACTGGACGAGCCTCTGGAGAGCCCCGGCGTGCATCGCGCATGCACCGGCCGGGCACCGAAGGCGAAAGGCGTTCCATCAGGAACGCTGAAACGCTCAGGTAAAAGGACAGAGGAAGGACGGCCGCTTGCCGTGCCTGCCCGCGTCCCGGGCCGGTGCGGCTGGCCGTCCCCTCTGTCAGATCGATGTTTGATGCTGACGGAGACCTACAAACCATGCCCCCATTTCCCCCGGTCCAAGACCTGCTGCAGACGATCGACAACCTCGTCTGGGGCCCGCCACTGCTGATCCTGCTGGTCGGCACCGGCATCTACCTGACTGCCCGGCTGGGCCTGCTGCAGGTGTTCCGTCTGCCGCTGGCGCTCAGGCTGGTGTTCCGCGCCGACAAGAACCCGCACCTGCCCGGTGACGTGTCGAGCTTTGCCGCGCTGTGCACCGCGCTGTCGGCCACCGTCGGCACCGGCAACATCGTCGGCGTCGCCACCGCGATCAAGCTCGGCGGCCCCGGCGCGCTGTTCTGGATGTGGATGGCGGCGTTCTTCGGCATGGCGACCAAGTACGCCGAATGCCTGCTGGCGGTGAAGTACCGCCAGGTCGACGACAAGGGCCAGATGGCCGGCGGGCCGATGTACTACCTGACACACGGCCTAGGCCTGCCGTGGCTGGGCAAGCTGTTCGCGCTGTTCGGCGTCGGCGTGGCGCTGTTCGGCATCGGCACCTTCGCGCAGGTCAACGCGATTTCGGAAGCCGTGCATTCGACCTTCGACGTTCCGGTGCTGTGGACCTGCCTGACGCTGGCGGTGCTGGTGGCGATGATCACGCTCGGCGGGATCAAGTCGATCTCGCGCGTCGCCGAAGCCATCGTGCCGTTCATGATGGTGTTCTACGTCACCGCGTCGGTGGCACTGCTGGCGATGAACGCCAGCGCGCTGCCGCAGGCGATCGTGCTGGTGATCCAGTCGGCGTTCACCGGCCATGCCGCCGTTGGCGGCTTCTTCGGCGCGACGATGATGCTGGCGATCCAGAGCGGCGTTGCCCGCGGCGTGTTCTCGAACGAGTCGGGCCTCGGCAGCGCGCCGATCGCCGCCGCCGCTGCGCGCAGCAACTCCTGCGTCGAGCAGGGGCTGATTTCGATGACCGGCACCTTCTTCGACACCATCATCATCTGCACGATGACCGGGCTGGTGCTGATCGTCACCGGCGTCTGGTCCGGCGATGCCAGCGGCGCGCGGATGACCAACCTCGCCTTCCAGCAGGGGCTGTCGCAGGACTGGGGCAACCTGATCGTCACCATCGGCCTGCTGTTCTTCGCCTTCACCACCATCATCGGCTGGAACTACTACGGCGAGCGCTGCATGCAGTACCTTGCCGGCCGGCGCGGCATCATCCCGTTCAAGCTGGTCTTCATTGCCTGCATCGTCGGCAGCGCCTTCCTGCATCTGGACCTGATCTGGGTACTGGCCGACATCGTCAACGGCCTGATGGCGATTCCGAACCTGATCGGCCTGATCTGCCTGCGCCATGTGATCGCCTCCGAGACCAAGCGCTACTTCGCCGGCCAGCTGGATGACGACGACAACGGCGTGCTGCAGCCGGCGCTGGCGCAGCGCTGATTGCCGCACCACGCACACAAAAAACCCCGGCCGAGGCCGGGGTTTTTCTTTGCGGTAACGATTACTGCTGACCGGAAACGCTCAGCGGGCCCGCCAGCGGATCGGCATCGACGCGGTACTTGCCGTCGCCCAGCGCCTTGACCGCCAGCGCGCTCCCCCCCTGCCTGACGCTGATGGCCGCACTGGCGCTCAGGTCCAGCGTCAGCGGCGTGGCGTACTTCACGCAGTCTGCACTGGCAGCGTTGAACACCACCTGATTGCCGTTCAACACCGGCGCGCACGCATCGCGGGCAAAGCGGTAGCGGATCACGTTCGACGGCGTGGCGACCCACAGCAGCCCGGCGTCGACCTTGGCCTTCACGTAATCCAGATGACCAAGGTAACGGGCCACCGGCACCGGCTCGTACCCCTCATTGGCATTGTCGCTGACGCCATGCATCGTCCGCGTCGCCCAGCCGCCCTGATCGATCGCCGCATCGACGTGCAGGTTGAGGATTTCGCTGCCCATCGGATAGAGCGACCACTGCCCGGACGCGGTGAACACATCCCACTTCACCATGTACGGATCGCTGAAGTTGGCCGCATTTACCCCCGCCGGACGACCGACATACTCGATGTTGCCGCCCCCCAGATCGCGATTTGTGCCCCGCCCGCCCAGATAGCCCGGCTGCGCGCGCAGATAGGCAAGTGCCGCATCGGTCGCGGTATCGTACGGCCAGATGAAATAGGTCATCTGGTAGCCGTTCAGGTTCGTTTTCACGTCCTGCACCGAGTCGCCGATTTCGACGCTGTTGACCCAGTTGGCATCGCTGCTGCCGGCCGGCAGATGGTTGCGCGAGTGGTTGGCGATTTCATGGCCGTGCGCCACGAAGGTCTGCGCGGCAGTCCAGTGAGCGGGCTGGCACTCGGCCGTGATGGCGCCAAATGCGGCTACGAGCCCGCGCTTGCTCAGCTCCGGCTCGGCAATCGTCGTATGGCTCTGGCTGACGCTGCTGTTGCAGAAGTCGTCGTGCACCATCGAATACGCGCCCCTGGCGCCGCCGTGCCAGGTTTTCACCTCGAGCGCCGACAGCTGCACCGGAGCCGGCGTAGGAACGGGGGATGGCACCGGCGTCGGGCAGGGCCTCGGATACACAGCCGCTACCGTCCAGAGATTCGCATCAAACGACACGCTGTCCTGGCCGAGCACCTTCGGCTCGTTTGCTGCCGATGCAGTATGCGTCTGCCTTGCAACAAAGATGCCCGGTGCGAAACTGCTGTTGTAGTAGACGCGGAATGTCCCCGCTGCGGGCTGCACAGCGGTACCTGCGGTGTAGCTTGCGCCGGCCGACCACACCGGATGCGGTGCCTCACCCGGGCAGACACCGCCGACGATCTGCGATGCAAAGACCGGGGTCGGGGTCGGGGTCGGGGTCGGGGTCGGGGTCGGCGTCGGCGTCGGCGTCGGCGTCGGCGTCGGCGTCGGCGTCGGCGTCGGCGTCGGCGTCGGCGTCGGCGTCGGCGTCGGCGTCGGCGTCGGCGGCAGGACGTCGCCAAGATATTCCCACGGTCCGTACTGCTGGGCTCCGGGTACCTCACCCTGCACCCACCACTTGGCGCGGTACATCTTTCCCTGATAGATCACGCACTGACTGCTGGTGTAGACCACGGTCGAGCCCCAGGGCGTACAACCGCCCGGGGTCGGAGTCGGAGTCGGAGTCGGAGTCGGAGTCGGAGTCGGAGTGGGCGTGGGCGTTGGCGTTGGCGTCGGCGTCGGCGTCGGCGTACCGCCGGTGGAAGCGCCCAGATCCTGCCACAGGGTCGGCGTTGTCGACGGAGTCCAGCCGGCGCCCACGTAGGCGGTATGCGCCACCAGCGCCTGATAGTCGCGCCCCTGATAGCTGACCCGGGTACCGGCAGAATAGGCCGAGCCTTCCAGCCAGGCCGGATAGGCAGCGTACGCCGGTGCCAGGGCCAGCACGGCGGGAATGGCGCTCAGCGCCAGACGATTGAAGTACTGCATCGGTCGTGTCTCCATCCTCTTGTTTTTTGGATTGCGGTTGTCGCGCCCCCAACTCTGGCAGCGGCCATGCCATGCGAACAGAAACGCCGGCCCGCGATTTCGCGAACGGTGATGGACGCCGGAATAATCTCTTTTCGGTCAACCACTTGGATGGTCCGCTACGCGGTGGGCACTTCATGAACGGCTGTCTGATCGACGCAAAATTTACAACCGGACAAATTTCTTATTCAGAAAATGCAAAGATCACTGACGATCTTGTTTGCCATCAAACCGCATGCGATGCTCGGCCATCGCCCTTCGCTGACCGCACCATGGCCAATGCCCATCTGATCGAATACAGCCGCCGGATGAACCGGGTGCTCGATCACATCGACCGCCACCTCGACCAGTCGCTGGAACTCGCGCAACTGGCCGACGTCGCGCATTTCTCGCCCTTCCACTTCCACCGGGTGTTCCAGGCCTGGATGGGCGAAACGCTCGGCGACTATCTGCGACGGCGGCGGCTCGAGGCTGCCGCCGCCACGCTGGCGATCCATCCGGACGAGCCGGTGCTGAACGTGGCACTCGGTGTCGGCTTTGGTTCGGGCGAAGCATTCGCGCGGGCGTTCAAGCTCCGTTTCGGCATGACACCCAGCGCCTGGCGGGCACAGACCCCGGCGCGCTGGCAGGCCGAAGTCGCCGCGGTGCACGCCCGTCAGGCCGAGCGCCTGCGCAATCTGGATCAGGCGCTGCGCAAGCCCGATCAGACGTCAGCCGATGCCGACGGGCACACTGGGCACAGCTTTTTCGATCTGGAGACCCTGATGAACGTCAGCATTCAAACCCTGCCTGCGGCACGCATTGCCTATCTGCGCCATATCGGCCCCTACGGCCCGGCGCTCGGCCTGTTCTGGCGGCAGAAATTCGCGCCGTGGGCACGCATCCATGGTCTGGCAACACACACCGCCTACGGCATCGGTTACGACGACCCGAGCATCACCCCGGCGGAGAAGTGCCGCTACGATGCGGCAGTGGAAGTCCCGGCCGGCTTCGTCGCCAGCGGCGAAGTGGGTGTCGCCGAACTGCCCGGCGGCCGTTATGCCGTTGCCCATTTCAACGGCGATGTCCGCACCATCGGCGACGCCTGGCTGGCGCTGACCCGCGACTGGCTGCCGTCGAGCGGCTACCAGTTCGACCACCGGCCCTGCTTCGAGCGCTATGCCGGTGCACCAGACGAAAACACCGATCGCGAGCAGTTCGAATGCGATCTGTGCATTCCGGTGCGGCCGCTGTAGCAAAAGGCGCCGGGCCGGAAAGAACGACTCAAGGCGGCGAGTGCTCCGCCCCGTCAGCACTGTGCCCCAAGGGCGGAAGATCGCCCCCCTCGTTCTCGTGACCAGCCGATGGATCGAATCGGGGGCTGTCGAACTGCGAATGCAAAAAGCCCCCGATCAGCGCCGGGCCAATCATCGGCAAAAGCCAGATCAGGACGATCTGGCACCACTTCTGTCCGGTCTCGTAAAGCGGGCAACGAAGGACCGCCACGGAAACGGCCAGATTCAAAGCCACGCAAAGCAGCAGCAGCGCCATCGCAACAGTCGCCATCACGCCCTTCCCGACTCAGGTTTGCCTTACCGGCGCGACTCCTGCAGCGCCGCGCCAACCGGCCCGGAATCGTGCAGCTTCCGGGCCGTTTCGGTCTGGCCCAATCAGGACAGATAACCCTTGTCCTGCCACTCGCCCGAGTTCGGGTTGTAGATCTTGTCCGGCTTCTGCACCGGGCCGGAAGCACCGGAGCCCGTATGCCAGTCTTCGATGCGCTCAACCTTCCCGATCGGCACTTTGTCCGTCCTGCCCGAATACACAGTGCTTTCCAGATGGACGAGGCCGGCCTCTTCGTCGAGCTTCACGAATGTCCCTTGCAGGCACTCCTGATTGATCGACGAGCCGTAGTGGCCCCAAAGCCGCAGATAGGTTTTCAGGGGAATGCTCTTGAAGTCATCAACTGTTGCCATGGCTGAATCCTCATTCCGGATCGTGAACGCCCCGATGCAGCGCATCAGGCTCGTGGCCCTGCAAGTGCGCAAAGCTGCTTCCAAGGCTAGTCGCCGGAATTGCCCTCGACCGTCCCCGCTGGTCGTCACACCGTTGAGACAGTCAGGGCATCGTTCGCATTGCTGAGACACCGCCGAACCACTCGTACGGAAATAACGCGTCCGATGCCGCGGCAAGCCGCCGGATACAGGACTAGCGCCCCTTCGGCGGCACCATTTCCTTGTCCTTGTAATCGCACAGGTCGGCCACGACACAGCGCCAGCATTCGGGCCGGCGCGCCTTGCAGATGTAGCGGCCGTGCAGGATCAGCCAGTGATGGGCGTGCAGCATGTATTCCTTCGGCACGACTTTCAGCAGCTTGAGTTCGACCGCGAGCACGTCCTTGCCCGGCGCCATGCCGGTGCGGTTGCCAAGGCGGAAGATGTGGGTGTCGACCGCCATCGTCGGCTCGCCGAAAGCAACGTTGCGCACGACGTTGGCGGTCTTGCGACCGACGCCGGGCAACGATTCGAGCGCGGCCTGGTCGTTCGGCACTTCGCCGCCGTAGCGCTCGAGCAGGATCGCACAGGTCTGCAGCAGGTGCTTGGCCTTGCTGCGATAGAGTCCGATCGTCGCGATGTAGGACTCCAGCCCTTCCTGCCCCAGCGCCAGAATCGCCGCCGGCGTATTGGCCACCGGAAACAGCCGGCGCGTGGCCTTGTTGACACCGATGTCGGTTGCCTGCGCCGACAGCAGCACCGCGGCCAGCAACTCGAACGGGGTCGAGTATTCGAGCTCGCTTTTCGGCGCCGGATCGAGCTCGGCGAGGCGGCGGAAGAATTCGCGGCGGGTATCCTTGTTCATCTCGACTCCAAACGAAAAAACGCCCCGCATCGCGGGGCGTCCATTCTAACCGGTGATGCGGGCAAGCCGGCGGCCTCAGACCGTGGCCGTCTCGCTTGCAGGCGGCGGCGGTGCGGCCTTGGCGCGTGCCTCGGCACGGCGGTCGAGCGCCAGCTTGCCGGCGACGAGGAAACCGAGGCCGATGAAGGCGCCCGGCGGCAGCATCGCCAGCAGGAACTGGTAGTTGGCATCGGCCGGGATCACGTGAATCATCCAGTCCTTGGCCTGCGGGCCGAACAGCAGGTCGATGCTCGACAGCAGCGTGCCCTGCCCGACCAGTTCGCGCATCGCGCCGAGTACCGCCAGCACGCCGGTCAGTCCCAGCCCCATGAACAGGCCATCAAGACCGGACTGCAGCACGCCGTTCTTGCTGGCGAACGCCTCGGCCCGTGCCAGCACGATGCAGTTGGTGGTGATCAGCGGGATGAAGATGCCGAGCACCACGTACAGGCCGTGGACCCAGGCGTTCATCGCCAGATCGACCATGGTCACCAGCGCGGCGATGATCAGGATGAAGATCGGCGTGCGCAGCTCGTTCGGCACGAAGCGGCGGATTGCCGCGACCGCCATGCCCGAAATCAGCATCACCAGACTCGTTGCCAGCCCGAGGCTGACGCCGTTGATGATGTTGTTCGACATCACCAGCACCGGGCACATGCCCAGAATCTGCACGATGCCGGCGTTCTGCTTCCACAGGCCGTTGTGGACGATGGCCTTCGCTTCGCCGCTATCGATCAGCTTGTCCATCAGTTCCGGACTCCAAACAGTTGCAGACGGTGGGCGTCGACATAGACCAGCGTCGCGTGGATCGCCTTGACCACGGCGCGCGGGCTGATCGTCGCACCGGCGCGACTGTCGAACTCGCCGCCGTCCTTCCTGACCTTCCACTGCGCATCGCTGCCGATGCGCTTGCCGCGAAACTGGTCGATCCAGTCGGATTTGGCAATGTCGATATAGTCGCCCAGCCCCGGCGTTTCCTTGTGGCTGACGACGCGCACGCCGAGTACGGTACCCGCGGTATCGACACCGATCAGCAGGCGGATCTTGCCGGCGTAGCCATCGGGCGCAGTGGCCTCGACCACGGCACCAACAGGCTTTCCGGCCTTTTTGGCCAGATAGATGCGGCTCTCTGCCTCGTTGCCGAGCTGCGTCGCCTCGGCCTTCGGCACCACGACGGCATCATCAAGCAAGGCATTGTCGTAGCTGCCGGCCGGCAGCACCTGCGCCAGCAGCGCGACCTTGGCGTCGAGCTCGTTCTTTTTCACCGTGTCACGGGTCAGCGCATAGGTACCGGCCATCAGCGCGGTGAACACCAGCGCGAACACCGCCAAGGTCGCTGCGCCGCGCACGCCGGATTTGACCATCCGCTTCATGCCGCCTTCCCCTTGCGGCCGAACACCTTCGGCTGGGTGTACTGGTCGATGAAGGGGGCGGCCAGGTTCATGATCAGCACCGCGAACGCCACGCCGTCCGGGTAGCCGCCAAACACGCGGATCACGTAGACCAGCACACCGATCAGCGCGCCGTAAATCAGCCGTCCGCGCGGCGTCGTCGGCCCCGAGACCGGGTCGGTGATGATGAAAAAGGCGCCGAGCATCGCCGCGCCCGAAAACAGGTGGAACAGCGGCGAGGTGAACCGCGCCGGATCGACCAGATGCAGCACGCCCGACAGCGCCGCCAGCGAGGCGATGAACGCCACCGGCGTCTGCCACGGAATGATTTTCGACGCGTACAGCCAGAGTCCTCCGGCGAGGTAGGCCAGCGCGATCCAGCCCATCATGCTCGGCAGCCACCCTGCCCCGAGTTGCCCGGCGTGGAACAGCGGCGCGGCAAACAGCTCGCCGATGCCGCCATGCTGCAGGATCGTCGTCTTGACGGTATCGAGCGGCGTCGCCGACGCGATCGCGTCGAACGGCACAGCCAGATGGCCGGTGAAAATGAAGGCCAGTTGGCCGGCGGCACCGAGTTCTGCCTGCGGCGCCGCCCAGCGCGACATCTGCGCCGGGAACGACACCATCATCACCGCAAAACCGACCATCGCCGGGTTGAAGGTGTTCTGCCCCAGTCCGCCGTACAGGTGTTTGGCGAGGCCGATCGCGATCGCCGTCGCCAGCACGATCATCCACCACGGCGCCAGCGGCGGCAGCGACAGCGCCAGCAGCCACGCGGTGACAATGGCCGAGCCGTCGGTGATGAAAGGCTTGATCGGGAAGTTGCGCAGCTTCAGGCACGCAGCCTCGACGCCCAGTGCGGTCAGCGTCGCCAGCAGCAACTGGATCAGGATGCCGGCGCCGAACACGTAGACGTAGACGGCAATGCCCGGCAACAGCGCCAGCAACACCTTGGTCATGACGAGCTGAAGGGGTGTCGGCTTGGTCAGGAACGGAGAAGTGATCATTCGACGTCCGCAATCAGGGGGGCGAGATCGGTCACGCCGAGATCGACGCCGGCCTGGCTCAGCAGGGTGCTCGCCTGGCCACGATGGTGGGTCTGGTGGTTGAAGAAGTGCAGCAGCACGTCGCCCAGACGCTTGCTGTAGGCCACGCCATTGGCGCGGGTGTAGTGCAGCGTCTCGGCCAGCACTGCCTGCGGCACGCTGCCGATCCAGCCGCCGATCGAGTGATCGAGCAGCGCGCGCCGCTCGGAAAGCGACGCGAGGTCGGCGCAGACGATCGCGTCCAGTCCGGCCGGCATCGGCAGTGCCACCACCGGCGCCAAGGCCTTGGCGTGGTTGTTCGAACCGGAGGCCGGGTGCGCTGCAAAGCGCTTGAGCCACATCGTGTCGCCGACGACGAGATGATTCAGCGTCGCGAACAGCGACCCGAAAAACGCCCCGCGATCGCGCATCAGCTCGGCCTCAGACAGGCTCGCCGCCGCGGCGTACAGCCTGGCGTTCATGTGCGCGTTGTAGCGCGCCATCAGCGCCAGCTGTGCAGGGCCGATCACCGTGTCGGCAAGACCCAGCCCCTGCAGCAGGCACCAGCCTTCGGCCCAGTCGCCAAGGCCGGATTCGGCGTTCAGGTGGCCGCGCTCGCCGGCATCGACCAGCTGCACGCCCCACTCCATCGCCACCTGCCGGCTGAAAGCCCAGTCCGCGTACGGATCATTGCCACTGGCAACCATCGTCGCCGAAAACGGCAAGCGCGCCGTTGGCACCGGGCCGAAGCCGGCGGCGGCCTGCGGAAACGCCACGCCTTGCGGATCGGGCACCGCCACCAGCAAGGCCCCGGCAATCGGCCGCAGCGAACGCGCAGCCCAGTGGGCGACAAGCAGGCAGCCGAGGCTGTGCGCGGCGATTTTGACGTCAGGCCCGGCGGCGAGCACGGCAGCATCGAGCTGCGCGACCCAGGCATCAAGGTCTGGCGCGTCCCAATCGGCCTGTTCGACGCGAACGCATTCGGGATGCAACGCCTGCCAGTGGCTTTGCCAGTGCGCGGGGCCGGAGCCACCGTAGCCGGGGACGATCAGGATGCTCACTGTTCACTCTCCTTTTTCGCCGCGGCACGTGCCTTGGCGGCGTCGATCCGGGCCTGGCGCTCGGCATCGAGTGCCGCGCGCTCCTCGGGGCTCATCGCCGCCAGCCGGGCTTTTTCCTCGTCTCGCTTCTGCATCGCCGCACGAATGCGCTCGGCCTTTTCCGGGTCGAGTGCGGATGCGGCCGGCGCGGCTTCGGCAACCGGGACTGCCGCCTGCAGCGATTCGCGATGCGCCTTGCGTTGTGCGGCCGCTTCCATCGCGGCGCGGATCTTCGCCGCCTTGGCGTCATCCATTGCCGTTGACGCAGCATCGGCCTCGCCGGCCTGTGCCGGCGTGTCGGCCTTGGCCGCATCGCGCGCCGCCTTGCGCTGTGCGGCCGCTTCCATCGCGGCGCGGATCTTCTCGGCCTTGGCCTTGTCCATCGCTTCCGCCACGGGCGCTTCACCGCCCTGCAGCGATTCGAGATGGGCCTTGCGTGCTGCCGCCTTTTCCATCGCAGCGGCGATTTTTGCGCGCTTCTCGGCGTCCATCGCATCCGTGGCCTGCGTATCGCCGGTCTCGCCTGCCGCCTTGCGTTCGGCCGCACGCGCCATCGCCGCCTTGATCTTGGCGGCCTTGGCTTCGGCATCGTCGGCCGCAGCTGCGGCATCGGCTGTCGTAGCCGGCTTGGCCGCCGCAGCCTGTCGCGCGGCGAGCCGTTCGGCCTTCTCGCGCTTTTCCCGTTCCTCGCGGAACTGCTTGAATTCGTGACGTTCGCGCGCCTTGTCGGCGGCCTTCTTGCTCGCTTCGGCCGCCCAGATCTCGGACTTTGCAAAGCGGTAGTAATCGACCAGCTGGATGCTCGACGGGCAGACGTAGGCACAGGCGCCGCACTCGATGCAGTCGAACAGGTTGCGCTCCTGCGCACGGCCGAACTCGCGGCTGCGCGAGAACCAGTACAGGTCCATCGGCTGCAGCTCGGCCGGGCAGGCGCTGGCGCACTCGCCGCAGCGGATGCACGGCATCTCGCGGCCCTTGTCGGGGAACGCGGCCGGCGTGGTCGCGATGATGCAGTTGCCGGCCTTGGTCAGCCCCGCCGTCAGCCCCGGCAGCGCAAAGCCCATCATCGGCCCGCCGTAGATGTGCTCGCGCGTGCCGGTCTGCTCGCCGGCGAACGCCATCAGGTCAGAGAGCGGCGTGCCGATCAGCGCTTCGACATTGCCGGGCCGCGCGACATTGCCGGTCAGCGTGACGATGCGGCTGATCACCGGCTCGGCGTGTTCGAGCGCGCGGTAGATCGTGTAGACCGTCGCGACGTTGAAACACTGCACGCCCAGATCGGTCGAGCGCACGCCGCTCGGCACCTCGATATTGGTCAGCAGTTTGATCAGCTGCTTGGCACCGCCGGACGGATACAGGGTCGGCACGACGGCGACCTCGATGTCGGCGCCGTCGATCGCGGCGCGCAAGGCCGCCGCCGCCTCGGGCTTGTTGTCCTCGATGCCGATGAGCACCTCGCGCGCATTCAGCAGCTGCCGGACGATCCGGATGCCGGCGACGAGGTCGGCGGCGCGTTCGCGCATCAGCCGGTCGTCGCAGGTGATGTAGGGCTCGCACTCGGCACCGTTGATGATCAGCGTGTCGAGCGCGTCGCGGCCGGCCAGTTTCAGGTGCGACGGAAACACCGCACCGCCGAGGCCGACGACACCCATGTCGCGCAAATAATCGCGGATCGCCCTGCCGTCGCCGGCGTCGTGCGCGGCACGCCAGTCGAAGCGCGTTCGCGCTTCCCACTCGTCGCGCCCGTCGCTGTCGATGACGATGCAGGTCTCTGCAAGTCCCGACGGATGCGCGACCAGCCGGTCCTCGATCGCGGTCACGGTGCCCGACGTCGGCGCGTGCAGCGCTGCCGAGACGCTGCCATCGGCGGCAGCGATCGACTGGCCTTTGAGCACGCGCTCGCCGACCGCGACCAGCGGCTTGGCGGCATTGCCGATGCTCTGCCGCAAAGGCAGCACCAGTTGCGCCGGCAGCGGGCCGGGGACAACGGGCGTACCGGACGATTCGAGCTTGTGCTCCGGCGGATGCACGCCGCCGTTGAACCTGTAAATCGGCCGCGCGCTCACGCCGCCACCTTCTTGAGCCGGATCACCGGGTAGCGCCATTTCCACGTCGCAGCTTCCTCGCCGACGTCGACCATGTTGATGCAGTCGACCGGGCACGGCGTGATGCACAGCTCGCAGCCGGTGCATTCGGACGCGATCACCGTATGCAGCTGTTTGGCTGCGCCGACGATCGCGTCGACCGGACAGGCCTGGATGCACAGCGTACAGCCGATGCAGATGTTCTCGTCGATCACCGCCAGCGCCCGCGGCTTCTCGGCGCCGTTTTCGGCGTTCAGCGGCTTGTATTCCTTGCCGAGCAGCTCGGCCAGCTTGCGCACGCCGTCATCGCCGCCCGGTGGGCACTGGTTGATCTCGGCCTCCTCGTTGGCGATCGCCGTCGCGTACGGCTTGCAGCCGGGGAAACCGCACTGGCCGCACTGCGTCTGCGGCAGGATGGCATCGATCTTGTCGACCAGCGGGTCTTCGTCGACCTTGAAGCGGATTGCCGCAACACCGAGAATCGCGCCGAGCAGCAGCGCCAGCGCGATCATCAGTCCGAGGGCCAGCCAGAAACTCATCGCGCCCTCCTCACTTGACCAGACCGGAGAAGCCCATGAACGCAAGGCTCATGAGTCCGGCGGTAATGAAGGCGATCGGCGTGCCCTTGAAGGGTGCCGGAATGTCGGCCCCTTCGAGCCGCTCGCGGATCGCCGCGAACAGGATCAGGATCAGCGAAAAGCCGACCGCGCTGCCGAAGCCGAACACCAGCGACTCGACAAAGCCGTTCTTCGCCTGCGAGTTAATCAGCGGCACGCCGAGCACCGCGCAGTTGGTCGTGATCAGCGGCAGATAGATGCCCAGCGTCTGGTACAGCGCCGGGCTCGTCTTGTGGATGAACATCTCGGTGAACTGGACGATCGCCGCGATGATGACGATGAAGGCCAGCGTGCGCAGGTATTCGAGCTGCCAGGCGATCAGCAGCTGGTCGGTCAGCCACGAGGTGCCACAGGCCAGCGTCAGCACGAAGGCCGTCGCCAGCCCCATGCCGATCGACGCCTCGAGTTTTTTCGAGACGCCCATGAACGGGCACAGGCCGAGGATGCGCACCAACACCACGTTGTTGACGAGCACCGCGCCGACCAGCACCAGCAGGTAATGGTTCAGTTCCATCCGCCAGTCACCAGTAAACCCGGGATTCGAAGCCCGGTATTATCCGGCTCGGCCCTCGGGCAACAAGCCGGTTTGATCAACATCGTAGCGCCTTGCAAGCAAAAAGGGCGGCCTCTCGCCGCCCCGCCTGCGGAAGGTGCGCCCGACTCAGTCGTGCAGCGCGGCAATCGCCTCGATGCTGTCGGCCACAAGCTGCGGGCCGCGATAGATCAGCCCGCTGTACAACTGCACCAGACTGGCACCGGCGCGGATCTTCTCGACCGCATGCTCGCCGGCGAGAATGCCGCCGGCCCCGATGATCGGCACCTTGCCGTGCAGCGCCTCGGTCAGATCGCGGATCACGTGGGTCGACTTCGACCGTACCGGCGCGCCGGACAGGCCGCCGGCCTCCTTGCCGTGCTTCAGGTGCTCGACCCCGGTGCGCGCCAGCGTGGTGTTGGTGGCGATGACCGCATCGATGCCGCTGTTGATCAGCCGTTCGGCAATGTCCTCGACCTGATGGGCATCGAGGTCCGGGGCGATCTTCAGCGCCAGCGGCACGTAGCGCCCGTCCCGGTTCGCCAGCGCCAGTTGCTTGGCCTTGAGCGCGTCCAGCAGGTGCGCCAGCTCGTCGGCCTGCTGCAGCTGCCGCAGATTCTTGGTGTTCGGCGAGCTGATGTTCACCGTCACGTAGCTGGCGTACTCGTAAACCTTTTCCAGACCGATCAGGTAGTCGTCAGTGGCCTTGTCGATCGGCGTATCGGCGTTCTTGCCGATGTTGATGCCGAGCACGCCCTTGTACTGCGCGCGCTGGACGTTCTCGATCAGCGCATCGACGCCGCCGTTGTTGAAGCCCATCCGGTTGATGATGCCTTCGGCCTCGGGCAGACGGAACAGCCGCGGCTTCGGATTGCCCGGCTGCGGCCGTGGCGTCACCGTGCCGATTTCGAGGAAACCGAAACCCAGCTCGGCCAGCGCATCGATATGTTCGCCGTTCTTGTCGAGCCCGGCGGCCAGACCGACCGGGTTGGGAAACTCGATCCCCATCACCGTCACCGGCGACGGTTCGGTCTGATGGTTGAACGCCCGCAGGAAGCCGAAGCTGTGCAGCGTGTCGATCAGACCCAGCGTCAGACCATGGGCGCGTTCGGCGTCGAGCGCGAACAGCAGCGGACGAATCAGCGAGTAGCTCAACTCAGGCGCCCCGCTTCTCGCACGCGTCGAGCGTGTTCTGCATCAGCGTCGCTACGGTCATCAGGCCGACACCGCCCGGCACCGGCGTGATCCAGCTGGCTTTTTCCTTCGCCACGTCGAACTCGACGTCGCCGCACAGCTTGCCGCTTTCGAGCCGGTTGATGCCGACATCGATGACGATCGCGCCGTCCTTGATCCATGCGCCCTTGACGAAATTGGGGATGCCGACGCCGGCCACGACGATGTCGGCACCGCGGACCTTGTCGGCCAGGTCACGGGTCTTGCTGTGGCAAACGGTCACCGTCGCACGCGCCAGCAGCAGCTCGAGCGCCTGCGGGCGCCCGACGATGTTCGATGCGCCGACGACGACCGCGTCCTTGCCGACGAGGTCGATGCCGGTTTTTTCCAGCAGCGTCATCACGCCACGCGGCGTGCACGGGCGCAGCAGCGGCATCTTCAGTGCCAGCCGGCCGATGTTGTACGGATGGAAACCGTCGACGTCCTTGGCCGGATCGATCAGCTCGATGATCTTGTCGGCGTCCAGATGCTTGGGCAGCGGCAGCTGCACGAGGATGCCGTCCACCGCGTCGTCCTTGTTCAGCCTGTCGACCAGCGCCAACAGCTCGGCTTCGCCGGTGTCGGCCGGCAGGTCGTACGCCAGCGAAGTGATGCCGGCGTTTTCACACTGGCGCTTCTTGTTGCCGACATACACCTGGCTTGCCGGATCGCTGCCCACCAGCACCACCGCCAGCGCCGGGGCGCGC
This sequence comes from Jeongeupia chitinilytica, assembly GCF_014652315.1. Lineage (GTDB taxonomy): Bacteria > Pseudomonadota > Gammaproteobacteria > Burkholderiales > Chitinibacteraceae > Jeongeupia > Jeongeupia chitinilytica. The sequence goes on along the minus strand of NZ_BMYO01000007.1, from coordinate 24,748 downwards.
TTGCCAGCGGCCACACGGGCATCGACACGTGCACGCACGTCGCGGATGAGTTCTTGAGAAATGGCTTTCCCGTCAAGGATCTGGGCGGACATCGGGCAACTCCGGAAGCAACTGTCTGAATAATCGGCGCATTCTCTCATTGTTGCGCGATTGCACTCAATCACCGGGTATCAGGGGCTTGACGGGCCTGCGGCAGTCAGGCTATATTCCGCCCTCTGTTCGGGGCGTAGCGCAGTCTGGTAGCGCACCTGGTTTGGGACCAGGGGGTCGTGAGTTCGAATCCCACCGCCCCGACCAGATCAAGCAATCAACGCTGGAAACACGGCGCCCGTAGCTCAACCGGATAGAGCAACGGCCTTCTAAGCCGTAGGTTACAGGTTCGATTCCTGTCGGGTGCGCCAAGTTTTCCCGGCAGTTGGCAGTGGTAGCAACACCGGTTTCAGTGGTGGCTGTAGCTCAGTTGGTAGAGTCCAGGATTGTGATTCCTGTTGTCGTGGGTTCGAGCCCCATCAGCCACCCCAGGTTAAAACGCCCTTGAGCAATCAAGGGCGTTTTGCTTTTCCGCGTCCGGAGCGCCTCAGCGCTTCCGCTTCACGATGACCAGCAGGATGCCGCCGAGGATGACCGTCGAAGCCAGGACCAGCCGCCAGTGCAGGGGCTCCCCCAGCACCACGACACCTCCCGCCGCCGCGATCGCCGGCACGCTGAGCTGCACCACGGCCGCCTTCGTCGCGTCCAGCGACGGCAGCACCGAATACCAGATCGCGTAGCCGACACCCGACGCCAGCACCCCCGAGGCCAGGGCGTAGATCACCCCGGCGCCATCCACCACGGCGCGATCCTGCATCCACAGGCTGCACAGCAGGGCCATCGGTACCGCGCGGACGAAGTTGCCCGCCGTCACCCGTACCGGATTCGCAGCCCCCTTGCCGCGCAGCGAATAGACGCCCCACGCCACGCCGGCCCCCAACATCAGCAGCGATGCCGCCAGCGGCGGCGCCGACAGCCCCGGCATGAGCAGCACGATGACGCCCGCCAGCGCCAGCACCAGCCCCGCCCACTGTAAACGGGCCAGCCGCTCGCCGTGCCACAGGCCATAGCCGACCATGGTCACCTGGACCGCACCGAACAGCAGCAAGGCACCGTTGGCGGCCGGCAGGCTCACGTAGGCCCAGGAAAACCCGGCAGCGTAGACAAACAGCGCCAATGCGGCCCCCCAGCTGCCGGTAGCACCGTGGCGATGGCGGGACGCACAGGCCAGCAGGCCCAGCATCAGCGCACCGGAGCCCAGCCGGATGAAGGTAAAACTGGCCGGATCGATCGCCGTGTGTTTCAGCGCCAGCCGGCACAGCAGGGAGTTGCCGGCGAAGGCGACCATCGTCAGCACGGTCAGCCCGGCAACACGTACTGGCGACATCGCCTCCCCCTGCTCGTGATTGCGGCAAAACACCGCTTCTTCCTCTCTAGCACGCCGAACCGGCACACCCCAAGACGGCCCGCAGCACGCAAGCAAAACGCGCCGGACTGGCCGGCGCGTCGTACAAGGACACCGTCGTGCGGCAGCCCACTCAGCGCGGCGGGTTGACCACCACGTACTGCACCGTCGTGCCGGCGTACTGTGGCTGATACCACGTGCTGCCGCATTGCTGATAGGTCACGCCGCCGACACCGACCGGCACGCAGCTCGGCGGCAGCGTACGGGTGATCGAGCCGATCACCGCCGAGGTCACCGCCACCGTTGCGGTCACGGCCGCCGCAGTGGCGAGCGGGTGGTAATCATCGTCGTCGTACCAGCCGCCGCCATGATGGTCGACGTCGACGTGCACGTCGCGATTGACGTTGACGTTGCGGTTCACGTTGCGGTTCGAGTTGACGTTCCGGTTGGCGTTGACGTTGTGGTTGGCATTGACGTTCGCGTTGCGCGCATGGTTGCCCGCGCGGTTGACGCTGGTGCGCGCCTGACCGTCACGGGCTTGTGCCGCCTGCGGCACGATCAGCGCCACGGACAACAGTGCCAGGGCGAGCGAGGAAAGCGGTCGTTTCAATTCGGATCTCCTGTGCTTACTGCGCATCGGCGGCCGGGGCCGCGTTCAGCACGATCGGATGGGCGTTCTTCGGCGCGGAGAACTTGAATGTCGACGGCAGGAAACGCTTGCCGGTACGCCACTGGTAGGTCATCACGCTTTGCGGACGGGCCGGATCACCGGCATCGACAATGGCCAGCCTGCACGGCAGGGGCTGGTCGCCACGGGCAATCCACAACTGCCAGTCGACGTCGTCCTGACGGAACGCGTACTGATCGCACACGCGCTCGCCGACGATCGACGGACCGACATAACGCGCCGCCTCGATCGTGTCGACCGGCGCCTTGTCGCTGCCCCACAGGAACAGGTCCGCCAGCGGTACTTCGATACCGTAGCGATCATCGAGCTGTTCGAGCAGTTCACCGATGGTGGCCGGCGCCTTCACCGTGGCGTAGTAGTTCAGCTTCTTGCCGTACAGCGTGAAATTCTGGCCGTCGTAGTACATCTGGCGGTCGGCCCGGCCGTTGACGATGCTGGCGTACAGGCGGTTCGGTTTCTCGACCTTGTAGCTGACGTCGTTGCTGAACTTGATCAGCTGGCCGGCATCGTCGAGGCGATCGACATCGCTGTGGGCGGTGACCTCGAAGCGGTCGAGCGCGCGCAGGCTGCGCGACATCCGCTGCAGCGCCTCGATCGCGCGGGTTTCACGAACCGGTGCAGTGGCCTGGCTTTCGCCGCCCTGCACCCTGGCGTCGTCCGCATGCGCCGGAACGGTGCTGATCAGGGCCGCGATACTCAGGCCCAACATGGTGCGCACAAGCATGCAATGTTCTCCTTTGGGGTTTATTGCTTCGTCTTATTTCAATAGACCAGAATGTTGCCTATTACAACAATACAAAAAAATACCTTTGCCATTCATGTGCTTGGACGAATCCGGCCGTCCACGATATTGGCCGAACCAGGTGAAAAGCACATGAATCCGGCGCCAATACCGGTCGGCAAGCCCGCGGCAAAACCGGCGCAATCGGCCCGAAGCCGGCACAAATAGAAGAATATGAACAAATTCTAATTATTTAGACATTTCGCCGGCTGGCGACGACTTTCCGGTTCCCGTCCCGGCTTCAGTCCTCGTTGAGCGCCTCGAAGCGCATCGCCAGATAGTTGATCAGCGCCCGCACCGCCGGCAGCTGGCCGCGACGCGACGGAAACACCGCATGGATGACCTCGCGGCGCGGCGTCCAGTCGGGCAAAACGGCCACGAGCGCGCCGTCGTTCAGCTGTTCGCGTGCCATCATCACCGGCAGTTGCACCACCCCGACGCCGGCAACGGCAGCGGCCCGCAGCGCGATCATGTCGCCGGTAACGAAACGCGGCGTGTGATTGAGCGTCATCTGTGCCCCGTCCGGGCCGAACAGCGACCAGTGGTAACCCTGTTGCGGCACGCCGAGCGCCAGGCTGGGCCAGGCAGCCAGATCGGCCGGTGCGCGCGGCGGCCCCAGCCGTTCGAGCAGTGCCGGACTCGCCATCAGGCACTGGCCGCGGTCGGCAAACCGCCGCAGCACCAGATCGCTGTCCTGCAACGGCGGCGGCCGGACCCGGATTGCCACGTCGATCGCCTCGCCGACCGGATCGACGCGCCGGTTGGTCGCTTCGAGATGCAGCGTCACGCCGGGATTTTCCGCCATGAAATCGGCGAGCATGCAGCCGACGTAGGCCTGCAGCAGCGCCACCGGGCAGGTGATCCGCACCACGCCGCGCGGCTCGGCACGCGTGATGTCGATTGCCGCCTGCGCCGCCTCGGCCTCGACCAGCATCGCCTTGCAATGCTCGTAGTAGGTCTGGCCGATGTCGGTGACGGCAAAATGCCGGGTCGAACGCTGGATCAGCCGCACGCCGAGGCGCTCCTCGAGCGCCGAAATCCGCCGGCTCAGCTTCGACTTGGGCGCGCCGAGTCCCCGCCCCGCCGGTGCGAAGCCGCCGTGCTCGACCACCTGCACGTAGTAGTACAGATCGTTCAGATCCTGCATGGCCCCTCCGTCACGCCGCTGCATTCCATCGTTCCGGAAACGGAACACTGACATCCTTTTTTGCAGTCTACTGCGACGACCGTTGCGAATCCATACTCCACTCATCGACGAGTTCATCGTCACAAGGAGACGGACATGAAACGGATTCTCGGTGTGTACAGCGCCCCCCGCGGCCATTGGGTCGGCGACGGTTTTCCGGTGCGTTCGCTGTTTTCGTACCAGAGCCACGGCGCCTCGCTCAGCCCTTTCCTGCTGCTCGACTACGCCGGCCCGGCCGACTTCACGCCCGCCAACCGGCCGCGCGGCGTCGGCCAGCATCCGCACCGCGGCTTCGAGACGGTCACCATCGTCTACAAGGGCGAAGTGGCCCACCGCGACTCGACCGGCCAGGGCGGCGTGATCGGCCCGGGCGACGTGCAGTGGATGACGGCCGGCGCCGGCATCCTGCATGAGGAGTTCCATTCCGAAACCTTCACCCGCAACGGCGGCGCACTCGAAATGGTCCAGCTCTGGGTCAACCTGCCGGCGCGCGACAAGCTGGCGGCACCGGGCTATCAGGCGATCACCGACGCGAGCATTCCGGTCGTCCCGCTGCCCGGCGCTGCCGGCCAGGTCCGGGTGATCGCCGGCGACCTGGCCGGCCGCCAGGGCCCGGCACGGACGTTCACGCCGATGCACGTCTGGGACATCCGGCTGCAGCAAGGCAAGCACGCCGGGTTCGACCTGCCCGAGGGCTGGCACGGCGCGCTGGTGGTGCTGCACGGCACGGTGCAGCTCAACGGCGATACGGTACTGCGGGAGGCACAGATGGCGCACCTGGCGCCGGAAGGCGTCCGCCTGAGCATCGAGGCCAATAGCGACGCGACCTTGCTGCTGCTCAGCGGCGAGCCGATCGACGAACCCATCGTCGGTTACGGCCCCTTCGTGATGAACAGCGAAGCCGAGATCGCCCAGGCCGTCGAGGACTTCAACAGCGGCCGCTTCGGCCTGATGGGCCGCTGACCGGATTCCGCCGGCCTGCCGGCCGGCGGCCGTGCCCGACCGGGCGCCTTACCACCAGGAGAACGTCATGAACCAACCCTACACACGTCTCGACAAGGACAACGCAGCCGTACTGCTCGTCGATCACCAGGCCGGACTGCTGTCGCTGGTCCGCGACATCGACCCGGACAAGTTCAAGAACAACGTACTGGCGCTGGCCGACCTCGCCAGGTACTTCGACCTGCCGACGATCCTGACCACCAGTTTCGAGAACGGCCCGAACGGCCCGCTGGTGCCTGAACTCAAGCAGCTGTTTCCCGACGCGCCGTTCATTCCGCGCCCGGGCCAGATCAACGCCTGGGACAACGAGGACTTCGTCCGCGCGGTCAAGGCCACCGGCAGGAAGCAGCTGATCATCGCCGGCGTCGTCACCGAGGTCTGCGTGGCCTTCCCGGCGCTGTCGGCACTGGCCGAGGGCTTCGAGGTCTTCGTCATCACCGATGCCTCGGGCACCTTCAACGAGATCACCCGCCATTCGGCCTGGGACCGGATGTCCGGCGCGGGCGCCCAGCTGATGACCTGGTTCGGCGCCGCCTGCGAACTGCACCGCGACTGGCGCAACGACGTCGAGGGTCTGGGGGCGCTGTTCTCGAACCACATTCCCGACTACCGCAATCTGATCAACAGCTACACCACGACCAGCCACGCGCGCTGATGCGGGCCGGAAAGGAGCACACCATGAGCAGCCCCGCCAACTTCGACGGCCAGAAGCCGATCATCGATCCCGCCGACGCAGCCCTGCTGCTGATCGACCACCAGAGCGGCCTGTTCCAGACGGTGAAGGACATGCCGATGCCGGAACTGCGCGCCAACGTCACCACGCTGGCCAAGGTCGCCACGCTGGCGAAGATGCCGGTGATCACCACCGCCTCGGTGCCGCAAGGCCCGAACGGCCCGCTGATTCCCGAAGTCCACCAGTACGCACCGCACGCGCGGTACGTAGCCCGGAAAGGCGAGATCAACGCCTGGGACAACCCGGACTTCGTCGCCGCGGTGAAGGCCACCGGCAAGAAGCAGCTGATCATCGCCGGGACCATCACCAGCGTCTGCATGGCCTTCCCGAGCATTGCCGCGGTCCACGAAGGCTATCAGGTCTTCGCTGTCATCGACGCATCGGGCACGTACTCGAAGATGGCGCAGGAAGTCACGCTGGCACGCATCGTCCAGGCCGGTGTCGTGCCGATGGACACCGCTGCCGTGTGCTCCGAAATCCAGCAGACGTGGCACCGCACCGACGCGCACGAATGGGCCGGCGCCTACGCCGCGGTCTTCCCGCCGTACTCGCTGCTGATCGAAAGCTACCGGAAGGCGCAGGACGTGGTGACCAACCGCGAAGTGCTCGACTCGCAGCGCTGAGTCCCGCCCAAAACAAAGCCCCTGTCCGCGAACAGGGGCTTTGCCATACGGGCGCCGCGGCAATCAGTCGGCCAGCACCGTGGCGATCGATCTGGCGACGTAGTCGATGTTGCCCGGGTTGAGCCCGGCGACGCACATCCGCCCGGTCTGGATCAGGTAGACCGCGAACCCCTCGCGCAACCGGTCGACCTGCGCCGGCGTCAGCCCGGTATAGCTGAACATGCCCCGCTGGGTGAGCAGGTAGCCGAAATCGCGCGCCGGGAACGCCGCCGACAGGCAGTCGAACAGCGCCTTGCGCATGGCCTTGATCCGTTCGCGCATCTGCGCGACTTCGCCGGTCCACAGGTCGAGCAACGCCGCATCGTCGAGCACGCGCGCGGCGATGCGCTCGCCGCTGGTCGGCGGGCTCGAATAGTTGCGGCGCACGGTCAGCTTCAGCTGGCTCAGCACCCGCGCCGCATCGTCGGCGGTGTGGCAGACGACCGACAGGCCGCCGACACGCTCGCCGTACAGCGCGAGGTTCTTCGAGAACGAATTGCTGACGAAGAATTCCAGCCCGGCGTCGGCCATCGCCCGGATCGCGTACGCGTCGTCGTCAAGGTTGTCGCCGAAGCCCTGATAGGCGATGTCGAGGAAGCCAATCAGCCCGCGCTCGGCAACGATGCCGATCACGCGTTGCCATTGCGCGCGGTCGAGGTCGACGCCGGTCGGGTTGTGGCAGCACGGGTGCAGGATCACGATGCTCTGTGCCGGCAGCGTGTTCAGCGTTGCGCACATCGCGTCGAACGCCACGCCACCGGTCGCTGCGTCGAAGTACGGGTAGTCGTGCACCTTGATGCCGGCGCCTTCGAAAATCGCCCGGTGGTTGTCCCAGGTCGGATTGCTGACCCAGGCCTCGCTGTTCGGGAAGTAGCGCTTGAGCAGGTCGGCACCGACCTTGAGCGCGCCCGAGCCGCCCAGCGTCTGGATCGTCGCGATGCGGCCCGCCGCCAGCACGGCGCTGTCGGCGCCGAACAGCAGCTTCTGTACCTGCGCGCGATAGCGGGCATCGCCTTCCATCGGCAGATAGGGCAGCCGCGTCGGGCCGGCCAGTGCGGCCTGCGCCTGCGTCACCGACGGCAGCAGCGGAATCACGCCGGTTTCGTCGTAATAGATGCCGATCCCCAGATTGACCTTTTCCGGCCGGACATCGCGCTGGAAGGCTTCGACCAGCGACAGGATCGGATCGCCGGGATAGGTATCGACATGGGCAAACATGGGCGCACTCGCTTCAATCGGGTTTGGGCGGGCCGGCGTCACCCTGACGCGGCCCGATGGTTTGAGGGCCGTACCGCAGCACGGCCCGAAGCGCCGATTGTGCGCGATCCGGGCCGGCTTCGTCACCTGCGGAATCAATGACGACCGCGCACGGCTTCGCCGCACTGGCTCGCAGCCCCGGACGGCGTCCGCGGTATCATGGCCGGCCTTCAGGAGTCCATATGAGCAATCCACCCAAGCGCCCCGGCGGCGCCCCGCGTGTCCAGCGTTACCTGGCCGTCCCCTTTGCGGAAAAGGATGCCGCCAAGGCGCTCGGCGCGCGCTGGGATCCGGCAAAGAAGAAATGGTATGCGCCGCAAGGTGTCGATCTGGCGCCCTTTGCGCAATGGCTGCCGCCCGATGACGGCCCCGCCGAAGCCGCACGCGGCGATACCCTGCGCGAACCGGTGCTGCCACCGGGTTTTGTCGCCTACGACGGCGAGATCCCGCCCTGGGAGTGAACGCCTCGTCTGCCCGCCAGCCTGATTCGTCGGTACACAAAGGCCAGTATGCAACTTGTCGCCGCGCGCCCGGATCGACCATCATGTCGGCAATCCTTCTACCCGGCCTTCCGCCCATGAGCAGCAGCTTTTTCTGGCACGACTACGAAACCTTCGGCATCGTCCCGCGCCGCGACCGTCCGGCACAGTTTGCCGGCATCCGCACCGACCTTGAACTGAACGAGATTGCCGCGCCGGTCGAGCTCTTCTGCCAGCCGACGCCGGACTTCCTGCCCGATCCCGAGTCCTGTCTGCTGACCGGCATCACGCCGCAGCAGTGCCTCGAACGCGGCGTGAGCGAGCGCGATTTCGCCGCCGGCATCGAGGCCGAGCTGGCGCGGCCGGGCACGATCGGCGTCGGCTACAACACCATCCGTTTCGACGACGAAGTCACCCGCTTCCTGTTCTGGCGCAACCTGTACGACCCGTACGCGCGCGAATGGCAGAACGACTGCGGCCGCTGGGACCTGCTCGACACGGTCCGCACCACCTGGGCGCTGCGCCCGGACGGCATCAACTGGCCGAACCACGACGACGGCCGGCCGAGCTTCAAGCTCGAACACCTGTCCGCGGCCAACGGTCTTGCCCACGAAGCCGCGCACGATGCGGTCTCGGACGTCCGCGCGACGATCGCCTTGGCACGGCTGATCCGCGACCGCCAGCCCAAGCTGTTCGACTTCTGCCTGAGCCTGCGCAAGAAGGACGCCGTACAAGCGCAGATCGGCGCCGAACCGAAGCCTTTCTTGCACATTTCCGGCATGTTCGGCACCGAACGCGGCTGCATGGCAGTGGTCTGGCCATTGGCCACGCACCCGACCAACAAGAACGAACTGATCGTCTGGGATCTGGCGTTCGATCCGCGCGAGCTGTTCTCGCTCGACGCCGAAACGATCCGCACCCGGATGTTCAGCCGCGCCGATGCACTGCCCGAAGGCGTCACGCGCCTGCCGATCAAGACCATCCACATCAACAAGTCGCCGATTGTCATCGGCAACCTGAAAACGCTGCAGCCGGCGCAGGCCGAACGCTGGGGCGTCGATTTCGAACTGGTCGAGCGCCATGCGGCACTGCTGCGCGATGCGCCGGCGCTGCCGTGGGCGCAGGTGTTCAAGCGCGATCTGCCACCGGTCACCGATGTCGATCAGGACCTGTACGGCGGCTTCCTGTCGAACAACGACCGGCGCACGCTGGAAAAGCTGCGCGGCCTCGACGGCGACGCGCTGGCCACCAGCCGTATCAGTTTCGACGACCGCCGGCTCGACGAGCTGCTGTTCCGCTACCGCGCGCGCAACTTCCCTGCTTCGCTGACCGAAGCCGAGGTCGAGCGCTGGCAGCTGCTGCGCGGCGAGCGGCTGTTCGAAGGCCGTGACGGCTATCTGACGCTCGAAGACTATTGCGGCCGCATCGACACGCTGGCCGAGACCGCCGACGAGCGCGGCGAGCAGATTCTGGCCGCGCTGTACGACTACGCCGAAACCATCGCGCCCGAGTACGCGGGATGAGGTACACGCTCAGGCAGCTCGAAGTCTTCGTCGCGGTCGGCCGCTTCGAGTCCGTCTCGCGTGCCGCCGAGGCGCTGAGCCTGTCGCAGTCGGCAACCAGCACCGCGCTGGCCGAGCTGGAAAAGCAGTTCGACGTGCGCCTGTTCGACCGCCACGGCAAGCGGCTGCAGCTGAACGAATCGGGCCGGGCACTGTTGCCGCGCGCGATCGAACTGCTCGACCGCGCCGGCGAAATCGAAAGCATGCTGGCCGGCAACGCCGGACTGAACGGCTTCCGCTTCGGCGCCACGCTGACGATCGGCAATTACCTGGCGACCCTGCTGGTCGGCGAATTCATGCGCCGGTATCCGGGCTGCCGGGTCCAGCTCGACGTGCACAACACCGCGCGCATCCTGCGGCAGGTCGCGCATTTCGAGCTCGACTTCGGCCTGATCGAAGGCGACAACCCGAACCCCGAACTCGCCGCCGAACCGTGGATCGCCGACGAACTGGTGGTATTCGCCGCGCCGGACCACCCGCTGACGCGGGAAAAGCACGTGACGCTGGACATGCTGGCGCGCCAGCCGTGGATCGTGCGCGAATCCGGCTCGGGCACGCGACAGGCGTTCGAGAACGCCTTCCATCAGGTCCGCTCGCAGATGGACGTGCGGCTGGAGCTCGAGCACACCGAAGCCATCAAGCGCGCGGTCGAGGCCGGCATGGGCGTGTCCTGCATCTCGCGGCTGGCGCTGAAGGAAGCGTTCCGTCGTGGCAGTCTGGTGCCGATCGAGGTCGACGACCTGAACCTGCAGCGGCAGTTCCACATCGTCTGGCACAAGCAGAAATTCCATACCCCGGGCATGCAGGCCTTCATTGCCCTGTGCCGCGAAGTGACCGCCGGCGCGGCACGCAGCGACGAAATCGTCATGCGCGACGCCAGCGGCCGGGCGATCGAGTACCGCTGAGCTCAGTCGAACAGCTCTTCCCAGATCGACTTGCGCTTCTTGTACGGCTTTTGGTCGTAATGCGGCTTCTGATCGTAATGCTGCGGCCGGTTGTCGTAGCGGACTTCCTGCGGCCGCGGCTCGCTGCGCGGCGCTTCGCGGGCGGGCTGGGCGTCCTGGATCCGGGCGCGCTCGATGATCTTGTCGAGCTCGCCACGGTCGAGCCAGACGCCGCGGCAACGCGGGCAGTAATCGATCTCGACGCCCTGGCGTTCGCTCATTACCAGACGCTCATCAACACAAGTCGGACATTGCATGGTGCTCTCCAGTTTGAATTGGCACTGACGAATCGGAGCTAGCAACGCAACAACCGCAATCCGTTGCCGACCACCAGCAGACTGGCACCGACATCGGCAAACACCGCCATCCACATCGTGCCGAGCCCGGCCAGCGTCAGCGCAAGGAATACCGCCTTGATGCCGAGGGCGAGCACGATGTTCTGCACCAGCACCGCATGCGTGGCCCGCGAGAGCCTCACGAAGGCAGGCAGCTTGCGCAGGTCGTCGTCCATCAGCGCGACGTCGGCGGTTTCGATTGCGGTATCGGTGCCCATGGCGCCCATGGCGAAGCCGATGTCGGCCCGCGCCAGCGCCGGCGCATCGTTGATGCCGTCGCCAACCATCCCTATGATGCCGTCGCGACCGAATTGTTCCACGGCCGTCAATTTGTCCTGTGGCAACTGGTCGCCGCGCGCCTCGGTCACGCCCACCTGTGCGGCGATCGCGTCGGCGGTATGCGGGTTGTCGCCGGTCAGCATCACCGTTTTCACCCCCAGCGCGTGCAGCTCGGCCACCGCCTGCCGGCTGCTATCCTTGACGGTGTCGGCCACGGCGAACAGCGCGAGCACGCGCTCTGCGTCGACCAGCATCACCACGGTCTTGCCCTGGCGTTCGAGCACGTCGAGCCGTGCCTCGAGTTCGGTCGAGCAGCGGCCCTGTTCGTGCACCATCCGGTGATTGCCGAGCCAGTACGCCTTGCCGTCGATCTCGCCCCGGACGCCGCGGCCGAGCAAGGCTTCGAATCCTTCAACGTCGGCATGTGCAACCCCGGCCGCCGCACGGGCAATGGCCTGTGACACCGGGTGGTCGGAGCGGCCGGCCAGGCTTGCCGCCAGCGCCGTTGCCGCGCCCAGATCGCCGCCGTTCCAGGCTTCGGACTCGGTCTGTTCGGGCTTGCCGTGCGTTAGCGTGCCGGTCTTGTCGAGCGCCAGCGTTTTCAGCTTGCGCCCTTCCTCCAGGTACACGCCGCCCTTGATCAGGATGCCGCGCCGTGCGGCAGCAGCGAGACCGCTGACGATAGTCACCGGCGTCGAGATCACCAGCGCGCACGGGCAGGCGATCACCAGCAGTACCAGCGCCTTGTAGATCCACGCGAGCCACGCACCATCGAACAGTGGCGGCACGACCGCGACCAGCAGGGCCACGGCAAACACGATCGGCGTGTAGACACGGGCGAACTGGTCGACGAAGCGCTGCGTCGGCGCCTTCGCGCCCTGCGCTTCCTCGACGGCATGGATGATGCGCGCCAGCGTGGTGTTGGCCGCAGCAGCGGTGACGCGGTAATCGAACGAACCCGATGCGTTGATCGTGCCGGCGAACACCGGGTCGCCTTCGCCCTTCTCGACCGGCAGGCTTTCGCCGGTGATCGGAGCCTGGTTGATTGTCGAGCTGCCTGAGACGATCTCGCCGTCGAGCGCGACGCGCTCGCCCGGCCTGACGCGAACGACGTCGCCAACGGCGACTGCCTTGGCGTCGACCTCCAGCCAACCGCCGTCAGGCTGGCGTACCGTGGCGCGCTCCGGGGCCAGATCCATCAGCCCGGCGATCGCGTTGCGGGCGCGGTCCAGCGACTTGGCCTCGATCAGCTCGGCCAGCGTGAACAGCACCATCACCATTGCGGCCTCGGGCCACTGGCCGAGGATCAGCGCACCGGTGACGGCGATGCTCATCAGCGCGTTGATATTGAGGTTGCCGTTGCGGATCGCGACCCAGCCCTTGCGGTACGTCGTCAGCCCGCAGGCCAGCACCGCAGCGATCGCCAGGACCGCGGCGATCCACGTCGGCAGCCCGGTCCACTCGATGACCTCCGCCCCCACCGCCAGCACGCCAGCCAGCGCCAGCGGCCACCACGGTTTTTTCACCGCAGGTGCCGGCGCGACACCGGCCTCGGGCAGCTCGGGCGTGAAACCGAGCGAGCGGATCGCGGCCAGCACTACATCAAGCGCGTCCGGCGCGTGGACGACGGTCAGCACGCGCTGCATCAGATTGAATTCGAGCCGGCGCACGGCTGTCATACCGCCGAGCTTCTTGCGGATCAGTGCTTCCTCGGTCGGGCAGTCCATCTCGCCGATGCGGATCTGCGTGGTGACGCCGTCGGCACCGGCAACGCTCGCCGCCAACGGCTGGAGCACCGCGGCCGGCGCGCTGCAGGCCTCGCCATGCGCGTGGTCGTGGTCGTGGTCGTGGTCGTGGTCGTGGTCGTGGTCGTGGTCGTGGTCGTGGTCGTGGTCGTGGTCGTGGCGGCGAGGTTGACCGACGGCGCGGTAGCGGCTGGCCGGTTTGGCGGCGCCATCCGTCGGTCCGTTTGTCGGACCATTGCCATGATCGTGATCGCAACAGCTGGACATGGTGGACTCCGGTTGCGGTATAACGGGAGTACACACCCTGAAGCCACTACAAGGTCAAGCGATGAAGATCGGTGAACTGGCGCAGACCGCGCAATGCAGCGTCGAAACCGTCCGCTACTACGAAAAGGAGGGGCTGCTGCCCGCTGCCGAGCGCACCGCCAGCAACTACCGCAGCTACGGTCCGGCACACATCGAGCGGCTGCGCTTCATCCGCAACTGCCGCGCGCTGGACATGACGCAGGACGAAATCCGTACCCTGCTCGGTTTCGTCGACGACCCGGCCGCCGGCTGCGGCGCGGTCAATCATCTGGTCGACGAGCACCTCGGCCACGTGCAAGCGCGCATCGCCGAACTGCTCGAGCTGGAAAAGCAACTGGTCGAGCTGCGCCACCGCTGCAACGGCGAATTCCCGGTCGACGCTTGCGGCATCGTCCAGGGCCTGAACCAGATGGACACCGAGCCCAAACCGGCGCACCGGCACACGCACCTGGGCTAGCACTCACCCAGCGCCCGGAAATGCAAAAACGGCCCCGAAGGGCCTTTGCGGATTGCACCTGAATAAGCGAGCGGTGTGGATGCAGGACGCGAAGCAAGCCGCGACGTGTACGCACAGTACACGAGCGGCGCAGCGACAAAGTCCTGCGCCGCACCGCGATGCTTACTTCTCGACGAAGGCGCGCTCGATCACGTAGTCACCCGGCTGACCGATCCGCTTGCTGACCTGGAAGCCGCGCGCGTCGAGCAGCTTGCACGTGTCTTCGAGCATCGCCGGACTGCCGCACAGCATCGCACGGTCGGTTTCCGGGTTGAACGGCGGCAGGCCGATGTCTTCGAACAGCTTGCCCGACTCCACCAGATCGGTCAGACGGCCCTGATTGCGGAACGGCTCGCGCGTGACGGTCGGGTAGTAGATCAGCTTGTTGCGCACTTCCTCGCCGAAGAACTCGTTGTTCGGCAGCTCGTTCTGGATGAAGTCGGCATAAGCCAGTTCCGACACGGTGCGCACGCCGTGGAACAGCACGATCTTGTCGTACTGCTCGTACGCTTCCGGATCCTGGATCAGCGACATGAACGGCGCCAGACCGGTACCGGTGCTGAGGTAGTACAGCGTCTTGCCCGGCTTCAGGTCCGACAGCACCAGCGTGCCGGTCGGCTTCTTGCTGACGAGGATTTCGTCACCGACCTGGATCTTCTGCAACTCGGAGGTCAGCGGGCCGTTCGGCACCTTGATGCTGAAGAACTCGAGATGCTCCTCGTAGTTCGGGCTGGCGATCGAGTAGGCACGCATCACCTTCTTGCCGTTGATCTCGAGGCCGATCATCACGAACTGGCCGTTTTCGAACTTCAGGCCCGGGTCGCGCGTGGTCTTGAAGCTGAACAGCGTGTCGTTCCAGTGGTGGACCGAGAGGACTTTTTCGGAGTTGTAAGTGCTCATTATTATTTTTCCAGTGCTTTGGTGAGTTGCGGCACGGCATCGAACAGGTCGGCAACGAGGCCGAAGTCGGCGACCTGGAAGATGGCCGCATCCGGATCGTGGTTGATCGCGACGATGACCTGGCTGTCCTTCATCCCGGCCAGATGCTGCTGGGCGCCGGAAATGCCGGCGGCAATGTACAGCTCGGGGGCGACCACGGTGCCGGTCTGGCCGACCTGCTGCTCGTTCGGCGCAAAGCCGGCGTCGACCGCGGCGCGGGTGGCGCCGATTGCCGCGCCGAGCTGGTCGGCCAGCGGGCCGAGCAGCGCTTCGAAACGCTCGCCGAACGAACGGCCGCCGGACACGACGACGCGCGCCGACGCCAGCTCCGGCCGCTCGGACGTGTTCTTGCTTTCCGACACCCAGCGCACCCGGGTGTCGGCCGCCGGCGCAGCCAGCGTCTCGATCGTGGCCGGCGTTGCGGTCGCAGCAGCAGCTGGGAAGCTGGTCGCGCGAACCGTAACGACCTGGATCGGGTCACTGCTTTCGACCGTCGCCAGCAGGTTGCCGGCATAGATCGGCCGGACATAGGTCGCCGGTGCGGTGATGGCAACGGCGTCGGCGATCATCGCCACGTCGAGCAGACCGGCGACGCGCGGCAGCGCGTCCTTGGCCAGCGTCGAATGCGGTGCGAGGATGACCTGGAAATCGGCTGCCAGCGATTTGACGATATTGGCGACGTCGGCCGCCAGCGGATGAGCCAGATGCGGTGCGTCGACGCGCAGCACGCGGGTCACGCCTTCGAGTTGTGCGGCATCGACCGCCACGGCGGCGGTGTCGCCACCGAGCACCAGCACGTGGACCGGCGCGTTCCAGGCTTGGGCGGCACCGACGGCGCGACGGGTCGCGGCCTTGAGTTGGCGGCCGTCGTGATCGGCCAGAATCAGTACGCTCATTACAGCACCCCCGACGCGCGCAGTTTTTCGACCAGCTCGGCCACGCTGGCGACCTTGATGCCCGCCTTGCGTTGTTCCGGAGCGGCCACCTTGAGGCGCTTGACGCGCGGCGTGAAGTCGACGCCGGTCTCGGCGGCATCGAGCACTTCGATCGGCTTTTTCTTCGCCATCATCAGGTTCGGCAGTTTGACGAAGCGCGGTGCGTTCAGGCGCAGATCGCAGGTCACCACCGCCGGCAACGCCAGCGCGATGGTTTCGACGCCACCGTCGACTTCGCGCGTCACCACCGCTTCGCTACCTTCGACCTTCAATTCCGACGCGAACGTCGCTTGCGGCCAGTCGAGCATTGCGGCGAGCATCTGGCCGGCCTGGCCGGCGTCGTTGTCGATCGCCTGCTTGCCGACGAGGACGAGCCCCGGCTGTTCGCGTTCGACCACGGCCTTGAGCAGCTTGGCGACAGCCAGCGGCTGCAGGAAGGCGCCGCCGGTCTCGACCGTCAGTGCACGGTCGACGCCCATCGCCAGCGCATGGCGCAGCGCTTCCGGGCTGGCCGCACTGCCGAGGCTGACGGCGACGATTTCGGTGGCGACGCCCTTTTCCTTCAGGCGCAGCGCCTCTTCGACGGCGATTTCGTCGAAGGGGTTGATGTTCATGCGAACGCCGTCGAGTTCCACATCGCTGCCGTCCGGCTTGGCGCGCACGGGGACGTTGTGGTCGACGACGCGTTTGACGGCGACGAGAATCTTCATGGGCACTCCTACAGTTTGCCCGACATTTTATTCGGCATTAAAATATCAGTTAATCGGATTGTTTCTATATTTTATATCCGTTATTTAGATATGCGAACGAGTAATTAATGCAACGCGACGAAATGGAATACGACGTTGTGGTCGTCGGCGCCGGCCCTGCGGGTCTGGCTGCGGCGATCCGCCTGAAGCAACGCGCGCCCGACGTGAGCGTTTGCGTACTCGAAAAAGGGCCGGAAGTCGGCGCCCACCTGCTGTCGGGCGCGGTGATCGACCCGCGAGCGCTCGACGAGCTGCTGCCCGAATGGCGCAAGGCACCGCTGAAATTGCGCGTACCGGTTGCGCGCGAGGAGATGCTGTTCCTCAAGCAATCCGAAGCCGAAACGCTGCCGCACGCGCTGTTGCCGAAAATACTCAAGAACGACGGCTGTGAAATCCTCAGCCTCGGCGAGCTGGCGCGCTGGCTGGCAACGCAGGCCGAAGCACTCGGGGTGGAAATCTACCCGGGTTTTGCCGCCGCCGAACTGTCGCTCGACGAACACGGTGCGCTCAACGGCGTGATCACCGGCGATTTCGGCATCAAGCGCAACGGTCAGGCCGGCCCCGAGTACGCGCCGGGCATGCTGATCAGGGCGAAATACACCCTGCTGAGCGAAGGCGCGCGCGGCTCGCTGACACGCAAGGCCGAAACGCAGTTCAAGCTGCGCACCGACAGCGACGTGCAGAAATTCGGCATCGGCCTGAAAGAGCTGTGGCGGGCCGCACCGGCCCGGCACCAGCCCGGCACCGTCGTGCATTCGCTCGGCTGGCCGCTCGACAACAGCACCGGCGGTGGCGGCTTCCTCTATCACCAGGCCGACGGGCTGATCGCGGTCGGTTTCGTCGTCCACCTCGACTATGCCAACCCGTACATCAACCCGTACGAGGAATTCCAGCGCTTCAAGACCCATCCGGCGATCCGCGCCCACCTCGACGGCGGCGAGCGGCTCGAATACGGTGCCCGCGCCATTGCCGAAGGCGGCCTGCAGTCGCTGCCGAAGCTGACGTTCCCGGGCGGTGCACTGATCGGCGACTCGGCCGGCTTCATCAATCTGCCGCGGATCAAGGGCATCCACAACGCGATCAACTCCGGCATGATCGCTGCCAATGCCGTCGCCGACGCCATTGCCGCCGGTCGCAGCCACGACGAACTGGCCGCCTACCCGGCCGCGCTGAAACAGTCGTGGACGTGGAAGGAGCTCGACGTCGTCCGCAATGCCAAGCCGATGCTGTCACGCTTCGGCACGCTGCTCGGCGTCGCCTGTACCGGGGCCGAACTGACCCTGCGCCAGTTCGGCATCCGCCTGCCGTGGACGCTGAAGCATGCCGGCGCCGATCATGCCAAGCTCAGGCCGGCGAACGAGTTCAGCCCGATCATCTATCCGAAACCCGACGGCGTGCTCAGCTTTGACAAGCTGACCTCGCTGACGTTTTCGAGCGTCCAGCACACCGAGGATCAGCCCGCCCATCTGCGGCTGACCGACCCGGCCAAGGCCATCGACGTCAACCTCGCCAGGTTTGCCAGCCCGGAATCGCGCTACTGCCCGGCCGGCGTCTACGAGATCGTCGAGGACCACTACGGCCCGCGGCTGCAGATCAACGCCAGCAATTGCATCCACTGCAAGACCTGCGACATCAAGGACCCGACGCAAAACATCGTGTGGGCCACGCCCGAAGGCGGTGGCGGCCCGCAGTACAGCCGGATGTAGCCATGCAAGAGAAAAACCGCCCGAAGGCGGTTTTTCTTTTTTGCGGTCTCAGTCGACCAGTCCCTGCCACAACGTGGTCAGCAGCGTATCGGTTTCGTCCTCGGTGTATTCCCAGAAGAAACCGCCGGCGAGTCCCTCGCTGCGGATGAACGCCGTCTTGGCACGGATCGATTCGGCATCGTCATACGAAATGAAGGTATCGCCGTCGACCAGCAGCCACGGCGCCTGCGCATCCGCATCCCAGTGGCGCACCGCCCGGCCGGAGGCCAGCAGTTCGGTAATCAGCGTGAACGAATCGAAGCCGTTGCTCTTCGGCGTCCCCGGCGCCCCCAGTCCGGCGGCGCCGACCCCCTTGAGACTGCGGCCGTAGAAGGCGCAACCGAGCACCAGCTTGTTCCGCGGCACACCGGCCGCCGTGAACAGCGCAACCGATCTGGCGCAGCTGTCGCCCTCGGGATCGACCGGCGTGTTGTAGAGGTTGGTGTGGTGGCCGGCGCGGGTCGCCCAGCCGTTGTAGAAGTCGTAGGTCATCAGGTTGACGAAGTCGCATTGCGCCGCGACGGCCTCCATCTCGACGCCGTCGAGATAGTACTGGCCGGCACCGGCGGCGATCGTCAGCAGGTGGTGCACACCGCGGCCGTCGGCCGCCGACAGGGCGTCGAGCTGGCGGCGCAATTCGGCCAGCATCAGCGTGAAGTTGGCCTTGTCTTCCGGCCGCGCCTTGATGTCGGCCATGTCGTGGGTCGGGTACTCCCAGTCGAGGTCGATGCCGTCGAAACCGTACTGCTGCATGAAGGCGATCGCCGATGCGGCGAACGCGGCACGGCTTTCCGCGGTCAACGCCGCGTCGGAGAAACCGTCGGCGCTCCAGCCGCCGATCGAGATCAGCAGTTTCAGGTGCGGGTGACGGCCGCGCAACGCAACCAGATCGGCGATGCGCGATTCGGCGCGCGGCTGGCCGCCTGCCTCTTCGCTGTTGGTGAACAGCACCACCTCGCCGTCGCGGATGTTGGCAAAGGCGTAGCAGATGTGGGTGAGCCGTTCCGCATCGCGTTCGAGCGGCAGTCGGGAAAAATCTTGCCAGCCGGCAATGTATGCCAGCAGGATCGGTGCAGCCATGTGTCCTCCGTTGCGGGACCGGCTGCAGCGAAATCAGAGTGCAGCGATCACCGACATTTCAACCTTGTAGCGCGGATCGGCGAGGCGGGCCTCGACCGTCGCCCGCGCCGGCGTATGCCCCTGCGGTACCCATGCCGACCACGCTTCGTTCATGTCGTCGTAGTCGGCCATGTCGGCCAGATAGATCGTCACCGAGAGGATCTTCTGCTTGTCCGAACCGACCTCGGCGAGCAGCCGGTCGATACACGCCAGCACCTCGTCGGTCTGGCCGCGAGCATCTTTGTCTAGCGTATCGGCAATCTGGCCGGCCAGATAGACGGTATTGTTGTGCACGACAATTTCGGCCAAGCGCGGGCCGATGTGGTAACGCTGGATGCTGGACATGACGTTTCCTCGGTGGGTTCTTCCCAAGCATAAAACAAAAGGCGGGCCATCTGGCCCGCCTTTGTTCGCTTGACGCCGCCGGGATCAGACCACGGCAACGGTACGCAGACGCATCGAGAAGTCCTGCAGCGACTTGATGCCGCTGGCCTCGGCACGGGCGCACCAGTCCTGCAGGTGCTTGACCAGCTCCGGCCGCGACAGGGCCGAGCGTTCCCACAAGCGGGTCAGCTCCTGGCGCATCTGGTAAACCTGCGCCAGTACCTTGCTGTGCGCGAGGATGGCATCGAGCTTCGGCTTGTCGCTCTCGGCGGTGTCCTTGGCGTCCTGCTTCAGCCAGACCTTCATCTGCTTCAGGTCGACCTGCGGCAGGTGGGCATGTGCGCGCAGCTTGTCGAACTCGTCGGCCACGGTTTCCTTGAAGGTGCGCGCGTAATGCGCAGCGATCGCGTAGCGGTTGGCGACGATGGCGCTCAGCGCCTGCTCGTCGAGCTCCGGCCGGGCACCGACGGTCTTCATCTTCGGCGCAACGCGACGGACCTTGGCCATGCGCAGCATTTCCATCGCACGGATGTAGCCCCAGCCGATGTCGAACTCGAACCACTTGTACGAGAACTTCGCCGACGTACCGAAGGTGTGGTGATTGTTGTGCAGCTCCTCGCCGCCGACGATGATGCCCCACGGTACGAGGTTGGTCGACGCATCCTCACACTCGAAGTTGCGGTAGCCGACGTAGTGGCCCAGACCGTTGATGACGCCGGCGGCCCAGAACGGAATCCAGACCATCTGCAGCGCCCAGATCCAGATGCCGTTGACGCCGAACAGCGCCAGATTGACGATCATCATCGTCGTCGGGCCCATCGCGCTGTGCTTGCTGTAGAGGTTGCGTTCGAGCCAGTCGTCCGGCGTACCGTGGCCGAACTTCTCCATGGTCTCGTCGACCTTGCAGGCGGCACGGTACAGCTCTGCGCCCTCGAAGAAGACCTTCTTGATCCCGAGCACCTGCGGGCTGTGCGGATCTTCCGCGGTTTCGCACTTGGCGTGGTGCTTGCGGTGGATCGCGGCCCACTGCTTGGTCACCATGCCGGTGGTCAGCCACAGCCAGAAACGGAAAAAGTGGCTGGGAATCGGTCCCAGGTCGATGGCGCGGTGCGCCTGATGGCGGTGCAGATAGATCGTCACCGACGCGATGGTGATGTGCGTGAACACCAGCATCACCACGATATAGCCCCACCAGGGCAGGTCGATCAGGCCATTCAGCCAAGTCATGATCGTCGATTCTCCAGTCGTGTAAAAACGCCCGCGCAGCGGATGCGCGCGGGCGAAGCGTTGATCTTACTCAATTTTTTGCGACAGTGCTTGACCGTTCATACCAAACGCGGGTACGGCAGTTTTCACTCCGGCTGCGAGCACCCCTGCAGGTTGCCGTCACCGGCCTGGCGTTCGTTCGGACGGAAGTGGACCACGTCGAGGCGGTTGAACGGAATGTTGACGCCGTGTTCGCGGAAAGCCGCCCAGATGCGCTGATTGATTTCCGAACGCAGGCTCAGCTGGCCGTTTTCCGGATCCTTGAGCCAGAAGCCGACCGACATGTCGACCGAACTGGCGCCGAAGGTCTCGATGTAGGCGCGCGGCGGCGGATCCGTCATGATGCGCGGATGCGCCGACGCGATGTCGACCAGCAGCTTCATCACGTGGTCGAGATCGCTTTCGTACGCGACCGACACCGGCACCTTGGTCCAGATCTTCCTTTCCAGATACGACTGGTTGACCACGGTCGAAGTGACCAGCGTGTCGTTCGGAATCAGCGCCTCGGTCCCGTCGGCACTCTTGAGCACGACATAACGCGAAGTGATGCTCGCGATCACGCCCTGCCGGTTGTCGATGGTCACGAGATCGCCGATCTTGATCGACCGGTCGATCAGGATGATGAAGCCCGACACGTAGTTCGACGCGATCTTCTGCAGGCCGAAACCGAGGCCGACGCCGAGTGCACCGCCGAATACCGACAGCACGGTCAGGTCGATGCCGACCAGCGGCAGCGCGATGATCACGGCCAGCACCACGAGGCCGGTCTGCACCAGCTTGACCAGCACGACGCGGACGTTCATGTCGATCACCGACGCACGCATCAGCCGGCGTTCGAACAGCCTTGCAACCCACAGCGCGATCAGCAGCGTCGCGGCGACCGAAGCGATGCCCTGCAGGATCAGCAGGACCGAAATGCGGCTCTTGCCCATCGTGAAGCTGATCGCATCCAGCGCTTCCGCCACCTCCGGCAGGATGCCGAGGACGTGCAGCACGTACACGCCCCAGATCGCCGCGGCGATGTAGCGCTCACCCCGCCTGACCCAGTGCGCGCCGTCGAACACGTGCTGCAGCATGTAGACCAGCACGCGGATGTTGGCCATGGCCGTCAGCAGCACGGCCGAGATCGCCAGCAGGGAATGGCGTTCCGGATAGATCAGCCCCAGCACGCGGCCGCCGATGAACAGCAGGATCAGCGCGTTCAGCGGGAAGAAGATCCGTAGCAGCCCCTCTCCTCCGGCGCGCCAGCGGCTGTTTTCGAGGCCGAGTTTGGGCTTGAGATACGTGTTCCCGCACCAGGCAAGGAGCAGCACCAGCAACAGGACGCCGGCCTGCGCCAGCATCTGCGGGTGGAGCAGGCCCGACCGGTTGACGTCGGCCAGCAGGTCGATGACCAGGTTCTGCCGGTCAGGAATTTGCACTGCGGATCTTCTCCAGTGTGCGCGTGGTCGAGGTCTGGTGCAGGAACGGGATCGAATGCACGGCACCGCCCCAGCCGAACACCTCCCTGGCGCCAACGATGTTGTCGACCGCCCAGTCACCGCCCTTGACGAGAATGTCCGGGCGGACCGCCAGAATCAGCTCGTACGGCGTATCGGCGTCGAACCACGTGACCAGACTGACGCTCTCGAGCGCCGCGATCACTGCGGCACGCTGCTCCAGCGCGTTGATCGGCCGATCGTCACCCTTGCCCTGCCGGCGGACGGAGGCATCGGTATTCAGCGCGACGACCATGCCGGCACCGAGCGAGCGGGCCTGCGCCAGATAGGTCACGTGACCGCGGTGCAGGATATCGAAGCAGCCGTTGGTGAACACCAGCGGCCGCGGCAGAGTCGCCAGCCGGTCGGCCAACTGTTCGGGCGGACAGAGCTTCTGCTCGAAGGAGACCGACAGCATGCTCATTCGCCCTGGCCGGCCAGCAGCTGCTTGCGGTAGCGGTTCAGCTCGGCCGGTGTTTCGAACTTCTCGCCGAACAAGCTCGACAGGTTGCGCAGGATGCCGCCGATGACCCGGCCTTCGCATTCCTTGTCGAACTGGATCTGCTCGTCCAGCCAGCGCTCCAGCCACTCCGGGTCCGGCAGACGGCTCTGGATGGTATCGCGCGGAAAGTGTTCCTTGCTGACGTGCAGATTGGTCGGATGCATCGGCTTGCCCGAACGCGCGCTCGACGCCATCAGGAAACCGATCTTGGCAAAGGCCAGCCTGGCTTCGTTGCCCGTGCGGTCGATCGCCCGTTTCATGTACTTGAGGTAAGCACCACCGTGGCGCGCTTCGTCCGTCGACAGCGTCTTGTAGATCTGCTTGATCACCGGTTCGGTATGCCAGTCGGCCGCACGGCGATACCACTGCGTCAGGCGCACTTCGCCGCAGAAATGCAGCATCAGCGTTTCCAGCGCCGGCGCCGGATCAAAATTGAAACGGATTTCGTGCAGCTCTTCCTCGGTTGGCGCCAGTTCGGGGCGGAAACGACGCAGGTATTCCATCAGCACCAGCGAGTGCTTCTGCTCTTCATAGAACCAGATCGACATGAAGGCCGAGAAGTCGCTGTCGTCCTGATTGTCACGCAGAAACATCTCGGTCGCCGGCAGGGCCGACCACTCGGTGATCGCGTTCATCTTGATCGTCATCGCTTGTTCGTCGGACAACAGGCTGGCGTCAAACGCATCCCATTGGATATCGTCGGCCATATCCCAACGGGCTTTTTCGAGGTCGGCGAACAATTGCGGGTAAAGCATCGGGATCGACTCCTGCGCCGGGGCGCGGCAAACTGAACAAAATAGATAAACCCCTAATTAGACCTGCTGCCAACGCGAGCGGCAAGCGTTTGCGGCCAAGTCATCAGAGTGTCATATGGAATTTGAACTTTTCATCATCGGCGACGAAATCCTTTCGGGACGCCGTCAGGACCGGCACTTTGCAGCGATCCTGGCACTACTTGAAGAGCGGGGCCACCATCTCGCCGGCGTCTACTATCTGCCCGACCAGCCCGATCGTCTTGAGGCGGCCTTCCGGCAACAGCAGGCGCGAGGGCTGCCGCTCATCAGTTGCGGCGGCATCGGCGCGACACCGGACGACCATACACGCCTCGCACTGGCACGTGCACTGGACCTGCCACTCGTGCGCCATACCGAAGCGGGCGGTTTGATCGAACAGCGTTTTGGCGAAGCCGCCTATCCGCATCGCATTCACATGGCCGATTTTCCCGCTGGCGCCGGCCTGATCCCCAACCCGGTCAATCAGGTTGCAGGTTGCCGCTGCGGGCACACCCATCTGCTGCCGGGATTTCCGGAAATGGCCTGGCCCATGTGCGCCTGGCTGCTCGACCAATACTACCCTGCCGTTGCTGCCGAGATCCGCCATTCGCTGATTGCCATCGACGCACGGGAGGGCGAGCTGATCGACCTGATGCAGGAACTGGTCCAACACTGGCCGGCAGTGCGCTTCAGCAGCCTGCCGTCGTACGGCAATGAACGCCATCCGGCACCCCACATCGATTTCAGCGTCAGCGGTCAGGAACCTGAGGTCGATGAGGCTTACGACTTTCTACGGCAGGCCCTGTCACTACGCGGCATCAACCTGATCTGAGCGTGGCCGGCGCAGCGAAGTTCCTGCCCGGATAGCGGCATTCTTCACGGCAATAGCCCCAGATCTGCCGCAGCCGTCGCGTCGCGCCAAAGCAAAAACCCCCTGCAGCATGGCTGCAGGGGGTTTGCATGGGGAG
>NZ_BMYO01000006.1 GCF_014652315.1 Jeongeupia chitinilytica | reverse complement strand
ACAACAGGCGCTGGTCCTGGTTGAACGCGGCGGCGAATGACGCGAGCAGGCTGGTGAGGTCCATCGGCAGAGATGAAAGTAAATAGTAAGCCTGAGATTATCGACAATGCCGATTGTTTATGTCAAAAAAACAAAGGCGAAAGAAAGATATTTGCAAAATAAACAGTAAGCATATTCGCAATCATTTCGTTGTACATCTGGCAGAATTTGATCGTACATTGGCATTCACGCCAAACAGCGGGCAGCCACACTGGTCCTGTCCATCCACACGGAGCAGTACCATGGCCGCGCCCGATCCCCGCCACAATGTCCGCACGCTGGCGATCTGCCAGGGTTTGTATACCGCCGCGATTTCGATCGACCTGACGCTGACCGGTCTGGCCGGCTATGCGCTGGCCGTCGACAAGCGTCTGGCAACGCTGCCGTTCTCGATCATCATCGTCACCGCCGCGCTGACGGCGCTGGTTGCCGCATCGCTGCTGAAGCGGCTCGGACGGCGACGTGGTTTCGTCATCGGCGCCACTGCCGGCATGCTCGGCGGGCTGGTTTCGGCACTGGCGATGTTCCGCCACGATTTCGTGCTGTTCTGCGTCGGCACCGCCGGCATCGGCGTCTTCCAGGCATTCGCGCAGTACTACCGTCTGGCCGCCGCCGACGAATCACCGCGTGACGCCAAAGCGCGCGCGATCGCGACGGTGATGACCGGCGGCGTGCTGGCCGCGCTGTTCGGACCGCTGCTGGCCAGGAGCGCGCAGGGCTGGTTTGTCGCGGTGCCGTTCGCCGGCGCCTACCTGCTGGCCGCGGCACTCGGACTGGCATCGCTGCTGCTGCTGCTGCGTTACCGCGAATCGCAACATGACACCGCCGAAGCCGTTGCGTACGACGCGCACCGGCCGCTTTCGAACATCGTGGCGCAACCGGTCTTCGTCGCCGCCATCGCCAACAACCTGATTGCCTACGCCGTGATGGTGTGCCTGATGACGGCGACACCGCTGGCGATGCTGGCTTGCGGCTTCAATGTGGCCGACGGTGCCGGCGTGATCCAGTGGCACATGCTCGGCATGTTCGCACCGGCGTTTGTTTCGGGCCGGTTGATCACGCGCTTCGGCGTGCTGCCGGTATCGCTGTCGGGCGCCCTGCTGCTCGCCGCCAGCGCGGTGCTCGGTCAGGCGTCGACGGCGCTGCCGGCGTTCTATGTCGCGCTGATGCTGCTCGGCGTCGGCTGGAATTTCATGTTCGTCGCCGGTACCACGCTGCTGGCGCAGTCGTACCGGCCGAGCGAGCGCGCCCGGACCCAGGGCGGCAGCGAGTTCGCGACCAGCTGCGCTGCCGCGCTCGGCTCCTTCATCGCCGCGCCGTGGCTGCAGCGCTACGGCTGGGGCACCTTGAACGCTGCCGTGCTGCCCTTGCTGCTGATTCCGGTGCTGGCGACACTGTACTGGCGCTTCGCGCCGCGCCCGGTCGTGGCCACGGCCTGAGGAGGATGCCATGCCGCCGCGTCACGTCGTCTTCGTCCTCTATCCCGACGTCAACGTCCTCGACGTCGCCGGGCCGCTCGAAGTGTTCTCGCAACCGGGGCGCAACGGCTTCGTCACGCCGGTGCCGTACCGGACGACGCTGGCGTCGGTCGCCGGCGGCCCGGTCCGCAGTTCGGCCGGCGCCGAGTTCGCCACGGTGCCGCTGGCGTCACTCGACGACATCGACACGCTGATCGTGCCCGGCGGCCAACCGGACGCACCGGCCGTATCCAAGGCACTGCGAGACTGGCAACCACGGGTACGCCGGCTCGCCAGCGTCTGTACCGGGGCGCTGATTCTCGCCGCCGCCGGCGTGCTGGCCGGACGCCGCGCGACGACGCACTGGCAGTATGCCGCGCAGTTGCGGACGATCGATCCGAGCATCGCCGTTGATGCCGATGCGATCTACATCAACGACGGCCCAATCTGGACGTCGGCCGGCATTTCCGCCGGCATCGATCTGGCGCTGGCGCTGGTCGAGGCCGATCACGGCCATGCGTTGGCGATGCGCATCGCCAAGCAGATGGTCGTTTTCCTCAAGCGTCCCGGCGGGCAGTCGCAGTTCAGTGCGGCGCTGGCTGCACAGAGCCGCGATGCCGCGTTTGCCGAGCTGATCGGCTGGATCGCCGCGCACCCCGATGCCGACCTGCGCGTCGACGTTCTCGCCGCACGGATGAACATGAGTCCGCGCAGCTTTGCCCGCCATTTCGTCACCGCCACCGGCCAGACGCCGGCCGCTGCGGTCGAGGCACTGCGGCTGGAGGCCGCCTGCCGGCTGCTGACCGGGACGACGATGCCGCTGAAACGGGTTGCGCTGGATGCCGGACTCGGCGACACGCAGACGCTGCGGCGCGTGCTGCTGCGGCATCGCGGCATCGGTCCGCAGGACTACCGCGCCCGTTTCGGTCACGGCTGAAGCGCGGGCGCGCGAAATCGGCGGTGCAAATGGCGTCGTCCTGCGCAGGATCAAGGCGCAGCCGGTAGTAATACCGCAACCTCTGTGTGCCAGGATTTGTCTACCGTCAAACCCCAACAAGAGGAGTCCGCGATGCAAGCACTTGCCAGCGCCATCGGCCATGGCCGGCTGCAGGCCGTCATCGACGACTTCGTCGATACCCTGAAGCGGCACCCGTGGTTCGCGGCGATCAACGACCGCATTCCCGAATTCGAAACCCTGCGCCGCAAGCTGCTGGCGTTCTGGTACGCCGTGCTCGACGGCGAAAGCTATCGCCTGCCACCGGCTTTGCCCTATTTTCCGGCCATCGACGACCACCCGGTCAGCGAGTGCCAATGGCGTACGGTCAACGCCCTGTTCGCCGAATCGATCGACCGCCACCTGCCACCGCACCTGGCCAAGCCGTGGCGGATGCGCCTCGACCTGTTCGGCCAATCGCTGCCGCTGAACCGCTAGGCGCTATCCCAGTCCGCGGCGGTACTGCACCGCCTCGGCAACGTGTGCAGCAGCGATCACCTCGGTGCCCGCGAGGTCGGCAATCGTCCTTGCCACCCGCAGTACCCGGTGGAATGCCCGCGCCGACAGATTGAGCCGCGCCAGCGCCGTCTGCAGCATCGCCCTCCCCTCATCGTCAACCCCGCAGAACGCATCGATCTCCGCGCCGGCCAGCGCCGCATTCGGCTTGCCCTGCCTGACGGCCGAACACCGGCCGGCCCGTTCGGTCCGTGCCCGAACGACCGTGCTCGTCTCGCCGTCCGGTGCGGCCAGCAACGCCGTTTCCGGCAAGGCTGGCACTTCGACGATCAGGTCGATCCGGTCCAGCAATGGCCCCGACAGGCGCCCGCGGTAACGCGCCAGCTGTTCGGGCGTGCAGCGGCAGGCCTTTTGCGGATGTCCGAGATAACCGCAAGGGCAGGGATTCATCGCCGCCACCAGCTGGAAGCGCGCCGGAAAACAGGCCGAATGTGCCGCCCGGGCGATGTGGACCTCGCCGGTCTCAAGCGGCTCGCGCAGTACCTCGAGCACCTTGCGGTCGAACTCGGGCAACTCGTCCAGAAACAGCACGCCGTGGTGCGCCAGAGAAATCTCCCCCGGTTGCGGCACGCTGCCGCCGCCGACCAGTGCGACCGGCGACGACGTATGGTGCGGACTGCGGAACGGCCGGATGCCGAAACGGCGGACATCGAAGCCGACACGCGAAAGCGACTGCACGCTGGCGACGTCGATCGCCTCGTCGGCATCCAGCGCCGGCAAGAGGCCGGGCAGGCGCTGCGCCAGCATCGACTTGCCGGTTCCCGGCGGGCCCACCAGCAGCAATGAGTGCCGACCGGCTGCGGCAATTTCGAGCGCCCGTCGTGCATGCCGCTGGCCGCGAACGTCGGCCAGGTCGGGCCCAGCATCGCCGTGGGCGACCGGCGCCGCCTCGGCCTGCGGCAACGATTCGCCGGCCGCGAAATGCCGGCACACCTGCAGCAGGTGCTCGGCCGCCAGCACCGTGGCGCCCGGATACAGCGCGGCCTCGGCCGCACAGGCGGCCGGCACGATCAGCGTCCGCCCGGCCTGCGCCGCGGCGCGCGCCAGTGCCAGCGCGCCGCGGACCGGCCGCAGATCGCCGGCCAGTCCCAGTTCGCCGGCAAATTCGTAGTCGCCGAGCCGCTCCGCCGGAATCTGTCCGCTGGCGGCCAGCAGGCCGATCGCGATCGGCAGGTCGAACTGGCCCGACGACTTCGGCAGGTCGGCGGGGGCCAGATTCACCGTGATCCGCCGCGCCGGGAATTCGAACCCCGCCACCGTCAGCGCCGCACGCACGCGCTCCCTCGCCTCGCGGACCTCGGCATCGGGCAGGCCCACGAGGGTGCAGGCCGGCAGGCCGTTGGCAAGGTGGACTTCGACGGTGACCGCCTGCGCGGCAAGGCCGAGCAGGGCGCGACTGTGGATCAGGGCAATGGACATGGCATTTCCGGGGAGAGACGGCGACAGACCGACCGACAGGCGGTAAGGATCGACCGCAAAGCAGGCAAAAAACCGACGAACGGCGGGTTTCGTTATAGTTGACGCTTTCGCCCCCGTGCTAGGTCCTTTGAGCGCCCAAACCGTCATCGACGAACTGCCCGACTTCCGCTCGCCGAGCGTGATGTTGCATGCCCTCGTCTACTCGCACCTGCTGCTGTTGCTGCACACGCTGGCCGACCTGCCGCGCTGGGCACACTGGAGCTCGCGCGTGGCCGGCGCGGCGATCTGGGTCGAGCTGGTGCTGCTGCCGTCGCTGGCCATACTGGCCGGGCTAGCACCGACGCTGGCGCGGCTGCCCTACCGGCTCGGCGTGTTCATCGTCTGTACCGTCACCGTCGGCTGCGGCTGGATCGGCCGGGTGCTGCTGATGCCGATCCAGGCCCAGCCGAACGCGCAGTTCGCCCCGGAGCTGATGATCCTGCTGTCGACGCTGGGGTTTCTGTGGCTGTTGCAGATGCGCCACCGTGCGCTGGTGCCGCGGCTGGCCGAAGCGCGCCTGTCGGCGCTGCAGGCGCGCATCCGGCCGCATTTCTTCTTCAACAGCCTCAATGCCGTTCTGTCGCTGATTCGCTACGAACCGGCCAAGGCCGAGGAAGCGCTGCAGGACATCGCCGACCTGTTCCGCGTGGTCATGAAGGACAACCGCAAGCTGGCCCGGCTGGTCAGCGAGGTCGAGGTGGCCGAACGCTACCTCAACATCGAGATGATCCGCCTTGGCAACCGGCTGCAGGTCGACTGGCAGATCGATGACATGCCCGAGAACGCGGCGGTGCCGCCGCTGGTTTTGCAGCCGCTGCTGGAAAACGCCATCTATTATGGCGTCGAGCCCCTGCTCGAGCCGCCACCGATCCAGATTCGCATCACCCAGACCCGCGACCGTGTCCACCTGATCGTCCGCAATGCCCTGCCGAGCAATACGGTGCGCGTGCGCGAAGGCAACGGCATGGCGCTGGAAAACATACGCGAACGACTGCTGCTGCACTTCGACACCGAAGCAAGCCTCACGACAGAAGCCGGCAGCGACTATTATCAAGTACATATCTTGCTGCCCTACCGGGAGATTTTGCATGACGACGCCGCTGCGCCTTTTTCTCGTCGATGACGAACTGCCGGCCCTCCGCCGCCTGCAGGACGTGCTGGTCGACTGTGCAGACGAGTGCCCGCACGAGATCGTCGGCACCGCCACCAACGGCATGTCCGCGCTGAGCCAGCTGGCCGACGCCGACGCCGACGCCGCGATCATCGACATCCAGATGCCGCAGATGAGCGGGATCGAACTCGCCCGCGAGCTGCAGGCGCAGGAACACCCGCCGGCGGTGATCTTTGCGACGGCGTTCGAGGAGTACGGCGTCGCCGCATTCGAAGTCCGCGCGATCGACTACCTGCTCAAGCCGATCCGTCGCGAGCGGCTGATCGAGGCGCTCAAGCGCGTCGCCCAGGCCCGGCAGGCGCGCAGCGAAGCCGCTCCGTCATCGCACGCACGCAGCCACTTCAGCGTCACCGAACGCGGCAGGCTGCACCTGATCCCGGTATCCGAGGCGCGCTACCTGAAGGCCGAGCAGAAATACATCACGCTCAAGACCCGCGAACGCGAATACCTGCTCGAAGACTCGCTGACCCGGCTCGAGGAGGAGTTCGGCAGCCAGTTCGTCCGCATCCACCGCAACTGCCTGATCGCCACCGACGCCCTCGCCGGATTCGAGCGCGCCGCGTCGAATGGCGGCGAGACCCACTGGGTCGCCGTGCTCAAGGACCTGCCGGAAAGGCTGGCCGTCAGCCGCCGCCAGCAGCACGTGATCAAGGATTTCAAGAAGTAGGCATGAACGAACTGAGTCTGGCGACGCCGTCGCTGCTGTTTCCGGCGATCTCGCTGCTGATGCTGGCGTACACCAACCGTTTCCTCGCGCTGTCGACGATCATCCGCCAGCTCTACGACACCCACCGGCGCAGTCCGCACGTCAACAACCTGCGCCAGATCGGCAACTTCCGCCGTCGTGTCGCGCTGATCCGCGGCATGCAGGCCTGCGGTGTCGTCAGCCTGCTGTCTTGCATCGTGTCGATGGTACTGGTGTTTTTCGGCAACAGCGGGCCCGCACAGTTCATGTTCATCGCCAGTCTGGCGCTGATGGTGCTGTCGCTGCTGCTGTGCCTGACCGAGGTCCTGATTTCCGACGCCGCACTGAACATCCTGCTGCAGGACATCGAACAGGATCTGCGCAAGCTCGACCGCTGAATCAGGCCGGCTGCCCGGCCAGTGCAGCCGCAGGATGGTCGGCAAAATGGCCATCGCCATAGGTGCGGACAACCTCGGCTATCACCACCTGGAAGCCCTTGTACCAGCGCCGGTACTGCCGCTTGGCCTCGAGATGTGCCGGATCGCGCATCAGCGCCTGCAGACCGCCCAGCGCATGCCAGTAGTAGACGACGCAAATGCGGCCGTTGTGCGGGTTCTCCCAGTATTCCTCGCCGGCGAAATCCGGGTGCGCGCGTGCCGCAGCGGCGATCAGCGGGTCGAGCCGGTCGAACTCGGCGTCGTACTGCAGCTTCTCGAAAATGAAAGTGCTCGAATACACGGCGCGCTCCGGGCAAAAGCGCGCAGTGTATCCATTTCTCGTTTCGTCAGGAAAAAATCAGCGACCGAACAGGGCCAGCGCCCACATCAGCGCCAGATTGCCGAGGCAGACCAGCTGCGCAGCGCTGCCGAGGTCCTTGGCACGCTTGGCCAGATGGTGTTTTTCCAGCGACGTATGATCGACCGCCGCCTCGATCGCCGAATTGAGCAGCTCGACGATCACCGTCAGCACGTGGCTGCCGACGACGACCGCACGCGCCCATGCCGGCAGCGGCAGCACGAAGGCAACGACGATGCCGGCCACCGCCAGCAGCGAGACCTGGCGGAACGCCGCTTCGTTGCGCCAGCCGGCCCCAAGGCCATCGAGCGAATAACCGAGCGCGTTGACCACGCGCGACAGGCCGCGCTTCCCCTTGAACGGACTTTCCTTCATCCCCGGCTCCTGCTCAGCGCGTCTCGAAGACGTCGGCATACGCGGTGTAGTTGCTCAGCAGCACGACCGGAATCAGCGGAATCAGCCCGAGCATCATCGGAATCATCGCGATGATCGCCAGACCGGTGAGGATGGCCGATGCCAGCAGCACCGGCAGCCAGTTGCGCCAGAAGCCGACCAGCGACAGGCGCATCGCCTCGCCGGCCGACACGCCGTGCAGCATTACCAGTGCCGGCGCGAAGAAATAGCTGCTGTAGACGACAAGCATGCCGGCCAGCCCCAGCCCCACCACCAGCCAGCCGCTGCCGCCGATCTCGGGCTGGTCGGTCATGGTCGCGGCGTTGCGCCAGGCCTCGAACGTCTCGGTCAGTCCGAACAGGTACAGCAGCACCACCAGCAGCAGCGCGACGATCATCACGCCGATCAGGTAGTACAGGCCAACGCGGAACAGCTCGCGCGGGCGCTGGCGGAAGCCGGCGAATACGTCGCCGACTTCGGGCGTACGCCCCTGCCGCGCGCCCTGGGCTGACCACATCACGCCACCGAGCAGCATCGGCGTCAGCACCGTCGACACCACGTTGATGAAGGGCAGCAGCGACAGTCCCATGACGATGACGACGAAGACCAGCGAAATCAGCAGCCATTGCAGCCAGCTGGCACGGAACAGCCGTGCCGCCTCGACGATCCAGCGCCAGCCGTCGCTTGCCGGCAGGCGACGCGCCTCGGGGGCGCTGTCGATGACGATTTCGTTCTCCATGGTCTCTCCCTGTTATCGTTGGCGATACGTCGCCGGTCTGAGCAGACCGCCCGCAAACCGGCTTGGTTCCCAGTTTAGAGCCTGTCGGGCAGGCGGGAAACGACCGGCATGTCGTCAGTGTCGCGACCGATCATGTAATCACGATGAAAAAAGGCCGGCGAGAACCTCGCCGGCCTGGATGGAACGCCGCGAACTCAGGCAGCGATGCAGGCGCGCGACGCGCGGGCAATCACCAGCTCTTCGTTGGTCGGGATCACGTACACCGCCACCTTGCTGCTCGGCAGCGAGATGCGGCGCGGTTCGCCGGAGCGGACCTTGTTGGCCGCCTCGTCGATCTCGACACCGAGCCAGCGCAGCTGGCGGCAGACGTTCAGGCGAATGTCGGCACCGTTCTCGCCGATACCGGCGGTGAACACCAGCGCGTCGAAACCTTCGAGCGCCGCCGCCAGCGATGCCGCTTCGCGCACGACCTTGCTGACGAAATAGTCGATGGCCAGCTTGGCCCGGACGGTACCGCTGTCCTCCAGATCGCGCATGTCGCTGGAAATGCCCGACAGGCCCAGCAGGCCCGACTGCTTGTACAGCAGATCCTCGATCTGTTGCGCGTCCATCTTCAGGTGGTTGATCAGGTGCAGCACGACGCCGGCATCGATCGAACCGGTGCGGGTGCCCATCGGCAGGCCTTCGAGTGCGGTAAAGCCCATCGTCGACGCGATCCCCTTGCACGCGAGCAGCGCTGCCATCGACGAACCGTTGCCGAGGTGGGCGACGACGGTGCGGCCTTCAGCGGCACGGGTATCGACGCGCGGCAGCACGCTGGCGATGTATTCGTACGACAGGCCGTGGAAGCCGTAGCGGCGGATGCCTTCCTTGAGCGAGAACTCGTACGGCAGCGCGTACAGCTGGTTCAGCTCGGGCTGGTTGGCGTGGAAGGCGGTATCGAAGCAGACGACCTGCGGCACGTTCGGCAGCAGCTCGGCCATGATCTTGATCGGCGTGATGTTGTGCGGCTCGTGCAGCGGTGCCAGGGGAATCAGCTTTTCCAGCTCGACGATCACCTCGGGCGTCACCAGCTCCGGCTTCGAAAACCGCGTACCGCCGTGGACGACGCGGTGACCGATCACGCCGATCTTGCGGCCGGTGGTGACGGTGTCCAGCCACTTGAGGATATGGCGCAGCGACGTGTCGTGACTCTTGGGCAGCTCGGCCGGCAGGTCCTCGTCGACGAGCTTCTTGTCGGACGCATCCTTGGCGGTGAAGTGCGGCGTCACGTAGATGCCTTCCATCTGGCCCTTGTACAGCAGCGTCGGGTCGGACGGGGTGTTCTCGAACAGCGAGAACTTGATGCTCGACGAACCTGCATTGATGACGAGGAGAAGATCGTTCATTTAATGGCTTCCTTTTGCATGCGCCACCAGCGCCATGACGGCGGCGGAGGCAAGACGGGACTTCACGTCGTCGGCACGGCTGGTGAGCACGATGGGAACCCGCGCACCCAGCACGATGCCGGCGGCTTCGGCCCCGGCGAAATAAATCATCAGCTTGGCCAGCATGTTGCCGGCCTCGATATCGGGCACGATCAGCACGTCAGCCTCGCCGGCCACCGGCGACTCGATGCCCTTTGCCTGTGCCGCCGCCTTCGAGACGGCGTTGTCGAACGCCAGCGGCCCGTCGAGCACCGCACCGGTAATCTGGCCGCGGTCGGCCATCTTGCACAGCAGCGCCGCGTCGAGCGTCGACGGCATCTTGTCGTAGACGGTCTCGACCGCCGACAGCAGCGCGACCTTGGGGCGCTCGATCCCGAGCACGTGCGCCAGATTGATCGCGTTCTGGGTGATGTCGACCTTGGCGCCGAGGTCCGGGGCGATGTTGATCGCGACATCGCTGACCAGCAGCGGCCGGCCGTAGGCCGGCACATCCATCACGTACACGTGCGACACGCGCTTGCCGGCGCGCAGCCCTTCCTTGGCCATCACCGCACGCATCAGCTCGTCGGTGTGCAGCTTGCCCTTCATCAGTGCCTGCGCTTCGCCACTGCGGCACAGCGCGACAGCCACTTCGGCCGACGCGACGCTGTGCTCGGTATCGACGATGCGCAGGCCGGCCAGATCCAGCCTTTCGTGGTCGGCGACCGCGCGGATCTTCGCCTCCGGGCCGACCAGGATCGGCGTGATCAGCCCGGCTTCGTACGCCTCGAGCGCACCGCGCAGCGACGCTTCATCGGTCGGGTGGGCGACCGCGGTCGGCACCGGCGGCAGCGCGGCGGCACGGGCGCGCAGACTACTGAAGACGTGGTACTGCCGCAACGTAAGTTGTGGTGGTTCGTCGAAGCGGTTTTCGCGTTTGACCGTCGGCGGAATCAGCGTGATCGGCCCGGATGCGATTACTTCGCCGTCCTGGTTTTCGCAGCGGCAGTCGACGATCACCTGCCGGGTCGCCGGGTCCTTTTCCTGGATCGTCAGTGCGATCGACAGGGTATCGCCGTCGCGGATCCAGCCGAACGACTGCATCGAGTGTCCGGCGAGGATCGAACCGTTGCCGGGAAAGAAATTGGTCGCCGTCGACGACAACAGCGAAAACGCACCGATGGCCGGCGCCTGCAGCCTGCCACCGACCTCGCGCGAGCCGGCAATCAGCGCGAACAGTGTAAGATCGCCTGGCTTGACCTCATGCGTGCGCGTGTAGCGCATGCCGGGCCGGATGTCGTCGAAAAGGATGTTTTCCTGGGTCACCGCTCTATCCTTCCACATTGGGCTGATGTCGAATATGCCCACATCGTAGAAAGGCCGTTGTTGCACTGCAATTAAATTGCCGATCGGGCCACATTAATGACAAATGCCTTGACTCTTATTGGTTAAGATCAAG
Organism: Jeongeupia chitinilytica; assembly: GCF_014652315.1. GTDB lineage: Bacteria > Pseudomonadota > Gammaproteobacteria > Burkholderiales > Chitinibacteraceae > Jeongeupia > Jeongeupia chitinilytica. The sequence continues at coordinate 290,685 of NZ_BMYO01000006.1, read as the reverse complement.
CGCGCCCGGTTCCACTCACGTAGATATTCACCGCCATGGCTGCCGAAACCACGACCCACCTGATCTGTGCCCCGGATTTCGACGGCATCGCCACCGTGACCGCGCTGCACCACCCCGTCGGCGCCCGGATCGCCACCGACGCTGCATTGCTGACCCTGACACTGGGCAATGGCGGAATCCGGCAGGTGCACGCGCCGGAAGCCGGTACGCTGGGCAGCTTCACCGTCACCCTCGGCGACGCGGTGCACGCCGGCGAACTGGTGGCACTGATGGACATCGAGGAAGCACCGACCGGCTGGCTGTTTTCACCGGACGAATCCGCCGGGAATGCGCATTCCGGGACCGACGATGCGGCCGGCGGAATCGATCCTTCGCGCTGGCTGTCGGTTTCGGTCGACGCGGCCCGGCTCGCCCACCGGCTCGGCGTCGACCTGTCCGAGCTGCCGGCGGCCGGCCGGATCGATGTTGCCGACGTCGAACATTACGTCCGCGAAAAGCTGGCGCAACCGCGCTAGGCGTCGTCGAGCCGTGCCCCGAGGTGCCGTCTGGCCGCCGGATTGAAGATCAGCAGTCCGGCCAGCGCCACCGCCGAGCCGCTGAGCGTATCGAGCAGACGGACCCGCAACAGGTGGATGTCCCCGCCGTGCGGCAAATAGACGATGTCGAGCAGGACCAGCACCAGCGCCGTCATCGCCGCCGCCCCCAGCCAGTAATTGAGCGCCAGCGCCAGTGGCCGGATGAAGGCGAAGAAGGCGATCCAGCCCAGCAGCACCAGCGGCGCATGACCGAGACGGACGATCACCCACGTCAGCGACAGGCCGACCATCGTCCCGATGCAGGTCTGGAACAGGCGGCGCAGGCTGTCCGGGCCATCCGGACGCAGCACGAACAAGGTCGATGCCGCGACCCAGGCCGGGCGCTCGAAATGCAGCGCGAGCGCGATCAGCAGCGCCATCGAAACCACCGACGAAAAGGCCAGCGCATGCCGCCAGCCTGCCGTTGCTCCGCCACGGATGCGCAGCAGGTTGCGCCGCAGCCGAAGCGGGTCCTGCGCGGACAGGTGCCGGTGCCGGAACAGCCAGCCGTCGAGACCGACGGCCACCATGCCGGTCGCCACACCGAGCACCGCGTACGGCAGCATGCCGGCCGGCAGCCCCGGCGTGAAGCCGTAGATCAGCAGCGCCAGCACCGCCATGCGCAGGATGGTCTCCAGCGCCAGATTCGTACCGTCGCACCAGCCAACGCCGAAAGCCAGCAGCGCCAGCAGCGGCAACAGCCAGTAGGGTTCGGCCGACATCAGCACGCCCAGCGCCGCACTCGCGACGATCAAGACGAGCCCGCCAAGCTGGGTCAGCAGCCGGTGCGAGAATGCCCCGCCGAAATCGACCATCGACGCATACAGCCCGCCTATCGCGGCAAACAACAGGCCGAGCGGTTCGCCGCGCCAGACGGCGACCAGCGCCGGCAGCGTCACGCTGACCAGTGCACATACCGCCTTGCGCCAGGGCAGGGGATCATTTCTCAGCTGCAGCAGGTGCAAGGGCAGGCGCATCGGTTTCACCGTCGAAGGCAACGCATTCAGTATTCCCCGCACAACGCGATCGTGCGACGTAAAAAAAGCCCCGGCATCCGGGGCTTTTTCGATGTTCGCTGCGGTACTCAGGCGCCGAGTCGCGCCAGCGCGCGGCGGCGCAGCACCGCCTCGGACAGCTCGGCCAGCGAGGCTTCGGTGTCGGGCCAGCCGATGCAGGCATCGGTGATCGACTGACCGTAGCAGAGCTCCTTGCCGTCGACCTGGTCCTGACGGCCTTCGACGAGGTGCGACTCGATCATCACACCGAAAATCGCGGCATTGCCTTCGCCGATCTGCGCTGCCACGTCGCTGGAGACTTCCATCTGCCGGCGATAGTCCTTGCGGCTGTTGGCGTGGCTGAAGTCGATCATCACCTTCTGCGGCACGCCGGCAGCGGCGAGGTCGGCCATCGCGGTGCGGACATGGTTGGCGTCGTAGTTCGGTTCCTTGCCGCCGCGCAGGATGATGTGGCAATCCGGATTGCCGGCGGTGGCAACGATGGCCGAATGGCCCATCTTGGTCACCGACAGGAAATGGTGCGGCTGGCCGGCGGCGCGGATCGCGTCGATGGCGATCTTCATATTGCCGTCGGTACCGTTCTTGAAGCCGACCGGGCACGACAGGCCACTCGACAGTTCGCGGTGGACCTGCGACTCGGTCGTCCGCGCGCCGATCGCGCCCCAGCTCATCAGGTCAGCCATGTACTGCGGCGTGATCATGTCGAGGAATTCGCCGGCGGTCGGCAGGCCGGTATCGTTCAGGTCGAGCAGCAGCTTGCGGGCAATGCGCAGGCCGTCGTTGATGTTGAAACTGCCGTTCAGGTACGGATCGTTGATCAGGCCCTTCCAGCCGACCGTGGTCCGCGGCTTTTCGAAGTACACGCGCATCACCACTTCGAGCGTGTCCTTGAACTGTCCGCGCAGCTTCAGCAGCTTCTGACCGTACTCGAGCGCCGCGGCAGTGTCGTGGATCGAGCACGGGCCGACGATCACCAGCAGCCGGTCATCGCTGCCTTCGAGAATGTTGTGGATCGCCTGGCGCGATTCGAATACCGCCGCCGACGCGGTCTCGGTGACCGGATATTTTTCCAGCACTGCCACAGGCGGCAGCAGTTCTTTGATCTCGCGAATACGGACGTCGTCGGTCTGGTAATGCATGGTGGATCCCTGAGCGTGGCGGCACGCTGGCCTTGGTGCAGCGCGGTATTTTTATCGAACGCTTAGGGTAGCGCCTTCGCCAAGGCCGAACAAGGGCGTTGCGGCCGAAACAGGGAAACGCCGGACACCGCCGATCAGCGCGATTCGCGGCAGTCGGCGCAAACGCCCTTGATGGTGATCTCGAGCGCTTCGGCGGCAAAGCCTTGCGGCAGCGCCACCGGCAGATCGGTCCGGAACGATTCGATGCAGTAGAAACGGCCGCAAACCCGGCAGTGGAAGTGGGCGTGACGGTGTTGCACCGTCGCGACCGAAAAACGCCAGACCCGGTCGTCCCCGGCGAGCTTGTGCGCCAGACCTTCGTCGGTCAGCCATTCGAGCACGCGGTAGACGGTGACCCGGTCGATCGCCGGATCGAGCCCCTCGACGACGTCGAGATGCGACAGTGGCCGTTGCGCGGCGATCAGAGCGGCCAGCACCCGCAGGCGGGCGGCGGTGGCACGCGCACCGGTACGGGCGATCAGCTCGCGCGCCGGGTCGAGCTGGTCGCCCCCGGCGGCGGGCGGGGCGGCCCGCACGCCCATGCCTAGTCGGCGTACTGCTTTTTCATCCGCTCGCGGCGCTCTTGCGCTTCGAGCGACAGCGACGCGGTCGGGCGCGCCAGCAGACGGCCCAGACCGATCGGCTCGCCGGTGTCCTCGCAATAGCCGTAGGAACCGTCGTCGATCTTGCGCAGCGTCGACTCGATCTTCATCAGCAGCTTGCGCTCGCGGTCGCGGGTACGCAGTTCGAGTGCGTACTCTTCCTCGAGCGTCGCGCGGTCGGCGGGATCGGGGGTCGCTTCCTGCTCCTGCAGGTTCTGGCTGGTCTGGCTGGCATTGGCCAGCAGCTCGGCCTTGTTCTTCAGCAGCAGTTCCCGGAAGAACTCGAGGTGATCCGGGTTCATGTAGTCCTCTTCCGGACCGTTCCAGCTGAGGATGTCTTTCTCGGTGAGTTTGGCCATCGTCGTACTCGCTTATTCAGAACCCAGCGGCGCGGCCGCTTACAAAGACATGACGCGCCAAATGGGCAGGCAGCTTAATCAAGTCGAGTGTCCATTGCAATAAGACATTTTATCGCCGCGCAGCGTTCACACCCGGAACGCCGCGGCCATTCCGGCGCCTTACTTCTGCGCAAGAATCCACTGCACGATCACCTTGAGATCGGCGTCGCTGATCTGTTGCGGCGGCATCGCCACCGGACCGCCCCACTTGCCCTTGGTACCGGCACGGACTTCCTGCATCAGCATCGCCTCGGCACCCTTCTGGCCCCGATAGCGCGCCGCGACATCCTTGTACGCCGGACCGACGATCTTGTGATCGGTCGCATGGCAACCAAGGCAGTTGTACTTGGCGATCAGCTTGGCGCCGTCCTCGGCGGCCAGCGCCGGAAGACAGGAAAGGGCCAACAGCACGGACACGATACGAACAGGCTTCACGGCTTTAACCTTATGGTTGTCTTATTGGAGCATCTTAGCAACAGCCCAAACGCTTGGATACTGGGGCCCATGCTACACTCGCGCGGTTCATTGACTTCCTTTCTACGGGTTCGGGCAGACGCATGGATCGCATGCAACGCTTCATGACGATGGCCATGCTGCTGTCGCTCTCGGCGCACGCGGTGGCGATCTTCGGCATCAAGTTCGTCCTGCCGGAAATCCGGCGCCAGTTCACCGATCAGCCGCTCGAGGTGGTGCTGGTCAACCAGCACACCGAAACCGCCCCCAGCAAGGCCAAGGTCCGCGCGCAGGAAAACGTCGACGGCGGCGGCAACACCGACGCCAAGCTGCACGCAGCCAGCCCGCTGCCGGTCCTGAGCAACCGGGTCTCGGTCGAGCTGCAGCAGCAGCAGGCCCGCCAGCAGCAGCTCGAAGCGCAGCAGCAGGCGCTGCTGGCCAAACTGCGTGCCGGCGGCCTGCTGCCGGCGCCGGCCAAACCCAGCGACCAGCGCGACAACACCGAAGCCGTCCGCGGCCAGGACCGCAAGCCGGCGCAGGCCGCGCCGGAACTGTCGGGCCTGGCCGGCCGGATCGAACAGCAGGTCAGCGCCTACGAGGAAAAACCGCGCAAGGCCTTCATGAACACCGCGGCGACCAAGGCCGTGACGGCGGTGTGGGAAGACCAGTGGCGCCAGCAGGTCGAACGCATCGGCACCAGCACCTATCCGACCGATACCGCCGGCAACAAGCTGTACGGCCGGCTGCAGCTGTCGGCCGAGATCAATACCGACGGCACGCTGCGCGCCAGCAAGGTCGAACATTCGTCGGGCAACCGCCAGCTCGACAACGCCGCACTGAAAATCCTCCAGCGTGCCGCGCCGTTCTCGCCGCTGCCCAAGGGACTGCGCGACGATCTCGGCCAGCCGGCGACCGTACTCGTCGTCGTGCGGACCTGGACCTTCGCCCGCAACGACACCCTCACCTCCACGGTCGCACCGTAATGCGCATCCTCGGCATCGACCCGGGCTCGCGGGTGACCGGGTTCGGCATCGTCGACGTCGCCGGCCAGAGCCGCAACTACGTCGCCTCGGGCTGCATCAGGACCGGCGGCGGCAGCCTGCCCGAACGCGTTCGCGCCCTGCTTGACGGCATCGCCGAAGTCGTCGCGACCTATCACCCCGACATCGCCGCGGTCGAGCAGGTCTTCGTCAATGTCAATCCGGCATCGACGCTGATGCTCGGTCAGGCCCGCGGCGCCGTACTGGCCGCGCTGGTGCACGCCGGACTGCCGATTGCCGAGTACACCGCACTGCAGGTCAAACAGGCCGTGGTCGGCAATGGTCACGCCGGCAAGGATCAGGTCGGCCAGATGGTGCAGCGGCTGTTGCGGTTGTCCGGCGTACCGCAGGCCGACGCGGCCGACGCGCTGGCCGTGGCGCTGGCGCATTCGCAGCACGCCGGCGGCGCGGCGGCGCAGCTGGCGAAGCTCGGCCTGACGGTCAAGCGCGGCCGGCTCGCCTGAACCTGTGCAGTTGCGCGACGACGGCTGCTCGTTTCCTCCTCGTCCGATGTCCGGAACGCCCGTGGATCGTGCGTCCAATCCGGTTTCCCCCAAGGGGGCCTCGCGCCGGTTGCCTCCGCTTCGAACGAAAACGAACCGTCCTGCCTCGTTTGCCGATCGGAACGGGGGCCCCATCCGCTCGAAGCAAATGCAACGATCGTTCTATAAAACCGGCTGCAACGCTATACTGCGCTTTTGCGCCTGACCGAGCCCGCCCGATGATCGCCCGCCTGACCGGAACCCTGATCGAGAAACAGCCGCCGACCCTGGTCGTCGACGTCGCCGGTGTCGGCTACGAGCTCGATGTGCCGATGAGCACGCTCTACGTGCTGCCGGCACTCGGCGCCCGGGTCGAGCTGTTCACGCATCTGCTCGTGCGCGAAGACGCGCAACTGCTGTACGGCTTTGCCAGCCGGGCCGAGCGCGACCTGTTCCGTCACCTGATCAGGATCAGCGGCATCGGCGCCAAGATCGCGCTGGCCATCCTCTCGGGCATGAACAGCGACGAACTGGCGCTGGCGGTAGCCGGCGAGGACGTCACCCGGCTGTCCAAGGTCCCGGGCATCGGCAAGAAGACGGCCGAGCGGCTGATCCTCGAACTCAAGGGCAAGCTCGGCAGCCTGCCGACCAGCGCGGCCGTCGCCGCCAAACTGCCGACGCCGCTGTTCGGCGACGGGCCGTCCGGCGACATCCTCAACGCACTGCTGGCACTCGGTTACAACGAGCGCGAGGCCAATGCGGCCATGAAAACCCTGCCCGACGACGTCGACGTCAGCAACGGCATCCGTCTGGCGCTGAAGGCGCTGGCCAGGCTTTAAGGCAAGACTCAATCCGGGCGGTGTCATTTTCTGCGTTTCGCACCGGCAGCCGACGCCGTTAGGCTCCGTGCTTTGTCGTCATCGACAGGATTCCCGATGTCCCTCCGTCACCTCGGACTCGCCGCGAGCGGGTTCGCCGTTTTCCTGCTGGTCCTCGCCGCACTGGGGACGCCGCTGCAAGCCGGCTTCGATGCCACGCTGTCGCACTGGCTGTACGATCGCCGCCCCTTCATGGTGACGCTGGCGCTGCTGTTCGGCTGGGCCGGCAGCTTCTCGGGCTCGGTGCCGATCGCGCTGGCCGCAGGCTGGCTGCTGCGTCGTGCGGGCCGGATCGCCTGGCCCGGCCTGCCCGTGCTGGTGGTCGCCAGCTGGCTGGTCAATGCAGCGATCAAGTTCGTCGTCAACCGGCCACGACCGGCGCTCGAGCACCTGATGTCGGTGCAAGGCCCGTCGTTTCCGAGCGGCCATGCCATGGCGGCGATGACGCTGTTCGGCGCGCTCGGCTGGCTGCTGGGGCGGCGCTGGCCGCACGCCCGTGTCGCGGTCGTGACCGTTGCCGCCGCACTGGTGCTGGCCGGCGGGCTGGCGCGGCTGGTGCTCGGGGTACACTATGGCAGCGACGTGCTCGCCGGCTACGCGGTCGGCACGGTCCTGCTGGCCGTCTATTTCCACCTCGGCGCGCGTGCGCCGGCGAGATTGCACCGATGATCGAAACCGATTCCCTGTCCGCCCTGCCGCCCGAGCGCGTCGTCACCGCCAAGACGGTGTCGCAGCAGGAAGAGCAGCTCGAGCGCGCGCTGCGGCCCAAGCTGCTCGACGAGTACGTCGGCCAGAAGAAAGCTCGCGGCCAGCTGGAAATCTTCATCGAGGCGGCCAAGAAGCGTGGCGAGGCGCTCGACCACGTGCTGCTGTTCGGCCCGCCGGGGCTGGGCAAGACCACACTGGCCCACATCATTGCCCGCGAACTCGGCGTCAGCCTGCGGCAGACCTCGGGCCCGGTGCTCGAGCGCGCCGGCGACCTGGCAGCGATCCTGACCAATCTCGAGCCGCACGACGTGCTGTTCATCGACGAAATCCACCGGCTCAGCCCGGTGGTCGAGGAAATCCTCTACCCGGCGCTCGAGGACTTCCAGATCGACATCATGATCGGCGAAGGCCCGGCCGCGCGCTCGGTCAAGCTCGACCTGCCGCCGTTCACCCTCGTCGGCGCGACCACCCGCGCCGGCATGCTGACCAATCCGCTGCGCGACCGCTTCGGCATCGTTGCCCGGCTCGAGTTCTACACCGCGGACGAGCTGACGCGGATCGTCGAGCGCTCGTCCAGCCTGCTCAATGTCGAAATGGACGAAGGCGGTGCCTTCGAGGTCGCCCGCCGCTCGCGCGGCACGCCACGGATCGCCAACCGGCTGCTGCGGCGAGTGCGCGACTTTGCCGAGGTGAAGCACGACGGCACCGTCACCCGCGAGGTCGCCGACGCGGCGCTGCAGATGCTCGACGTCGACCACGCCGGACTCGACGTGATGGACCGCAAGCTGCTGTCGGCGGTGATCGAGAAGTTCGGCGGCGGCCCGGTCGGCCTCGACAATGTCGCCGCGGCGATCGGCGAAGCGTCCGACACCATCGAGGACGTGCTCGAACCCTACCTGATCCAGCAGGGCCTGCTGCAGCGCACGCCCCGCGGCCGGATCGCCACCGCATCGGCCTATCTGCATTTCGGGCTGAACCCGCCCGGCGAGACCGACAAGACCTGACGCCACTAACGGCGCTGTACACGACTTCATTTACACTCCGCCTGCACGATCCGTCGGTCGTGCCCTACGGAGACCACCATGAAACACATCCTCGTCGCCCTCGGCCTGGCCATCGGGCTGGCCGCCCCCGCGTGGGCCGACATCCTGCGCGAACCGCCCAAGATCGAGTTCACCGCACCGGCCAGCGCCGAAACCGTCAAGACCGCGATCATCACCGCCGCAACCAAGCGCAAATGGCAGGCCGCCGAAGTGGCGCCGGGCCAGATCGATGCGTCGATCACCGTTCGCGGCCGGCACATGGTGAAGGTGGCGATCGACTATACCGACCGCAGCGTGGCGATCCGTTATCTCGACAGCGCCGACATGGGTTACGAAGCCGCCGAGGGCAGGACCTACATCCACGGCAACTACAACAAGTGGACCGAGACGCTCGCCAACGACATCCGCAAGCAGCTCGGCACCGAGCAGATCGCCGTCAACTGAGCCGCCGCCGACCGGCCGGTGACGCTGGTCGGCGTGAATTTTTCCAGCTTTGCATGCCGATGGTGAGTTTCGTCACATCAGGGCTTAAATCGGGGTCTTCAAGCGCTTACAATTGCAGCGACGCCCGGAGACCTCAATGAAACACATCCTCATTGCCCTGTGCCTGCTGCTCGGCCTGTCCACCCCCGCGCTGGCGCGCCAGGGCCTGCTGCAGGATCCGCCCAAACTCGCCATCACCCGGGACCTCGATCCGGGCCAGGTGAAGACCGCCATCATCGACGGCGCGACCAAGGCGAAGTGGCAGGCGCGCGAGGTTGCACCGGGCCGGGTCGAAGCCACACTCGACGTCGGCAACGGCAAGCACAGCGCCAAGGTCACGATCGAATACGACGTCCGCAGCGTCCAGATCCACTACCTCGACAGCTTCAACCTGAAGTACGAAACCGTCAGCGACGGTCGCGTCTTCATCCATCCGAACTACAACAAATGGACGGCCTCGCTGGCCGCGGCCATCCGCGCCCAGCTGGACCAGCAACTGCCGGGACAGGTCGTCACCACGCCGCTGGCACAGTAACCAGTTGTAAGCAAACGGAACTCGCGGAGCCGGACAGGTACGAACCTGAAACACCGCGCAGCCCCTCCATCCTCACCCCGGTAAACCCGATGCCCAATCAAGACCTGTCGATTCTCGAACTCGTGATGCACGCCAGCCTGGTCGTCCAGCTGGTGATGGCGATTCTGGTGCTGCTGTCGCTGCTCAGCTGGTGGCACATCTTCAGCAAGTACTTCACGGTGTCGAAGGCGGCCAAGGCCAGCGAACTGTTCGAGGACCGCTTCTGGAGCGGCTCGGACCTGAATGCGCTGTTCGAACAGACCAAGCGCGGTCACTCGGTCGGGATGGAGAAGATCTTCATCGCCGGCTTCTCCGAATTCCTCAAGCTGCGCCAGAAAGGCGGCATGGAGTTGTCGGACGTGATGGAAGGCACCCGCCGGGCGATGCGTGCCGCCTGCCAGCGCGAGCTCGACTGGCTCGACAAGCACACGTCCTTCCTCGCCTCGGTCGGTTCGGTGTCGCCCTACATCGGTCTGTTCGGTACGGTCTGGGGCATCATGCACGCGTTCCGCGGGCTGGCGAACGTCGGTCAGGCCACGCTGGCCACCGTGGCGCCCGGCATTGCCGAAGCGCTGGTCGCCACCGCCATCGGCCTGTTCGCCGCGATCCCGGCCACCGTCGCCTACAACCGCTTCGCCCACGACGTCGACGCGCTGGCCAACCGCTTCGATACCTTCATCGAAGAGTTCTCCAACATCCTGCAACGTCAGGCTGCGCGCTAAGGAGGCCGGATCATGGCCAGAACCCGAAGACCGCGCCGTTCGATGAACCAGATCAACGTCGTGCCCTACATCGACGTGATGCTGGTACTGCTGGTGATCTTCATGGTCGCGACGCCGATGATGCAGTCGCCCGGTGTCGTCAACCTGCCCACGGTCGGCAAGGCCGATCAGGAAGCCAGCGTCGAACCGTTGCGGGTCGAAATCGGCCCGGACGGCGAACTGACGCTGACGGACGCCGGCAAGAGCGAAACCGTCGCCGATGCCCGCGCGCTGGTCACGCTGGTGCAGGACAGGCTCGCCATCAAGGCCGACCGGCCGGTGGTGATCGCCGGCGACAAGTCGGTCCGTTATGAAACGGTGATGGCGACGATGGACGCGCTCAAGGCCGCCAACGTCGCCCGCGTCGGCCTGCTGGTGCGCCCGAAGTGATCGACCATCGCCAACGCCACCCCGAGGAGCGCCGGACGCTGGCCTTCGTGCTGGCAGCGGCAGTGCACGTGCTGTTCGCGGTCTTCCTGATGGTGTCGGTGCAGTGGCAGACCAAGAAGCCGCAACCGGTCGAGGTCGAGTTATGGGGCGGGCCGCCGCCCGCACCGGCGCAGCACGAGGTTGCAAAGCCGGAACCGCAGCCGAAGGCCGAACCGACGCCGCCGCCGGCCACGCCGGAACCGAAGCCCGAACCGCTGCCGGAGAAAAAGGCCGACATTGCGGTCGAGAAGGTCAAGCCGACGCCGAAACCCAAACCGACACCGGTACCGACACCCACACCTGCGCCGACACCCAAGCCGACCCCGGTTCCCAAACCCACGCCGGCGCCCAAGCCGACACCGGAACCGAAGAAGGCGGCGCCCAAGGCCAAGCCGCAGTCCGAGTTCGACCAGTTGCTCAGCACCAGCAACAACACGCCGAGCGCCGGTGCCAAGCCTGGCGGCAAGGGCAACAACCCGAACGCGACGGTCAATACCGGCCCGGGCAGCGGCAACGGCACCAGCCCGATTTCGAGCAAGGGGCTCACCGATTACCGCAGCAAGGTCGGCCAGCTGATCCGCTCGAAACTCGTCTATCCGGACGACAAGGGCAACCCGGCGGCCGGACTGAAGATCAGCGTGCTGCCCGACGGCACGATCAGCAATGTCACCGTCGTCAAATCCAGCGGCATCGCCGCCTATGACGAGGCGGCACAACGTGCGGTGATGGCACTCGGCAGGATGCCGCCATTGCCCGAAGGCCAGCCGTTCTCGGGCCAGTACCGCGAATGGAACATCAATTTCCGCCTGAAAGACTGAGGAGACGTATGCCGACCTTCCAGACCACGATGCAGCGCATGACGAGCTGGCTGTTCCTGGCCGCCGCGCTGCTGTTCACGATGATGCACGCGCGTGCCGCCGACAACATGACGATCGAGGTCGTCGGTGCCGGCGCCAGCCAGTACCCGATCGCGATCGCGCCGTTCCAGTCCGAGCAGTCGCTGCCACAGGCACTGACGCCCGTCGTCGGTGACGACCTGACCCGCTCCGGGCTGTTCAAGGTCATCGGTGCCGGCGATCTCGCGCCGATGCCGTTCGCCCCCGAGCAGCTGAACCCGGCCGCACTGACCGGCCGCGGCGCGCAGACGGCGCTGATCGGCAGCGTGATCCCGGCCGGTGACAGCTTCACCGTCAAGTTCTGGCTGGTCGACCTGTCGAACAAGAACGTGCTGCTGGCGCACCAGCTCTCGGCCCGCGTCAGCCAGTCGCGGCGCGTCGCGCACCAGATCGCCGACATGGTCTACCAGAAGCTGACCGGCGAACCGGGTGCGTTCAACTCGCGCATCGCCTACGTGGTCAAGCGCGGCAAGCGTCACGAGCTGCAGGTCGCCGATGCCGACGGTTACGGTGCGCAGACGGTGCTCGCCAGCAACCAGCCCATCATGTCGCCGAAGTGGTCGCCGGACGGTGGCCGTCTCGCCTACGTGTCGTTCGAGGAGCAGAAACCGATCGTCTACGTGCAGGATCTGGCCAGCGGCAAGCGCTGGAAGGCCGCGGCATTCAAGGGCTCGAACTCGGCACCGGCGTGGTCGCCGGATGGCCGCCAGCTCGCCGTGGTGCTGACCAAGGACTCGGGCAGCCAGATCTATCTCGTCAACACCGACGGCAGCAATCCGCGCCGGCTGACCAATACCGGCGACATCAACACGGAACCTTCGTTCACGCCGGACGGTCGGAGCATCGTGTTCACGTCCGACCGCGGCGGCAGCCCGCAGATCTACCGGATGCCGGTCTCGGGTGGCGGCGGCGAGCGTCTCACCTTCCAGGGTGCGTACAACGCCTCGGGCAAGGTCAGTCCGGACGGCAAGTCGATGGCCCTGATCACCCGCACCGGCAAGGGTTTCCAGGTCGCCGTGATGGACATGGCCAGCCGGCAGATCCAGGTGCTGACCGATACCGGTGCGGACGATTCGCCGAGCTTCGCGTCGAACGGCCGGATGATCCTCTACGAAACCGGCAGCCGCGGCACGCTCGCCGCCGTATCGGTCGACGGCCGGATCAAGCAGCGCCTGAAGGCCCAGAACGGCGATGTCCGCCAGCCGGCCTGGGGGCCGCTGTTGCGCTGATGTGAATGCGGGAATCGGGCCGGTGGCATTCTTTCCGTCGCCGTCGCCCCGGCTTTCCCCTATGCTGGCCGCATGTATCGCGGTGTTTTGCTCACCCAAGTTCAATCCGATGGGAGATGAAAATGAAGAAAGTTGCACTGTCCGTCCTGATGACCGCCCTCCTGGCCGCATGCTCGAGCACGCCGCCGGCCGACCCGAATGCGGGCAAGACCACGGCACCGGTCACCGGCAGTGAAACCAAGCCGGCGACCGTCGACCTGACCCAGGGCAGCGACCTGAACAAGGGCAACAACCCGCTGACCGATCCGAACAACATCCTGTCGCAACGCCGCGTCTACTTCGACTTCGACTCCTTCGTCGTCAAATCGGACTACCAGGCCCTGCTGGCCGCCCACGCCAAGTACCTGCTGGCCAACAAGGATGCCAAGCTGATCGTTCAGGGCAACACCGACGACCGCGGCACCGCCGAGTACAACCTGGCGCTGGGCCAGAAGCGTGCCGAAGCGACCAAGAAGGTCCTGCTGTCGCTGGGCGTACCGGAATCGCAGCTGGAAAGCGTGAGCTTCGGCGAAGAGAAGCCGCTGGAACCGGGTCAGACCGAAGAGGCCTGGTCGCGCAACCGTAACGCCAACCTGGTCTACAAGGGCGAATCGGCCCAGTAAGCCGTTTCGGGGCGGCCTTGTGCCGCCCGGCAAAACCGCCTAGGCTAGCCGGCGTCGCCACGATGCCGGCTTTGTTCATTCCGAGACCGTCCATGAAACGCCTTGTTGCCCTGATCACCTTTGCCTTTGCCCTGCAGGCCCATGCCGGCCTGTTCGACGACAATGTCGCCCGCCAGCAGATCACCGACCTGCAGCAGGACAATGCCAAGCAGAACACCCGGCTGAACCAGCTCGAAGCGAGCAACAAGCAGATGCTCAACCTGCTGGGACAGATCGAAGGCCTCAAGCAGGAAATCGCCAACCTGCGCGGCCAGATCGAGGTGCTGCAGTTCAACCAGGACCAGGCCGGCAAGCAGCAGAAGGACCTGTTCACCGACCTCGACACGCGGGTCCGCAATATCGAACAGGCCAAGGTCCAGCAAAAGGCAGCCGCACAGGAAGCCAGCCAGCAGTCGCTCGACGACGCGATCAAGCTGTCGCAGGCCGGCAAGCACAAGGACGCCGTGGCCGCGCTGAAGCAGTTCGTCACCGCGAACCCGGCCGACCCGGGCGTGCCGACCGCGCAGTACTGGATGGGCAACAGCTATGCCGCACTGAAGGACTACAAGAACGCGCGCTTCGCCTACGCCGAGATCGTCAACAAGGCGCCCGACAACGCGCTGGCGCCCGATGCCCTGTTCGGCCTGGCCGTGTGCGCCAACGCCCAGGGCAACAAGAAGGAAGCCCGCAGCTTCCTGTTGCAGCTGGTCGAGAAATACCCGCAGTCCGAAAAGGCCGCGACGGCCAAGAAGGCGCTGCTGAGCGTCAACTGATCGGCCCGTACTGATCAACCCCATTCCCGCGGCAGCGGCCCTCGCCGCTGCTGTTTGCATTTCCGCCGGACATTCCGGTCTGGAAAAACCCACCACCGGATTGTGAATCCGGTACGGAACCATCATGAATCCCGCATCGCTCCGGATCACCGAGATCTTTTATTCGCTGCAGGGCGAGACCAGCCGTCTCGGCCTGCCCACCGTGTTCGTCCGCCTCACCGGCTGTCCGCTGCGCTGCGGCTACTGCGACAGCGCCTATGCCTTCCACGGCGGCAAGACCATGGGCTTCGACGAGATCCTCGCCGACGTGGCCCGTCACGGCGCGCGTACGGTCTGCGTGACCGGCGGCGAGCCGCTGGCACAGAAGCACAGCCTCGCTTTCCTGACTGCGCTGTGCGATGCCGGCTACGACGTCAGCCTCGAAACCAGCGGCGCGCTGCCGATCGCCGATGTCGACCCGCGCGTCTCGCGCATTCTCGACATCAAGACGCCGGGCTCGGGCGAGCTGGCGAAGATGCACTGGGACAACCTCGCCGCGCTGACGCCGAAAGACGAAGTCAAGTTCGTGCTGTGCGACCGGGCCGACTACGAGTGGGCGCGCGATCTCGTGCGCCAACGCAAGGTCAATGACCTTGCCCCGGTGCTATTCTCGCCGGTGTGGGAAACGCTGCCGCCGGCCGATCTGGCCGCGTGGGTGCTCGAAGACCACTTGCCGGTGCGGATGCAAGTGCAGCTGCACAAGATTCTCTGGGGCGAAAAGCCCGGCGTCTGAGCACGCGGGGATTGCTCGGCTATCCTCAATGCACGCCCCGGAGGTCCCATGATCGTCAAGATGACCCTGAAGCGCTGGCTCGTCCGGTTGCGCCACCTGCCGCAACGCAGCCGCGGCACGATCGCGCTGTGGATTGGCGCGGCCGCCGTCGGCGTGCTCGCGGTGATGCTCGCCAAGGCCGCCGAATGGGCGTTCGCCGGT
The DNA here is from genome assembly GCF_014652315.1 of Jeongeupia chitinilytica. Taxonomy (GTDB): domain Bacteria; phylum Pseudomonadota; class Gammaproteobacteria; order Burkholderiales; family Chitinibacteraceae; genus Jeongeupia; species Jeongeupia chitinilytica. The sequence continues at coordinate 275,493 of NZ_BMYO01000006.1, read as the reverse complement.
TTCGACAGCCTGACCACGCGCTGGTTCTGGTGGCCGTTCATCTCGCTGCCGCTCGGCGGCATGGCCATCGTCTGGCTGATGCGGCGCATCGGCCCCGGTGCCGAAGGCAGCGGCATCCAGCAGGCGATGGCGGCCCTGCACGTGGCCGACCAGCCGGACATCGCCAACAGGCTCGTCAACCTCAAGCTCGCCGCGACCAAGTTCGTCTGCATCGTTGCCGGTCTCGGCTCCGGCTTCGTGCTCGGCCGCGAAGGACCGACGGTGCAGATCGGCGCGAGCGTCATGTACGCCTGCCGCAAACTGTTTCCGCTCGGCGATGCGGCATTCCGGCGCCAGCTGATTCTCGCCGGCGGCGCAGCCGGGATCGCAGCGGCGTTCAACACGCCGCTCGCCGGCATCGTCTTCGCCTTCGAAGAGCTGGCGCGTTCGGTCGAGGAGCGCACCAGCGGCAAGATTCTCGGTGCGGTCATCCTGTCGGGCGTGGTCTCGCTGGCCTTCCTCGGCAGCTACACCTATTTCGGCCACATCAAGGTTCCGGGCTTCAGCGTCAGCATCCTGCCGCCGCTGCTGCTGATCTCGATCGCCGGCGGACTCGTCGGCGGTGCGTTTTCGTGGCTGTGCGTCAATCCCGGCCGCTGGCTGCCCGAGCGCGTCCAGCTGGTCCGCGCGACCCGCCCCTATCTGTTCGTCGCCTGCTGCGGCCTGCTGATCGCCGTCTGCGGTCTGGCTGCGCCGATCTTCGGCAGCGGTGCCGAGGTCACCAGCAAGGTCGTCGCCGGCGAAGCCACGCTGGCGTGGTACTACCTGCCGCTGAAATTCGTCGGCCTGCTGTCGACCTATCTGACCGGCCTGCCCGGCGGCATCTTCGCGCCGTCGCTGTCGCTCGGCGCCGGCCTCGGCAGCTGGTTCCAGCCCCTGGTGGGGCCGGAACTGCACATCAAGCTGGTCGCGATCGGCATGACGGCGGTGCTGGCCGCGGTGACGCGCGCGCCGCTGACGGCGTCCTTCATCCTGATGGAAATGACCGACGGCCACGAGATGGTGATCTCGATCATGGCCACCGCAATGATCGCGTCGACGGTCGCCCGCATCTTCCGAACCAATTTCTATCACGACCTCGCCGAACGCGCGCTGGCCGCCGTCACGCCGAAACCGGTACTGGAGCACCACAAATGAGCAAACCCGCCGTCATCCTGCTCTCGGGCGGTCTCGATTCCGCCACCTGCCTGGCGATCGCCCGGGATCAGGGCTTTGCGCCCTACTGCCTGTCGTTCAATTACGGCCAGCGCCACAATGCCGAACTGAAAGCCGCCGAACGCGTCACCAAGGCGCTTGGCGCAGCGGCCCACCGCGTCGTCACGATCGATCTGGCCGCTTTCGGTGGTTCGGCCCTGACCGACGCCAGCATTGCCGTGCCCGAGGGAGCACCGCAGGAAGGCGAGATTCCGCTGACCTACGTGCCGGCACGCAACACCATCCTGCTGTCCTACGCGCTGGCCTGGGCCGAAGTCCTCAAGAGCGACGACATTTTCATCGGCGTCAACGCCGTCGACTACTCGGGCTACCCGGACTGCCGTCCCGACTACATTGCCGCGTATCAGGCGATGGCGCGGCTGGCGACGCGCACCGGTGTCGAAGGCTCGCCGCTGACGATCCACACGCCGCTGATCGACCTGTCCAAGGGCGACATCATCAAGACCGGCACCCGGCTGGGCGTCGACTACGGCCTGACCGTCACCTGCTATCAGGCCGACGACGACGGTCGCGCCTGCGGCGTCTGCGATGCCTGCCGGCTGCGCCGCGAAGGCTTTGCTGCAGCCGGCGTGACCGATCCGACGCGCTACCGGCCGGTCTGATCCGGCCGCGGAGCAAAACAAAAGGGCACCCGAAGGTGCCCTTTTTACGTGGTACGCGCCGTTTACGCGGCGACCGGCAGCAGCGCCGAACGCATCTTCTGCAAGGCCTTGACCTCGATCTGGCGAATCCGCTCGGCCGACACGCTGTATTCGGCCGCGAGCTCGTGCAGCGTCAGGCCCTGACCCTCGTCGGCGAGCCAGCGCGTTTCGACGATGCGGCGGCTGCGCTCGTCGAGCGTTTCGAGCGCTTCACGCAGGCCTTCCGATTGCAGCCGGTCGTGCGCGCGACGTTCGATCTGCCGGGTCGGCTCGGCGTCGTGGTCGGCCAGCCAGTCGATCGGGGCGAAACCGCCCTCGTCGTCGTCGTGATCGGCCATCAGCGCGATGTCCTGGCCCGTCATCCGGGTTTCCATTTCCAGCACTTCTTCCGGCTTCACGCCGAGATCGTCGGCGATTTCCTTGGCCTGCGCGTGCGTCAGCGCCGCGAAGCTCGACTTCATCGAGCGCAGGTTGAAGAAGAGCTTGCGCTGCGCCTTGGTCGTCGCGATGCGGACCAGACGCCAGTTGCGCAGGATGTATTCGTGGATTTCGGCCTTGATCCAGTGCACGGCGAACGAGAACAGCCGCACGCCGCGGTCCGGCTCGAAGCGCTTGACCGCCTTCATCAGGCCGATATTGCCTTCCTGGATCAGGTCCGCCTGCGGCAGGCCGTAACCGGCGTAGCCTCGCGCGATCGACACGACGACGCGCAGGTGGCTCATCACCAAGCGGCCGGCGGCCTCGAGATCGCTTTCCTTCTGCAGGCGCGTGGCGAGTTCGACCTCTTCCTCGGCGCTCAACATCGGAATCGCGTTGACACGATGGATGTAACTTTCAATGCTGTCGCCTGCGGTGATCACCGGCAGGGCCATGCTGTTCCCCATTCGTTCACTCCTGTCTTGCAGACGCTGCGATACACAACGTCCATGATATTAGCACTCGTATCGTTTGAGTGCTAAAGGCACTTCGGGTTCCGTTGATTCAAGCACGGGACGTGCCGATGCGCACGGCAATTATGCCAATCGGGCCCATTGCCTGCGGCTATGACGTCGTCGTGATCAACGGTAACGGCGCAGGTGGCGCCAGACGGCAAACCAGGCGCCAAGCAGGCACAGCAGCATCGTCGTCGCGCAGACGACGGCCAGTTCGACCGGCCCCGGCAATGCCAGCAGGAAGGGCTGGCCATAGGCGGCGGCCAGCTCGCCGACCGCCGGATTGAGCCATGCGATCGCACCGGCGGCGATGCCGCAGCCCGCCAGCCCGCCGAGCACGCCCTGGATTGCCGCGCTGTAATGGAACGGCCGGCGGATGAAGCTGTCGGTGGCGCCGATCAGCTTGGCCACCTCGATTTCCTCGCGCCGGGTCAGGATCTGCATGCGGATCGCGTTGCCGGTGACCAGTACCAGCGCCACCGCCAGCAGCAGCACCACGACCTGCAGCGCGTGGCGACCGAGCGCAATCGCCTTTTCCAGTCGCGCCGCCCACGCCGAGTCGAGCTGGACGGTATCGACCCCCGGGTCGGTCAGCAGGTTTTGCTCGAGCCTGGTCAGCTCTGCCGCCGGAACGTCGCGCCGCGCGGTCAGCACGAAGGCATCGGGCAGCGGATTCTCGGCCAGTCCTGCGAGCAGGTCGCCGCTGCCGATCGCCGACTCCATGGCCTTCAGCGCGTCGTCCTTGGGCACGAAGCGCGTCTGCGCCAGCCGGGCGTCCTTGGCGAGCTGCGCGCGCAGTGCGCCGACGTCGGCCTCGGGCTTGAGGAAGACCGTCAGCTGCGGCTCGACCGGCATCTTTGCGGCGACGCCGCCGACGCTCGTCAGCAGCAGGTACAGGCCGAGCGGCAGGCTGGCCACGAGGCCGATCACCGCCAGATGCAGCAGGGTGGCAACCGGGTGGCGCAACAGCGCGCCGAGGGTGCGGGAAAGGGCGAGGCCGTGCAGGCGGAACCAGTGTTTCATCGTGTATCCCTCAAGCCGTGAACTGGCCGTTTTTCAGCCGCAGGATGCGCCGGCCGTAATCGGCCATCAGCGTTTCGTCGTGCGCCGAGATCACCAGCGTTACGCCGACCTGGTGGAAGGACTTGAACAGCTCGAGGATGTCGTGCGCGTAATCGCGATCGAGGTTCGCGGTCGGTTCGTCGGCCAGCAGGATGGACGGCCGGTGCACCACGGCACGGGCGATGCACAAGCGCTGCTGCTCGCCACCCGACAGCGCGATCGGATTGAGCTTTTCCTTGCCCGACAGCCCGACCTTGTCGAGTGCCGCCAGCACCCGGCGTTTCACCTCGCGGCCATCGAAACCGATGATGTCCAACGGCAGCTTGACGTTGTCGTATACCGGACGGTCGAACAGGATCTTGTGGTCCTGGAAGATCAGCCCGAAGTGCCGCCGCACGTAGGGCAGGCTGCCGCGCGACGCGCGCGCGAGGTTCTGGCCGTTGACGAGCACGGTGCCCGAGGTCGGCTTCTCGATGCCGGCGATCAGCTTGAGCAGGGTCGACTTGCCCGCGCCGGAGTGGCCGGCGAGGAAGACGAGCTCGCCCGGCTGGATGTCCATGCTCAGCCCCTTGAGTGCGTCGAGCCCGCCGGGGTAGCGTTTGGTCACTTGCTGGAATTGGATCATCGGTCCGCCTTGGAAAATGTCTCGGATTGGGGGCGACGGGGGCTCACAGGCTGCGCGACGTCCGGGCCACCGACCAGCTGAGCCGGCGCAGCCGCCAGCCCAGCGTGTCCGCGCCGGTCGCATCGAGATCGAAGCCGAGCCGTGTCAGCCATTGCGCCGCGGCGGTGTCGCTGCGTGCGGTCTGCGCCAGCAGTACGCGCGGCGAATGCACATCGAACACCCGGTCGACGAAGGCCCTGCCGGCTTCGACGCCGAAACCCCGGCCACGCGCGGCCGGCAGCAGCCACAGGCCGAAGTGCGCTTCGTCGCGCTCGAACCGCACGCCGGCACAGCCGACGGTCAGCCGGTCGTCGCGGCGACAGATCGCCATGCCGCTTGCGCCGCCGAACAGCTCGCCCCTGCGCAGCTCGCGCAGACAGGCGGCCGCACCACCGGGCAGCGGCAACCCCGCCAGCGCATCGGCATCACCGTCGCCGAACGGGCGCAGGATCAGCCGCGGCGTGAGCAGCGTCGGCTGGCTCATCGTTCAGTCGAACAGCGCGTCGACGTAATCGCGCGCCACGAAGGGGCGCAGGTCGTCGATGCTTTCGCCGACGCCGACGAAGCGCAACGGAATGCTGCGCTCGCGCGCGATCGCCGCGATCACGCCGCCCTTGGCGGTGCCGTCAAGCTTGGTCAGCACCAGCCCGGTCAGGTCGAGCGCATCGTCGAAGGCCTTCACCTGCGACAGCGCGTTCTGGCCGGTGTTGGCGTCGAGCACCAGCATGGTTTCGTGCGGACCGGTCGGATCGGCCTTCTGCACCACGCGTTTCACCTTCCTGATTTCTTCCATCAAGTGCAGCTGGGTCGGCAGCCGGCCGGCGGTGTCGACGATGACGACGTCGACGCCCCGCGCCCTGGCGGCGTTGACCGCATCGAACGCGACCGCGGCGGCGTCGCCGCTGTCCTGCGCGATCACCTGCACGCCGTTGCGCTCGCCCCAGACGACGAGCTGTTCGCGCGCCGCGGCGCGGAAGGTATCGCCGGCGGCCAGCAGCACGCTCTTGCCCTGCGACTGGAAGTATTTGGCGAGCTTGCCGATGCTGGTCGTCTTGCCGGCACCGTTGACGCCGGCAACCATCAGGATGAACGGTTTGTGGCCTTCGACGCTCAGCGGCACTTCGAGCGGCCCGATCAGCGCGTTCAGGCTGTCCTTGAGCGCGCCCTTGAGTTCGAGCGAATCCTTGAGCCCTTTCAGCGACACGCGCTCGCGCACGTCGTCGAGCAGATGCGTCGTCGCGTTGACGCCCATGTCGGCGGTCAGCAGCACGGTCTCGAGTTCCTCGTAGAGTTCCTCGTCGATCTTGCCGCCACCGAACAGGCCGGCGAGGTTCTTGCCGAGCTTGTCGCGCGTCTTGGCCAGCCCGGCCTTGAGCCGCTCGGCCCACGACAGTCTGGGTTTGTCCTGCGGCTGCGCGACGGGAGCCGGGGCAGGCGAAACAGGTTCGACAACGGAATTCGGTGCTGCCGCGACTTCGGCAGCAAGCGGTTCAGCGACAAGCGCGTCCGCTACCGGCGTCACAGCCTCGTCGGGTACCGACGGTTCGACGACCGGGGCGGCGGCATCGGCGAGGACTGCCGGCACTTCGGCCGGCGTCGGAACGGGCTGCCCTTGTGGTTCGAGCGCCGCCTCGGCAGGCTTTTTCTTGCGGAAGAAACTGAACATGAGTTTTGAAATTGGCCCTGATTGGCGGAAAATGCTTGATTTGCCGCGATTTTAACGCTTCGACCCCATGGCAGCCCAGCAGAAAAACCAGCTTCGCATCATCGGCGGCGAATGCCGCCGCCGCATCGTGCATTTTCCCGACGGCGACGGCCTGCGTCCGACGCCGGACCGCGTACGCGAAACGCTGTTCAACTGGCTCGGTCAGGACCTGACCGGCAAGCGCTGCCTCGACCTGTTCGCCGGCAGCGGCGCGCTCGGTTTCGAAGCCGGCAGCCGCAACGCTGCACGCGTGGTGATGGTGGAGAAATCCAAACCGGTCCACGCCGTACTAACGGCCAACCGCAGCACGCTCAAGCTCGACCGGGTCGAACTGGTCCACGCCGATGCGATGAGCTGGCTGGCGCGCAGCAACGACAGCTTCGATGTGGCCTTTGTCGATCCGCCTTACGCCAGCGACCTGCTGTTGCCGACGCTGACGGCGCTGCTGCCGCGCCTGGCGCCCGGTGCGCGCGTCTACGCCGAAACGGCCGACTGGTCCGGCCTTGAAGCCGCGCTCGCCGGCTGGACCGTACTGCGCGAAGGACGGGCCGGCACCGTACACTATCGTCTGCTGACCCCCGCGTGACCATTCACGCGGCATTGTCCTGCGCCGCCCAAAGTGGGACAATTGCGCAAAGCTGTTGTTTTCTAAATGATTTTCGAAACGGAAGAACTGCACCATGTCGTTGATGATTACCGACGAATGCATCAATTGCGACGTCTGTGAACCGGAATGCCCGAACAGCGCGATTTCGCAGGGCGAAGAAATCTACGAAATCGATCCGAACCTGTGCACCGAGTGCGTCGGCCATTACGACGAGCCGCAATGCCAGCAGGTCTGTCCGGTCGACTGTATTCCGCTCGACCCGGACAACAAGGAGTCCAAGGAAGAGCTGATGCAGAAGTACATCGTGATCACGGCCAACGCCTGATTCACCGCGTCACCGCCGAAAAGCCGCGCATAGCGCGGCTTTTTCCGTTGGGGTGCGGCGGACCTCAGCGCGGACCGACAACCGGTGGCTCCACCTGACGATGCTGCCGCGTGAAAAAGGGGACCCTGCCGGGCCCCCCTTCAGCCAGGCCGGCTACTGCACGCCGACCCCGGCATCACCCGCCGCATGGCGCGCTTCGAGCGTGTCGTGGATCGTCCGCCACTGGAAGGCGAAGAAGCCCGGATCGAGACGCGTACCGACCGTCATGTACGTACCGGGCGCATTCGGATCGCTCCCCGCGTAGTGCGACAGGCCGAGGTTGTGGCCGACCTCGTGCGTCAGCGTCATCGCCGAATCATACGGCGCGCTGGTCGTGCACGCCGAACGGAACGCCGCGCGCGGCGGCGCATCGCCGGCGCCGTTCTTGATCGACGAGCCCGAGCTGGTCGACGCGCACCCCTTGGTCGTCTTGTAGCGCCGTTCGACGAACACGTTCGAGAACACGCTGCCCTGGTTCGGGATGACGCCGTTGTTGAACGCCGCCGACTGGTCCGCCGCCGGCACCGCCGAATCGCCGTCGCCATTCGAATCCCAGTCGTAAGTCAGTTGGCCGTTGTTGACCCAGTTGACCGTGATGTTGTACGGCACGTAGTTGCGGCTGATCTGCGACTGGATCGCCGCGCCGTCGGCTTGCAGGTGCGTGTACTGCTCGTTCGGGAAGGCGATGTACGAGTACGACAGCGTGATCGTCTTCGGCCGCGTCACGATCAGCCGGACCGAGTCGACGACCTGGCCGTTCGCCCAGACCAGCAGGTTGGTTTCGCCGGCCTTGAGTCCGGACAGCGTCAGTTGGTCGGTGTTCGCGGCACTCGCAAGCGCCAGCGATGCGACCGATGAATCGGCGACCGTGTAGTACAGCGCCGGCGCGCCGGCACGCTTGTTGACCACCAGCGTTTCGCTGCCCGACGTGCTCAACAGCTTGGCCTTCGGTGAATTGGCTGCATAACCGATGTCGTAGGCAAGCCGGTTGGATGCCGGCGCGACAATCTCGGCGTACGGGTCGACCGGTTGCATTTCGGTCCCCGCCAGCTGCAGCCACAGGTCGGCGCTGCCGTTGACCAGCGCGAAGCCCTGCCTGTTGCCGGCGTCGTAACGGATCGTGAACACGTAGTCGTGGTCGGGCTGCAGCGTCAGCGGGTTTGACAGCGTCAGCGTCGTGCCGCTGTTCAGCGTCGTTGCCGCGCCGTAAACGACGGCGTTCGAGGCCTTGTCGGTGACCTGCAGGTAGAACGACCGGCTGCTGCCGCCCCACATCGTTTCCTTGACCGTGACGCCGGTGACGTTCACCGACTGGGTCGGGAACGGCAGCGCGGCCGAATCGACGCGGATCGCCCTGCTCACGCTTTGACCCGCGTTCACGTAGGCCGAGCCGCTGCCCTGAGTTTCGGCGTTCCAGAGACGGTCGACGGCCAGCGTTTGCGACGGCAGGCCTTGTTGCGGGTCGTAAACCTGGGCGGTGAGCGTCATCGTCGTCGGGTAGCCGCCGCCGACGACAGTGCTGACCCAGCCGTCGGTGACGCTGTACTTGACCGAATAGCTGCCCGGCACCGCCGTGTTCAGGTTCGACGAAACGAGCTGGATCTTGCCGGTCAGGTCGCCCTCGTCGACGTCCCAGGCGGTGAGTGCCGGGTCGAACGTGCTGCCTACCGGCAGATAGATCGTGTTGCCGTCACGCCAGCCCTTCGCGCTGTGCAGGACCGGGGAGTGGTTGTCGACACCATCGAAAGCCGGGTCCTGCACTGGCGCCGGAGTCGGGACCGGCGTCGGAACCGGAGCTGGGGTCGGCGTTGGCGTTGGCGTTGGCGTCGGGGTCGGGGTCGGGGTCGGCGTCGGGGTCGGCGTCGGGGTCGGCGTCGGCGTCGGCGTCGGCGTCGGCGTTGGCGCTGAAGCCGGAGCCGGAGCCGGAGCTGGCGCCGAAACCGGGGTCGGGACTGGTGCTGGCACCGGAGTCGGGGCGCCGCACACACCGAGGTCCGTCCACGGCATGCCGCTACCGGTACTGCCGGCATAGCGCACAGGGTCCTGACCCTTGGTCCACCAGTTGGCTTTGAAGTTGTGGCCATTCCGGCTGGCCTGCACGGTGTACACGTACACCGTGGCGGCATTCCACGCTGGCGCGCAGGCGGCCGCAGTCGTGATGGCCGGAGCGAAAGCGCCCGCCGCAGCCAGGGTCATGCACAGCCGTTGTGGATACCTCATGATTTCTCCCGATAAACATTCATACGAGAATGAATGTATTTTTGACGTATGCTGCTGCTGAAAAGCGAACGCTGAATGTTAGTGATCCGCCAGCAATCCCACAATGAACAACAAACAGACCTGTCTGCATTCTGATACAGCATTTGCTAATACTGTACCGCATCCCGACGCCGGTCCGTCCCGTCCTCCGGTCGGCCCCGTCGGGAATGCCCGATGACGACCGTTTTTTGCTGTGCGGCACCGCTTGTGGCGATGTGACCTGAATGGCGCATCCGTACCGACGAACGGTTGATCCGGTTTACCGGGGCCGGGGTGCTCTTTATGATCGGCCCTGTCTGTATCTGCACGCGTATCCCATGTCGGCACCGCAACACCCGCGCACGTTCAACCTGCGCGCCGAAATCGACCAGACCCTCGCGGTCGCCGCCACCCTGACCCACTCGCAACCGACCGAAGCTCTGGCGTTGGCCAACCAGGCCCAGCAACGCGCCAGGGCCATCTCGTACCGCGAGGGCGAGGCCCGTGCCTGGCTGCAGGCCGGCCGGGCAGCATTCGCCATGCCCGATTGCGACGAGGCCCATCCCGCCTGTGTCGCCGCCGCCGAGCTGGCCGAGTCGATCGGCGACATGACGCTGTGGAGCGAGGCCACCCATATCGCCGCCGAGGTCCGCTACGGCCTGGGCCGCTACCAGCAGGCCGAAGTGCACTGGCTGGCGCTGCTGGAGCGCGGCCTGGTGCAGGGGCTCGCACTGGCGCAGCTGTTCGGCTATCTCGGCATGGCCAAGCTGTACTTCATGCTGGTGGCCCCGGGGCCGACTTCGGCCATGCTGGACAAGGCCCGCCGCGTCCTGCCGCAGGTCGACCGGCTCGACGTGCGTTTCGGCCTGCACATCAACATTGCCGCCCACCACTACCGCTGCGGCGAGGATGCGGCGGCCGGCATCGAACTGGCCGAAGCCGAAACGCTGCTGCCGCGGCTGGGCTTCTGCGAATTCGAGCCCGAGCTCTACTACTACCGCGGCTATCTGTTCAAGCGGCAGGGCCGGCTGGTCGAAGCGCGCCAGCAGTTCGAGCGCTCGCTGTCGCTCAACGGCAGCGCCCACAACCACTGGGGCAAGGTCGTCAATCTGGTGGCGCTGGGCGAAACCTGTCTGGCGCAGGGCGAACCGCACGCCGCCGACCATTACCTGCGCCGGGCGCTCGACGGCGCGATCCAGCTGGGTTCGCCGTATCTGGAAGCCGAATGCTACGCCGCCCTGGCGCGTGCCTGCGCCGACGTCGGTTACACCCACGGCGAGTTTGCCCACTGGCGGGCGCATTTCAACCTGCTCGAACAGCTCGAGCGGCGTGACAACGCCAGCGATCGCGCCGATGCCGTCGCCCAGCTCGGCGCACGGATCGCGGCACTGGAAGCGCGTTAAGCGGCGCGGGCCGCCTCGATCGCCCGGATCCGCGCCGTGCGCACCGCATGCGGAATCTGCGCCTTGTCGCTGCAGCCCCGGGCGATTTCACCGGCGTTGACGGTGTTGGCCGCTGCGAGCTGCAGCCGCAGCCAGTCCGGCTGCGGATAAGCGCAGTCCTCGAAGTGCAACCGGCCGCGTGCGTCGGCCAGACAGGCGTCGAGGAATTCGTCGAAGCGCGCCGGCTTGCGGAACGCATCGCAACGGGTGAACAGGTCCAGCGTGGTATCGGCCCGCAGCTCCTTCGCCCGGTGCACGTGGGTATGGTCACGGCAGACCATCACCGCCAGATCGCGGCAGTCGGCCGGCACGCGCAGCCGTTCGCACAAGGCTTCGACCACCTTCACGCCTTTGCCTTCGTGGCCGTAGTGGCTCGGCAGGACGTCGCCGGGGGTCAGCGGCTTGCCGAGGTCGTGGCACAGTGCGGCGAAGCGCGTCGTCAACGGCCAGCGCTGCGCGGCGGCGTAGTCGAGCACCATCATCACGTGCACGCCGGTATCGACTTCCGGATGGTAGTCGGCGCGTTGCGGCACGCCCCACAGTGCATCGAGCTCGGGCGCGATCCGCGCCAGCGCGCCGCACTCGCGCAGCACCGCGAACATCCGGCTCGGCGTCTCGCACATCAGACCCTTGGCAAACTCCTGCCAGACGCGCTCGGCCACCAGATGGTCGACTTCACCGTCGGCGACCATCTGCCGCATCAGGTCCATCGTTTCCGGCGCGACGGCAAAACCGAAACGGGCGGCAAAACGGGCCAGCCGCAGGATGCGTACCGGGTCTTCGACAAAGGCCGGCGACACGTGCCGCAACAACCTTGCCTGCAGATCGGCCTGACCGTGATGCGGGTCGATCAGCGCGCCGTGTTCGTCCTCGGCGATCGCATTGATCGTCAGGTCGCGCCGCGCGAGGTCTTCCTCCAGCGTGACGCTCGGTTCGGCAAAGACCGTGAAGCCCTTGTAGCCGTGACCGGCCTTGCGCTCGGTGCGTGCGAGCGCGTATTCCTCGTTCGTCTGCGGGTGCAGGAACACCGGGAAATCCTTGCCGACCGCACGGTAGCCCTGCGCGGCCATCTCGTCGGCGGTGGCGCCGACGACGACCCAGTCGACGTCCTTGACCGGCAGGCCGAGCAGGCGGTCACGCACGGCGCCGCCGACTTTGTAGATCTGCATAGTGTCCGGGGTTCTAAGCTTTGAAGCCTTCAATTGTAACGAGCTGACAGGCTGCGGCTACAATCTTCAGGTTACTCCTTGAGACAGGAACATCGCCATGAAGATCGCCAACGACGTCACCGCGCTGATCGGCAACACGCCGCTCGTCAAACTCAACCGCGTCACCAAGGATTGCGGGGCGACCATCGTCGCCAAGCTCGAGTACATGAACCCCAGCCATTCGGTGAAGGACCGGATCGCCGTGAGCATGATCGACGCCGCCGAAGCCGCCGGCGTGATCAACGCCGACACGACCATCGTCGAGCCGACGTCGGGCAACACCGGCATCGGTCTGGCCATGGTGTGTGCGGCGCGCGGCTACAAGCTGGTGCTGACGATGCCGGAAACCATGTCGAAGGAACGCCGTGCGCTGCTGCGCGGCTATGGCGCCGAACTGGTGCTGACCCCGGGGCCGGACGGCATGGGCGGCGCGATCGCCAGGGCCAAGGCCATCGTTGACGCCAATGCCAACCACTTCATGCCGCAGCAGTTCGAAAACCCGGCCAACCCGGAAATCCACCGCAAGACCACGGCCGAGGAACTGTGGAACGATACCGACGGCCAGATCGACATCCTGATCGCCGGCGTCGGCACCGGCGGCACGATCACCGGCGTGTCCGAGGTGATCAAGGCGCGCAAACCGTCGTTCCAGGCGATCGCGATCGAGCCGGACGCCAGCCCGGTGCTGTCGGGCGGCGCCAAGGGCCCGCACCCGATCCAGGGCATCGGCGCCGGCTTCGTGCCGGCCGTGCTGAACACCCACGCCTACGACGAAGTGATCCGCGTGACCAACGACGACGCCTTCGCCACCGCCAAGGCCATGGCAACGCAGGAAGGCATCCTCTGCGGCATCTCGGCCGGTGCGGCAACGTGGGCAGCGATCCAGGTCGCCAAACGCCCGGAAAACGCCGGCAAGCTGATTGCAGTCATCATCCCGTCGTTCGGCGAACGTTATCTGTCGACCAAGCTGTTCGAAGGCCTGACCGACTGAGTCACCCCTGAAGGCCGCCGCCCGGCACCGCCGGGCGGTCTTGCCATCAAGTTGCGGCATTTGCAGTCGATATTGATTGCAAATCATCCTGAAGGACGCTTGTCGTGGTCGCCGCTGTCTCACCGCTCGGATACGAGCATCCCGTTCTGCGCACCGACCCGGCCCCCCGGGTGCTGGTCCACGAGGAACGCCTGCCGCCCGAATCACGCTATCGCGCGCCCGGCGAGGGCTGGAACGGCGTCGAGCGCCGCAGTGGCGATGACCGGCGCAACGGCGAGGAACGGCGGCAACAGGCACAGAAGGCGCTGCTCGACACGCGCGGCCGGCAGGATCGCCGTGCACGGGGCCGGCGGGCGACCGACGCGGCCGTCGCAACCTCGGTATCGCTGCGCGTCTGAGCCTTTTCAGCCCGCGCGGTTGACCACCGCCCACAGCGGCGCCAGCACCGACGCGCCGAACTGGCGCGACCGCTCGCCGTTCCAGCCGACCTCGGGCACCGGCCGGTCGAACGTGTCCTTGAACGGCATTTCGATCGTGTACGCCAGACAACCGAAGGTCTCGCCGACCCATTTGGTCGCGATCGTCAGCGTTTCCGGACCGAACTTGCCGTTCTCGTAGCCGTGCACGGTCTGGAAATCGGGGCTGGCGACCAGCCAGGCGGCATTGAACGCGGCCTGCAGCTCGCGCTGGTGGTTCGAGAACGACGGGATGTCGTCGCAGCCCGAGGCAAAATTGTGCGGAATCGACTCGTCACCGTGAATGTCGAGGAAGACGTCGACGCCGGTCTGCTGCATCAGTGCACGCACCCACAGCACCTCGGGACTGCGTTCGGTCGACGGCGTCGCCCACTCGCGGTTCAGGTTCGCGCCCGTCGCATTGGTGCGCAGGTTGCCGCGCACGCTGCCGTCCGGATTCATGTTCGGCACGACGTAGAACACCGCCTTTTCCAGCAGTGCCCGACCGAGCGCGTTCTGGGTATCGAGCAGCGCTTCGAGAAAGCCTTCGGCAAACCATTCGGCCATGGATTCGCCCGGGTGCTGGCGTGCGATCAGCCAGACCTTCTGCTTGCCCGGCGTGTCGACGCCGATCTTCAGTGCATCGAAATCGTGGCCGTCCGGCGTCACGCCGAGCGGCAGCAGCTCGACCCAGGGCGACGCTTCGAGCGCACCGCCGATCAGCTGCTGGTGGCGCTCCCACGAGTACGGCTCGAAGTAGGCATACCAGATCGCGTCGTGCCGCGGCGTGTGGTGGATCGTCAGCGTCCGGCCATCGTAATCGGTCGGCACACGGAACCAGTTTTCGCGATCGTACGACGCGACCGCCTGATAATCGGGCCAGCCGTCCGGGTAGGCCGAATCGGCGGCATTGCCGATCCGCAACACGCAGTCGGTATCGCGGGCGCCGGAGACGCGGAAATGGAACCACTGCCTGAACGGCGATGCATTGTCGGGTCGCAGCGCGAGGCGGACGTTGGCCGGATCGGTGGCGTCGACGACGTCGATCGAACCGGAATCGAAATGGCTGCTGATGCGGATCATGCGAGGCTCCTACGGTATTCGGTGCAGGCCCGGATTTTACGCCGCGCGCCGGGCCCGCCACACGGCAGTTCTCACTCTTCGAACGGGTAGACCAGTCCGAGTCCGGCACGGGCGGCATCGACCATCGCGATCATCGCGCGCGAGTGCGCGTGGGTGACGACCGGACTCTCGCGCAGGCCGTCACGAATCAGTGCGCCGAAATGCGCGGTTTCGTAGTTGAGCCCGCTGCCACTCATCGGCGCGTCGAGCTCGACGCTGCGGCCGTCGGCGTAACGGACCGTCGCCCGCTGCGGATTCCACCACTTCTCGTGGATGACGACATGCCCTGCCGGCCCCGACAGCAACGCCTCGCCGCTGCCGGCCAGATCGAGTCCGCAATAAAGCTGGGCAATCCCGCCCTCGTGCTGGGCGTTGACGCTGGCGAAGCTGTCGACGCCGCCGACCAGCCGGCCGAGCACCTGCACTTCGTGCATCGGGCCCAGCCAGTCGACGGCGAGGAAAGCGCTGTAGATGCCGATGTCGAGCAGGCCACCACCCGCCATCTCCGGATCCCAGAGCATGTGGTCCGCCGGCACCCCGGGATTGGCGAATCCGGCGCGCACGAAGCCCACCGGGCCGATCGGCTCGCGTTCCAGCTGCTCGCGCAGCTTGCGGTAGAGCGGGTAGAACGGCGGCTTCATCGCCTCCATGAACAGCTTGCCGTGTTCAAGGGCGCAGGCCAGCACGGTCTCGAGCTCGGCCGCGCTGATGGCCGCCGGCTTTTCGCACAGCACGTGCTTGCCGGCAGCCAGCGCCCGGATTGCCAGGCGCGCATGGCTGGTGTGCGGTGTGGCGATGTAGACGGCGTCGATTTCGCTGTTGAGCAGCCCTTCAAGGCTGGCGTAGGCCGCACCGCCGAACTCGCGTGCAAACGCATCGGCCTTGTTGGTATGACGGTTCCAGATTGCGACGAGCGTCGCGTCGGGAACATGCCCCAACCCTTGTGCGAAACGGCGGGCAATGTTGCCGCAACCGAGGATGCCCCAACGGATCATCTTGTTGTCTCCAGGCGGAAGCCGTGCCGGCGCTAGCGCGGGCGCGGCGTGTAGCGGAAAGCGGTGACGACGATTTCGGGCGGCCGCGCCTTGGGCTTGCGGCCCTCGAACAGCCAGTAGTTGATCATCACCGGCAGCGGCCGCTGCGGGATCATGGCCAGCGGATTGTCCGGCGCGTAGCGCCAGCGCGCCAATACGGTCTGGCCCTGAGCCACTTCGAAATCGATCGCGTTCGGCTGCCAGTCGAAGCGGAACTGCACCGGACCGTCGCCCGGCGGCACCTCGAAACCGTGATGGCCGCGCTGCTTGCTGAAAGCCGGATCGGCCGGCCAGACGGTGAAGTTGCCGTTCGGCTGCGCCGGATTGCCCCAGCGGGCGATTTCGACGTCGATCTCGTTCGTGCCGTCGATGGCGGTTCCGTAACTCGGATAGTTGAAGAAGCCGAGCACCAGATCGGCACCGAGGTCCGGCAGTTTCTCGATCTCGAATTCGTAGCGGCCGAAACCCAGCGCCTGGCCCAGTACGGCCTCGGCGCAGCTCCACTCGCCGCCGCGCTTGACGATGGCCAGATGCATACGCCCTTCTTCGTCGTGCCAGACATTGCGGTTGTCGAACTGGTTCGGTCCCGGCCCGCCATGACGGCGCTGCGACAGCCAGTTCAGCTCGCCGAGCTGGGGGCCGGCACAACCGGCCAGCAGTACCGCGCACAGCACCGCCAGCCAGCCAGGGCGCATGTCAGCTCCTCGTTTCGCGCTCGAAACGGACCAGGGCAAGGTTGCCCAAGAGGTTGGGCAGGAAGTCGACGCGTTTGCCGTTGGCCAGCACCACGCGGCCGGTGTTCTTCATGCCGAGCTTGATCAATAGCTGATCGAAGTCGTTGACGGTGCAAAAGTGGATATTCGGCGTGTTGTACCACTCGTACGGAATCGTCTCGGATACCGGCATCCGCCCCTGAAGGATCTGCCAGCGGTTTTCCCAGTAGCCGAAGTTCGGGAAGGTGACGATGCCGGTGCGGCCGACACGGGCCATTTCGGTCAGGATGCCTTCGATGTTGTGCATGGCCTGGATCGTCAGCGACAGCACGACGTAGTCGAAGCTGTCGTCCTCGAACTGGGCCAGTCCGGCTTCGAGGTTGCTCTGGATGACGTTGACGCCGCGCGAGATGCAGGCGACGACGCCGTCGACATCGATCTCGACGCCATAGCCGCGCACGTCCTTGTGCGTGGCCAGCCACGACAGCAGCGCGCCGTCGCCGCAACCGAGGTCGAGCACACGCGCGCCGCGGGCAATCCAGTGGCCGATCTGGTTGAGGTCGGGACGCAGTTCGGGCGCGCCGGCGGCCGGTGCCTTGATGGCGGTACTCATGCGCGGGCCTCCTGCGGCAACGGGTTCACTTCGTCGGCAACGCGCGCCAGATAGCCGCGCATCAGCGCGTGGTACGGTGCGTCCTCCATCAGGAAGGCGTCGTGGCCGTGCGCCGACTCGATTTCGGCGTAACTGACGTCCTTCTTGGCATCGAGCAGCGCCTTGACGATCTCGCGCGAGCGGTCCGGCGCGAAGCGCCAGTCGGTGGTGAACGAGACGACCAGAAAGCGCGCCTGCGCCTGGCGCATCGCCTCGGCCAGGTCTCCGCCGTAATGCCGCGCCGGGTCGAAATAGTCGAGCGCCTTGGTCATCAGCAGGTAGGTGTTGGCGTCGAAGTAGTCGGAAAACTTGTCGCCCTGATAGCGCAGATAGGACTCGATCTCGAACTCGACGTCGTAGCCGAACTTGTACTCGCCGCTGCGCAGCATCCGGCCGAATTTCTCGCCCATGCCGTCGTCGGACAGATAGGTGATGTGGCCGAGCATGCGCGCCAGCCGCAGGCCGCGGCGCGGCACGGTGTCGAAACCGTAGAAATCGCCGCCGTGGAAGTCCGGATCGGTGATGATCGCCTGACGGGCGACGTCGTTGAAGGCGATGTTCTGCGCGGTCAGCTTCGGTGCCGAGGCGATCACCAGCGCGTGGCGGACACGCTCCGGGTGGGTGATGGACCAGCGCAGCGCCTGCATGCCGCCAAGGCTGCCGCCGATGATCGCCGCGAACTGGCGGATGCCGAGCCGGTCGGCCAGCATCGCCTGCGTGTGCACCCAGTCGGCCACCAGCAGCACAGGAAAACGCGAGCCGTAGGGCGTGCCGGTATCCGGGCTGATGCTCGCCGGCCCGGTCGAGCCGTGACAGCCGCCCAGATTGTTGACGCCGATGACGAAAAACCGGTCGGTGTCGATCGGCTTGCCCGGCCCGATCATGTTGTCCCACCAGCCGGCGGCCTTGTCGTCCGGCTGGTGCCGCCCGGCGACGTGATGATGGCCGGACAGTGCGTGGCAGATCAGGATGGCGTTGGACGCATCGGCGTTGAGCGTGCCGTAGGTCTCGTAAACGAGCTCGAAGCGCGGCAGGACTGCGCCGCTGGCGAGCTGGATCGGCGCGTCGAAGACCGCGGTCTGCGGTGCGACGATGCCGACGGAATGACTGTCAGGCATGGCGGGCGACGGGAGGCTAAAGAACGGAGTCTATCGGCCCGGCGCCCCCCCGGCTAGTCGCTTGCGCCACACAGACGCCGGTGCGCGGCGAAGACCGCGTCGACGCTGATCGCGTTCACGTCGCGTTCCTCGGTCTGGAGAATTTCGTGGGGTACGCTCCAGGGCGCCCATGCCGCGGCGTTGCTGTTGCCGAACAGCGCGACCACCGGTTTGCCGAGCCCGGCTGCGACATGCATCGCGCCGCCGTCGGCAGTGATCACCTGATCGCACAACTGCACCGCCGCCATCAGCTCGGCCAGCGACGTCGTGCGGATCGGCAAGAGCGGCAGGCCGGGGCTGGCGGCGACCAGCGCGGCGGCCTTGTCGTCGTCACCGGGATGGCGCGGATCGTCGGCGGCACCGGGCGACCAGAGGATCACCAGCTGGCACGGCCCCGCCGCAGCCAGTCGCCGCGCCAGCGCCGCCAGCCGCTCGACCGGCCAGCGCTGCTTGACCTTGCGGGCGCTGAGCTGCAGCGCATACACCGGCACGCTGCCGTCGATACCGTACTCGGCGCGCAAGGCGGCGACGCGCAAGGCATCGGCGAACAGCCGCAGCGGACCGGGTGGCGAGTGGATGCCAAGTGGCGCCAGCAGCCGGTGCAGCCGTTCGACCAGATGCTCGCTGCCGAACTCGGGCGCCGTCACCAGATCGGTGATGCGCGGATGACCGGGCCGGCCGGCGTCGCACAGCGCGACCACGCGCTTCGCACCGGACAGCGTGGCCCATTGCAGCGGGCGCTTGTCCCACGCCTCCTTGGCGACGATGGCGATATCGTAGCCGGCACGGCGGATCGCCAGCACGGTACGGATCCGCTCGGAAATCACCTGCCACGCCGACTCGCCGGCATCGCGGTGATGCAGCTTCTTGTAGCGGTAAACGCGCGCGACGTCCGGATTGCCGTCGAGAATCGCCTCGTTGTAGCTGTTGACCAGCACGTCGACTTGCCAGCCCGGCTGCGCTGCGAGCGCACGGAGCAGCGGCGTGGTCAGGATCAGGTCGCCGATGTTGTCGCGACGGATCAGCAGCACCCTCGTCATGCCGGCCTGCCGTAACGCGCGCTCTGCGCCAGCGCGATGCCGGCGAACAGTCCCAACGGCGCCCATGCCAGCGGCTCCGTCATCCCCAGCACGCCGTAGAAACCGATCAGGCCCAGCAAGGCCGCCTCGGCCAGCGGATTGCCTTCGCGGCTGCGCAACCACAACAGCCAGGCACTGCGCAGCATGATGGTCAGCAGCAGCGCGGCGCCGACCAGACCGGTCGCAAACGCGACCTCGAGCCAGATGTTGTGCGGGTGGGTCGCTTCCTTCCACACCCAGTCGTCATGCTTCGGCGCCTCGGCGGCGAAAGTTTTGCTGAAGTTGGCGTTACCGTAGCCGTGGCCGAGCAGCGGCCTGTCGGCGATCATCGTTACCGTCGGGGTCCACAGTTTGTCCAATCTGCCCGACGAGTCGCGCTGCGACAGCTTGTAATGAAGGAATTCGTAGGTCTTTGGCGCCATTGTCTTGGTTGCGTAAACTGCGCCGACCGAACCGAGTCCGGCAACCAGGATCAGGGCAAGCAGATGCGTGCGACGGAGATTGCGAATCGCGAACAGCAGCAGGATTGCCGACATCGTCAACCATGCGCCGCGAAAACCCATGATGACCATCGCCAGCATCTGGAACAACAGCAGCGGCCAGACCAGTAGCCGCCAGCTTCGTTCCAGTGGCGCCTTGAGTGCCATCAGCAACCAGGGCAGAAAAACGAGAAAACGGAAACCGTAATCACGGATGTAGAGACGGATCTCCCACTCCCCCTGATAACGGTGCAGTTCCAGCACGTAAAGCACCGTCGTGATCGCCGATGCAAGCACGCCAAGCTTCAGCTGCATTCTGCCGTCGAAACAGGACGAGATCGCCAGAACGGCCAGCAACAGCACTGACGGCCCCAGCACGCTGCGCACGTACTCGGAATGACTGTCTGCCCAGCCATGCGTTGCCACAATGGATACGGTGTTGAGCACGAGGTAGCCGATCCAGGCACCAGCCAGCCAGCCGTCCATCCTGGGCCGAAGCCGGTAGAGTGCCGCCACCGACAAGATCAGCAACAACCCCAGGCTCGTGTTGCGCAACCCTGCAAGCGCCGTGTTGATCGACAGTGGCATCAGCACCACCATGAGCACCAGAATCGCATAGGCGATCGGACTTCTATTTTGAGTCGGCATCATGCACCCGGGATAGAGCTGCGCACGGTCCGCAGTAGCAAATCGAAATAATCATCGCGCTCGTACACACCGCAACGCTTGAACCCGGCCGCACATTGCCCGGCCTTGGGCAGGTAGTTGCACGGCACGCAGGGCATGGCCTTGAACACGATCCGGCTGGTCGCGCCCGGATGGACGGTATGCACCGGCAGGTCGTGCGACATCGCTGCAATGTGGCCGTCGGCGAACAGTTGCGCCAGGTGCGAGACGAAGCTGTCGACGGTGATCACCGACAGCGCATGCCTGAGGACGTAGAGCACGTCGTTCAGTGTCGGCGTGATCTCGCAGCGGATGCCGAGTGCTGCGTAGTCGGCCATGGTCGTGTCGCCGGGGCCAAAGAAAGCACGGACTTCGACGCCGGGCAGCGCCGCGACCAGCCGCGCCAGAAACGCCGGCGGCATCGTCTGGAACGATGCGCCACTCGGAAACACCGCCAATGCCGGCACCGGCAGCGGTGAGACGTAGTCGCCGAGGGCGTTGCCGATGTTTACCTTCAATTCGTCGACCGTCGCGTACAGCGCGCGGCCGAGGTCGATTTCGCTGAAGCCATGGTACTCAGCCAGCGGCGCCCACATTTTGATCGCGTAGTAGTCGGGCGCTTCGCGGCGCCAGCGGGTGTTGCCGATCAGGCGCTTGTCGGTCAGCCAGCGCGCCAGCCGCACCACACCGCCGGGAGCCTGATAACCGGTCGACGCCTGTCGGCGGCGTTCGGCGAAGTTGTTGATCCAGTCCGGACCGAACCAGTTCTTGTACGCCGAACCCAGCGTCGTCTTCGCGGCACTGGTATAGAAGCGCGGATGCGCCGAGCCGTTGCTCTTGTCGATCGGCAGCACCTTGGCCCACGGCAGCAGCGCCTGGATCAGCGGCGCGGCGAGCGAACGCGGATAACAGACCACGTCGTCGGCGAAGATGCCCGGCTTGAGCGCGTGCAGCGCCGCCATGCCGTATGCGGCCATGATGGCGTCGCCCTGACCGCCCTGCATGATGACCGACTTGACTGCTCGTTTCATGAACAAACCTGAGGTAGTGGATCTAGCCGCCGACGGCAGCAGCGCAGTAGGCGTCGAAATCGGCGGCGATGCGCGACCAGCCAAAACGCGCGCGCACCATCGCGGTTGACGCCGCAATCACGTCGCCGCGTTGCGGCGTGTCGAGTGCGCGCAGGATATCGCCAGCCAGCCCCATCGCGTCAAGCGGATCGCCGATCAGGAAGCCGGTCTCGCCGTCGACCAGATATTCGGGCATGCCGCCACGCCGCGATGCCAGCACCGGCACGCCGGCGGCCATCGCTTCGATGGCGACCATGCAGAACGGTTCCTCGAACAAGGATGGGACAACGACCAGATCGGCGGCGCGGTACGCGGCCTGCATGCCCTCGGGCGGCAGCGAACCGGCAAACACGCCGTCGCCAAGCAGGCCGACCGCGTCGCGGACCGTGCGCACGTAGCCGGCGCGCTGACCGGTCAGCCTGGCCGGATCGCTCTCACCGACCAGCAGCAACCGGCAGCGCGCAGCCAGTTCGGGTGACGCGAGGAAGGCGTTCGCCAGCGCCAGTGCGCCCTTTTCCTCGGAGAAACGTCCGGCGAACAGCACCGTCCGCTTGGTACTCGGAGGCAGCGCCAGTGGCGCTTGCCGCGGTGCGTCGAGATCGACGCCGTTGGCGATCACACGGATGTCGCGTGCCTTGCTGTTGGCCGCGTACCAGTCCTGCAGGTAGCGGCTCGGCACCACCAGCCTGTCATCGGCGCCCAGCTGCGCCGCCGGCTGTTCATTGTGCATGTGCAGCATCAGCGGCAGCCCGCGCGCGCGGCGCTTGATTTCGGCGTAGGTGGTGACCGAATTGTGGACGTAGACCAGTTCGGCACCACTGCGGCGCGCCTGCGTCAGCACCCGACCAGCATAGCCGTAGGGGTCGAGCTTGGTCCATTTCTGGAACAGCCGCTTGTACGTCCGGCCGATCTCGACACGGTGGATGCGCAGCCGCTCGGAAACCCGTTCGTCGACCGCATAGCCGGGCTGGTGCGTGCACGCGATCAGCATGTCGTGTTGCGAACGCAGGCCCACCTGGTACATCCACCACTCGACAGCGGCGCTGTGGCGCGGCGGCACCGGGTGAATCGGCGCGCACGTCATCAACAGCTTCACCGGGCGGCTCCGGCGGTCGCGTCGCCGATCGTCGCATCGATGGCGTCGGCAATCCGGTGGGCGCGGGCTTCCCAGCTGTACTGCAGCGCCAGTTCGCGTGCCGTTGCGGTCAGCCGCGCGGCGACCTCGGGCCGGGCCAGCAGCGTATTGATGCCTTCGGCCATCGCCTGCGGCGACGCAGGCGCGACCAGCCAGCCGGATTCGCCGTGCACCAGCACCTCGCGGATCGACGGCAGGTCGGCAACGACGATGGGCTTGGCCAGCGCCATGTATTCGAACAGTTTCAGCGGCGAGGTATAGCGGCTGGCGATGCTGGTTTCGGTCAGCGGCAGCAGGCAGATATCGTGTTCGGCAATCAGCGCGAAACGTTTGGCCGGCGCAATCGCACCGATGAAATCGATCCTGCCGTGGACGCCGAGTGCCATCGCCTGCGCGCGCAGTTCGTCGATGCGCTCGGCGTTGCCACCGGCGATCGTCAGCCTTGCACCGTCGACATGAGCCATCGCCTCGATCAGCGTCGGCACGCCTTTCCACGGGTGCAGGCTGCCGAGGTACAGCAGCCGGGCCGGCGCCGACGGCGACCACGGTGCATCGGTGAACGCCGCATTCGCCGCCGTCAGGTCGACGCCGTCGGCGGCAACCCAGGCCGGCGTACGCACCTGATAGTCGCGGCGCACGTCGTCGATCAGCAGCTGCGTCAGCGCGAACAGGCCGGTGGACTTGCTGTAGACATTGGCCTCGCGTTCGCGCAGCGTCGCGTGCTTGCCGGCCTGCTTGCCGCGCAGCTGCGGATGGTCCTCGCGGTAGGTCTGGGCGAAGATTTCATGCGTTTCGAAAAACAGCTTCACGCCGGGGCAGTGCGCCAGCAGGTAGTCGGCCAGCTTGAGGTTGCGCACGAAGACCGCGTCGACGTGATGACGCTTGAGCCAGCGCACCGCCTGGATGAAGAACGGCAGGTTGCTGTTGACCGGGAAGAACCAGCGCCGGCGCCAGTCGATCTGCGGATGCAGGATCACCCCGGCGGCCAGCGGCCGGCCGAGGATGGCCTGGGTGTCGAACGTCGCCGTCGGCGTCACCAGATCGACCATCACGCCGACCCGCGCCAGCGCATCGACGTTCTGCAGGATCTGCAGCGCCTCGACGTCGCCGCCGGGCACCGGGTGCGGATCGATATACGCGAGCCTCATGCCCGGTCTCCCTGCGCATCGCCCAGCGCGGCCAGCAGCCGCTGTGCCGATTGCGTCCATGTGTATAGGCCAACGATGCGCGCGCGCGCGCGTTCGCCGATCGCCCGGCCGCGGTCGGGCAATCCGTGCAGTGAGCGCACCGCGTCGGCAATCGCCGATGCGTCGCCGGGGCTGACCAGCACGCCGCAGCTGCCTTCGTTGCCGACGACCTCGGGGATGCCGCCGATATGGCTGGCGATCACCGGCAGTCCGCACGCCATCGCCTCGGCGATGGTGATGCCGAACGCTTCGTCGCCGATGCTCGGGAATACACCGGCGTCGGCCGCAGCGTACCAGTCGGGCAGGCTGGCGTGCGGCTGCGCCGGCACGAACAGCACGCGCCCGGCCAGACCCAGTTTTTGCGCCTGCGCTTTCAGCTCGTCGAGCGCGTCTCCGCCGCCGATCAGCAGCAGCCGCGCCTTCACGTCGCTCAGTTGCGCCAGCGCATCGATCGCGACCCGGATGCCCTTCCAGCCGACCAGCCGGCCGGCGAAGGCCAGCACGAACTCGTCCTCGCCAATGCCGAGTTCGGCGCGCCTGGCCGCGCCGTCCAGCGGGCGGAAATGGTCGACGTCGACGCCGTTGTAGATCACCTTGGGGAAGCGCTTGTAGTGGTGCTGCAGCTGCCAGGCGTTGAAGTGGCTGCACGCCATCCATGCATCGATACGTTTGGCCAGCTTGCGGTCGCCACGGAAGAAATCGGTGCCGCCACTCATGAAGGCAAAACGGGTGCGGCTGCCGGCCGGCATCAAATGCGGCCAGAAGAAGTCGAACGGTTTGGTCAGCACGACCCAGTCGAGATCGAGCCCGGCAACGGCCTGCCTGGCGTTGCGCGCCATGCTGTAGCGCTCGGCCAGCCGGCGGAAGCGGCTGCCGAAGTTCGGGAAACGCTCGCGCGAGCGGAACGCAAAGGTATGCACCCCGATGTCGCGGCCGCCGAGATCGGGGCGGATGTCGCCGTTGCCGCCGATCACGTGGACTTCATGGCCGAGGTCGGTCAGCGCCGCCGCCAGCTGCCAGACGGCGGTCTGCACGCCGCCGAACGACACCGTCGCGGTGACGTCGATAAAGCCGATTTTCATCGCAGTTCCGTATCCAGTTGCTTCAGTTGCGCCAGCGACGCGTCGAGCATCAACAGCTGCAACACCTGTTCGGCGTAGCGGCGGTTGCCCTCGCGATAGGCGGCAACCAGCGTATCGACGGCGACGGCGTCGAGCAAGCCGTCACTATTCACGGCCAGCCTTGCGCCAAGCCCGGCGTAGCGGTCGGCCAGATCGCTCGAGAGCCAGTGCGTCAGCGGCGGATTGAAACCGCGCTTCTTCTGCAGGAAGGGGTTCAGCGCGTCGGGCAGGCCGGCCATCGCCGGCGCCAGCAGCTGCTTGGCCGGATCGGTAAAACGCCTGGCCGCCGGCTGCGCCAGCACGCTGGCGACGAAATGGTGGTCGAGCAGCGGTGCGCGGCCTTCGAGGCCGTGCGCCATCGTCACGAGGTCGGCCTTGCGCAGGATGTACTCGGGCAGGTAATTGGCCAGATCGCGGTTCAGCAGCGATTCGACCGGGCTCGCCGCCGCCACGCCGTCGCGCCAGTAGTGCGGTCGCGCCGGCCTGGTCGGCATCAGCGCGGCGCGCTGCTGCGGGCTGAAGCCCGAAAAGCGCAGGCTGTAGGCGTCGCCCCATGAAAGACCCGCTTCCTGCGCCAGCTTGTTGCGCCCGAGCACGTCCGGTTTGTACGGCAGCGGCAAGCGGAAACCACCGCGCCAGCTCGATCGCAGATGCTGGCGATAACGCTTGTAGCCGGCGAACAGCTCGTCGCCGCCGTCACCGCACAGCACGACCTTGACCTGCTCGCTGGTCTGCCGCGACAGATACCACATCGGCAGCGCCGACGGATCGGCGAACGGCTCGTCGAGGGTCGCAACGATCTCGTCGAAATCGGCCGCGATGGTATTCGGCACCTCGATCCGTTCGTGCCGCAAACCAAGATGCTTGGCGATGCCGGCGGCCGCACCGGATTCGTCGAGCGTGCTGCCCGCGAAAGCGGCGGTATAGGTACTCAGATCCTTGTGGCCTTGCGCGGCCAGCCGGCTGGCGATCACGACCGAATCGACACCGCTCGACAGGAACACGCCGACCGGCCGGTCGGCAACGGTGCGCAGGCCGATGGCCTCGTCGAGCAGCGCCAGCGGCTCGCCCTCGCCCGCTGCGGGCTGCCAGTAGGCACGGTTTTCGAGCTTGCCGCTGTCGAGGTCGTAACGCAGCAGGTGGCCGTTTTCGAGCCGGCGCAGGCCGCTGAAGATCGTCCGCGGCGCCGGGATGTAGCGGTGCGCCAGGTAGGCGGCGAGGCCGTCGGCATCGAGCTTGCGCGCTGAGGCCGGCACCAGCGGCATCACCGCACGCACCAGCGAGCCGAAGGCGAAGCGGCCTTCGTCGCCGTGGTGGTAGATCAGCGGCTTGAGGCCCAGCCGGTCGCGCGCCAGCCACAGCGTACGGGTGCGCCAGTCGAGGATGGCCAGCGCGAACATGCCGCGCAGCTTCGGCAGCAGCGCCGCGAAGCCCCAGCGCTCGTAGCCGCGCAGGATGAATTCGGTATCGGAGCGGGTGTTGAACACGACACCTTCGCGCGCCAGCGCGGCCGCGTCGTCCTCCCAGCCGTAAACCTCACCGTTGTAACAGATCCAGATGTCGCCGGCGTCGTTGCGCATCGGCTGGTCGGCCTCGGGGCGCGGATCGCGGATCGACAGCCGGCGGTGCAGCAGGCCGCATTCCGCGTCGGTATCGCTGCGGCTGCCGTCACGGCGCCAGCCGGTCACGTGCGCGGCATCGGGGCCGCGCCGGCGCAGGGCGTCGATGGCCGCGTCGATGGCCGTTCTCGGCAGAACCTCGGGGAGGAAAAAACCGGCGATGCCGCACATGTCAGTCGTCTCCGAGTCGTTGCTGCACGGCAGCCCAGACGGTATCGACGCTGATGTCGGCCATCGGCGCATCGCGACGCGCGTCCTCGCCGGCTTCCGGGTGCTCGAGCACGGTCAGCGCCGGGTGCTGCAGCGGTGCGAGCAGGTAACCGGGGTGGAAGGCGTGGTACATCGCGACCATGGGCACGCCGAGCGCGCCGGCGAGATGGGTCGGGCCGGTATCGACGCCGACGTACAGCGCCAGCCGCGCCATGATCGCGGCGTTTTCGCGCATCGTCACCGTGCCGGCGAGCACGCTGACGCGGTCCGATGCCAGTTCGGCTTCGAGCTTCAGCGCCGCGTCACGGCCCTCGGGGCCGCCGAGCAGCACCAGCTGCACGTCGGGATAGCTGGCGAGCAGGCGCCGGGCCAGCTCGGCGAAATGGCCCAGCGGCCAGTCGCGGTAGGCCTTGGCCGGGAAGCTCTGCAGCTGCAGGCCGACCAGCCGCCGGCCGGCAACCCACGCATCGGCCTTCGCGGCCTCGGCCGGTGTCACCGTGTACGCAAGCCGCCAGTCGTCGACGGCCAGACCCAGCGGTGCGAGCAGCATCGCGCGTTCCTGCTGCGCCGGCGTCGGCTGCGACGGGGGAGGTACCAGCGTCACGTTGGCCGCGGCGGAGCCCGAACCGAAAGCAACGACCTTGCGCGACACCCGCGCGGCGTAATCGGTGAACTCGCTGTCGTCGCCGTAGACCAGCGCCAGATCGTAGTGCTTCAGCCCGAAACGGCCACGCCACGGCGCGCTGCGCTTGGAGATCGTCGCCAGCCGGTCGATGAAAGGCAGGTGTTCGAGCACCTCGGCACGGCGATGGTGGGCCATGACGGTCAGCTCGGCGTCCGGATAGGCGGCCTTGAGCCGGCGCAGCACCGGCGTCACCAGCAGCGTATCGCCGAAGCGCGCAACGACGATGACGAGGATGCGCCGGACCGGAGTCTGTGGAGTCAGGGCGGGTTGGATCATCGGGCGATGGCGGCGCCGAATACCGCTTCCATCCGGTCGAGCATGCGCTCGAGCCCGAAGGTAGTGCGCGCGTGCGCCAGCCCGGCCGAGGCATAACGCTGCCGCTGCGCGGCGTCACCCATCAGCGTGGCCAGCGCCTCGGTCAGTGCCTTCGCATCCTGCGGCGGCACCAGCGTGCCGGTCTGGCCGTCGAGCACCGCTTCGGCGATCGCGCCGACCGGGGTGCTCACGACCGGCAGCCCGCAAGCCATCGCCTGCATGATGCCCTGCGGCACACCTTCGTTGCCGTACGACGGCAAGGTGAACAGGTCCATTGCCGCCAGCCAGTCGGGCACGTCGTCGCGGTTGCCGGCGAAGATCACGTTGGTCCAGCCGGCCTCAAGAACGCGGCGCTCGAGGTTCTGCCGCTGCGGGCCGTCGCCGACGATCAGCAGCTGCCAGTCCGGAAAGCGCTCGGTCAGCGCCGGCCACGCGTCGAACAGATAGCCGTGGCCCTTCCAGTTGCGCAGGGTCGCGAGGATGCCCAGGGTCGGCTTGTCGGCCAAGCCCAGCCTGGCGCGCGCAGCGCTGCGGCTCAGCGGCGGCGTGAAGCGTTCGAGATCGACGCCGGTCGGGATCGACGTCATCCGGTTCAGCGGGAAGCCGTTGTCGCGGTTCAGCGTCTTGCGCAGGCGCTCGCCGGTGGTGACGATGTGGCGGGTCGCGTTCAGGTAGAGCCAGCGCGTCGTCGCGCTCCTGTTGATGTCGGTCGACACGTGGCGGGTGCGCACCACCGGCGGCACGCCGGACAGCGTCGCCCCGGCAACGGCGACCAGCCAGGCATCGGTCGAGCTGTGGGTGTTGATCACGTCGAACTCGTGCTTGTGCCGGGCCAGCCAGCCGCGCATCGCCAGCAGGCTGCCGACGCGCTTTTTCTCGATCGGCAAGGCCACCGCCGGAATGCCGCGTTCGAGCGCGGCCGGGTAGATGTTCGAATTCGGGCAGGCAAGGATGGTCACCTGGTGGCCACGGGCCAGCATGCCGGCGGCTTCGGTCAGGATGCGGATTTCCTGGCCGCCCCAGCCGCACGATGATTCGGTATGCAGAATGCGCATCGGATTCTCTTCAGGTCTGGTCGGTCCGGGCCAGCAGGCGGGCGTAGAGCGCTTCGAGCTCGCCGGCCATGCGGGCCAGGGTATGGGGTTCGGCCGTCTTGCGCGCGGCCATGCGCAGCGCGGGCCATTCGTCGCGGCGCGCCAGCCAGATGCCGACGGCGCTGCGGTAGCCTTCGACGTCGAGCGCATCGTTGGTCCAGCCGTTCACGCCCTCGCTGATCCACTCCGCCGCACCGCACATCGGGCTGGTGAAGACCGGCAGCCCGGCGGCAAAGGCTTCGACGCAGACATTCGGAAACGGGTCGTACAACGTCGGCAGGATCAGTGCATCGGCCGCGCCATAGACCGGCTTGACATCGGCGACACCGCCGAGGAAACGCACCCGCGCGGCAACGCCCAGCGTCTCGGCCAGCTTCCGGTAGCGTTTGGCGTGCTTGTCGGCGCCGGCGATCACGAGGTGGACGCCGGGATGCGGCACGATCGCTTCAAGCGCGGTCGCCACACCCTTGCGGGCAAAACCAGAGCCGACGTAGGCCAGCAGCGGTGCATCCTGCGGCACCTGCCACTCGTCGCGCATCGCCACACGGTGACGCACCAGGTCCGGGTGGAAGGCGTCCGTATCGACGCCGTTGTAGATCAGTTCGAGCTTGTGATCGGGCACGGCAAAGCGGTCGGCGATCTCGTCGCGGACCAGCTTGGAATTGCAGATCACCGTCTGCAGCGCCGGGTGCCGGAACATCTCGGTCTCGGCCTGGCATACATAGCTGTGATAGGGGCTGAAGAAGCGGATCAGCCGCGCCGACAGGCCCTGTACGCGCGACAGCTGCTCGAGCCAGACGGCGTGCACGCCGTCGCCGGCACGGAAGATCGCCGCACCGGGAATGCGTTCGTGGCTCTGCACCAGATCGAAGTTCTTCAGCCGCTTCTGCACCGCACGGGCAAAGCCGCGGTCGCGGCCGAGCCGGCCCGAGTAGCGCGGATTCACCGTCTCGCTGTGCCAGCTGCTGTCGCCCTGCTGCCACTGCCGCGCCAGCAGCGTCACGTCGAGTGCGCCGCGCGCCGCCAGCGCGTCGAGCGCGCGCGCGACGAAGCGCTCGGCGCCACCGTGCGGGTTGTACTTCTGCCGGACGATGGCCAGCCGGATCGGCGCGGTCAACGGCTCACTCCACGGCCCGTTTCGGCAAGCAGTCCGTCGAGTTCGGCGAGTACGCGTTCGGGCGTGATCGCGGTCAGGCAGTCGCTGACCTTGCTGCCGCCGCAGCCGTCCTGGCCACAGGGGCGACAGGTGAACGGCTCGGTGATCAGCCGGTGCGGCGCGCGCCACGGCCCCCATTCGATGTCGCCGGACGGGCCGAACAAGGCCACGGCCGGCGTCTGCGTCGCCGCGGCGAGGTGCATCGGCACCGAATCGACGCCAACGAAGGCGCGCGCGCCGGCGATCAGCGCACCAAGCTCCTTCAGCGACAGCTGGCCGGACAGGTCGGCCACCGGCCGCGCCAGTTTCGCCTTGAGCTGGGCGATCCAGTCGAGTTCGGCCTTTGACGGTGCCGCCGACAGCACCACGGTGTCGCCACGGGCGGTCAGCGCGTCGATCAGCGTCGCCACGTGCGCCACCGGCCAGGTCTTGAACAGCCAGCGCGACGTCGGGTGGATCAGGAGGTAACCGCCCCTTGCGACACCGTGTTCGGCGAGCTTGGTTTGAACCGACGCCTCGGCGTCGGGACCGGCGACGAAGCGCAGCGGCTTGCTCGCTTCGGTCGGCTGGATGCCGATCCGGCGCAGCGCGTCGAGATGGATGTCGACCGTATGGCGGCGGTTGCCGCCGACGACCGGGTAACGCGCGGTGAACGACTTCGCCCACGCTTTGCTGGCGCGCGCGCTGGTTTTCTTCACGTTCGGCGCGACCGAGACACGCGGCTTCAGCAGGCGCGCCAGCCGCGCACCGTGCCAGTGGTCGGTCAGGTGGACGATCAGGTCGTAGTCGCGCGACTTCAGCGCCTTGTACAGCCCCCAGTAACGCGACAGCTGCGCCAGCGGGCCCAGCTTGCGCCAGTCGCGGCCGATCGTGTGTACCGTGTGCACGTGCGGGTGCAGGGTCAGCATGTCCTGCGTGTCCGAGTACACCAGCGCGTCGACCTCGATGCCCGGATGCGCCTCGGTCAGCGTGCTGAACACCGGACCGGTCAGCAGCACGTCGCCGTGGTGGCGCAGCTTGATGACGAGCGCACGACGGAACGGCGCATCAGACACCGTGATAATCCTTGAACCACGCGACAAAGCGGCCGAGCCCTTCGTCGAGCGAGATCCGCGCGACCGGGCCGACGATGGCTTCGAGCGCCCGGGTGTCGGCATAGGTTTCCGGCACGTCGCCGTCCTGCATCGGCAGGTAGTTCTTGTTGGCTGTCACGCCGAGGTGC
Organism: Jeongeupia chitinilytica; assembly: GCF_014652315.1. GTDB lineage: Bacteria > Pseudomonadota > Gammaproteobacteria > Burkholderiales > Chitinibacteraceae > Jeongeupia > Jeongeupia chitinilytica. The sequence continues at coordinate 244,214 of NZ_BMYO01000006.1, read as the reverse complement.
TTTTCCAGCGTGGCGATGAAGTCCATCAGCGGCACCGGATTGTTGCCGCCGATGTTGAGGATCCGGTACGGCGCCCAGCTGGTGCCCGCCTTGGGCGCCATCACGTCGAACCCGGCGTCGGGCGTCGCCGGTTTGGCGAGCAGGCCTTCGATGCCGGCGATGATTTCGTCGATGTAGGTGAAATCGCGGCGCATCCTGCCGTGGTTGTAGACGTCGATGGTCTCGCCGTTGACGATCTTCTGCGCGAACTTGTAGTACGCCATGTCCGGCCGGCCCCACGGACCGTAGACGGTGAAGAAGCGCAGCCCGGTCACCGGCAGGCCGTACAGGTGGGCGTAGCTGTGCGCCATCAGCTCGTTGGCACGCTTCGTTGCCGCGTAGAAGCTGACCGGGTGGTCGGCCGAATCGGTTTCGGCAAACGGCAGCTTGCGGTTGCCGCCGTATACGCTCGACGAGCTGGCAAAGATCAGCTGGCCGACCTTGCCGTGACGGCAGCCTTCGAGCACATGGGTGAACCCGACCAGGTTGGCATCGCTGTACGCCAGCGGCGCCTCGAGCGAATAACGGACGCCCGCCTGCGCGGCGAGGTGCACGACGGCGTCGTAGCCGCCGTCGCGGATCAGTGCCACACAGGCCGGATCGGCCAGGTCGCGTTCTTCGAAGCTGAAACCGGTCCGCGGCGCCAGCTGCGCCAGTCGCGCGCGCTTGAGCGCCGGATCGTAATAGGCGTTGATGCTGTCGATGCCGTGGACGGTATGGCCGGCGGCAAGCAGGCGCTGGGCAAGATGCAGGCCGATAAAGCCGGCTGCGCCGGTAACGAGTATGTTCATCTGGGTGACCGCGTGAGGGGCCGGGCTTGTGGATGCACCGGCGTTTGTCCGATTATATCCAGTTTTCAGCCACGCCTTCCCATGCCAGCAGCAACCCTGGGCGTTGCCCTGATCACCAAGAATGCCGAAGCCCGCCTCGCCGAATGCCTGTCGGCGCTGGCCTTCGCCGACCGGATCGCCGTGCTCGACTCGGGCAGCAGCGACGCGACCGTGCAAATTGCCGAAGCGCACGGTGCCAGCGTCGCCGTATCCTGCGACTGGCCCGGCTTCGGCGTGCAGAAGAACCGCGCGGTGGCGCTGCTCGACACCGACTGGGTGCTGCTGATCGATGCCGACGAAGTCGTCACGCCCGAACTCGCCGCGTCGATTCGCGCGGCGATTGCGGCGCCGCAGGCCGACGTCTACCGGCTGAACCGGCTGTCGAGCTTCTGCGGCCACTGGATGCACCATTCGGGCTGGTATCCGGACTGGATTCCGCGGCTGTTCCGGCGCGGCGCGGCGCGCTTTTCCGACGATCTGGTACACGAGCGGCTGGTGTTCGACGGCCCGGCCGCCGCACTCGGGGGCACGCTGCTGCACTACTCGTACGAGACGCACGCCGACGTGCTGCGGAAACTCGACACGTATTCCGAGGCCGGCGCCCGCCAGCGCCACGCACGCGGCGAATCCGCGTCGCTCGCCAAGGCGATCGGCCGCGGCCTGTGGGCCTTCGTGCGCACCTATATCGTCAAGCGCGGCTTCCTCGACGGCGCCGCCGGTTTCCAGGTTGCGGTGTTCAACGCCGAAACCGTCTACTACCGCTTCCTCAAGCTCGCCGCGCTGAACCGCCGGCCATGAAAAACGGGGCCCGGGCCCCGTTTTTCGTTACGCCTCGTGGAACTGCACCGCGTGCATCTGGGCGTACACGCCCTTCTTCTCGATCAGTTGCGCATGGCTGCCGATCTCGACGATGCGCCCGCCGCGCATCACCACGATGCGGTCGGCGTTCTCGATCGTGCTAAGCCGGTGGGCGATGACCAGCGTCGTACGGTTCTTCATCAGGTTTTCCAGCGCCGCCTGCACCTTGCGCTCGGACTCGGTGTCGAGTGCGCTGGTCGCCTCGTCGAGGATCAGGATCGGCGCGTCCTTGTAGATCGCCCGTGCGATCGCCAGCCGCTGGCGCTGGCCGCCCGACAGCCGCACGCCGTTCTCGCCGAGCATGGTGTCGAAACCGTCGCTCATCCGCTCGACGAACTCGGTTGCGAATGCCGCGTCGGCTGCCGCCTGCACGCGTGCCGGATCGGGATGTTCGTCGCCGTAGGCAATGTTGGCGGTTACCGTATCGTTGAACAGCACGACGTCCTGGCTGACCATCGCGAACTGGCGGCGCAGGTCGGCAAGTTTGTACTGATCCACCGGCACGCCGTCGAGGTCGATTTCGCCCCCGGTCGGCTCGTAGAAGCGTGGCAGCAGGTTGGCGAGCGTCGTCTTGCCCGAGCCCGAACTGCCGACCAGCGCGACCGTTTCACCGGGCGCGACCTTCAGGTCGATGCCGGACAGCGCCGGCTTGTCCGGATCGCCGTAATGGAACTGCAGCGCCTTGATGTCGAGCTCGCCCCGGGCGCGTTCGATCTGCCGCGTACCGGTATCGTGCTCGGCCATCTCGTCGAGCACGCCGAACACCGACTCGGCCGCCGCCATGCCCTTGTGGAACTGCTCGTTGATCTTGGTGAGATTCTTCACCGGCTGCTGGATCGCCATCATCGCGACCATGAACGACACGAAGGCACCGGCGGTCAGCGCACCGGTCTGCGCGCGCAGGCTGGCGAAGTAGATGATGATCGCCAGCGTGATGCCGATCAGCAGCATCACCAGCCCGGAGTTGGCGCCCGACGTGGCGTTCTGCTTGACCATGATGCTGCGCATCCGGTTGTTGATGTTGAAATAGCGAAGCCGCTCGTACGGGAAGCCGCCGAAGATCTTCACCACCCGGTGGCCCGAGAGGCTTTCGTCGAGGATGCGCGTCATTTCGCCCATGGTTTCCTGCGACGAACGCGACAGCTTGCGCTGGCGCTTACCGACGATGCGGATGCTGGCAGCGACGCCGGGGAGCAGGATCAGGCACAACAGCGTCAGCTGCCAGTCGTGGTACAGCATCACGCCGAGGAAGGCGACGATCGAGAAGCTGTCGCGCACCAGCACCGTCAGCACCTGCACACCGGCGTTCATCACGTTGCCGATGTCGAAGGTGATCCGCGACAGCATCACGCCGGTCGAGCTCTGGTCGTAATAGCGCGTCGGCAGTTTCAGGTACTGCTCGTACATTTTCTGCCGCAGGTCGTGCATCACCCGCGCGGACAACCAGCCGCTGGCGTAATCCGAACCGAAGTTGGTCACCAGCCGCAGGATGGCCAGGCCGAAAATCTGTGCCGGCAGCACCCAGGCGGCGGTATGCGCAAGCGAGTGCGCCTGGAGGTTCTGGTCGACCAGCGGTTTGAGCAGCACCGCCAGCCCGGCGTCGACGCCGGCGGCGAGGATCATGCAGACGATGGAGCCGGCAATCACCGGCCAGTAGGGGCGGATCTCGCCGAGAAGGCGCGTGTACAGCAAGCGGTTGTTCATGCTTTGCCTGAGATGGAGCAAAGCCCGATTATAGCCGGATCAGCCGTCGCCCCAGCGTGCCTGCGCCAGCGCCAGCAATGCCGGGCCGGCGGTCTCGGTACGCAGGATGCGCGGGCCGAGCACCAGCGGCGTGAAGCCGGCAGCGATGGCCAGCTGTTCCTCGGCGCTCGAGAGGCCGCCTTCGGGACCGACCAGCATCGCCACGCTGCCTGCCCGATCGGCCAGCGAACGGAACGACTCCGCACCGACCGGCGACATCAGCAGCCGCAAGTCGAGCTGCGGCAGCGCCGCCAGTGCGTCGGCCAGCGCTGCGACCGGATCGATCTGCGGCACGCGGGTACGGCCGCTCTGCTCGCACGCCGCTGCAGCGACAGCGCGCCAGTGAGCGAGCCGCTTCTCGGCCCGTTCGCCCGACAGCCGCTGCTGGCAGTACTGGCTGTAGACGGGAACGATGCGGCTGATGCCGAGTTCGGTCGCCTTCTGCACCGTAAAGTCCATCCTTTCGGCACTCGAGACCGCCTGCAGCAGCACGGTCTGCAGCGGCGACTCGCGCTCGACCGCATCGAATCCGCCGACCTCGACGTCGACATTGCGCTTGCCCATGTTCGTCACCGTTGCGGCGAACTCGCCGCCACGGCCGTTGAATAGCGTGATGGTCTCGCCGGGCTGCATCCGCAGCACCTGGACATGGCGGGCCAGCGATTCGGGCAGCGAAAGCGTATTACCGCCGGCAAGCGGTGCATCGAGGTAAAAGCGGGGCATAGTCAGAGCCAGAAGATCCGTTCGATCGCGAGACCGACGAAGAACAGCAGCACGAGCGCCAGCGTCGCCGCGATCACCCGGCGGAGGAACACCAGCCAGTAGCGATCACGGGTGCGCAGGTAGCGGAACACCGACCAGCCGGCGAGGACGACGGCCAGGACGAAGAGAATGCGCAGCACGGCGAACATGGTGCTCCGCGCGGCAGGTCAGATGCCGATCGGCGGCAGGGCGTGGAAGGAACTCGGCACGTCCTCGTCCCGTTCGAAGCTGACGAACTCGTAGCTGTCCGGGTCGTCGAGCAGCGCACGCAGCAGCTTGTTGTTCATCGCGTGACCGGACTTGTAGCCGGAGAACGCGGCGATCAGCGGATGGCCGAGGATGTACAGGTCACCGATCGCGTCGAGCACCTTGTGCCGGACGAACTCGTCCTCGAAACGCAGGCCACCGTCGTTGAGCACGCGGTATTCGTCGATGACGACGACCGAATCCATGCTGCCGCCGCGCGCCAGACCGTTGGTGCGCAGCATCTCGACTTCCTGGATGAAGCCGAAGGTCCGCGCCCGGGCAATCTCGGACACGTAGTTGGTGGTCGCGAAATCGAGCGTGATGGTCTGCGCCGACTTCTTGAACGCCGGGTGCTGGAAATCGATCTTCAGCGACACCTTGTAGCCGTCGTGCGGCTCGAGCTTCACCCACTTGTCGCCTTCGACCACCTCGATCGGCTTCCTGACACGGACGAAGCGTTTGGGCGCGGCCTGGTCGACGACACCGGCGCTTTGCAGCAGGTAGATGAACGGCGCGGCCGAGCCGTCCATGATCGGCATTTCGGGTGCGTCAACCTCGACGACGACATTGTCGACGCCGAAGCCGGCGAACGCCGACATCAGGTGCTCGATCGTGCCGACACGCACGCCATCGTTGATGAGCGTGGAGGAGAGTCGTGTGTCGTTCACGAGCGAGGGCCCGACCCTGAACGGCGCCGAATCGGGCAGATCGACGCGGTGGAACACGATGCCGCTGTCGACGGGGGCGGGCTTCAGCACGAGCGTGACACGCTCGCCCGAATGCAGGCCGACGCCGACCGCACGGACCGTGGTTTTCAGGGTTCGTTGCTGAAACATGGATTGCCTTGGCCAAACGGATTCATGCGGACAATTCTAGCAGCCCCGGGTCATGGGCTGGATTGATCGTCGCAATGCTTCCGATTGCCGTTCTGTATCTACCGGGACAAAGCGCAGGCGTCCTCCGCCCTGCGGTACACCGCAGGGCGTTCAGGTCGCGCGCATGAACGATCAGTCCGCCTGACGACGCAGGAAGGCCGGAATGTCCATGTCGACATTGCCGACCACCGAGCGCGAATCGGAACCGGCCGAGCTGCGGCGGTTCGGGCGCATGCCCGGCGGCAGGTCGAACTCGCTCCAGTCGGTGCTGTCGATCGAACGGTTGTCGGTGCCGGTCTTCAGCGGCTGGCTGGCCACGACCTGCATCACCGGCTTGCCGGTTTCGCGGGCGCCGAGGCCGGTCGCGATCAAGGTCACGCGCAGCTGGTCACCGAGGCTGTCGTCGTACACCACGCCGTGCTTGACCACCGCGTCTTCGGCCGCACCGGCTTCGACGATCTCGCGCACCTGGCGGATTTCGCTCTTCTTCAGCGTGGTCTTGCTGGCGCTGATGTTGACCAGCACGCCGCGGGCGCCCTTGAAGTTGATGTTGTCGAGCAGCGGGCTGCGGATCGCTTCCTCGGCCGCCTCGACCGCACGGTTCGGACCGGCCGCATGGGCGGTGCCCATCAGCGCCATGCCCATTTCCTGCATCACGGTCTTCACGTCGGCAAAGTCGACGTTGATCAGGCCCGGGTAGTTGATGATCTCGACGATCGAACCGACCGCGTTGCGCAACACGTCGTCGGCGGCGCGGAACGCTTCGTCGATGGTGACGTCGTCGCCGAGCACTTCCTCGAGCTTCTGGTTCGAGACGACGATCAGCGAGTCGACATAGCGGCCCAGCTCGTCGATCCCGGCCTGCGCGACCTTCTGACGGTTGCCTTCGTCCAGTCCCGGCTTGGTGACGACGCCGACGGTCAGGATGCCCTTCTCGCGCGCGACTTGCGCGATCACCGGTGCTGCGCCGGTACCGGTACCGCCGCCCATGCCGGCGGTGATGAACAGCAGGTCGGCGCCGTCGATCAGCTCGGCGAGCTGCTCGCGGTCTTCCTCGGCGGCTTCACGGCCGATGTCCGGGTTGCAGCCGGCGCCGAAACCGCGCGTCAGCTCCTGGCCCAGCGGCACGATGTGCTCGGCTTTCGACAGCTTCAGCACCTGTGCATCGGTGTTGGCCGAAATGAACTGCACACCGGCGAGGGCGTGCTCGATCATGTTGTTGATTGCGTTGCAACCGGCGCCACCAACGCCGATCACCTTGATGTTGACGGCGTGTGCGACGTCGTGGACTTCGATACTCAATGCCATGATGACTCTCCTTCTTGACCCGATTCTAACTTACTGACCCGAAACTGACTAAAAATTATTCTGGAACCACGATTTCATGCGGCCCAGAATGTCCCCGAACGATCCGTCCTTGGCCTTGCCGGCCGGATTCTTGTGGTATTGCTCCCTGGCCAGCAACAGCAGACCCACCGCGGTCGAGTAGCGCGGATTCTTGACGACCTCCGCCAGCCCGCCGACATACTTCGGCAGTCCGAGGCGCACCGGCATGTGGAAGATCTCTTCGGCGAGCTCGACCATGCCCGGCATCAGCGACGCGCCGCCGGTGATGACGATGCCGCTCGAGAGCCGGTCCTCGAAACCGTTGCGGCGCAATTCGGCCTGGACCAGCGCGTACAGCTCCTCGATCCGCGGCTCGACGACCTCGGCCAGCGTGTGCCGGCTCATCTGGCGCGAACCGCGCTCGCCGACCCCCGGCACCTCGATCATCTGTTGCGGGTCGGTCATGTGCCGCAGCGCGACGCCATGCTGGATCTTGATGTTCTCGGCCTCGGCCGTCGGCGTACGCAGCGCCATGGCGATGTCGTTGGTGATCTGGTCGCCGGCGATCGGGATCACCGCGGTGTGGCGGATCGCGCCGCCCATGAACACCGCCAGATCGGTCGTGCCGCCGCCGATGTCGACGAGGCAGACACCGAGTTCCTTCTCGTCGTCGGTCAGTACCGACGTCGCCGACGCCAGCGGCTGCAGCACGACTTCGGCGATCTCGAGCCCGCAACGGCGCACGCACTTGGTGATGTTCTGCACCGCCGAGACGGCACCGGACACGATGTGCACGTTGACGTGCAGGCGCACGCCGGACATGCCCAGCGGTTCCTTCACGCCTTCCTGGCCGTCGATCATGTATTCCTGCGCCAGGATGTGCAGCACCTGGTGGTCGGTCGGAATGTTGACCGCGCTGGCGGTCTCGATCACGCGCTGGACATCGGCGTCGGTGACTTCCTTGTCCTTGATCGCGACCATGCCGTCCGAATTGATGCCCTTGATGTGGCTGCCGGCGATGCCGGTGAACACTTCGCGGATCTTGCAGTCGGCCATCAGCTCGGCCTCGCCGAGCGCGCTCTGGATCGCGCCGACGGTCTTCTCGATGTCGACGACGACGCCGCGCTTGAGACCGCGGCTGGTTGCCGACCCGAGGCCGACGACGTTCAGCATGCCGTCATCCTGGATTTCGGCCGCCACGGCAACGATCTTGGACGTGCCGATATCGAGCCCGACGATGAGGTTGTTCGCGTCTCTACTCACAGAAGCCTCTTTCTTACTCAACGCAATTCAAAACAGGCCGGCACGCACGCGCCGGCCGCGGATTCTTGCCCGCTACGCCGAGGCGTTGCGGGGTTTGGGTTTCACTGCCGCCGGTGCCGACGCCTTGGCGGCCGGTCTGGCCGCGGCAGGACGGGCACCGGATTTCGGTGTTTCTTCCGGCTTGTAGGCCGGTAGCCGGACGGCAAAGCCGTTCGGGTAACGCAGGTCGACGTATTCGAACGGATGCTTCTCGGCGATCAGCGCCAGCGAGTTCGGGTACGCGACGGCAAAGCGACGCACGCGTTCGACCGCATCGTCGCGGCCGACTTCGACGACCACGCCGTTGTCGAGCTGGAAGCGCCAGGCACGCCGCGGTGACAGCCACAGGTGCGTCGGTGCTTTCTGCAGCGGCGCCATCGCGCCCTTGAGCATCCGGTAGCCCTCGACCATCAGTTTCTCGGTCCCCTCCGGGCCCTCGAGCACCGGCAGCTTGTCGTTGCTGGCCGCGTCGAAACGCTCGCCATAGGTGTTGAGCAGTGCCACGGACCCCCAGCGGGCGTAGGCGTGCTGCTCTTCGATGTTCACTTCGAGCCGGTCCGGCCAGCGCCGGCGCACGTTCACCTCGCGCACCCACGGCAGCTTTTCGAACGCCTGCCGGGTCTTGTCGAGGTCGAGCGTGAAGAAGGTCCCTTTCAGCTCGTTCTTGATCACGTACTGCAGCTGTTCCTTGGTCACGTGCGACAGCTCGCCGTCGATCTTGACCTGCCGTACCGGAAACAGCGGCGAATGGATGGTCAGGAACACCAGCGAATAGAACAGCAGCAGCACCGCCATCGCGGTGAGCAGGTTGGCGAACCACATCAAGAGCTGCGGCCTATCCCACATGGAAAAACCCCGCCATGCCTACGACGCAGCGGTGATGCTGCGTCGTGCGCTGCACGCGATCCTTATGGGCCATACGCCCATTCCGGTCGCTGCGCTGCTGGCTCGCCTGACCGCCGCTCGCGACGGCCTGACGAGGTTTTTCGCTGCCAAACATCAGTTGGCCTCTCCTTCAAGCGTCGTGTCGAGGATCTGCAGCACCAGCTGCTCGTAGCCGATGCCGGCTTCGCGCGCGCACATCGGGAACAGGCTGTGGCTGGTCATGCCCGGTGCGGTGTTCGGCTCGAGCAGGTAGACCTTGCCGTCGGCGTCGGTCAGGAAGTCGATCCGCGCCCAGCCGGTCGCACCGAGCACGCGGTATGCGGCTTCGGCGAGCACGCGCGCCTGTGCTTCGGCTTCACCGGCGAGGCCCGGGCAGGTGTAGACGGTATCGTCGCGGAAGTACTTGGCGTCGTAGTCGTAGAACTCGGTTGCCGGCTCGATCTTCACCGTTGCCAGCGCACGGCCGTTGAGGACGGCGCAGCTGAACTCGCCACCGGAAACGGCCTGCTCGACCATCACCAGCGGGTCGTACTTGGCGGCTTCCTCGTAGGCGGCGCGGATTTCACCGGCGTTGCGGCACTTGGTCACGCCGACACTCGAACCGCCATTCGACGGTTTGACGAACACCGGCGAGCCCAGCTTCGGGATCACCGAGTCGAAATCGCTCTGCGCGTCGAGCAGCAGATAGGCCGGCACCGGCAGGCCGACGGCCTGCCACATCAGCTTGGTGCGCCACTTGTCCATGCCGATCGCACTCGCCATCACGCCGCAGCCGGTGTACGGGATGCCGAGGTATTCGAGCGCGCCCTGGATCGTGCCGTCCTCGCCATCGCCGCCGTGCAGGATCAGGAAGGCCCGGTCGAAACCCTCTTCGTGCAGCGCTTCGAGCGCTTGTTCGGCCGGATCGAAGGCATGGGCGTCGATGCCCTGGCTGCGCAGTGCCTCAAGCACGCCCTTGCCGCTCATCAGCGAGACTTCGCGCTCGCTCGATTCGCCGCCCATCACCACGGCCACCTTGCCGTACTGCTTCATTTCAGCCATTTCAGTTCTGCACCAGTTTGCCGGGAACGGCGCCGATCGAGCCCGCCCCCATCGTGATCACCACATCGCCGTGTTTCGCAGCCGCGACGATGGCGGACTGCATGTCGGCAATGTCTTCGACAAAAATCGGTTCGACCTTGCCGGCAACGCGCACCGCGCGCGCCAGCGAACGGCCGTCGGCTGCGACGATCGGCGCCTCGCCGGCGGCGTAGACCTCGGCCAGCAGCAGGCCGTCGACCGTACCCAGCACCTTGACGAAGTCCTCGAAGCAGTCGCGCGTGCGGCTGTAACGGTGCGGCTGGAAGGCCAGCAACAGCCGGCGCCCCGGGAAGGCGCCCCGCGCCGCGGCGATCGTCGCCGCCATTTCGACCGGATGGTGGCCGTAGTCGTCGACCAGCGTGAAGCTGCCACCGTCGCACGCCACTTCGCCGTAGCGCTGGAAGCGCCGGCCGACGCCCTGGAAGGTCGCCAGCGCGCGCTGGATCGCCTCGTCGGACGCGCCGACTTCGAGACCGATGGCAATGGCCGCCAGCGCATTCAGCACGTTGTGCTGGCCGGGCATGTTCAGCGTGACCGGAATCCGCCGCGTCTCGCCGTTTTCCCACACCGCGTCGAAACGCATCTGGCCGTCGGCCGCGACAACGTTTTCGGCGCGCAGCATCGCGTCGGCGCTGGTGCCGTAGGTCGTGATCGGGCTGGTCACGCGCGGCAGGATTTCGCGCACGCTGGCGTCGTCGATGCACAGCACCGCGCGGCCGTAGAACGGCAGGTGGTAGAGGAACTCGACGAAGGCCTTCTTCACGTTGTCGAAGTCGTGGCCATACGTGTCCATATGGTCCTGGTCGATATTGGTCACGACCGAGATCATCGGGCTCAGGTGCAGGAAGGACGCATCGCTCTCGTCGGCTTCGGCGACCAGATAGTCACCGTGACCAAGGCGCGCGTTCGAGCCGGCCGCGTGCAGCTTGCCGCCGATGACGAAGGTCGGATCCATGCCGGCGGCTTCGAGAATGCTGGCAGTCAGGCTGGTTGTCGTCGTCTTGCCGTGCGTACCGGCGATCGCGATGCCGCGCTGCAGCCGCATCAGTTCGGCCAGCATCAGCGCGCGGGGAATCACCGGTATTTTGCGCGCGCGCGCCTCGACCACCTCGGGATTGTCGTCCTTGACCGCGCTCGAGATCACCACGACATCGGCGTCGGCGACGTAGGCCGCATCGTGGCCCTTGTGCACCACGGCACCGGCGTTCTGCAGCCGCTGCGTCGCCGCGTTGCTGCCCAGATCGGAGCCGCTGACGGCAAAGCCCTGGTTGGCGAGCACCTCGGCGATGCCGCTCATGCCGACACCGCCGATCCCGACAAAGTGGATGCGTTTGACCTTGTGTTTCATCTTGCCAATTCCTCGATCACCGCCACGACCCGTTCGGTCGCGTCGGGCTTGGCGAGCTGCCGGGCCTTGTGGGCCATTTCCAGGCAGCGCGCTCGGTTTGTCTCTTTCAGCAGCGCCGCGAAACGCTCGGCGCCGAATTCGGTTTGTTGCAGCAGCACGCCGGCGCCGGACTCGGACAGGTAACGCGCGTTACCGGTCTGGTGGTCGTCGACCGCGTACGGGAACGGCACCAGCACCGATGCCGCACCGACGCAGGCCAGCTCGGACACGGTCAGCGCGCCGGCGCGGCACAGCACCAGATCGGCATCGGCGTAGGCACCGGCCATGTCGCCGATGAAGGCCACACACTCGGCCTCGACACCGGCCGCGGCGTAGTTGGCCTTCAGCGCATCGATGTGTTTTTCGCCGGCCTGGTGGATCACCACCGGGCGCTCGGCTTCGGGTAACAGCGCCAGCGCCTTCGGCACCTGCTCGTTGAACACCTGCGCACCGAGGCTGCCGCCGACAATCAGCAGCTTCAGCGGGCCGGTTCGACCTGCGAAACGCGATTCGGGTTCGGCAACCGCGGTGATGGCGTCGCGAACCGGATTGCCGACGCAGTCGAAGCGCGGCGGTGCGCTGCGGAACGCCGACGGAAACGCGAACAGCACGCGGTTGGCGAACTTCGACAGCGCCTTGTTGGTCAGCCCGGCCACCGAGTTCTGTTCATGCACCACCAGCGGCAGCCACAGCAGCCGCATCGCTAGGCCGCCCGGGAAACCGGTAAAGCCGCCAAAACCGATTGCCACATCGGGGCGATGGCGGAAGATGGTCCGCAGCGAACCGCACAGCGCCTTCAGCTGTACCCAAGGCTGGGCCAGCTTCTTCAGCAGCCCCTTGCCGCGCACGCCGGTAATGGCGAGCGTTTCGAGCGGGATGTCGTGCTGCGGCACGATGCGCGTTTCCATCGCCCCAGCCGCACCGAGCCAGACCACGTCCCAGCCGCGTTCGCGCATCGCGTTGGCCACGGCCAGCGCCGGGAAGATGTGGCCGCCGGTACCGCCGGCCATGACGAGCAGGGTGCGCTTCATGATGAAGCACCTCCAACGCATCGCGAGGGCGCGAAGCGCAAGGCGCCCGGTGCGCAGCAAGCGGAATGAACATGCGTGTTCATGAGCATTGCGAGCACTGCGCAACGCAGCGATTCGTGGCCGCAGCGGCGTTGCAGGTGTTTCATACCTTGCGCCCCCGCATCAGCTGCCTGTTCTCGTAATCGATGCGCATGACGACGCCGAGCGCCAGCAGGTTGGCGACGATGCCCGAACCGCCGAACGACAGCAGCGGCAGCGTCAGGCCCTTGGTCGGCAGCAGGCCCATGTTCACGCCGATGTTGATCACCGACTGCACGCCGATCCAGATGCCGATGCCCTGTGCCACCAGCGCCTGATAGGCGCGGTCTAGCTTGGCGGCCTGCACGCCGATCATGAAGCAGCGGAACACCAGAAAGGCGAACAGGCCGACAACGACAGCCACGCCGAGGAAGCCGAACTCCTCGGCGATGATCGCCATCAGGAAGTCGGTATGCGCTTCGGGCAGGTAGGACAGTTTCTCGACGCTGGCGCCGAGGCCGACACCGTGCCATTCGCCGCGGCCGAAGGCGATCAGCGAGTGGCTCAGCTGGTAACCCTTGCCGTACGGGTCCTGCCACGGATCGAGGAAGCCGAGCACGCGCGCGCGCCGGTACGGCGAGCTGGCGATCAGGCCGACGAAGCCGATGCCGAGCAGCACGATCAGCCCGGCGAACAGCCGCCAGTTGAAACCGCCGAGGAAGAGCAGGCCCATGGTGATCGCGGTGATGACCGCGAACGCGCCGAAGTCCGGTTCGAGCAGCAGCAGACCGCCGACGATGAGCATCACGAACAGCATCGGCAGCAGACCCTTGGTGATGCTGGCCCAGAAGTCGCCGCCCATGAATGCGGCCTTGCGCACCGTGTAGTCGGCGGCATAGAAGGCCGCGGCGAGCTTCATCAGCTCGGACGGCTGCAGGTTGATCACCACCAAACCGAGCCAGCGCCGGCTGCCGTTGACCTCGCGGCCGATGCCCGGCACCAGCACCAGGATCAGCAGCAGCACGCCGAGGATGAACAGCAAGGGCGCGTACTGCTGCAATGTCCGGGTCGAGATGCTGAACGAAAAGAAGGCCGCGACCACGCCGACGACGAGGAAGATCGAGTGGCGGATCAGGAAGTAGGTCGAGCGGAAACCGGTGTCCTTGTCGACTTCGGCCATCGCGATCGACGCCGAATAGACCATTACCAGACCGATGGTCAGCAGCAGGATCACGCACCACAGCAGCGCCTGGTCGTAGGCGGCCATGCTGGGGCGGATGCGCTTGAGGGCCCGGTAGAAGATCGCTTTCATCGCGTCAGCCTTCCAGACCCCGGACCGCGGCAATGAACACTTCGGCGCGGTGGTGATAGTTGCGGAACATGTCGAGACTGGCGCACGCCGGGCTCAGCAGCACCACATCGCCCGGTTCGGCGAGGTTGGCGGCCATCTGTGTCGCCATTTCCAGCGTCGGCACCTGCAGCACCGGCAGGAAGGCTTCCTCGTCGTCATCGGCGTCGAGCAGTTGCGAGGTGGCCTCGTTGAGCACCTCGGCGATCTGCGGTCCGTCCCGGCCGATCAGCACCACGGCACGGCAGATGCGCTCGCACGCGGCCTTCAGCGGCATGAAATCCTGACCCTTGCCGTCACCGCCGGCGATCAGCACCACCGGCTGGCTCATGCCCTTGAGCGCCGCCTCGGTCGCACCGACGTTGGTGCCCTTCGAGTCGTCGTAATACCTGACGCCCGCCTTCTCGGCGACGAACTCGACGCGGTGCGGCAGGCCCTTGAAGGCCTTGAGCGCAGCGATCGACAGTGCACTCGGCAGGCCGATCGCGCGGGTCAGCGCCAGCGCGGCCAGCGCGTTGGCGGCGTTGTGCAGCCCCGCGAGCTGCAGCTCGCCGGCTTTCATCAGCGTGCGCTCGCCGAGCTTGAGCGCCACGTCGTCGCCGTCGGCGACCAGACCGTACTCGCTCGGATTGCGCGGCGCATCGGTGCCGAACCAGACGATGTTGCGGCCCGGCTGCGTCATGCCGCGGCACCAGCCGTCCTCGCGGTTCAGCACCATCACGCCGAGCCCATTGAAGATCCGCGCTTTGGTCTGTGCGTAGTCGCGCATGCCGTCGTAACGGTCGAGATGGTCTTCGGTCACGTTGAGCACGACGGCAGCGTCGGGCGTCAGCGAGCTGGTGGTTTCCAGCTGGAAGCTCGACAGTTCGAGCACCCAGACGTCCGGATTGCCGCTGCGGCTTTCCCAGTCGGACAGCGCATCGAGTACCGGCAGGCCGATGTTGCCGGCAACGACGGTCTTGAGGCCGGCCTGCTCGCACATCTTGCCGACCATGCTGGTGACGGTGGTCTTGCCGTTGCTGCCGGTGATCGCCAGCACCCGGGCACCGCTGCCGCGGATGGCACGTGCCAGCAGCTCGACGTCGCCGGCGATGTCGACACCCCGGGCAATCGCACGGGCGATTTCGGGCGTGGCCAGCGGCACGCCGGGGCTGACGACGAGCAGCCCGGCATCGGCAAACGTCGCGTCGCTGAAGGCGCCGAATCGCGTGGCGACAGCGGGCAGCTCGGCAGCGAGCACGTCGGCGCTGGGCGGCACATCGCGGCTGTCGGCGACGGTGACCTGCGCGCCATGGCGTACGAGCCAGCGCACGCAGGACAGCCCGGTGATGCCGAGCCCGACGACGACGACGTTCTTACCGTTGAAATCCATGTCGGCTCCTCAGCGCAACTTCAGCGTGGCCAGGCCGACGAGGACCAGCAGCATGGTGATGATCCAGAAGCGGACGACAACCTGCGTCTCCTTCCAGCCCTTGAGTTCGTAGTGGTGGTGCAGCGGTGCCATCCGGAACACCCGCTTGCCGGTCATCTTGAAACTGGCGACCTGGATCATTACCGACAGCGCCTCGACGACGAACACGCCGCCCATGATCAGGAGCACGATTTCCTGGCGCACGATCACCGCCACGGTGCCGAGGCCGGCGCCGAGCGCCAGCGCACCGACGTCGCCCATGAAGACCTCGGCCGGATAGGCGTTGAACCACAGGAAGCCGAGCCCGGCACCGGCCATCGCCGCGCAGAACACCACCAGCTCGCCGGCGCCCGGCACGTGCGGAATGCCGAGATAGGTCGCGAACTTCACGTTGCCGGCAACGTAGGCGAAGATGCAGAACGCACCCGAGACGAGCACCGTCGGCATGATCGCCAGACCGTCGAGGCCGTCGGTCAGGTTGACCGCGTTGCTGGTGCCGACGATGACGAAATAGGTCAGTACGCAGAAGCCGATCGCCCCGAACGGATAGAGGATTTCCTTGTAGAACGGGATGATGAAGCCGGTGTGCGACGGCAGCTGGCCGGCGTTGACGAGGAACAGCCCGGCACCGATGGCGATGGCCGACTGCCAGAACATCTTGGCCTTGGCACTCAGGCCCTTCGGGTTCTTCAGCGCCACCTTCTTGTAGTCGTCGACGAAGCCGATGATGCCGGTCGCCAGCGTCACGATCAACACCAGCCAGACGTACTTGTTGCTCAGCTCGCCCCACAGCAGCGTCGTCAGGCCGATCGACAGCAGGATCAGCGTGCCGCCCATCGTCGGCGTGCCGGCCTTGACCAGATGCGTCTGCGGGCCGTCGCTGCGGACCGCCTGGCCGACCTTCATTTCGGTCAGCTTGCGGATCACCCAAGGACCGAGCATCCACGAGATCGTCAGCGCGGTCATCGTCGCCAGCACCGCGCGCAGCGTGATGTAGTTGAAGACATTGAAGGCGCGGATCGATTCACCGAGCCATTGCGTCAGCCAGAGCAGCATGGCTAGTCGTTTCCTTGTTCGTTGACGAGCGCGTCGACGACACGCTCCATGCGCATGAAGCGCGATCCCTTGACCAGCACCGCCGCGTCGGACCCCGTTTCGGGCGTCAGCGCCGCGAGCAGCGCGTCCAGCGTGTCGAAATGCCGGCTGCCGAACGCCGCAGCGGCCTCGCGCATGTGTTCGCCGAGCGTGAACAGGTGCTGCACGCCAGCCGTCTTCGCGTAGGCACCGACTTCGGCATGGCGTGCCGGCGCGTCGTCACCGACTTCGCCGATGTCGCCGAGCACCAGCAGGGTCCGCCGTTGCTGGTCGGCGCCGATGCGGACCAGCACGTCGATCGCCGCCTTCATCGAGTCCGGATTGGCGTTGTAGCTGTCGTCGATCAGCAATGCGCCACGGGCGGCGGTCTTGCGTTCGAGGCGGCCTTTTACACCGTGGTACGCGGCAAGGCCAGCGGTACAAATGACAAGCGGGACGGCCAGTGCCAGTGCGGCCGCAGTGGCGGCCAGCGCATTGCGGACGTTGTGCACGCCCGGCACGCCGAGCTGCACCACGGCGTTGCCCGCCGGCGTTGCCATCACAAAGCGGCTGTCGAGCGCACCGGCGATGATGTCGGTCGCACGGACGTCCGCCTCGGCACCAAGGCCGAAGCCCGTCTGCGGCTTGCCGGCGGCGAGCGAACGCCACAGCGGCGCGTAGACGTCGTCGGCATTCAGTACCGCGGTCCCGCCATCGGCCAGTCCGGCGAAGATTTCGCCCTTGGCGCGCGCCACGCCCTCGACCGAGCCCAGTGCTTCGAGATGCGCCGCGCCGGCGTTGTTGACCAGCGCGACGTCCGGACGCGCCATGCGCGTCAGGTAGTCGATCTCGCCAAAGTGGTTCATGCCCATTTCGACCACCGCATAACGGTGCTGCGCGCGCAGGCCCAGCAGCGTCAGCGGCACGCCGATGTGGTTGTTGAGGTTGCCGCGGGTCGCCAGCACCGCGTCGGCACCGGCGTGGGCCGCGAGAATGGCCGCAGTCATTTCCTTGACGCTGGTCTTGCCGTTGCTGCCGGTGATCGCGATCAGCCGTGGCGCGATCACGTCGCGCCAGTGACTGGCCAGCGCGCCGAGTGCCGCGAGCGTGTCGGCGACGACGATGCGGTTGCCCGTGCCGCCGGTCTCGACCAGTACGGCCGCGGCGCCCTGTGCCAGCGCGGCATCGGCGAAATCGTGCCCGTCGAAGCGGTCGCCACGCAGCGCGACGAACAGGTCGCCTTCGCGGATGTCGCGGCTGTCGGTGGTGACACGGGCGAACGAGGCCGTCGCGTCGCCCTGAACGGCGCCACCGACGGCCTGTGCTGCCGCGTGCAACGTCAACATCATGATGCTTTCCTCGTCAGGGCGGCGCGGGCCACTTCAACGTCGTCGAAGTGATGGCGCACGCCCCGGATTTCCTGATAGGTCTCGTGGCCCTTGCCGGCGATCAGGACGACATCGCCCGCGCCGGCGAGGTCGATCGTTGCGGTGATCGCGCGGGTGCGGTCCGATTCGATCGAATAGTTGGCCAGACCGCTGCCGTCGACACCGGCCACGCCGGCGACGATGTCGTCGATGATCTGTTGCGGCGGCTCGCTGCGCGGATTGTCGCTGGTGATCACGGTGGCATCGGCGAGCCGGCAGGCGATCTCGCCCATCAGCGGCCGCTTGCCGCGGTCACGGTCGCCGCCGCAGCCGAACACGCAGTAGAGCCGGCTTCTCGCCGGCATCGCCTCGCGCAAGGTCGTCAGCGCCTTGTCCAGCGCGTCGGGCGTGTGGGCGTAATCGACGACGACCAGCGGCTGCCGCACACCGCCAAGGCGCTGCATCCGCCCCGGCGCCGACTCGATCGCCTCGAGCGCGGCCACGGCCTGGACCAGTGCCACGTCGGCGGCCAGCAGCACGCCCAGGCAGGCGAGCAGGTTGTAGGCGTTGAAACGGCCGACCAGCGACGATCGGATCGTCGCCCCGCCGGCCGGCGTCACGACGTCGAGCACGAGGCCGTCCAGCGTCGCCTCGATCCGGGTGGCGCGGATGTCGCCGGCGTCGATGCCGTAGCTCAGCACGCGCGGCGCGGTCGTTGTGGCCAGCAGCGTGCGTCCGAAGGCATCGTCGGCGTTGATCACCGCCGCCTTCAGTCCCTGCCAGACGAAGAGTTTGGCCTTCTCGGCGCCGTAGGCTTCGAGCGTGCCGTGGTAGTCGAGATGATCGCGTGTCAGATTGGTGAATACGGCGATGTCGAACGCGACGCCGTGCGCACGCGCCTGCGCGAGCCCGTGCGAGCTGACTTCCATCGCCACATGCGCGGCACCGGCGTCGCGGAACCGCGCCAGCCAGTGCTGCAGCGCGACCGGATCGAGCGTCGTGTGCGTCGAGCTCTCCAGTGCCGGGTACACGCCATTGCCGAGCGTGCCGAGCACGCCGGTCGGGAAGCCGAGCCGGGTGAAGGCCTGACCGAGCCAGTTGGCGATCGACGTCTTGCCGTTGGTGCCGGTGATGCCGACGACGGTCTGCGCCGCACTCGGATGGCCGAGCAGATGGCTCGCGACGATGCCGGCCTGTGCACGCAGCTGCGGCACGCCAAGGTTCGGCACCGTCCACTGCGGCTGCCAGACGAAACCGTCGCCATCCGTATCATCGGACTCCCACAGCACCGCACCGGCACCGGCGGCAATTGCCGCATCGATGTACCGGCGGCCGTCGGCGTACTCGCCCTGGAAGGCGAGGAACACGTCACCGGGCCGGACCTTGCGGCTGTCGGCCACGACCTCGCGGCCCGCGGCAAGGGCGTCGATCGCGGCGAAGTCGAGCGCGGGCAGTGCCCAGCTTATGGGACCCATGCTTCGTCCTCCTTGGTGTCCTGGGGACTCGGCAGCAGAATGTTGTTGGTCGGCGCGTCCGGCGGGATGCCGAGCAGGCGCAGCGTGCCGGCGACGACACTCGAAAACACCGGCGCGGCGACGGCGCCACCGTAAATGCTCTTCTTGATGTCCGGTTCGTCGATCATTACCGCGACGATCAGCCGCGGATTCGACACCGGCGCCAGACCGACAAAGGAGCCGACGTATTTCTTGTCGGCGTAGTTGCCGCCGCTCTGCTTGCGGGCGGTACCGGTCTTGCCGGCCACGCGGTAGCCGACCACCTGCGCACGCGTCGCGGTACCGCCGGGCTGGGTTACCTTTTCGAGATAGCCGCGGATCGTCTGCGCCAGCTCGGGCGAAATCACCTGCTTACCCGGCATCGGTGCCGGCTGCTTGATCAGGCTCACCGGATGCTCGATGCCGTCGGTGGCGAAGATCTGGTAGGCCTTGGCCATCTGCATCAGGCTGACCGACAGGCCGTAGCCGTAGCCCATGGTGCCCTGCTCGATCGGATACCAGGTCTTGAACGGCCGCAGCTTGCCCGATGATTCGCCCGGAAAGCCCAGCCCTGGCCGCTGGCCGATGCCGACCGCGTTGAGCATGTTCCACTGCGTTTCGCGCGGCATCGTCAACGCGACCTTGAGCGCGCCGATGTTGCTCGAATGCACGAGGATGCCCTCGGGGGTCAGCACGCCGTAGTTGTGGGTGTCCTTGATCGTGAAGCCGCCCATCGACAGTGCACCGGGCGAGGTGTTGAACGTCGTCTTGGCGTTGATCGTGCCGGCCTGCATCGCCGCGGCGATGGTCAGCGGCTTGAGCGTCGAACCCGGTTCGTACAGGTCGGTAATCGCGCGGTTGCGCTTCTTCGACGGATCGATCGGCGCGCGGCTGTTCGGGTTGTACGACGGCGAGTTCGCCAGCGCGAGGATTTCGCCGGTGCGCGCGTCGAGCACGACGATGCTGCCGCCGGCAGCATCGAAATCGCTGACCGCCTTGTTGAGCTCGCGATAGGCGAGGTACTGGATGCGCCGGTCGATCGACAGCGCCAGCGTCTCGCCGTCTTTCGGGGGCACGATGGTCGAGATGTCCTCGACGATGTAGCCGCGCCGGTCGCGGATCACCGTGCGGCTGCCGGTCTGGCCGGACAGCAGCTTGTCGCGCGCGAGTTCGAGCCCTTCCTGACCATGGCCGTCGATGTTCGTGTAGCCGATGATCTGCGCCATGATCTCGCCGGCCGGATAGTAGCGACGGTACTCGGCCTGTGCGTAGACGCCGGGAATGTTCAGCGCCAGCACGTTCTTGGCATCCTGCGGGTTCATCTGCCGGCGCAGCCAGACGAAATCGGGACGGCTGGGCTTGCCTTCCTTGTCCTTGATGACCTCGCCCTTGTTGGTGCGGCGCGGATCGCCGAGCTTCTTCACCACATCGGCGGCCGGCATGCCGAGGGCACGCGCCAGCTTGGCGACTTCATCCTGCGACAGCGGCACCGGATCCTTGTCGGACTCCGGTTCCCAGTCGTCCGGACGGGTCTGGCCGGCGGGCAGCAGGGCGATGCTGCGCGGGCTGGCCCAGATCGACTGCACCGGCGTCGAGATCGCCAGCGGCTCACCGTTGCGGTCGGTGATCATGCCGCGATTGGCTTCGAGCCGGAGCGTCCGGGCATAGCGCGCCTCGCCCTGGCCCTGCAGGAACTCTTCGTTGAACACCTGCAGCCACAGGCCGCGGCCGAGCAGGATCGCAAACAGCCCCAGCAGCCCGGCAATGACGAACCAGACCCGCCAGCGCTCGAGCTTGAGCTGCTGGCTGTAGCGCTTGCGCGCCTGAGTCGGCGGAATCATCCGGTTCATGACTCAGTCCGCCGGCGAGAGTTTCGGCCGTGCGACGACCTGCCCGTGCGGCAGGATGACCTGGGTGCGGTTGGCCGCCGGCAGCTGCATGCCGAGCTTGGCGGTGGCCTCGGACTCGATGCGCGAATGCATCGCCCAGGTGCTCTGTTCGAGTTGGAGCTGCCCCCACTCGACGTCGAGCTTCTTGGTGGTCTGGTCTTCCTTCTGCAGTTCGCCGTACAGCTTGCGCGCGTTGAACTGGCTGGTCACCACCGACAGCGCGCAGGCAATCAGCACGGCGAGCAGGAACAGGTTGAGGCGGGTCATGTCGCCGCCTTTTCCGCGATCCGCAGGATGGCGCTCCGCGCACGCGGGTTGGCAGCCACCTCGTCGGCCTGCGCCCGCACGGGCTTGCCGATGACGCGCAGCGGCGGCGGCGGAATGTCGGCCGCACGGATCGGCAGGCGATCGGGCAGGTCGTGCTTGCTCTGGTCCT
The DNA here is from genome assembly GCF_014652315.1 of Jeongeupia chitinilytica. Lineage (GTDB taxonomy): Bacteria > Pseudomonadota > Gammaproteobacteria > Burkholderiales > Chitinibacteraceae > Jeongeupia > Jeongeupia chitinilytica. Next base: position 222,814 of record NZ_BMYO01000006.1, on the reverse strand, counting down.
GCATGAAGCGCTTGACGATGCGGTCTTCGAGCGAATGGAACGCGATCACCGACAGCCGCCCGCCGGTGCCGAGCCGTGCCAGCGCCTGCGGCAGGATCAGCGCGAGTTCTTCAAGCTCGCGATTGACGAAAATCCGAACAGCCTGGAAGGTACGCGTCGCCGGGTCCTGGCCCGGCTCACGGGTACGGACGGCGCGCGCCACGAGCGCGGCAAGTTCGCCGGTTGTGGACAATGGCCGCTCGCTGCGACCTGCAACAATCGCTGCTGCAACCTGTTTAGCAAACCGCTCTTCGCCATAATCTCTGATGACCTCCGCAATGTCTTTTTCGTCGGCGCTGTTGAGCCAGTCGGCGGCGGTGATGCCCCGCGTCGTGTCCATGCGCATGTCCAGGGGGGCGTCGAAGCGGAAACTGAAGCCGCGACTGCCGTCGTCGAGCTGGGGCGAGCTGACGCCCAGATCGAGCAGCACGCCGTCGATTGCCGTGACGTTCAGCGCGTCGAGCGACGCGGCGAGCGAGGCGAAACCGTCGTGCACGATGGTGAAGCGCGGATCGGCAATCGTCTGCGCTTCGGCGATCGCGTACGGATCCTTGTCGAAGGCGATCAGCCGGCCGTTCGGGCCAAGCTTCGACAGGATCAGGCGTGAATGACCGCCGCGGCCGAAGGTGCCGTCGACGTAAATACCGTCCGCGCGGATATTCAGCGCGTCGACCGCTTCGTGAAGCAGGACGGTTCGATGTATGAAGCTCACAGCACAATGCCTTGCATCTGGGTTTCCAGCTCGGACGGCGACAGGTCGAATACCGCCTGATTCTTCGCCGACCATTGGCCGTCATCCCAGATTTCGAATTTGTTGCCGATACCGACAAAGGCGATTTCCTTTGCCAGGCCGGCGATTTGCCGAAGCCGCGGCGCAATCAGGATGCGCCCGGCGTTATCCATATCCAGTTCCTCGGCATGACCGACGACCAGGCGACGGATTTGCGCTTGCGGACCGGACAATTGGTTGAGCTGGTCGCGCACGGGCTCCCAGTCGGTCTGCGGGTAGAGCAACAGACAGCGGTCGGGACTGACCGTCAACACCAGCCTGCCCGCGCTGCGGGCGAGCAGCAGCTCGCGATGCCTGGCCGGTATCGCCAGACGCCCCTTGCTGTCGAGGTTGAGGGTTGCCACGCCGCTGAACATGAGCCTTGTCTCGTTGTGAGGAAAAATCCACTTTCACCCACTTTTTCCCACTTTCACCCACTATAGCAGCAATCAAAAACCCGCCACAAGGGCGGATTTAGGCTTTCCCTTTTTGATACAATCACTTAGCTTCAATTCATGCAGACCGGTTTTATTCTGCGAAAGCCGCAAAGAATGAAACAGATATCGCCGATAACTTAAAGTGCCACTTTAAGTATCTCCCGCCGTTCGCCTCCCCCATGCTTGGTAAACCGTTCAGAATTCTGCTGGCCGTAATTGTCGTGCTGCTGCTGTGGCGGATGCTGTCGCCGGCATGGCGCACCGAAGCCCACCGCAGTGCGAAAATCGCCGCCCGGGTGCTGTTGGCCGGGGCGGCGATTGCATTGGCCGCGCACTTTTTGCACTGAATCTGCTCCAACAGCTGTCAGATCCGCATCGCAGCGGCGACCAAGACGACATACGTTCACCGGAGACCGGCATGTTGCGTCCAAGCTTCCCCATTCCGCCGTCGGAAATCACCGCCGAATCGCTCTACCTCGACCGGCGCCGCTTCCTGATGGCCACCGGCGGCCTGATCGCCGCGACGATGCTGCCCGACGCCGAAGCGGCGGCACTGGCGACCCGGCCCAGCCGCTTCAGCACCGGCGAGGACAAGAACAGCTGGGAGCAGATCACCAGCTACAACAACTTCTACGAATTCGGTACCGACAAGGGTGATCCGGCGCAGAACGCCGGCAGCCTGAAGACGCGGCCGTGGAGCGTGCGGGTCGAAGGCGAGTGCGAAGCACCGAAAACCTTCGACATCGACACGCTGATGAAACTGGCCCCGCTCGAGGAGCGCGTCTACCGGCTGCGCTGCGTCGAGGGCTGGTCGATGGTGATTCCGTGGGTCGGCTATTCGCTGTCCGAGCTGCTCAGGCAGGTGAAGCCGACGTCGAAGGCCAAGTACGTCGAGTTCGTGTCGTTTGCCGACCCGAAGCAGATGCCCGGCGTGCGCCGGCCGGTACTCGACTGGCCGTATACCGAAGGACTGCGCATCGACGAAGCGATGCACCCGCTGGCGCTGCTGTGCGTCGGCCTGTACGGCAAGCCGCTGCCGAACCAGGACGGCGCGCCGGTCCGACTGGTGGTGCCGTGGAAATACGGCTTCAAGAGTGCCAAGTCGCTGGTGAAGATCGTGCTGCGCGAAACCCAGCCGGCCACCGCATGGAACAAGGCGGCGCCGAACGAGTACGGCTTTTATTCGAACGTGAACCCGGAGGTCGACCATCCGCGCTGGAGCCAGGCGAACGAACGGCGCATCGGCGAGCTGCTGCGGCGCAAGACGCTGCCATTCAACGGCTACGGCAGCGAGGTCGCCGGGCTGTACAAGGGCATGGACCTGAAAAAGTACTTCTGACACGACAACGGCGCCCGCAGGCGCCGCTGTCGCACCGAAACGCGCGTCTCAATGATGCTGGTGGCCGGCACCGGCCGGGGGTGCCAGCTCGAGCACCGGTGCCGGATGCGCCGGCGCGGCACCGTCGTCACCCGCCACGTCGGTCCACTCGATCGTCTGCTTGCCGCACTGCTGCACGACCTTGAAGTACAGCTTGCCCGCTTCGGCCGGCAGCTTGAGCTGCATGACGAATTCGTCGAACTGCGCATCGGGCAGACTGCCGGACCAGCGGATTTCGCTCACGCCCTCGGCGACCGTCTTGCCGTGCGCCTCGTACGGCTGCTTGAGCTTGCCGCTGCGGATGTCGAGCTTCCAGCCCGGCTTCGGCATCGGCTTGGCCGACAGCACGCCGTCGGGAATGCGCACGCTCACCGCCGTCGTCGCCGCACCGTCGCAACCGTGGCCGACCTGGAACACCGCCTTGTAATAGGTATCGGCCGGTGCATATTTCTGCTGCAGCACGATGTGCGCCTGCGCACTGCCTGCCAGCAGCGACAGGATCAGGACGGCGGACGGGGAAACACGCATGACGGGGCTCCGGAAGGACAGGGCGCCAGTGTAACCGTGAATCCCGGGTCGACCGGTCATCGGCGGCAGACGCCGAAAAAAAAGGCCCGCCGGGAAGGCGGGCCGCAGAAACGCGACACAGGAGCATCGCGGGCACGTGGTGCTTAATGGTTGTAGGCCTTTTCGCCGTGACTGGTGACGTCAAGACCTTCACGCTCTTCGTCTTCGCGCACGCGCAGACCGATGACCAGATCAACCAGCTTGTAGGCAACCACCGAGACGATGCCCGACCACAGGATGGTCACGCCGACACCGATGGCCTGGATCCTGACCTGGGCGCCGATGTCGTAACCGGTGGCGACCTTGTTGGCGACGTAATCCCATACGCCGGTGCCGCCGAGGTCCGGCGAGGCGAACACGCCGGTCAGGATCGCACCGAGGATGCCGCACACACCGTGAACACCGAATACGTCGAGCGAATCGTCGGCACCGAGCAGACGCTTCAGGCCGTGCACGCCCCACAGACCGGCAACACCGGCGATCAGGCCCATGACCAGACCGCCGCCGACGCCGACGAAACCGGCTGCTGGGGTAATGACGACCAGACCGGCCACCGCACCCGACGCGGCGCCGAGCAAGGAGGGCTTGCCCTTGAGCAGCCATTCGGCGAACAGCCATGCCAGCACGGCGGCGGCAGTGGCAGCCCAGGTGTTGACGAAGGCCAGCGCGGCGGTGCCGTTGGCTTCGAGCGCCGAACCGGCGTTGAAACCGAACCAGCCGAACCACAGCAGCGACGCGCCGATCATCGTCATCGTCAGGCTGTGCGGCGCCATCGCTTCGCGACCGAATCCGACGCGCTTGCCGACCATGAAGGCACCGACCAGACCGGCGACGGCGGCGTTGATGTGCACGACGGTACCACCGGCAAAGTCGAGATCCCCCTTCTGGAACAGGAAGCCCGCGGTCGCATTGGCGGCGTCGGCGGCGGCCTGCGTGGTGTACGCATCCGGGCCGGCCCAGTACCAGACCATGTGGGCCATCGGCAGGTAGGCGAAGGTGAACCACAGCACCATGAACACGAGGATGGCCGAGAACCGGGCGCGTTCGGCGAAGGAACCGACGATCAGGCCGCACGTGATGCACGCGAACGCGCCCTGGAACACGACGTAGATCAGTTCGGAGATGCCGACACCCTTGCTGAACGTTGCGGCGATCGAATCCGGCGTTACGCCCTTGAGGAAGAGCTTGGACAACCCGCCGAAGAAGGCGTTGCCCTCGGTGAACGCCACCGAGTAGCCGTAGATCACCCACAGCACGGCGATCAGCGCGAAGATCACGAACACCTGCACCAGCACCGACAGCATGTTCTTGCTGCGAACCAGGCCGCCGTAGAACAGCGCCAGCCCCGGGATCGACATCAGGATCACCATGCTCGCGGCAACGATCAGCCAGGCGTTGTCACCCTTGTTGACGGTGACCGCCGGTGCGGCTGCGGGTGCAGCAGCAGCGGCTTCGCTGGCAACCGCAGCGACCGGCGCAGCAACGGCCACGCTGATCTCGACGCGACGCGCTTCGTTCGCGTCGCCGCCACCGGTCGTCACCGCCGGCTTTTCGAGGCTGATCTGCGCTTCGGCCAGGCCCCCCTTGACCAGCAGGTCCCTGACCGCCAGCGCGCGCTGCTTGGCCAGCTCGGCGTTGGCCGCGGCATCGCCGCTCGCATCGTGGAAGCCGGCGATGCTCAGCACCACCTTGCCGTCGGCCTTGGCAAAGTCGACCAGCGGTTGCGCCGTGGTTGCCGCATCGGCCGGCAGTTCGGCCTTGCCGGTCTCGAAGTACAGCTTGGCCGCGACGGGCGCGTCGGCCGCGAGTGCCGCACCGGCGAGCATCAGCCCGCACAGCAGCGCAAAGAATCGTGCTAACCAGGTTTTCATGCTTCTCTCCTTCCCGTGCTTTTTTAGATGGCCGCTTCGCCGGTTTCGCCGGTGCGGATGCGCACGACGTGCTCCAGATCGAAGACGAAGACCTTGCCGTCGCCGATCTTGCCGGTGTTGGCCGCCTTTTCGATCGCTTCCAGCGTCGCGTCGAGCTGGTCGTCGGCAATCGCGACCTCGAGCTTCACCTTGGGCAGGAAGTCGACGATGTACTCGGCGCCGCGGTAGAGCTCGGTGTGGCCCTTCTGACGACCGAAGCCCTTCACTTCGATGACCGTGAGCCCCTGTACGCCGATGGCGGACAGCGCCTCGCGCACTTCATCGAGCTTGAACGGCTTGATGATGGCAGTGACGAATTTCATGGGTGACTCCTTGGAAACAGGACGATGACGTAGGTGGTCTAGCAGAAAGCGTGCCAATCGCCGGAAAACGCGATGACCGGCCCGGATCACCGCGACGGCTGTTGCAAACGCACCGACTCGGCGCAGCGGGCGCCGGCCGCACCACGCCGACGCACCGCCTCGGTGCCTGCGCCGGGACGCAACTTCGCCGCGATGGCGCGGTCTATCGATCTGCTAGACTGCGAACCTGCATCTACTTGGAGAGCGCCATGCTGAAAGAAAAATTCTTCGACGAAATCGCCAGCAAGATTTCCGAAGCCATCGCCGCGAGCCCGGCCAAGGACGTCGAAAAGAACGTGCGCGCAATGATGTCGAGCGCCTTCACCCGCATGGATCTCGTCACCCGCGAGGAATTCGAGATCCAGCAGGACGTGCTGGCACGGACGCGCGAGAAGCTCACCGCGCTCGAAGCGCGGGTGAATGCGCTGGAAGAGAAGCTGCTGGCCGGCAACCCCCAGGACGCCCTCTGAGGCACGGCCAGTAAAGTCCTGCTGGCTGCGTCGGATTTTCCCGGCCGTGCCGCGCAGACCGGAACAGCCGTACGGGGATGCACAGACGTAAAAAAGCCGAGGTTTTCACCTCGGCTTTTTTGTTGCGATCGGGCGAAGCCGGCCTGTAAGCCGGGTTCTGTACGCACGGCGAACCGTACGCGACCGCCATTCCTCTAGGCACAGCGTTACCACTGCACTCCAGCAACCTACCCGCAGGCTCGACGGGCCGCCTCAACGCCTGCTGCTTGGTCTTGCTCCGGATGGGGTTTACCCTGCCGGTGACTGTTACCAGCACCGCGGTGCGCTCTTACCGGCCCCTTGCGGGGCTTCCCCGACGGGAACACCTTTTCACCCTTGCCTGTACGCGGTCCCGATCGCTTCAACCGACCGTTCAACCCGCGCCATCGGCGGTTCAGCTCTCTGTTGCACTTTCCATCGCCTCGCGGCGCCCGGCCGTTAGCCGGCATCCTGCCCTGCGGAGCCCGGACTTTCCTCCCCCCCGATTGCTCGGGGCAGCGACGATCCGGCCGGCTTCGCGACGCCATTATCCCGCGTCCAGCACCTCGCCTGCAAACGGCAATCCGCTGGCCTCGGCCAGCGCCTTCGCCAGACCGAGCTGACGCGCCCGGCCGCCGCGGGTCGCACGGCGGTGCATGAAGGCAAAACGGCTGCCGCCGTCGCCCTCGGCCAGCACCCACAGCGTGTCCGGGCCGACGACGTTCGGATCGGTTTCGAGCACGATCTGCCGGAACGCCGAGACCGGCTGACTACGCGTGTACACCGGAATCACGCCGAGCAGCATGATGCGGCGGACAAAGGCGCTGCCGGTAAAGCGCCGTTCGCTCGGCAGCGCCCAGAACACCACGGCCAGCGCCAGCATCGTGTACCAGAACAGGCCGAAGAAGGCGCGCTCGAAATGGTCGGGCGCGATCAGCGGCTGGCCCCACCAGCCGGCGGCGGCCAGCACCAGTCCGGAGACCCACCAGCCGGGCCGGGTCACGTCGCGGGCAACGAATTGCGCCATCAGCCGGCCTGCCCGTCATGCAGGCGCCAGCCCAGCGTTTCGCCGGCGCGCAGCGGGACGACCGCGTGCTCGCCGAACGGGTAACTGGCCGGCACGGTCCAGTCTTCCCTGACCAGCGTGACGGTGCCGCTGTTGCGCGGCAACCGGTAGAAATCCGGGCCGTTGAAGCTGGCAAACGCTTCGAGCCGGTCGAGCCTGCCGACCGATTCGAACGCTTCGGCGTAGAAACCCAGCGCCGCGTGCGCCGAGTAGATGCCGGCACAGCCGCACGGTGCTTCCTTGGTGTGCTGCGCATGCGGCGCGCTGTCGGTGCCGAGGAAGAACTTGGCGGAGCCCGACGTCACCGCCGCCAGCAGCGCCTGGCGGTGTTCCTCGCGCTTCAGTACCGGCAGGCAGTAGTGGTGCGGGCGGATGCCGCCCTGGAACAGCGCGTTGCGGTTCATCAGCAGGTGCTGCGGCGTGACCGTCGCGCCGACGTTGTCCCCGGCGTTGATCACGAACTCGGCGGCCTGGCGGGTGGTGATGTGTTCGAACACCACGCGCAGGTTCGGCAGGCGCTGCAGCAGCGGCGCCATCACGCGGTCGATGAACGCCGCCTCGCGGTCGAACACGTCGACGGCCGGATCGGTCACTTCGCCGTGCACGAGGAAGGGCAGACCGACTTCGGCCATTTTTTCCAGCGCCGGCATCACGCCGTCGAGCGCCGACACGCCGGCTTCGGAATTGGTCGTCGCGCCGGCCGGGTAGAACTTCACCGCGTGGACGAAGCCCGATTCCTTCGCCATGACGACCTCTTCGGGCGTCAGCGCACCGGTCAGGTACAGCGTCATCAGCGGCGTGAAGTCGCTGCCGGCCGGCAGCGCCGCGACGATCCGGTCGCGGTAGGCGGCGGCCTGCGCCACCGTGGTGACCGGCGGCTTGAGGTTGGGCATGACGATGGCGCGGGCGAATTCGCGCGCGGTGTGGGCGACAACCGACGCCATCAGGTCGCCGTCGCGCAGGTGCAGATGCCAGTCGTCGGGGCGGGTGATCGTGAGTTGGGTAGTCATTTCAGCGCTTGCGGATCAGGAAGTGGAAACGGCCGTCCGTGGAGGAGGACTCGACCAGCGCATGCCCGGTCTGGCGGCAGAAGGCGGCGAAATCGGTCGGCGTCGCCGGATCGGTGCAGGTGACGAACAGCGTCTGGCCCGATTCGAGCGTCGCCAGTGCCTTCTTGGTGCGCAGGATGGGCAGCGGGCAGTTGAGGCCGGAAAGGTCGATGGTCTGGTCGGCGGACATGGCGGCGGAGGTACCGGACAAAATCACATTGTACCGCGCAACGCCACCGCTGCCCCGCGCGGCGCCGGCAGTGAAATAATGGCGACTGGCATACACAGGACCCCGACCATGCGCATCCTGCTGGTGGAAGACGACCCGCTGCTTGGCGACGGCGTGCAGGAAGGCCTGCGCGACGCCGGCTGGACCGTCGACTGGCTCGCCGACGGCGAGGCGGCCCGTACGGCGCTGCAGGCCGACGCGACCTTCGACGCCCTGGTGCTCGACCTCGGCCTGCCGCGCCTGCCCGGGCTCGACGTGCTGCGCTGGCTGCGCGGCGCCGGCCTGGCGCTGCCGGTGCTGATCCTGACCGCGCGCGACGGCATCGATGACCGGATTGCCGGGCTCAACGCCGGCGCCGACGACTACCTCGTCAAACCGTTCGCGCTCGGCGAGCTCGACGCACGGCTGCACGCGCTGCTGCGCCGTGCCAACGGCCGCGCCGCGACCGAAATGTTCTGGCGCGACGTTGCCTTCGACGCCGCCAGCCTGACCGCACGCCGCAACGGCGAGGTCCTGAACCTGACGTCGATGGAAGCGCGACTGCTGCACCTGCTGCTGTCGGCCCGGCCGCGCTACCTGTCGCGCGAACAGATCGAAACCAAGCTGTACGGCTGGCTGGAATCGGGGGACAGCAACAGCCTCGACGTGCACCTGTCCCACCTGCGCAAGAAACTCGGGGCCGGCAGCATCGAGAACGTCCGCGGTCTCGGCTGGCGGCTGGCATGACGACGCCCCCGCGTTCGCTGTTGTGGCGGCTGGCAGCCTCGCTCGCGGCGGCCATCCTGCTGCTGTGGGTGGTGATGATGGCCGGTGTCGGCTATCAGGTGCGCCACGAGATCGGCAAGGCGCTCGACCGCCAGCTGGAATGGAATGCGAAGCTGTCGCTGGCCGCGTTCACCGACGATCCGGTCGCATTGCCGACGGTCGACCCGCACCGGACCGCATTCGCGCTGTACGACAAGCAGGGCCGGCTGCAGGAGGCCAGCACCAGCCCGCCGCTGCCGCTGCTCGATGGCGACCGGGGCGAATTCGACTTCAACGGTCAGCGCTGGGTGATCCGCGTCGCCACGTCGGCCCATCACACCATGGTGCTCGGCGAGCCGATCGCGGTGCGCGACTACACGGCACTGGATACTGCCGGCGATCTGGCGCTGCCGATGCTGGCCGTGCTGGCGCTGCTGTTGCCGCTGGTGCTGTGGCTGGTCTGGCGCGGCCTGCAGCCGGTGCGCGATTTCGCCGAAGCCGTCGCCGCGCGGACACCGGAACGGCTGGAGCCGCTGACCCAGCCGGCACCGCCCGAACTGGCACCGCTGCAGGGCACGCTGAACCGGCTGTTCGACGAGCTCGGCGCCGCGTTCGCGCGCGAACGCCGTTTCACCGCCGACGCTGCGCACGAGCTGCGCACACCGCTGGCGGCGGTGCAGATCCAGCTCGAAGTGGCCGAGCGCGCCCGCGATCCCGAACGGCGCGACCGGGCGATGACGCAGGCGCTGGCCGCGTGCGGCCGGGCCAGCCGGCTCGTCGGCCAGCTGCTGGCGCTGGCGCGGCTCGAACAGCACGGCGCCGCGCAGACGCTGGCACGCGAACGCATCGACTGGCCGAAGCTGTGCGAAGCACTGTTCGCCGAGCTCGACGCGGCCGGCGTCCGGCTCCCGGTGCTGCAGATCCATGCGCCGTCGCCGCTGCTCGGCGACCATGCGCTGCTGACCGTGCTGCTGCGCAACCTGATCGACAACGCCCGCCGCTACGGTGGCGACGGCGCGACGGTCACCGTACGCATTGCCGCACACACGCTGATCGTCGAGGACGACGGCCCGGGGATCGATGCCGACGCCGAGGCCAGGCTCGGCGAACGCTTCTTCCGCCCGGTCGGCCAGGCACTGCCGGGGGCCGGGCTCGGGCTGTCGATCGTCGCCCGCATCGCCGCGCTGCACCGGGCCGAATTCCGTGCCGGCAACGGCGAGGCCGGCGGCTTTGTCGCACAGGTCATCTTTCCGATGCCGGCCTAGGCCGGACAAACACGGAGGCGCCATGGCGCACGACCACGACCACGACCACGACCACGACCACGACCACGACCACGACCACGACCATCATCAGCATCGCCATGGCGAGGGCGCCTCGCAACGCCGGTTGCTGCTGGCGCTGGTGCTGACGGCCGGTTTCGCACTGGTCGAGCTGGGCGGCGGGCTGTGGGCCGGGTCGCTGGCGCTGATCTCCGACGCCGGCCACATGTTCACCGACAGCGCCGCGCTGCTGCTGGCAGTGATCGCCAACGTGATCGGCCGCCGGCCGGCCGATGCACGCCAGTCCTACGGCTATGCCCGCGCCGAGCTGATCGGTGCACTGGTCAACAGTCTGGCGATGATCGCGCTGATCGTCTGGATCGCCGTCGAGGCCGTCACCCGGCTGCTGACACCGCAGGCGGTCAACGGCGGCGGGGTGATGCTGATCGCGCTGATCGGCCTGCTGGTCAACGTCGCCTCGGCCTGGCTGCTCGCCGGCAACGCCCACAACCTCAACAGCCGCGCCGCGCTGATCCACGTGCTCGGCGACCTGCTCGGCTCGGTCGCCGCCATCGTCGCCGGCGCGGTGATCCGGTTCACCGGCTGGCTGCCGATCGATCCGATCCTGTCGATCGCCGTCTCGCTGCTGATCCTGCGTTCGACCTGGCGGCTGCTGCGGCAATCGACGCACGAACTCATGGACGGCGTTCCCGGCCACCTGAATCTGGCCGAGATCGGCGCCGCCATCGCCGCCGAGCCCGGCGTGATCGAAGTCCACGACCTGCACGTCTGGCCGCTCGGCGCCGGCCGCATCGCCATGTCGGCCCACCTCGTCGTCGGGCAGCCGGAACAGTGGCCGGGCCTGCTGCTGCGGCTGACGCGGATGCTGGGCGAGCGCTACGGCATCGGCCACGCCACGCTGCAACCCGGCTGGTTCGTCCATCCGCAAGGCAAGGTGATCCCGATCCGGTCGATCGGGCACTGACGTGTGCTAGCATCGCCAGCGTTATCCGGAGTCCCGCAGATGAAACGCCTTGCCCTGATCGCCACCCTTCTTGGTCTGTCCGCCGGCGTCCATGCCGCCGAGTACAACAACCCGCAGACCGCCGGTGACAATACCGGCTTCAACGTCATGGACATGCTCAAGGACAAGGAGCCGCCGGCACCGCTCGAAAAGCCGTTCGACCGGCCGGCGCTGTCGTCGCTGAAGCAGTGGGCGCCGTTCACGGTCAACTACGAATCGCGACGCAACAGTTTCTACATTGCCGTCGACTCGATCACCGTCAGTCCCGACGACAAACTGGTGCGCTATGCCGTCGCCGTCGTTCCCAAAGGGGGGGTCTGGAACGTCACCTACGAGGCGCTGGACTGCAACAGCGCGCAGTACCGTGTCTTTGCCTACGGCACCAGCGACGGCCAGTGGCAGGACCTGAACCGCAAATGGCAGAAGGTGGTCAAAGCCAACTACAACGCCTACTCGGGGGCGCTGCTGGACGATTTTTGCCGTTTTGACGACCCGTTGCCGCAAGACGATATCCGCAAGGGTCTGGGCAAGGAGCGCGTGGCGCCCGGTCAGCAGCCCGGCGTCAATATAGGCGGCCAGGGCAGCTAAGCTCGGGCATGAGCCGGCTCGACCCCGCCCTCGCGCAGGAAATCGTCGCGCGGACGATGCGCATCATCACCTGCAACGTCAACGTGATGGACGAGCGCGGCACCATCATCGCCAGCGGCCATGCCGACCGCATCGGTCAGTTGCACGAAGGCGCGCTGCTGGCGCTGGCGCAGGCGCGCACCGTCGAGATCGACTCGGCCACCGCCGACCGGCTCAAGGGCGTGCGTCCCGGCGTGAACCTGCCGCTGTACGGCGAAGGCCGTGTCGTCGGCGTCGTCGGCCTGACCGGCGAACCGGCTGCAGTGCGCCAGTTCGGCGAACTCGTACGCGTGACCGCGGAAATGACCATCGAGCAGGCCCGGCTGACGCGGCTGCTGGCCCGCGATACGCGGCTGCGCGAGGAGCTGGTACTCGAACTGGTGCGCGCTGACGCCCCGGATGCCCGGCTCACCGACTGGTCGCGCCAGCTCGGCGTCGATCTGGCCGCGCCGCGCGTTGCCGCGGTGATCGAGATCGACAGCGGCGAGCTCGGCGTCGACGCGGCCTTCAACGAACTGCAACGGCTGCAGACGCTGCTGACCACGCCCGAGCGCGACAACCTGATCGCCACGGTGTCGCTGTCCGAAGTCGTCGTGCTCAAGCCCGTGGTCGAGCGCGGCAACCGCTGGGACTTCGAATCGCACCGCGACCGCGTCTGGCAGCTGCTGGCGCGGATGCGCGCCGAAAGCGCGCTCGGCGTGCGCATCGCGCTCGGCAACTATTTCCCCGGCCCCGGCGGTCTGGCGCGCTCGTACCGGACCGCTGCGACCACGCTGCGGCTGGGTCGGCAGCGCGATCCGAACCAGCGCGCCTACTTCTTCCAGGATCTGGCCCTGCCGGTGCTGCTGGAAGGGCTGCACGACAGCTGGCAGGCGCGCGAGCTGGCACGGCCGCTGACCGGACTGGCCCGGGCCGACAGCCGTGGTCAGCTGCGCGACACGCTGAACGCCTGGTTCGCCAACGACATGCACCCGGGCCGGACCGCCCAGGCGCTCGGCATCCACCGCAACACCCTCGACTACCGGCTGGGCCGCATCGCCGACCTCACCAATCTGGTGCTCGACCGCACCGACGACCGGCTGCTGCTGTATATCGCCCTGCAACTCGACCTGACCCGTCCGGCTTGATTTCCGTCAAACCTCCGAAAAATACCGAAAACACACCGGCATATTTTGGGCAATTGCACGTAGTGTAGTCGGATTGCGCTGACTACCATCGGCTCCACAACAGTGCATGGAGTCGAACCATGGAAGTCTCTACCCTCGGCGCGCTGGCAGCCCTCGTCGTTGCCATCGGCCTGATCCTCAAGAAAGTCCCGCCGGCTTACGGCATGATCGTCGGCGCCCTCGCCGGCGGCCTGATCGGCGGGGTCGACATCTCGGCCACGGTCGAACTGATGATGGGCGGCGCCAAGGGCATCATCCCGGCGGTGCTGCGCATCCTCGCCGCCGGCGTGCTCGCCGGCGTGCTGATCGAATCCGGCGCCGCGGCATCGATCGCCGAAACCATCGTCAAGAAGCTCGGCGAAACGCGGGCGCTGCTGGCGCTGGCGGTCGCCACGATGATCCTGACTGCCGTCGGCGTGTTCATCGACGTCGCGGTCATCACCGTCGCGCCGATCGCACTGGCCATCGCCCGCAAGGCCGACCTGTCGAAAATGGCCATCCTGCTGGCGATGATCGGCGGCGGCAAGGCCGGCAACGTGATGAGCCCGAACCCCAACGCGATCGCCGCAGCCGATACCTTCCACCTGCCGCTGACCAGCGTGATGGGCGCCGGCGTGATCCCGGGGCTGTTCGGTCTGGTGGCCGCCTACCTGATCGCCAAGCGGCTGATCAACCGCGGCAGCAAGGTGCAGGAGTCCGAAGTCATCCAGCACGACCATGGCAGTCTGCCGTCGTTCGGCGCCGCACTGGTCGCCCCGATCGTCGCCATCGTGCTGCTGGCACTGCGCCCGCTGTTCGGGATCAAGATCGACCCGATGATCGCGCTGCCGCTCGGCGGCCTGCTCGGCGCACTCGCCATGGGCAAGTTCAAGAACAGCAACAGCTATGCCGTGGCCGGCCTCGGCCGGATGGCGCCGGTGGCGATCATGCTGCTCGGTACCGGTACGCTGGCCGGCATCATCGGTGCCTCGCACCTGAAGACCGTGCTGATCGACGTGCTGCAGGCGTCGGGTCTGCCCGCCTACGTGCTGGCCCCGGTGTCCGGCGCGCTGATGTCGCTGGCGACCGCCTCGACCACCGCAGGTACCGTCGTCGCTTCGCAAGTGTTCAGCAGCACGCTGCTCGAACTCGGCGTGCCGGCCCTGGCCGCCGCGGCGATGATCCACAGCGGTGCCACGGTGTTCGACCACATGCCGCACGGCAGCTTCTTTCACGCCACCGGCGGCGCGGTGAACATGAGCATCAGCGAACGGCTCAAGGTCATTCCGTACGAAACCGCCGTCGGCCTGGTGATCACCATCGTGTCGACCCTGATCTTCGGCGTGTTCAAGATCTTCTGACAAGGAACGAACCATGAAAATCGTCATCGCCCCCGATTCGTACAAGGAAAGCCTGTCGGCGCTCGACGTCGCGATCCAGATCGAGGCCGGCATGCGTGAAGTCTGGCCCGACGCCGACTACGTGAAGCTGCCGGTTGCCGACGGCGGCGAAGGCACCGTCGCCGCGATGGTCGACGCGCTCGAAGGCAGGCTGGTGCACACCGGCGTCACCGGCCCGCTCGGCGACTGCGTGCAGGCCTTCTACGGCCTGTCCGGCGACGGCCGGACCGCGGTGATCGAAATGGCCGCCGCCAGCGGCCTGGCGCTGGTACCGCCCAGCCTGCGCAATCCGCTGCAGACGACGACCTACGGCACCGGCGAGCTGATCCGCGCGGCGCTCGACGCCGGCGCCCGCCGCTTCATCATCGGCATCGGCGGCAGCGCGACCAACGACGGCGGCGCCGGCATGGTGCAGGCGCTTGGCGCCCGGCTGCTCGACCGCGACGGCCGCGAAATCGGCTTCGGTGGCGGCGCGCTGGCGCGGCTGGCGCTGATCGACGTCAGCGGCCTCGATCCGCGGCTGGCCGAATGCCGGATCGACGTCGCCTGCGACGTCGACAACCCGCTCACCGGCCCCAAGGGCGCTTCGCACGTGTTCGGGCCGCAAAAGGGCGCCACGCCGGAGATCGTCGCCCAGCTCGACGCCAATCTGGCCCACTACGCCAGCGTGATCGGCCATGACCTCGGCGTCCACGTCGACACGGTACCCGGCGCCGGTGCGGCCGGCGGCATGGGGGCGGCGATGCTCGCCTTCCTCAAGGCCACGCTGCGGCCGGGGATCGAGATCGTCATGGAAGCCGTCGGCCTCGACGCCATCGTCGCCGATTGCGATCTGGTGATCACCGGCGAAGGCCGCATCGACAGCCAGACCATCCACGGCAAGACTCCGATCGGCGTTGCCCGCGTCGCCAAGCGCCACGGCAAGCCGGTGATCGGCATCGCCGGCTGCCTGACCCCCGACGTCGGTATCGTTCACGAACACGGCATCGACGCGGTGTTCAGCGTGCTCTACCACGCCTGCTCGGTCGACGAAGCGCTGGCCAGGGCGGCCGACAACGTGCGGCTGGCCGCGCGCAACATCGCCGCCGGACTGCAGATCGGCCGCGGGCTGGCACGCTAGGCCACGCGGCCATCCTGCCGGACGACCACGGCGCCTGCGGGCGCCGTTTTTCCGTTACGGCAAGGGCCGGACCATCGCAATGCGCCGGGTCAGCCCCGTGGCCTGCTCGGCCTCGAGCTGCGCGGTCAGCGCCGGCCCGCAGCGGGACGGCGGCAGCTCGGCAAAACCGTGGCGACGGTAGAACGGCGCATTCCACGGCAGGTGGGCAAAGGTCGTCAGCGTGGCCCGCTCGAAGCCTCGCCCGGCACCGGCCTCCAGCATCCGCCGCAACAGCCGCGCACCGAGGCCCTGGCCGGCGTGGTCGGGATGCACGTCCATTTCGTCCAGATGCCAGTGGCCGTCGACGATGCCCGCCAGCGCGAAACCGAGCACCCGGCCGTCGGGACCGGTCGCCACCCAGAGTCGCCCATCGTGTTGCGCGGCGGCCAGCGTCGCCGCGGCCACCGTTCTGCCGCGCAGCGCCGGAGGCAGGTCCGCAGGCGGAAACAGCGCGGCCGCGGCAAGCTCGATCGCGGCCAGCGCCGGCAGATGTGCCGGCTGTGCAGCCACGATCGCCACGTGGTCAGCGCCGGACATAGAACAGCGCGCTCAGGCCCACGCCGATCAGGTACAGCAGCCAGGTCTGCGGCACGAAGTACGGGTACACCATCAGCGCGATGCCGATCAGCATCGGTTCGAACCGGGTTTCGCGCCTGCCGTAACGGAAGGCGACCAGGCCGATCAGGCCGAAGAAAATCGAGGCAAACAGGACAGCGGGTGTGGGCATGGATTCCGTTCAGGCATCGCCTTCGTTCTTGATGCCCTTGAGCAGGGCATAAACCGCCATCGCATGGCCGTGACCGAGCGCAAAATCGGTTTTCAGCCAGGCAACGATGTCGCCGGCTTTAACGCCGGGCGCCAGCTGGCCGTTGACCGCAAGGCCCTTTTCGCCGGCGAGCCGGCGGAAATCGTCCGGCATCTGGCCGGTCTTGGCCCGGATGTTGTCGAGGTAAGCCTGAAACGACATCTGCATCTCCCTGCACCACATGGCGCGCCATCATTGCAGCGCATCCGGCTCCGGAATGCCAACGGAATATCGCCGTCAGGCCGGGGCGGTGCTGTAAGCCTTTCGGCCCGTTAAACCCGTACGCGCTAACGGACAAATAACTAAGTATTAATTGATCTATTGATCACTTATTACCATAGTCCCCTCCAACAACAATTTTCAGGGTGGGGCCATGCCAATCCACGGCATTCTTCCGCAAAAGTTTGGGCTTGGCGTGCTGTATGCCGCCGTGCTCGGCAGTCTGGCGCTCAGCGCTTGCGGCGGTTCGGACAGCAACGATGCAACAACCAGTGCACAGCAAAGCACGCCGGTACCGACGCCGGCCCCGGTTCAGGCCGACAGCCGGCCGAACATCCTCTACATCATGGCCGACGACCTCGGCTATTCGGACATCGGCGCCTTCGGTGGCGAGATCGACACGCCGAACCTCGACGCACTGGTCGCCAACGGCCGCATCCTGACCAACCACCACACCGGCACCGTCAGCGCGATCACCCGCTCGATGCTGATTTCGGGCACCGACCACCATCTGGTCGGCGAAGGCACGATGGGCGCGCCGAGCGACGAGCGCAAGGGCCTGCCGGGCTACGAGGGCTATCTGAACGAAAGCTCGCTGTCGGTCGCGCAACTGCTCAAGGACGGCGGCTACCACACCTATATCGCCGGCAAATGGCACCTCGGTTCGAACATCGTCGGCGGCGCGGCCGGCGGCAAGACGCCGGACCAGTGGGGCTTCGAGCGCAGCTACTCGCTGCTGCCCGGCGCTGCGGCCAACCACTTCGGCCACGAAGCGGCCGGCTCGAAGAACTACACCGAAGACGGGCGTTACGTGCAGCCGGGCCAGCCCGGCCAGCCGGGCGGCGTCGGCGGTACGCCGGCGGTGTTCTACTCGACCGACTTCTTCACCGACAAGCTGATCGGCTACATCGAATCCAACCGCAAGGACGGCAAGCCCTTTTTCGCCTACGCCGCCTACACCTCGCCGCACTGGCCGCTGCAGGTACCGGAACCCTGGCTGAGCCAGTACAAGGGCAAGTACGACCAGGGTTACGAAGCCGTCGCCGCCGCACGCTACGCCCGGCTGCAGGCCAAGGGGCTGATCCCGGCCGGCCAGGCCAAGTCGGTCGACGTCGCCGAGACGCTGACGCGCTCGCCGGCGACCGCCGCCAACGGCACCGCCGGCGCCAAGTACATCAACGCCGTCAATCCGGCGTCGGCCGGTTACACCGAATACGGCCAGGGCCGCGTGGTGAAGAAGTGGGCCAGCCTGTCCGCCGACGAGAAGAAGGCCCAGGCGCGCTACATGGAAATCTACGCCGGCATGGTGTCCAACCTCGACCACAATATCGGCCGTCTTGTGCAGTACCTGAAGGACACCGGCCAGTACGACAACACCTTCATCCTGTTCCAGTCCGACAACGGCGCCGAAGGCTGGCCGATCGACTCGGGTGCCGACCCGACGGCGACCGATACCGCCAACGCGCAACCGGGCCGCTACGAGAAACTCGGCACCGACACGCTGTTCGGCGGTCAGCCGGGACTGTCGTACGGGCTGCGCTGGGCCGAAGTCAGCGCCACGCCGTTCTCGCAGCTGAAGGGCATGATGGGCGAAGGCAGCATCTCGACACCGGCGATCGCCAAGCTGCCGGGACAGAAGACGTCGCAGCAGCCGTTGCGCGGCTTCACCCACGTGACCGACAACACCGCGACCTTCCTCGCGCTGGCCAAGGTCACCGTGCCTTCGGTTCCCGCACCGCCGCAGATCGACCCGAAAACCGGCAAGGACCTGAACAAGGGCAAGGTGGTCTACAAGGACCGCTACGTCTATCCGGTCACCGGCAAATCGCTGGTCGAGGCGCTGCAGCAGGCCACGCCGGCGCCGGTGCGCAACACACCGTTCGGCGAGGAAACCTACGGCCGCACGGCGATCTACAGTGCCGACGGCCGCTGGAAGGCGCGCTTCACCGAACCGCCGTTCGGCCCGCTCGACGGCCACTGGGAGCTGTTCGACCTGAACAGCGACCGCGGTGAAACCACCGACCTGTCGGCGCAGTACCCGGCGCTGACCAGCAGCCTGATCGGCCACTGGAAGGGTTACATGACCGACGTCGGCGGGGTCAGCCCGCTGCGACCACGCGGCTTCTACTAAGCCGAAACACCGCACGCCGCCCCGCGCGGCGTGCGGTTCTGACCGCAATGACCATCATCCATCCGATCCCGTTTCCAGTCGCAGCCGGGAATCCGCCACCGGCCGGGCACTTCGCCTTCCGCTGCAACGCCTGCGGCCAGTGCTGCAACACCCCGCCGCTGCTGACGCTGGACGAGCTGCTGCGCTTCGAGACCCGTTTCATCGGCGTGCTCGCGCTGCGCCGTGTCCGGCCCTTGTCGGGCGACTTCACGGCGACCGACCGCGCCGCGCAGGCGGACATCGACCGGGCCCTGCTGCTGCCGGCGCCCGATGGTGAGGCGCTGCAGATCACGCTGCAGGCAATCGACTACCCGTCACTGCAACGCTGCCCGGCGCGCGACGATGCCGGCTTGTGCGGTCTGCACGCCGACCACAAACCGCTGGCCTGCGAAGTCGTGCCGCTCGACGCGCTGCGTTCCGACCGGCTGCAGCACGCGGTGCTCGCCAGCCGGCAGGACGAACTGGGCGATGCCGACTGCATCGTCCCCGGCCAGCGCGATGGCCATGCGCCACTGGCCGACGCCACCGACGTCGTCGACCCGGCCTACCTCGACGCGCTGTATGCACACCGCCATGCCCTCGCCGCCGACAAGGCCCACTGGGGCCGGCCACTGTACGCCACGCTGGCGACCGAACTGCACGCCCCGGCGGTGTGGCCGCGCATTCCGCACGACGGTTTTTTCAACCTGTCGCCGGCACCACTCATTGCACTGTTGGCCACCCGTTCACCGCAAATGCTTGAACGTTGCCTGCAGTTCGTCGATGCCCAGCTGCAGCTGATCGACGCCACCGTCGCCACCGCGCTGGCCCGCAAACATCCGGCCGACCGACCATTGACACAGCAACTGCGCGGCTACGCCGACGCCTATCGCGCACTGCGACCGTCGCTCGCCCGCGCCAGCCGCACTCCGCACCACGCCTGAATACCGGATACACCATGCACAGCACCGAAACCCTGAACCATGCCAAGCGCCTCAACATCAGCCCCGAAGCGCTGCAGACCTGGCTCGACGCCGGTGACAACAAGCCCGGCCACGGCGTCAGCCGCTACATGCACGCGACCGTCAAGGCGGTCGGCTCGGCATGCAACCTCGACTGCAACTACTGCTATTACCTGAGCAAGGAAGGCCTGCTCGACCAGAAGAACCAGCGCATCGGCGACGCGCTGCTGGAGACCTTCGTCGTCGACTACATCGCCAGCCAGGACGTCGAGGAGATCGTCTTCACCTGGCACGGCGGCGAGCCGACGCTGCTCGGCGTCGACTTCTTCCGCCGCATCGTCGCGCTGCAGCAGAAGCACCTGCCGCCGGGCCGGCGCATCTCCAACGACCTGCAGACCAACGGCACGCTGCTCGATGACGACTGGGGCGCCTTCCTCGCCGAGGCGGGCTTTCTGGTCGGGCTGAGCATCGACGGCCCGCGCGAACTGCACGACGCCTACCGGCCGACCAAGAGCGGCAAATCGAGCTTCGATGCAGTATTCCGCGGCGCGCAAATCCTGAAGAAATACGCCGTGCCGTTCAGCACGCTGACGGTGATCAACCGCAAGAATGCGCTGCAGCCGCTCGCCGTGTACCGCTTCCTGCGCGACGAACTCGGCTCGACCTACATGCAGTTCATTCCCTGCGTCGAACCGAAGCAGTTCGAACACGTTGCGCCGGGGCATCTGGACAGCCAGCGGCTGGCGCCGCAGGGCAGCCCGCGCGCGCGGCCCGGCCATCCGCTGTCCATCGTCACCGACTGGAGCGTCGATCCGGCCGACTGGGGTACGTTTCTTTCGACGGTGTTCGACGAATGGTTCGCCCGCGACCTGAACCGGATCAAGATCAACCAGTTCGAAACCACGATCGCGCAACTGCAGGGCAAGCCGGCACAGCTGTGCACCAGCAGCCCGTTCTGCGGCAAGAACGTTGCGGTCGAACAGGACGGCCGTGTGTATTCGTGCGACCACTATGTCTATCCGGAATACGAAATCGGCCGGATCGGCGAGAAATCGCTGTCGGAGATGGTGTTTTCCTTGCGCCAGCTCGAATTCGGCCTCGACAAGTTCAACAGCCTCCCCGGCGAGTGCCGCCGCTGCCCGCACCTGACGCTGTGCTACGGCGAATGCCCGCGCACCCGGCTGCTCAAGACCCGGCCGGGCGAGGGCAACCTCAGCTATCTGTGCGAGGGCTGGAAAGGTTTTTACGATCACGCGGTACCGCAGATGCAGCGGCTGTCACCCAAGGCCGTTCAGGCGCGGTGATACGCCAGCCAGAAGGCCTCGCGGCAGGCGTTGTCGAACGATTTGCGTACCGGTTGCAACGGCTGGCCGGCATCGGCCAGCACCGTGTATTCGATCCAGCACTCGGCGCAGGCCAGCGCATCGGGAAAGTCGTCCTGCTCGACGGTACGGCGGATCTGCACGCCGTTGTCGAAGCGGTAGTCGCTGACCGTCCGGCACACCGTGAAGCCCTGATCCTGCCACCGTTCGCTGCGGTTCGTCGTCGCGACGATCGCCGGCGTCTGCGCCAGCCCCAGAATCGCGGCCACATGGTCGGCCAGCGAATGGACCTCGGCGCCGGCCGGCATCAGATCAGTCCTTTCAGCCGCAACAGCCCGAACGCCGCCACGGTGACCGAATCGCGGATCTCGCCGGCGATGATCATCCGCTCGACTTCGGCGATGGAGAAACTGCGACTGATCAGCCCTTCCTCCTCGGCCTCCAGCGCCGTACCTACCTGCGTCAGTCCGGTCGCCACGAACACGCGGTAGGCCTGTGTCGTCATGCCGTAGGCGAGGAACAGCGGCCCGGCATCGACGATATCTTCGGCGACGAAGCCGGTTTCCTCGCGCAGCTCGATCCGCGCCGTTTCGAGCAGATCGCCGTTGGCCGATTTGGCCACGCCCTGCGGCAGCTCCCAGTAACGGCCCTGAACCGGGTAGCGGAACTGCTCGACCAGCTGCACCCGGCCGTCGGCAACGGCCGCGATCACGGCAAAGTCGTCCTTCTCCACCACGCCGTACAGCCCCTCGGCACCGCCAGGCCGGACGAACCGGTCCTCGCGCACGCGCAGCCACGGGTTTTCATAAACGATGCTGCTGCTGAGCAAGCTCAAGTCCTGCATGGGAATTCCTTTTCATGGCCACCGGCCGGCCACCCCCACTTTAAACCCTGCACTCCATCCGCAGCACGCTGCCCTGCTCGCCCACCTGTTCGAAACCCAGCTTTTCGTAGAATTTCTTCGCCGAATTGCCGTTGAACACGCACAGGCGCACGGCTTCAAGCTCCCTCGCCCGCGCCAGCGACATCGCGTGGTCGAGCAGCCTGGTGCCGATACCGTTGCGTTGCGCCCTGGGAATGACCTGCAGATCGTTGATGTACAGATGGCGCTGGTTGAAGCTGATGCGGATCACCGCGACACGCTCGTCGTCGTCGCGCACGATGTAGTTGTCGGTGGCCGCCAGCCCGGATGCATGGGCCTCGTCGTTCCACTCGATCCGGTGCTGCGCATAATGGTGCGCCATGTTCTGGCGGGTCACCTTTTCGATGAACGGATAGTCCAGACTGCTCGCTTCGCTGATCATGGGGCTCCAGGGGCCAAAAGGCGGAAGCCGTCATGGCCGGACACGGCCACGACGGATTTGCTTACTTTATCTCAGCAATGAATTCAGCATGAATCTTGTGATGATCCAGCATCACATGTAAGCAACTGGCCGCCACCGGACATTGCATGCCGCTCACAGCTGAAGCGGCATCACCGGGAATGAAAACCCGAGCATCCTGTGCATGGCCAGTGTCGACCGCTGGCTCGGGGCAGTACTCATGAACTGGTGCGGCGTGTCCCTGCAAACGCGATGAACGGGCCCGGCGAGCGACGATACGCGACGCGCGACGGCTGTGGCGGGTTCAAGCAGCTCGATATCCGGCCCGGCGATGTCGCGGATGAGCGGAGACAAAAACGGGTAGTGGGTACAACCGAGAACGATCTGGTCCACCCCTGCGTTCAGGAACGGCACTATCGCGGCGGCAACCAGCGCTCTGGTATCCGCGCTATCGAGCTCGCCGGCCTCGACCTGTTCGACCAAGCCGGTCCCCGGCTGAAGGATGACTTCAACGTCGGCAGCGTAGTTTTCGATGAGGGCCTTCAGCCGGCGGCTTTCGAGCGTGACCTTCGTCGCCAGCAGACCGACTTTTCCGGATTTTGTGGCAATCGCAGCCGGTTTGACCGCAGGCTCCACACCAACGACCGGAATGGAAAGCGCGCGTCGCAAATGGGTTACCGCGACCGCGGTTGCGGTATTGCATGCAACAACCAGCAATTCCGCCCCACCCGCTTGCATGTGACGACCGATTCGGAGCGAACGGTCAATGATCTCGCCATGATCGCGGCCGCCGTACGGGGCCCGTGCCTGGTCGGCAACATACCAGAGGGGCAATTCAGGAAGCAGCGCCGATACAGCGCGCCAAACGGACAATCCGCCCAGCCCGGAATCAAACATGCCAATCATTCGGGTTCTGCCCTGATTCGGTAAAACCGCGGCGCATCCGTCTACGCCCTTATGGCGAGTCCGCGATCAAGCATCAGCCACTTGCCATCGGCTGCCCGGCTGTTTTCGGGCAATCTCGCCGCCGAAACCGGCCACAAGCATGTCCGCCCAATACCGGCGCGCTCCCGGTGATTTTTTGCGGCTCATTGCCCTTGCATCCGATTTCGCAACCCGCCGATTCTACTCCCGTTTTTCACCATGCGATTTTTGGCGCCTGGTTACCATTTCCGGATCATTGGCACGTGGCGGGAGCGATGGCGGGCAACGCCGAACGCAAGCCGCTTCATCGACGCTGAAACACGCGCGACTCGGGCACCGAGCCTGGCTGCGGCACCTGGATTTCGTGGACAGACCAACGGCTCGGGGAACGGCAATGCAGGTCGCATCGACTGCCGCCCCAAACTGGCCCGGCAGCCCTGGCTGAGCTAGCACTTCAGCCACTCGGCAATAGGGGCCTCGCCCGCAGACTTGAGCGTCAGGCCCCGACCGGTCACCCTGCACATGGCGCCGTTGGCGAAAACGAGTTCCAGTTCGACGCTTTCAGTCGTTTCAAAGGGAACTGGAACGCGCCCCGGACCGGCCCCCGCCACCCGCAGTACGCCATGTGCGAGGCTGCCGATGCAGCCGGGCTCTTGCTCGACGAGGGACGCATGAAAACACCGCAGCACGAGAGGCTGCATGAACTCCGCATCATCATCGCCACACGGCCGGGATTGCCCGCGACGAATCCGGCCTGCCGAGAAGCGGACAAGGAAATCCTCGCCATCAAAACCGACGACCGCAACCTCGGAGTCCTGGAATTCAAGTGCATCACGGTTGGGCATTCATTCCCCGAAACACATCTCTCCCCGACCCCCAAATCGAAACACGCTGACTGGACCGAGTGAAACAAGGCTCAACGCTGCCAGAAAACAGCCAGTACATCATGGAACTGGCGCATCGGCTTGCGCGAACCCGGCCCGATACGGGCTGAATCAATCCATACGGCCCCGTGCCTGGAGCATCGTGCACCCTTGAAGCTACTCCATTGGCCTACAGCATCACCAGATTGTCCCGGTGCACCAGTTCCGGCTCGTCGATATACCCCAGCGTGGCTTCGATCTGCCCGGTGGGCTGGCGCAGGATGCGTTTGGCGTCCTTGCTCGGGTAGTTGGCGATGCCGCGGGCGAATTCGACGCCGTCCGGGCCGACGATGCGGACGATTTCGCCGCGCGGGAAGTCGCCGTCGATCTGGGTGACGCCGATCGGCAGCAGGCTGGAGCCGCGGTCGAGCATGGCGCGGCGCGCGCCTTCGTCGACGTGGACGCGGCCGTGGATCTGCAGGTGGTCGATGATCCACTGCTTCTTCGCCGCCAGCGGCGTGGTGTGCGAGATCAGCAGCGTGCCGATCGCCTCGCCGGCGGCCAGCCGGGTCAGTACCTGCGGTTCGCGGCCGCTGGCGATGACCGTGGCCGCGCCCGAACGGGCGGCACGCTTGGCGGCGATGATCTTGGTGTACATGCCGCCGGTACCGACCGACGAGCCGGCGCCGCCGGCCATGGCTTCGAGCTCGGGCGTGCCGGCAATCGCCTGATTGACGAACCGCGCGTCCGGGTTGCTGCGCGGGTCGGCGGTGTACAGGCCCTGCTGATCGGTGAGGATGATCAGCGCATCGCCTTCGATCAGGTTGGTGACCAGCGCACCGAGGGTGTCGTTGTCGCCGAACTTGATCTCGGCGGTGACGACGGTGTCGTTCTCGTTGATGATGGGGATCACGCCGAACGACAGCAGCGTCAGCAGGGTGGAGCGGGCATTCAGGTAGCGGGTACGGTCGGCCATGTCGTCATGGGTCAGCAACACCTGTGCGGTCTTGAGGCCGTGCTGGCGGAAGGCGCTTTCGTAGCCTTGCGCCAGCCCCATCTGGCCGACGGCGGCGGCGGCCTGCTTCTCGTGCACGGCGCTGGGCTTTTCGCTCCAGCCCAGCCGGGCCACCCCTTCGGCAACGGCGCCGCTCGACACCAGCACGACTTCCTTGCCCTGCTTGGCGAGTTCGGCGATTTCCTCGGCCCAGCGCGCCAGCGCGTGGTGATCGAGCCCGCGGCCTTCGTTGGTGACGAGGCTGGAGCCGACCTTGATGACGAGACGATGGGCAGACTGGACGATGGTCATGGCAATGGCGGGCGCGGGAAAAAAACCGATTATAAGGGGTGTCAGATCGGCGCGGCTGCGGCGACTCAAGCTTGTACGCGGGATGCCACGCAGCGGGTGAATACATCTGCCGCAGCCCCGCGGCCGTATGTATCCGCACCATGGCAGGAACCGACCTGCACCGACCGGGACCTAAGCATCATGATCCGAAACCTGAAAATCGCCGTTTTCCTGCTTTGCCTGCTGCCGCTGGCACGTCTGGTGTGGCTGGCACCGTCCGCAGTGAACCCGGTGGAGTTCATCACCCATTCGACCGGCACCTGGGCACTCGTCGGCCTGCTGGTGACGCTGTCCGTGTCGCCGCTGCGCCAGTTCACCAGCCGCAACGAGCTGCTGAAGTTCCGCCGGATGCTCGGGCTGTTCGCGTTCTTCTACGCCTGCCTGCATTTCACCACCTGGTTCGCGCTCGACCATTTTTTCGACGTCGGCGCCATGTGGCACGACGTCGTCAAGCGGCCGTTCATCACGGTCGGCTTTTCCGCCTTCGTGCTGCTGATACCGCTCGCGGTCACGTCGAACGACGCCATGGTGCGCAAACTCAAGCGCAACTGGGCGCGCTTGCACAAACTCGTCTATCCGATCAGCATCCTCGTCGTCGTCCACTACTGGTGGCTGGTGAAGCGCGACATCACCGAGCCGGCGATCTACGGCCTTGTTCTGGCGCTGCTTTTGCTGTGGCGGCTTGACCGTTGGCAAAAACGCCGCAATGCATCCGGTCCACAATCGAAGCATGGACGTGCCACAGCCCCAACCACTCCCTGATCCGGCCCGGATCGCCAAGCTGGCGCTCGACGCTGCGGTGCTGGTGCACCAGAGCGGCGGCGATACCGCGCGCACCACGGCAACGCTCGACCGCACCGCGCGCGCGCTCGGCGCCCGCCGTGTCGATGCGATCGTCTCGTCGCTGAGTCTCGGCGTCACCGTCAGCGTCGATGGCCGGCAGGAAACCGCGTTGCGGCGCGCCCCGCACATGGGGGTGAACTTCCGCGTGCTCTCGGGCGTCAACCGTGCCGTCAACGCGCTCGAGGCCGGTCGCGTCGGTGCCAACGGCTTTGCCACGCTGCTCGACGATCTGGAAAGTTATCCACACTATTATCCGGCCTGGCTGGTCGCGGTCTTCGTCGGCTTCGCCTGCGGCGCGTTTGCGGCGCTGTTCCACGGCGACCTGATGGCGGTGGCGATCACCAGCATCGGCGCAGCGCTCGGCATGCGCGTGCGGCAGCTGCTGGCGATGCGCCATTTCAAGCCCTTCGTGTTCGCCCCGGCCGCCGCCTTCGTCGCGACGCTGGTCGTCGGCCTGCTGCAGGGCCTGACCGGCACGCCGCAGGCGGCGCTGGCGGCGTCGGTGCTGTTCCTGATTCCCGGAGTACCGTTGATCAACGGCGCGGCCGACCTGCTCAGCGGCAGCTATCTGAACGCGCTGGTGCGCCTGACCATGGGTGCGGTCTTCGTCGTCGGGCTGGCGCTGGGGATGAGCGTCGCACTGAGGATCGTCGTATGAGCACCTGGCTGATCTCGCTGTGGGCCGCGCCGGCGGCACTGGGCTTCGCACTGCTGTTCAACGCGCCGCCGCGGGCGCTGTGGGCCGCCGCGGTGCTTGCGGTCATCGGCCGGCTGCTGCGCGACGTGCTGATGCACACCGGCATCGACATCACCCTCGGCACGCTGCTGGCCGCGCTGGCGATCGGCGGGCTGGCCGAGCTGTGGGCCCGCCGCGTCCGGCTTGCGGCGCCGGTCTTCGCGATTTCGGCAGCGATCCCCATGGTGCCCGGCGTGTCGATGTACGAGGCCGTGCACGCGCTGATGAAGCTCTCGGGCCTCGCCGCCGGCCAGTCGGCCGAACCCTATCTGGTCGATGCCGGTACCGGCATCGTCCGTGCGGCGATGATCCTGCTGGCACTGACGATCGGCATCGCCATGCCGTCGCTGCTGATGCGCAAACGCTAGGCTGGCCGCCCCGACCCGCCAGCCTGCTTCACCAGTTCGCCCGCCCGTGCCGCGACCAGCTCCAGCAGCGCGGTCAGCGGGTGCGACGGGGTTTCGTCGATCCGGGTCAGCGCGTACAGCGTCATCGGCAGTACCGGTGCCAGCGGGCGGATCATCGTCGCTGCCGGGTCGGCGCCGAGCGCGGTGAACGGGTCGACGATGGCGACGCCGGCGCCGGCCTCGACCAGTGCACGCGCCAGTGGATAAGTCTGCACGGCGAGGCGGATGCGCGGCGGCGGCTCGACCACGGCAAGGTGGTGCTCGAGCAGCGCCGACAGCGGATCGTCGGTCGACAGGCCGATCAGCGGCGTATCCGCCAGCGCGTCGATCGGCAGCGGCACACCGGCCTGCGATTCAGCCCAGAAGCCGCTTGGCGCCAGCGCGACCAGCGCACCGGTCGTCATCGTCCGCACCGCCAGCCCCGGGTGGTCCGGCTGCTTCAGCGTCAGGCCGACGTCGAGCTCGCGCATCATCAGCCCCTGCACCAGCTCGCGGGTGTGGTGTGTGGACAACTCGCAACCGCTCTGTGGAAAACGTGTGAGCCAGCTGGGTACAAGCTGTGGAAGCAATGCCAGCGCCAGTGCCGGCGTTGCGCCGACCCGCAGCGTCCGGCCCGGGTTGTTGCGCAGGTTCTGCGCCAGCCGCCGCACCGACTTCAGGCTCTCGCTGACCTTGGCGATTTCGCGCTCCAGCTCCAGCGCTTCCGGCGTCGGCTGCAGCTTGCCGCGCACGCGCAGGAACAGCGGAAACCCGAGCTGCAGCTCGGCATGCTGCAGTACCTTGGTCACCGCCGGCTGCGACACATGCAGCAGCTGCGCCGCGCCGCTGACCGATCCGCTCTGGCGGATCGCCTGAAACACTTCGATATGCCGTAGCCGCATTGCCCATAACCTTTGCTTATACAAAGGCCATGTTTATTCATTATCGCGGTGCTGTCACTGCGGATTAACGTGAATGTCATCAACGGACATTCAACGGGCATTCGCAAGGCATGGCACACATCGGCATCATCGGCGGCGGCGTCATCGGGCTGGCAACGGCATGGGCACTGGTCCGCGACGGCCACAGCGTCACGGTGCTCGAAGCGCGCGAACACGTCGGCACCGAGACCAGCTTTGCCAACGGCGGCCAGCTGTCCTACCGCTACGTCGCGCCACTGGCCGATGCCGGCGTGCCGCTGAAGGCACTGGGCTGGCTGGGGCGCGACGATGCACCGCTGCGGCTGAAGCCGCGGTTCGATCCGGCGCAGTGGCGCTGGCTTGCATCCTTCCTGCTGGCCTGCCGCAGCTCGGTCAACCACCGCAACGGCGCACACCTGCTGCGGCTGGCGTTGCAGAGCCAGGCCACGCTGGCGCAATGGATGGCCGAGGACGAGCTCGGCGATTTCGGCTGGCGCCGCAACGGCAAGCTGGTGACCTTCCGCGACCGCGCCAGCTTCGAGCATGCGGCCCGACATCTGGCCGACGCCTCGGCGCAACACGTGCTGAGCGCCGGCGACTGCCTGCGGACCGAGCCGGCCCTGCCCGACGGCGCCTTCGTCGGCGGGATTTACACACCGGACGAGGAAGTCGCCGACTGCCACGTCTTCTGCCGGCGGCTGGCCGAGAAACTGCGGACGTCGCATCGCTGCACGCTGCTCACCAACCGGCGCGTGTCGTCCATCGTCCACAAGGGCGGCAGCGCACACGGCGTGCTCGTCGACGGTGATTTCCTCCCGTTCGACCACGTGGTCATCGCCGCCGGCCATCGTAGTGGCGAACTCGGTCTGCCCGGCATCCGGTTGCCGCTGTACCCGCTCAAGGGCTACAGCCTGACCCTGCCGGTCGGCCCCGGTCACATGCCGCCGGAAACCAGCATCACCGATTACGACCGCAAGATCGTCTACGCCCGCATCGGCCACCAGCTGCGCATTGCCGCAATGGTCGACATTGTCGGCTTCGACGCCGCACCGGACCCGAAACGGCTGGCAGTGCTGCGGGCGCAGGCCCGCGAGAGCTTTCCCGATGCCGGCGACCACGACGCGGCGATCGAATGGGCCGGCATGCGCCCGGCCACGCCGACCGGCGTGCCGCTGATCGGCGCCACGCCGTACCGCAACGTCTGGCTCAACGTGGGTCACGGTGCACTCGGCTTCACGCTGGCCTGCGGCAGCGGCCAGATCCTCAGCGAACTCATAGACCGGCGCGCGCCGGCCATCGCCCTGACCGGCTTCGGCCTGAGCGCGGCCTGAACCAAGGAAACCCCGCATGTCCCTCACCCGCATTGCCAGCAATGATCGCCTGTCCGGCGCCATCATCGTCGACCGTCTCGTTTTCCTGTCCGGCCAGGTGCCCGGCAGCGGCGGCAACATCGTCGACCAGACCAAGGAAGTGCTGGCCAGGATCGACGCGCTACTGGCCGAGGCCGGCGCCCACAAGGACGACATCGCCACCGCGACGATCTACCTGAAGGACATCGCCGGCGATTTCGCCGCAATGAACCGCGTCTGGAGTGCCTGGCTCAGCCCGGGCAAGGTGCCGTGCCGCACCACGGTGCAGGCCGAACTCGCACGACCGGCGGTGCTGGTCGAAATCACCGTCACCGCCGTCAAACCGCAGTAACCGTTCCACGTGAAACGCCACAGGCGGCCCGACCGCAACGGTGCACGTTTCACCGCACAACACCATCAGGCCACTGGCCGCTACACCACCGGGAGTCCACGCATGAACAAGCTTGTCCTGACCACGCTGACCGTCTCGACCCTCGTTGCCAGCCTCGGCTGTGCGGCGGCCGAGGAGCTGAGCGGCACGCTGAAGAAGATCAAGGAAACGGGAACGATAACCCTGGGTTATCGCGATGCATCGATCCCGTTCTCCTATCTCGGCGACGGCAGCGGCCAGCCGATGGGCTACTCGGTCGAGCTGGCCGGCAAGGTGGTCGAGCAGCTGAAGAAGACGCTGGGCCTGCCCAACCTGCAGGTGAAGTACAACCTCGTCACCTCGCAGACGCGGATTCCGCTGGTGCAGAACGGCACCGTCGACCTCGAATGCGGCTCGACCGGCGTCACCGCCGAACGCCAGAAGCAGGTCGATTTCTCCTACGGCTTCATCTACGTCAAGGGCCAGCTGCTGACCCACAAGGACAGCGGCATCCGCGACTTCAAGGACCTGAAGGGCAAGAACGTCGTCACCACCGCCGGCACCACCAACGAGCGCTACCTGAAGAAGCTCAACGCCGACGAACAGATGAACATGAACGTGATCAGCGCCAAGGACCACGGCGAGGCCTTCCTGATGCTGCAGTCGGGCCGGGCAATGGCGTTCTACATGGACGACGCGCTGCTGTACGGCGAGCGCGCCAAGGCCAAGGTGCCGCATGACTGGATCGTCGTCGGCACGCCGGCATCGCGCGAGATCTACAGCTGCATGGTGCGCAAGGACGACGCGCCGTTCCGCGATCTGGTGAACGGCACGCTGGCCGGCGTGTACAAGTCGGGCGAGATCGGCAAGATCTACCAGCGCTGGTTCCAGGAACCGATTCCGCCCAAGGGTATCGACCTCGAATTCCCGATGACGGCCGAGCTGAAGGAGATCATAGCCAAACCGACCAGCGAACCGGCGAAGTAAACCGCCAATGCAAAGGGCCGCGATTGCGGCCCTTTGCATTGGCGGTGCGGTTCACTCGTCCGGCAGTTGTACCGGCAACCGGCCGTCGGTGATCGCCTGCTTGAACAGTGCGTAGTCGGCCTCGGTCTGGTCGGCGTACGCCAGCGCATAGTCGGCGATCGCCTGATCGAAGGTATCGCTGCTGCCGAGATAGCCGGCGATCTCGGCCGACAGGCCGCTGGCCTTGGCGTGCGCGCGCGCCAGCGTCCAGCCGCAGGTGCCCAGATACGATTCGAACATCTCGGCGTTGTAGGTTTCCAGCCGGGCCGACAGCTTCATGTCGCGCAACTGCCGCACGTAGAAATGCCGTCCGGTCGGGCCGACCAGCCAGCCGAGGAAGAAGTCGCTGGTCGCCTGCATCAGCCGCTGGCCCGAGACGACGCGCTGGCCCTGATGCGGATACGGCGCCGGCGGCAGCACGCTCGCCAGCACCGATTCGCGCGCTTCCTTCAGCTGCAGGAACAGCGGCTGGTCGTGTTCGTCCATCAGCAGGATCACCAGACAGCGGGTGCCGACACTGCCGACGCCGACGACCTTGAAGGCGATGTCGACCATCCGGTAGCGCGACAGCAGCAGGCGCCGGTCGTCCTGCAGGGTGTTCAGGTACTGGGCGTAGCTCGGCTGCATGATGTCGAGCATGTCGGCCGCCTGGCGCATGGCGTCGTCGTCGGGCAGCAGCGAATGCTCGTTGTTCAGGTGGAAGATCACCGGCGGGTTGTCGACCAGCTTCAAGGTGCCGTCGACCTCGGTGGTGATCTTCGGCAGCAGCCGGTCGTGGGTGCGCTTGCGCGCCTTGGCGGCGTTCTGGTCGAGCCAGGCGGCGATTTCCGGATCGTCGGCCGAGCGCTTGAGCGCATCGAAGCCGATCTTTTCGCACCACAGTTCGAGCTCGCTCATCCGTGCATAGCTCGCCATGCGGATCCGGTAAGTCTGCACCAGCATGCGCACCAGTTCGTGCGCCCGTTTGTCACTCAGCCCGCGTTCGCGCGCCGCCAGCACCGCACTGACCGCCAGCCGCTTGATGTCCCACTCCCACGGGCCCGGATGCGTTTCGTCGAAATCGTTGATGTCGAAAACGAGGTTGCGCTCGGGGGTGGCGTAGACGCCGAAGTTCATCAGGTGGCAGTCGCCGCAGATCTGCGTCGCCAGCCCGGTATCCGGGCTGCCCTGCAGATCGAAGGCCTGCAGCAGCGAGGTGCCGCGGAAGAAGGCGAACGGCGACGCCTGCATCCGGCCGTAGCGCAGCGGGATCAGCGCCGGCACCCGGCCTTCGCTCGATGCCTCGATCAGCGCGACCGGATCGCGTTCGCGCCGTACCCAGTTCGTGTGCGACGAGCGCGGCACCTGATCGCGGATGGCCTTGCCGATGCTCTGACGGTATTTGCGGCTGATGTCGGCCATGGCAGTGTCCACGGGTGGGTTGAGGGGAATCAGGCCGGTTCGGCGGCCAGTGTATCGATTTCGGCGTACCAGCGCGTCTTGGCGGCATCGTCCATCCAGCTAGCCTCGATGCCGTTTCTGGCCAGCTGCACCAGCTCGGCACGCGTCAGGTCCAGCGCATCGGCACAGGCCTGCCAGTTCTCGCCGACATAGCCGCCGAAATAGGCCGGATCGTCCGAGTTCACCGTCGCGACCAGCCCGCGTTCGAGCAGCGTACGCAGCGGGTGGTCGGCCAGCGTGTCGAACACGCGCAGCTTGATGTTCGACAGCGGGCACACGGTCAGCGGGATGCGGTGTTCGGCCAGATAGGCGACCAGTGCGTCGTCTTCGAGCGCACGCACGCCGTGATCGATGCGCGCGACGTCGAGCAGCCGGATCGCCTGCCAGACGTAGTCGGCCGGGCCTTCCTCGCCGGCGTGGGCGACACGCGCGAGGCCGAGCGCCTTGCAGCGGGCAAACAACCGCGCGAACTTCTCCGGCGGGTGGCCGTGCTCGCTCGAATCGAGGCCGACACCATCGATCTGCGACAGGAAAGGCAGCGCCTGCTCGAGCGCGGCAAAGCCGGCGTCTTCGGACAGGTGGCGCAGGAAGCACAGGATCAGCCTGAAGCCGATGCCGAGCTTCGCCTCGCCGTCGACCAGCGCGCGGCGGATGCCGGCTAGCGCGGTTTCGAACGGCACGCCACGCTCGGTGTGCGTTTGCGGATCGAAGAAGATCTCGACATGGACGACACGATCGGCGTGCGCACGCTCGAGGTAGGCCCAGGTCAGGTCGTAGAAATCGGCCTCGGTCAGCAGCACGCCGGCACCGGCGTAGTACAGGTCGAGGAAGGACTGCAGGTTGTGGAAATCGTAGGCGGCGCGCAGCGCGTCGACGTCCGGGTAAGGCAGGGTCACACCGTTGCGCAGCGCCAGCGCGAACATCAGCTCGGGTTCGAGCGTACCCTCGATGTGCAGGTGCAATTCGGTCTTGGGCAGGCGGCGCAGCCAGTCGGCGCGGGCGGATTCGGACATCTTCAACTCCATGGGCATAGCCCTGCGAGTTTAGTCCATTCGTGCCCGCCACCTCTGTAATGACTTCACGCGATGGACGGTTGCAAAACCTCGCCGAAAATTGACATTTCTACATGGTCGCCCGGCCGGTTCGAAGGCTAAATGGGCGGCAGTGTCGCCTTGGGGATCACGATGTCCGCACCACTCAGTTTTACCGAAGTCCACTACGACGACCTTGCCGGCCAGCGCGTGCTGGTCAGCGGCGGTGCGTCCGGCATCGGCGAAGCCTTGGTCGAGGCCTTTCTGGCCCAGGGTGCCAAGGTCGCGTTTCTGGATGTCGACGACGTGGCCGCGCAAATGCTGCTGGCCCGTCACCCGGATGCACCGATGCACTACCTGCATTGCGACGTGCGCGACATTGCCGCACTGCAGGCGGCGATCCACGAAGTCGAATCGATCTGGCACGGCATCGACGTGCTGGTCAACAACGCCGCCCGCGACGACCGCCACACGCTGGACGGCCTGACCGTCGACTACTGGGACGACGCGCTGGCGACCAATCTGCGCCACCACGTCTTCGCAATCCAGGCCGTTGCCGCCGGCATGCGCGCCCGCGGCAGCGGTGCGATCATCAACATGGGTTCGATTGCCTGGATGCGCGGCAACCCGACCATGCTGGCCTACACCACCGCCAAGGCGGCGATCCACGGCCTGACCCGCACGCTGGCCAAGGATCTCGGCCCGGCCGGCATCCGCGTCAACAGCATCGTCCCCGGCGCGATCCGCACCGACAAGCAGGTGCGGATGTGGCAGGAAGCCGGCACGCCGGAAATGGAACAGCGCTTTCTCGACCAGCAGGCGCTGAAGTTCCGTCTGGACGCCAGCGACTGCGCGCACATGGCGCTGTTCCTCGCCTCGCGCGCCAGCCGCGGCTGCACCGGCCAGGATTTCGTCGTCGACGCGGCGTTGTCGATCAACTAGCCGCGTCGCCGCCGCCCTCAGCGCAACACGCGGCCGAACAGGTCCAGCGCCAGCCGGTAACCGGTCAGCGCCAGCTGCGCATCGTAGCGTTCGCCTTCGTCGCGCATGAAGGCATGCTGACCGTTGAACTCGTGCCAGGTGAAGTCGAGGCCGGCATCGGCCAGCTTCTGATAGACCTGCGCACGCCCGGCCGCCGGGATGTGCGGATCCTGCTTGCCCCAGATCATCAGGAGCTCGCCCCTGATCTCGGCCAGCCGGTCCATGCTGTGCTGGCCCGGACCGTTCGGGATCGTGTTCGAATGCAGGTCGGTCGCGTAGAAACACGCGGTCGCGGCGATCTCGGGCTGCAGCGCGGCGCGAAAGGCCAGATGGCCGCCGATGCAGAAGCCCATCGCACCCACATGGCCGTCGTACCACGGCTGTGCCGCCAGCCAGTCGATCATCGCCCGGTTGTCGCTGTCATAGCTTTCCGCCGGCTTGGCCGCCTTGTCGGCGTTGCCCTTGTCGCGGCCGGCGTCATCGTATGCCAGCACCGTGCCGGCCGGATTCAGTTCGTGGAACACCTCGGGCACCAGCACCGCATAGCCGTGCCCGGCGAGCAGCCGCGCCGCACGTTCGATCGGCCCGGTCTGCTGGAAAATCTCCGAGTAAAACAGCACCGCCGGATACTGGCCGTCACCGGACGGACGGTGGACATAGGTACGCATGCTGCCGGTTGCGGTCGGCAGGTCGACGAAGTGGCTCTGGGTGATCACGGGGGCGGGCTCCATGGATGAACGGTTCACGAGTGTAGAACCGGAACGGTCCGCGCGCACCTGCGGAACGGCCTGCCGTTCGCCCGAAAACGATCGCCGAATGGCATCGGACGCTTGCCGACTGTCGTTTGCTGCACAAAGCGGCTGCACGGATGCTAGCGTAATCTTACAAGCAAGAAGAGTCCGCCCCGGCACTGCCTTGGCAGCAGCGCCCGAAATAACGACCCGCCGCGGTCATCGGACAGCAGGCGCAGCGGCACGGGTCCGAGCAGGAGAGCCGTATCATGAGCAAAGCCACCGGCATCCGGTACGAGCAACTGCGCCCGTCGCAAATACTCGTCGTCATCGTCTATCTGATCGTCGCCGTAATTTACTTCAGCTGGCGACCTACCGTCTTCAACCCCCAGGCGCCCATTTTCTCGGTGCTGCTCTACGTTGCCGAGCTGTACGGGTTCTTCACCGCGCTGCTGCACCTGTTCATGACCTGGCGACTGGCGGAACGCGACATGCCGGCGGCACCGCCGGGACTGAGCGTCGACGTGTTCGTGCCGTCGCTGAACGAGCCGGTCGATCTGGTCCGGCGTACGCTGCTGGCCGCGATCGAGATGGAATACCCGCACAAGGTCTGGCTGCTCGACGACGGCAACCGGCCGGAAATGGCCAGGCTGGCCGCCGAACTCGGCTGCAACTACCACGCGCGCGACAACAACGAGCATGCCAAGGCCGGCAACCTCAACGCGGGTCTGGCGCTGAGCCAGGCCGATTTCGTGGCCGTTTTCGATGCCGACCACGCGCCGGCGCGGCGTTTTCTGGTGGAAACGCTCGGCTACTTCAACGACCCGAAAGTCTCGTTCGTCCAGACACCGCAGGACTTCTTCAACCTCGACTCCTACCAGCACCGCAAGAACAAGCAGGCCACGGTGTGGACCGAACAGTCGCTGTTCTTCCGCGTGATCCAGCGCGGCAAGGATTACTGGAACGCAGCCTTCTTTTGCGGCAGCTGCGCGATCCTGCGGCGCGCATCGCTCGACACCATCGGCGGCTTTGCCACCGGCACGGTCACCGAGGACCTGCACACCTCGCTGAAACTGCACAAGGCCGGTTTCGAATCGGTCTATCACCCCCATTCGCTGGCCTTCGGCATTGCCCCGGCGTCGGTTGTCCCCTTCATCAAGCAGCGCATCCGCTGGGGTCAGGGCGCGATGCAGATCTGGCGGCGTGAAGGTGTGGTGTTCGCCCGTGGCCTGACTTTGGCACAGCGGATCAACTACCTCGCCTCGATGAGCACCTACTTCGACGGCTGGCAGAAAGGCTTCTTCTACCTCGCACCGATCGTCGTGCTGACCACCGGGCTGTCGCCGATCTCGACCTTCAGCGAAGGCTTCCTGATCCGCTTCATTCCCTACATCCTGCTGACCTTCTTCATGTACGAGGAAATCAGCCGCGGTTACGGCCGGACGCTGATGATAGAGCAGTACAACTTCGCACGTTTCTGGGCCTTCGCCTGGGCCACGCTGGCAATGTTCCGCGGCAAACTCAAGTTCAGGGTCACCAGCAAGTCGGTGACCGGCAGCAGTTACCGGCGTTTCGTGATGCCGCAGTTCCTGATCCTGCTGCTGTCGGCACTTGCCATTCCGGTCGGCCTGATGATGTACGGCTACTTCGGCAAGCTGCCGCTCGACGGGCTGATTGCCAACTCGATCTGGGCGCTGGTCAACAGCACGCTGGCACTGCTGATGCTGCTGTTCACCCGTGCCAGCAGCCAGAGCCGCCGCAACGAGTACCGCTTCCCGATTCCGCTGCCGGCACGTCTGCGCTTTCCCGGCGGGACAACGACTTACGGGACGGTCGACGACATCTCGTCGTCGGGTTTCCGGCTGTACGCACAGTTGCCCGATGACGTCCGCAACGGTGTCGAAGTCGATGGCGAGCTCTACCTGCCGTCCGGCACGCTGCCGATCCGCGCCAACATCGCCGCAACGATCCGTGCACCGTCGCAACGCCCCGGCGAACCCGGTTACATCAAGGCCATCGGTTGCGTGTTCGACTGGAACACCACGGCGGAACGCGACCGACTGGACCTGTTCCTCTACGGTTCCGACCTGCAGTGGCAGGTGCAGTCACTGACCGAACGCAGCCGTACACCGTTGCAGTACCTCGGCGATCTGTTCTCCGGCAGGCACGTGCCGAACGTCGCCAAACGGCAATGGACGACCGTGCTGTACCGCGACAATGCGGAGGAAAGCATCGGCAAGAAGGTCGGCCTGCTGAGTCGCGACATGCTGTTGACGTTCTCGCCGCTGTCGGCCGGCAGCCATGAAGTCACCACGATTACCCGGACCGGTCTCGAGCAGATCCAGATCCGTACCGACGGCGAAACGGTCTACGACAGCCCGGTGGCACCGGTCTACGGCCACGTACTGCCGCAACAGGCCGGCAAGCCCGTCACCGTCGATACGGCGGCACCGCGGCCGTCGCTGGCTGGCAGCGGCCTTGCCGGTCAGGCGGGAATGATCCGGCGCTTTTGACGTAACCGGTTAGGGACAACAGATCGGCGTCGCGAATGCGACGCCGATCTGTTTCAGCGCAGCGCCACGTGGCCGAAACGCGCACCGGGGGTCAGCGGCGTCAGCGCACGGATGTGATCGAAGCGGACCTCGACCTCGCCGGCATGCGTTGCCAGCACCAGATATTCGGCATGGCCGTGGTCGCGGATGTCCTGTGCCAGCCCGATTGCCGTTTCGCCGCCGACGAGTTCGAGGTGCAGCTTGTAGCGTCCCATGCAGGCGATTTCGAGGTAGTCCAGCGCCTCGCACGAAACCTGATGGAATTCGCCGTTGGCGTGGCCGTCGAGCGCGCGCAGGCGCGGATTGAGCGTGTAGGTACCGGTCATCCTGGCTTCGCCCAGCACATGACCGGCGATGGCAGCGCGTACGTCGGCGCCGGTGAACGCGCCGTCGACAGGAAGGCGTTCAAGATCGAGCGCGTACAGCGTGAACACATAACGGTGCGTCAGCGCATCGTTCCACGGCGGGCAGGGGCCGTCGTAACCGAAGTAGTTGCCGGCCATCGCCTTGTCGCCGGCGAACCAGCCGGTGAAATCGTTGATGCCGTGACGGAAGCCGTGCAGTGCCGCCGGCCCCGGCTTGCCGCGCACCTGGACGCCATCGGCGTGCTCGCCGGCAGCAATCGCACGCACCGAAGCCGGAATCTCGATCAGCACCCAGTGAAAAAAGTCGACGCGCGGCAAGACGGCGGGCACTTCCCGGTCGTCCCGGTTCACGTCGTCCCCGCGGCTCGGCACGTCCGGGTCGTGGACCAGCAGCACGAACGACTTCGTGCCAACCGGAGCGTCACGCCACGCCAGCTGCGGATTGCGGTTGGCCGACAGTGCGACGTGGTTGGCCGTATCAGCGATCGCAAAGGCGAACTCGCCCGGAATCGGGCTACCGTCATGAAAGGAATCACTCCACAACTTCATCGCGCTGTCCTCCTTGTGCAGGTGAACTCTCAACTTAGACCCGCCGGCCGTCCCTTGCTGCCTGCCGCGGCATTCCGGTCCACCGAATACCGTCCTTACCCGAGCAGCTTCAGCACCGACTCCGGTGGCCGGCCGATCGCCGCGCGCGTGTTGTCGACAACGACGATGGGCCGCTCGATCAGTTTCGGCCTCGCCACCATCGCGGCAATCAGTGCCGCGTCGTCGAGCGCCGGGTCATCAAGGCCGAGCTCGGCATACTCGGCTTCCTTGCTGCGCATCAGCGCACGCGGCACAAGACCGAGCAGCGACAGCAGATGCCGCAGCATTTCGGCATCGGGCGGCGTGTTCAGGTATTCAACGACCTCGGGCTCCAGACCGCGTTCGCGCAGCAAGGCCAGCGTCTCGCGCGACTTGCTGCAGCGCGGATTGTGGTAAATCGTGAGCTTCATGCCTGTTCCTCGGCGGACAACGGCGGACGCAACAGTGCTGCAACGGGTGACTGGTATCGCGACAGCAGCGCAGTGACGAAGGCCTGGCAGGCGTTGGCCGTGCTCACGTCGTGCGCCGCACCGTTGACGATGTTGTTCGAAACGACGCGCACGCCCAGAAAGGGCAGCCCGTACTGGCCGCAGACCAAGGCAACCGACGCCGCCTCCATTTCCTCGACCAGGGTGCCGTAGCGGGCGTGGAAGTGCGCGATGCGGTCGAGTTCGTTGTTCCAGACGTCGGATGAACCGATCACGCCGTCGACAACGCGGCCGGCGCGGTAGCCGACCTCGCGCGCCAGGGCCAACAGCGCCGGATCGGCGTCGAACGACATGGGCACCGGCATGGTGAATTCGGCACTTTCGCTCTGGTCCATCAGGTCGAGCGGCCGCCAGGCCAGCGTATCGCTGCCGGCGCCGGCGTCGCGGAAGGGACTCTGGAACGCGCCGAGATGGATGACCCGCGTGCCAAGCACCAGATCGTTCGGCTGCAAAGCCGGATCGTGCCCGCCCGCAGTGCCCTGATTGATCACCGCCGCCGGCGCATAGCGTTCGATCGCCAGCGCCGTCGCAGCGGCAGCATTGCTCATGCCCATGCCGGTCCGGCTGATGACCACCGGAACCCCGCCCAACAGGCCCGACCAGAACGTCCAGCCTCCGGCGGTTTCGACGACTACCTCGTCCAGTTGCGCAACCAGTGATGCGATCTCGACCTGCATCGCCCCCTGGATCACGATCGGCTTGTTCATCGGCCTCTCCCTCAATCGGCAAGGTGCCAGCGTAACCCAGTCGCCGCTTCAGTACGAGGTGACCGCACCTGACATCCGCGCCGCGGAATGCAAAACGGCGTGCCCGAAAGCACGCCGTTTTGCGGACCGGAGCTGCGGTTTACTTCAGCAACTTGGCCAGATCTTCGGCATCGTTGCCGATGATCACGTGCACGACCTTGTCGCTGACCGGCATCACCGCAATGCCGGCTTTTTCCAGCTCGGCCTGCTGCAGCAATGCCAGATCCTTCAGCGTGACGCGCACGCGCGTCACCGCCACGGCCTCGACCTCGTGCAGGTTGGCCTTGCCACCCAGCAGCTTGAGGACGGTTGCTGCCTTCTGGCGCGTGGCATCGCTGACCGGGGCAGCAGCAGCTGCTGCAGGGGCCGCCGCGGCTGTCCCGGCTGGCGCAATCGCAGGACCGTCGGCTTCGGCGCCGGCAGTCTTCAGATAGACCTGCATGTCGGTCTTGAGGTTTTCCGAACGGGTGCCGAAGATCGCCTGCATGTTGTTGCCAACCTGCATGACACCGGCGGCACCGAGTGCCTTCAGCTTGGCCTGGTCGACACGGGCCGGATCGGCCACCGAAATGCGCAGACGGGTGATGCAGGCGTCGAGCGACTGGATGTTCTTGCGGCCACCGAAGGCCAGCACCAGCTGTTGCGACATGCCCGAGCGGTCATCGCCGGCCACGCCGGCATCGGCCACTTCCTCGTCCTCGCGCCCCGGGGTCTTGAGGTTGAACTTGGTGATGAAGAAGCGGAACACCGCGTAGTAGATGACGAAGTAGATCGGGCCGAGGATCAGCGTCCACCACCAGTTCTGCGCGTACTTGCCGAAGGCGTTGAACAGCAGGAAGTCGATGCCGCCCTGCGAGAACGTGAAGCCCATGTGCATGTTCAGCGTGTTGGCGATGAACTGCGCGGTACCGACCAGCAGCGCGTGGATCACGTACAGCTGCGGTGCGACGAACAGGAAGGAGAACTCGATCGGTTCGGTGATCCCGGTCAGGAACGAGGTCAGCGCAGCGGCAACCATCATGCCGCCGACCTTGACCTTGTTTTCCGGCTTGGCCGTGTGCCAGATCGCGATGGCCGCACCCGGCAGGCCGAACATCTTGAAGAAGAATGCGCCCGACAGGATGCCCGCGGTCGGATCACCGGCGAAGAAGCGGTTGATGTCGCCGTGGACGACCTTGCCCGCCGCGTCGGTAAACGAGCCGATTTCGAAGAAGAACGGCACGTTCCAGATGTGGTGCAGACCGAACGGCACCAGAATGCGCTCAACCACGCCATAGACGGTGGCGGCCGAACGCGGGTCACCCGCCGCAGCCCAGTGCGAGAACACGTCGATGCCGTGCTGGATCGGCGGCCAGATGATCGACAGGATCACGCCCACCACGATGGCAGCGATACCGGTAACAATCGGCACGAAACGCTTGCCGGCAAAGAAGCCCAGGTACGCCGGCAGTTCGATCCGGTAGTACTTGTTGAACAGCCCGCCCGCAACCGCACCGATGATGATGCCGCCGAACACGCCGGTTTCCATCGACTTCATGCCCATCACGGTCGCCGGGGTGATGCCGAAGTAGCTCGCCATCACGCCGAGCGTCGCGATCATCACGACAAAGCCGACGACGGCCGCCACAGCGGACACGCCGTCGTTCTCGGTCAGGCCGAGCGCGACGCCGACGGCGAAGATGATCGGCAGGTTGCCGAAGATCGCCCCACCGCCCTGCGCCATGATCTGGTTGACGATGTCGGGGATGAAGGAAAAGTTGGAACTGCCGATACCCAGCAAGAGGCCGGCCACGGGTAGCACGGCTACCGGCAGCATCAGCGCCTTGCCGATCTTTTGCAGAAAGGCAAATGCGGCATTGATCATGTTTTGCTCACTCCTATGCGAGTGCGTTCGGAACCCCGACAGCGTGTGCTGGGGGCTTGTTTTTTTATACACGGTGCCGCTGTATGCGGCACCTTTCTTGCATCCGCGGCAACTGCGGACGACAGGCCCGCGCGGGTGTAGCGGCCGCGCGGGGGAACTGTTGGATTTAGCCGGCGGCCTTGCCGAGGCGCTCGCGCACTTCGCTGGCCGTACCGAGCTGCAGCACTTCGGCCGCCAGTTTCTGACAGTCGGCCTTCGACAGGCGACGCACCATGGCCTTGATCGCCGGAATCGCCGGTACGCTGACCGACAGCTCGTCGACGCCAATGCCGATCAGCAGCGGCACGGCCTGCGGATCGGAAGCAATGCCGCCGCAAACGCCGACCCACTTGCCTTGGGCATGTGCACCCTTGACGGTCAGCGCGATCAGGCGCAGCACGCCCGGGTTCAGCGCGTCCGCCTGCTTGGCGAGTTTCGGATGACCGCGATCCATCGCCAGCGTGTACTGGGTCAGGTCGTTGGTACCGATCGAGAAGAAATCGGCTTCCTTGGCAAAGTGCTCGGCCATCACGGCAGTCGACGGCACTTCGACCATGATGCCGACCT
The DNA here is from genome assembly GCF_014652315.1 of Jeongeupia chitinilytica. Classification (GTDB taxonomy): domain Bacteria; phylum Pseudomonadota; class Gammaproteobacteria; order Burkholderiales; family Chitinibacteraceae; genus Jeongeupia; species Jeongeupia chitinilytica. The sequence goes on along the minus strand of NZ_BMYO01000006.1, from coordinate 180,226 downwards.
TGACCTCGGCGCTGATGTTCAGCGCGGCCTTTTCCTCGGCCACGATGGCCTTGGCGGCGCGCAGCTCGTCGAGCGTCGCGATCATCGGGAACATGATGTGCAGTTTGGAGAACGGCGCAGCACGCAGTACCGAACGGATCTGCACGCGGAACATTTCCGGCTCGGCCAGACACAGGCGCACGCCACGCACGCCGAGGAAGGGGTTTTCCTCGGCCGGCATCGGCAGGTACGGCAGCGGCTTGTCGCCACCGACGTCGAGCGTGCGCACGACGAAGGTGCGTTCGTTGCCGAGCACCTTGGCGATGTCGCTGTAGATCTGGGTCTGTTCTTCCTCGGTCGGCGCATCGGCGCGGTCGAGGTAGAGGAATTCGCTGCGCAGCAGGCCGACGCCTTCGCCGCCGAGTTCGACGCCCTGCTTGGCTTCGTCGAGGCCGCCGATGTTGGCGACCACTTCAACGTGGTGGCCGTCGGTGGTGACCGGCGCTTCGTGCGCGGCAGCCAGCTCTTCGGCGCGCTGCTTGGCCAGCTTGACCTGCGCTTCGCGGATCTGCGCCACTTCGGCGTCCGACGGGTTCTTGCGCAGCGAACCCTTGCTGCCGTCGAGGATCACGGCGGTGCCGTTGGCGATTAGCAGTGCATCCTCGTCGATGCCGCAGATTGCCGGAATATTCAGCGAGCGGGCCAGGATCGCAACGTGGCTGGTTGCGCCGCCACCGACGGTGGCGAAGCCGAGGACCTTTTCACGGTCGAAGCTCGCGGTATCCGACGGGGTCAGATCCTCGGCGATCAGGATGGCGTTTTCCGGCAGCGCCAGTTCGGCTTCCTTGACGCCGGCAATGATGCGCAGCACGCGACGGCCGACGTCGCGGATGTCGTTGGCACGACCGGCCAGCACTTCGTTCTTCAGCGCGGCAAGCTTGTCGGCATAGGTCGAAAACGCCGCTTTCCACGCAAAACCGGCACTCTTGCCGCTGCTGATGCCGTTGATGGCGATGTCGAGCAGGTCCGGATCCTCGAGCAGTTCCTGGTGCGCGTTGAAGATCTCGGCCTTCGAGGCATCGGAAATTTCGCTCTTGAGTGCTTCGAGCTGGTTGCGTGCTTCCTTGAGCGCGGCGTCGAGCTTGCTGCGTTCGAACTGGGCATCGCGGCCCTGTTCGGCAACTTCGATCGCTTCCTGGCGCACCTGGTAGATCTGGCCGACGGCCAGACCCGGCGAAGCCGACACCCCCAGCAGCACGTTCGGATCGCCCGACTTCGGCTTGGCCGGCGCAACGGCGCGCTTGGTCTTGGCGAGGTGCTTCTGTGCGGCCGGCGAGATCAGACCACCGACTTCCTCGCCCGAGCCCTGGACGATCATGTCGGCCACCGCCTTGGCCGCAGCCGCCGCATCGGGGCCGGCCGCCTTGACGCGGATTTCGTCGCCGTACTGGACTTCGAGGCCCATGATGGCGACAACCGACTTGGCGTTGGCGTTTTCATCGCCGCGAACGAGCTTGACCGTCGAAGTGAAGGTCTTGGACAGATTGGCGACGACGGCGGCAGGGCGGGCGTGCAGGCCGGTCGGGTTCGGGACGCGAACCGGTTCGGACAGGACATCGGCGCTCGGTGCCGCGGTGACCGCAGCCGCGGTGGCAGCACCGGCAAGCTCCAGTGTCAGCGCAACGTTCTGACCGGCACGGACGAAACCGTTTGCCGGCACGAATTTGGCGACGCGGTCGCTGTTGGTGATGACGATCTGGGTCAGCAGGCTGCGGGCCTTGCGGCTGACCGCATCACCGTCGAACTCGATCAGCGGCTGGCCGGCGGTGACGGTATCACCTTCCTTGACCTTGGCGCTGAAACCCTCGCCCTTGAGCATCACGGTATCGAGACCGATATGGATCAGCACTTCGATGCCGTCGGCCGTCGTGATGGTCACGGCATGACGGGCCGAGTGCAGCTGGGTGATCTTGCCGGCCACCGGCGAAAGCAGCACGTTCGAGGTCGGGTCGATCGACACGCCATCGCCGACCATTTTTTGGGCAAATACCGGATCGGGTACTTGTTCGATCGGGACCAGCAGGCCGCTCAGCGGCGCGAGAAGCTCAAGGCGATGGGATGCAGTCATATCGACAACCTCTTGTTGATTTTCAACGGATTTGTGTTTTTGGATCGCGTGGGCCGCTTATGCCAACGGATTATGTCATTCGCCCCTGATTCTAGAGTGCGAGTCCGTTTCCAACGTGTGAAATTTTGCGCTTGCCGAGTCTAAAACCGTGCAGATGTTTGATCTAAGTCGGTTTTCACCTTATTGGCAATGCCAAAACGGTTTAGCAAGCGCTCAAACCGGGCGGCGGTGGATGCCCGTTTCGGTGATCAGCAGGTCGAGGTTGAGGTCCCAGCGATCGGCCGGCAAGGTATCGACACGCTGACAATCGAAGGCGAGGCCGACGAGCAGTGGCCGGCGCCAGTGCCGGCGCACACGGCGGAAGTGGAAGGTGGTGTCGTAGTAGCCGCCGCCCTGACCGAGCCGGCGCAATTGCGCATCGACCCCGACCAGCGGGACGAAGACCACGTCCAGCGCTCGTGCACCGCAATGTTCGGCGTGCAGCGGTTCGGGAATGTCGTAGGCGCCGAGTTGCCAGACCGCATGTTCGTCGAACCGCACGAACGACAGCTTGCGGCCGCGTCGCGGCACGATCGGCAGATAGACGCGGCATCCGTGGTGCTGCGCGGCGAGCATCAGCGGCCAGGTCGAGCATTCGCTGCCGGTCGGCATGTAGGCGGCAAGGCGGCGGCCGCGCCGAAGCAGGCCGGCCGCGCCCGCCCAGACCGCGATCTGTCGTGCCGCAGCGTGACGTTGCGCGGGGTTCAACGCAGCACGGCGCTGGCGCAGTTCCTTGCGCCAGCGGGCTTTGTCCTGGGGGGAGGAAGGGTCAACGTGGAACACGTCAGCCTAGGAGAAGGGCTTCCCGCGAGTGCCGTTTCGGTCCGCATCTTGAACCCACAGGTTCAAGGGGCCACCGGCCGGGTACCATCAGGTGCGTTCGGCAAGTACCGGAGTACAGGGAACACTCGCAACAGGCACACCTTAAAAGCTGGCGACCGGGTAACAGCTTATCGGTTCAAAGAATCTGGACCGAAACGAACACCGCAGGAAAGCGAAGGGTGAGACCGACTGCGTCTTTGACTACCACTGTAGCCGCCAACGTCCGGTGCATCTTGATCTAGAACAAGGCCGTCTGATCTTGCAGCACCGCGTCGATCGCCGAATTCATGGCTGTGATTTTACGCTGGTAAGCGCCAATGTCAAAACCGCCGGCCTGCACGTGCAGGTATTCATGGGCCAGATTGAGCGCGGCCATGATGGCGATCTTCTCGATGCCGACCACCTTGCCGCCGCCACGGATCTCGAGCATTTTCGACTCGAGCAGTGCCACGGCCTGCTTGAGCGTTTCCTCCTCGTCGGCCGGGCAGGCAACACGGAATTCCCGCCCCATGACGACGATGTCGAGCTGACGGGTCGCGTTCATTGTTCGTCCTCGGGCAGTTTGCTCAGTATGGCGGCAACGCGATTGCGCGCACCGTCGACCTTGGTCTGCAACTGCTGGTTGTCCTGCTGCAGGCCAAGCACCTGCTGGCGCAACTGGCGGTTTTCGCTGCGCAGCGCCTGGCAAAGGCTGACCAGTTGGCCCAGCTTGTCTTCGAGACTGGCGAATTCGGCATCCATGGCAATCGGCTTGTGGGAATCTGCAGCGATTCTATGTCATTTCCCGGCAGGCCGCGCTGCCTCGATGACCGCACACAACGCAGCCACACCATCAACCAGACGCGGACCGGGTCGCAACAAACGGTCATCGTCGAGAATCTTGAGCTGGCCATGGATGACGGCCGGCAGGCCCGGGTAACGCGTCCAGTGCTGCCAGTCAGGATCCGCTGCCGTACTGATGATCAGCGCCGGCGCTCTGGCCAGCACCGATTCGACACTGACGAGCGGGTAGGGCGCCACGACATCGCCGAACACGTTGATGCCGCCGCAGTCACCGATCGCCCTGCCGAGGAAATCCTGGTTCGACACGGTCATCAATGGCCGGCGGCTGATTTCGAGCATCACCGGCACCCGCAGCCGTCCCCGATACGTTGCCTTGAGCGCGACATAGCGGCTTTGCAGTTGCGCAGCCCGCGCCTCCGCCCGGCTCGAGCGACCCAGCAGCTTGCCCAGCCGGCGCAGATTGTCGGCGACCTCGTCCGGATTGCCGGGCCGGCTGACGAACACGGCAACACCCTGTGCCTTGAGTTGCGCCAGGCTGCGCGCCATCGCCTCGCCCGACCAGGCCACAACAAGATCCGGCCTGAGCGCAAGCACGGCTTCGACGTTGGCACCGTCGTAGCGACCCACCCGCGGCAGCGTACCCACCGACGCCGGATAGTCGCTGGCACTGTCGACACCCACCAGCGCCTGCGGTGCCAGTTCGGCGACGAGTTCCGTTGTGCTGGGCGCCAGGGTGACGACACGTCGGGCTGCTTGCGACAAACGGACCGACTCGCCCAGATCATCACGGACCTCGATGGCTGCATTTGCGCTGACCGCCAAGGCCAGCAGCAGCACACCCAGAGCAGACGTACCCACAGCAAAAACAGGAAATGCTTTCAAATCAATGACCTGAATGATGAACAAGCCAGCGAGGCAACTGTGGACAAGGCCATAAAGCGGGCAATCGGCAAAATCACCACCAAATCGTCCACAACACCCGATACCAGTACGACACAAGACCGGAACAACGCCAAGGAGATGAATCAAAAGGAGAAAAAGCACTTATCCACAGGATCGGGCATCCCTTGTTTCTACTCTTGTATTCTCTTTTCAACTGAATCAGTTAAAGACGCTTCCGCTTCCACACGCTGCATTTCAGCCGCTTCCGCCTGTTCCCGAAGCATGTCATCCGGTGTTTCCAGCGTCATTCTGCCGATCGTCGCACTGCGAAACTCGGTCAGCAGCAGTTCGGCTGTCTTCTGCGTGTCAACCCGATTGCCGGAGAGCACCGCTCCGCGTTGACGACCGATGCGTTCGAGCAGTTCTTCGACGCCACCATCAAGCGATTTCAGCTTGTAACGGGCCTGCAGATAAGCGGGATAGCGCTGGCGAAGGGCATCGAGAGCAAACCAGGCCACGTCTTCGTCGTTGTAGGCGTTCCTGCCCACCGATCCGGCCATCGCCAGCCGGTAACCCCACACGTCGTGCTCGATCTTGGGCCACAACAACCCCGGCGTGTCGTAAAGGATCATGCCGCCGCTGAGTTCGACCCGTTGCTGACTCTTGGTCACCCCCGGCGTATCGGCCACATTGGCGATCTTCCGACTCATCAGCAGATTGACCAGCGTCGACTTGCCGACGTTGGGGATGCCCAGAATCATCGCCCGCAGCGGTTTGGTTTCACCGGTGCGATGCGGCGCCAGCTTCAGACAGCGCTGCGGGATCTGTCTGGCTTCGTTGGCCTTGTTGTCGAGTCCCAGCAGCATGGCGGCACGATTGGGCTGGGCATTGAACCAGTCCAGCCAGACGCGGTTGAGCCTGGGATCGGCCAGATCCGCCTTGTTCAGGATGGTCAGCGCCGGACGGTTCCGGTGATGGCGCAACTGTTCGATCATCGGGTTGCTGCTCGAGAACGGCAGACGTGCATCGACAATCTCGATCACCACGTCGACCTTGGCCATGGTTTCGGCAACCTGCTTGCGCGCCGCGTTCATATGACCGGGAAACCACTGGATCGCCATGACCCCTCCTGAAGCTCAAAAGCCGCGGATTATACGCTTGTTCACAAAGGCATAATGAAATCAACAACTTGGCTTGTGAGCAACCGGAGCCATACCTGTGAACAAGCGCCGTTTCCTGTTTGCCGCCTGAAAGCTCCACCACTTGTCCACATCCCCCATGGCGGGTTCTACCGACGGAAGATCAACGGCAAGTCCTTGAACATGCAAGTGAATCGGGTTTATCCACAGCTTTGGACGGGCCTTATTTCTACTCTTATATATGCTTCTATTTACATCAAGCTAAGATCGTATCGCGCAGTGCTGCAGTACACTTGCGGCGCATGAACGAGGTACGGGAACGGGAATGAAGACGCGTTACTTGGGAATCGGTGTAGTACTGGCTGCGATCCTGATTATTACTTACACAGGATTCGGTAAAAAATCCGCACCTGAAGTCAGTTTTTCAACGATTGAAGGAAAGACAAGCTCGCTTCAGGCGATGCGCGGCCAGGTCGTGCTGGTCAATTTCTGGGCGACAAGCTGCAGCGGATGCATGCAGGAAATGCCCGAACTGATCAAATTGCAGCAGAAATACGGCCCGGCTGGCTACAAAACACTGGCCATTGCGATGAGTTACGATATTCCGGAATACATCCAGAATTATCGTCAACGAACGGAATTGCCGTTCATCGTCAGTCATGACAAGGATGGCAGTCTGGCCAAGTCGTTCGGTGATGTTGCATTGACGCCGACCAGTTTCCTGCTCGACAAGAACGGTAAGATTCTCAAGCAGTATGTGGGCATTCCAGACATGAACGAGCTCAATCAGCTGATTCAGGGTGCACTGAAAAGCTGATTTGTAAACGAAAAAACCGGCCAAGTGCCGGTTTTTTTATTTGTATTTCAATAACTTAGTTTGTCCATTTTCCCGTTCTAGCTCCAGTATTGTCCAGAACCTGATCACCATCTCCGGCCTGGGATTTTCCTGTTGTCGGTGATGCGGTAATCGAAAACGCATTCGCGCTGGCACAGGTTGTCACAATGGAATAATACGTACTGGTAGGATCGGTAACGCCACAGGTCGTTCCTGCAGCGGTCGTGGTATAGCGACCATTGGTACTGAAATAGCGCTCCATGGCCTGTGCCTGTTCGACCATCTGGCGCTGAACGTCAACACGACGTGTCCTGACAACATATTGTGTATAGTTTGGCAAGGCAATGGCAGCCAGAATGCCGATAATTGCAACAGTAATAATCAGTTCAATTAACGTGAAACCCCGATTTGATTTGTGCACGTTATTTTCCTTACGAAACCGGGCAAACATAGGCAATGGTTTGCAAAATAACGACCGAACGCGAATCGATACCCTGACCACGGCCCATAATGCTGTAAGCTTTGCAGCTTGATTTGTCGACAGGGCGTAAGGTATCACTCAACTGGTTCACCAGATACTTGGCCGATGTCGCCTGACCGGTAATCACGTTGGCGTTGCTTGCCCCGTTGTCCGACCACGTGCTTGGAACGGCATTGCCCGAAGCAACAGCACCGACGCCGTTGACGTTGCTGCCAGTGCAGCCGCTCAGGCAGGTCTCGGCGTTGTTCTGCAACAGCGACTCACCCTGGCGCAGCGCCTGCTCGGCGGCCTGATAGGCACGGTTGCGGTCCATGTAGTTGCCGGCCATTTTTTCGTTCATCGTTGTCACCCGCATTGCGTTGACCACCAGAATGGTGACGATGACCAGCAGGATCAGTGAAACCACGAGCACGAAGCCCTGCTGATTCCGGTTGTGGTTCGGCATGGTTCGCGTTCCTAGCGGTTTCTGAGCACGATCGTTGTTCGGAACGTGCGATAGAGCTTCCTGTCGGTATCCGAGCCCGAAATCGCCTGACCCGCACAATCGGTAACGGTAGCGGGCTTGCTGATGCTGCTGTCGGTTTTTTCGCTGCGCAGGACGAGGCAGGCCCGGACAGCCACGATTTGCAGGGCTGTTTGTGTACCGGTCAGCGTGTTGACATAGCTGTTGGCAATGCAATCGCGTTCTTTGAAACCGCCTGCCACATTGGCCCCGCAACCGAAGTCGGCCGGCGTTGCCGGTATGGCGTCGACGGTATCGATGCCGTACTGAAGCTTGAAGTCGGCAACTTCGCTTCCGCCGCCACTGCCGGTCGGCGCAACCCAATCCGTGCTTCCGCACTGCAACTTGCCGCTACTGAGCGCAACAGTCAGCGTAGTTGCACCGGCAGCCGCTGCGCGGCCGTCGCAATCGATCTGGTTGGTACCGTCTGCGGTGAACTTGATCGCCACCGAAGTGCTGGAATTGCCCGAGATCCTGTCCGTCGCCATCGCTGCAGTCGGATCGGCACGGTAACCTGCCTGTCCGATCACCCGTTGCAGCATGGATAGTGCAAAGCGACCGTCTTCGGACAGGTGGTTCTGCATGTTCTGGATCCGGTATGCCTGCCTGGTCGACATGTACAACTCGGAAACGGCAAGCAGTACCACCAGCGAAATCGCCATCGTGACCATCAGTTCAATCAGGGTGAAACCGCGCGAGGCGTTCATTCGATCACCGTCGTATAACTGCTGTTGTAATCGGCCGAACTGCTGGCTTTGCTGCGATCGTCCACCCAAGTGATGGTCAGCGTGTAACGCAGGAAGCCGGCGGACTGGCTGTTTGCCGGAACCAGAGAAAAACTGGCGCCCGGCAGCTGGGTACGCAGCGCGTTGTTCCATTCGGACATTTCACTGCCGACCAGATAGGCCTGCCGGCTTGCATCTTGGGCATTGCAGCTGATCTGATCGGCGTTACTGCTGCTTTGCGTGCACCTGGAGAAATCCGGCGGCAGCGCGGTCGCGCCATCGTCGCCGCTGCCCAGATACGGCGTGCGGTTGGCGCGAATCCGGTCGGCGAGATCGGCGCTGAGATCGGCAGCAATGCCGCGGTAGTAGGCACTCTGGCTCATGATCATCGAACGTGAATGCAGTCCGGCCAAACCGAGCAAGCCGAGCGCCAGAATCACCAGCGACACCATCACTTCAATCAGCGAAATGCCGCACTGCAACCGACGGGACATCATGAACAGACCGTGGTGGTGACGGTTTTGCTCACCCGGCCGGACAACGCAACCGCAACCTGGTGCTGCTTGTGGCCGCTGATGCAGAGCGTAAAGGTGGCCGCCGACTGGGCACTGCCCAAGGTCGGGTTGAACACCACCGAGGTGGCGGATCCGCCGGTACTGACGGTAATGCCGCGCTGAACGAGAAATTCCAGGACCTTGCTGCTGGTGTCGTTGACCAGCCAGCCGGACGACCAGTCCGTGACCGAGGTCGAGCAACTGGTGGCACTCGTCCCGGTCGGCTTCGGACAGACCGTCATGTTGCTGCGCCGCTTGATTGCCTCCAGTCTGGCGGTGTTGAGTGCGCTGACCAGCATGTCGCTTTGCGAAGCCAGCCGGACATCCTTGACCCAGTCGACCATGCTGGGAACGGCAACCGCAGCCAGAATGCCGAGGATCGAGATGCTGACCATCACTTCGAGCAGCGACGAGCCCGTCTGGCGTTTGGGGTGGATATGCTTGTGCATCATTTGATCTCCCGCCAGATCATCGTTTCAACCTTGGCACCGCTGGCCGGGCCAAGCAGGGTGTCCTTGTCGACTTTGTCGTCGCCGATCGTGCCGGTGTACGTCGTACCCTTGCCTGTTGAAGCGGGACGCGTCATCGGCGCAAAGGTCGACACACCGGGCCTTGCGTTACCGATGTAGACCGCCATCGAATTGGCCTCGCGCTGGGCAATCACCTGTCCCAGCGGCACATCGGATGCACCGGGCTGCGCCGGCGGCGTGACCAGCTTGGCATCGCTGCCTACATAGGTCAGTTCGGTCGGAATCCCGCTTTTGTCGTAGCCGCTGGCGTAGGCACTGCCTGTACTGAAGGTGACCTTGTCGTCAACGGTCGAGCGCAGGTCCGGTACGATGTCGACAAAGCTGTAGGCTCGTGCGAAATTCTTGTCGTTGTTCTTGGTGGTGACCGACCCGGTCAGCGGGTTCAGGCCCATGATCCAGCCCTTGCCGCCGGGCAGGCAGGCTTCGCTCGACTGGGTGATGCCGGTACCGAACAGGACCTTGTCGTCGTAGAGCATGGGCGAGGTGACCAGCCGTTCGGTATTCGTAAGATCGATGTACCAGCCTTTGGGCAAAGTACCGCCGCTGGTACTGGACTGCAGGTCAAGCAGGTTGGTCGACATCTTGCGGTAACTGCCGACGCGCTTGCTGCTGTCACTGACCGTTGCGGTGGCTTCGATGGTTTGCTGCTGCAGTTCGTTGCGTGGAATCGTCCGTGGTGCTGCATCCATGTAGTCGACAACGCCATACAGGCTCTGCGTGGTCGTATCGGTACGGTCGGCTTCGGTCAGCAGCCGGCCGGTGCCAAACAGGATCAGGTTGCCCAGCGAGGTGTTGTCGGCACGATTGATGGCCATGACCGCAGGGCGCATCACGATCGGATGGGTCGGACCGGCATCGAAGATCGGGTTGGTGGTCACGCTGAAATTGGCGGGTGTATCAGCGGTCAGGTCAAAGCGCCACAGTTTGCCGTTGGCATCGCCGGCATACACGTAGTCGAGCACGCCGTCCTGACCGAAATCGACACCCGCCGGCGACGACAGGCCCGCGCCGCCGGTGACGACGATCTCCTTGAGCAAAGCCCCGGTGTTGGCGTTGATGATGTACAGCGACGAGGACTTGCTGGCCTTGGTGCCGTCGTCGTAGTCACTTTCGTAGCCGTTGCTCAGGATCACCGCCGGCACCACGGTGGTGGCCGAGGTGCGTACGTTGTAGATCAGCGGCGTACCGAAGCTGTAACCCATGCCGGCCTTGTTCTGGTCGGTCCATTCCCACTTGACCGTATTGGCCGCGCTGCTGAAATTGCTGCTGCTGGTGGCATCGATCGCGAAGTAACCCTGGCCACCCTGGCCCAGTCCGCCGACCAGCAGCGTTTTCCAGGTGCCGCCCAGTTTGACGTCGGCCCAGCGCATGCTGCCGTTGACGTGATAGGTGTGTGCCGTGCCGCCCGGCTCGCCGTAATCGGCCTTGCTCAGCGCCTGCAGGTGCGGATACACCGCCGACGGGATGAAACCCATGATTTCGGTCATGTTGGCGATGCCGAAGCCGTGCAGCATCCCGTCGTTGGCGCCGATGAACACCATGTTGCGATCGGCATTGACGGTCTTGAACGCGGCGTAATCGGTGTCCGGTGTCTGGCCGCTCGGCCGGCTGATCACCACCGGCTGGCTGTCGACAATGTCGCCAAGTAGGCCGTTGCTGCGTGTCCGGTAGTTGGTGACCGTTTCGCCGCGCAGGAAACGGACGACGTTCTGCCGGTCGGTGGCATTGGCGCCCAGGGCGTTCTGCTGTGCGGTGGTCATGTTGGCGACGACGGTAGCCGGCGAGACGCCGAAATCGAACGAGGTCGTCGCACCGTTGCTGATCGATGCTGAATACAGCTTGCGGCTGGTGACCGCCGGAATCACCGCCTTGCCGTTCGGCGTGCATTGTGACGTGTTCGGGTTGAAGTTGCCGGAGCCATCGAGGTTGTAACAGCGCAGTTCGCCGTACCAGCCCTTGGGATTGAAGACCGGCTGGAAGACCTTGTTGCCGTCACGGAGGGTTTCGCTTTGTGTTGCAACACCGCCGGCATTCGAGACCGACGCAACGATGTCGGATACGGCATTGGTCAGGGCCGTGGTCAGCTGGGTCTGGTCGTCGGCGGTATAGTACTTGCCATGGCCGACCGCGGCGGTGGCCTTCAGCACCGCATTGTTGACGTTGAAGCCGACGGTATAGGTGGTCAGGTTCTGTTTGATGAACTTCAGATCGTCGAAACTCTTGCCGTCCAGATCGGTACCGCCAACGCGAAAATCCGCATCGTAGGCATACATCGCGGCATCGCGGATCGAGCGGAGATAGGTCGTCTGGCTCTTGTCCATGAACGGGTCACTGCTGTTGCTCGACCCTTCCAGGACGACCGGGCAGGTCACCGATGATTGGGTACTGCTGTTCTGGCAGATCTGGAATGTTTTGGAGATTGCCGTGTTGGCAGTGTCATAGCTGGTGTATTTGATGACCGACTTGCCGACACCGGGCAATGAGTCATCCTTGGTCGAATCGCCATCGGTGATGACGATGGCGAAGTTCTTCTGGCACCGGTACTGGATCGGGCTGGTGTAGGTGCCGCTGGAGGTGTTCTTGGTTTTGCCGTAATAGCTTGATTGCCCGCCGAAGTAACGGGTGATTTCGACCATGGTTTCACCGAGCGGTGTCCAGGTTGCGGCATCCAGCGCGTCGATGGCGGCGTTCAAGACCGAGGTACTCGAACCGACCGGCGCTTGGAGAATGCCGCCATTGTCGATCTGGTTCTTGCCGGTATCGAAGGAAAAGAGACCCCAGCGCAGATCGGGATTTTTCGCGATCAGGTCCTTGGCGACCTCTTTGGCGATGTCCATCTTTTTCTTGCTGCCACCCGTGCTTGGCGGGTCATCCATACTGCCGGAGTTGTCGATGTGCAGCAGCACGTTCGGTTTGACCGACGAGCTCAGTGTCGGCGGCAGTGCCGGGTAGGGTTCGTCTGCAAAAGCGGTGTGGGCCAGCGCCGGGAACGCCAGCGCTAGTCCGTAGCGCAATGTGTTCAGTCGAAAACGTGCGTGCATGTTGATCCTGCTCCCGAAGCGCTGTTCTACCTGCTGCTTGCCATCGATCGAACGTGGCTGCGCTATCCCGGCATCAAGTAAATCAGTATTTTTAGATGTACTGATGTTACCGGGCCGCAAAACATTAGCGTTTCATCATATGAACGCGTGTTTCCAAGCTACAACACGGGTTTCGGGGCATGCGCAGGCCCGGATGGCCGGTGCGGAATCGGCGTCTGCCGGTCATTGCTGACACGCAGATTCAGCCATTGCTGTACGGTTTATAGCCTGCAGGCAGGGCGGAGCGGAATCCGGTGATGTCCCATCAGGTACTGACCCGATGCGTCAGCATGAAGCTGAATGGTTCCGGCGCCGGAAACGGAAACGGCAGTGCCCGCTGGCCGTTGACCAGCCGACGGGCGGTGACGGGCCGCCGCATTGCACGGCGACCCGTTCCGGGGGATCAGGCCGCAAAAACGCGTGCGGCGGCGGCCACGGTGGCTGCGATGTCGGCGTCACTGTGGGCGCTGGAGACGAAACCGGCTTCGAACGCCGACGGTGCCAGATAAACCCCTTCGGCCAGCATGGCATGGAAGAAGGCGTTGAAGCGTGCCCGGTCCGAGGCCATCACGTCGGCGAACGATTGCGGCGGTGTCGCGCTGAAATAGACGCCGAACATGCCGCCGACGCTTTGCGCCGAGAACGCGACGCCGGCATTGCGCGCGGCGGTGGAAAGGCCTTCGGCCAGCGCTGCGGTCTTCGCACCCAGCGTATCGAAGAATCCCGGCTGGCGGATTGCCTGCAGCGTGGCCAGACCGGCGGCAACGGCGACCGGATTGCCCGACAGCGTGCCGGCCTGGTAGACCGGGCCGAGCGGTGCCAGTTTGCCCATGATGTCGGCACGGCCACCGAACGCGGCCAGCGGCATGCCGCCACCGACGACCTTGCCGAGGCAGGTCAGGTCCGGCGTGATGCCGTGCAGGCCCTGTGCACATTGCAGGCCGACGCGGAAACCGGTCATCACTTCGTCGTAGATCAGCACCGCGCCGTGGCGTTCGGTCAGCGCGCGCATGGCGGTAACGAAGGCCGGTGAAGGCCGGACCAGATTCATGTTGCCGGCGACCGGTTCGACGATGATGGCGGCGATCTTGTCGCCTTCGGTGGCGAACAGTGCTTCCAGTGCAGCAACGTCGTTGTACGGCAGTACGATGGTATCGGCGGCGACCGCGGCCGGCACGCCGGCGCTCGACGGATTGGCGAAGGTCAGCAGGCCCGAGCCGGCCTTGACCAGCAGGCTGTCGGCGTGGCCGTGGTAGCAGCCTTCGAACTTGACCAGCTTGTCGCGGCCGGTGAAGCCGCGCGCGAGGCGGATCGCACTCATCGTCGCCTCGGTGCCGCTGGACACCAGCCGCACCTGTTCGAGCGACGGCAGCATCTCGCACAGCAGGTCGGCGAGTTCGATTTCGCGCTGCGTCGGTGCGCCGAAGCTGAGGCCGTCGCGGGCGGCGGCGATCACGGCGTCGAGCACTTGCGGATGCGCGTGGCCGAGGATCAGCGGTCCCCACGAGCCGACATAGTCGATGTAGCGCTGGCCGTCGGCATCCCAGACGTAGGCGCCTTCGCCCTTCTTGAAGAAGCGTGGCGTGCCGCCGACCGAGCCGAAGGCGCGCACCGGCGAATTGACGCCGCCGGGAATGTGCTTTTGCGCGGCGTCGAAAAGTTGTTCGTTTGCAGTCATATCAGTTTTCCTAGCGAGTGCACCGGCGCCGCGACCGACGCTTACCAGCGGCTGTACGGCCGTTCGGACAATGCACTGTTGTAATAGCGCGGGTCGGCGGAGACTTCGGCCCCGAGCCAGTCGGGGCGGACGAAAGCGGCATCGACCGACGGCAGCTCGATCTCGGCGACGATCAGCCCGGCGTTGTCGCCATGGAATTCGTCGATTTCCCAAGTCAGCCCGCCGAGGTCCACCAGATGCCGGGTCTTGTCGAGCACGTTCGGACAGAGCGCCAGCATGGCTGCGGCGTCGTCGGCCGGCACCGGGTATTCGAACTCGGCCCGGGCGATGCCCCGGTTCCTGCCCTTGACGGTCAGGAAACCGGTTTCACCCTTCAGGCGCACGCGCACCGTGCGTTCGGGATCGGTGCACAGATAGCCCTGGGCAATGCGCGTCGACCGGTGCACGGCATCGCGCCAAGCATCCGATGCCAACAGGAACTTGCGTTCGATTTCGATCGCCATGACGGCTCCTAGAACGGTTTGACGACGACGAGGACGACGATGGCGAACAGCGCCAGCACCGGCAGCTCGTTGAAGACCCGGTACCAGCGGTGGCTGCGGGTGTTGCGGCCGGCGGCGAAGTCGCGCACCAGCCTGAAGCACCAGCCGTGATAGCCGACCAGCAGCGCCACCAGGGCCAGCTTGGCATGCATCCAGCGCCAGCCGGGACCGGCATAGAAATCGTAGCTCGCCCACGTCGCCAGCCCGAAGCCGAGTGCCAGCAGCGCCAGCGGCGTCATGAAGCGCAACAGTTTCTTTTCCATCAGCGCCAGCCGGGCGATCTCGGCCGGTTCGGTCGCCATGGCGTGGTTGACGAACAGCCGTGGCAAATAGAACAGCCCGGCAAACCAGCTGGTGACGAAGATGATGTGCAGTGCCTTGAACCAGAGCATCAGCGTTTGCCGTACTGCTTGACTGCCGCTTCGTACAGCGGCTCGACCTTGGGAATCTGCGCCTGCAGATCGCGGATCCGCGTGCTCGACGACGGGTGGGTCGACAGGAATTCCGGCGAGCCGCCCTGCGATGCGGCGGCCATCTTCTGCCACAGCGTCACCGCCGCCTGCGGGTTGTAGCCGGCCCTTGCAGCGAGCTCCAGCCCCATCACGTCGGCTTCGGATTCGTGCTCGCGACTGTTCGGCAGTGTGTAACCGACCGCGATCAGCTGGTCGCCCATGCCGAGCAGCGCGTCGTACTTGCCGCCGGTGAGGATGGAAATCCCCTGAATGGCAATCTGCTTGTTGGCCTCGCTGCTCATCCGTTCGCGTGCGTGTTCGCGCAACGCATGGGCGATTTCGTGGCCCATGATCTGGGCGATCTCGTCGTCGCTGAGCTTGAGCTCGGTGATGATGCCCGAGTAGAACATGATCTTGCCGCCGGCCATGCAGTAGGCGTTCAGCTCCTTGCTCTGCTCGACGTTGACTTCCCATTTCCAGTTCAGCGCATCGGGCCGGAACACGGCGGTCTGCGGGATCAGCCGGTCGGCAATGCTGCGCACGCGCCGGGTCATCGCTGCATCGGTGTTGAGCTTGCCGCTGCCTTTGGCCTTGCCCAGCGTCTCGTTGTACGCCTGCGCCGACATCTGCTCGACGTCCTTTTCGGACACCAGCATGCTCATGCTCTGCTTGCGGGTGATGTTGGTCGCACCGGTACCGGTGGTGCTGACCTGCTGACAGCCGCCGAGTGCGATCGCGGCTGCGATGGCAAGGGCAGTAAGCGAACGTTTCATCGCAATGGTCTCTTTCCGTGGGCGCCGGAGGCCGGAACTCAGATCTCGATCATTTCAAAGTCGTCCTTGCGCGCACCGCAGTCCGGGCAGGTCCAGTTCGGCGGCACGTCGTCCCACGGTGTGCCGGCGGCAATACCGTCTTCGGGGCGGCCTTCGGCTTCGTCATAAATGAAGCCGCAAATCAAACACATATACTTTTTCATCAGGTCGGGCCCTTCGTGTCGTTTAGAATCGGAATTCTACCCCAATCGTTTCAGCTGCCCGCCATGAAAGCCGCCCCTCCGCTCGTGCTGACCTTTGCCGCCAATGATCCGTCCGGTGGCGAGGGCGTGTCGGCCGACATCCTGACGCTGGCCGCGCTCGGTTGCCATGCCTTGCCGGTGATCACCGCGCTCACCGTTCAGGACAGCGCCGGGCTGCAGGAGTTTCAGCCGGTCGATCCGGAATGGCTGCACGACCAGGCGCGCTACGTGCTCGAGGACGCCGAAGTCGACGCGATCAAGGTCGGCATGGTGGGCAGCATCGAGAATCTGACCGTACTGGCCGAAATCGCCGCCGACTACCCGGACATCCCGCTGATCCTCGATCCGGTGATGGCGCGCGCGCACGGCGACGACGAGATGGCTGCCGACGAATATGTCGCCGCACTGCGCGAACTGCTGGTGCCGCATTCGCTCATCGTCACGCCGAACCAGCACGAGGCACGCCTGCTGGCGAGCGACGATGCCGACGAGCAGGAAGACCTGCCGCTCGATGCCGCGGCCAACCGCATCATCCAGCTGGGCTGCGAGTACGTGCTGATCACCGGTGCGCAGGCGGCAACGCCGAAAGTGAACAACGCGCTGTTCAGCCAGAACGGCCGGATGCGCACCGACAGCTGGGACCGCCTGCCAGGGCGTTTTCATGGTGCCGGCGCAACGCTGGCGGCCGCGATTGCCGGCGCGCTCGCCAACGGTGTCGAGCTTGGTCAGGGCGTGCGCGACGCGCAGGAATACACCTGGCAGGCGCTGAAGCACGCTTTCCGGCCCGGCATGGGCCAGATGCTACCGGACCGGATGTTCTGGGCGCGCAGTACCGACGACGAAGCTGGTGCCTGATCGTTCCACGTGAAACATCGACCGCCGGCCTGTCGACAGGGGCTGGCCGTCCGCCAGCGCTTGCGGCATGCTAAGGTCTTCACCTTATGCCCTGGTCGGCAAGGATGACCGCGATGAATGCCCCCGTACCGAATTACATTCCCGTCGTGTCCCGTCAGCCGCACCGGCTGATTCCGTGCCCGCGACTGGAACGCGCGGTCGACCGGATGATGCGCGACATGTCGTCACCGCTGACGCTGGCCGACCTGGCCGATGCCGCGCATTACTCGCCGTGGTATCTGGTTCGCCGCTTCCAGAACCGTTACAACACCACGCCGCAGGCGTTCCTGTGGAAAACCCGGCTCGAAACCGCTGCGTCGCTGCTGCACTGGGCACCGCACCTGCCGATCGGCGAAGTCGCGCGTCAGGTCGGCTTTTCGTCGGCGGCGACATTCAGCCGCGCGTTCCATCGCGAGTTCGGCTTCACACCGAGTGCCTGGCGCAAGGGTGAACCGGAAACGCGCGACTGGCTGCGCGAAACGCTTGGCCCCAAGAGCTACCAGCCGGGCAGCCGGATTGCCGGTACCGACGCCGATTACGTCTGGTCGTTCGACGAAGTGGCCGCCAAGATCACCGTCGAGGAGTGGCCGACGATGCGCTGCCTCTATCAGCGCGAGGTCGGCGACTACGGTTGTCACCTGAACGATATGTGGATCCAGTTCGGCAACTTCTGCCAGCGCAACCAGCTCGACAAGGACTTCTGGTACGGACTGATCTGGAACGATCCGGGCACGACGCCGGCCGGCCGGCGTCGCTACGACACCGCGGTGCGGATCGATCCCGGCACCCGCATTCCGCGCGGCTTCGGCGAATGCCGGCTGCAGGGCGGCCGCTGGGCGGTATTCAGCTTCACCGGGCCGACCGACGACATCGGCCCGCGCTGGCGCGACCTGATGCACGTATGGTTTCCGCGTGCCGGTCTGACGCCGGATCCGGCACGGCCACGGATCGAGCGCTACCGTGCCCATTTCGGTGACGGCCAGATCGACCTCTGTCTGCCGGTGCTCTGATGCTGCCGCAGGTGATCGTCCTCAACGGCTGCAGCTCGGCGGGCAAATCGTCGCTGGCGCGGGCGCTGCAGGAGCGCCTGCCCGAGCAGTACCTGTATTTCGGCATCGACCACGTGCTCTCCAGCCTGCCGCAATCGGACTGGCTGCGCATGTGCCGTGGCGAACCGATCACGCGTAGCGGATACGACTGGGCAACGCTGGTCCGCGGTTACCACTACTGCCTGCCCGGACTGCTGCAGGCCGGCAACCGGCTGATCATCGACAACGGCTGGTGCGAGCGCGACGAGAAGCGCGAACTGCTGACCGAACTGGCCGGCTACGCGGCGGTGCTGGTTGCGGTGCGCTGTGATCCGGCAATTGCGGCGGTGCGGGAAGCGGCGCGCGGAGATCGCGCCAGCGGGCTGGCGGCGTGGGAAGCACCGCGGGTGCATGCCGACTGGGATTACGATCTCGACGTCGATACCGGTACCGACAGCATTGCCGACTGCGCCGACGCGCTTGCGGCCAGACTGGTCGAAGCGCGCTACTGGCGCGCCGCGGCCGACAGCCTCGAGCGGCTCAATCTGGGCTGAAGCACCTCCCCTTCCGGGCTAACATGAAGCTTTGCCGGTCCGACGGGCCGGCATGGGTCCCGTTCGAGGAGTCGTCATGTCCCTGAGTTACTTCCAGCTGTCCGTCCCGGTTTACGTACGCATGCTCGGCAACCTGTCCCGTCTGCTCGATCTGGCGGCGGGCTACTGCAGCGAGCAGCAGATCGACGAAAAGGTGCTGCTGCAGAGCCGGCTGTTTCCGAACATGTATCCGTTGCTCAAGCAGGTGCAGATTGCGACCGATCAGGCCAAGGGCAGCATCGGCCGCCTGAGCGGGATCACGCCGCCGAAGTTCGACGATACCGAGACCAGCATTGCCGAACTGCGCGAGCGCATCAGCGCAGTGCTGAGCTATCTCGAAACGGTGCCGGCCGATGCGCTCGACGGAACGGCAGGCAAGACGGTCACGATGCCGTGGATGCCCGATCGCCCGATGCAGGGCGAGTTCTACCTGCTGAACTTTGCCTTGCCGAACGTGTACTTCCACATCAGCACTGCCTACAACATCCTGCGCCACAACGGCGTGCCGCTCGGCAAGGCCGATTTCATCGGCGAAATCTGAGCGCAAAACAAAGCCGGCGAATGCCGGCTTTGTGTCGTCATGCCCGGTAGCACCAGTGCCAGGGCTCGTAGACGTAGCCATTCGGATTGCCGCGTGGAAACGACAGCGTGAAACCGAAGCGGGCGGCATTCCGGTCGAGCCACGCATACGCGGCTGTCGTTTCGAATGCTTCCTCGAGCACCGGGCCGCCCGGTTCGTAGATGTCGACGGCGCGACCGGTGTGGTGTTCGCTGCAGCCGGGGGGAGCCAGCCGTTCGAGGATGGCCGCAATGCTCTCGCCCCGGTCGAGTTTGGTCCGGATCAGTTCGACCTGTCGGGCAATGCCGCGCCATGCCGACGCGATGCGCAGCGTCACCCCGTCGGTCGCCGCTGCCGTCTGCATCGTCCGCCAGGCATTGCAGGCGGCCGGCGTCAGCCGCCACTCGCGGCCATCGTCGGCGATTTCGGCGATCACCAGTTCGTCGGCATCGTCGTACAGCGTCAGCCGTTTTTCGGCGAGAACCGACTCGGCGATGCCGAGCGATTGCCAGGTGGCGGCGAGCGTCGGGTTCATCAGAAGCCCGGCAGCTTCAGCGCGATCGGTTTGCCCTTGCGCGCACGCTTGCCGACATAGGGAGCCATGCCGTTGGCGTCGAGGATCAGCTCGGTCACCTTGCCGCCACGGCCTGCACCGGTGAGTCTGAGCGTCTCGCCGTCGCAGACGGTGATGCCGGCGAGTTCGTCCTTGTCGTCGAGTGCCATCGTGATCACGCCACGACCACCGCCGGCGAGCTGCTTGAATTCGCCGTACGGGAACAGGTGCAGCTTGCCGGCTTTCGACAGGCAGGCGACCAGCGACGTTTCACGTGGAACAAACGTCGCCAGCCTGAGGATGGTTTCGCCCTCGTCGACGCTGATGAAGCTCTTGCCGGCCTTCTGCCGGCTCAGCAGGTTGTCGAACTGGCAGGCGAAGCCGTAACCGGCCGAGTTGGCGATCACCAGCCATTCGTCGTTGCCGGCGGTGAAGAGCTGGACGATGCGGCTCTTGGCCGCCAGATCGACCAGCGTCGTCACCGGTACGCCGTCACCGCGGCCGCCCGGCACCACGGCCGCCTGGATCGTGTAGACCCGGCCGTCTGAGCCGATCAGCGCGACGTTGTCGACGGTGCGGCATTCGATCGCCGCGAGCAGCTGGTCGCCGTCCTTGAAACTCTGGCTGGCCAGATCGATGCCGTGGCCCTGGCGCGAGCGGATCCAGCCCTTTTCGGACAGGATCAGCGTCGTCGGTTCGTCGACGACCGAGACTTCGATCACGGCCTTTTCAGCCTGTTCGATCAGGGTCCGGCGCGGATCGGCGTACTTCTTGCGATCGGCTTCGATTTCCTTGATGACCAGTTTCTGCATTGCACCGGCATTGCCGAGCAGGTGTTCGAGTTCGTCCTTTTCCTTGCGCAGGTCGGCGAGCTCCTGCTCGATCCGGATGCCTTCGAGCCGCGCCAGCTGGCGCAGGCGGATTTCGAGAATGTCTTCGG
Organism: Jeongeupia chitinilytica; assembly: GCF_014652315.1. Classification (GTDB taxonomy): domain Bacteria; phylum Pseudomonadota; class Gammaproteobacteria; order Burkholderiales; family Chitinibacteraceae; genus Jeongeupia; species Jeongeupia chitinilytica. The sequence goes on along the minus strand of NZ_BMYO01000006.1, from coordinate 159,493 downwards.
CCTGGCGATCGGACAGGTTGAAACGCGCGATCAGCGCCGCCTTGGGGTCATCCGATTCGCGGATGATGCGGATCACCTCGTCGATGTTCAGGAAGACGACCATCCGGCCTTCGAGGATGTGGATGCGGTCGTCGACCTTGCCGAGCCGGTGTTCGGTGCGGCGGCGTACCGTGTCGAAGCGGAATGAGATCCACTCGGCGATCAGGTCGCGCAGGCTCTTCTGCCCCGGCCGGCCGTCGCGGCCGATCGCGACGATGTTGATCGACAGATTGGTTTCCAGCGAGGTGTGCGCGAGCAGCAGCGTCATCAGCTCGTCGGCATTCTGGCGCGACGACTTCGGCTCGAACACCAGCCGTACCGGCTGGTCCTTGCCCGATTCGTCGCGGACGCGGTCGAGCGACGACAGCAGCAGTTTCTTGGTCTGGTCCTGCTCCTGCGTCAGCGTCTTCTTGCCCTTCTTGATCTTCGGGTTCGTCAGCTCCTCGATTTCCTCGAGGACCTTCTGGCTCGACGTGCCGTGCGGCAGTTCGGTGACGACGATCTGCCACTGGCCGCGCGCGAGTTCTTCCTTCTCCCAGCGTGCGCGGGTCTTCAGGCTGCCGCGTCCGTTCTCGTATGCGGCGACGATGTCCTTCTTGGACGAGATGATCTGGCCGCCACCGGGCAGGTCCGGCCCCTGGATGTATTCGAGCAGTGCGGCGGTATCGAGCCCCGGCTGGCGGATCAGTGCGATCGCCGCATCGGCGACTTCACCGAGGTTGTGCGGCGGAATTTCGGTCGCCATGCCGACGGCAATGCCCGATGCGCCGTTGAGCAGCAGCATCGGCAGCCGTGCCGGCAGCAGTACCGGCTCGTCGAAGGCGCCGTCGTAGTTCGGAATGAAGTCGGTGGTGCCGGCGTCGAGTTCGGACAGCAGCAGCTCGGCGATCGGGCTCAGCCGCGCTTCGGTGTAGCGATAGGCGGCGGCGCCGTCGCCGTCGCGCGAACCGAAGTTGCCGTGGCCGTCGACCAGCGGATAGCGCAGCGAGAAGTCCTGTGCGATCCGTACCAGTGCGTCGTACGCCGACTGGTCTCCGTGCGGGTGGAACTTGCCCAGCACGTCGCCGATGATGCGCGCCGATTTCACCGGCTTGGACGTCGCGGTCAGGCCCATCTCGTGCATCGCGTACAGCAGCCGGCGCTGTACCGGTTTCTGGCCGTCTTCGGCCTGCGGCAGCGCGCGGCTCTTGACCACGCTCATCGCGTATTCGAGGTAGCTGCGCTCGGCGTACAGGCCGAGCTGGACCGATTCGCCGTCGTCGGGCGCTTGGGTCGACACGGCGGCGCTGACGTAGCGGCGATTGCCGCCGTCGTCGGCGGCCGGTGCGGTTTCTGGGACGGTCAGTTCGTCGAAGTCGGACATGGAAGGCAAGGAATGTGAATCAGGCAGAGCGCATTGTAGCCCGAGCCTTGCCGAGGTTTCACGACCGTTCCACGTGAAACACCGGCTACTCGAGCACCCGGAACACGAAGTACTGGTTTTGCAGCTGCTGGTGCGTGCCATCGGCGATCAGCTTGCGCAGCGCCTTGTTGAATTCGTCGCGCAGTGCGGTCTTGCCCGGCGGCAGCGCTATCGCTTCGCCCTGCCCCAGCCAGCGGCTGGCCTGGACCTTGCCGCCGACGAGTTCGTAGCGCTCGGCGTTGGCCGGCTTGCGCAGGAAGTCGGTCAGCACCGCGCTGTCGCCGAACAGCACGTCGATCCTGCCGGCATCGAGTGCGGCAAACGTGTCTTCGGCCGACGGGAAGCGTTCCACCTTGACGTGGCCCGGTTCGATCTCGTGCTTCAGATAGTCGGCGAACGTGGTGTCGGCGGCGACACCGACGCGCTGGTCGCGCAGCCGTTCGGCCGTGAGTACCGGCCAGATGATGCGACTGTCCTTGCGGGCGATGTAGGCACCGGGAACGCGCGAATAGACGTCGGTGAACAGCACCTGTTTTTCGCGCTCGGGCGTGACCGACATCGACGAGACGATCGCGTCCGCATCGCCGCGCGTCAGTGCCGGAATCAGCTGTTCCCAGTCGTAGCGCTTGAACTCGCAGCGGGCCTGCATTTCGGCGCACAGGGCGTTGGCAATGTCGATGTTGAAACCGACCAGCTGCTTGTCGGCATCGACGTATTCGAACGGCGGGTACTTGCCTTCGAGGGCGATGCGCAGCGTACGCTGCGGTACGGCGGCTTCCGGTGTGACCGGTACCGGGACAGGACGCGTGTAATACCACGTGCCGGCAGCCGCAATCGCGGCGAGGACGACGCCGGTGGCGACGAGTTTGCTCATGAAGGGGGTTCCGGGTCTGGCCGGGCGAAGTGGCCGGCACGCCGGTGCGGGCCAGCCGCAATCCGGATCAAGAAAGGTGGGGTTAATTTGCTTGTCATTTTATGGAAATGGACCCCGGGGCAGACTTGGCGAAATCCCCAGCTTGTCCGATCGGCCGGGCTGGGGGCTCTGTGGTCGATTGGGCAACATATCAGTCGATCCTGATGCGTCCCGACATGGGGTCGCGGCATACTGGATGCCGGTCATGATGCAAACGCACGCGGATGCGTGCGGTAAGGAAACGGGGAAAACATGGTGTTTGGCGAATGGTTCGGCAACAAGGCCGCACAGGCGCAATTGCAGGACGAAGTGCGGGCGCTGCGCGCCGACAATGCGCGGCTCAGGGCGCTGGTCGACAAGCACGAACGCGACACGACCTTCCTGAGCCAGATCACCCCGGTCCGGCCGGAGCCGCCGCTGGCAAAGCTGTCGCCGGCACTGGCGCAGCACGATCAAGCGATGAATACCGTGGCCGGGATGCTCGACGGTGTCGCCGGCGAGGCGTCGGCGCTGCGCGAGCAGGCCGACGGCCTGAGTGCACGGACCGCGCATGGCGCGACCGCGGTCGCGACGGCGCGCGAGCGGCTGGCCGGGCTCGGCACGACGACGACGCGCTGCCGTGACGACATCGACGCGCTCGACGCGCAATCGTCCGACATCACCCGTTTCGTGCAGATGATCAAGGAAATCGCCGACCAGACCAACCTGCTGGCGCTGAATGCCGCGATCGAGGCCGCACGTGCCGGCGAGGCCGGTCGCGGCTTTGCCGTCGTGGCCGACGAAGTCCGCAAGCTTGCCGAACGGACCGGCGCCGCGACCGCCGAAATCACCGGCCTTGTCGGTGCGATCCGGCAGCGGACCGGCGATGCACGCGACGGCATCAGCACGCTGGTGGCCGAGGTCGACGCCAGCCTGGTTCAGGTCGGCGAAGCCAGCAGCGACCTGGGCGTCCTGCGCGACGATGCCGCGCGGGTGTCACTGGCGAGCCAGCAGGCCATGCAGCAGGCCGAGGCGATCGGCCGGCAGTTCGGCACGCTGGCGGAGCGGCAGCAGCTGTTCCGCGCACTGATCGATCCGACGGCAGGAGAGCCGGCCGGGCGCGACGGCGAGATTGTCCGCCGTTGGCGTGGCGGCGACCACAACGCGGTCGCCTTGCCGGGCTGACCCTCCCCTCTTGCGCTACAGGCGCTTCGACATCCGGAAGCGTTCGATCGGCACGCCGTGCCGCATGACCCATTCGGTGTCGACCAGCGCATAGCCGAGCCAGGCCAGTTTCGGCCTGAGCAGGCGACTGGCCTCGGTATGCAGCGCGCCTGCACCCCGAGCGCGCGCGGCGGCTTCAAGTGTGGTGACCAGCTGCGTACCGATGCCCTGATCGACCCGGTCATGACGGACGTAAAGCATGTCGAGATGATCCGGCGTCGGACCGAGGCTGCCGAAGCCGACGATCACACCCGCGTCGACGGCGACCAGCACCACGCCGCCGGGATCGGCGATGGCCGCGGCAAAGCCTGCCGGATCGGGTACGGAGGGCGACCAGGCGGCACATTCGGCCTCGCTGTAGGCCGCGCGACCGGCACGGCGCACCGATTCGTGCAGCAGCGTCGCCAGTTCGGCTGCGTCGGCGGTTCCCGCCGGGCGAAGTTCGATCATGGCTGCTCCAGCTCGTCGTGGAAGGCGGCGAGTTTGCGTTCGAACCACGCATCGTCGCGCCAGCCGGTGAATTCGGCGTGCTTGATGTCATCCCACAGGCTGAACAGCCAGCGTCGTGCCGGCCAGAGCGGCGCCGGTGGCTCCGTTTCCAGATAGCGTTCGAGCAGCCGGAAATCGGATCGCGCATCGGGCAGGTGGAACAGGTCGAGTTCGCGGTGGGCAAATCGCGCGCCGGCCGGATCGATCACTGCGACGAGACGCCACGTGTGCGGATCGACCAGATAGTTGCCGGCATGGCCGTCGTCGTGGATGAAGGCCGGCGGATCGTCGGCGATCGGCGCCAGCAGCGTGTCGACGTGGGCCAGCGTGGCCAGCAGCCGCGCCTTGAGCGCGGTGTCGAAGCCGTCGGCCTTTTCCAGAAAACGGCGCCGGGCGGCCAGATAGGCATGGTAACTCGCCGCAAAGCTCGGAAAGCGGCAGCCGTCGAGGCCTTCGAACGCCGTGGCGGTCTGCGCGTGCCAGTGCCGCTGCAGCGCGACGATGTCGGCGGCGAGTGCATCGGCGGACTCGGCCGGGGTTTCGGTGGCGTTGACCCCGGCGACATGGTCCATCACGAAGGCGTCCCAGCCGTGTTCGGCGGCGGTCTCGAAATGCAGCAGTTGCGGCACGGCAATCGCCGCCGGTGTGGCGGCACGCAGTGCCTGCATTGCGCGCGCCTCGTGCGGCGCGAAGCCGGCAATGCGGAAACGCTTGACCACGCGGCGCTCGCCACTGGCGAGCCGGACGATGCAGACCTGACCGTAGAACCCGTCGATGACCGTGTCGACTCCGGGAACTTCGCCGAACCAGTCGAGCGCGCGCGTTTCGAACCAATCGGTGATGGCCGGTTCAAGCATGACGAATCCTTGGCGATGAGGTGCTCGCACGATAGCGCGTCGGTCCGTCCGCTTGTACTTCAACGGCATACGCCGACAACGCCGGCAAACTACTCCAGCTGTTCGGCGAAGCGCTCGGCGATTTGCCGGAACACGCGGCGATACAGTTCGGCGAAGGTTTCGGTGTTGTTTGCCGCGGTCGCGACGACGCGGCTCCGGTACGACGCGCCGTCGACGCTCAGCGTCGCCTCGGCGATCACCGGCGGCCACGCGTTGCTCACTTCGTCGGCGGTGTACCACCCGCCCGAGACCTGATCCTTGCTGCAACCAATCTCGGTCATCGCCATAAACAGGCCACTACCAAGCAGCCCCGCATAGGCGCCGCTGAAACTGCCGACTTGTTGTTTCAACATCACCGCGTTGTTGAGATGAACCGTATAGCTTTGCAGTTTCAGATGCCGGCCTTCGAGCCGGTCGCCGGCGAGCGCCTGCAGATCGCTTTTCAGCACCGCGACCTTGTCGGGATCGGTCCGGCTGTCGCCGATCCGGGTGATGCCGTAGTCGCAGCTGGTGATCAGGTACGACAGCATCTCGTTGGTCTTTTCAACGTCGAGCCGGCGGTCTTCGAGCGTGAAGCGCGTTGCTGCCGGCGACGTGTTGGCCAGCATGACCGGTTGTTGCGAGGCACAGCCCGAGAGCACGAGTGATGCGAGTAAAAGCGACAGGTGTTTCATCGTGTTCTTGTTGACGGTTACAGGTCGGCTTCGACCTCGTTGCCGCGCGCTTCGAGCCAGGCACGGCGGCTGCTGGCTTCGCCCTTGCCCATCAGCATGTTCATCAGTTCGCGCGTGTTCTGCGACACGTCGTCGGCGATGCCGACGCGCAGCACCCGGCGGGTATCCGGATTCATCGTCGTCTCGAACAGCTGCTCGGCGTTCATTTCCCCGAGGCCCTTGAAGCGCGAAATGCTCCACGCGCCTTCACGTACCTTCTCGGCGCGCAGCTTGTCGAGAATCGCGCCGAGTTCGCCGTCGTCGAGCGCGTAGAACTTGCGCGGCGGCTTCTGCTTGCCGCTGCCGGCAACGTCGACGCGGAACAGCGGCGGCTGGGCGACGTAGACATGGCCGGCATCGATCAGCTTGGGGAAATGGCGGTAGAACAGGGTGAGCAGCAGTACCTGGATGTGCGAGCCGTCGACGTCGGCGTCGGACATGATGATGATCTTGCCGTAACGCAGTCCGGACAGGTCCGGCGTGTCGCCAGGGCCGTGCGCGTCGACGCCGATCGCCACCGCGATGTCGTGGACTTCGTTGTTGGCGAAGATCTGGTCCTTGTCGACTTCCCAGGTATTGAGCACCTTGCCGCGCAGCGGCAGGATCGCCTGGAAGTCCTTGTCGCGACCCAGCTTGGCGGAGCCGCCGGCCGAATCGCCTTCGACGAGGAACAGCTCGCAGCGCTCGCCTTCGTCCGAGGCGCAATCGGTCAGCTTGCCCGGCAGTACGGCGACGCCGGACGACTTCTTCTTCTCGACCTTCTGTGCACTCTTCTGCCGGCTTTGCGCGGCACGGATCGCCAGCTCGGCCAGCTTGCGCCCCAGTTCGACGTGTTCGTTCAGCCACAGCTCGAACGGCGATTTGACCATGGTCGAGACGAGCTTCAGGCCGTCACGGCTGGTCAGCTTGTCCTTGGTCTGGCCCTGGAACTGCGGGTCGAGCACCTTGGCCGACAGCACGAAGGAGCAGCGGCCGAACAGGTCTTCGGGCAGCAGCTTCACGCCCTTGGGCAGCAGGCTGTGGAATTCGATGAAGGTTTTCACTGCCTGGAACACGCCGTCGCGCAGACCGGACTCGTGCGTACCGCCGGCCGGGGTCGGGATCAGGTTGACGTAGGATTCGCGATTGACGGGGCCTTCCGGATTCCAGGTGAACGCCCACGCGCAGCCTTCGCCGGGGGCGAAGGTGTCGTCGTCACCGTCGGCATACTTTTCGCCGCGCAGGATCGGCGTCAGCGTCTCGTAGCCGGCGAGCTGTTCGGTCAGGTAGCCGGTCAGGCCATCGGGATAGGTCCACTCGCGGCGCACGAATTCGCCGCCGGCCTGTTCGAGATCGAGACTGACGACGAGACCGGGCAGCAGTACGGCCTTGGACTTGAGCAGGTGTTCGAGTTCGGCCTGCGGAATGGCCGCCGAGTCGAAATATTGCGGGTCGGGCCGGACCGTGACCGTGGTGCCGGTGTCCTTCTTCGCCGCACTGCCCGTGACGGCCAGCGGCTCGACGACGTCGCCGCCGGCGAACACGATGCGGTGCTGCGCGCCGTCGCGCTTTACTTCGACTTCGAGCCGGGTCGACAGTGCGTTGGTCACCGACACGCCGACGCCGTGCAGGCCGCCGGAGAATGCATAGGCGCCACCGTCCTTCTTGTCGAACTTGCCGCCGGCATGCAGCTGCGTGAACACCAGCTGGACCGCCGGGACCCCCTCCTCCGGATGGATGCCGACCGGAATGCCGCGGCCGTCGTCCGACACGCGCAGGCTCTGGTCGCGCCACAGTGTCACCCGGATCGTTTTCGCATAGCCGCCGAGCGCTTCGTCGGCGGCGTTGTCGATCACTTCCTGGCAGATGTGCAGCGGGTTGTCGGTGCGGGTGTACATCCCCGGCCGGTGCCGGACCGGATCGAGCCCCTTGAGGACCTTGACCGCGGATTCGTCGTAGCGTGGCGTGCTCATGGTTTCACGTGAAACATTGGATGCGGCGAGTCTAGCAAGCCGTTCCGGATTGAAGAAGGCGGATTATTCAGCGCGTGGTTGCAAATTTCCATCGATGCCTGCGAAGCGGGCTGGAAAAACCGTCTGACGATTTTGAGCGATCTTCGCTTAACGTCGCCGAAAAACAGGTTTCGAAAAAATAGATCATCATGCGGTTATGTGCATTGAAATGGCGATCAAAGTTCGTCATTTGTCGCCAAGTAGGCGTTACTTTCCGATGCAGAACCGGCTGAAAATGACACCCAAAAGGTCGTCCGACGTGAACGCACCGGTAATTTCGCTCAAGGCGTTTTGCGCCAGCCGTAATTCCTCGGCAAACAGCTCGATCTGCAAATAGGCGGCTCCGGCGCTGTCGAGGTGGCCCTGGGCGCGGCGGATCGCGTCAAGGTGGCGCTCGCGGGCGATGAACACCGCGTCGCTCTCGCCCTGCCAGCCGACGCGGGCCAGCAGCGCCTGCCGCAGGGCAGCCAGACCCAGTCCGGCCTTGGCCGAGACGCGCAGGTCGCCGGCTTCACCGCCCGCTTCACCGGTCAGGTCGATCTTGTTGAAGACGCGCAGCACCGGCAGCGTTGCCGGCAGGCGGTCGAGGATGGCCCGATCGTGCGCGGTGACGCCTTCGCGACTGTCGAGCAGCAGCAGCGCGAGATCGGCGCGTTCGATTGCGGCCCAGGTGCGTTCGATGCCGATCTTCTCGACTACGTCGTCGGTCTCGCGCAGCCCGGCGGTGTCGATGACGTGCACCGGCACGCCGTCGAGCTGGATCAGCTCGCGCACCGTGTCGCGGGTGGTGCCGGCGATGTCGGTGACGATGGCGACGTCCTCGCCGGCCAGTGCGTTCATCAGGCTGGATTTGCCGACATTGGGCTGGCCGATCAGCACGATGTGCGCCCCTTCGCGCAGCAGCCGTCCCTGCGTTGCGGTCGCCAGTACCGCCTGCAGCTGCGCGGCGATGCCGGCGAGCTTGCCGCGCGCATCGGCGGCTTCAAGGAAGTCGATGTCTTCCTCGGGGAAATCGAGCGTCGCTTCGACCAGCATGCGCAGCGTGATCAGCTGGTCGACGAGCTGATGGACTTCGCGCGAGAACGCGCCGTCGAGCGATTTCAGCGCCGAACGCGCCGCGGCTTCCGACTGCGCGTCGATCAGGTCGGCGACGGCTTCGGCCTGGGCAAGGTCGAGCTTGCCGTTCAGGAACGCCCGCTTGCTGAATTCGCCGGCTTCGGCGTGACGGGCGCCGAGCTCGATGCAGCGCTTGAGCAGCATCGCCAGCACCACCGGGCTGCCGTGGCCCTGCAGTTCGAGCACGTCTTCGCCGGTGAACGAGTTCGGCCCCGGAAACCACAGCGCGATGCCTTCGTCGAGTACCGTGCCGTCGGCGGCGCGGAAGCGGGCGAAGTGGGCGTGGCGCGGGGTCAGTGTCCGGCCGATCAGCGCCTGCGTCAGCGCCGGCAGCTTAGGCCCGGACAGGCGGATGACGCCGACGCCACCGCGTCCGGGGGCCGTGGCGACGGCGGCGATCAGTTCGGAGGTCGTCATGGTGTGTGCTTCAGTGTTCATGGGCGTGATGATACGGGCTGGCCCTGCTGCCGTCGCGCAAGTGGTAGCGGCGGCGGAACGCGGCCGGCGTCATGGCCTTGTGGCGGGCAAAGCTGCGGTAGAACTGTGCCGGGCTGGGAAAGCCGCTCTGCTGCGCGACGATCTCGACCGCGAGGCGGGTGTTGATCAGCAGATCGCAGGCGTGACCGATGCGCAGTTCGGCCAGATAGGCACTGACACTGCCGAGCGGCTGCAGGGCGAACAGCCGTTTCAGCGTGGCGACGCTGGTGTTGGCGATGCGCGCCAGTTCGTCGAGCCGTACCGGTTCGCGGTAGTGCCGGTACAGGTGGGCCAGCGCCGCAGCCAGCCGAGGCTCGTCCGGCGGCGGGGCGATCACGGCGCCGATCTGCCGGACGTCGGCGGCCGTACTGAGCTGCTCGAGCAGCGCCAGCAATGCCCGCAGTCGCGCCGGACCGCGGGCTTGGCGTACCGCGGTGAACAGCGGGTCGGCGGCCCTGGTGCTGGAATGGCCGAAGACCAGACCGGCGCGGATGCTGCCCAGCCAGCGCGCGATCGCATCGAGTTCGGGCAGCAAGGTGGCGAGGCTGTCGAACCACTCGGCGGTGAACTGGATGACTTCGACTTCGTGGTGACGGCCGTCCGCGCGTGCGTCGGCGTGCCAGGTGTGCGGCTGGTTCGGTGCGACCAGTGCCAGGTCGAGTTCGTCGAAACGTTCGACATCGCTGCCGATGTAGCGCACGCCGCGGGCATGCCGCGTCAGCGTCAGCTCGAACTCGGGGTGGTAATGCCACTGGAACGGCACCTGTGCGACGTCGAGGTATTCGAGTCGCCAGTGCAGCCGGTCGTGGTAGTCGAGGTGTTCCCTGATCAGCACGGTGAGAAATTTGCCCTTGCGATGAGCCGATTGTAGAGAGAGTTGCGCCGTGCGACGAGATTTGCCGTCCGGCGGTGCGCTACGCTGGCGGCATCGTTACGCCGCACGGACAAGGAGCACTACATGACGACGTTGACCACCAGGGCGCTGCTGCTGGACATGGACGGCACGCTGGTCGATTCGACCCCGGCGGTCGAAAAAGGCTGGACCCGCTGGTGCATCGACCACGGCATCGCACCGCGGACGGTGCTCGACATCTGCCACGGCTGCACCTCGGAATACGTGCTCGCCCGGGTTGCGCCGCACCTCGACGTCGCTACCGAGAATGCGGTGCTCGACGCACTGGAGATCGAATACGCTGCCGAGGCGACCGTGCGCCCGGGGGCGGCCGACCTGCTGGCCGCGCTGCCGCCGGCACAATGGGCGCTGGTGACTTCGGCCGGTCGTGAAGTCGCGCTGACGCGGTTCCGGCTCGGTGCGCTGCCGTGGCCGGCGGTCGCGGTGGTGGCCGAGGACGTCAGCCAGGGCAAGCCGTCTCCGGAGCCCTACCTGCGTGCCGCGGTCGCGCTGGGGGTCGATCCGGCCGAATGTGTCGTGTTCGAGGATGCCGCCGCCGGCGTGGCGTCGGCGCTGGCCGCCGGCTGTCGCGTCGTCATCGTCGGCGACCATGTGCCGCTACAGCCGGGCGTGATCGGCCGGGTTGCCGATTTCGCCGGTGTGTCGCTGCAGGTGCTGGACGACGGACTGCTGCGGCTGACCCTGCCGGTCTGACCTGCCGGCTGCCATGAAAAAAGCCGCCCTTGGGCGGCTTTTTTCGTTTCACGAAAAGCGTCACGAATTGCGCGCGACCTTCTCTTCGTTTTCGACCTTGCGGGTGATGTACCACTGCTGGGCGATCGACAGCACGTTGTTGACCACGTAGTACAGCACCAGACCGGCCGGGAAGAACAGGAAGAACACGCTGAACACCAGCGGCATGATCTTCATCATCTTCGCCTGCATCGGATCCGGCGGCGGCGGGCTCAGCTGCTGCTGGATGAACATCGTCACCGCCATCAGGATCGGCAGCACGAAGTACGGGTCCTTGGCCGACAGGTCGTGGATCCACAGCGCCCACGGCGCCTGGCGCAGTTCGACCGCGGCGATCAGCGCCCAGTACAGCGCGATGAAGACCGGGATCTGTACCAGCATCGGCAGGCAGCCGCCGAGCGGATTGACCTTCTCGGTCTTGTACATCTCCATCACGGCCTGCTGGAACTTCATCTTGTCGTCGCCGTGACGTTCCTTCAGCTGCTCCAGGCGCGGCGCGAGCTTGCGCATCTTCGCCATCGACCGGTAGCTGGTCGCCGCGAGCGGATAGAACAGCGCCTTGATCAGGATGGTCAGCAGGATGATGGCCCAGCCCCAGTTGCCGACGACCTTGTGGATCTGGTCGAGCACCCAGAACAGCGGCTTGGCGAAGATCGTGAAGATGCCATAGTCCTTGACGAGGTCGAAGCCCGGCGCGACGCGGTCGAGCACGCGGGTTTCCTGCGGGCCGACGAACAGTTCGACAGTCTTGTCGAGCTTGGCGCCCGGTGCGACCTGCGGCAGCGCGGTGACGACGCCGGCCGAATACAGTCCGCCCGGCACGGCCTTCAGCTCGTAGCTGCAACCGGTATCGGCGGCACAGATCGACGGCTGGTCCTTCGGCGAGGTGATCCAGGCGCTGGTGAAGTAGTGCTGCACCATTGCGACCCAGCCGTCCTTGGCCGACTTCTGGTAGTCCGCTTCTCCCTTGTCGAGCTTGGCGAAATCGACCTTCTGGAACTTGCCCGCGTCGGTGTAGACGGCCGGCCCGGTGAAGGTGTGCGTGCCGAACATGCCGGTGCTGGTGCCTTCCGGTGCCTTGCCGTCGCGCAGCAGGCGGTAGTAGGCCTGTGCCGACAAGGGCTTGCTGCCGCCGTTGACGAGTTCGTAGGTGACGCCGACGAGGTAGGAGTCGCGCTTGAAGGTATAGATCTTGGCGACCTTGACGCCGTCCGGGCCGGCGGCTTCGAGGCGTACGTCGACCTTGTCCTGGCCGTCGGCGAGCGCGTAGCTCGTCTGTGCCGCGGTGAACACGCTCTTGTGCGTCGGCAGGCCGTCACCGATCAGGCCGGTCTGCGCCACATAGGTGTGCACGCCGTCGTCCTCGAGCAGCACGAAGGGCTTGGCCGGGTCGTTGACCGCGCCGTACTTGTTCAGCACGACCTTGCGCAGGTCGGCACCGTTGGTGTCGATCTCGGCGGTCAGCAGGTCGGTCTTCACCGTGATCCGCGTGCCGTTGGCAAGCTTACCGGTTTCGGGCTGGGCAGCGGCCGGGGCCGCGGCGGTGGCCGACGCGGTCGCCGCAGGCGGCGTGCTCAGCTGCGGGTATCGTTTCTCCATCCACTTCTGCCAGAAGAAGAGGATGCCGAACGAGACCGCGATGAAGAGAATCAGTCTTTTGGTGTCCATCGTGTACTCGGAAAGTCAGGGGACGGGGTCGTGACCACAGCCGCCCCAGGGATGGCAGCGGCAAAGCCGGCGAATTGTAAGCCACCCGCCGCGCCCGGCGCCATGTTTAACAATTGCCTCTATGGCGTATTGCGAACACGACGGCGTAAAGCGGCAGCGCGGGCCGATCAGCGGGCTGATGCACCATTGGTAGAACCGGATGATGCCGATTGCCAGTGCGCCGAACAGCCGGCCGATCATGGCGCATGCCTGGCGCGCTGCTTGCGGAACAGCGTCAGCAGTGCCTGCCGGGCCGCCGCGCCCTCGCCGCGGCCGAAGGCCCGGCGTGAACGGACGACCAGATCGAGGCCGGCCAGCTCGGCCGCGTGCAGCCGGAATACCTCGCGCGCGCTGCGGCGGATGTAGTTGCGCACCACGGCGCGCTTGTCGGTCTTGCGGCCGACGACCATGCCCAGCCGTGCATGCGGCAGGCCGTTCGGCCTGGCCAGCACCTGGAAGTAGTCGTTGCTCGACGACGAGCGCAAACTAAAAACGGATGAATAATCATCCGTTTTCAGCAGGCGCAGTACCCGCGGGAAGCCGTAGCGAAGAGCGGGCGCCATGCCGGCGCAACCGTCAGGCTTAAGCCGACAGGACAGCGCGGCCCTTGGCGCGGCGCGCAGCGATCACATTGCGACCACCGTTGGTCTTCATGCGGGCGCGGAAGCCGTGGGTGCGCTTGCGACGGATAACGGACGGCTGGAAAGTACGTTTCATGACTAGAATTCCTGAGCGGACAAAATCGACAGTAAACCATTGATTCCACAATAAAGCCAAGGCCTTGTCAACCCTTTCGTCGGCTGTGCGGCCGGGATGCCTGTGGATAACTTCGCCGTCTCGGGGTAGAATCCGGCTGATCCATCACCACTCCGCCATCGGCTTCGCACCGGTTCGCCCGCCTGAATTACCGTTCCGGCGCGGCCTGCTATCGTCGCGAGGCTGGCCCCCCTCTATGTCCGCGCTCGAAAATTGCTGGGCCCATTGCCTGACCGAACTCGAAGGCCGCCTTGGCGCCGACCAGTTCCGCATCTGGATCCGCCCGCTGGTGGCCGAGCCCCAGGACGACGCGCTCAACCTGATCGTTCCGAACCAGATTTTCCTGCAGTTCATCCGTGACCGCTTTCTCGGTCTGATCGAGGAAGCCGCTGCCGGCTTCTGCGGTGGCGAAGCACCGGCAATTTCGCTCAAGGTCGGCAGTGCCGCACGCAAGGCGGCACCAAGCCCGGCGACTGCAAACGCCATTCCGGCCGCGCCGCGCCGGCCGAGCAGCAACCCGGCCAGCCCGGAACCGGCGCCCAAACCGGTGATTGCCGCCGCTGCGGCCAATCATGAAACGACGCGGCTCAACCCGAACTTCACCTTCGAAACGCTGGTCACCGGCAAGGCCAACCAGCTGGCGCGCGCCGCCGCGCAGCAGGTGGCCGAGCATCCGGGCGAGAGCTACAACCCGCTGTTCGTCTACGGCGGCGTCGGCCTCGGCAAGACGCACCTGATCCAGTCGATCGGCAACCTCGTGCACCAGCGCAATCCGGCGGCGAAGATCCGCTACATCCACGCCGAAAAGTACGTGACCGACGTGGTCAAGGCCTACCAGCACAAGGCCTTCGACGAGTTCAAGCGCTACTACCATTCGCTCGACCTGCTGCTGATCGACGACATCCAGTTCTTCGTCGGCAAGGACAAGACCCAGGAAGAATTCTTCTACCTGTTCAACGCGCTGGTCGAAGGCCACAAGCAGATCATCCTGACGTCGGACCGGATCCCGCGCGAGATCGAGGGCTTGCAGGAGCGGCTGACGTCGCGGTTCTCCTGGGGGCTGACCGTCGCGATCGAGCCGCCCGAGCTGGAAATGCGCGTGGCGATCCTGATGAAGAAGGCCGAGCGCGAGAACTTCAAGCTCGATTCGACCGTCGCCTTCTTCGTGGCCAAACACATCCGTTCGAACGTGCGCGAGCTGGAAGGCGCGCTGAAGCGCGTGCTCGCGTACTCGCGCTTCACCAACCAGCCGCTGACGCTGGAAGCCGCCAAGGAAGCGCTGAAGGACATTCTCGCCGCCGGCAACCGGCTGATTTCGGTCGAGAACATCCAGAAGACCGTCGCCGACTTCTACAAGATCAAGGTCGCCGACATGCACAGCAAGAAGCGCACCCGCGATATTGCCCGGCCGCGCCAGGTCGCGATGACCTTGACCAAGGAACTGACGCAGATGAGCCTGCCGGCGATCGGCGACGCGTTCGGCGGCCGCGACCACACGACGGTGCTGCATGCCTGCCGCACCATCGACGACCTGCGGCAGAAGGACCAGGAGCTCGGTCACCAGTACGGGGTGCTGCTGCAGATGCTGCGCAGCTGAAGCCGGGCCGGTGCCGCCGGGCATCGGCCGGCGCTGATTTAAGGTAAAATTCGGCGGTTACGCCTCTAACAAATTTTTCGCGGATGGGATGTCATGCAACTGTTGCAAGCTGAACGCGATGCGCTGCTCAAACCGCTCGCTACGGTCACCGGGATCGTCGAGCGCCGTCATACGCTGCCGATTCTGTCGAATGTGCTGATCCGCAAGGCCGGTGATGCGCTGTCGTTTACCGGTACCGATCTGGAAATCCAGATCGAGAGCCGTCAGAGCGAAGGCTTTTCGGGCGACGATTTCGCGATCACCGTGTCGGCGAAGAAGTTTTCCGACATCCTGCGCGCGATTCCGGACAAGACCGTCGTCAGCCTCGAAGAGGCCGATGGCCGGCTGACGCTGAAGGCCGGCAAGAGCCGCTTCCAGCTGCAGACGCTGCCGGCGGGCGACTTCCCGACGCTGGCGGTCGACACCAACCTGAAGGCGACGCTGCGCATGCCGCAGGGCCAGCTCAAGGCGCTGCTCGGCCGTGTCCAGTACGCGATGGCGCACCAGGACATCCGCTACTACCTGAACGGCCTGTTCGTCGTCACCGAAGGCAGCCACCTCAAGCTGGTCGCCACCGACGGCCACCGTCTCGGCTTCGCCTCGACCGAGCTGTCGGCAAGCTTCGACAAGAACGAAGTGATCCTGCCGCGCAAGACCATCCTCGAGCTGTACAAGCTGCTCGGCGACGTCGACGACGAAGTGGCGATCGACATCGCCGGCAACCAGGTCAAGTTCAGCTTCGGCACCATCGTCATCCATTCCAAGGTCGTCGACGGCAAGTTCCCCGACTACAACCGGGTGATTCCGCAGAACAACGACAAGCTGCTGACCATCGACCGCACCACCCTGCTGTCGTCGCTGCAGCGTGCCGCCATCCTCTCGAACGAGAAATTCCGCGGCGTCCGGCTGGTGCTGACCGAAGGCCTGCTGAAGATCCTCTGCAACAACAACGAGCAGGAAGAGGCGCAGGAAGAAGTCGAAGTCGCCTATCAGGGCGCGCCGCTGGATATCGGCTTCAACATCCAGTACCTGCTCGACGTGCTGACCAACCTGAGTGCCGAAACGCTGCACTTCAGCTTCGGTGACGTGAATTCGTCGGTGCTGGTGACGATTCCGGACAACGAGCACTTCAAGTACATCGTCATGCCGATGCGGATCTAGATCCCCGCATGACGCCGGGCCAGGGCGAACCTGGCCTTTTTGCATTTTCAGAGACACGACGACGATATGAGCGATCTTCCGAACGAGCAGAACGGCCAGGACTACGGCGCGGACAGCATCCGCATCCTCAAGGGGCTGGAGGCGGTCCGCAAGCGCCCGGGCATGTACATCGGCGACACCCAGGACGGCACCGGTCTGCACCACATGGTGTTCGAAGTGCTCGACAACGCGATCGACGAGGCGCTGGCCGGCCACTGCGACACGATCCGGGTCGTGATCCACGCCGACAACTCGATCTCGGTCGAGGACAACGGCCGCGGCATTCCGACCGCGATCAAGGAAGACGACGAGTTCAAGCGCTCGGCCGCCGAAATCGTCATGACCGAACTGCACGCCGGCGGCAAGTTCGACCAGAACAGCTACAAGGTCTCCGGCGGCCTGCACGGCGTCGGCGTCTCCGTCGTCAATGCCTTGAGCGACTGGCTGCGCGTGACCATCCGCCGCGACGGCCACGCCCACAGCATGGAGTTCCGCCGTGGCGAGCGTGTCGATCCGCTCAAGATCATCGGCACCACCGACAAGCGCGGTACCGAGGTGCACTTCCTCGCGTCGGAAGAAACCTTCGGCGTGGTCGAGTTCCACTTCGAAATCCTCGCCAAGCGCATCCGCGAACTCTCCTTCCTCAACAACGGCGTCAACATCACGCTGATCGACCGTCGTCAGGGCAAGGAAGAGAACTTCAACTACACCGGCGGTGTCAGCGGCTTCGTCGAGTACATGAACCGCAACAAGTCGGTGCTGCACCCGCACATCTTCCATGCCATCGGCGAGAAGGACGGCATGACCGTCGAAGTGGCGATGCAGTGGAACGACACCTATCAGGAATCGGTGCAGTGCTTCACCAACAACATTCCGCAGCGTGACGGCGGCAGCCACCTGACCGCGCTGCGTCAGGTGATGACACGCACGCTGAACCAGTACATCGAGCAGGGCGAATTCGCCAAGAAGGCCAAGGTCGAGACCAGCGGCGACGACATGCGCGAAGGCCTGACCTGCGTGCTGTCGGTGAAGATGCCCGACCCGAAGTTCTCCAGCCAGACCAAGGACAAGCTGGTGTCGAGCGAGATCGGCCCGGTCGTGTCCGAAGTCATCAGCCAGGCACTGGCCGACTTCATGCTCGAGAATCCGAACGACGCTAAGATCATCTGCGGCAAGATCGTCGAAGCCGCACGTGCGCGCGACGCCGCGCGCAAGGCGCGCGAACTGACCCGCCGCAAGGGCATCCTCGACGGCATCGGCCTGCCGGGCAAGCTGGCCGACTGCCAGGAGCGCGATCCGGCGCTGTCCGAACTGTATCTGGTCGAGGGCGACTCCGCAGGCGGCTCCGCCAAGCAGGGCCGCGACCGCAAGTTCCAGGCCATCCTGCCGCTGAAGGGCAAGATCCTCAACGTCGAGCGCGCCCGCTTCGACAAGATGCTGTCGAGCCAGGAAGTCGGCACGCTGATCACCGCACTGGGCTGCGGCATCGGCAAGGACGAGTTCAACATCGACAAGCTGCGCTACCACCGCATCATCATCATGACCGACGCGGACGTCGACGGCTCGCACATCCGCACCCTGCTGCTGACCTTCTTCTACCGCCAGCTGCCCGAGCTGGTCGAGCGCGGCTACATCTACATCGCCCAGCCACCGCTGTTCAAGCTCAAGCACGGCAAGAGCGAGACCTACCTGAAGGACGAGGCCGAGCTGAAGCAGCACCTGCTGCGCGCCGCACTCAAGGATGCCGAACTGCTGCCGGGCGAAGGCCGTCCGGGTATCGGCGGTGACGCGCTGGAAACGCTGGCGAAGCAGTATTTCGTCACCGAAGCGGTGATCGAGCGCGAAAGCCGCTTCCTCGACCCGAGCATCCTGCAGGCGCTGCTGATGATCGAACCGATCTCGCTGGGCTCCGAAGCCGAAGCGCGGGACGGCGCGGCCCGCCTGACCGCCGCGGTCAACCATCCGGCGTTCACGATCGAAGCCGCCGCACTCGAGGAAGGCTGGCAACTGAAGATCGAACGCAAGCTGCACGGCGTGATCACCATGCAGTACATCGACGACGACTTCATCCAGAGCGGCGACTACGCCCAGCTGAAAAAGACCGCGCTCGCCCTCGCCGGCCTGCTCGGCCCGGACGCGCAGGTACGCCGCGGCGACAACCGCCAGAAGGCGCCGACCTTCAAGGACGCGCTCGACTGGCTGATCGGCGAAGTACGCCGCAACGTCTCGATCCAGCGCTACAAGGGCCTCGGTGAAATGAACCCCGAGCAGCTGTGGGAAACCACCATGGACGTCAACGTCCGCCGCCTGCTCAAGGTCAGCGTCGACGACGCCATCACCGCCGACGAAATCTTCACCACGCTGATGGGTGACCAGGTCGAGCCGCGCCGGCACTTCATCGAACAGAACGCGCTGGTGGCGCGGAACATCGATATCTGACGTTGTAGGATCCTGTCTAAATCTGGATATTTCCCAAATCTCTGGATTTTTGGGATTTCGTCAAAAGCCCCCTGTTGCAGGGGGCTTTTCGTTTTTTGGTGCTCCCATCAGGAATGGGAGCGTACACGGCCGGTCGTGTACGGCTGTTACTCGAATCTTCCTGATACCCGTTCGGTCTGTGATGCGGCCGGAGCGGCCACTGGCTCCTTCAATGACGTATGGCCACTGTCGTATCGGATAGCTGTCATCGCAGGTATGTAGCAAGCAGGGGGGTACCACGGCATTTCACGCAACGTTGCGAGCTTGGGCCTGTTATGCGGCTAGCCGCGCGGAACTCAGGCGTTGATCCACGTGCGCGCCTGTTCCAGCTCGTTGACGTGGAAGGCTTTGACGTCGGCCTTCGTAAAAAACCGCGCCAGATGCATCGAGGCATGGATCCAGCCTGCGTCGGCCACCACGGCAGCGCGCGTGATCCTACGGGCCAGAGAGAGGCCGAGTGTCATGTCGGTCCATAGCGCCCTTGGCTCGATGCCGGTGAAATGCTCGATACGCTCGAGCACGCGGGTCTTGCCGTTCAGTTCGAGATCGCCACGCATGCGCTCGATGGCTTCGCGCAGATCGCGGTCGGTGATTTTGCCTTCGACGGAAATCTCGATGACCGGGGAAACGGGGTCAGTGTGATACAGGATCATGGCAGGATCCTTCTGCTAGGGAGACGTTGCACGCTCTATACGGATGGACCCGCAGTCGGTCTCATCGTTCCCCTCGAGAGCGAAGCGCAACCTCCGTCGGATTAAATTGGTTTGCTCCGGTTTTCATTGCAAATGGCCGGCTGTTTCCCGGCATGGCGCGGACCGAACGGTCGGGCGCATAACGTCTGCTCCGGCCGACTTGCCGCCAGCCATGAGGAAACGCCGGCTGGTCATCGGCCGATGCAGACTTGACTGTCGGGGCACCAACGTCTGCTTCGGCTCCGTTTCCGTCGGTCGCGAATGGTGGCCTCCCCGAAATGGAAACCACGATCCGGGTACCGCTAACGCTGGAAACGGATCATCACGACTTGGCGTACTTCCAGAAACGTCCTTTCCCCTCCGCGATCCAGGCAAGCGCTTCTTCGATGCGCTTCTCGCGCGTTGCCTCGGTCTTTGCTTCGCCAATCCAGACGTTGTATTCCTTTTGGAATGATGGCGATTTGCTCTCGAAAATCTTGATGATCTCCGGGTTGGCCTGGAGCTTTTCGGCGAATGCCGCAGGTATTCCGACTTCTTTGGGCGTTTTGGGTTCGCGTGCCGGCAGTTTCAGACCTTGTTCATTGAACGCCATTGCTTCCTTGATCCAGGCGGTCAGTTTCTGGTCTGGCGGCAGATCTGCAACCGTCGTCAGCTTGCCCATAAAACGCCTGGCGGCCGGGAGACTATCATTGGCCTTGAGACGCGCGTCGCTCATCAACGCGTCCTTGTAGAAAGTGAAGGAGCAGTGCTTCTTGTAAGCCGCGAAAATGCACATCATGTCGTCCTTGTAGTCGAAATGCGGTCTCCCCCATTTGACCTCCTCGACGACCTCCGGGCACGCTGCGTGGATCAGGTTTCGCAGGTGGGTGAAGATGGGTTTCGCAAAATCTTCGGCCTGTCCGGCGTAGGCATCCACCTTGGGATTGTGTTTTGGCGTGGGCATCGGATCGCTCCTTCACTGCTCAGTTGAGGGTCAAAAGGAGTTCGTCCAGACGCTCCAGCGTCGAGGCCAGACCCTCCTTCAGTCCCATCTGGATGACTTGCTGGAGTGCTTCGGCCGAAGCGTAGGAAACGACCGTCTCGACCAGTGTATGCGTCGCCGCGTCCGAGAAAGTGACATCCCATCCGGATCTGGGCAAATCGGGATTGAGTGCGCCGGTGGCGTCGCAAAAGCCGTCCAGTGCGGTGTAATTGTCGATGGGGCGAATCGTTTGATAGTCCGTGCGCCCCCAGTATTCCTGGCCATCGGGTTCCACCATCGCGTAGTGCCAATGCCCACCTTCGCGAAAATCCATAAAACTGGTTTTCGTGGTTAACGGTTTGGGGGCAAACCACCGATCAAGCAGTTCGCTCTTGGTGTAGCAGTCCCACACCAGTTGGCGTTTGGCAGCAAACTCCCGTTTGATCGTGATGGTGTTTTTCTCTTTGTTAACGAGGAAGTCAAATTGAAGCTCAGCTTTCATCTGTTTCTCCTTGCAGGTCGGTTAACAACTGATCCAGATTTTCGTATCGGCTTTCCCAGGCTGCACGCTGCTCGTCAAACCACTTTTCGGCAGCGGTCAAGTTCCCGCGTTTGAGTTTGCAGGTCCGCACCCGCCCTACCTTTTCGGATGCAATCAAACCACTGCTTTCGAGCACCTTGATGTGCTTCAAGAACGACGGCAGTCCCAACCCGAACGGTTCTGCAAGTTCCTTGATCGATGCGGGGCCTCTACCCAGCCTTGCAATCACCGAGCGCCTGGTGGGGTCGGCCAGCGCGTGGAACACGCCGTTGAGCGATGTCGAATAGTTTTCCATGTAGCAAACTATACCAGCATGGTTTTCTTTCTGGAAAACTATTTGACGAATCCGGGCCCGGAATCGCGGGCAATGACCATCGCGGCATGTGGCGGATGTTTGCTCGCTGGCCGGCACTTCGGGGAGACATCCAGGCCGTTCTGGAAGTGGTGGTTCGGCTTGACTTGCAGCCCGCTGCAAGTAAAAAGCCCTCCGATTGCGGAGGGCTTTTTCTGAGGCCTGTGGCGCAGCAAACGGGCTCAGTGGTGATGCCCGTGTTCGCCATGCACATGCTGGTGGGCGATTTCCTCGGCGCTGGCTTCGCGCACGCTCAACACCTTGATGCCGAAACGCATGGCCTTGCCGCACAGCGGGTGGTTGCCGTCGAGCAGCACGACCGGGCCCTTGATCTTGGTGACAAAGTAGTAGCGCGGCTCGCCGTCCGGGCCGGGGCGCTGGATCTGGCCGCCGACCTTGATGCCGGGCGGGAAGTCGGCCTTGGGCATGCTGGTGACCAGCGCTTCGTCGCGCTCGCCGAACGCGTCCTCAGTAGCCAGCGCCACCGTGGTCTGGAAACCGGCTTCCTGGCCTTCCAGCGCGGCTTCCAGTTTGGCGAACAGGTTGTCGTAGCCGCCGTGCAGGTAGGCCATCGCTTGCTTGCCGTCGTCGTAGACGATGCCGTCGGCGCCGGTGACTTTCAGGCTCAGGGTGACGGCGGTGTTCTTGGTGATCTTCATGATGCGTACGGGCTGAATGGAAGGCCGAAAGGGTCGCGCTTCTGTCCTGGAGTGTCAACCCGCGGCGACGGGCCGCGCTGGCGGTCATTGCGGGCTTGTGACCCGCAATGAACTGCGCTGCACTAGCGGGCTGCCGCCCTGGCGCGCGCCGCGTGCAGTTTGCGGTAGCTGTCGATCAGCCGCTGGTGCCGGTCCAGCCCTTCCAGTTTCATGCTGGTCGGCGTCAGGCCGTAGAAGCGCACGCTGCCGTCGACCGACCCGAGCACCGCGTCCATGCGCTCGTTGCCGAACATCCGGCGGAAGTTGGCTTCGTAATCGACCAGTTCCAGTTCGTCGTCGAGCAGCACTTCGAGCACCACGTTCAGCGCCTGATAGAACAGCCCGCGTTCGAGCGTGTTGTCGTTGTACTGCAGGAAGGCGCCGACCAGATCGTGCGCCGCTACAAATCGTTGCCGCGCGAGATAGATCAGCAGCTTCAGTTCCAGAATCGTCAGCTGGCCCCAGACGGTGTTCTCGTCAAACTCGATGCCGATCACGGTGCCGATATCGGTGTATTCGTCGGTGTCGCAGTCTTCCAGACGCTTCAGCAATGCGGTCAGCGCTTCATCGTCAAGGCTGTGCAGGTTCAGGATGTCGGCGCGCAGCGGCAGTGCCTTGTTGGTGTTGTCCCAGACCAGATCGTCGACCGGATAGATTTCCGAGTAACCCGGCACCAGTATCCGGCAGGCGGTGGCGCCCAGCTGGTCGTACACCGCCACATAGGCTTCCTTGCCGAGGTCTTCGAGAATGCTGAATAGCGTCGCGGCCTCGTCGGTGTTGGAGTCCTCGCCGTGGCCGGAGAAGTCCCATTCGACGAAATCGTACTGCGATCTGGAACTGAAAAAACGCCACGAGACGATGCCGCTGGAGTCGATGAAGTGTTCGACGAAGTTGTTCGGCTCGGTCACCGCGTGGCTTTCGAACGTCGGTCGCGGCAGATCGTTCAGGCCTTCGAAACTGCGGCCCTGCAGCAGCTCGGTCAGGCTGCGCTCGAGCGCGACTTCAAGGCTCGGGTGCGCGCCGAACGAGGCAAACACGCCGCCGGTGCGCGGGTTCATCAGGGTCACGCACATCACCGGGTAGACGCCACCGAGCGATGCGTCCTTCACCAGTACCGGAAAGCCTTGTTCTTCCAGCCCCTGAATCCCGGCGACGATGCCGGGGTACTTGGCGAGCACGTCGGCCGGCACGTCGGGCAGGGTGATTTCGCCCTCCAGAATCTCGCGCTTGACCGCGCGCTCGAAGATTTCCGACAGGCATTGCACCTGCGCCTCGGCCAGCGTGTTGCCGGCGCTCATGCCGTTGCTGACGAACAGGTTCTCGACCAGATTGGACGGGAAATACACCGTTTCGCCGTCGGACTGGCGCACGTAGGGCAGCGAACAGATGCCGCGCGCGGTGTTGCCCGAGTTGGTGTCGTACAGGTGCGAGCCCTTCAGTTCGCCATCGGGGTCGTAGATGTCGCGACAGTAGTCGTCGAGGATTTCCACCGGCAGTGCGTCATCCGGGCCGGGCTGGAACCAGCGCTCGTCCGGGTAATGTACGAACGCCGCATTGGCGATGTCCTCGCCCCAGTAGCTGCCGGCGTAGAAATGGTTGTTGCTGATTCGCTCGATGTACTCGCCCAGCGCCGACGCCAGCGCGCTTTCCTTGGTCGATCCCTTGCCGTTGGTAAAGCACATCGGCGAGTGCGCGTCACGGATGTGCAGCGACCAGACATTGGGGACGATATTGCGCCACGAGGCGATCTCGATCTTGATGCCGAGATTGGCCAGCACGCCCGACATGTTGGCGATGGTCTGCTCGAGCGGCAGATCCTTGCCGGTGATGTAGGTGCTCGCTTCGGTGTCCGGATTCAGCGTCAGCAAGGCCTGGGCGTCGGCGTCCAGATTGGCGACTTCCTCGATCACGAACTCGGGGCCGGCCTGCACGACCTTTTTCACCGTGCAGCGCTCGATCGAGCGCAGGATGCCCTGACGGTCCTTGGCGGAAATGTCCTCCGGCAGCTCGACCTGGATCTTGAAGATCTGCTGGTATCGGTTTTCCGGGTCGACGATGTTGTTCTGCGACAGCCGGATGTTCTCGGTCGGAATGCCGCGGGTATTGCAGTACAGCTTGACGAAGTAGGCCGCGCACAAGGCCGACGACGCCAGGAAGTAGTCGAACGGCCCCGGCGCCGAGCCGTCGCCCTTGTAACGGATCGGCTGATCGGCGATTACCGTGAAGTCGTCGAACTTGGCTTCAAGACGAAGCTTGTCGAGAAAGTTGACCTTGATTTCCATGCAAAAACCCCAGAATGGCGCACTCGATTTGGTCGCCATTATCCGGGTTTTCCCAGCCGGTATCCGGTGTTTCGCTGCGATGGCAGCTGGCCGGCACCACGCCACTTCGCTGGCAAATCGCAGTTTGTTCCGTGCTCGCCGGGCACTCGACGGTGTGCAGATTCGGGCGCCGGGAGCACCGGCCAGCGCCCGGTGCATGTACGACCGGAACGGCGCAGCGAGGACGTCAGCGGTTCAACGGCCTCGCCGCATCGTGGTGCGACTAGCTCTTTGCGGGTTTGGTGCTGGACACCTTCGGGGGGGAAACCGGGGTGCCGGCTTGCTGCGCCTTCGTCTGCGGAACGGCCAGACTGGTGCCGTCAGGCAGCATGACCGATGCATTGCGCAGTTCGACAAAATTGTCGTCGATCACGCCGAGCTGGCCTTTCAGCAACAGCGTGCTCATGCCATCGAGCTTGCGTGCCTGTGTTGCCGGCATCGGCACGCCGATGGGTACACCCTGCCACGTGCCCGAAAAATAGCTGTTGTCAGCGTCATAATCGACGACGCTGATCTCCATCTCGAAGGGCTGGGAAAGCTTGGCGACGCGCGCCTTGTACTCCGAAGTCGATTCGTACTTGTCCTTCTTGAGCGCCTGCATGAACTGCTGCTGGTTGCCGGGTGCTCCGCCAAGCGCCACACGCCAGCCTTTGGAGATCCAGACCGACTGGCCGTCGCGGCTCTCGGACGAAGTCATGATCGTAAAGGCGTCATCAAAGCCGAAGCCGCCGGGCAGCTCCTGCGCCAGATTGCCGGATTCCAGATCATAGATTTGCGTCACGTCCCCTTCTTTGGCGCTCCAGCCGGAAGGACCGACTGAAATGAATCTGGGGTTGGTGCGGAGGCGCTGAATTTGTACTGCGTCGCCGCGCAGCTTGGTGCTAATGCGTTTACGCACCTGAAGCGTGGCCGCATCCAGGACCGCCAGTTCGCCATTACCCGGCTGGAAAATCCATGCGATGTCGCCATCACTTCGAAGGTTCCCGCTGCTGGCCAGAATGCTCTGCTGGCAGTCCGGCAGTGTGACGCGCGTCGGCGGTGTGGTGATGAACACATGGTTTTGCGCGTCCGCCAGCATCCAGCTATACATCCCGGCACGTGGCAATTCGCAGAGCATCCTGCCCTGCTGCAGATCCCAGACGCGATATGGCGCGCTGTCGTTGTCGCTGACCCATGAAATGACATAGGGAAGCTGGCCGAGCCATGTATAGAAAACCGCCCCCCACTCTTCTTTGGGGCGTCTGGTGTCACCGACAAATTGCGAAACACGCTGCCCGTCCACGTAATAGCTGACCGACGACCCATGGCTAGCCTGCACTTCGAGTTTGCCATTGGCATTCAGTCTGGATTCGCAACGCTCGAAACGCTCTCCGGATAAATCCAGCTGTTGAAGTAGCGTGCCCCGCTGGTCGTAAATCGTGATGCCTTTGCAGTATTTAACCGGGTAGTAGGACGCGTGGCTTGCACGGACTTTGCCTTCATATGCATAGACTTGGTATTCAGCACCGTTCCACGAGGCCAGCCGTGTTCCCTGAACATCGATCAGCTCGGTCAGTTTTTGGGGGCCCGAATCAGTCAGGATCAATGTGTCGGGACCGGCGAACTGTATGAACCAACTGCCGTCGGTCGACAGTCCGTCGCGCACGACGCGCTCGGCGCCGCCGGCCGCTGGCCGCAGCACCAGCTGTCTGGATGAATTGATGTAAGCCAGCTGGCGCCCATCATTGGAGACCGTGACGAAGCTTTTGCCAGAAATGCTAAATGCTTCGCCCCCTTGCGAGGTCGTCGTACGCTCCAGTTGGCGGCGGTTGAAAACGAGTCGGTTTGCCATTTCCTTTGGCGGCGTCAGCAACCGGATTTCGTCGTCTTGTGCCTGTTTTTGCGTTGCTGCAGCCTGCTGCCTTTTAACGGCTTCCTGCTGTTTCTTTCGCGCTTCCGCCGCATCGCGTTGAGCGCTCTCGTTCGCCTCTTGCTCACGGCGCTGCGCATTGTCGCTGTCGATTTTCTGCGCCAATGGTTGAAGTTGCTGGAGGCTTTTCGTGATCGCGTTCCAGTCCGTCGCGTGAGCCTGTGTGAAAGAAAATGCAAGGGTCAATGAGGTGGTGATTTTTAAACTTACCAGTTTGCGCGATTTCACCCTCATCTCCGATCTGTGTTTTTTGTGTTTTGTATTCTAATTCAAAAGGAAAAAACTGAAGAACCTGCAGCTGGCACCGGATGTGTGATGGCAACATAATTTTTCAAACGTTGAAAGATACTGTGCCGGGTCGGTGCTGCTCCGTTGTCGGGATGACACCGAATCTTGAGTGTGAAGGACAAATGTCTCTGTCCACGTTGGCGTCCGAGGTTGTGTTCCGAAACGCCGGCGATCATTGCTGCCTGACGATGTCGACCGAGATCTCCACGGCCGGAATCGTGCCGCGGTTTTCCAGCCAGTGCGTGGTGTGCCTGTCCTCGGGCCAGCCCGCGCCGGGCCCGTAGTCGGTGGCGACGCCGTTGCGGTGGTCGGTGATCGTGCCCTGCAGGATGTAGACGGTGCCGGGCCGGTCGACGTGGCTGTGTACCGGGCCAAAGACACCGCCGGGATCGATGGTGACGAGGCGCATCCGCAGCTGACGCCCGGTCATGCCGTCGATTTCCGGCCCCAGGTCGACCGTGGCCAGCAACTGCACCGACACGCCCTTCGTTTCGGGACAACCCGGTTCGTCATTCATCGCTCGCTCCTCGCGTTGTGCCGGGGCATCGTGTTTCGCACGCATGGTCGCGTTCGCGGGGCGGTCCGGCGCACATGCCCCTGCTTCAACGTTAGTTGCTGTCGGAGTGCGGGCAAGCATGCCATCAGGCCTGGCCGCTATCGGCTGCCGAACGGCGGCTGGCGTTCAGGCGGAATCGGGCGACGCACGCGATGCTGCTGACGGGGCGGACGAGTAACCGCGTCTTTGTGGGCAGAATGCCGCAGTGCCCCGGTCCGGCATCGGTCCGTTCGGGAAATTGAATTACATTGTATGCAAACTGACTTGCGAGGCAGGCAATGCCATTGGCACCGGCGGATTCCGAAGAAGCAAAAGGCGGCAGTGTCTGGATCAACGCCCACACGGCAGGGACGATCTACCAGCTGCTGCTGACGGACCAGAACCACTTCACCGGCAAGTACTGCTGCATCATCAACGACATCCGCAAGCTGTACCGGATTGGCGCACTGGCCACGCTGAACGAGACGCAGGGCGGCTCGCTGGTGTTCAAGGGCGGTCACGTCGAAGTCGCCGACCGGAAGATGTTCTACACCTTCTGGCGGGCACTGGTGCTGAACGGCGACGTCAAGGGCGGTTCGCGCCAGGGCGCCTCGTCACACCAGAGTGATGACGAGCAGTTCGAAATCCTGTTCCCGAACCGCTGGGGCAACCTGTTGTTCGGTACCCGCAACGGCGGCACCTGGTTCCAGACCGAAGCCTACGGTTTTACCGACAAGAGCTGGTGGAACGGCTCCAAGGATTCGCTCGGCCACGCGAGTACCACGGTGCAGCACTACGCGACCAAGTGGACGCCGATGGTCGCGACCCGGCAGGTCGGCACCTGCGGTTACTCGACATATACCGAGAAGGAAGGCACCCAGTTACGGGTACCGTTCGGCCTGTGTCCGAACGAACCGGACTGAGCCGGGCTAGCTGTCCTGCGGGCCCCTGCCGGCAGCTTCGCGGAGCTTGTCCTTCTTGCTTTTGCGTTTGCCCTTGATGCCGCCGGTCCCCTGCGGGTCGGTCACGCCGGCCGCCGGTGCGGTTTCGGCCGGCTCGAAGCCGGCAATCCGTTCGCGCGGCACGCGCTGCTGCTGGCGGTTTTCGATCAGCCGGAAGTGCGCTTCG
The DNA here is from genome assembly GCF_014652315.1 of Jeongeupia chitinilytica. Classification (GTDB taxonomy): domain Bacteria; phylum Pseudomonadota; class Gammaproteobacteria; order Burkholderiales; family Chitinibacteraceae; genus Jeongeupia; species Jeongeupia chitinilytica. Next base: position 131,407 of record NZ_BMYO01000006.1, on the reverse strand, counting down.
GTCGCGGCGCTGACGAAGCTGATCGCAACGCCGGATTCGCCGGCGCGGCCGGTGCGGCCGATCCGGTGCACGTAGTCGGTCGGCGAGCGCGGCAGGTCGTAGTTCACCACGGCCGGCAGCCGGTCGATGTCGATGCCGCGCGCTGCGACGTCGGTGGCGACGACCACCTGCCAGCGCGCGGCCTTGAAGTCGGCGAGCACCTGTTCGCGCCGGCCCTGGCCGAGTTCGCCGTGGAACGGTGCGGCGTCGATGCCGGCGCGGTAGAGCTTGTCGGCCAGATTGTCGGCTGCGTTCTTGCTGGCGACGAACACGAGTACCTGCGACCACCGGTGCTCGGCAATCAGCGCCTTGAGCAGCGCCGTGCGCCGGGTGGCGTCGACCTCGATCGCGCGCTGGTGGATCTGCGCGGCGCGGGTGGCTTCCGCTTCGATTTCGATTCGCGCCGGATCGCGCAGCAGTGCGTCGGTCAGTTTTTGCACCGCCGGCGGGAAGGTCGCCGAAAAGCACAGGTTCTGCCGCTGCGGCGGCAGCAGCGCGAGGATGCGGTCCAGCTCGTCGGCAAAGCCGAGGTCGAGCAGCCGGTCGGCCTCGTCGAGTACCAGCGTGGCGACGTCGTTGAGCTTCAGCGCATTGTGGTCGACCAGATCGAGCAGCCGGCCCGGCGTGGCGACGACGATGTCGGCACCGCCGCGCAGCCGCAGCATCTGCGGGTTGATCGACACGCCACCGACCGCGACGACGACCTTGGGCGGTTCGGCGACGTGTTCGCAGACATCGCGCAGCACGTCGCCGACCTGCGCCGCCAGTTCGCGCGTCGGCACCAGCATCAGCGCGCGCAGCCGGCGCGGCTTCTCGCCCGGCCGCATCGCCTGCAGCACCCGTTGCAGCAGCGGCAGCACGAAGGCGGCGGTCTTGCCCGAACCGGTCTGCGCCTGCGCCCGTACGTCGCGCCCCTGCAGGATCGGCGGAATCGCGGCGGCCTGGACCGGCGTCGGCGCGGTGAAGCCGTGCTCGCGGACGGCGTGGACGAGGGCGGGCGAGAGGCCGAGGCGGGCAAAGGGCATGGCGGATTTCCGGTGGGTGCGGCGCGAGGCCGGAGTCTAGCGCGTTGTGGCCTGCACCGTACGCCTCGCCGTGGCGTTTTCCGGCGCAACGGTGGCGTGAAAAGTCGCAGGCCGTTGCCTGCAGCGTGGTCGCGATCGTTGCCGGCCGCAAGAAACGGATGGCAGGGCGACGGGCGATGGTGGATGCTGTCGGCAGCCACGCGCCTGTTGCGGTGGCCGTCGACTTCCGGAGCATCCATGCCCCCTGTCCTGCTGATGTTGCTGCTGGCCGCGCTGTGGGGCGCGTCCTTCCTGTTCATGCGCGTGGCGGCGCCGGTGCTCGGCCCGGTGTGGCTGATCGGGCTGCGCGTGCTGGTGGCGTCGCTGTTCCTGCTGGCGGTGGCGGCCGGTACGCGGCGGGCCTTGCAGCGACCGAACGCACGGCACTATCTGGTGCTCGGGCTGTTCAACACCGGGCTGCCCTTCCTGTGCTACGGCTTTGCCGCGCTGAGCCTGCCGGCGTCGATGATGGCGATCCTGAACGCGACGGCGCCGATCTGGGGCGTGCTGATCGGCTGGCTCTGGCTGGGCCAGCGTCCCGGTGCCAGCGTCGTTGCCGGGCTGATGCTCGGGATCGTCGGCGTGGCCGTACTGGTCGGCGGCGGACGTTTCGATGTCGCGGCGTTGCCGGCGGTGGCCGCCTGCCTGATGGCGACGCTCGGTTACGCGATCGCCAGCCACTACAGCAAACGTTATGCGCAGGGCCTGACCGCGTTCGAAGCCGCGCACGGCAGCATGTGGGGCGCGGTGTTGTGGATGGCGCTGCCGCTGCTGGCGGTACCGGTGCCGGCCACCCCGTTGCCGTCGGTGTGGTTGGCGGTGCTGGCGCTGGGCGTGCTTTGCACCGGCGCTGCCTACCTGATGTATTTCCGGCTGATCGCGACGATTGGCGCTGCGCAGGCGCTGACGGTGACCTTTTTGATTCCGGTCTTCGGCGTGCTGTGGGGCGCACTGTTCCTCGGCGAGCGGCTGGGGCCGGGCGCGTTCGGCGGCGCATTGTTGGTGCTGGCCGGCACCGCGCTGGTCACCGGCTTCGTGCCGGCACGGTTGAAGCGCAGTTGGGCGCCTCGCGGCTGATTGGAGCAGCCAGCAAAACTCAGCGTAGTGGTGCTGGCAAGGCGTGCGAAGCGCAGACAGTACAAGCAGGTACGACAAGCGAGCACAACGCCGCGAGCAGCGTTTTGTTGGCTGCCTCCTAGAGGCGACGGCCGACGATGATCAGATCGCGCTCGATGCCGTCGAGCACTGCCACGCCGGGCAGGTGGCCCCAGGTGGAAAAGCCGAAGCGCTCGAACAATGCGAGGCTGGGCGCGTTGTGACCGAAGATGAAGCCGAGCAGCGTGTCGACGCCGATCGCCGGTGCGTGCGCAATCGCCGCTTCGAGCAGATAGGTGCCGAGGCCACGGCCGCGATACGCATCAGCGATATAGATGCTCAGCTCGCAGGTGCGGTTGTATGCCGGGCGGCCATAGAACGACGAGTAGCTGAGCCAGCCGGCGATGCGGCCGTCGATCTCGACAACCCACAGCGGCCGGAAATCCGCCGTGTGTTCGGCGAACCATGCCTCGCGGCTGGCGACGCTGACCGGCTCGGTATCGGCAGTGACGATGCGCGACGGTACGGTGCTGTTGTAGATGGCGACGATCTGCTCTAGGTCGGCGCGGGTGGCAAGGCGGTGCTGGTAAGTCATGGGTGCGGCCGTGGATCAGTTGACGTCGAGTTCGCGGATGCGTGCGCGCATCGCCCACACCAGCAGCACGCCGGGTACGCCGGCGGCGACCGAGAACACAAAGAAATCGGCCCAGCCCAGCTGCGCGACCAGATAGCCGGCCGCCGGGCCAACGTAGACGCGACCGAATGCCGCCAGCGCCGACAGCAGTGCGTACTGGGTCGCGGTGAAGCGCGGATTGCACAGGCTCATCAGCAGCGCGACCGCCGCCGTCGTGCCCATGCCGCCGGCGAGGTTCTCGAAAGCGATCGCGGCGAACAGCAGCGTGTGGTCGGGGGCGCCGGCCTGGGCGATGAACCAGTGGCCGGCGTTCGTCAGCGCCTGCAGCACGCCGAAGACCAGCAGCGAGCGGTACAGGCCGAGCCTGACCATCCACGCGGCACCGAGAAAACCGCCGACGATGGTCGCGATCAGCCCGAACACCTTGTTGGCCTCGCCGATGATCGCCTTGCTGTAACCCATGTCGAGCAGGAATTTGGTCGACAGCGAGCCGGCGAACGCGTCAGACAGTTTGTAGGCGATCACCAGCGCCAGCAGCAGCCAGGCACCACGGCGCGAAAAGAACTCCTTCCACGGCTCGACCACGGCTTCCTGCAGCGACTTCGGCGGGCGCGCGTCGGTCTGCGGCTCGGGCGAAAAGAAGGTGAACACCGCCAGCAGCGCGACAATCGCCGCCATCAGCCAGTAGGTCTGCTGCCAGTTGAACACGGTGTCGGCGAGGATCAGTGCGCCGGCGCCGCTGGTCAGCATCGCCATCCGGTAGCCGAACACGCCGACCGCTGCTGCTGCCCCGCGCTCCTCGTGATGGACCAGTTCGGTGCGATAGGCGTCGATCGCGATGTCCTGCGTCGCCGAGAAGAACGCGACCAGCAGCGCCAGCACCGCGTAGGTGGCGAGATGCTCGGCCGGATTCAGCCCGCCCATCGTCGCGATCACCGCGGCGAGCAGCAGTTGCATGACCATCATCCAGCCGCGACGCCGTCCCGGCGGAATCGGGAAGCGGTCGAGCAGCGGCGACCAGAGGAATTTCCACGTGTACGGCTGGCCGACGAGGGTGAACCAGCCGATGGTCTTGACGTCGAGTCCGGCGTCCGAGAGTACCGCCTGCAGCGTCGAGCCGGTCAGCGCCAGCGGCAGCCCCGACGCGAAACCGATGAACATCGCCGCGGCGATGCGGCGGTTGGTGAAGACGGCAAAGTAGTCGCGGAAGGCCATGGGGAACCGGGGCAGATCGAGTGCGGTTATCGTACGCCTGATTGATGGCGTCGCCCGCCTCGGTCGGCGAGCGTGCCGAAGCGGATCGTTTTCGTCCGAAGCGCGGAAACCGGCATGGACGTGCAAGCCCATGAGGATTTCGTGCACCGGACGGCGGCGAGCTGCACCGGCGCAGCCACCGAATCAGGCAGGATCAGAACGGGTAGTTGTAGTCGATGACCAGTGGCGCATGGTCGGAGAACTTGACGTCCTTATAGACGAAGCCCGATTTCGCGGTCGCCGCCAGTGCCGGCGTGGCGACGTGGTAGTCGATGCGCCAGCCGACGTCCTTGGCGTAGGCCTGGCCGCGGTTACTCCACCAGGTGTAGCCGGCGACATCGGGGTAGAGCGTGCGCCAGACGTCGACGAGCTTCAGTTCGCTGAAGACCTCGCCGATCCACTTGCGCTCCTCGGGCAGGAAACCCGAGTTCTTCAGGTTGCCCTTCCAGTTCTTCAGGTCGATCTCGTTGTGGGCGATGTTCCAGTCGCCGAGCACGACGACGTCGCGGCCGGAGGCGGCCAGCTGCGCCAGATGCGGCCAGAACTTGGCCATGAAATCGAACTTCACCTGCTGGCGTTCTTCCGAGCTGGAGCCGGACGGCAGGTAGAGCGAGATCACCGACAGATTGCCCCAGCGCGCTTCAAGGTAACGGCCCTCGGCGTCGAACTCGGCGATGCCGAGGCCTTCGATCAGCTCGTCCGGCGGGCGGCGGCAGTACAGGCCGACGCCGCTGTAGCCTTTCTTCTCGGCGTAGTGGAAGTAGCCGGTATAGCCATCGGGCGTGCGCATCGCGTCGGACAGGTCGGGTGCCTGGGCCTTGAGCTCCTGCAGGGCGACGACGTCGGCGTCCGATTCGCGGCTCAGCCAGTCGAGGAAGCCCTTGGTGGTGGCCGAACGGATGCCGTTGAGGTTGGCGCTGACGATACGCATTGCTGCTCCTTGGACGGCGGGCCGGCTTGACCCGCGTGATATGCTGTTTTTCGTCACACGGTACCGAAAATGGTCAGCTTTTTACTTACAAGTGGCTGAACATTTGACGGTCGTATTACCATTGATCAGGAGTGAAGCCATGTCCGATTTCCGCCGGGAATTCATCGAATTCGCCGTGGCACAGAACGTGCTTTTGTTTGGCGAGTTTATCACCAAAGCCGGGCGCACCTCGCCGTACTTCTTCAATGCGGGGCTGTTCAGCGACGGTGCGTCGGTCGGTGAACTGGCGCGCTGCTACGCGCAGGCCGCGCTGGCGTCGAAGGTCGAATTCGACGTGCTGTTCGGGCCGGCCTACAAGGGCATCGTGCTGGCGGCGGCGACGGCGGTGAAGCTGGCCGAAGCCGGCCACAACGTGCCGTTTGCGTTCAACCGCAAGGAAGCCAAGGACCACGGCGAAGGTGGCGTGCTGGTCGGCGCGCCGCTGAAAGGCAAGGTACTGATCATCGATGACGTGATCTCGGCCGGGACCAGCGTGCGCGAATCGGTGAACCTGATCCGTGCCAATGGTGCGGAGCCGGCCGGTGTGCTGATCGCGCTGGACCGGATGGAGCGCGGCACCGGCGCACTGTCGGCGGTGCAGGAAGTGGAACAGCAGTTCGGCATTCCGGTGATCCCGATCGCGACGCTGAACGATCTGGTGGGGTATCTGGAACACGGTGAGGGCATGGCCGACAAACTGGCCAGGGTTCGCGAATACCGCGCCCAGTACGGCATCGCATAAGGGCCTGCAAGGGGGCCGGCGGCCGGGGCGCGCATAACGACAAGAGGATGATGTGATGCGTGGGGTGGTTCTGGGTTTGATGCTGGTAGCGCTGTCGGCGCAGGCGGCACCGATGTACCGCTGGGTCGACGAGAGCGGCAACGTGCAGTTCAGCGACAAACCGCCAGCCAATGCGCCCAAGAGCGGCGTGTCCGAGCTCGACAAGCGCGGTATGGTCAAGCGCGGGCCGGAAAAGCAGCTGTCCGACGAAGAGCGTGCGCGCCAGCAGACGGAAGCGCAGCAACGCAAGGACGCGCAGCGGCGCGACAAGGCGCTGCTGCAGTCGTTTTCCAAGCCCGAGGAGATCGACCTGTTGCGCGACCGGCAGGTCGAGGCGCTGCAGGGCGGGTTGCAGACCAACCAGCTGCGCCGCCAGAGCATCGAGCAGCGGCTGGCGCGCCAGCAGCAGCAGCAGCAGCGGCTGCTCAAGGCCAAGAAAGCCGTCCCGGCCGACCTCGATGCCGAAATCGCGGTCAGCCAGAAGGAGCTGGCCGACCTCGACGCCGACTCGAAGAACAAGCTGGCCGACATCGACGCGGTGAAGCGCCGCGCCGACGCCGACAAGAAGCGGCTGGCCGAACTGCGCGGGCCGAATTGATCCCGGGCAGGGTGGCGGCATTCCCGGCTTGACATTGGCGCCCGTGGCAGCGATCTTCGCGCGATCGACAGACGAGGACGAAGGCATGGCGCGCACAGCAGCAGCGGTGACGGTATTGGGCATCGACATCGGCGGCACCGGCATCAAGGGCGCACCGGTCAACGTGCTCACTGGCGAGTTGCTGGCCGAGCGCCACAAGATCGATACGCCGCAACCGTCGACGCCCGAGGCTGTCGGCCGGGTGGTCCGCGAGCTGGTCGGACATTTCGGCTGGACCGGGCCGATCGGCTGTACCTTTCCGGCCATCGTCCACAACGGCGTGACGCTGTCGGCAGCCAACGTCGACCGGACCTGGCTCAATGCCCCGGCCGAGCGCATCCTCGCCGACGCGACCGGCCTGCCGCTGACGCTGGTCAACGACGCCGATGCCGCGGGTCTGGCCGAAGCGCAGTTCGGCGCCGCGCACGGTCGCGGCGGCAAGGTCGTCGTCATCACCCTCGGGACCGGCATCGGTTCGGCGCTGATCGTCGACGGCCGGCTGATCCGCAATACCGAGTTCGGCCACCTGATCTTCCCGAAGGACACGATCGCCGAGAAGTACTGCTCGGCGAAGGCCAAGGAGGATCTCGGCCTCAAGTGGAAGGACTACACGCCGCGGCTCAACGACTACCTGCGCCACCTCGACCTGCTGCTGTCGCCCGATCTGGTGATCATCGGCGGCGGCATCAGCCGCAAGGCCGACAAGTTCATTCCCGACCTGACCGGCCTGCGCTACGAAGTGGTGCCGGCCACGCTGCAGAACAATGCCGGCATTGTCGGTGCGGCGGTCGAAGCGGCACGCTGCGCTGCCCTGGCTGCGCCGGCCGCTTGAGCGCTTGCCTGTCGGCGCAGTGCAAGCGGTAAGATGGCGGCCATTCCATTCTGCCTGTCGCCGCCATGAACCTGCGCCAACTGGCCGCCCATCTCCAGCTGTCGCCGACCACGGTCAGCCGCGCACTGAACGGCTTTCCCGAGGTCAACCAGGACACGCGCGAGCGCGTGGTCGAGGCTGCGGCCCGGCTCGGCTACCGTCCGAACACCGTGGCGCGGCGACTGGCGACCGGCAAGACCGACAGCATCGGCATCATCTACCCGTTCGAGCCGACCGACCTCGGCGATCCGGTCTTCCTCGACATCATCGCCGGCGTGACCGAGCGGCTGGGCGAGGCGGGGCTCGATCTGGTGATCATCTCGGCCGCGGTCGAGAACGAACTCGAAACCTATCACCGTGTCGTCTCCGGTGGCCGCGTGGACGGCCTGATCGTTGCGCGCACCCGTGTCGACGATGCCCGGCTGCAGTATCTGGCCGAAAAGCAGTTCCCCTTCGTCGCACATGGCCGCAGCGCGCTGGCCGGACCGTATCCGTGGTTCGACTACGACAACGAGGCCGGCATGCGCCTGGCCGTCGACCGGCTCACCGGCGAGGGCCATCGCCGCATCGCGCTGCTGCATGCACCGCTGGAGATGAACTTCGCCGTGCAGCGCCGCCTCGGCTTCCTGCTCGGCCTCAATGCTGCCGGTGTCGACGTGCGGCCGGACTACCTCGTCTGCGGCGGTCTCGATCCGTCTGCGGCGGCCGACGCCACCCGCGGCCTGCTGGCGCAGGCGGAACCGCCGACGGCCATCGTTGTCGACAACAACGTTTCGGCACCCGGTGTCATGAACGCGCTGCGCGACGCCGGTCTCGTGCCGGGACGCGATATTTCGGTGATCGTTTTCGGCGGTCTGCCGGCGCATCACCCGGATGTCGTCAGCGCGGTATTGCAGCCCGAGCCGCGCAAGGCCGGCCGCACGCTGGCCGAGCTGATGCTGGCGCGGCTGAACGGCCGGCCCGCGGCCGAACTGACCCGGTTGTGGAAACCGGTCTTCGTCGCCGGCGACACCGACGCACCGCTGCCGCGCTGATTGCCGTTCGTCGGCAGCCCCGGCCCCCCTTCCCGGTCCGTTTTTCCGCCCGCAGTCCCGCACGCCAGCGTGCCACGCATTGCCGCGCCGCCTGCCGGGCCGCTGCCGGACGGGGGGGGCCCCGCGTTTCCCGTCGCTTTGCATCGCCTGCAAACGGTGTCCAAACCGCTTTGGTTTCGATGCAACATAGGGGTTTCGATGTAGTGTGATTGTTCACGTTACGAAATTATTATCGCCTCGCCAGCAAATCAAACCGGTTTGATTCAAAATCCAATCCGGTTTGAGCTGCGGTTCGACGCGGCGATACACGGAAATTCGTAGTGAGCTACGAACCATCGTCGCCAATGACTACAACATGAACGCGCGGCCCGGTGACCGGGCCCAGGAGTGGATGATGGTTCAGCGACGGATTCTCTCGTACCTGATCGCGGCGAGCGCCGCAGGCTTCGCGGCTGCAGCGCAGGCCGACGGCCTGCCGATCGATTTTCACGGCTATGCCCGCAGCGGCATCGGCAGCGCCGTCAACGGTGGCGGTTCGATGACCTGTTTCGCGCTGTCCGGCGCCGGTTCGAAGTACCGGCTGGGCAACGAATGCGAAACCTATGCCGAACTGGCGTTTGGCGGCACCGCGTACGAGAAGAAGGAAACCGGCACCAAGTTCCGCGTCGAATCGATGCTTGCCGTGTCGGCCAAGCAGTTCCAGGACTGGGAAAGCGACGGCAACGACGACGCCGAGTTCGCGTTCCGCCAGATGTACGTGACCGCCGAAGGCGTCGGCCTCGGCGATACCAAGGTCTGGGCCGGCAAGCGCTATTACGACCGCCACGACGTCCACATGATCGACTACTACTTCTGGGACAACTCGGGCCCCGGCGCCGGGATCGAGAACATCGACGTCGGCATCGGCAAGCTGGCCTACGCCTGGCGGCAGAACACCGTCGAGACCTCGGATACCAGCGTGCAGAACCTCGACCGCAAGATCGGCGTGTCGGGCCACGATTTCCGCCTGTCCGGCCTCAAGGTCAACGAGGGCGGCGAGCTGACCCTGGGCGTCGACTTCCGCTTCGCCAACAAGGCCGACCAGGACAACGGCAAGGCGACCGACGGTCAGGCCTACAACATCATGCACACCCAGTCGGACGTGTTCGGCGGCTTCAACCAGCTGGCATTCCAGTTCCAGAAGGGCGACATCGCCGACTCCTACGGTTATCCGAACGTCACGGCCGACAAGAACGACAAAACCTATCGTCTGGTCGAGCAGATGGTGTGGCAGCCGAAGAACTCCAACTGGTCGGGCCAGCTGGTGGCGCTGTGGGAGAAGAAGGACAAGGTGCAGGAAGGCGCGGGCCAGACCTGGATGTCGGTCGGCGCCCGCCCGGTGTACGCGTTCACCGAGCATCTGGCCGGCGCACTCGAAGTCGGCTACGACCAGGTCAAACCCGAGGACGGCGATACCCGCTACCTCGCGAAGGCGACCGCGGCCTTCCTGATCCAGCCGGAGCCGGGCTACTGGAGCCGGCCGCAGCTGCGCCTGTTCGCGACCTACGCCAAGTGGAACGACGCCGCGCAGGCTGCCGCCGGCAACAGCGTCAACAACCCGCTGTCGTTCAACGGCCCGTTCGGCGACCGCCTGAACGGTCTGACCATTGGCGCCCAGGCCGAAGCCTGGTGGTAAGCCGTGCCGGATGAAGCCCCGCTGACTGCGTTGCGCTCGCTTGCCGTACTCGTTTGTACTGTCTGCGCTTCGCACGCCTTGCCAGCAGGGCTTCAGCCGCCGCTTTGACCCTGAATGGCTACCGGGCCGGTCGGTGGCTGGCCCGTAGTACGCAACACTCAAAGACAGGTATCGCAATGAAACAAGCTTGGTGGCGTGGCGGGGTGATCTACCAGATCTATCCGCGCAGTTTTGCAGACAGCAACGGCGACGGCGTCGGCGACCTGCCCGGCATCATCGCCCGGCTGCCCTACGTCGCCAGCCTCGGCGTCGACGCGATCTGGATCTCGCCGTTCTTCAAATCGCCGATGAAGGACTTCGGCTACGACGTCGCCGATTTCCGCCAGGTCGATCCGCTGTTCGGAACGCTGGCCGATTTCGACGCGCTGGTCGCCCGTGCCCATGCGCTCGGCCTCAAGGTCATCATCGACCAGGTGCTGTCGCACACCTCGGACGAACACGCGTGGTTTGCCGAAAGCCGCCAGAGCCGCGCCAGCGCCAGGGCCGACTGGTATGTCTGGGCCGATCCGCAGCCGGACGGCACCGCGCCGAACAACTGGCTGTCGGTGTTCGGCGGCCCGGCATGGCAGTGGGATACCCGCCGCTGCCAGTACTACCTGCACAACTTCCTCGCCAGCCAGCCCGACCTGAACTTCCATTGCCCGGAGGTGCAGGACGCGGTGCTGGCCGACATCCGCTTCTGGCTCGAACGCGGCGTCGACGGCTTCCGCTTCGACGCGTGCAACTTCCATTTCCACGACCGCCAGCTGCGCAACAATCCGCCGGCGCAGAACCGCGACACCAAGACCGTCAGCGCCGACAACCCCTATGGCTACCAGTCGCACCGTTTCGACAAGTCGCAGCCCGAGAACCTCGCCTTCCTGCGGCGGGTGCGTGCGCTGCTCGACGAATACGGCGCGATGAGCGTCGGCGAAGTCGGCGACGACCACAGCCTGCAGCTGATGGCCGCATATACCGCCGACGACGACAAGCTGAACATGGCGTACAGCTTCAACCTGCTGACCGCCGAGTTCTCGGCCGGCTACATCCGCCGCCAGGTCGAAGAGCTCGAAGCCGCGATCGTCGACGGCGGCGGCTGGGGCTGCTGGACCGTCGGCAACCACGATTCGATCCGCGTGCTGACACGCTGGGGCCGCAACACCGGCAACCCGCGCTTCGCCAAGACCATGCTGGCGATGCTCCTGAGCCTGCGCGGCGCCGCCTGCCTGTACCAGGGCGAGGAGCTCGGCCTGCCCGAGGCCGAGCTGAGCTTCGACGAGTTGCAGGACCCGTACGGCATCGCGATGTGGCCCGAATTCAAGGGGCGCGACGGTTGCCGCACGCCGATGCCGTGGCTGCACGACGCGCCGCACGCCGGCTTCACCACCGAGGCACCGTGGTTGCCGGTACCCGACGCGCACGCGGTTCGCGCCGTCGACGTCCAGGACGGCGATGCGACCTCGACGCTGGCATTTTTCCGCAACTTCATGCCGTGGCGGCGCGACTGCGCCGGGCTGGTCGGTGGCGACATCGCCTTCCTCGACGCGGCCGAGCCGGTGCTGGCGTTCACCCGCAGCGATGCCGCCGGCAGCGTCGTCTGCGTGTTCAACCTGGCCGACGCGCCGGCGACCTTCACCCTGCCGTTCGACGCGACGCCGCTCGCCGGCCATGGTCTCGACGGTGCCAGCCTGTCGGGCCGGACGCTGACGCTGGCCGGTTTCGGCGGCTGGTTCGGCGTCGTGGCGAAGGAGGGCTGAAATGGCCACGCTGACGCTCAAGCAGATCAGGAAACAGTTCGGCGAGGTGACGACGCTGCACGGCATCGATCTCGATATCGCCGACGGCGAGTTCATCGTCTTCGTCGGTCCGTCGGGCTGCGGCAAGTCGACCCTGCTGCGCACGATTGCCGGGCTCGAGGACATCAGCGCCGGCGAGCTGGCGATCGACGGCGTGCGCGTCAACGATCTGCCGCCGGTGAAGCGCGGCATCGCCATGGTGTTCCAGAGCTACGCGCTGTATCCGCACATGTCCGTATTCGAGAACATGGCGTTCGGCCTCAAACTCGCCGGCATGAGCAAGACCGAGTACACGCCGCCGGTGACGCGCGCCGCCAGGGTGCTGCAGATCGAGCACCTGCTCGAGCGCAAGCCGGCCGCGCTGTCGGGCGGCCAGCGCCAGCGGGTCGCGATCGGCCGCGCCATCGTCCAGAAGCCCAAGGTCTTCCTGTTCGACGAACCGCTGTCCAACCTTGACGCCGCGCTGCGCGTGCAAATGCGCATCGAGATCGCCCGGCTGCACCGCGAACTGCGAGCGACGATGATCTACGTCACCCACGACCAGGTCGAGGCGATGACGCTGGCCGACCGCATCGTCGTGCTGCGCGCCGGCCGCATCGAGCAGGTCGGCACGCCGATCGAGCTGTACCACGCGCCGGCGAACCTGTTCGTCGCCGGCTTCCTCGGCTCGCCGCAGATGAATTTCGTCACCGGCAGCATCGTCGCGATCGACGCCCACGGTGTCGACGTCGCGCTGCCCGATGCGCAGCGCGTCCGCGTTGCCGTCGACGCCGCCGGCGCGCAGCCTGGCGACAAGGTGACGCTGGGCGTGCGTCCCGAACACCTGTCGCTGGTTGCCGGTGGCAACGCGATTGCCGCCGCGGCGATCGCGCTCGAACACCTCGGTGACGCGTCGGTGCTCTACCTGCAGGCACCGGGCACCGGCGAGACGCTGTCGGCGCGGCTGCCGGCGCTGACCCGCATCGCCGAGGGCGAAGTGTGCCGGCTCGGTTTCCGGCCCGAGCACGGTTATCTGTTCCGCGCGGACGGCACTGCCTTCCGCCGTTTGAACCCGCTGGCCTGAACGGGCCGGATCCGTCGCCTGTTGCAACAGGCCGTACATAGTCGAGTAAAGAGGAGTTAGCAGATGAACGTTTTGGGTCGATTCGTGCTGTCGTCGCTCACCGTTGCGGTCGCCGGGGCGCTCTGTGCGCCGGCCGCCGTCGCCGCCGAGCCGGGCAAGCTGCTGATCTGGATCAACGGCGACAAGGGCTACAAGGGCCTCGCCAAGGTCGGCGAGGAATTCACCAAGGCCACCGGTGTGCAGGTCGTGGTCGAGCGTCCCGAGGACGCCGCCAACAAGTTCCAGCAGGCCGCGGCCGCCGGCAAGGGGCCGGACATCTGGATCTGGGCGCACGACCGTCTCGGCGAGTGGAAGACCGCCGGGCTGCTGTCGCCGGTGACGCCGAGCAAGAAGGTGCGCGGCGAGATCGACGAGCTGGGCTGGAAGGCGTTCACTTCGGGCGGCAAGACCTGGGGCTACCCGATCTCGATCGAGTCGGTCGCGCTGATCTACAACAAGGACCTCGTGCCGACGCCGCCGAAGTCGTTCGACGACGTGATCGCCATCGACAAGAAGCTGTCGGCGCAGGGCAAGAAGGCCATCCTCTGGGACTTCACCAACACCTACTTCACCTGGCCGCTGCTCGGCGCCGGCGGAGCCTACCCGTTCAAGCAGCGCGCCGACGGCACGTATGACCCGGCCAATACCGGCGTCAACAACGCCGGCGCCGTCGCCGGGGTCGATACGCTGATGAAGCTGATCAACAGCGGCGTGATGCCCAAGAGCGCGTCGTACGCCGACATGGACGCCGGCGTGAACCAGGGCAAGGTGGCGATGATGATCACCGGCCCGTGGGCGTGGGAAAACCTCAAGAAGAGCAAGATCAACTTCGGCGTTGCGCCGATTCCGGCGGTGAACGGCAAGCCCGGCGCGCCCTTCGTCGGCGTGATGGGCGCGATGATCAGCCAGGCGAGCCCGAACAAGGAGCTGGCGGTCGAGTTCATCGAGAACCACATGCTGACGCTCAAGGGGCTGAAGACCGTCAACGCCGACGTGCCGCTGGGCGTGCCGGCCAACAAGGCGTTCTACAACGAACTGAAGGCCGATCCGAACATCCAGGCGACGATGGCCAGCGCCAAGAACGGCGGGCCGATGCCGAACAACCCGGAAATGGGCAAGTTCTGGTCGACGATGGAAAGCACGCTGAAGAACGTCACCCAGGGCCGCCAGACCGTCAAGGCCGGGCTCGACGCGGCTGCGGCGCGGATCACCGCGAAGTAAGACGCACCACACCCGGCACGGCCCGGGTTCAGGCTTCCACGAGAGGCGGATCCCCCGGTGCGTCCTGAGCACACGCACCGGGGTGCATTCGCAAGGAAAAGACGTAGACATGCAACGATCGAATTCGCGCCTGGGCTGGCTGGCCTTCGGTGCTCTGGCCTTCCTCATCGGCCTGTACCTGGTGTTCCTGATCCAGCGTGCCGGCCACTCGCTGCTGGCGCTCGGGGCACTGGGCGTGCTGGGCGTCACCACCTGGGTGTTCACGTCCGAGCGCGCCTACGCGTGGCGCTACCTGTATCCGGGCGTTGCCGCGGTGCTGGTGTTCGTGCTGTTTCCGGCGCTGTACACGGTCGGCATCGGCTTCACCAATTACAGCTCGACCAATCTGCTGAGCTACGAGCGCGCAACCGCCTACTTTCTCGACCAGAAGTACGCCGGCAGCGGCGAGCCGCTGAACCTGTCGCTGTATCCGGCCGACAAGCGCTTCATCGTGCATGTCGAAAACGAGGCCGGTCAGGGCTGGCAGACCGCGCCGCTGGCGCTGGACGATGCCGGCGCCCGGACCGTCGCGCTGCAGCCGGCCGCACGGCCGCCGGCCGGCGACAAGGCGCCGATGAAGGACGTGATCGCGCATCAGGCCGCGCTGAAGACGCTGGCGCTGATCCTGCCCGGCAGCAAGGACGAATACCGGCTGTCGGGGCTGAGCAAGGTCGCCGCGATGGCGCCGCTGTTCGCACGGAACGCCGACGGCTCGCTGACCAACCGTCAGGACGGCAGCGTGCTCAAGCCCGACTTCAACACCGGTTTCTATACCAGCGCCGGCGGCGAGCGGATCGCGCCGGGCTTCAAGGTCGGTATCGGCCTCGGCAATTTCGAGCGCCTGTTCACCAGCCACGAGTTCCAGGGCCCGCTGATCAAGATCTTCGTCTGGACCGTGCTCTTCGCCTTCCTGACCGTGGTGTTCACCTTCGTCGTCGGCTTCGTGCTTGCCTCGCTGCTCAACTGGGAAGGGCTGCGTTTCCGCGGTGTCTACCGCATCCTGCTGTTCCTGCCGTACGCGGTGCCGGGCTTCATCTCGATCCTGATTTTCCGCGGCCTGTTCAACGAGAACTTCGGCGAGATCAATCTGGTGCTGAACGGCCTGTTCGGCATCAAGCCGAGCTGGTTCTCCGACCCGCTGCTCGCCAAGACCATGCTGCTGCTGGTCAATACCTGGCTCGGCTACCCGTACACGATGCTGCTGTGCATGGGCATGATCAAGGCGATTCCGGCCGACCTGTACGAGGTGTCGGCGATCAACGGCGGCGGCATGTGGACCAACCTGACCAGGATCACGCTGCCGCTGATCATGAAGCCGATGATGCCGCTGCTGATCGCGTCGTTCGCGTTCAACTTCAACAATTTCGTGCTGATCTCGCTGCTGACCGGCGGCCTGCCCGACTTCACCGACAGCATGGTGCCGGCCGGGGCGACCGACATCCTCGTCTCGTACACCTACCGGATCGCCTTCCAGGATTCGGGGCAGAACTTCGGCCTGGCGGCGGCGATCTCGACGGTGATCTTCGCCCTCGTCGCGGTGCTGTCGGTCGTCAATCTCAAACTCACCCGCGTCAACGCGTCGGCCCGCTAAGGAGAAGACCATGGCCATGGTGCTCGACAAAACCCACCGCTTCAAAGTGATCGCCGCGCACGCCGGGCTGATCTTTTTTCTGGCGCTGACGCTGTTTCCGTTCCTGATGATCGTGTCGATCTCGCTGCGGCCGGGCAATTTCGCCGCCGGCAGCCTGATTCCGGAGCAGATCAGCTTCGAGCACTGGAAGCTCGCGCTCGGCATCGGCTACACCGACGCCAGCGGCCAGTGGGTCGCGCCGCCGTTCCCGGTGCTGCGCTGGCTGTGGAACTCGATCAAGATCGCGACGATCAGCGCCGCGGTGATCCTGCTGCTGTCGACGACGTGCGCGTACGCGTTCGCACGGCTGCGCTTCGCCGGTCGCCGGCTCGGGCTCAACATCCTGTTCCTGATGCAGATGTTCCCAGCGGTGCTGTCGCTGATCGCGATCTACGCGGTGTTCGATGCAATCGGCAGCTACGTGCCGTGGCTCGGCATCGACAGCCACGGCAGCCTGATCCTCGCCTACGCCGGCGGGCTGGCGTTGCACATCTGGACGATCAAGGGCTATTTCGACACGATCCCGGTCGAAATCGAGGAGGCGGCGCGCGTCGACGGTGCCACGCACTTCCAGGCCTTCCGTTACGTGCTGTTGCCGATGGCGGTGCCCATCCTCGTCGTGGTGTTCCTGCTGGCCTTCATCGGCGCGATCATCGAATACCCGGTCGCCTCGGTGCTGCTGCATCAGGAGCAGAACCTGACGCTGGCGGTCGGCTCCAAGCTGTTCCTGTATACGCAGAACTATCTATGGGGCGATTTCGCCGCCGCGGCGATACTTTCGGGCCTGCCGATCACGGTGGTGTTCCTGCTGGCGCAGCGCTACATGATCAGCGGGCTGACCGCCGGCGGCGTCAAAGGCTAACAACCCGATGCATTCGGCGGCTGCGCCTGCGCAGCTGGCCACCGTCCGATGCTCGACATCCTCATGGACCGGCGTCCATTCCGGTGTCTGCGCTTCGGGCGGCGGCAATCTGCTTTGGCTCGCTCGCCGACTGCACCGGGTTTGGTTTGCGACGTGCGAACTCCGTTGCCACAAGGTTGCGCGGTGTTGCGCTGTCTGATGCGGCGGGTGCTGTCGATTTGCCATCTGCTATTCGACGCAGCGTTCTTATGCTGCACAACCCGTTTTTCCAGGACCTGATTCATGGCTAATCCATCTTCCTCCGCCGTGCTCGGCATCGACATCGGCGGCACCGGCATCAAGGGCGCACCGGTCGATGTGGCCACCGGCCGGCTGCTGGCCGAACGCCACGTGCTGGCGACGCCGCAACCGGCGACGCCGGCGGCGGTCGCCGAGACCGTGCGGCAGATGGTCGCGCACTTCGGCTGGACCGGCCCGGTCGGCTGCACGTTTCCGGCCATCGTCCACAACGGCGTGACCCTGTCGGCGGCGAATGTCGATCCGGCCTGGGTCGGCGCGCCGGCGCAACGGCTGTTGTCCGACGCGGTCGGCCTGCCGCTGGCCTTGTTCAACGACGCCGACGCTGCCGGCTCGGCCGAGGCGCGTTTCGGTGCGGCGCACGGTCGTGGCGGAAAGGTGCTGGTGATCACGCTCGGCACCGGCATCGGCTCGGCGCTGATCGTCAATGGCCAGCTGGTTGCCAATACCGAACTCGGCCACCTGCGTTACCCCGGTACCGAATCGGCCGAGAAGTCGTGCTCGGCCAGGGTCAAGAGCGACCAGAACCTCGGCTGGGACGAATACATCGCGCGGCTGGGCGGCTATCTGCAGTACGTCGAACTGCTGCTGTCGCCGGACCTGATCATCATCGGCGGCGGCATCAGCCGCGACCATGCCGACTTCCTGCCACGCTTGCAGCTGCGCTGCGAGGTACTGCCGGCGCAACTGCAGAACGACGCAGGCATCGTCGGCGCGGCGATCGAGGCGGCGCAGGCACTGGCCCGCTGATCCGCGCCCGGATCAGAATGCTTCGTTGATCTGGAAGTAGACGCCGGCGGTCTCGCGGCCGACGCCGAAGTCGAGACGGACGTTGACGCGCGGCTTGAACTCGAAGCGGTAGCCGACGCCGACGGTGGGCAGCCACGGTGCATCCCTGCCGAGTCCGCCGACCGAGTCGGCCAGCGTGCCGGCGCCGCCCCAGAACACCACGCCGTGACGGCCGGTGATGTGGTGGCGGTATTCGAGCTGGGCCGAAACGACGTCCTTGTCGCGGTACTGGCCGAGGAAGTAGCCGCGCATCCGGTTGCCGTTGCCCAGCTGCGACATCATCGTCCACGGCACGTCGCCCCAGGCGAGGTGGCTGTAGATGTCGAGCGCCAGCACGTCGTGCTCGCCGACCGGGTGGTAGTAGTCGTAGATCGTTTCCAGCGTCTGGAAGCGGTTGTCGCTGCCGAGGCCCGGCGCGTAGAACGCCGCGTTGACCTGCAGTGCCTGGCCGTACTTCGGATTGGGGATGAAGTCGCGGCTGTCGTAGTAGAAGTGCGCGGTGACCCCCGATGCCAGCACCGAGGCGCCGTCCGGATCGGCGTCGATCGCGCTGCCGGCTTCGACTTCGGTCGCGTGCGTCTGCGTCAGGCTCCAGCCGACGCCGACATAGGTGTCCGGCGCGATCCGGCGCAGGATCTTCGGCGCCAGCGAGAACTCCTCCTTGGTGTAGTCGTGCTTGTTGGCGTCGTTGCTCCCGGCGTCGTAACCGACGCCCCAGTAGGCGGTCGGCAGCTTGACCATCATCCCGGTGGCCTGGAAGCGCCAGTCGTCGTCGCCGAAGAAGGTGTTGTTGTCGAAGCCCAGCCCCATCGCGCCGACCGAGCTGACGAAGCCCTTGAGCGTCAGTGTCGACAGCTGGGTGTCGGGCAGGGCACCCGGTGGCTTGTACAGGCCGACTGCGGCCATGCCGATGCCGACACCCATTTCCGGGTTGTAGAACGGCCCGGGCAGTACGCCCCAGTCCATGCCCTTGCTCAGGTCGACTTCCTTCGAGGCGCCGAGTTTGGTCAGCGTGCGGTCGAGCCAGCCGTCGTCGTCGGCACGGGCGGTGCCGGCGAGCAGCGTGGCGGTCAGGACGAGGGTGCGGAGTCTCATCGGCTCAGAAGCGGTAGAAGGCGGTGAGGATGTAGCCCTGGCGGGCGCCGAAACCGAGTTCGGCCAGCAGGCTGATGTTGCGGTTGACCGCCCAGTGGACGCCGGCCAGACCGTTCCACGGATTGGCGATCTTCTCGTCGATGCTGAAGTTGACCTTGGTGTCCTGGCCGATGTCGGTTTCCGACGTCGGCAGCGTGGCCGAGCCGGTGATCGTCACCGTGGTGTGCAGATAGGTCGCGCCGACATAGGTCAGCATCGTGCCGTAGTCGCCGAGCTGCCAGTTGACGCCGACGCGGGGCGCGACGTTGAGGCTCTTGGCGTCGGTGTCGGACATCGAGATGTTCGACACCGTGTAGGTGACCGGCAGCGAGAAGAACAGCCGGTCGAGGTTGCCGACCAGGGTGACGCCGAGGCCGTAGGAGTAGCCGTTGTAGTTGGCGCGCGCGGAGGTCTCGAGCGTCTTGCCGCACCAGTCCGGCTTGCGGCGGCCGCTGCAGCGGTCAAGCCCGGTGATGAACTGCACCGCGTCGTCGGCCTTGATCGACAGGCCGATGTCGCCGCCGCCCTTGATGTGGCCGACGATGCCGTAGACGTTCATGAACGGGAGCAGCCATGCGCCGAGCTGGACCTGCTCGGACCGGTTTTCCAGCGTGCTTTTCGGAAACCCGACGAAGCCGGCCGAGCGCAGCGGGTTGTCGTTGACCGACACCTTCAGGTTGCTCAGCAGCATGTTCTGTTCGCTGTAGTAGTAGGAGAGGCCGACGTTGTACGGATTGGGCAGGTCGATGCCGCGGTCGACGACACGCTGGGCGAAGAAGGGCAGCGCGCGGTCCCACTGTTTCGGCGCCGCGGCGCCGTCCTGCGGCGGCAGCGGCGTGACGTTGCCCTGGTAGCCCAGGTCCGGCAGCGCAAGGCCGGGCGCCGTTTCGGCTGCCAGCGCCGGCTGCAGCGCGCACAGCAGTACGGCCGGCAGCCATTTTATGATGGTGGTTTTCATGCACGTCCCGCTGGTGGCGCAGGTGCGCCAACGTCTGGATGGTAGCGTGCGCCCTCCCGCTTGTCTGCCGGTGGCGGTCAGCGCCCCAGCACGCGACGTGTCGCCATGGCGTCGGCCATCTCGCGCAGCGGACCGCCGAGTTCGCGCGCCTTGGCGCGCAATTCGCCCGGCGGCAGGCTCAGCACCAGCCCCTCGGCACTGGCGGCATCGCGGTCGCGGCGGTACAGCGTTTCGAACGCCGCCGCCGCACCGGCGAAATCGCCGAGGCCGTACAGGTTCCACGCGGCCAGCGTCGCGCACTGCTCGTCCGGGATGCCGAAATCGCGGGCGCGGGCCAGTTCGGCCTGGCTGTCGGCGAAGCGCCGTTCGGCGTTGGCCACGCCGGCCCGCTCGAAGGCCAGCTGGCCACGCAGGCCGTCGCTGCGCGGATCGGCGGCGAGTGCCGGTTCGGCCAGCAGTGCCTCGACCGCGTCGCTGCGACCCTGCCGCTGCGCGACCAGCGCCAGACCGTAGCGCGGCTCGCCGCGGGCATCGCCGGAATCGATCGCCAGCCCGAACCAGTCCTGCGCCACCGCATCGTCGCCGGCATTGAACGCGGCCCAGCCGGCGAGCACCGCACCGTTCGCATCAGCGCGCTGGCGGATCGCGTCGGCCAGCGGTGCCGGCAGCGACTGCCCACTGTCGGCCCAGGCCGCCAGCTGGCGCTGGTAACGCAGGGTCCGGAACGCCTGTTCGCTGTCGGCGTCGCGGCGGCCGTCGCGGGCCTCGATCCCGACCAGCATCTCGACCTGTGCCGGCGTGAACAGTGCCTCGGCCTTCTGCAGGCTGGTGATGCGGACGTGTGCCGGCTGGCAGCCGGGGAACAGCGGCTGGTACAGTGCCCATGCCCGCTCCGGTTCGCCCTGCGCCGCGTAGGCGTCGGCGATGCGCCACAGCACGTCGATGCGTCCGCAGTCGGCCAGCGCCGGCCGGGAAGCGACGAGCGCCTGCAGCCGGGCGGTATCGGGATCGTTCAGCGCGGCCTGTAGCGCGAGTGCGTCGCCGCGCCGCTGGCGTTCGTCGCGCAGCGCGGGGGACGGTTGCCAGTCCGGCGTCCGGCGCAGGCGGGCGTCGTACTCGGCCAGCCGGCCGGCATGCAGCAATGCCCACAGCGGGCGCTCGTCGATGACGGCTACCGCGGTGCGCGGTACCTTGACGGCTGCCGGCGGCGGCGGCGTCGCCACGGGTGGGGCCACGGGGCCGGGCTGAGGCGGTTTGCGCAGTGCGGCCTGCTCGGCGTACTCGATCTCGGCGGCATTGCCGCGCTGGCGGACGCCGGCGTCCTGCGGCACCTGCCGCTGCCGCAACACATTGGCCTGCGCCATGCTGCTGCCCGACTGCGACTGCGACTGCGACTGCGACTGCGACTGCGACTGCGACTGCGACTGCGACTGCGACTGCGACTGCGACTGCGGTCCGGCGCCGGCGCCGGCCACCGCTTCCGGCCGGTATGCCGCAATGCGGACGAAGGCCTGCGGGTAGCGCGCCCGCAGCCCGGCCAGCGCGCGGCTGGCGTCGGCCGGGTCGGACCAGAAGCCGGCGCGCAGCACATAGAATTCGCCACGGCGCTCGACACGGACATGCGGCAGATGGCCGAGCGTGGCCTGCGCCGCCTGCAGTGCTTCGGGCCGGGGCGACGACAGCAGCTGGATCGCGTAATAGTCGCGGCCCTGCTGCGGCGTTTCGGCGTGGCCGGCGACGGCCGACAACGCCAGCAGCGCCAGCGTGAACCGCATGCCGGCCGTCATCGCCGTGCCTCGCGCGCCGCCTGCCGGCTCAGCAGGTCGAGCACCGCCGGATAGTAATCACGGTTGTCGCCGTCGCCGAAGCGCACCGTGCCGCCCGCCTGCCGCTGCCGGACCAGCGCGACGATCGCATACAGCCCCGGCTGGGCGCTGTCCGGATCGACAGCGTTGGTGCCGAGATCGGTCCACGCCGGCAGCCGTTCCGTATTCGCGTCCCAGAAGGCGAGGAAGGGCGCGATGCGCTCGGGCGTGTCGAGCCCGGCCCACGCCAGATACAGCGGTACGCGCAGTGCGTTGTAGCCGTACTGGTGCGACATCGCCGGGGCGAGCGTGTCGCTGACCTGCAGCCAGTCCGGCGGCAGCTGCCACTGGCCGAAGCGGCCGGCGGCGAGCAGCGCCAGGCCGCTCTGGCGCAGTTCGGCCCACACCGGCGCCCGGTCGGCGCGGGCGAATTCGGCAAAGGCCGGGAACAGCCAGTACGACGGATTGACGACGGGGCCGCGGTCGAAGCCCTTTTCGGCCGGCATCAGCAGCGGGCCGAAGCGCGACGGCTTGATCAGTTTGCCGCGCACGTCGGCGAGGATCTTCAGCGCCTCGGCGCGGTAGCCCGGCTGCTGCCAGCGTTGCGCGCCGCGCAGCAGCGCCCACGCAATCAGCAGGTCGCCGTCGCTGGCGTTGTTGCGGTCGCCGACCTTGCCGCCGTCGGCGTCGGGTTTCCACTGCCATGAAAACAGCGCGTCGCCGCGCGTCTGCAGCCGGCTGCGCGTCCATGTCCAGACACGCCCGAAGGTGGCGCGGTCGTTCTGGGCCACCGCCAGCAGCAGCGTGTAGCCCTGGCCCTCGCTGTGGCTGATGCCGCCGTTTCCGGTATCGGTCACCCGGCCGTCGGCGGCGACGAAGCGGGTGACGAAATCGTCCCAGCGCGCGTCACCGGCATGGCCGGTGACGGGCAGCAGCAGGGCCAGCGCAAGCAGCCAGCGACGGATCACCGTTCTTCCTCGACGCCGGCGTGGTGGCGCAGGTAGAAGCGGCGCAGCAGCTTGACGGTGACCAGCGCGAGCAGGCCGACCAGCAGCAGCGTCAGTGCCAGCCAGACCAGCGGGTGCTGCGAGAACGCATAGCCGATCCGCCCGGTGACACCGATGCTGCCGGCGTCGTACTGCGCGCCGACGCGCTGGCTGACGATGCCGGCCCCGCCGATGCGCAGCAGGCTGACATCGTCGCCGAGCCGGTCCCAGTTGGCCGGTTCGATCAGCTCGGCGCTGCCGCGGGCGAGGTCGGCCGGGCTGCCGGCGACGAAGACCGTCGCGGTGCGGTCACCGTCGAGCGGCGAACGGTACTGCATCGCCAGCAACTGGCCGGCGAGCGTCGCATCGGCCCTGACCTCGGTATTCGCGATGGTCGCCGCCTCGGCGGTGCGGCCGCCGCTGAGCCGTGCCCACTGCCGGCTCCACCAGCCCGCGCCCTGCGCAGTGTCGACGACCGGCTGGGTGAACTGCATCGGCCGGCCCGGTTGCCACGGTGCGCCTTCGAGCAGTGCGGCCGGCGGCCGGCTGCCGACGACCAGCAGGTGGCGGTCGGCCGGTGGCGCGTCGAAGCCGATGGCAGCGGCGGACAGCGGCAGGCCGTGCTTCTGCGCCAGCTTGCCGAGCAGCGTCCATGCCGCCGCGATGCTGTCGCTGCTGCGCTCGGTGATCTGCACGCCGAGGTCGGCGCCGTCGGCCTTCACCGCGTACGGGAAGGCGGTGGCGGCCAGCCGGTTCAGGTCGGGCAGGCGGGCGAAGTGCGACACCTTCGGCAAGGTCAGCGTGCTGTCGTCGAAGACGGTCAGCTGCAGGTTTTCGGTCTGGTAAAGCTGGCAGCTGCCGGTGACCAGCGGTGTCATCCGCGGCTGGAAGGCAATCGTGTTGTCGCCGGGACGGAAGGCGCGCAGCGGGATTTCGAGCTTGTAGCGTTCGACGAGGCCGCCGCGGTCCTGATCGAGCGGAATCACCTGGACGAACTGGCCGTTGACGAGGACGTTGAGTACCGAATCCGCACGCAGCTTGGCGCCGACGGCGTAGTTGAGAGCGATGCCGACCGTGCTGTTTTCCGGACCGTAAACGTCCGGCGGCAGCCGCAGCGTGGTCTCGATCGCCTCGGGGGTCATGCCCTTGACGTTGCGGGTCCGAAAGCCCAGTTCGCGCAGCGTGTAGCTGCCCGGTGCGGCCGGCAGTCCGGCATACGGTGCCAGTTTCGGCAGCGCCAGTCCGGTGATCGCCAGTTCGGCCTGACGCGGCAGGTGCTGGCCGGCAAAGGCGGCGACGGCCTGGCCGACTTCGGCGGCGTCGCGACCGGTCGCGATCAGCAGCACGCGTCGCGCGTCGCCGGGCAGCGGGTAGACACCGAGGAAGCCCGACTTCACCTTCGCGGCGAGTGCCGGGTCCAGGTAGGGTTTCAGCTGCGCCAGCGTGCCGACCAGCATCGCGTCGCCGTTGCCGAGGACGGCCGGATCGAGTCCCGCCACCGCGCCTTCACCGCGGCCGGACGCAACCGTACGGTGCTGGACGGCCAGCGGCTGGTAACGCAGGCGCAGCGCGGCGCCCTGGGTCAGCTGCGCGCCCCAGCCGAGTTCGTTGGCACCGGGTTGCGCTGCGGTGACGACGGTCAGCTGGCGGTCGTGCCATTGCGCCGGATCGAATACCGCGTCGAGCCGGTCGAGGGTCGGCGCTTGCGACTGCAGCTCGGTGTCGATGCGCAGCGTCGACTGCTGGACGTCGATCTCGCTCCACAGCTCGGGCGCACCCGGGTCCTCGCACTGCAGCGTGTAGTGCTGCGCGGCGGCGAAGGTCAGCCGGTTGTAGCCGGGCCTGAGCTGCGCCAGCGGCAGGCGGATGTCGGCGACGATTTCGGGCTGCTTCGGCGACAGCGGCAACTGCGCGATCACCCGGTCGTTGAGCTGGACGACGAGCTGCGAGCGTTCGCCGAGCAGGGCGGTCGAGTTGGTCGCGACAAGATGCAAGGTTGCGCTCTTGACCGTTTCGCGCGCGCCCAGCGGCAGTGCCAGCGTCTGCTGGCCGGCGGCGCCACTGAGCCGCAAGGGCTGCGGGTTGCCGCTGAGCTCGGCCAGCGGCACGTCGCGGCCCTGCCGGGCGGTGTTGGCGAAAGCGCCGCTGCAGGCGACCAGCAGCGCCAGCCACAGCCAGATTGTTCGGGTTGTTTTCATCATCCTGCCCATGCCCACTGCCAGATCCGTTGACCCTGCCGGCGGATGGCGCCGCCGATCGGGTTGAGCCGGCGCCACAGCGCGGTGCCGGCCGTTTGCAAAATCGAAATGTAATGCGAGAACGCGTAGCGCACGCCGAGCTGCGTCAGCAGCCCCAGACTGGCAAGGATGCCGATCTTGCGGGCGCGTTGCCGGCGGTAGTCCTGCCAGCGCTGGCTGTCGCCGTGGACCAGCGCAACGACATCGGCGACCTGCGCGACCGCGACATCGGCGAACTCGATGCTCAGCGTGTGCAGCCGGGCGTCGAGCGGCCGCGCATTGTGGATGCGCGCCGACAGGTGCGTATAGCGTTTCAGCGCCGGGTTGTAGATCGCGATCACCGCACGGTCGCCACCGAAGTCGGCGGGCAGCAGCGCGCTCGGTACCAGCAGCCGGGCACCGCTGGCGGACAGGTCGTCGACCCGGCACGGCAGGTGGGCGCCGCAGCCGAACAGGATCAGCTCGGCGTCGAGGTCGGCCGGCATGCGCGGATTGGCGCGGCGCTGGCGGCGCTCGAACAGCGCGCCGATCGCCGCGTTCAGCAGCAGCAGGTTCAGCGTGTTCCACGCCAGTGTCACCAGCACGATGTCGCGTTCGAGCGGATCGTGGATGAAGCGCCAGATGCCGACGCCCATGCCGACAAGCACGGCGAGGTAGACGAGGTAGAACGGCATCGACAGCTGCGAGATGAAGTCCTCGTCGAGGTGCTCGCCCTTGGGCGTGACCTGGAAGGTCGGCGCGCGCGGATTGCGGAACACCTTGAAGATCGCCGGCAGCGAGAACATCGACTGCAGCAGCTCGTAGAGTTCGGAGACGAAGGCCCAGCGGACCTTGCCGAACAGGTAGTCCGACACCAGCATCACGCCGATCACGTGCGGAAGCGCATAGGCGAGGAAGTCGCCGAGCGTGGCGTTGTAGATGTGCAGCCCGAACAGCAGGAAGGCGAGCGGCGCGAGCAGGAACATCAGCCGTGCATAGCCGAAGAACCAGAAGAAGGAGCTGGAGAAGTAGCACAGCCGCTGCCACAGCTTCAGCCCCGGCACGCGCAACGGGTTCTTCAGCAGGAAGATCTGCACCATGCCCTGTGCCCAGCGCACCCGCTGGGTGATGAAGCCGGTGAACGTTTCCGGTTGCAGCCCCGAAATCAGCGGCGTGCCGAGGTAGACGCTCTTGTAGCCGCGCGCGTGCAGGTCGAGCGCGGTTTCGGCGTCTTCGGTGATCGAGGTACCGGCGATGCCGCCGACTTCCTCGAGGCAGCGCCGCCGCAAGACCGCCGCCGAGCCGCAGAAGAACGCCGAGTTCCAGAAATCCAGCCCGTGCTGGATCACCGAGTAGAACATCTCGTTCTCGGACGGAATGCGGCCGAAGATGCGCAGGTTCTTCTCGATCGGGTCCGGATTGATGAAGAAGTGCGGGGTCTGAACGAGGAAGAGCTTCTCGTCGCGCAGGAAGAAGCCGACGGTCTGCTCGAGGAAATCCACCGTGGGGACATGGTCGGCGTCGAGGATGACGATCAGCTCGCCGTGCGACTCCTTCAGTGCGGCATTGATGTTGCCGGCCTTGGCGTGCTCGTTGCGCGCGCGGGAAATGTAGTGCGCGCCGTGGCGCTGGCACAGCTTGCGCAGCCACTTGTGGCGGGCGATCGCGTCGAGCGCCTTGGCTTCGTCGGCCTGACCGCGCTTCTGCACGGTGCCGCCGTCGTCGAGCAGGTAGACCCTGAGCCTGGCCGCCGGGTAGCGGATGTTCATCGCCGCACGGATCGTCACTTCGAGCAGTTCGGGCGATTCGTTGTAGGTCGGGATGTAGACGTCGACGGTCGGCAGCAGCGCCGGATCGTCGGGCAGCGGAACCGGCTTGCGCTTCAGCGGTCGGATGTTGACGAAGATGCCCAGCAGTGCGACGACGATGCCGTACAGCTCGGCGATGTACAGCAGCAGCGCCATCGTCGTGTCGAGCACGCCGTCGAGCACCAGCGTGTTGGTCGTGCGCCAGTACACGTAGCGCAGCGTCAGGAAGGCGGCGAGAAAAAGGAAGAATGCCCGGTAGCGTTCCGGATGACCCAGGCGCCGCAGGCCGAGCAGGAGCACGACGATCGCCACCGCCAGCCACAGCTGCGCGCGGGCGTCGACATTGGCGGCGACCAGCACGCCGCCGAGCGCGCACAGCCCGGCCCAGACCCAGAGCAGGCCGCGGTTGCCGAGCGGGTCGAGCAGGGAGTGAATGCGGTTTGTAAGTATTTTCATTACAAAAACGGCGTGTTGTTATGCTGGCCGGGTATTCTGGCGGCGATGATAAATCAAAACCCTGATTTGTTGTGGGTTTCTGCATAAATACTTACTTATATTCTTTCTTTTTTCTTTCTGATCGAGCTGCGGCGTTGTCCGGCCGGATTTTGATGCTGCATGACGGGTCTGCCGGGCGGGCCTGCCCTAAGTGACTGTTCTCGCGTAGAATATTGCCCCCGTACCCCCGTCAGCGAGTCTCCCCATGCTTTATCCCACCCGTTACGACGTCATCGTCGTCGGCGGCGGCCACGCCGGCACCGAAGCCGCGCTCGCCAGCGCGCGCATGGGGCGCAAGACGCTGCTGCTGACGCACAATATCGAAACGCTCGGCCAGATGAGCTGCAACCCGTCGATCGGCGGCATCGGCAAGGGCCACCTCGTCAAGGAAGTCGACGCACTCGGCGGCGCGATGGCGCTGGCGACCGACATGAGCGGCATCCAGTTCAAGACGCTGAACGCCAGCAAGGGTCCGGCGGTACGCGCGACCCGTGCGCAGGCCGACCGCGTCCGCTACAAGGCGGCGATCCGCCACGTGCTGGAAAACCAGCCCAACCTCGACCTGTTCCAGCAGGAAGTCAGCGACCTGCTGCTCGACGGCGACCGGGTGACCGGCGCGGTGACGCAGATCGGCATCCGCTTCGAAGCCAGCGCGGTGGTGCTGACCGCCGGCACCTTCCTTGGCGGCAAGATCCATGTCGGGCTGGAAAACCACGTCGGCGGCCGTGCCGGCGATCCGGCGTCGATCACGCTGTCGCACAAGCTGCGCGAACTGCAGCTGCCGGTCGGCCGGCTCAAGACCGGCACGCCGCCGCGCATCGACGGCCGGACCATCGATTTTTCCCGACTCGAAATCCAGCCCGGCGATACGCCCGAGCCGGTGTTTTCGAGCCGCGGCAATCTGGCCATGCACCCGCAGCAGCTGCCGTGCTGGATCGCCCACACCAATCTGAAGACGCACGACATCCTGCGCAGCGGTTTCGACCGCAGCCCGATGTTCACCGGCAAGATCGAAGGCGTCGGCCCGCGCTACTGCCCGTCGGTCGAGGACAAGATCAACCGCTTTGCCGACAAGGACAGCCATCAGGTCTTCCTCGAACCGGAAGGCCTCGATACGCACGAGTACTATCCGGGCGGGTTTTCGACCAGCCTGCCGTTCGACATCCAGATCGCCGCGTTGCAGTCGATGGTCGGGCTCGAAAATGCCCGCATCCTGCGTCCCGGCTACGCGATCGAGTACGACTACTTCGATCCGCGTGCGCTGAAGCAGTCGTTCGAAACCAAGGCCATCGCCGGGCTGTTCTTCGCCGGCCAGATCAACGGCACCACCGGCTATGAAGAGGCCGCGGCGCAGGGCCTGTTCGCCGGGCTGAACGCGGCGCTGTACGCCCGCGACGAAGCACCGTGGACGCCGGGCCGTGACGAGGCGTATCTGGGCGTGCTGGTCGACGACCTGACCACGCTCGGCGTGACCGAGCCGTACCGGATGTTCACCAGCCGCGCCGAATTCCGGTTGCAGCTGCGCGAGGACAACGCCGACCTGCGCCTGACCGAGCATGGCCGCAAGCTGGGGCTGGTCGGTGACGAACAGTGGGCGCTGTTCTGCGCCAAGCGTGATGCCGTCGAGGCCGAGCTGCAGCGGCTGCGGTCGACCTGGGTCAATCCGCGCATTCTCGAAGCGGCCGAGGCCGAGCGTGTACTCGGCAAGGCGATCGAGCGCGAATACAACCTGGCCGACCTGCTGCGCCGGCCCGAAGTCGGCTTTGCCAGCCTGATGAGCCTCGAATGCGCGCGACCGAAAGACGGCAGCGTGATCACCGATCCGCTCGTCGCCGAGCAGGTCGAAATCCAGGTCAAGTACCAGGGCTATATCGAACGGCAACAGCACGAAGTCGCCAAACGCGATACCCTCGACGACGTGAAGCTGCCGGCCGACCTCGACTACGCCACGGTCTCCGGGCTGTCGAAGGAAGTGCAGCAGAAGCTCACCCAGCATCGTCCCGAAACGCTCGGCCAGGCCGGGCGGATTTCCGGCATTACCCCGGCAGCGATCGCGCTGCTGCTCGTGCACCTGAAGAAGCTCGCTGGCGCGGGCCACAACAAAGCCGCCTGAGGCCATGATGATTGAAGCGCACACCCTTGCCGATACGCTGTCGGCCGGCCTGAAACAGCTTGGCCTGAACCTGGATCCGGCGCAGCAGCAGTTGCTGCTCGGCTATGTCGGCCTGCTGGAAAAGTGGAACAAGACCTACAGCCTGACCGCGATTCGCGAACCGGAACGGATGGTGCCGCACCACCTGCTCGACTCGCTCGCGCCGCTGCCGCATTTCAAGGCTGCGAACGGCGCGCGCATCCTCGACGTCGGTTCGGGTTTCGGCACGCCGGGGATTCCGCTGGCGATCGCCCGGCCGGACTGGCAGCTGTTCCTGCTCGATTCGAACCACAAGAAGACGACCTTCCTGCGTCAGGCCATTGTCGACCTGAAGCTCGCCAACGTCACCGTCGTGACCGAGCGCGTCGAGGCCTTCCGGCCCGAGGCGCCGTTCGACGTGATCACCAGCCGCGCGTTCTCGGATCTGGCCGAGTTCGTCAAGCTGACGCGCCACCTGCTGGCGCCGGGCGGCGAGTGGGCCGCGCTCAAGGGCGTGTATCCGCATGAAGAGATCGCGCTGCTGCCGGCCGGCGTGAAGAGCGTCGCCGTCGATACGCTGAAGGTACCGGGCATCGACGCCGAACGGCATCTGGTTCACCTGGTTCAGGGCGAAGACTGAACACCGCATGAGGTATACGGCATGAAGGTCCTGGCGATCGCGAACCAGAAGGGCGGTGTCGGCAAGACGACGACCTCGGTCAATCTGGCCGCCAGTCTCGCCCATCTCGAGCGGCGCGTGCTGCTGGTCGATCTCGACCCGCAGGCGAATGCGACCATGGGCGCCGGCATCGACAAGGCCAGACTCAAGCACACGATCTATACCCTGCTGATCGGCGAGTCGACGGTGCGCGACACGATCACGCATTCCGAGTCGGGCCGGTTCGACGTGCTGCCGGCCAACCGCGAGCTTGCGGGCGCCGAGGTCGAACTCGTCGATGCCGAGCACCGCGAGACCCGGCTCAAGACCGCGCTGGCCGAGCTCGTCGACGACTACGATTTCGTCATCCTCGACTGTCCGCCGGCGCTGAACCTGCTGACGCTGAACGGCATGGTCGCCGCCGATTCGGTGATGATTCCGATGCAGTGCGAGTACTACGCACTCGAAGGGCTGTCCGACCTCGTCAGTACGCTCAAGCGCATCAAGCAGCAGCTGAACCGCAAGATCGAGATCGAAGGCCTGTTGCGGACGATGTACGACCCGCGCTCGACGCTGGCGCAGCAGGTGTCCGACCAGCTGGTGAAGCACTTCACCAGCAAGCTCTACCACACGGTCATTCCGCGCAACATCCGGCTGGCCGAGGCGCCGAGCTACGGCCGGCCCATCCTTGCCTACGACAAATCGAGCAAGGGCGCGCAGGCTTATTTGCAATTGGCCGAGGAATTGCTCGCGCGGCATAATGCCCTCGATCCGGCGCCCGCCCTCTAGGGCGCCTTTCCTGCCGACGGAACGCAATGGTCAGTAAAAAACTCAAGGGCCTCGGTCGGGGCCTCGACGCGCTGATGGGCGACGCGGCCGCCAGTGAAACGCTGGCGACGCTGCCGGTCGACAGCCTGCAGCCAGGCCGCTACCAGCCGCGAAAAATCATCGACGACGAAGCGCTCAGGGAACTGGCGGACTCGATCCGTGCCCAAGGGCTGATGCAACCGGTGCTGGTACGGCCGGTCGACGGTGATGCGCTGGCCGAACCGCGCTACGAAATCATCGCCGGTGAACGCCGCTGGCGGGCATGCCGGCTGGCCGGCCTGGTTGAAATCAGTGCGCTGGTGCGCGACGTCGGCGACGATGCCGCGGCGGCGATGGCGCTGATCGAGAACATCCAGCGTGAAGACCTGAATCCGCTTGAAGAGGCGCAGGGACTGGCTCGCCTGATCGACGAGTTCGGCATGACGCATGAAGCGGCGGCCGAGGCAGTCGGCAAATCGCGCGCGACCGTCAGCAACCTGCTGCGGCTGCTGCAACTGGCCGAGCCGGTGCAGAAGCTGCTGCTCGATGGCGCGATCGACATGGGGCATGCCCGCGCGCTGTTGCCGCTGGAAGTGCTGACCCAGCTCGATGTCGCGCAGACGGTGGCGCTCAAGGGGCTGTCGGTGCGTGAAACCGAAGCCTTGGTGAAGCGTCTGATCGAAGGCGCGCCGGCCAAACCGTCGCAACGGCCCGATCCGGATGTCGCGCGGCTCGAAGAGGAAATTGCCGGCAAGCTCGGTGCCAGGGTGTCGATCCGCCAGGGCAAAAAAGGGGCGGGACGGATCAGCATCGCCTACACCAGCCTCGACGAGCTCGACCGGTTGTTGCAGCGGTTCTGAGCGAGAAGGCGCACCAAAGTTGTGCGTCACAACCCTGTCCCAGATCAAGAACGGGCCGGGGGGGAGGGGGGAATATCTAGTCGACTACATGGTGAAGTAAGTAGTCGACTACATGTGCGTGCAAAAACGCCTTTGTCGTCAATGGGTAAAATTGACGTGTATCAACGCGGCTCCGTATAATCGCGGGGCTTTGCTGGCGGTGAATATGGTCGCGCAGGCACAAATCAAGGGCGTGATCCGCCTCAAACTGGGGATTACGCTGGTAGTGATGCTGCTGTCCTACCTCTTATGGGGGCGCAGCGCGGGAATTGCAAGTGGTCTGGGGGGCGCAATCGCGCTGGCTGGCTCGATGTTGTATGCACGCATCGCCTACCAGTTCGCGTACGGTCCGCCGGCCGCGCTGATGCGGCTGCATTTCGCCGCAGAGGCGGCGAAGATGGCGTGGACCATCGTCGCGTTCGCTGCGGTATTCGTTTTTTACCGGCAGGTAGCTTGGATGTGGTTGTTCACCGGATACATCGCCGCTACGAGTGCCTACTGGTTCGGGCTTTTGATTCAATTTAACGGCAAAAAATAACCATGGCTGCAGAACACCACGCTCCGGCGAATGCCACCGAGTACATCCAGCATCACCTCACGTTCAACCAAACCGCCAGCGGTTTCCATCTGGATACCTTCTGGATCGGCCTGTTCCTCGGCTTCGTCTTCGTTGGCGTGTTCGCCTTCGTTGCCCGCCGCGCCACCAGCGGTGTGCCGGGCAAGCTGCAGAACTTCGTCGAGCTGATCGTCGAAATGGTCGACTCGCAGATCAAGGACGCCTTCCACGCCAAGAGCAAGGTCATCGGCCCGCTGTCGCTGACGATCTTCTGCTGGGTGTTCCTGATGAACGCAATGGACTTCCTGCCGGTTGACCTGCTGCCGTGGCTCGCCAACCACCTCTTCGGCATCAACTACCTGCGTGCGGTTCCGACCGCCGACGTCAACCAGACCTTCGCGATGTCGATCGCGGTGATGTTCCTGATCATCGGTTTCTCGATCAAGGCCAAGGGTCTCGGTGGCTGGATCACGGAGCTGTTTACTGCACCGTTCCACGCCGATGGTGTCCTGAAAATCATTCTGATGCCGATCAACTTTGCCTTCCAGTTGATCGAACTGGCGGCCAAGCCGATTTCGCTGGCGCTGCGTCTGTTCGGCAACATGTATGCCGGCGAACTGATCTTCATTCTGATCGCGCTGCTGCCGTTCTGGATCCAGTGGGCGCTGGGCGCACCGTGGGCGATCTTCCACATCCTCGTGGTCACGCTGCAGGCCTTCGTGTTCATGATGCTGACCATCGTTTACCTGAGCCTCGCCGTCGAGGATCACTAAGAATCGACGCCGGGCGGGTACTGCCCGACCGGCTCGTGTTTTTCTCCATCCCCAACCTCAACCTTCCTTTCTGGAGTTAGTAAAATGGCTGTTGCTGAAATCGCTTCCGTACAAAGCTTCACCGTGATCGCTGCTGCGATCATCATCGGTCTGGCTGCTATCGGTACCGCTCTGGGCTTCGCTATCCTCGGCGGCAAGTTCCTGGAGTCGTCGGCTCGTCAGCCGGAAATGATCCCGGTCCTGCAAACCAAGCTGTTCATCATCGCCGGTCTGCTGGACGCGATCTCGATGATCGGCGTCGGTGTCGCCATGCTCTACACCTTCAACAACCCGTTCCTCGGTGCGGTTCTGGCAGCGGCTCAGTAATTCTTAAGCCCTCGCTTTAACCTTTAACCTGGAGGACGTTCAGCGTGGATATCAATATGTCCCTGCTGGGTCAGATGATCACTTTTGCGATCCTGATCCTGTTCACGATGAAGTTCGTATGGCCTCCGCTGACCCGGATGATGGACGAACGCGCGACGCGCATCGCCGACGGCCTGGCCGCCGCCGATCGCGCCAAGCAAGACCTGGCGAACGCCGAGAAGTCGTCGGCCGACAAGCTGCGCGAAGCCAAACAGCAAGCTGCCGAAATCATCGCTCAAGCCGAGAAGCGCGCTGCGCAACTCGTCGACGAAGCGAAGGATGCGGCCAAGCTGGAAGGCGAGCGCCTGGTCAAGGGCGCGCAGGCGGACATCGAACAGCAGGTTCAACAAGCCAAGGAAGTGTTGCGTCAGCAGGTCGCCGACCTCGCCGTCGCCGGTGCGCAGAAGATTCTCAAGTCCGAGATCGATGCGACCAAGCACGCCGTGCTGTTGAACACTCTCAAAGCGGAACTGTAAGACAGCCATGGCAGAACTCATCACCGTCGCTCGACCCTATGCCGAAGCCGTGTTTCGCATCGCGAAAGACGCCGGTACGCTGGGCCAGTGGTCGGACGTGCTCGGCAAGCTGTCCCTGATTGCTCAGGATCCGCTCGCCGACGACGTCGTGGCCAACCCCAAGTATTCCGCTGCTCAGGTTCAGCAGTTGCTCGCCGGGCTTTTGGGCGGGAACGTCGGCGATGAGGTGAACAACTTCATTGCCGTCGTACTGGAAAACCGCCGCTTCACCGCGCTGCCGCAGATTTCGTCGCTGTTCGAAACCTACAAGGCCGCCGAAGAAGGTGAGGTCGAGGCCGACATCGTTTCGGCCTTTCCGCTCGATGATGCGCAAGTGGCCGAGCTCAAGAACGCGCTGGCAAACCACCTGCAACGCAAGGTGGCCGCACAGGTCAGCGTCAATCCCGACTTGATCGGCGGCGTCAAAGTGACGGTCGGCGATGTGGTGATTGATGCGTCCGTGGCCGGCAAGCTCTCTGCCCTTGCGACGAGCCTGAAGAGTTAGGAGATTTTTAATGCAACTCAATCCGTCTGAAATCAGTGAACTGATTAAAGCCCGGATCCAGAATTTGTCCGAAGGCGCCGAAGCCCGTACCACTGGTACGGTCGTGTCGGTCACCGACGGTATCGTTCGCGTGCACGGCCTCTCCGAGGTGATGCAGGGCGAAATGCTGGAATTCCCGGGTAACACCTTTGGCCTCGCGCTCAACCTCGAGCGTGACTCGGTCGGCGCCGTGGTGCTGGGTGAATACACCCACATCAAGGAAGGCGACGAAGTCAAGTGTACCGGCCGCATTCTCGAAGTACCGGTCGGTCGCGAACTGATCGGCCGCGTCGTGAACTCGCTCGGCCAGCCGATCGACGGCAAGGGCCCGCTGGGTACCACGCTGACCAGCCCGATCGAAAAGATCGCGCCGGGCGTCATCGCACGCCAATCGGTCGACCAGCCGCTGCAAACCGGCCTGAAGGCCATCGACACCATGGTGCCGATCGGTCGTGGCCAGCGTGAGCTGATCATCGGCGACCGCCAGACCGGCAAGACCGCGGTGGCGCTGGATGCGATCATCAACCAGAAGGGCACTGGCGTTACCTGCGTGTACGTCGCCATTGGCCAGAAGGCATCGTCGATCGCCAACGTGGTGCGCAAGCTCGAAGAGCACGGTGCACTGGCGCACACCATCGTCGTCGCCGCTGCGGCATCCGAATCGGCTGCACTGCAGTACATCGCCGCCTACTCGGGTTGCACGATGGGCGAGTACTTCCGCGACCTCGGCGAAGACGCGCTGATCGTGTACGACGACCTGTCGAAGCAGGCCGTGGCGTACCGCCAGATCTCGCTGCTGCTGCGCCGTCCGCCGGGCCGTGAAGCGTACCCGGGCGACGTGTTCTATCTCCATTCGCGTCTGCTGGAACGTGCTGCGCGGATCAACGAACACGAAGTCGAGAAGCTCACCAACGGTGCCGTGAAGGGCAAGACCGGCTCGCTGACCGCGCTGCCGATCATCGAAACCCAGGCAGGCGACGTGTCGGCCTTCGTTCCGACCAACGTGATCTCGATCACCGACGGCCAGATCTTCCTGGAAACCGACCTGTTCAACGCCGGTATCCGTCCTGCGATGAACGCCGGTATCTCGGTATCGCGCGTCGGCGGTGCTGCGCAGACCAAGGTCATCAAGAAGCTCGGCGGCGGCGTGCGTCTGGCACTGGCCCAGTACCGTGAACTGGCTGCGTTCGCGCAGTTCGCTTCCGATCTGGACGAAGCCACCCGCAAGCAGCTGGAACGCGGCAAGCTCGTGACCGAACTGATGAAGCAGGCGCAGTACAGCCCGCTGAAAGTGGCCGAGCTGGGCGTGACCCTGCTCCTGATCAACAAGGGTGTGTACGACGACGTCAAGGTCGAACGTGCGCTCGCTTTCGAAGCGGCTTTCCTGTCGTACCTGAAGGCCAACGCTGCCGAGGCACTCGCCCGCGTCGAAGAGAAGGGCAACCTCTCGGAAGACGACGAAGCGACCATCCTCAAGGCTGCGGCAAGCTTCAAGTCCGGCAACGCCTTCTGATTCGAAACTGATTAGAGAGGAATCGAATCATGGCAGGCGGTAAAGAGATCCGGACCAAGATCAAGAGCGTCAAAAACACGCAGAAGATCACCCGCGCCATGGAAATGGTGGCGACGTCCAAGATGCGCCGTGCGCAGGAGCGCATGCGTGGTGCCCGGCCTTACGGTGAAAAAATCCGCAAGGTCACGGCCCACCTGAGTGCTGCGCTGGTGGACTACGCGCATCCTTTCCTGCAAAAGCGCGACACCGTCAAGCGGGTTGGTTTCATCGTCGTCACGTCGGACAAGGGCCTGTGCGGTGGTCTGAACACCAACGCACTGCGCCTGACGCTGAATGCGATGAAGGAATTGCACCAGAGCGGTGTGGAAATCGCCGTCACCGCCATTGGCAACAAGGGCTTCGGCTTCATGAACCGCAACGGCGCGAAAGTGATTTCGCACGTTGTGGGTCTGGGCGACACGCCGCACGTCGAGCAGCTGATCGGACCGATCAAGGTCATGGTCGACGCTTACGTCGCCGGCGAAGTGGACGAGGTTCGCCTCGTCTACACCAAGTTCGTCAACACCATGAGGCAAGAGCCGACTGTCGAACAGCTGCTGCCGCTGGCGGGTGAAGCCATCGGCCAGCCGGACCATGGCTACAACTGGGAATACCTGTACGAGCCGGATGCCAAGACCGTCATCGACGATCTGATGATCCGCTACCTCGAAGCGCTGGTTTACCAGGCCGTAGCGGAAAACATGGCGTCCGAGAATGCAGCCCGGATGGTGGCGATGAAGGCCGCGACCGACAACGCCGACAAGGTGATCGGCAATCTGCAACTGCTGTACAACAAGACGCGTCAAGCCGCGATTACGAAAGAACTTTCGGAAATCTGCGCCGGCGCTGCAGCGGTTTAACAGATCGCCAACCCGAATTTACTGATTAGGAACCCTAAGATGAGCCAAGGGAAAATCGTACAAATCATTGGCCCGGTGGTCGACGTGGAATTTCCGCGCGACAACCTGCCCAAGGTGTATGACGCGCTCAAGCTCGCCGACCAGGACCTGACGCTGGAAGTCCAGCAGCAGCTTGGTGACGGTGTAGTACGCGCGATCGCCATGGGTACGACCGATGGCCTGAAGCGTGGCCTGCTGGTGGACAACACCCACGCACCGATCTCGGTGCCGGTGGGCAACGCCACGCTGGGTCGCATCATGGACGTGCTGGGCAATCCGATTGACGAAGCAGGTCCGGTGCAGACCGACGCCCGCCGCGCCATTCACCAGCCGGCACCGAAGTTCGACGAACTGAACCAGTCGATCGACCTGCTGGAAACCGGCATCAAGGTGATCGACCTGGTGTGCCCGTTCGCCAAGGGCGGCAAGGTCGGCCTGTTCGGCGGCGCCGGCGTCGGCAAGACCGTCAACATGATGGAACTGATCAACAACATCGCCAAGGCACACTCCGGTCTGTCCGTGTTTGCCGGCGTGGGCGAGCGTACCCGTGAGGGCAACGACTTCTACCACGAAATGAAGGACTCCAACGTCCTCGACAAGGTGGCGATGGTGTACGGCCAGATGAACGAGCCGCCGGGCAACCGTCTGCGCGTCGCACTGACCGGTCTGTCGATTGCGGAACACTTCCGTGACGAAGGTCGCGACATCCTGTTCTTCGTCGACAACATCTACCGTTACACCCTGGCCGGTACCGAAGTCTCGGCGCTGCTGGGCCGTATGCCGTCCGCGGTGGGTTACCAGCCGACGCTGGCCGAGGAAATGGGCGCCCTGCAAGAGCGCATCACCTCGACCAAGAGCGGTTCGATCACGTCGATCCAGGCCGTTTACGTCCCTGCGGATGACTTGACCGACCCGTCGCCGGCCACGACCTTCGCCCACCTGGATGCAACCGTCGTTCTGTCGCGTGACATCGCCGCGCTGGGTATCTACCCGGCGGTCGACCCGCTCGACTCGACCTCGCGTCAGCTCGACCCGCAAGTCGTCGGCGACGAGCACTACCAGGTCGCGCGTGGCGTGCAGCAGACGCTGCAGAAGTACAAGGAACTGCAGGACATCATCGCGATTCTGGGTATGGACGAGCTGTCGCCTGAAGACAAGCTGGCCGTGGCCCGTGCGCGCAAGATCCAGCGCTTCCTGTCGCAGCCGTTCCACGTGGCCGAAGTGTTCACCGGCTCGCCGGGCAAGTACGTGCCGCTGAAGGAAACCCTCAAGGGCTTCAAGGGCATTCTCAACGGCGATTACGATCACCTTCCGGAGCAGGCCTTCTACATGGTCGGCGGCATCGAAGAAGCGATCGAAAAAGCCAAGACCTTGCAATAAGGGGATAGCCGATGGCCATGACCATGCACGTGGACGTGGTGAGCGCCGAGGAACTGATCTACTCCGGTACCGCCGAGTTCATCTCTGCGCCTGCCGACAAGGGCGAGATCGGTATCCTGCCGCGGCACGCACCGCTGCTCACCCGGGTCCGCCCGGGCGCGCTGCGCATCAAGCCGGCCAACTCGAACGATCCGGATGTCATCCTGTACGTTTCGGGCGGCCTGCTTGAAGTGCAACCGCACGTGGTGACGGTGCTGGCCGATACCGCGATTCGCGGTGCCGACATCGACGAAGCCAAGGCACTCGATGCCAAGCGTCGCGCCGAAGAAGCCCTCAAGGGCAAAACCGGTGCGGTCGACTTCGCGATGGCGCAAGCCGAACTGCTCGAAGCAGTCGCGAAACTCGCGGTGCTCGAGAAGCTCAAGAAGCGCGGCCACTGAGCGTCCCAAACGCCTCCAGAACCCCGATCCACGGATCGGGGTTTTTCTTTTCCGCGTCCGGGGGCAGACCCGATTCCGCGCGGTCGTGCGACGGCGCTACAATGCAGCCATTCTTTCTCGCTGATTCAGGATTGCCATGACTCATCCGCTCAATGTCGTTGTGCTTGCCGCCGGACAGGGCAAACGCATGTATTCGAAACTGCCCAAGGTATTGCACCGGATTGCCGGCAAGCCGCTGGTCGGGCATGTGCTCGATACCGCGCGACAACTGCAGCCGGCCAGGCTGGTGGTGGTGCACGGCCATGGCGGCGAGCTGGTCCAAGCGGCGTTTGCCGGACAGGCCGATCTGGCCTGGGCGCACCAGGCGCAGCAGCTCGGCACCGGTCATGCGCTGGCACAGGCGCTGCCGCAGCTCGAAGGTGGCGTGACGCTGATGCTGTACGGCGATGTTCCGCTGACCCGGGTCGCGACCTTGCGGGCTCTGCTGGCTGCGGTCGACGGCGGCAAGCTCGGCATTCTCACCGACGTACTCGACGATGCGACCGGCTACGGCCGCATCGTCCGCAACGCGGCAGGCGAGGTGCAGGCCATCGTCGAGCAGAAGGATGCGACGCCGACGCAGGCCGCAATCCGTGAAATGAATACCGGCATCCTCGCGCTGCCGACCGCGCGCCTGGCCGGCTGGCTGGCCGAACTGAAGAACGACAACGCCCAGGGCGAGTATTACGCGACCGACCTGATCGCACTGGCCGTGCGAGATGGCGTGCCGGTGGCGACGGTGCATCCGCAGGACCACTGGGAGGCCGAGGGCATCAACAACAAGGTCCAGCTGGCCGCGCTCGAGCGCATCTTCCAGCAGCAGCAGGCGCACGCCTTGCTGACCGCCGGCATCACGCTGCGCGATCCGGCGCGCTTCGATCTGCGCGGTACGCTGGAACACGGCATGGACGTGATCGTCGATGCCAACTGCGTGTTCGAAGGCAAGGTCGTGCTCGGACACGACGTCAGCATCGGTGCGAATTGCGTGCTGAAGAACGTCACCATTGCCGATGGTGCGGTGATCCACCCGTTCTGCCTCCTCGAGGACGCGGTGATCGGTGCCGGCAGCCTGATCGGCCCGTACGCGCGGCTGCGTCCGGGGACCGAGCTGGCCGAGAACGTCCACGTCGGCAACTTCGTCGAAGTGAAGAAGTCGGTGGTCGGTGTCGGTTCCAAGGTCAATCACCTGAGCTACATCGGCGACACGACGATCGGCCGCGACGTCAACGTCGGCGCCGGCACGATCACGGCCAACTACGACGGTGTCAACAAGTTCCGGACGGTGATCGAGGACGAGGCGCGCATCGGCTCGAACAATGTACTGGTGGCACCCGTGACCATCGGCGCGCGGGCGACGACCGGTGCCGGTTCGGTGATCGGCAAGAATGCGCCGGCGGGCGAGCTGACCGTTGCCCGCGCCAAGCAGGTGACGATTTCGGGCTGGCAACGCCCGGAGAAGGAAAAGAAGTAGCGTTTGTCAGCAACAACAAGGCGCGCCGGGATGCGGTGGCGCGCCTTGCCTGCTTCTGGTGATCATCTGGTACGGTATTCTGCCCGCAGGATCGACTGCTGGTCTGATCAGTACGGCATTACTTCGACCGGCTCGATTGTTCGCAGAACGAACAAGGCGTCCAGGCCGGCTGTCGTTTCTGATTCGGGCGTCGGGAAGCGTTTGAGCGGGGCTGCCTCGTCGGTGCCATATCGCAGGTAGCGGTACGCCAGCGCAGGCGTCCGCTCGTCGTCCTGCTCTGGCGGCGCAATCAGATAGCCATCACCCAGATCCGCTTTTTCCCACATGTGCTCCCAGCTCTCAGGGGGCGCGGATGGAATGGTGTGCATCACACCGAGGTGGTTGTAGTCGTGAAACCGGCCCTGACACCCGGTGAACTGCGCAATGAACACCGACTTGTTGCCATAAACCCGTTTCAGGCGATCGCCGAGGCGGTCTTCGCCGGTTGGTACGCCACGCATGCTGTGAATCCAGACCACGAACTTTTGATCCGGACGCAAGGTATCGGCAAGCCACTGCAAATTCTCGAAAATCTGCCAATCCCGCGGATCCTGTACCTGCAGCTCGACCAGCTGGGCTTGCAGACCCACGAGACTGCGGGACAAAAGCTGGGCCTCAACGTCATCCGGATGCGAATCCAGCCAGGTTGTGAGCGTCGCCAGCACGTGCTGGAAATCACGAATGTCGTCGACGTTGTCGATGATAGGTTGTTCGCGCGCGATGATTCTTTGTGCTGCACGGATGAACCCGGGCCAGCGTGACGATTGCAGTACGTCGGTTTGACCGGCCTGCTCGATGAATGCGGCGAGTTCCGCTAGCAGCTGCTTCAGCGAGTAGGCGCCGCCTTGCGGCCCGTCGATACCCGCCAGTTCCAGAGGCGTGCCGTTTCTTAGCTGTTTTTCAATGTAGTCAAAAAACGGCCGGAGCTGGGTGGCACGGGCGTACATGAAAAACAGGTTGCCGAGAACTGCGTGCCCCGCTGGTTTGCCCGCAAGCGCGTCCTGCCAGCAGTGCCAAAGGTCGTACATGCCGCTGCCTAGCGCAAGAACATTGAAGCCTTTGTGCTCATGCAAATAGCGGCTGATGCGAGCCTGTAGCGCAAAGACATTGCCTTCACCATGACTCTGGCCGCACAGGACGACAAAACGGGCGTCACCAATCGCTCGTCCCAACTCGCGCAGGTCACGATCATCGGCATCCAGCGCCATCGAATGAACAGGATTGGGCAAAAGCGGCAAGTCGCCGGAGAGGTTGTGCAAGATGAGAACCTTGGAATTGACGGTAATTTAAGCCGAATGCGGAAAAGCCGGTTCTGAATGACCGGTGTTGAACCTTTCCTCGATGATCTGACCATGGCTCAGTACCAGTACCCGGTCGGCACTCGCAATGGTTTCCGGCCGGTGGGCGATCAGCAATGTCGTGATTCCCATTG
The DNA here is from genome assembly GCF_014652315.1 of Jeongeupia chitinilytica. Classification (GTDB taxonomy): domain Bacteria; phylum Pseudomonadota; class Gammaproteobacteria; order Burkholderiales; family Chitinibacteraceae; genus Jeongeupia; species Jeongeupia chitinilytica. The sequence goes on along the minus strand of NZ_BMYO01000006.1, from coordinate 89,636 downwards.
CGCGTAGCATCTGGTTGACGCGAAACTCGTTGTCGGTATCCAGATGACTGGTCGCCTCGTCCAGAAAGAGCAGATCGGGCTGTTTGTAAAGCGCCCGGGCCAATAGAACACGTTGCTTCTGGCCTCCCGACAGCGTCGATCCCATTTCCCCGGTGAGCGTGTGGTAGCCCATCGGTAACTGGATGATGTCGTTATGAATCTCCGCCAGCTGCGCACAGCGTTCGACCCTTTCGACATCTGCCCGCGGTGCGAACAGGGCAATGTTGTCAAAAATCGATCCGCTGAAAAGATGGTCTTCCTGCAACACGGTGCCGATTCTCGGACGGGATTTGGGTAAATCGCCCTGCACGGATGATTTGCCGAAGATGCTTATTTCGCCGCGAGTTGGCTGATAAATACCCAGCAGAATCTTGAGCATGGTGCTTTTGCCGCAGCCGGAGGGGCCTGCAACGGCGACGATTTCACCGCGCTGCAGCGTAAACGATACGCCGGTGAGCACATCGATTTCGTTTTCGCCATAAGAGAAATGCAGGTTCTTGACTGCGATGATTTCGCTTTCGTCCGGTTTCTGGGGCCGCTCGTTCGTTGCAGTTTGGCTTTTCTCGCCCGGATCGATCGGTGTAAGGACGATATCGGCCAAGCGTTCGGTATAAACCGTCAGCATTTTGAATTCGAAAAACTTGTCAATCAGCTGGTTTGCGCTGGTTGTAAACCGGTCCTGCAATGCCAGGAATGCAATCAGCATGCCGACGGTGAACGTGCCATTAAGCACCGCATTGGCGCCAAACCATAAAATCAGGATTGCTGCTGCACGGCTCAGCAGACTGAAACAAAGGTGATAGCCGATTGCCAGGCGCTGTTGGCGCAATTGAGCGTTGCGCGTGTCGACCATCAGATTGCGCCACGCCACTTCTCGACGTGGCGTGGCGCCGTTGATGCGAAGGCTGAGAATTCCGCGCATCGACTCCAGAAAGTGGCTTTCTTCCTTTGTCATCGCTGTCCAGGCTTCAATGCCTGCATCACGCAAAGGCAGGAACCAACTCAGCCGAAGGATGCCGTAGAGTACGGCTGCGCCAATGGCCACCAACGACAATCTGACGTCGTAGATGAACATCATGCTCAGGGTACCAATCAGCAGAATGGTATCCAGAATTGCTTCCAGCGTACTGGTGGTTAGTGTCCGCTGAATGTTTTCGATCGAACGGAACTTGGCCGACACATCGCCTAGATGGCGCCGCTCAAACCATTCAATGGGGAGTCGAACCAGGTGATGAAACACGTTGGCTGCCCATTGAAGGCCAAACGACATTGACAGCGAAGTCAGGGCCCATTCCCGCGCCATGGCGATCAGGCCTTGTGTCAGCGCGAGCAGTGCCATGCCGATCGCCACAATAATCAGCAGATTGGTATCGCGGGTAACCAGCACCTCATCGATGACGAGCTGGTTGAAAAGTGGTGTGGTCAGGGCCAGCGCTTCGAGCACGCCAGCGAAAACCAGAATGCGTCCCAAAGTGCTGATCAGGCCGCGGGTTCGCCCGACCAGATGACCGAGGCGGATTTTGTCCCGGAGATCGACGGGTTCGAAATGATCGGTTGGAGTGAGCTCGAGCGCAATGCCGGTGAAATGCTTGCTCGTTTCTTCCAGCGACAGATTGAGGATGCCGCGTGCGGGATCATGGATCTGGATCGTGCCGTTCTTGACCCGGGTCAGGACCACAAAGTGGTTGAGATCCCAATGAAGAATGCAGGGAGTGGCCAGTTCCCTGAGTTCTTCAAGCTCCAATCGGATTGGACGCGCCGCCAGATCGATCATGCGGACGCACTCGATCATGCGGTCCAGTGTCATGCCGTGCTGGGTGACGTTGAACTTGCCGCGCAGGATCCTCAAATCCGTCTTGTAACCGTGCCACGCGGCGATCATCGCGATGCAGGCAACACCGCATTCGGCGGCTTCGGTCTGGTGGATCATGGGCAGCTTTTTTTGCCATCCCCACTCGAGCTGATCGATCAAGTTCATCGTCCTGCTATCCTTTCAGCGTCGACAGTGGTTCAAACAACCATTCATAGATGCTGCGCGTATCGAGAAACACGTCACCTTGCGTACTCATGCCCACTTTGAGCGGCTCTTCGCGATTTCCGACATTCACGCTGGCCTTGTTCAGCTTGACCTGTACGCGGTAATAGCCCTCGTTGCCAAGATTGAGTCCGGTACGCTGCGCCAGCTCCGAAGGTGGTTGCGCAGCACGCGTTACTTCACGGACCACGCCGGACTGGATGCCGTACTTTTCGTAGGGAAAAGCCTGAAAGCGCAAGCCCACGTGCTGGCCCGGCTTGATGAATCCGACCGACTGGCTGGTTGCATACAGCTCGACGATCAATTCGGAATTTTTGGGGACCACGAGCAGGAGGGTTTCGTTCTGCAGCGCTGATTGCCCCGATTTGGCCGCGATGGCTGTTGCTACCCCGGCGGTCGGCGCCCTGACCATCGCCGAATCCTGGCGTCCCAGTTCGATAAGCTGCTGTTCCAGTTGTTGGAGGCGCCGGTCAAGTTCGACGAGGGAGTTCTCGCCGCCGATGCGCGCCTGCTCCAGATCGGACTGGGAGGACTGGATCTCCTGCCGCAAGCGCAGCAGGTTCTGCCGGGCCTGTTCGGCCTCGCCCTGGGCGGTGGTCAACTCGATTTCCTGTCGTTGCGAGGCCGACTCGGACAGAAAGCCTTGTTGCTGCAGCTGTTGATTCCGGCGCAGCAGGTTTTCCTGAAGGTGTACCCGTTTTTCGGCGATCGCCAGTGCTGTTTGTGCCGTGTGAACTTCGCTGTTCAGGCCCTGCTGTTTGTTGACCAGCGCAGTCGTTTCCAGCTGGTTCAACTGAAGGCGCCGCTCGCGTTCGCGCTCGACCAGCAAGCGTTCACCTTGAATCGATTCTCGCAGTTTGGCCAGCGTGCCAACACCGTCACGGCTGTAGCGCTCCCCGCTCAGGATGAACAATGGTGCGTTCCTGGCGACTTCCTGACCTTCGGTGACCAGTATCGACTGGATTCGCCCCTCTACAGGGGCAACCACCTTGATGAGGCCGGAGGCCGGCATGACGACGCCACTGAGTTTGGCCTTGCGCGTGTATTGCCCGAAGTAGGCGTAGCAAATCAGGGCGATGATCAGGAAAACACCAGCCCAGGCCAGTCGCGTGAGGTTCGGTTGGCTGGGAAGGATGATCCTTCCTTCCAGGCCGACGTTCTGTGCATGTGTTACTTCTTTGCGGAACAGCGAATTGCTCATGCTGGTGCTTGTGACATTAGGTGGGAGAGAGCTCGTGCAGCTTGATGATGCTGCGAGGTGCCGAACGAGGTGCTTGCAGATCGTTCAGGTTACCCAGATTGACACTGGGATGATGCAACAATCGGGATGACAGGATCTCTTGCAGTTGCTCGTGCAGCGGATGGGTCGCAATGTGGACTTGACGCTTTGCCAGCTCCACCTCGGAAAAGGTGCCCCAGTCCGAAAGGTGGCTGAAGTAGACTTCGTCTGCCCCTACGCGTGCCCCCAATGCCACAAAATCGGGCATTTCCCGGAAATTGTTGGCCTGGACCACCATGTGAATTTTGAAGTAACGCAAGGCCTGGCTGCGCCGGAGTGTGGCGATGAAATCCAGATTCTTCAAAAGCCGTGCAAAATCGCCGCCACGGCGATTGATGGCATAGGTCGCTTCGCTGGCTGCGTCGATCGAGATTTCGCAACTCTTGATCCGGGTGCGAACAGCCTCGGGTATCTTGGCCCACATTTCCGGCGTCCAGAGCTGGGCGTTGCTGTGCAGATGGATGCGTGTGTCAGCCCCCAGTTTTGAAGCATCCATCTGGCGAAGCCAGCGATTGAAATAAGGGCTTCCGAATGGATCACCGGAGCCGGTGATGTACAAGGTTTGGAGATGCGGAAGGAACACTTCTTCGACGGTCCGCTGAATGCGCTGGATTTCGTCCTTGAATTCGGTTTCGACAAGTTTCTCGGTGCGGCAAGTCGGGCAGGAGAGATTGCACGAATTGTCGAAACCGCACTCCAGATGCGCAGGAGGCGTGTCCAGAATCACGCTTTGTTCGTCGATGATCGTTCTGAGCTGCGGATCGGTGACGTCGCTCTTGCGGGTCACCGGGTTGGAAATCGTCTCCAGAAAGCCATGCATTTCGTGCGCGGACGCTTCGGATAATGCCGCGGGTTTGGCTGCGCCGTGAAGAAACGGGCAATCGTTCGAGCAGTAGCGGAACGAACCATCGTGAATGGACGCTCGCACCTTCTGTGCATTTTCCGAATTCCAGACGGCCTCAATGCTCAGGTCCGAACTGTGTCCGCGCCAAGTCGGCAGGCGAACCCAGCAGCAGACGCCGGCTTTGCTGCGTTGCAAATCCAGAAACTGAAACGGTTTGCTGCAAAACAAATCGGAACGGGAAGGCATAAGGACACCGCGACTTCTGGAGTTGACAATGAATCAGGGGCAGAACAGTTTTGTTTGCTCTTCGGCAACGACCAAGGCATCCAAATCACAAAACCGCCGCAGGCACACTTGGTAATTTTCGAAAACGGTCTCGACTTCCGGTCCGTAAACCTTGCGGAAACTGTCCACGGCTTTCTTGGGGTAGAAGGTCGCCGCATACTTCTTTTCGGTCATGCGCAACAGCGATGCAGGGAAAAGCCTTTCGATATACCAGTGGTTTTTCCAGTGGTAATCGTCAATCAGCAGAATGCCGCCAATCCGGAGCTTCCGCCATGCGATGACCAGATCCTGCAGGACATGCTTGCCGATGTGGCTACCGTCGAGGTAGATGAAGTCCAGCGACTGATCCGGCTGAGAGATCAGGAAGTCGTAGGATTTCATTTGGTGGAAAACGATGCGTCCCTCATCACGGGCCTGCAGGGTATTGTCCCAGAACACGGTTTTGGGATGGGGGTCGACCGCGTGCAAGACCTGCCCGTCTTGCCGGAAGAACTGCTCGACGAAGTACCGCGAGGTCCGCCCCTCAAACGCGCCGATTTCGAGGCCATGCTGCAAAGGCACGTGCAGGTTTTCAAACGCGACATGGAAGTTGGCCGCATGCATGCTGGTCCAGTCTTCCGAATAATTGGCAGGCAACACCTGTTCCATTTTCATACTCGACTCCTAACGGGTAAGCCAGTGCTTTTTCGTGTTACGCAGCTCATCGATGAAACCGATGACGCTGGCCGGCATGATGGCAATTTCGAAAAGGGGAAAATACAGTGCCTGCAACAGCACATCCTTGATTCCGACTGCCTTTGATTGCAAATATTTGTAATGAAGCAACAGGTTGATCCAGAGCTGCATCACGCCGATGGCACCAATCATCGCGAAGGCCCACCATTGCTCGAAATAGGTGGCTAATGCGGCGGCGAGGAGTGACGGCATCACGGCGCCCTGAATCCAGAGCATGAGCCAGGGCGTAAGCATCAGCGTGCGCGTTTTGGATACCGACCATGCCGCTTTGAAGGCTTCAAGACGGCCACGAGCCCAACGGCGACGCTGCTTGAACAGCCCGCGAACCGACTGCGGTACTTCGGTGTGGGCAATGGCCTCGGGGGCATAGCCAATGTGATAGTTGCTGGCAATCGCTTTCCAGGTCCAGGAAATGTCCTCGACCAGCCAGTGGCTCCAGCCACCGAGCTCGCGAATGGCGCTCATCCGGTGGATGGAGAATGCACCGGAAAGGACATCGACCAAACCGAGCCAGGACTGGGCAAAGCGGATGGCTGCAAAACTGCCGATATGTTCGTAATACTGAAGATATGACATGAACGAATTGTTCTTGCCGGATGCGATGACGCAACCCGACACTGCGGCATAGCGGGGGTTGCTCCATAACCTTTCGACACTCAAACGCATTGCATCCGGTTCGAGCCAGGTGTCGCTATCGACAATTGCGAGCACTTCCGCATCTTCCGGCACCAGGCCAAGAACCTGGTCCATTGCCTTGCCCTTGCAGCCGGAGTTTTCATCCAGTGCAATGAGTTCGTAGTGCTGGCGTCGGGTCGTATTTCCGACCCAATCCGCGATCTGCTCCGGAGCCGAGTTGGTTGAACCATCATTGACCAGCATGACATGCAGTGGAATCGGATAGTCCTGATCATCGATTGCTTGCAGCACATGCATCAAGATGTCGGGATTTTCATTGTAATACGGGACCAGAATGACGCTTTTGGGATACTGGGCGGGCTTGGGGCGCTGGGTATTTCCGAAGCGGAGCTTGATGTTCAAGGTCGCGGTGAGGAAAAACAACGTCACCGAGGAAATGAACAGCGGAAGAAACAGGATGCCGAAGATGATGGGAAACATGCGTTGATCTCGTAGCCGGAAAGGTCAGGCAAGGTTGGCGAGATAGGCGGCCGGACGCTTGAGCGCCGGATCTTTCAAAATGGCCTGATAGTGTTGATGTTCCGGATGGGTCGGCAGGTGAATGGCACGTCGCCGATAATCCTCGTCTTCGAAAGTGCCCCAGTTGTCCAATTTGGTAAATTTCGCCGAATCAAAGCCGAAACCTTCGACGAGCTGAATGAAAAGCGGAACTTCGTGGTAGTTGTTCTTTTGTACAACGAAGTTGCAGCACACATCCTTGACGTGATCTGCCTGGCGCAGTTTCGACAGAAAATCGAGATTCTTCATCAGGCGTTGCCAGTTGCCGGGCGGACGGTTGAGCTGATAGGTCGCATCGCTTGCCGCATCCATGGATACATCAAAGGTCACCTTCAGGCTGCGCAGCGATTGCGGCAAGCGTTCCCAGACTTTCTCCGAAAACAGCTGAAGGTTTGTATGGAAATGAACGTGGCGCAGATGCGGGAATTCGCTTGCATCAAAATTGTAAAGCCAGTCGCGAAGTACCGGCGATGCAAAGACATCCCCCGCGCCACCCAGATTGATGTATTCGACGTCGCGGCTCAGGCCGGCGCGTACTTCGGCAAAAATGTCCTTCACTTCGTGTTTGTCGGACGCAATGATTTCGTGCCGGCACGACGGGCAACGCAAATTGCACGTTTCATCAAACGCCAGATGCAGGTTCTTGGGTAACGGCGCTTGACCATACATTTGCGCCTGGATCAGGGTCCGGATTTCTGCCGGTGCCTCTTCAATGGCCATGACCGGGCCATCCTGGTTCATCAGGTGCGGACAGGCGTTCTGGTGGCAATAGCGAAACGAACCGTCGCTGACACTTTCGCGGAAAGTGGCTGCGCGTTCGGATTGCCAGACCGATTGCAATGATGTCGTGGCGATGTTGCCAATTGGACCGAATTCATGCCAAGCCGAGCAGCAGACGCTGACGTCCCGGTTGGGCAGCACGGCATAATCGATATAGGGTTTGATGCAGATCTTCATGATGCGACGGCCTCATCAAGCGTAAGTGCAGATGTTGCGGTGGGCGCGGTTCGAGCCGCCGGGCTGGCGGCATACCAGGTCAGGACGTGGTGCAACGTGCCGTCGTCATTCCGTCTGATCGAGCGGATGGATCGTGCTTCCGGCCACAACGTGCCGCTTGCATGCTGCTGTCGAAGCAGGCGCAGTGCACTACGGAAACTGCCTTCATTGGCACAGAAATCCATGATGACCAGCCGGTCGCCCTCGTGCCATTCGGACGGATGCAGGATGTAGCGGCCATCGTCAATGAGCCGTTGTTCGGTGGCAGCATTGACCAGCGCCCAGCTCACGAAAGCGACAGGTTTGCCGGTCGGGCTGAAGAAGCTTTTGGTTTGCCCGAGCAGGATGGGAGACATCAGCCAGGCTTCGATGGCAGCAAACTGGAACTTCCGATAGCGCGGATTGCGTGCCAGCACTTCGGCGATGGCGCCAATCTGTGTGGAAACATCAATGCGGCCGGAGAACGGTGCTTCATGCAGCGTCATTGGGTGACCTCGAGCGAAATCGGCGAAGCTTTTGCCGGACTGCCTTCTGCGCCGGGCATGACCGCGCGCAGCGAATCGCTCATGCGCGGTGACAGCGGAAACGACAGCGTCTGCATCCAGCTTGTGCTGCCAGCCGAACTCAACGAGAGCTGGCCAAGATCGGCCAACGACGCAATGAAGGAGGCCGAATCGTTTTGCGCATCCAAGATCACGGCGTCGCCGCCGTCAATGCTGAAAGCGGCAGGCGGTCCGAAGTTTTGAATCCTGACAAAGAGCCGGTCAAGATGGATGTCGAAAACCAGGCGGGCGGTAATCTCGCCGGCGCGCAGACTGCTTTGGCCAAGCAGCAAAAGGTGCGGCGGCAATGCGTGCTCGGCCCGCGCGTGGCCGTCGATCAGCGTCCGGAGATAGTCGTTGATCTCCGCGATGGTTTCGTCGGGTGCAGTAAAGAACGTTTCCCGCATGCGTTGCGTGTCCAGCACCACTGTCCAGTGGTACAGCGCAGTCAGGTCCTGATCGAATTTGGTGGCCTGCAGGCGGGCCAGCTTCAGGAAGCGGGACCACTCCAGCCCCGCGCTGACGACCGAGGTTTGCAGTGCCGGTACGAATTCGACGAAGGCCTGCACGAAGGCGGCCGCCAGTTCCGGCGCCGGGACCAAGTCCAGTATGTCGTCGACCGTGAGGGAATCTGCGCGTTCGAATGCGGTGCCCATCAACGCGGTGAATACGTTGACGGAATCGGGCCCGACGGTTGGCGGGATGATGTTGAGTGGTTTCCGCAGAATATTCCGGATGGCATCGAATAGTGCTTCGCCGGCATGGCGTGCCAGCAGCGCCAGCACCGTACGCGGAACGCCAGCCACCCGCAGGAACGCCAGGGCCTGTTCCTCCTGCAGCGTTTCGCGGAAAATCTTCTGCGAATCGGCACGGCTTGCTGGCGCGAGATCCGGTCGATACTTCTGGAGAAAGAAGTGCAGCTGGGCTATCAAGTCCGTAATTTGCAGCTGGTCATCCCAGAACGGCGGAAAGCCCCGTGCGACCGCATGGTTGGTGTAGTCGGGCAGGGCGGTCATGGTGCCGAAATCGATATATCGGCCGTCGATGGCGATGTTCGAGCTGGTAATCGCGCCGTGGACCAACCGGAGCGAGCGTGCAGACGCCATTTGTCGCGCGATGCGCTCGAACAGTTGCGCAAGTTGCGAGTGGACCGAATCGGTGCCCTGATTCGGCAGTGCAAGGTGAATTCGTTGGGCGGCTTTTTCGACGCGGACATAGTCGGGAGCGAGCAGCGGTCTGGACGCTTCTTCCGGTCTGTAGAAGGTCGCGCGTTCGTAATGGGCCGGACGCAGGTTCGCTTCGCGGATCATCAATGCACTGGCTGCCGGGACGGCAATACCGTCGGCATGACCATAGTTTGACTCGACCTGTTTGCCGGTCGCGATCAAAGCCAGCAGCCGGACTGCACCGTGTGGCAGTTCCTGATTGGCGAGCTCGCCCCAAAGGGCTTCAAGCACGCCTTCATCGAGCGTCGCGCCGCCATAGGTATGCCAGTGGTCCACATTGGTGGCTGCCAGCGGGTTCTTGCCGATACCCTTGATCTGGAACCGGCCGTTCAAGCCGCAGCGGACGCCGCCGCCATTGGCGGCTTCGGTAGTTGCCCCGTAGCGTTCGCCGAGAAACTGTTTTTCTTCAGGGCCATAGTGTTCCAGATCATCGTCGTCCGACGGAACGCCGTAGGCAAACGCGTCAAGCAGAATCGGTTCCAGTTCCTCGAGTGATGCGCTTCCGACGTCGACACCGTAGTCCCGGAGCAGGGCGCGATTGACCCAGACCAGTCGCGCATTTTTGAAGCGACGGGCGGTAAAGGGAACGAACGATTCAACGGGAAGCTCGTTGTCCAGGTAAACGGTGTTGCCCGCGACCGGGTTCTCGTGTGTCTGGATGAGCTGCGTGAGGGCAAGGCGTTGCGCGGCGGTGATCATGGCATTCGTGATGTTGGGGGCCCGGATTGGCCAAGCAGGCAAACCTGCCTGGCCTCAGCGATCAGTAAGGAATTACTGGTCGCAAGGTATTACGGCTGGCTGGTCGAGTTCGAAACCCAAACCAGTTCGCCATAACCGTTGTAGGCCCAGTAGCCGCTTTCGCCGCCGCTGCCGCCTTCACCTGCACCACCGCTAACTTGATTCAGTTCTGCATCAGACAGAAAACGCATTTTGTTTTTCCTGTTGAAAGGTTGAGAAAGTTGCCAAGAAGTTTTGGCAAGCAGATGCTAGCATCAAAAGTTACACGAAAAGACAACTTGCGCGTACATAGTTGTATTTTTGCAAGGGTAAAGTCAGAAATGTGTCCGCGCTCTTACGACATTGGCATCGTCAATGACAAGACCGCACAATGCCATTTCTCATGAATTGCTGCGTTGCAGCATGGTTGTGGCGCGTTTGCGTCGGGTATGGGCAAACAAAAAGCCGCAACCTCCGGTTGGCTGCGGCCTTACACATTGCTTATGTTTTTTGGTTTATATCTTATGAAGGACTGACCTGGCGCAAGACTTGATCAGTGGTTTTCCGGTAAATGATGCGGAAGGGTGTCCTCCGCCACCTTGTGGTGCCGGGGGGGAATCGGTTCGGCGTAAAGGTTGGGCCGGATCGGTACGCCACGCGCCTCGGCCACCGCCTCGGTCAGCTCGGCACCGAGCAGCAGGATCAGCGCCGAGTAGTACACCCACACCAGGAGCACGACGACGCTGCCGGCCGGACCGTAGGCGCCGCCGACGTCGCTGTTGGCGATGTACACGCCGATGGCGATCTTGCCGAGCAGGAACAGCGCATCGGTCAGCGTCGCGCCGACCAGGGCATCGCGCCAGGCAATCTGCGCGTCGGGCAGGATCTTGAAGATCGCCGCGAACACGAAAATGAACACCGCGGTCGAGATCCCGGCTTCGACGCCCTGCCAGGCCAGTGTGTTGCCCGGGACGAACACGCGAATCAGCGTGCTCGCCGCAAAGGAAATCACCAGCAGGAAGGCGACCGCCAGCAACAGCCCGAGTGCGTTCAGCCGCGAGCGAAGCCAGCCCAGTACCGCCGCGCCGGGCTTGGCGCGCAGCCCCCAGACGCGGTTCAGTGCGCCCTGCAACTGGGCGAACACCGCCGAGGCGGCGATCAGCGTGACGCCGAGGCCGATGATCCCGGCGAGGTTGCCGACGCTGGGCCGGCTGCTGGCGTTGTGGATCACCAGCGACACGGCATCGGCGGCCTTGGGGCCGACCAGTTCGTTGAGCCCGTCGATCAGCCGGCCCTGGTAGTCGGCGCTGAGTGACGCGACCACCCACAGCAGCAGCACCAGCAGCGGCGCGAACGACAGCGCCGAGTAAAACGCCAGTGCCGCGGCACGCGTCATGAGTTCGTCATCGAAGAAGCCGTCGATGGTCTTTTCGACCACGCGTCTGACGAGCAGGTACAAGGCATGAATCCGCCCCTGCATTGACAGTACTCCAGTCGGGATCTGCTCTCAGCTTAAGCGTCGACCCCGTCGAAATCGAGCCGGGCGACATCGGACGAAGCCCTGCGCCGTTCCGTTGTCGCTGTGCATGCAGCTGCCGTTGGCGCTGACAACGACCGAGGTTGGCAGCGTTGCGGGCCAGAGCAGACCGGCTGCCGGCGCTCCGGGTTGTGGCTCCGGTATCCGGTCCGGGAGCGGGTGCCGGCTCGCACCGTCACGATCGCGACGCGAGCCGCTTCGGTCTCGGTTCCCGCATCCAGCCATCACCCCTGCCAGGCCGTTGCGGCCGGATACCGGCCGGAATCCGCCTGGTTTGGCGCCCGGAAATGCTACAATCGGCGTTTTTCCCGCTGTGCGTTTCGCGCGCAGGGGATTGATCGATCAAGGATTTTTCCCGATGAGCCTCAAATGCGGCATCGTCGGCCTGCCCAACGTCGGCAAGTCGACGCTATTCAATGCACTGACCAAGGCCGGCATCGAAGCCGCCAATTACCCGTTCTGCACCATCGAACCGAACGTCGGCATCGTCGAAGTGCCGGACCCGCGCCTTGGTGAGCTGGCTGCCATCATCAACCCGCAGAAGATCGTGCCGGCCATCGTCGAATTCGTCGACATCGCCGGTCTGGTCGCCGGTGCGTCCAAGGGCGAAGGTCTGGGCAACCAGTTCCTCGCGAACATCCGCGAGACCGACGCCATCGTCAACGTCGTGCGCTGCTTCGAGAACGACAACATCGTTCACGTCGCCGGCCGCATCGATCCGATCGACGACATCATCGTCATCGGCACCGAACTGGCACTGGCCGACCTGACCGCGGTCGAGAAAGCCATGCAGCGCGAAGGCAAGAAGGCCAAGAGCGGCGACAAGGACGCGCAGGCACTGATCAAGGTGCTGGAAAAGCTGCAGCCGCACCTGAACGAAGGCAAGCCGGCGCGTTCGGCCGGCCTGTCGGACGACGAGAAGCTCGCGATCAAGACGCTGTGCCTGCTGACGATCAAGCCGGCGATGTATGTCGCCAACGTGGCCGAAGACGGTTTCGACAACAACCCACTGCTCGACAAGGTCCGTGCCCACGCCGAGGCCGAAGGCGCGCCGGTGGTCGCCGTCTGCGCCGCGATCGAATCCGAAATCGCCGAGCTCGACGACGCCGACAAGGCCGAGTTCCTCGCCGAGATCGGTCAGGACGAACCGGGTCTGGACCGGCTGATCCGCGCGGCCTACCAGCTGCTGGGCCTGCAGACCTACTTCACCGCCGGCGTGAAGGAAGTCCGTGCCTGGACCATCCATATCGGCGATACCGCGCCGCAGGCTGCCGGCGTGATCCACACCGACTTCGAGCGCGGCTTCATCCGCGCGCAGACGATTTCGTTCGCCGACTTCATCCAGTACAAGGGTGAACAGGGCGCCAAGGAAGTCGGCAAGATGCGTGCCGAAGGCAAGGACTACGTCGTCAAGGACGGTGACGTGCTGAACTTCCTGTTCAACGTCTAGGCCGCGAGTGCGGTGCATGCACCGCAACAAAGACGAACCCGGCATGGCGCTCCGCCAGCCGGGTTTTTTCTTGCCGGCCGCTTCGTCAGATCGGGTCCGCTCCGCTCAGTCCGGCGAAGCTGACGGCGAGCATCTGCCGGACGATGTCGTCGTCGCTGTACTTGCCGTAAAGCTGCAGATAGTCGACGGCCGGGTCGCAGGTGCGGGAGTAGTAGGTGTACAGCAGGGCGTCGTTGGGCAGGTCGCGGCGCAGTTCGCCGCGGTCTTTGCCCTTGACGACGATGCGCTCCAGCTGCTTGTGCAGCTTGAGCGCGCGGGTCACGTAGCGCAGGTTGCGGGTCAGCATGTTGCGCACGTACGGGCTGGTCGACGGCAGGAAGGGCAGCCCGCCCTGCAGCCGCACGCGCAGGGCCCATTCGAGCAGGCCGGCCAGCCGGGCGCGCGGCCCGAGTGAGGCGTCCTGGGCGGCAAGGAAATCCAGTGCGCCGTCGAGCAGCCGGATCATCACTTCGGTTGCCAGGTCCTCCTTGGACCTGAAGTGCTTGTACAGGCTGGGCTTGGACAGGCCGGCTTCACCGGCGACGTCGTCCATGGTCATCAGGTCGAATCCCTTGCTGGCGAGCAGCCGGGTCGTTGCGTCGAGCACGGCCTGCTCGCGCAGTTTGAATGCCTGATCCTTGAAGCTGAGCTTGGCGATGATACTCATCGGTACGAACCTTTACTGATCGGTATCTTTTTTGTCTACCCGGTTCTATTCTGGCAACAGGCAGCGGCAAATCACAAGCCGAATTCGATTTTCGTGGTCCAGTCTCCCGGGAGCGCCCGTGACTACCGATACTTCGACGCAGCAGCGTATCGCCATCATCGGCGCCGGCATCGCCGGGCTGGCCAGTGCCTATCTCTTGTCGCGCCGGCACACGGTCACGCTGTACGAGTCCGGTGACTATCTGGGCGGGCACACCAACACGGTCGACGTCAGCCTCGACGGTCTCAGCCACCCGGTGGATACCGGTTTTCTGGTGTTCAACGACCGCACCTACCCGAACCTGATCGCCCTGTTCGACGAGCTGGGCGTGGCGTCGCACGCGACCGGGATGACGTTTGCGGTGTCGGTCGACGACGGCCGGCTCGAATGGGCCGGCAGCAACCTGAATACCGTGTTCGCCCAGCGCCGCAATCTGCTGTCGCCGCAGTTCGTCGGCATGCTGCGCGACATCCTGCGCTTCAACGCCGCGGCGCAAGCCGGTCTGGATGCGGCGATCGAGAGCCGGATCACGCTGGCGCAGCTGCTGGAGCAGGGCCGCTACGGCCGGGCGTTTCGCGATGCCTACCTGTTGCCGATGGCGGCGGCGATCTGGTCGAGCGCCCCCGGCGACATCCTGCGCTTTCCGGCGACGACCTTCCTGCGTTTCTGTCTCAATCATGCGCTGCTGCAGGTCAACGACCGGCCGCAATGGCGCAGCGTGATCGGCGGCGGCCGCGACTACGTGCGACGCATCGCCGCGACGCTGAACGACGTGCGGCTGCGGACTCCCGTGTACGGCGTGCAGCGCCACGACGGGCGGGTGCTGGTCCGTACCGACGACGGCGTCGAGGCCTTCGATGCCGTGGTGTTTGCCACCCACGCGCCCGATACGCTGAAACTGCTCGACGACGCCGGTGACGACGAGCGCCGGGTACTCGGCGCTGTACGTTACCAGCCGAATACCGCCGTGCTGCATACCGACACCGGCCAGCTGCCGCGACGGCAGTCGGTATGGTCGGCATGGAACTGCCTGGCGCGGACCGGCGACGACGGCAACCGGCCGGTGTGCGTGAGTTATCTGCTGAACCGGCTGCAGCCGCTGCCGTTCACCCGGCCGGTGATCGTGACGCTGAACCCGCACACCGAGCCCGATCCGGCGCGGGTGCTGGCGCGCTTCGAATACGACCATCCGCTGCTCGACCAGCCGGCGATCGATGCGCAGGCGAAGCTGGCGCAGCTGCAGGGCCGGCGGCGCAGCTGGTATGCCGGTGCGTGGACCGGCTACGGCTTTCACGAGGACGGCCTGAAATCGGCCCTGCGCGTTGCCGACGCCTTCGGCGTGTTGCCGGCATGGGCGGTACGGTGATGCACGCCGCCTACCTGCTCGACGCGCGGGTCATGCACGAACGGCTGCGTCCGGTCGCCAGCCGCTTCGTCTACCCGCTGTTCTGCGTCCGGGTCGATCTGGACCGGCTCGACGACGCCGGCAACCGCTGGTTCGGCATCGACTGCCGCCGTCCGCTGTCGCTGCGGCTTTGCGACTACGGCCCGCGGGACGGCAGCCCGCTGGCACCGTGGCTGCGGGCGCTGCTGGCCGATGCCGGACTGCCGGCCGACGGCGCGATCTGGCTGCAGACGATCCCGCGCCTGTTCGGCCATGCCTTCAACCCGGTCAGCTTCTGGTTCTGCCACGACCGCGCCGGTGCGCTGCGCGCGGTGCTGGCCGAGGTCAACAACACCTTCGGCGAATCGCACCGCTATCTGCTGGCTGCGCCCGGTGCCGGCGCCATCGGTGCCGACACCATGCTGAGCAGCCGCAAGGTGTTTCACGTTTCGCCCTTCCTCGGTGTCGAGGGTTGCTATGCCTTCCGCTTCCGTGAAACCGCGACGACAAGCTTTGTCGGCATCGATCACCACGACCGCGCCGGTGTGGTGCTGCGGACCTCGATCGGCGGTCGCCTTGCGCCGCTGACCGCCGCGCGCGCGCGCCGGCTGGTGCTGTGTTCGCCGTTCAACGCGCTGGCGGTGCTGGCGCGCATTCACTGGCAGGCGCTGCGGCTGTGGTGGCGGCGTGTGCCGTTCCACCGCAAGCCGGCGCCGCCGCAGGCCGCGTTGTCCCGCTCCGAGGAGGCCCAGCCATGAGCCACAGCGATACCCTGACCCTGAGTGATGCCCCGATGCCGGCGCCGGCCCGCGTGTTCATGTCGCTGCTGGCGCGGCTGACCGAGGGCAGCCTTGGCGTGATCACCCCGGCCGGCCGGCGGCATGATTTCGGCAACCGCGCCGCGCCGCATGCCGAGCTGGTGCTCAACGACTGGCGCGCCTGCGGTGCGATTCTCGCCGGCGGCGACATCGGCTTTGCCGACGCCTACCGCAACGGCTGGCTCGACAGCCCGGATCTTGCCGCGCTGGTGCGGCTGGCGATCCGCAACGACGCGGTACTGACGCGCGCGCTGTTCGGCGGCCGGCTGGCCCGGCTCTGGTACGCCCTGCGGCACCGGCTGCGCGCCAACACCCGCGGCGGCAGCCGGCGCAACATCCACGCCCACTACGATCTGGGCAACGACTTCTACGCGCGCTGGCTCGACCCGGGCTGGAGCTATTCGAGCGCGCTGTTCGACGGCGACCTGCAGCGTCCGCTGTTCGACGCCCAGTGCGCCAAGTACCAGCGCATCATCGACCGGCTGCAGTTGCGTGCCGGCATGCAGGTGCTGGAAATCGGCTGCGGCTGGGGCGGGTTTGCCGAGCATGCGGCCCGGCAGGGCATCGCGGTGCACGGCATCACCCTGTCGCCATCGCAACTGCGCGTCGCGCAGGCGCGCATCGCCGACGCCGGCCTGCAGCCGCTGGCGCGGCTCGAACTGCGCGACTACCGCGATCTCGCCGGCAGCTACGATGCCGTGGTGTCGATCGAGATGTTCGAAGCGGTCGGCGAGCGGTTCTGGCCGCAGTACTTCGGGATCCTGCGGGCCCGGCTCAGGCCCGGCGGACGGGCGATGGTGCAGTCGATCACCATCGACGAGGCTTTCTTCGCGCGCTATCGCGCCAGCAGCGACTTCATCCGCGAGTACATTTTTCCCGGCGGCATGCTGCCGAGCGTGCCGCGCTTCGAAGCCGCCGCCGCGGCATCCGGACTGGCCACGCGCGAGGTGTTCCGCTTCGGCGCCGACTATGCCGAAACGTTGCGGCGCTGGGCCCGCAGCTTCGAGTCGCAGTGCGAGGCGATTCTGGCCCAGGGCTTCGACGAGCGCTTCATCCGCGTCTGGCGGCTGTATCTGGCTTACTGCGAGGCCGGCTTCGACGAAGGTCGTACCGATGTCGTGCAGTGCCTGCTGCACAGGCAGGACTGAGATGCGCGCGCTGCTTGCTGGCCTGCAATTGGCCTTGCTGCTGGCCAGCGGACCGGCCGGCGCCGGCTGGCGCGACGACGTGGCGGACGCCCGGCTGCAGGGCGAAGGCATGCTGCGCTACATCGGTTTCCCGGTGTATCAGGCCCGCTTGTGGAGCGCCGTACCGCCGTCGGGCGACGCGGTGCCGTTTGCACTGGAATTGCATTACCGGCGCAGCATCAGCCGCGAACGCTTGGCCGACACCAGCATCGACGAGATCCGGCGGATCTTCGGCGAGCGCTATGACGACGCGCACCTGCAGCAATGGCGCGGCGCCATGCTGCGTGCCTTTGTCGACGTCAGGGACGGCGACCGCATCACCGGGGTCTTCCTGCCCGGCCGTGGCGCGCGCTTCTATGCCGGAGAGCGGCTGACGGCCGACATCGCCGACCCGGTGTTCGCGCACGCCTTCTTCGCGATCTGGCTCGACCCGGCGACGCGCGATCCGGCGCTGCGGGCCAGCCTGCTGGGGCTGCCGCGATGAAAACCGCCGCCTACGGCCTGCTCGGCCTGCCGCTGGCGATGGCGGCGCTACCGGTGTATGTGCAGGCACCGGCGTATTACGCCGACCGGCTCGGCCTGCCGCTCGGGCTGACCGGCGCCGTGCTGTTCGGTGCGCGGCTGGTCGATACCGTGCAGGACCCGTGGCTGGGCCGTGTCATCGACCGGCTGGTCCGTCGCGACCGGCTGGCGCCGTGGCTGACCGGCAGTGCGGTGGTCCTGGCCGCCGCCTTTGCCGCGCTGTGGCTGCCGCCGGTACGGCAGAGCGCGGCGCTGGCCGGCTGGCTGGCGCTGATGCTGGTGCTGGTCTGCACCGCGCACAGCGCGCTGAACATCGCCTATCTCGGCTGGGGCGCGCGCCTCGATCCCGATCGCCGCGTGCTGACCCGTGCGGCTGCATGGCGCGAAGCGGCTGGCCTGCTGGGCGTGCTGCTCGCCAGCGTGCTGCCGGTCTGGCTGCTGCAGGGCGCCGCCGCGCCGGGAATGGCGGCGTTCTCGGTGCTGTTCGCGCTGTTGCTCGCGGCCGGTCTGGCGGTGCTGCTGCTGGCCGCGCCGCCATGGCTGGCCGCCCGCGACGCGATCCAGGCCGGCTGGCGCCAGGCGCTGGCACAACCGCGGTTCCGCCGTCTGCTGTGGCCCTTGCTGGCGAATGCGATTTCGGTGGCGATCCCGGCGACGCTGGCGCTGTTCTTCATCCGCGACCGGCTGGCCGCAGCCGGTGCGGCAGGATGGCTGCTGGGCGCCTATTTCCTTGCCGGCGCGCTCGGCCTGCCGCTGTGGACCCGCCTGGCCGGATGCATCGGCACGGTACGGGCCTGGCGTTCGGGGATGCTGCTGGCGGTGGTTGCCTTTGTCCGGGCCGGTACGCTCGGCCCGGGTGACGTGCTCGCCTATCTGCTGGTCTGCGTGCTGGCCGGGCTGGCACTGGGGGCCGATCTGGCGCTGCCGCCGGTCCTGCTGGCCGAACGGATTCCGCCGGGCGAACAGCCGGCCGGCTATTACGGCATCTACACGCTGCTGGGCAAGCTGGCGCTGGCCCTGTCGGCGCTGGCGCTGCCGCTGCTGGCCTGGCTCGACTACCGGCCTGGCCAGCCGGCCGGCGACGCGCTGGCACTGACGTATGCGCTGTTGCCCTGCGTGTTCAAACTGCTTGCCTGGCATTCGCTCGGGCGCATGATCAGGGAGGAAGCATGATGTCGCGACGTCTCCTCTGCCTGCTGGCCCTGCCGCTGTGTGCGGCCTGCAGCGCACCGCCGGTCCAGCACTACGCCGCCGGGCGGCCGCGTTTCGATCTGGCGGCGTATTTCACCGGCACCGTCGATGCCTGGGGCATGTTCCAGCAACGCGACGGCGAGGTGGTCAAGCGCTTTACCGTGGTGATCGAAGGCCGGCGTGAACGCGACACGCTGGTGCTCGACGAGCGGTTCGCCTACAGCGACGGGACGACGCAGCAGCGCGTCTGGACGCTGGTGCAGGCGGCCGACGGTCGCTGGCACGGCACTGCCGACGATGTGGTCGGCGAGGCCGTCGGCGAATCGGCCGGCAACGCCTTCAACTGGCGCTATACGCTGCGTTTGCCGGTCGGTGGCCGCAGCTACGAGGTGGCGTTCGACGACTGGATGTTCCAGATGGACGACGAAACCCTGCTCAACCGCGCGCGGATGAGCAAGTTCGGCATCGACCTGGGCGAAGTGACGCTGTTCTTCCGCAAGCGCGCCGGAGGCGACCATGCTCGCCGCGATGAATCCGCCCTGTCGTGACTGGTCCGGTCGCCGCGTCTGGCTGATCGGGGCGTCCAGCGGCATAGGCGCCGCGCTGGCCGAAGGCTTGATGCGCGCGGGCGCACGCGTGGCGCTGACCGCCCGCAATGCCGCGCGCCTGCAGGCGCTGGCCAATCCGGCGGCACTGGTGCTGCCGTTCGACGCGACCGAACCGGTGGCCTGGGCCGAGGCGTTTGCCACGCTGCAGGCGCAATGGGGCGGTGTCGACCTGCTGGTGTTCTGCGCCGCCGATTACCGGCCCGAGCGGGCCTGCGACGTGCGGGCCGACCGGGTGGCGCGGACGCTGGAAACCAATCTCGGCAGCGTCTATTACGGACTGGAAGCGGTGCTGCCGACCATGTTGCGCGAGAAAACCGGCGGCATTGCACTGGTCGCCAGCGTGGCCGGTTACGTCGGTCTGCCCGGTGCCGCGGTGTACGGGCCGAGCAAGGCGGCGCTGATCAATCTGGCCGAACTGCTGTACGCCGAGCTCCGGCAGCACGCGCTGCCGGTCTACCTGATCAACCCCGGCTTCGTGGCGACGCGGCTGACGGCGAAGAACGACTTCCCGATGCCGGCCCTGCAGACCCCGGAGCAGGCTGCGCACCACATCCTGCGCGGGGTCGAACGTGGCCGGTTCGAAATCCACTTTCCCTACCGGTTCACGCTATGGATCAAACTGCTTCGCCTGCTGCCCTACCGGATTCGCCTGCCGCTGTTGCGCCGGCTGGCCCGGCCGTGAACACGGCGCTGAATGCGCTGCTCGCCTGGTACGAGACACTGAGTCCGGCCACGCTGGACGACCTCGGCCGCCACTACGCCGACAACGTCCACTTCAAGGACCCGTTCAATGACGTGCACGGGCTGGCGGGCGTGCGCCGGGTGTTCGCACACATGTTCGCCAGCACCGGCACGCCGCGGTTCACCGTGCTCGAACGCGTGGCCGACGGTCGTCAGGCCTTCGTCACCTGGGACTTCCACTGCACGGTGCGCGGCCGGCCGCTGACGCTGCATGGCGCCAGCCGGCTGTGCTTCGACGCGCACGGGCGGGTCTGTCTGCACCGCGACTACTGGGATTCGGCCGAGGAACTGCTGCACAAGCTGCCGGTCATCGGCGCGCCGCTGCGCGGGCTGAGGCGACTGCTGTCGGCACGCTGAGCGTCGTGACGCCGTGCTCAGCGGCCGGTCAGCGCCTCGACTTCGTCCCAGGTCGCCGCATACGCACCCGCATGGCTGGCGGCCAGTGCCGCCGCAGCGGCGGCATGGCGCAGATGGCGGCCGGTCGGCGCATCGGGGGCGTGCAGCACGCTGGCCATCCAGCCGCCCATGCTGGCGTCGCCGCAGCCGACGGTGTCGACCACCTCGACGGCAAACACCGGCTGGTCGATCACCGCATCGCCGTGCAGCCAGCGCATGCCGTCCGCGCCTCGGGTCAGCAGGATTTCGGCCTGCGGTGCCAGCGCGCGCAGGCCGGCCAGTCCCTGTTCCGGCGTCCGGCCGGCAAAGAGCTGGCCGAGGTCTTCGTCGGAAACCTTGATGTAGTTCGCCAGCGCAGCCAGCGTCCGGAAGGTCTCGGCATAGTGCGGCGCCTTCATCGGCTCGCGCCAGTTCGGATCGAAGGCGATGCGCTTGCCGGCGGCCGCGGCGGCTTTCGCCACGTCGACCAGCCGGCCGGCCAGCGGCTGGCGCGCCAGACTGATGCAGCCGAACTGGACGATGTCGGCAGCGGCCAGCCAGCCTTCGGGCAGTTGCGCCGGGTCGAAGGCGAGATCGGATTCGCCGACGAAGAAGTACTGCGGTGGCCGCGTCGACGGCACCATCGCGAGCAGCGGCGCGGCGTCGGTGCGCTGGATGAAGCGCGCATCGAGCCCGGCCGTTTGCGACAGCCGGGCGAGTTCGTCGCCGAACACGTCGAGGCCCAGTGCGCCGCCGTAGCCGGTGGCAATGCCGAGCCGGCTGGCGACGCGGGCGACGTTCCAGCACGCACCCCCGGGCTGCGCCAGCCAGCGGTCGTCATCCTGGCGGATGAAATCGGTGAGGGCTTCACCGAAAACGACGAAGCGGGGCAAGGCAGCCATGGGTGAACTCCGGAACGTGGAAACGGTCATGCTGCCAGAGCGATGCGGGTGTGGGTAGTACGGCGAACGCCTGCCCAGCACCGAGGTCAAGCCCCGGCAATGTGACCTTTGCCGCATCGCAATGGCAAGTGATTTGCCATAATCACGCACTGAATCGAATTCTGGAGAAAGCCTGATGCGCAAGTCCCTGATCGTTGCCCCGCTGCTGGGTGCCCTGTTGCTGTCTGCCTGCGCCACCAATGACCTCGGTGAAAAGCGCGACCTGAACAACACCGAGATGGGCGCGATCATCGGCACGCTCGGCGGCGCGGCCATCGGTGCGGCGGTCAACCACAACAACCGTGGCAAGGGTGCGCTGATCGGTGCGGTGGGTGGCGGTCTGGCCGGCGGCGGCATCGGTTACTACATGGATACCCAGGCCAAGGACCTGCAGAAGCAGCTGGCGCCGGAAATCCAGAAGGGCGAGATCACCGTGCAGAAGCAGTCCGACAACACGCTGCTGGTCAGCATGACGTCGAACACCGGTTTCGACAGCAGTTCGGCGGTGATCAAGCCGGGCTACACGCCGACGCTCGACAAGATCGCCAAGGTGGTCAACCAGTACGGCAAGACCTCGATCACCGTCGTCGGCCATACCGACAGCAGCGGCAAGGCCGACAAGAACATGGTGC
This sequence comes from Jeongeupia chitinilytica, assembly GCF_014652315.1. Classification (GTDB taxonomy): domain Bacteria; phylum Pseudomonadota; class Gammaproteobacteria; order Burkholderiales; family Chitinibacteraceae; genus Jeongeupia; species Jeongeupia chitinilytica. The sequence continues at coordinate 67,613 of NZ_BMYO01000006.1, read as the reverse complement.
TGTCGCAGCAGCGTGCGCAGGCCGTGACCGACTACTTCATCGGCCGCAACGTCAACCCGGTCCGCCTGCAGGCCGTCGGCAAGGGCATCACCGAACCGCGCGCCGACAACGCCACGCCGGCCGGCCGCGCGCTGAACCGTCGCGTCGAGCTGTGGATCGTCCCGGTCCGCGCCGACTGACCGGTCCGGCCGGATGCAAAAGCGCGGCATGCCGCGCTTTTTTCATGCCTGCATGCCACGCCGGCACCGGCTGTCATCGCGCTGCAACACAGGTATGATTGAATGTTTCGCCCCATTGGAGAGCACCACCATGAGCCGCATGGTCCACTGTGTGAAACTTGGCCGTGAGGCCGAGGGTCTCGATTTCCCGCCACTGCCCGGTGAAATCGGCAAAAAGCTGTATGACAGCGTCTCGAAAGAAGCCTGGGCTGCCTGGGTGAAGCACCAGACGATGCTGATCAACGAGAACCGCCTCAACCTCGCCGACCCGAAGGCACGCCAGTACCTGCAGCAGCAGTTGCAGAACTACTTCTTCGGCGCGGGTGCCGACGAGATCGCCGGTTTCGTACCGCCGAGCGCGTAATCGAATGCTGCAGGCCGCCTCGTGCGGCCTGTTTCCATTTTCCGTCCGCGCAAGCGGCGCGATGTGTGAAGTGAGCCCATGATCTACAAGCCCGCCGACAACCAGTTGATGCTCAACCGTGAGCTCGGTCTCCTGGAGTTCAACCGCCGCGTGTTCGCACAGGCCGAGGACACGGGCAATCCGCTGCTCGAGCGTCTGAAGTTCCTCTGCATCGTCTCGAGCAACCTCGACGAATTCTTCGAGGTGCGGGTCGCCTGGCTGAAGGAAAACATCCGCCAGTACCCGACCCGGCTACTGCCCGAAGGACTGACGCCGCAGCAGGCGTTCGAGCTGCTGGCACGCGAGGCGCACGATGTCGTCGAACGGCAGTACCGGCTGTTCCGCGAGGTGATGCTGCCGGCGCTGGCGGAAGAGGGCATCCACTTCCTGCGCCGCAGCCTGTGGAACGAAGCGCAACGCGCCTGGGTGAAGGACTTCTTTTTCCGCGAACTGATGCCGGTGCTGACGCCGATCGGGCTCGACCCGTCGCATCCGTTCCCGCGCGTGCTGAACAAGTCGCTCAACTTCATCGTCGAGCTCGAAGGCCGCGACGCCTTCGGCCGCAGCGCCTCGATGGCCATCGTCCAGGCGCCGCGCATCCTGCCGCGCTTCGTCAAGATGCCCAAGGAGGTTAGCGGCGTCGAGCACGGCTTCGTCTTCCTGTCGTCGATCCTGCACGCCCATGTCGACGAGCTGTTCGTCGGCATGAACGCGCTCGGCTGCTACCAGTTCCGCGTCACGCGCGACTCGGACCTCAGCGTCGACGACGACGACATCAAGGACCTGCGCGCCGCGCTCGAGGGCGAACTGAGCCAGCGGCCGTTCGGCGATGCGGTGCGGCTCGAGGTCGCCGACAATTGCCCGAAACACCTGCAGGATTTCCTGCGCCAGCAGTTCGGCCTGGCCGAGATCGACGTCTACCGCGTCGGCGGCCCGGTGAACCTGGTGCGGCTGATGCAGGTGCCCGACCAGGTCGACCGGCCGGACCTGAAGTTCGAGCCGTTCATGCCGGGCATCCCGGTCGAACTGCGCAAGCAGCCCGATGTGTTCTCGGCGATCCGCCACGGCGACATCCTGCTGCACCATCCGTACCAGAGCTTCACCCCGGTGATCGACTTCCTGCAGCAGGCGGCGACCGACCCGAACGTCGTGGCGATCAAGATGACCATCTACCGCACCGGCAGCGAGTCGGCGCTGATGGACGCGCTGGTCGAAGCGGCGGCGCGCGGCAAGGAAGTCACCGTCGTGGTCGAGCTGATGGCGCGCTTCGACGAGGAGGCCAACATCAACTGGGCGGCCAAGCTCGAACGCGCTGGCGCGCACGTGGTCTACGGCGTCTACGGCTACAAGACCCATGCCAAGATGCTGCTGGCGGTGCGGCGCGAGGACGGCAAACTGCGCCGCTACGCCCACGTCGGCACCGGCAACTACCATCCGCGCACGTCCAAGCTCTATACCGACTTCGGGCTGATGACCGCCAACGACGAGATCACCAGCGACGTCAACGACGTGTTCATGCAGCTGACCGGCCTCGGCCTTGCCGGCGACCATCTGCGGCTGTGGCAGGCCCCGTTCACGCTGCAGCCGAACATCATCAAGGCGCTCGACCGCGAGATCCTCAACGCCCGTGCCGGCCGCAAGGCGGTGGTGATCGCCAAGATGAACGCGCTGCTCGAACCGACGGTGATCGAGAAGCTGTACGAGGCCAGCCAGGCCGGCGTGACCATCCACCTGATCGTGCGCGGCGTCTGCGCGCTGCGTCCGGGCATGCCGGGACTGTCCGAGAACATCAAGGTGCGCTCGATCATCGGTCGCTTCCTCGAACACCACCGGGTGTTCTACTTCTATAACGACGGTGCCGAGGATGTGTACCTGTCGAGTGCCGACTGGATGGGCCGCAACCTGTTCCGCCGGATCGAGATCGCCTTCCCGGTGCTCTCGACGAAGATCAAGCGCCGGGTCATCCGCGAAAGCCTGCGGCCGTATCTGGTCGACAACACGCAGGCGTGGGAAATGCTCGCCGACGGCCGCTACCGCCGCAAGAGTGCGCGTGGCGGCAAGCGCCGCAACGCCCAGCTGAGCCTGCTGGCCGAACTCGGCGCCAAGCAGCGGACCTGATCCGGGGAGGCCGACGATGGAACAGCTGATCCTGTGGCGTCATGCCGACGCCGAAGAAGGGGGCGACGATCTGGCGCGTGCGCTGACGCCCAAGGGTCGCAAGCAGGCACAGAAGGTCGCCGCCTGGCTGAACCGCTATCTGGCCGGCCAGCGCGTCCGGGTGATCGCCAGCCCGGCCAGGCGCGCGCAGGAAACCGCGAAGACGCTGGGCATGGCCGTCGAGACCAGCGAACTGCTCGACCCGGCCAACGGCCAGACCGCGCACTACCTCGAAGCCGCCGGCTGGCCGCAGGGCGACGACACTGTGGTGGTGCTGGTCGGCCACCAGCCGACGCTGGGCGCGGTGGCGGCGCTGCTGCTGACCGGGCGCGAGCAGGACATGGTGCTGAAGAAGGGCGGGCTGGTGTGGATCGAACTGCGCCGCCGCGGCAGTGCCGTCGGGGGCGATTACGTGCTGCGTGCGGCCATCTGTCCGGAGCTGCTTGGCTGAGTCCCGCCGCGGGCCCGGGCCGGGGCGACGAACGTGCGAACCGAACGCGGGGATTCGACTTCTAATCCAGACTGGATCCCCCAAGGTGAGTGCCCGGCGATGAAACCACCACAAATCCCGGGGCAGGCAGAACCTGCCCGCAGTGCACGTCCGAATGACTTCCTGACCCGGCATCGCAACGATGCGGCGTTTTCGTGGATCTGTTGCGCACCGGCGCAACCGCAAGCGGCGCCGGGCAACGGGAAGCCGGTCAAACGCGGTCTGCCCGGCTGAGTGTCGCCCGGCAAGAAAAAAGCCCTCCGCAAGGAGGGCTTTGTCGTGTCCGCGTGCGCTCAGCGCACCGGCACTGCCAGCGCCAGACTGGCGCGATAGTGGCGGTTGGCCTCTTCGGGGCGCTCGAGCCGTTCGAGCAGCGCGGCCAGCTCGGTATGCGCCAGCGCGGTCGGCGCGACGGCGATGCTCGCCTCGAAGTAGGTCTGCGCCTTGCCCCACAGCGCCCGTGCGGTGCACAGCCGGCCGAGCGTCAGCAGCAGCTGCGGATCGTTCGGATGGGTCTTGAGCCAGCTTTCGGCCTGTTGCAACTGCGACACCAGCGCATCGCCGTCCAGACCCAGCGTGCCGTAACGCTCCGCCAGTTCGCTCGACCAGTTCTGTGCGAGGGCCGCTTCGATCGCGTCGCGGGCAGCGGCGGGTTCGCCCTGTGCCGCATAGGCATCGGCGAGCGTCGCAACCAGCGCCGGGGCGGCACGATCGGCGACCGGCAGCTTGTTCCACCAGTCGCGCAGCTCGCGCGGCGTCTTCGGTTGCCGCTGCAGCACGTTCTGGTAGGCCTGCAGGCGGATCGCCTGGGCCTGGCCGGCGTCGAGCGCGTCGCTCTTGGTCAGCTGTTCGACCAGCCGGACGATGGCTTCGGCATTGTCCTCGCGCTGGCGCAAACGCAGCTCGAGCTTGAGCATGGCGGTCAGCTTGGGCGACAGGCTGCGTGCTTCGGCCAGTGCGGTTTCGGCGTCCTGGTTGCGGCGCTCGTCAAGGTAGAGCTCGGCCATCGTCATCGCCAGCGCCAGATGGCGCGGGCCGAGGCGTTCGCGCAGTCGCGCGAAGTACTGGTCGCGCTTGGCGAAATCGCGCATCAGGTGTGCGGCTCGTGCGGCGAGGATGCCGTTGACGGCAAATGCATCGGTTTCGCGGCTGGCGGCCAGGGCCTCGCCGGCCAGCCGTTCGGCGCGCTGGTAGCGGCCTTCGAAGAAGGCGATGCGGGCATCGCGTTCAAGCTGGACCGACGCGTCGCGTGCCTTGCGCAGCCGGTAGGCCTTGACCCGGTCGGGTAGGCCGCCGAGTTCGGCGATGACCCGTGCCAGCAGGTAAAGCGCCGCAACGAGGACGAGAATGCCGACGATGAAGACGTTGAGCGAAATCTCGATCCGCCACGGCGGGACGAACAGCAGCGCATAGCCGGTATTGAGCTGGGCGAACAGCGTCAGCCCGACGGCGAGCGCGAACAGCGCGATCAACCACAGCAGTGCTCTCACGGCTTGGCCCTCTCGGTGGCGAGCCGGCCCTGACGCACGGCGCTCAGGCTGGCGGACAGGTCGGGCAGCTTCAGCGCCAGCGATTCGCGCGACAGCGTGTCGAGTGATGCCAGCGCATTGCGTACCGCCGGTGCACTGCTGTCGAAATACTGCTTGAGGTAGTCGCCGGCGGCCTTCAGGTCGCTGCGGAACGCGGCTTCGTTGCGCATCAGCAGGGCGGTGCGCGCATCGAGCAGGCGCAGCTTGATGTTCTCGCGCAGGAAGAAGGCCTCGTTCGGCGTCAGCAGCATCGCATCCGGCTTGTCGATCCGGCGGATCTGGATCAGCTGACGGAATTCGTGCCACAGCTCGCCGCCGAAACGCTGCAGCGCGTTGGTCGGCGCCGGGGCGCCGGCCTTGGCCTTCGGATCGCGATAGCCGTCGATCGCCAGCGGCAGCTTGTCGACGCCGGCAACGAGGGTGTCGAGGCGGGTGGCGATGCCGACGACATCGAGGTAGGGCTGGGTCTTCAGCTGGTCGATGTCGTGACCGATGCTCTTGCGCAGCGTGATCAGCTCGGGGCGGTTCAGCGCGGCGAGCTTCTGGTCGATCGCATTCAGCCCGACCAGCGCGGCGTCGACATTGCCGGCGAGCTGCAGCTGCTGGCTGGCAAAGGCCAGCGTCTGTTCGGTTTCGGCGAGCACGCGCTGCGTTTCGTTGCGCGTCAGCGCTTCGTACATCGACGACAGTGCCGCCTGCTGGCTCTGGGTTTCGTTCTGCCGGGCCGACACCAGCGCCAGCTCGCGTTCGAGCGCCTGGCCGCGCAGCTGGGCCTGCGCTTCGCGTTCCTGTGCACCGCGCAGCTGCTGCTGGCCTTGTGCCAGTTCGCGGCTGACCTGCAGCCGCAGCGTTTCCATGGCCTGTTGCTGGTACAGCCAGACGCCGCCGGCGGCGGCGAGGGCGACGAGGGCCACGACCATGGCCGGTGACACGTGCGGCAGGCGGCGGCGGGGCGTGGTGAGCGCGGAAGGTAGCGAATCTTGTTCTTGGGTCATGGCTGCGGGTCCGCGAAATGGTGGCAGAGCGAGTCAACGGTTCCGGCGTCGCCGGTGGCGCAGGGTTCGACGCGGGTCGCGCCTTGCGCATGCAGGGCGGCGACGATGCGCGGGTGCGGCGCGAAATACAGCAGCGATTGTAGCCGCTCGCGCGCAGCGCCTCCAGCCAGCGTGAACAGTACGCCCGCGGCTTCGGAGCTGCTGATCACCGCAGCGTCGATGCCGGCGTCGAGCAGGCGGGTCAGGCCGGTGTCATCGAAGTCCGGCGGCCGGCGCCGGTAGGCCGGGACGATGGTCAGCGTTGCACCGCGCGCGGTCAGCGCCTCCGGCAGGATGTCGCGGCCGCCTTCGCCACGCACCAGCAGTACGCGCCGGCCGGCGAGATCGTGCATGGCGGCTTCGCGCAACAGGCCTTCGCTGTCGTGCTGCAGCGGCGGCGAAATCACCGTGGCGGCACCGAGTTCGCGCGCGCGCGCGGCGCTGCCGGGGCCGACGACGGCGACCGGCACGGTCGACGGCCAGTCGCGGCCAAGCTGTGCGAACGTCAGGTCGAGCGCGGTCGGGCTGACGAAGACGACGAGGTCGAAGCTCGAGAGTGCACCCAGTGCCGCGGCAAACGGGTACGGATCGGTCGGCGGAACGATGTCGAGCAGCGGCTGGCGCACGGCGGTGCCGCCCTGCGCTTCGATCAGTGCCGCCAGCGCGCCGGCCTGCGCCTGCGGCCGGGTCACCCAGATGCGGCGGCCGGCCAGCGGCGCCGGCTGCGCGGTGCGCGGCTGCTTAATGACCGGGCGTCCCGTGGTCCGCGCCCTGATCGAGTGCCTTGAGGATGTCGCCGGCACCTTCGCACATCAGCAGGTCGGCGACCTGGCGGCCGAGGCCGTCGGCGGCGGTACGGGTGCCGTTGGATTCGGCATGGACGCTGTGGCTGCCGTCGGGCATCGCCACGAGGCCGCGCAGCCGCAGGAAACCGTCCTCGTCCTCGGCGAATGCCGCCAGCGGCAGCTGGCACGAACCGTTCAGCCGGCGCGACAGCGTGCGTTCGGCGGTGACGCAGGCGGCGGTCGCCGCGTGGTTCAGCGGTGCGAGCAGCGCTTTCAGGTCGTCGCGATCGGCGCGGATCTCGATGCCGAGCGCGCCCTGGCCCGGCGCGGGCAGGCTGATGTCGGTGCTCAGTTCGGTGCGGATGCGGTCGGCGAAGCCGAGGCGCTTGAGTCCGGCGGCGGCAAGGATCAGCGCGTCGAACTCGCCGGCATCGAGCTTGGCCAGCCGGGTGCCGACGTTGCCGCGCACCGGTTTGAACACCAGTTGCGGGTAGCGGGCGCGCAGCTGCGCTTCGCGGCGCAGGCTGGCCGTACCGACGACGGCGCCTTCGGGCATCGCGTCGAGGCTGTCGTAGCGGGTCGAGACGAAGGCGTCGCGCGGGTCTTCACGCTCGGTGATCGCGGCGATGGCGAAGCCTTCGGGCAGCACCATCGGGACGTCCTTCATCGAATGCACGGCCAGATCGGCGCGGCCGTCGAGCAGCGCCTCCTCGAGCTCCTTGACGAACAGGCCCTTGCCGCCGACCTTGTTCAGCGTCTTGTCGAGGATCTGGTCGCCCTTGGTCGTCATCCCCAGCAGGTCGATCTCGGTCCCGGGCAACAGCGCGGCGAGCCGGGCCTGGATGTGCCGGGCCTGCCACAGGGCAAGCGGGCTTTCTCGGGTGGCGATGACGAGACGGGTGGGGGCGGACACGGCGGTGCTCACAGAGGTTCGATGCGACGATTCTATCATTGCCGCGCCGGCGGCTCGGCGGTGTCGAGCCGTGCCACCGGGCGGGCGATCGGCGTCGACAGCACCAGCGAGGTGGTCAGGTTGCCGTGCGCCGCCAGCGCATCGACGACGGTCTGCAGCGCTTCCGGGCGCGGAATCACGCAGCGGATCAGCAGGCAGTCCTCGCCGGTGATCCGGAGCACCTCGAGCACCTCGGGCATGGCCTCGCACTGCTTCAGCGCCTGCGGCAGCCGCGCGTGGTCGCTGCGCAGGCGGATCATCGCCTGCAGGCCGTAGCCGAGCTTCTGCAGGTTGAGCCGGGCGCCGTAGCCCTCGATGACGCCGGCGTCCTCGAGCTTGCGGATGCGTTCGCTGATCGCCGGTTGCGACAGGCCGATGCGCTTGCCGAGCGCCGACAGGCTCTGGCGGGCGTCGTGCTGCAGTGCGTCGACGATCTTCCAGTCCATGCTGTCGAGCTGAAACGATGAATTCATGGTGTGCCTTGCCGAAAACCGATGGATGCAAAGTACGGCGGGGTCATTTCGAATGGACCTGCATTCAGGCCGCCGCCGCTGCGCCATATCCTGTTTCCATCGTGAACGAAGACCCGAGGGTGGACAAGATGGGCTGGCAGGAACTGGGTTTGATCTGGCCGTCGCGCCCGGTGCGCGAGGCCGATGATGGGCTGATCGGCGGACACGGAGCAGCAGCCATGAAGCGCACGGGATGGTGGCAACGCTGGCGGCAGCGGCGCCGGCTGGCCAGTGAGCTGGCCGAGTTGCGCGGCATGTCGGGCTATCAGCTGGGGGATCTCGGCATCGCCGCCAGCGACATCGACGCGATTGCCGCCGGCACCTTCGAGGCACAGGTATCGCGGGCGAAAAAAAACCCGGCCGGGGCCGGGCAAAGAGAGGAAAACTGATCAGGCGCGGTCGAGGCCGAGCTGTGGGGCGACCGGTGCAACGCTGATTTCGGTTTCGGTCTTGCCGCCGCCGAGTACCCGGTTCAGCCGGGCGGTGTCGAGCTCGTTTTCCCAGCGCGACACGACGACGGTGGCGACGGCGTTGCCGATGAAGTTGGTCAGTGCGCGCGCTTCGCTCATGAAGCGGTCGATGCCGAGGATCAGCGCCATGCCGGCGATCGGGATGCTCGGCACCACCGCCAGCGTCGACGCCAGCGTGATGAAGCCGGCGCCGGTGACGCCGCTGGCGCCCTTCGAGGTCAGCATCGCCACGGCAAGGATCATCAGTTGCTGGCCCAGCGTCAGGTCGGTATTGGTCGCCTGGGCGATGAACAGCGCGGCCATGGTCATGTAGATGTTGGTGCCGTCGAGGTTGAACGAGTAGCCGGTCGGCACGACAAGGCCGACGACCGACTTCGAGCAGCCGAGCTTCTGCAGCTTGTCCATCAGTCGCGGCAGCGCGCTTTCCGACGAGCTGGTGCCGAGCACGATCAGCAGTTCTTCCTTGATGTAGGCAATCAGCCTGAATACCGAGAAGCCGCAGGCGCGGGCGATGCTGCCGAGCACCAGTACGATGAAGAGGCCGCAGGTCAGGTAGAACGCGCCCATCAGCTTGGCCATCGGGATCAGCGACGCGACGCCGTACTTGCCGATCGTGAACGCCATCGCACCGAAGGCACCGACCGGGGCGAGCTTCATGATCATGTTGACGACCGAGAACAGCACCTGCGAGATCTTGTCGTTCAGTTCCAGCAGTTGCTGGCCGCGCTCGCCGAGCCGCGACAGGCCGAAGCCGAACAGGATCGCCAGCAGCAGCACCTGCAGGATCTCGCCGTCGGCAAAGGCGCCGGCGACGGTGCCCGGGATGATGTGCATGATGAAGTCGACGGTGCTGTTGCCGTGCGCCTTGGCGGCGTAGCCGGCGACGGCGCTGGCGTCGAGGTGGGCGACGTCGGCGTTGAAGCCGGCGCCCGGCTGCAACAGGTGCGAAACGATCAGGCCGATGACCAGCGCGAAGGTCGACACCACTTCGAAGTACAGCAGCGCCTTGCCGCCGACGCGGCCGACCTTCTTCATGTCCTGCATGCCGGCGATGCCATGGACCACGGTGACGAAGATCACCGGGGCGATGATCATCTTCACCAGCTTGATGAAGCCGTCGCCGAGCGGCTTGAGCGCGGCACCGAGGGCGGGGTCGAAGTAGCCGAGCAGCACGCCGGCGACGATGGCGACCAGCACCTGTACGTAAAGCACCTTGTAGAAAGGTTGTTTCATGATCACGACTCCTGGGGCGACGGATCGCCGGTTCCGATTCGTGGCGCCGCGTAGTGGTGCTGCGCGGGCTACGGCTTGCCTCGTTACAGGGCAAGCGCCGTGCCAGAAGCCGCTCTGGAGTCAGTGCATTGATTTTTCAGGGTTTGTGCCGAATCGTGCCCACACGGTCATGTGCGGAATCCCGCCATGACGGTCCGTACGTGTGCGGAAATCCGCTCACCGTTCCGGTAGTCGGCGTACGGCGTATTCCGGATTGCACCGGCATGCAGCGGGGGCGCCGGCCGCGCTCAGGGTTTGCCCGGCTGCCGCGGTGCGGTGCCGGCGGTCTGCAGCAGCTTCCGGAACGTCGGGCAGGCCATGTGGTTCGGCGCCGGGCAGTGCGCCGCGTGCTGCAGTCCGTCGCGCAATGCGCCCAGCCGCCGGATCGTGCGTTCGAGTTCGTCGGCCCGGGCGAGCAGTTGCTGCCGGTCGATCTGTGGCTGGCCGTCCGGACCGAACATGCCGGCGATGTCGTCGAGCGAGAAGCCGGCGGTGCGGCCGAGGGCGATCAGCGCCAGCCGCTGCAGCACATCCGGGTGATACAGCCGCCGCAGGCCGCGGCGTCCGGTCGGGCGGATCAGCCCCTTTTCTTCGTAGTAGCGCAGTGTCGAGGCCGGCAGGCCCGAGTGCCGGATCACTTCGCCGATATCGAGCGCATCCATGCTTGACCTCAAGTCGACTTGAATTTGCAGAATGAAGATTCATACACGGCAAAGCAAGCGGAGTGATCACCATGACAAGCACACCAGTACGCACGGCAGCTCGGGGCGCCGCACCAAACGGCCGGCGATCGCCGGCAAAGCGGGGTCGCCATGACTGACCCTATCGACGTGCTGTGGCGGATCGGGCTGACCGGGATCGGTGCGACGGCCTGCATGGATCTGTGGACCGTACTGCGCAAACGCCTGTTCGGCGTGGCGTCGCTCGACTATGCACTGGTCGGGCGCTGGGTCGCGCACATGCGGGCCGGCCGGTTCCGCCATCCGGCGATCGCCAAGGCGTCGCCCCGGCCTGGCGAGCGGGCCATCGGCTGGAGCGTGCACTACCTGAGCGGAATCGCGCTGGTGGCCCTGCCGCTGCTGTGGAGCGGGGCCGACTGGCTGCACCGGCCTTCGCTGCCGGTGGCGCTGGGCGTCGGCCTTGGCAGCGTGGTGCTGCCGTTCTTCGTGATGCAGCCGGCGTTCGGTTTCGGCATCGCCGCAAGGCTGACCGCGAATCCGCAGGCCGCGCGCTGGCGCAGCGTAACCACCCATCTGGCGTTCGGCCTCGGCCTGTTCATCGCCGCCAGCGCAGTGGCGAGCGGCTGGCCGCGCTAGTTCAGCCCTGGCGGAACGCGTCCGGGTCGATGCCGTGGCGGGAGAGCTTGTCGTACAGCGTCTTGCGCGGCAGGCCGAGCGTCTCGGCGGTGCGGGTGACCTGGCCGCCGGTGTCGCGCAGCGCCCCTTCGATGATGCGTTTTTCGGCACGGTCGACCTGTGCGGCGAGCGTCGCCGGCGCGGCGTCGTCGGCGAGCTTCGGCGTGCCTTCGGGCAGGCCGAGGCAGAAACGCTCGGCGACGTTCTTCAGCTCGCGCACATTGCCGGGCCAGTCGTAGGCCTGCCAGCGCGCCAGATCGCCGGCGCTCCAGCTCGGCGCCGTCCGGCCGAAGCGTTGTGCAGCGTCGAACAGGAAATGCCCCATCAGCAGCGCGACGTCGTCGCGGCGCTCGCGAAGCGGCGGCAGGTCGAGCACGACGACGTTGAGCCGGTGATAGAGGTCGGCACGGAAACGGCCGGCGTCGCTCTCGGCCTTCAGGTCGGCCTTGCTGGCGACGACGATGCGCACGTCGACGGCAATCGCCGCGTTGCCGCCAAGCCGCTCGACCTTGCGGTCCTGGATCACCCGCAGCAGCTTCACCTGCAGCGCCAGCGGCATGCTCTCGATTTCGTCGAGGAACAGCGTGCCGCCGTCGGCGTACTCGATCTTGCCGATCCGCCGCTTTGCCGCGCCGGTGTAGGCGCCGGCCTCGGCGCCGAAGACCTCGGCCTCGAACACGGTCTCGGGCAGCGCGCCGCAGTTGAGCGCGACGAACTGGCCCTTGCGGCCGCTGGCGACATGGAGCGCCCGCGCGACGACGTCCTTGCCGCAACCGGTCTCGCCGTTGACGAGCACGTCGATGCCGACCGGTGCGACCGCGGCGATGGTCTGCCGCAGCGCCACGATCGCCGGGTTCTGGCCGATCAGCAGCTGTTCGAGCGGCTCGCCCAGTTTGGCGCGCAGCCGCTGGTTCTCCCACGCCAGCCGGCGTTTTTCCAGCGCGCGCCGCACCTGCTCGACCAGCCGTTCGGACGTGAACGGCTTTTCGATGAAGTCGTAGGCGCCGTCGCGCATCGCGCCGACCGCCATCGTCACATCGCCGTGGCCGGTGACGAGGATGACCGGCAGCGCACGATCGAGCGCAAGCAGCTCGCGCAGCAGTGCCAGCCCGTCGCGACCGGGCAGCCGGACGTCGCTGACGACGACCGCCGGGCGTTCGCCGTCGGCGATGGCGTCGAGCAGCGATTCGGCATCGGGGTGGCCGCGGACGGCAAAGCCGGCCAGCCGCAACGCCTGTTCGCTGCCGCGGCGGACGATGGGGTCGTCCTCGACCAGATGGATGCTCTGCGGAAAGGCGTCGGTCAGCGGTTCGGTCATGGCGTCGGCAGGGTCAGGATGAAGAGGGCGCCGCCGTCGGCGGCATTTTCGGCGGCAAGACTGCCGGAGAAACTCTGCACGATGGTGTGCGAAATCGCCAGCCCGAGGCCGAGTCCCTTGCCGACCGGCTTGGTGGTATAGAAGGGCTCGAACAGCCGGGCCAAGGCTTCCGGCGCAATGCCGTCGCCGTGGTCGCGGATGCGGATCTCGACCTGCCCGTCCAGCGCGCGTACGCCGACCGCCAGCACCGGTGCGATCTGGCCTTCCATTGCATCGAGGCCGTTGCGCAGCAGGTTGACCAGCACCTGTTCGAGCTGCAGCGCGTCGGCGCGGACGGTCTCGTCGCTGACGTCGGTGTCGATCCGGGCGTTCAGCTCGCGCCGGCGCGGTTCGACGAGCATCAGCGCGTTGGCGAACGCGTCGGCGAGTAGCACCGGTTCGAGCCGTGCCGATTCCTTGCGGGCGAAGGTCTTGAGCTGGCCGACGATGCGGCCCATCCGCTGCGCCAGCTGGCTGATCAGGCCGAGGTTCTCGCGTGCTTCGGCCGTTTCGTTCAGTTCGAGCAGCCGTGCGGCGTTGTCGGACAGCGTCGTCAGCGCGGCGAGCGGCTGGTTCAGTTCGTGGGTGACGCCGGCGGCCATCTGGCCGAGCACCGCGAGCTTGGCGGTCTGCACCGCGTTGTCGCGCGCGCGGCGCAGCAATGCCTCGGTGCGTTCGAGTTCGTGGATGCGCTCGGTCAGGGCCTCGTTGGTGATCACCAGATGTTCGGTCTGCTCGGCGATGCGGGCCTCGAGCGCCGCATGTGCGGCGCGCTGGGCCTTGAGCGACTCGCGCCGCTCCTCGAGCCGGCGACGGCGCTGCTGTGCGAACAGCCAGAGCGCGGTGACGAAGGCGAGGCCGAAGCCGAGTGCGGCGGCCTGCGCGGCGGCACTGCGGCGCACGTCGGCGGTGTTCGACAGCAGCACGATGTGCCAGCCGAGCGGGCCGACCCTGGCCGTCTGCGCCATGTAGTCGCGGCCGTTCTCGGGCCCGGCGATGCGCAGCCTTTGCGGTTGCGGCGCCGATGCATCGATGCGCTGGCCGGCGGCGAGCACCTGCAGCGCCTGTTGCGGATACTGGCGCGTCTGCGCCAGCCGCGTGCGGTCGGCCGGCGGCAGCGGGCTCAGCGTGTGGTAGCGCCAGGCCGGCATCGACGACAGGAACACCACGCCGACGTCGTCGGCGACCAGCAGCGGATCGCTGCCGCCGGGCAGCGCCGCTTCGTACGGTCCGAGGCTGACCTTGACGACGACGACGCCGGCAATCCGGCCGTCAACGCGCAGCGGCGCCGACAGGTAGTAGCCGGGCGAGAGGCTGGTGGTGCCGAACGCGTACATGCGCCCGGGCCGGCCGGCGATCGCATCGCGGAAATAGGGGCGGTAATCGAAACGCCGGCCGACGAAGCCCTGCGGCTCGCGCCAGTTGCTCGCCGCCAGCGTTACGCCGTCCGGTGCGATCAGGTAGGCGACCGACACCTGCGCGTGCTGGCGGAACGCTTCGAGATAGCGGTTGGCTGCGGCGATGCGGGCCGGATCGTCCGGTGTCGCGAGCGCCCCGGCCAGTGTGGATTCGAGTGTCAGCAGCTGCGGCAGCTGCGCGTACTTGTCGAGCAGCGCGTCGAGACTGCGGGCGTAGAAGCCCAGCCGCTGTCGCGCCTCGGCCTGCTGTGCCGCCAGACCGCGCTCGAGCAGCCAGGCATAGCCGGCCCACGCGAGCAGCGCGCCGGGGACGAGCATCAGCAGGACCAGCAGCCCGCGTCGCAGCGGGGCGGGCCGGCTCATGTGTCGGGCGTGCCGGCCCGGAACTGGACGACGTTGCCCTCGGGATCGACGCCGTCGCACACGACGAAATCGCCGAAACGCCATTCGGCCTCGGGCGGCGGCAGCACGCCGCCGAGGCAGGCGGCAACGGTGCGTGCGTTGGCGAGACTGGGGACGAAGAACACCGGCTTGATCGCCGTGTTCTCGCGCGGACGCGGCGGCGTGTCGATGGCGATGGTTGCGGCGATCTGCGCCGGGACGCGCTGGATCACCAGCTCGTAGCCGGGCGCATTCAGCACGATGTAGTTCGATTCGGCGTGACCGATGTCCATGTCGAGCACGCCGGCGTAGAACGCCGCGACGCGTTCGATGTCGACGGCGTACAGCACGGTGCCGGCTCTGAGTCTGCTCATGTTGGACCTCCTTCCGCCAAGCCTAAGCCAATTTGCCAACTCGGACCATCGGGCGCCACCGCTGCCGTCCGTGTTGCCGGGATCTGCCGGTGGATGAAAAAAGCCCTGCACGATGCAGGGCCGGATCGGAAGACGGCGGATCAGTGTGCCTCGTCCCAGTTGTCGCCGACGCCGACTTCGGCAACCAGCGGTACCGCCAGCTCGGCGATCTGCGCCATTTTTTTCGGCAGCTCGACGCGGATCAGTTCGACCTCGTCTTCCGGTACTTCGAGCACCAGTTCGTCGTGGACCTGCAGCACGAGTTTGCTCTTCAGCTTGGCCTCGGTGAGCCAAGCGTCGACGGCGATCATCGCCCGCTTGATCAGGTCGGCGGCGGTGCCCTGCATCGGCGCGTTGATCGCCGCGCGTTCGGCGCCGGCACGGCGGCCGGCGTTGCTCGACCTGATCTCGGGCAGCCACAGCCTGCGGCCGAACACCGTTTCGACATAGCCCTGCTCGCGTGCCTGCACGCGGGTGCGCTCCATATAGGCAGCGACACCGGGGAACTGGGCGAAGTAGCGGTCGATGAAGGTCTTGGCGGCGCTGCGGTCGATTTCCAGCGCGGCGGCAAGGCCGAAGGCGCTCATGCCGTAGATCAGGCCGAAGTTGATCGTCTTGGCGTAGCGACGCTGCTCGCTGCTGACTTCGAGCGGCGAGACGCCGAACACTTCCGACGCCGTGGCGCGGTGGATGTCCTGGCCTTCGGCGAAGGCCTTGAGCAGCGCCTTGTCGCCCGAGAGGTGCGCCATGATGCGCAGCTCGATCTGCGAGTAGTCGGCCGACACCAGTTTGCAGCCCGGCGGCGCGATGAAGGCTTCACGGATCTTGCGGCCCTCGGCGGTGCGGATCGGAATGTTCTGCAGGTTCGGGTCGTTCGACGACAGCCGGCCGGTCGCGGCGACGGCCTGGCTGAAGTTGGTGTGCACGCGGCCGGTGTCCGGGTTGACCATCGTCGGCAGCTTGTCGGTGTAGGTCGACTTGAGCTTGGACAGGCTGCGGTTCTCGAGCAGCACCTTGGGCAGCGGGAAATCCTTGGCCAGCTCGGTCAGCACGTCCTCGTCGGTCGACGGCGCGCCCTTCGGGGTCTTCTTGATCACCGGCAGGCCGAGCTTTTCGAAGAAGATTTCGCCGATCTGCTTCGGCGAGCCGAGGTTGAACGGCTGGCCGGCGAGTTCGTACGCCTGCTGTTCGAGTTCGATCAGCTTGAGGCCGATCGCGTGGCTCTGGCGGTTGAGCCGGTCGGCGTCGACCAGCATGCCGTTGCGTTCCATCGTGAACAGCACTTCGCGCACCGGCATTTCCAGTTCGCGGTACAGCGTCTGCAGCTGCGGCTGCTTCGCCAGCCTGGCGCTCAGGGAATGTGCCAGCCTCAGGGTGATGTCGGCGTCCTCGGCGGCGTAGGCGGTTGCGGTGTCGACACCGACTTCGTCAAAGCCGATCTGCTTGGCGCCCTTGCCGGCGACGTCCTCGTACTTGATCGTCGTCTCGCCGAGCTCGCGCATCGCCAGATCGTCCATGTTGTGGCGCTCGTGGCTGGCGAGCACGTAGGACATCAGCAGCGTGTCGTCGGCGATACCGGCCAGCGCGATGCCATGGTTGGCGAACACGTGCTGGTCGTACTTGAGGTTCTGGCCGAGTTTCTTGTGCTCAGAAGATTCGAGCCATGGCTTGAGCTTGGCCAGCGTCGCGTCGAACGGCAACTGCTCGGGTGCTTCGGTGCCGCGGTGCGCCAGCGGCAGATAGGCGGCCTCGCCCGGCGTGACCGAGAACGAGATGCCGACGATCTTCGCGCGCATCGGATCGAGGCTGGTGGTTTCGGTATCGAGCGCAACGACGTCGGCCGCCAGCAGTCTGGCCAGCCAGGCGTCGAGCTGCGCGCCGGTCAGGATGGCTTCGTAGTGTCGTTCGACGGGCGCTTCGGCCGGCTGCGTGGTGGGGACATTGGCGGTCGCGATGGCCGATGCCGCCTCGACGTTCGACTCTGGCGTTGCCAGCGGTTTGCCGAACAGGTCGCCGGCGGGCGCGGCAGCCGGTGCGGCGGCTGTGTTCAAGCGGGTCTCGGCCTCGCGCAACCAGGTGCGGAAGTTGTAGCGCTCGAACATCGCCTTGAGCGTTTGCCAGTCCTCGGCGCCCGGGGCGAGGTCGGCAATGCCGTTGGGCAGTTCGGTGGCAAGGTCGACGTCGGTCTTGATCGTGACGAGTTCCTTCGCCTTCGGCAGCCAGTCGAGGCTGTCGCGCAGGTTCTGGCCGACGACGCCCTTGATCGAATCTGCGTTGGCGATGATCGCATCGAGGCTGTCGTACTCGGCCAGCCACTTGGCGGCGGTCTTGTCGCCGCACTTCGGTACGCCGGGCACGTTGTCGACGGCGTCGCCCTTCAGCGTCAGGAAGTCGACGATCTGGTCGGGGCGCACGCCGAACTTGGCGAACACGCCGGCTTCGTCGAGGACTTCGTCGGTCATCGAGTTCTCGATCCGCACGTGGCCGTCGACCAGTTGCGCCATGTCCTTGTCGCCGGTCGACATGATCGCGGTCATGCCCTGCGCGGCGGCCTGCCGTGCCAGCGTGCCGATCACGTCGTCGGCCTCGACGCCGTCGACGATCAGCATCGGCACGCCGAAGGCGGTGACGGCCTCGTGGATCGGGGCGATCTGCACGCGCAGCTCGTCCGGCATGCTCGGCCGGTTGGCCTTGTATTCGGGGTAGAGGTCGTCGCGGAAGGTCTTGCCCTTGGCGTCGAACACGCAAGCGATGTAGTCGGCCGGCGTCGTCTGCCGCAGCTTCTTGAGCATGTTGATGAAGCCGTACAGCGCATTGGTCGGCGTGCCGTCGGGCGCCGAGAGTTCGCGGATCGCGTGGAAGGCGCGGTAGAGGTAGGACGAACCGTCGATCAGGAGCAGGGTGGGCATGGCGTATCCGCAGGCCGCCGCCTTGTGGGCGCGGCTATATTTGTAAGCAAGGAGGTGCGCGATGAATCTCAAGGACAAGCTGCCCCATTTCGTCGATCCGCAGATCGACAGCGAGCATCAGGGCGTGCGGGCCCGCGAGGCATGGCGGGTATTCGAGATCATGGCCGAATTCGTCGAGGCGACCGAACGCCTGCAACGGATCCAGCCGGCGGTATCGATCTTCGGTTCGGCACGCATCGGGCGCGACCACGCCCATTATAAGCGCACCGAGGAGATTGCCCGGCGCCTGTCGGATGCCGGCTTCGCGGTGATTTCCGGCGGCGGCCCGGGGCTGATGGAGGCGGCGAACAAGGGCGCCTACGACGGCGCCAGCCCGTCGGTGGGGCTGAACATCCAGCTGCCACACGAGCAGACCGGCAATCCGTACCAGGACATCAGCCAGAGCTTCCGCCACTTCTTTGCCCGCAAGGTCATGTTCGTCAAGCACGCGAGCGCCTATGTGGTGATGCCGGGCGGCTTCGGCACGCTGGACGAGCTGACCGAAGCGCTGACGCTGATCCAGACCGGCAAGTCGCGCAGGATCCCGATCATCCTTGTCGGCAGCGAGTTCTGGGGCGGTCTGATCGACTGGTTCCGCGAGCGTCTGGTTGCCGACGGCATGATCAATGCCGCCGATCTCGACCTCGTTCAGCTGATCGACGAACCGGCGGCCATCGTCGAAGCGATTTTCCGTTTCTTCGAAACGCGCGGTTTCGAGATGTCGCCTGCAGAGCGCGAAATGCAGTTCAGCCTGTGAGCCGGGGCGACGCATTCGGTAGAATGACCGAAACAGGCCCGCCGGGCCGAGGGAGCCCAGATGAAAACCGTGCTGACCAGCCTGATGCTGCTTGCCGGCAGCGCCGCGATGGCCGAGCTGCCGCCACTTGATCCGCCGCCGCCGCCGCCGCAATCGGTGCCGGCCGAGCAGTTGCCGCCGGTGGAAAAACCCAAGGCCAACAAGCCGGTCGGCGAACCGGAAGTGCGCATCATCGAAAAGGCCGATGCGACCATCGCCGAGTACCGCATGAACGGCCGGCTCTACATGATGAAGGTCACGCCCAAGGTCGGTAAGCCGTACTTCCTCTACGACCACGAAGGCAACGGCCAGTTCGACCGCATCGACAGCGCCGATTCGGGTGGCGCACGCCTGTCGGTGCCGCAATGGACGCTGTTCTCGTGGTGACGACGATCGCCGGCGCTCGTCTGTGCCGGCGCGCTTGCGTACACTCCGTCCCTCATCCGATCGCGCCGCACTGAATCCATCATGTCCGTTTTCACCACCGTTACGCCCGATGAGATGGGCGCCTTCCTCAAGCGCTATGCCATCGGTGGTCTGGTCGAGCTCAAGGGCATCGCCGCCGGCATCACCAATACCAACTACTTCGTCACGACCACGCACGGCCGCTACGTGCTGACGCTGTTCGAGACGCTGCGTGCCGACGAACTGCCGTACTACGTCAACCTGCTCGCCCATCTGGCGCAGCACGGCATCGCCGTCGCCGCGCCGATCGCCAATCACGACAATGCCTTCGTCGATACGCTGAACGGCAAGCCGACGCTGCTGGTCAACTGCCTGCCGGGTGCCGTCACCGACACACCGAACGCCGCGCAATGCCGCGAGGTCGGCGAAATGCTGGCGCAAATGCATCTGGCGGCGCGGCACTACGACGGGTACATGGCCAATCCGCGCGGCCGCGCCTGGCGCGAAGCCGTGGCTGCCGAAGTGACGCCGTTCATGGCGGCGGCCGATGCGGCCGAGCTGGACGCCGAAGTGGCGTCGCTGGCGGCGCAGGACTTCGGCGCGCTGCCGGCCGGTGTCATCCACGCCGACCTGTTCCGCGACAACGCGCTGATGGATGGTGACCGTGTCGGCGGCTTCATCGATTTCTACTACGCGTGCAACGACACGCTGGCCTACGACGTGGCGATCACCCTCAACGACTGGTGCGTGCTGGAGAACGGCGACATCGACGCCGAACGGGCCCGCGCGCTGCTCGCCGGTTACCAGAGTGTCCGTGCGTTCGAGGCCGCCGAGCTTGCCGCATGGCCGCAGCTGTTGCGTGCCGCAGCGGTGCGTTTCTGGGTATCGCGGCTGTACGACTTCTACAAGCCGGCGGCCGGCGAGATGACGTTCGCCAAGGACCCGGGCCACTTCCAGCGCGTGCTGCAGCATCACGTCGCACGCCGGGATTTCTGGCTTTAAAATCGATGTAACGATGACTCTGGATCGCCGGCTGCTGCCGGCGATCTCGTTTGGAGACGACGATGTCGTTCATGACCGAACTCGCCGCGCTGCTCGACCCGGCCGGCATCCTCACCGGCGCGCAGATCGACGGCTACCTGCTCGACAACCGCCGCCGCTACCACGGTGCCGCGCAAGCCGTGGTACGGCCCCGCTCGACCGCCGAGGTCGCTGCGGTGATGAAGCTGGCGCATGCGCACGGCGTGCCGGTCGTGCCGCAAGGCGGCAACACCGGCAACTGCGGGGCGGCGACGCCCGACGGCAGCGGTACGGCGATCGTGCTGTCGCTGGAACGGATGAACCGCGTGCTGGCGGTCGATGCCGACAACAACACCATCACCGTCGACGCCGGCACCGTCGTGGCCGACGTGCAGGCAGCAGCGCGCGCGGCCGGGCGGCTGTTCGCCGCCGACTGGGGCGCGGTCGGTTCGGCGCGGATCGGCGGTGCGCTCGGTACCAACGCCGGCGGCGTCAACGTGCTGCACTACGGCAACATGCGCGAACTGACGCTCGGACTCGAAGTCGTCCTCGCCGACGGCACCGTCTGGGACGGATTGCGCGGGCTGCGCAAGGACAACACCGGCTACGACCTGAAACAGCTGTTCATCGGTTCCGAAGGCACGCTCGGCGTGATCACCGCTGCCGTGCTCAAGCTGTCGCCGCAACTGTCGGCGCAGGCGACCGCGCTGGTCGCGCTCGAAACGCCGGATGCCGCGGTGACGCTGCTGCGCGGCTTGCAGGATCAGGTCGGCGAGCGGGTCACGTCGTTCGAGCTGATCTCGCGCCGCTGCTGGGAACTGCTCGCCGAACACTGCCCCGAACTGCCGCAACCGTTTGCTGCGCCACCGGCGTGGACCGTGCTGGTCGAGCTGGCCGATGGCGGCGCACCGGCCGTGCTGGTCGAGCGCTTGGCCGAGGCGCTGTTCGAGCTCGGCCACGAGGACGTGCTGCTGGCGCAGAGCGTGACCGAAGCGCAGGATTTCTGGCGATTGCGCGAGCACATTCCCGAGTCGCAGCGCCGCCGCGGTACCAGCATCAAGCACGACATCGCCGTGCCGGTGTCGCACATTCCGGCCTTCATGGTGGAGGCGGAAACGGTGCTGAAAGCCGCGTTTCCGGACCTCGACCTGGTCGCTTTCGGTCATGTCGGCGACGGCAACCTGCATTACAACGTCTTCCTCGGCGATCTGGGCAAGGGCGTGTACGAGCACGAACCGGCGGTCAACGCCATCGTTTACGACATCGTCGCCCGGCATCAGGGCACGATCAGCGCCGAACACGGCGTCGGCCAGCTCAAGCGCGACCAGCTGCCGCTGTACCGCGGCGAGGTCGAGCTGAACCTGATGCGCACCATCAAGGCCGCACTCGATCCGCTGGGGATCATGAATCCGGGCAAGGTGCTCTGACACGGCGGCGTATTCCGTTGGCGACAAGGGGGCAGTCATGTTTTCGCACGTGCATGTGGGCGTGACCGATTTCGAACGGGCGCTGGCGTTCTATCGCGCGGTGCTGGACTGTCTCGGCCTGGAGGTACGGTTCTGCGACCGCAGCCGCCCCTGGGCGGGCTGGCAGCAACCGGGCGAAGCACGCCCGCTGCTGCTGATCGGCACGCCGTTCGACGGGCATGCACATGCGCCGGGCAACGGCCAGATGATTGCCCTGCTGGCCGACAGTCGCGCCGTTGTCGATCGGACCTACGGAACGGCACTGAGCCATGGCGGCCTCTGCGCAGGGCCACCGGGCCTGCGACCGCAGTATCACGCGCATTACTATGGCGCGTATTTCCGTGATCCGGACGGCAACAAGCTCGCCGTCGTCTGTCATGCCCGGGGAGCTGAGTCCGCGGGGTAGTGGCCCGGCGCCGGCTCACACCGCAGCATTCAGCGGTTTTGCGTTGCCCACTGGTACCAGCTCTCGAACGCCTTCGGATGCCGGGCTGCGATGGCCGAGCGCGTCCACGGATCGCAATGCCAGTAGTCGCGGCGCGTCAGCGTGCCGAGCAGACAGCCGGCTTCTTCGGCGATCAGGGCGCCGGCAGCGTAGTCCCACAACTTTTGAGCACCGTGCAGCAGCAGGTCGAACCGGCCGGCGGCAAGGTAGCACCAGTCGACCGTGGCCGCGCCGTAGTTGCGCTGGCTGGCGAAGGGCGCGACGGTCACGATGCGCACCGGCAGGTGGCCGCCGAGGTATTTGGGCTCGACCGCGGCAACCGAGTCGGCGATCCGGGTCGGCTCGGCCGGGGCTTCGAGCCGCTCGCCGTTGAGCCACGCACCATGGCCGCGCCGGGCGCTGAAGGTTTCGTCGAGTACCGGCAGGTGGACGACGCCGAATTCGGTACGGCCGTGGCGCAGCAGGGCGATCGAGACCGAGAACATCGGCAGGCCGTGGGCGAAGTTGGTCGTGCCGTCGATCGGGTCGACGACCCACAGGCCGTCCGGATTGGCCGCCAGCAGCGCTTTCTGTTCGGCCGCGCACATCTCCTCGCCGAGCACCGGGTAGGGGGCGATCCCGGGCAGCGCGCGGGTCAGGAAGGCCTGGCTGGCCAGGTCGGCCTCGGTCAGCAGCGTGCCGTCATGCTTGCGGTGCGCGCTCACCTGGCGGAAACGCGGCATGATCTCGCGCTCCGCCACGGCGCGGGCGCAGTCGGCGATGCGGGCAAGCAGGTCGGTATCGGGCACGGCACAACTCCTCGGATTCAGGACTCAGTGTGCCCGTCGCCACGGCGTACGGGCAAGCGCCAGACCAAACAAAACAGCCCGCACAAGGCGGGCTGTTTTCAGGGTCGACCGGGGCGCGGGCCCCGGGCCGGAACGGGGTCTCAGTACGGCCAGACCCAGTTCTTCACTTCCGGCAGGTCGTCGCCGTGTTCGGCGATGTACTGCGCGTGCTCGACCAGCTTGTCGGCAAACTTCTGCCGCACGTGTGCACCGATCTTGGCCAGCTTCGGCACGCGGTCGATCACGTCGATCGCCAGGTTGAAGCGGTCGAGCTGGTTGACGACGACCATGTCGAACGGCGTCGAGGTCGAACCTTCTTCCTTGTAGCCGCGGGCATGGATGTTGGCATGACCGTTGCGACGGTAGCACAGGCGGTGGATCAGCCACGGATAGCCGTGGAAGGCGAACATGACCGGCTTGTCGGCGGTGAAGATCGAATCGAACTCGCGGTTCGACAGGCCGTGCGGGTGTTCTTCCTTCGGCTGCAGCGTCATCAGGTCGACGACGTTGACGAAGCGGATCTTCAGGTCCGGGAAGTGCTGACGCAGCAGGTCGGTCGCGGCCAGTGCTTCCATGGTCGGGATTTCACCGGCGCAGGCCATCACCACGTCCGGCTCGCCGCCGGCGTCGTTCGATGCCCAGTCCCAGATGCCCAGACCCTTGGTGCAGTGCTTGATCGCCTGGTCCATGGTCAGGTACTGCAGCGCGGGCTGCTTGCCGGCCACGACGACGTTCACGTAGTGGCGCGAACGCAGGCAGTGGTCGGTCACCGACAGCAGGGTGTTGGCGTCCGGCGGCAGGTAGACACGGATGACTTCGGCACGCTTGTTGACGACGTGGTCGATGAAGCCCGGATCCTGGTGCGAGAAGCCGTTGTGGTCCTGACGCCAGACGTGGCTGGTCAGCAGGTAGTTCAGCGACGGCAGCGGCTTGCGCCAGTTGATGTGGCGGGTGGTCTTCAGCCACTTGGCGTGCTGGTTGAACATCGAGTCGACGACGTGGATGAACGCTTCGTAGCAGCTGAAGAAGCCGTGGCGACCGGTGAGGTTGTAGCCTTCGAGCCAGCCCTGGCAGGTGTGCTCGGAGAGGATTTCCATCACGCGACCGTCCTGCGACAGCGTGTCGTTGTGCTCGTCTTCCGGCAGGTAGTCGGCGAACCAGGTCTTGCCGGTTTCCTCGAACACGTTGTTCCAGCGGTTCGACGCGGTTTCGTCCGGGCCGACGATGCGGAAGTTGCGCTGCTCTTCGTTTTCCTTCATCACGTCGCGCAGCAGCTTGCCCATTTCACGGGTGGCTTCGGCGTTGACGGTACCCGGCTTCTCGAACTTGACTTCGTAGTTGCGGAAGTCCGGCATGCGCAGGTCTTTCGACGCCTGGCCGTGGACGACCGGGTTCGAACCCATGCGGTGCAGGCCCTTCGGCGCGATCTCGGTCAGTTCGGCCTTGACGGTGCCGTCGGCGTTGAACAGGGTTTCCGGTTCGTACGACTTGAGCCAGTTTTCCAGGTTGTGGACGTTTTCGGCGTCGATGTCCGAGAACGGCACCTGGTGGCTGCGCCAGTAGTCCTCGACCTTCTTGCCCTTGATTTCCTTCGGACCGGTCCAGCCCTTCGGCGTGCGCATCACGATCATCGGCCATTGCGGGCGGGTGATCGGCTTGCCGGCGGCGATTTCGGCCTTGGCGGCTTCGCGGATCGCGTTCAGCTCGTCCAGGCAGGCGTCCATCGTGGCCGCCATCTTCTGGTGGATGTCGTGGAAGGTGGCTTGCTTGTCGTTGAAGGTTTCGTGCTTCAGTTCGACGAAGTGCGGCTTGTAGCCGTAGCCTTCGAACAGCTTGGTGATCTCTTCCTTCGACAGCCGTGCCAGCACGGTCGGGTTGGCGATCTTGTAGCCGTTCAGGTGCAGGATCGGCAGGACGAAGCCGTCGTTGACCGGGTGCAGGTATTTGTTCGAGTGCCAGCTGGCGGCCAGCGGGCCGGTTTCGGCTTCGCCGTCGCCGACCACGGCGAGGACGACCTGATCCGGATTGTCGAATGCAGCGCCGTAGGCGTGCGAGACCGAGTAACCGAGTTCACCGCCTTCGTGCATCGAGCCCGGAGTTTCCGGCGCAACGTGCGACGGGATGCCGCGCGGGAACGAGAACTGCTTGAACAGCCGCTGCATGCCGCCTTCGGTGCGGTCGATGCTCGGATAGAACTCTTCGTAGCTGCCTTCCAGCCAGGTGTTGGCGACCAGACCCGGGCCGCCGTGGCCAGGACCGGTGATGTAGATCATTTTCAGGTCGCGGTCTTTGATGACGCGGTTGGCGTGAACGTAGATGAAGTTCAGGCCCGGCGTCGTGCCCCAGTGACCCAGCAGGCGGGGCTTGATGTGCTTACGCTCCAGCGGCTGCTTCAGCAGCGGATTTTCCAGCAGGTAGATCTGACCGACGGACAGGTAGTTGGCGGCTTGCCAGTACCGGTGCATCTTGTCGAGGAGGTCTTGGGAAAGCGGTTGTTGAGCCACGTGTTCACCTCATTGCGGATAGAAATGGAGCGTCGGCACGAAAAGGCACGGGTGCCAACGGTTGCAAACAAGTATATGCCGCCCGGCTGACAGCCCTATGACCGAGGTCAAAGGTCCTCGCTGCCGTGTCAATACATCGAAATACGTGCCGGACGAGGAGTAATCAGCTTCTACCGTTTGTCGTGTAATGACAAGTGGGAATAGTTCTAAGTTCGGCGGAATGCCGGAGACAGTGAAAAATGCCCGCCAGCAAGGCTGGCGAGCGTTTCATCAGTAGTGGAAGAACACCAGCGAAGTGAGCACGAAGCAGGGCAGCAGAATGGCGATCGACCAAGCCATGTAGCCGAAGAAGCTCGGCATCTTCACGCCGCGGTCTTCGGCGACCGCCTTGACCATGAAGTTCGGCGCATTGCCGATATAGGTCATCGCGCCCATGAACACCGCGCCGGCCGAGATCGCCAGCAGCGTCGACGCCATCGGGCCCATCATGTGCGCCGCATCGCCGTGCGCCAGATTGAAGAACACCAGATAGGTCGGCGCGTTGTCGAGGAAGCTCGACAGGATGCCGGTCATCCAGAAGTACATCGAGTCGATCGGCGCGCCGCCCGGATCACTGACCAGCCGCACCAGCGATGCCAGGTGGCCGGCTTCGCCGGCGCGCAGGATCGCGATCGCCGGCGCCATCGCCAGGAAGATGCCGATGAACAGCTTGGCCACTTCGAGGATCGGATCCCAGTTGAAGTCGTTGCCGGCGCGGACCTGCTTCGGCGTGAACTTCAGCGACACCAGTGCGATGACGATCAGCAGCACGTCGCGGACGATGTCCTGCAGGCCGACCTCGGTGCCGAGCACGTGGAAATCGATCCCCGGCTTCCACACGCCCGACATCACCACGGCGGCGACGACGGCGGCGATCAGGAAGAAGTTGAACTTGCCGAACAGCTTGAGTCGCGAGTCCGGCGTCGGATCGACCGCCTCGACCTCGTCTTCCTTGCTGTAGAAGTGGCGGTCGATGAAGTAGAACAGCGTCAGCAGGATCGCCGAATTCAGCGCGACCAGCGGCAGCATGTGCTCGAGCGTCCAGAAGAAGCTGATGCCCTTGAGGAAGCCGAGGAACAGCGGCGGATCGCCGATCGGCGTCAGCCCGCCGCCGATGTTGGCGACGAGGAAGATGAAGAACACCACGACGTGGACGTTGTGCTTGCGGTTGTCGTTGGCCTTCAGCAGCGGCCGGATCAGCAGCATCGCCGCACCGGTCGTTCCCATGATCGAGGCGCAGACGGTACCGAGTGCCAGGATTGCGGTGTTGACCTTGGGCGAACCGTGCAGATTGCCCCAGACGAGAATCCCGCCCGAGACCGTATACAGCGCGAACAGCAGCAGGATGAAGGGGATGTACTCGTCGATCAGTGCATGGGCGATCACGGCACCGGCGTTGCCGGCGCCGTAGACCACGGCAAACGGCACGAGGAAAGCCAGCGCCCAGAAGCCGGCGACCTTGCCGAAGTGCGCATGCCAGAAATGCGGCGCCAGCAGCGGGAACAGCGCGATCGACAGCAGGATGCCGACGAAGGGCAGCGCCCAAGCGAGGCCGAGCTGGGCGCCGTCGAAGTCGGCGGCATGGGCCAGCGCCGGCAACATGGCCAGCAACAGGGGGAGAAATCGTTTCATGTCGTCCGGTCGGTGGGGGCGGCCGCGGGCCGCGTTACTGGGTGTGCTTCTGGATGAACTCGATCTTGTAGCCGTCCGGATCCTCGACGAAGGCGATCACGGTGGTGCCATGCTTCATCGGGCCCGGCTCGCGCACGACCTTGCCGCCTCTGGCGCGCACGGCATCACAGGTGGCAACGATGTCGTCGGTTTCGATCGCGATATGTCCGTAAGCGTTCCCGAGCTCGTAACGATTTGTATCCCAGTTGTGGGTGAGCTCGAGCACGGCGGTGCTGGCTTCGTCGCCGTAACCGACGAAGGCGAGCGTGAAGCGGCCTTCCGGATAGTCCTGCCGGCGCAGCAGGCGCATGCCCAGTACTTCGGTATAGAAAACAAGGGCGCGATCGAGATCGCCGACGCGCAGCATGGTATGCAGTAGACGCATGATGAAGCTCCTGGTGGGGACGGGTATTGGACTGCGTCAAAGTGTAGCCCGATGTGAGTATTGCCATACAGCGGCATATTGCCGCGGCACGGGCGTGGTGCCGCAGCCGCTTTTTCCGGTCACGGGCTTGACAGCCTGCACCGGGCTGATTAAGATGCGCGTCTTGTTTTGGAAGGGTCGTTAGCTCAGTTGGTAGAGCAGCGGACTTTTAATCCGTTGGTCGCAGGTTCGAGTCCCGCACGACCCACCATCCAGAACTTGACAAGCTGGCAATTGGTTCTATATAGTTGCCGCTCTCGGGCTGTTAGCTCAGTTGGTAGAGCAGCGGACTCTTAATCCGTAGGTCGAGTGTTCGAGCCACTCACAGCCCACCAGTTTCACCAAAGAAGCCAGTCGAAAGACTGGCTTTTTTGCGTTTGGCCGCAGCAAGGCGGAGTAATGCATCGCCCTCGCGGGCGGGCGCGGGAAAGCACATGCAAGCAGCAAGACTTCGGCACTGGGGACTCAAACTGGCGGTACTGGCGGGACCGTATGCGCTGCTGCTGGCCGGCCGGTTGCTGATCGACAGTGATTTCGCCCCGCCGCGGCTGCTGTTTTCCCTGCTGGTCTACCTGACGCTGGCAATCGTGCTCAACCGCTGGGCAGCGGTCGGCGCCGTCATCGGCCTCGAAGGCTTCCTGAGCCACGCGAACTGGGCCAAGGAGTCGCTGACCGGCGAGACCCTGGTGGCGCGCGACGTGCTCGAGGTCTCGCAGGGCGCGTCGTTGTCGAGTTACCTCGGCTGGGAGATGGCGGCGTTCGCAACGCTGTTCGTCGTCGCGCTGGCCATCGGTGTCTGGAAGCGGCCGCGTTTCTCGTGGTGGCGACTGGCCGCCGGCCTCGTCCTGCCGCTGATGCTCGGCGTGCGGCTGGCCGACAGCGGTTCGGCGGGCAAGGCCGTCAATTCGGTCCTCAGCGACGTCTTCAATGCCCACTACCTGTCGTACAACTTCAACGAGAACGCCAAGCAGAACGGCATTCTGGCGCATCTTTACTTCACCGCCGAAAGCATCAAGCTGCCGCAGCGCGGCCCGCATGCCTTTTACGACAACCCGTCGGCCACGCTGGACCCTGCACCCGGACCCGACGTCGCGCTGATCCTGTGCGAGGCATGCTTTACCACCACCGACGACCGTTTCCGTACGGCGATCGCCGATCTGGGCAAGCGGGGCTTCGTGCAGTCGACCGCGATCAGCCCGGTTTACGGCGGCGGCACGTCGGAGGCCGAGTTCGAACTGCTGGCCGGGTTGTCGTCGCAGGTACTGCCCGGCGTCGATTACCAGAACTTCGGCCCCGACTACCGCGACGGTGCCGAATCGCTGATCTCGCGCTTCCGGGGCGCCGGCTACCATACCGCCGGCATCCACAATTTCTACGGTTCGTTCTGGAAGCGCGATACGGTCTACAAGCACTTCGGTTTCGACGAGCAGCACTTCGTCGAAACCATGGCCTGGCATACCCGCACCTGGCCGT
Source organism: Jeongeupia chitinilytica (assembly GCF_014652315.1). Lineage (GTDB taxonomy): Bacteria > Pseudomonadota > Gammaproteobacteria > Burkholderiales > Chitinibacteraceae > Jeongeupia > Jeongeupia chitinilytica. The sequence continues at coordinate 38,849 of NZ_BMYO01000006.1, read as the reverse complement.
CCGATGCGCTGCTGTACCAGCGCGCACTCGATGTCTATGCGGCGCAGCCGGCGAAGAAAAAGCAGTTCATGTTCCTGGTGACGGTGATGACGCACGGTGCCTACCGCAGCAGCGACGACGGCGAAACGGATTACCGTACGCGGCTGACGGCGGCGGTGAAGGAAATGGAAGGCTTCGTTGCCGAGCTGGAAAAGCGCGCCAAAAAGCGCAAGCGTCCGCTGACCGTCATCGTCGTCGGCGACCACAAGCCGTCACTGACGTCGGTGTTCTACCGCAAGGGCATTTTCGACCCGCACTATTTCCGTACTACCGGTACCAGCAACGGCGATTTCCGCTTTGCCTTCAAGCTCACGCCGGCGCAGTACCGCGTCCGTGGCGAAGTCCCGGTCTTCATCAAGGCGACCGGCAAGGGCAATGCCGATCCGGCGGCGATGGCGGCGCGGGTGGCCGAGCGGCCGATGTTCTGCCTGTCGAGTGAAGTGGCGCGACTGGCTGGCGGCGAAGACCGGTTCTGGCCGACGCTGGCCGGCCTGTGCGAGCGCAGCCCGGATGCACTCGCCAAACATGGCAAGGCCGCCTGGCAAGCGGTGTTTCCGTTGCCGCTGTACGCCGAGCGTCTGTTCTGACCGCCTGATCGCCCAAACAAAACGCCCCGGTACAGGGGCGTTCTGTTTGGGGTGCCTGCAATCAGCCCAGGCTGGCGAGCCTGTCGGCGCTGGGCGCGAAGAAGGCGCCACCACTGACCGCGCGCGTGTAGTTGAGCAGGTGGTCGACGCGGCCGTCGCTGGTCGGCGAGATCATCCGCGCCAGCATTTTTTCGAAGATCACCGGCGTGTGGCAGTAGCTGGCGAAATACAGGCCGCGCTCGCCGCCCGGCGTGCCGTAGGGCAGCGAATGGCGCAGGATCGCCAGCTCCTCGCCGTCCTCCTCGATCACCACCCGGCTGATGTGCGCGGTGGCCGGCTTTTCGTCGTCGTCGAGCTCCTCGTCGCCGTCCTTGGTCCGGCCCATGACCGCTTCCTGCTGCTTCACCGGCAGCTTCTGCCACGAGTCGAGCCGGTGCACGTAGCGCTGCGTGTGGATGTAGCTGCCGCCGGCCCAGTCGCCGCCGGAGACCAGCGCCACGGCCGGGCGTTCGTCGGCGTCCGGATTTTCGGTGCCGTCGACGAAGCCGGTCAGGTCGCGGCCCTCGAAGCGGCGGAACGCGGCGACGTTTTCGACCGGTTCGAGCCAGCCGGACAGCGCGTTGACACAGGCGTCGGCCAGGTCGAACAGCCGGTCCTGGTGTTCGCCGCGCAGATGGATCAGCACGTCGGCATCGGTGGCCGGTGCGGCATGCACCGCGCCGGGAATGCGCGGAAACGCGCGCAGCTCGGCCGGGCGGGGACCTTCGAACACGTCGCCGAAGGCATCGGCACCGAAGGCGACGACGCCCAGGCTGCCCTGGGCCGCCAGCCGGGTCTGCAGCGTCGCCAGGCATTCGCGGCTCTTGGCATCGATGCGCCGGCCGAGGCGGCGGCGCAGCAGAACAAAATAGGCGTGCGGGGAAGCGGGCGGCAGGATGCCCGATTGCGGTGTGGTCATGCTTGTCCTTGTGCAAAGTCCCAGATGGCGGGCAGCCATTCAGGATAGTTCCGGAAGCCATGGTCGCCGCCGTCGATGACGGTTTGACGGCATCCGGCATATTTGTCGACCGCTTCGCGGTAGTCGAGCACCTCGTCGCCGGTCTGCGCCATCAGCCAGTAGCGGTGCGGCGCGCTGACGTCGCGCTCGAGCGCCTTCAGCGCCGGTGCGAACGTGGCATCGATCACGTGGTACTCGCCGGTCTGGTAGTTGCGCTGCGGGCCGAGGTGGTCCTTGAGCAGCTCGTACGGCCTGACCGCCGGGTTGACCAGAATCGCGCGGCAGCCGTATTCCTCGGCGGCCCAGGTGGCGAAGTAGCCGCCGAGCGAGCTGCCGATCAGGCAGAACGGTTCGCCGTGCAGCCGCTCGATCGCGTTTTCCAGTGCTTCACATGCAGCGACCGGTTCCATCGGCAGCTGCGGGCAGTGGAAATAGTCGGCGCGCTGCCGTTCGGCCATCCACACGGCGGTGTCCTGCGCCTTCTGCGAGAAGGGACTGGACAGGAAGCCGTGCAGGTAGACGAGGTGGGCGGTCGTCATTCCGGCAGCAGCAGCGTCGAGCCGGTGGTGCGGCGTGCTTCGAGTTCGCGGTGTGCCAGCGCCGCGTCGGCGAGGGCAAAGCGCTGGCCGATGTCGGCGACCACGTGGCCGCGGGCAACGGCGGTGAAATAGTCCTCGGCGGTGTCGAGCAGTTCGTCGCGCGTGGCCGTGTAGTGGCCCAGCGTCGGCCGGGTCAGGAACAGCGAGCCTTTCTGCGCCAGCAGGTTGGGCGAGAACGGCGGCACCGCGCCCGACGCGTTGCCGAACGACACCAGCATGCCGCGCGGACCGAGGCTGTCGAGCGAGCCGTCGAACGTCACCGCGCCGACGCCGTCGTAGACGACCGGCACGCCGGCACCGGCGGTGATCTCGCGGACCCGGGCGGCAAAGTCGTCGACCCGGTAGTCGATGACGTGGTCGCACCAGCCCGCAGCCAGCGCGCACTTTTCGGCGCCGCCGGCGGTGCCGATCACGGTGGCGCCCAGCGCGCGCGCCCACTGGCAGGCGATCTGGCCGACACCGCCGGCGGCGGCGTGGATCAGCACCGTCATGCCGGCCTTGACCGGGAAAGTGCGCTTCAGCAGGTACTGCGCGGTCATGCCGCGCAGCAGCGTGCCGGCGGCGATGTCGTCGCTGATGGCTTCGGGCACCGGCACCAGCCGCGCGGCCGGCACGATGCGGTGCTGCGCGTACGCGCCGGTGGCACCGCCGGCGTAGGCCACCCGGTCACCCTTGCGGAATTCCTTCACGCCGTCGCCGACCGCCTCGACCACGCCGCAGGCTTCCTGACCGAGCCCGCTCGGCAGCGGCAGCGGGTACAGGCCGCTGCGGTGATAGGTGTCGATGAAATTGACGCCGATCGCGGTCTGGCGGATCAGCACCTCGCCGGCGCCGGGGTTGCCGAGCGCGACGGTTTCCAGCTGCAGCACGTCGGGATCGCCGTGCCGGTGAATGCGGATGACTTGGGTATCCATGGGGTATCCAGCGTGTAGTCCAGAACGGCCGATTACATTCTAGCGAGGTCGCGCCGCGCGCGTCCGGCATTAGTGACAGAGCATACGCCGATGCGGCGCGCGCATCGGCGATCCCGTCGTCATGAGCAAGCCGGACCGGGGGGCTTGTTGACCTGGGTCAAGCGACGCCGACTTGGGGCGGCGGACTCGGATTGAACACAATATATTGTGTCCATTCCCGACATGTGCACCATATGTTGATAAATTGTTGATAAAAAGTTGATAAGCCCGATGAGCTCCATTCCCCAGTACGTGATCAAGCGCGACGGCCGCATCGTCGCTTTCGACGCCGACAAGATTGCCCGCGCCATCGCCGCCGCCGGCCGCGCCAGCGGCGAGTTCGACACCGACTGGGCGCATGCGCTGTCGGTCACCGTGCTCAACCACCTGCCGGCCGACGCGACGCCGGCGATCGAGGCGATCCAGGATGCGGTCGAGGAAACCCTGCTCGCCGCCGGCCATCTGAAAACCGCACGTGCCTACATCGCCTACCGCGAAGCACACTCGCGCCTGCGTGCCGACACCCGCACCGTCGTCGACGTCGGCGCCAGCATCAACGAGTACCTCGACCGCTCCGACTGGCGCGTCAACGCCAACGCCAACCAGGGCTACAGCCTCGGCGGGCTGATCCTCAACACCAGCGGCAAGGTGATCGCCAACTACTGGCTCAACCACGTCTACCCGCCCGAAGTCGGCGAGGCGCACCGCTCGGGCGCGATCCACGTCCACGACCTCGACATGCTCGCCGGCTACTGCGCCGGCTGGAGCCTGCGCGTGCTGCTGACCGAGGGCTTCAACGGCGTGCCGGGCAAGGTCGAGGCGACGCCGCCCAAGCACATGAGCAGCGCGGTCGGCCAGATCGTCAACTTCCTCGGCACGCTGCAGAACGAATGGGCCGGCGCGCAGGCGTTCTCGTCGTTCGACACCTATATGGCGCCGTTCATCCGCGTCGACAATCTGGCGTACGAGGAAGTGAAGCAGCACATCCAGGAGCTGATCTACAACCTGAACGTGCCGAGCCGCTGGGGCACGCAGACGCCGTTCACCAACCTGACCTTCGACTGGGTGTGCCCGGACGACCTGAAGGAACAGATACCCTATATCGGCGGCAAGGAAATGCCGTTCGCCTACGGCGACCTGCAGGCCGAGATGGAGATGATCAACCGCGCCTACATCGAAGTGATGATGGAAGGCGACGCCAAGGGGCGCGCGTTCACCTTTCCGATTCCGACGTACAACATCACGCCGGACTTCGACTGGGATCACCCGAACACCGAGATCCTGTTCGAGATGACCGCCAAGTACGGTCTGCCGTACTTCCAGAACTTCCTCAATTCCGAGCTGCAGCCGAACATGGTCCGGTCGATGTGCTGCCGGCTGCAGCTCGACCTGCGCGAACTGCTGAAGCGCGGCAACGGCCTGTTCGGCTCGGCCGAGCAGACCGGCTCGCTCGGCGTGGTGACGATCAACTGCGCGCGCCTCGGCCATGAATTCCGTGGCGACGAGGCCGGCCTGTACGCCCGCATCGACGCGCTGATGGAGATCGGCAAGACCTCGCTCGAACTCAAGCGCAAGGTGATCCAGCGCCTGATCGACAACGGCCTGTACCCGTACACCAAGCGCTACCTCGGCACCCTGCGCAACCACTTCAGCACGCTCGGGGTCAACGGCATCAACGAGATGATCCGCAACTTCAGCGGCGACGCGTTCGACATCACCGATCCGCGCGGCCATGCGATGGCGGTGAAGCTGCTCGACCACATCCGCGCGCGGATGACCGAGTTCCAGGAAGAAACCGGCCACCTGTACAACCTGGAAGCGACGCCGGCCGAAGGCACGACCTACCGCTTTGCCCGCGAGGACAGGAAGCGCTATCCGGACATCATCCAGGCCGGCAGCGAAAGCCAGCCCTATTACACCAACTCGAGCCAGCTGCCGGTCGGCTTCACCGACGACCCGTTCGAAGCACTCAGCCGCCAGGACGAACTGCAGCGCAAGTACACCGGCGGCACCGTGCTGCACCTGTACATGAACGAGGCGGTCTCGAGCGCCGCGGCGTGCAAGGCGCTGGTGAAGAAGTCGCTGTCGAGCTTCCGCCTGCCCTATCTGACCGTGACGCCGACGTTCTCGGTCTGCCCGACCCACGGCTACCTCGCCGGCCATCACGAGTTCTGCCCGAAGTGCGACGCGGAGCTGCTGGCCAAGAAGCAGGCTGCCTGCTGCAAGTAAACCCGCGGCCAGTCATCGGGCTGGCCGTCATCCACGAACAAACAAACGGAGAACACCATGACCGACCTCTCGATCCAGCCCCAGCTTGCCACCGCCGACGTGCAACTGCGCGACGAAGAACGCACCCGCTGCGAAATCTGGACCCGGGTGATGGGCTATCACCGCCCGGTGACGAGCTTCAACACCGGCAAGCAGGGCGAGTTTGCCGAGCGCACCTTCTTCAACGAGCCGGGCCGTGGCTGATCCGGGCCAGTGCGCTTCAACGAACCGGGACGTGATTGATCCGGCCGAGCCGTCTTCAGCGAAGCGGGCCGTGGCTGACGCCGCGACGGTCGCGCCACACAGTCGCGACCTGCCGAACCCGCCGAAGATCGGCGGGTTCGTGCCGTTTTCGAGTTGCGATTATCCGGGCCAGCTGGCTTGCGTGGTGTTCCTGTCCGGCTGCCCGTGGCGCTGTCATTACTGCCACAACCCGCACCTGCAGAAGCGCGGTCAGGTCGACGGCGTGCCGGTCTGGGCCGAAATCATCGCGTGGCTCGAACAGCGTCGCGGCCTTCTGGATGCGGTGGTGTTCTGCGGCGGTGAACCGCTGGCCGAGAAGCATCTGCCGGCAATGCTGCGCGACGTGAAAGCGATGGGTTTCAAGGCGGCGCTGCACACCGGTGGCGCTTATCCGGTGCGGTTGGCGCATTGCCTGCCTTACCTCGACTGGGTCGGTTTCGACGTCAAGACCGGCTTTGCCGGCTACGCCGACGTGACGCTGGTCCCGCGCAGCGGCGACCCGGCACTTGCGTCCTTGCAGCAGGTGATCGGTTCGGGCGTCGCGTTCGAATGCCGGACGACCATCCATCCGCAGCTGCACGACGAAGCGGCACTGCTGGCGCTGGGAGACACGCTGGCCGGCCTTGGCGTGCAGGATTACGCGCTGCAGCGCTTCCGGCCGCAGGGCACGGCATCGGCGCTGCTCGGCAGCCAGCCGCTGCCGGCCGGCTATCCGTCGAACGCGACGACGCAGGCACTGGCGGCAAAGTTTGCCCGCTTCAGCGTCCGCAACGACTGATCAGGCAGCGCATCCCGTTTCGGCGCAGTACGCCGCCAGCGCCGCATGCCGCGACGGATAGAAGCGGATGCCAGTGCTCTCGGCGGCAATGCCGCGCTGGCGCAGCCATTCGAGCATCTGCGCGGTACGGCCGGCCAGCGCCAGCACGATGCCGCGCTCGGCCAGCTGTTTCTGCAGCTCGCGCACCGCCATTGCCCCGGTCAGGTCGACATCGCCGATCGACACCGCGTCGATGACGACCCAGCGCGGCTGCTGTTCGTGCACCAGTGCCTGCAGCCGCTGGCGGAAGAAGTCGGCGTTGAAGAAGGTCAGCGGCGATTCGAAACGGTAGATCAGCAGGCCCGGCACCGGTTTCGCCTCCGGATAGTGGGCCAGCTCGTAGAAACCGTCGCGGTCGCCGATGCGGCCGAACAGCTGGTCGCTGGGCCGGGCGACCTGGGCGAGGAAGCGCAGCAGCGCCAGCCCGACCGCCATCAGGATGCCCGGCATGACGCCGATGATGACGACACCGCTCAGCGTCGCCAGCGCGATGTTGAATTCGGCGCGGCTGTAGCGGCGCAGCGCGATCAGGCCCCGCAGGTCCATCAGCCCGATCGCCGAGGCGATCAGGATCGCGCCGAGTGCGGCGATCGGCAGCACGGCCAGCGGCTTGGTCAGCACCAGCAGCACCAGCAGCAGCGCACCGGCGCCGACGATCGATACCATCCGCGTCTGGCCGCCGGCGGCGTCGTTGACTGCGGTACGCGAATCGGCACCGCTGATCGCGAAACCCTGGCTCAGCGCCGAGGCGACGTCGGCGGCGCCCAGCGCCATGAATTCGCGGTTGGCGTCGATGTCGTAGCCGTTCTTGGCGGCAAAACTGCGGCCGGTGAGCATGGCGCTGCTGAACGAAATCAGTGCCAGCGCGGCGGCGGCCGGCACCAGCGTGCCGAGCGCCTCGTGCGGCAGTGACGGCCACACCAGTCGGGGCAGGCCGGACGGCAGCGGGCCGACGACGGCCACGCCATATTGAGACAGGGCGAACAGCCCCGACGCCAGCGTGGCGCCGACCATCGCCACCAGCGCGGCGGGGCCGCGCGGTACCCGGTATTTGACGATGAAGTAGACCGCGATCGTCGCCAGCGCCAGCAACAGCGTCGGCCAGTGGATGCGGCCGAGTTGTTCGACGAGCGACAGCAGCTGGCCGATCACGTCCTTGCCGTCGAGCTTCAGTCCGGACACCTTGCCGAGCTGGCCGATGATGATGTTGACCGCGACGCCGTTGAGCAGGCCGGCAAGGATGGGGCGCGACAGGAAGTCGGCAAGAAAGCCGAGCCGGAAGCGGCTGGCGAGCATGCAGAACAGTCCGGCCATCAGCGTCAGGCTGACCGCGAGGCCCATGTATTCCTCGCTGCCGGGCGCGGCCAGCGGCATCAGCGTCGCGGCGATCATCGCGCAGGTCGCCGCATCCGGGCCGACGACGAGCTGCCGCGACGACCCCATCAGCGCATAGACGATCATCGGCAGGATGGTGCTGTAGAGCCCGACGATGGGACTGAAGCCGGCGAGCTGGGCGTAGGCGACACCGACCGGCAGTGCGACCGCCGCGACCGACAGCCCGGCCTGGACGTCGGCGCGCCAGTGCCGGCGCGGATAATTCATCAGCTCGGGCAGGCCGGGCAGCAGTCGAAGGAGGAGGTGGCGCGGCGACATGGGCGAGGCGGCTGACGGGGGAGGATGGTCGATCCTGCATCATACCTGCTGGCCGTGCTTGTCCGCGCCGGGCGCATCGACTAACACACAGAGGGGATAGCGTCCGGCTATCCATAGCGAATAAATATTCAATTTCAATAGGCCATTGCAGTTGACAATAATCAGGGCTGGTTCCTTACAAGGAGCGCACGATGAAACGACTGATCGACTGGGCCGATTTCTGGGCCCACTACAGCGGCTGGTACTGAACCGGCCAGCCTGTTTCCGATCCAACCCGGGTTCGACCCGGCCCGGCACGGGGGCTGACGCAGGCGGAATGCCGCCCGGGTGACAGGCCGCCGTCGTTCTCCTTGCCGGTCGCAGCGATCCACGACCACCCGCCGTGCGTTCCGGCACCGCGGCAGACGGTCGCGACGCTGGCGCAGTGACCACCGCGAGCGCCTCTTTCACGCCCGGGCCCGGCCTTGGGCGGCGTTCATTCCATCAGTGCAATCGTTGGAGAAAGATGATGACCAGCAGTGTCAACACCCAGGGCCAGTGCCCGTTCATGCACGGCGCGCAAACCCGCCTCGGTACTGGCGGTCCGTCGAACCGCGACTGGTGGCCCAACCAGCTCAACCTCGGCATCCTGCACCAGCACTCGTCGCTGTCCGACCCGATGGATCCGGCATTCAACTATGCCGAGGCGTTCAAGCAGCTCGACTATCAGGCACTCAAGCAGGATCTGGCGGCACTGATGACCGATTCGCAGGACTGGTGGCCGGCCGACTACGGTCATTACGGCGGCCTGATGGTCCGCATGGCGTGGCACAGCGCGGGCACCTATCGTGTCGGCGACGGTCGCGGTGGCGCCGGTCACGGCACCCAGCGTTTCGCACCGCTGAACAGCTGGCCGGACAACGTCAACCTCGACAAGGCGCGCCGGCTGCTGTGGCCGGTCAAGCAGAAGTACGGCAAGCAGATTTCGTGGGCCGACCTGATGGTGCTGGCCGGCAACGTCGCGCTGGAAACCATGGGCTTCAAGACCTTCGGTTTCGGTGGTGGCCGCGTCGACGTGTGGGAACCGGACGAGGACATCTACTGGGGCGCCGAGAAGACCTGGCTCGACGACAAGCGCTACAGCGGTGACCGCGATCTGGAAAACCCGCTGGGTGCGGTGCAGATGGGGCTGATCTACGTGAACCCGGAAGGCCCGAACGGCAATCCGGACCCGGTGGCAGCGGCGCGTGACATCCGTGAAACCTTCGCCCGCATGGCGATGAACGACGAGGAAACCGTCGCGCTGATCGCCGGCGGCCACACCTTCGGCAAGACCCACGGCGCCGGCCCGGCCTCGCACGTCGGCGCCGAGCCCGAGGCGGCCGCGCTCGAGGCGCAGGGCTTGGGCTGGCACAGTAGCTTCGGCAGCGGTGTGGGCGCCGATGCGATCGGCAGCGGTCTGGAAGTCGTCTGGACCACGACGCCGACCAAGTGGAGCAACAACTTCTTCTGGAATCTGTTCGGCTACGAATGGGAGCTGACCAAGAGCCCGGCCGGCGCGCACCAGTGGACCGCCAAGGGCGCCGGCGCGACGATTCCGGACCCGTTCGATCCGGCCAAGAAACGCGTGCCGACGATGCTGACCACCGACCTATCGCTGCGTTTTGATCCGGCGTACGAAAAGATCTCCCGCCACTTCATGGAGCATCCGGACGAGTTTGCCGACGCCTTTGCCCGCGCGTGGTTCAAGCTCACCCACCGCGACATGGGGCCGCGTGCGCGCTACCTCGGCCCGGAAGTGCCGGCCGAAGAACTGCTGTGGCAGGACCCGATTCCGGCAGCCAAAGGCCCGCTGATCGACGACGCCGACGTCGCCGCGCTGAAGGCCAGGGTGCTGGCGTCGGGACTGTCGGTGTCGCAGCTGGTGTCGACGGCGTGGGCGTCGGCGTCGACGTTCCGCGGTTCGGACATGCGCGGTGGCGCCAACGGCGCGCGCATTCGCCTCGCGCCGCAGAAGGACTGGGCGGTCAACCAGCCGGCGCAACTGGCCAAGGTGCTGCAGACGCTCGAAGGCATCCGCCAGGCGTTCAATCAGGCCGGCGGCAAGCAGGTGTCGCTGGCCGACCTGATCGTGCTGGCCGGCGGTACCGGTGTCGAGCAGGCGGCCAAGGCCGCTGGCCATGCGGTCACCGTGCCGTTCTCGCCCGGCCGCACCGATGCGTCGCAGGAGCAGACCGACGTCGCCAACTTCGCACCGCTCGAACCGGTGGCCGACGGCTTCCGCAACTATCTGAAGGCGCAATTCAGCGTGTCGGCCGAGGAGCTGCTGATCGACAAGGCCCAGCTGCTGACTTTGACCGCGCCGGAAATGACCGTGCTGATCGGCGGCCTGCGTGTGCTCGGTGCCAATGCCGGCGACAGCAAGCATGGTGTGTTCACCGAGCGCGTCGGCACGCTGAGCAACGACTTCTTCATCAACCTGCTCGACATGGGTACGGTGTGGACGCCGGTGTCGGAGGCTGCCGACGTGTTCGAAGGCCGCGACCGCAAGACCGGTGCTTCGAAGTGGACGGCAACCCGCGTCGATCTGGTGTTCGGTTCCAACTCGCAGCTGCGCGCGCTGGCCGAGGTCTATGCATCCAGCGACGTGCAGACGAAGTTCGTGCGCGATTTCGTCGCCGCGTGGACCAAGGTGATGAACGCAGACCGCTTCGACCTCGCCTGAACCCGGATTGCCCGACCAGCGGGCAATAGCAAGGAAAAGCCGGCCACGAGGCCGGTTTTTCTTTGCATGCGCAGCGTGAATCGTGCCATCGCATGCCCCTGTCCTGAGCGCCTTGATGCAGATCAAGGCCGCTTTCCAGGTCCCAGCGCAGACTTGCATCACCAAAAAAAGGGCTCGACCCCAAACATACCCATTTAGGATACAGGCATGCTTGCACATCAATTCAAACCACTGATTATCAAAGGAAAGGCGCTCCTGCCCATCGTTCAGGGCGGCATGGGCGTCGGTGTCTCGGCGCACAGGCTCGCGGGTGCAGTGGCCTCCGAGGGCGGCGTCGGCACGATCGCGTCGGTCGACTTGCGTCACCATCACCCGGACCTGCTGGCACAAAGCGAAGCGACCAAGGATCAGGCAACGCTCGACGCGCTGAACCTGACCGCGCTCGACCGTGAAATCCGCATGGCCAAGGACACCGCGCAAGGGCGCGGCATGGTCGCAGTCAATGTGATGAAGGCCGTCGACATCCATGCGCAATACGTACGCCAGGCGTGCGAATCCGGCGCCGACGCCATCGTCATGGGCGCCGGCCTGCCGCTCGACCTGCCCGAGATGACCGCCGACCACCCGAACGTGGCGCTGATCCCGATCCTGTCGGACAGCCGCGGCATCAATGTCGTGCTCAAGCGCTGGATGAAAAAGGGCAAGCTGCCCGACGCCATCGTCATCGAACATCCGGCCCATGCCGGCGGCCACCTCGGCGCGGCGACGATCGAAGGTGTGCATGACGAAAAATTCGAATTCGAACGCGTGCTGGCCGAAACGCACGAACTGTTCGCCAAGCTGGAAATCGACCCGATCCCGCTGATCGTCGCCGGCGGCATCAACAGCCACGCCAAGGTGGCGCACCTGCTCGGCTGCGGCGCCAACGCCGTCCAGCTCGGCACCGCGTTTGCCGTCACCGAAGAGGGCGACGCGCACATCAACTTCAAGCACGTACTCGCCGGCGCGCAAAAGGCCGATGTGGTCGAATTCATGTCGGTCGCCGGCCTGCCGGCCCGCGCCGTCAAGACCCCGTGGCTGGCCAAGTACCTGAAGATGGAAGCCAAGGCCCAGGCCAACGCCAAGGCCGACCCGCGCCGCTGTACCCAGTCGCTGAATTGCCTGTCGGTCTGCGGCTTCCGTGACGGCCTCGCCAAGATCGGCCAGTTCTGCATCGACCTGAAGCTCGCCGCCGCAGTGCGCGGCGAGGTCAACCAGGGCCTGTTCTTCCGCGGCTCGGAAAACCTGCCCTTCGGCAGCGCTATCCGCCCGGTCCGCGAACTGATGGGCTACCTGCTCACCGGCCACAAGCCGCTGGGCCTGCCTGCCTGACAGGCCATCCGCCAGCCCAAACAACAAAGCCCGCATTTGCGGGCTTTGTTGTTTGGGCTCGAAACGGCTCGCTGCGACGGTACGCGTCAGCAAGGTGACGTTTTACGTCACTTGCTGCTGTCTTCGGGCACCGCCAAAGCAAAAGGCCCGCATCGCTGCGGGCCTTTTCTGTACCTGGTGCCGTTGAAGTGAATCGAACACTCGACCTACTGATTACGAATCAGTTGCTCTACCGACTGAGCTACAACGGCAACGGGGCGGATTATACGGAAAACCGGCCCCGGTACCAAGACCCGAGCGCAGAAATGTGCAAAGTACAAATCGCTGGCACAGCACTTGCTTATGTACTTGGCACGCGCCGAGTGGCAGCGTGAAGTGGCCACCCAGGCTATCCCTTCAAAGAAGTTGGAGAAGAGCAAATGAAAAAGATGCAACAGGGCTTCACCCTGATCGAATTGATGATCGTGGTTGCGATCATCGGTATTCTGGCTGCGGTGGCAATTCCGTCGTACCAGAACTACACCAAGAAAGCGAAGTTCACCGAAGTCGTTCAGGCGACGGCGCCGATCAAATTGGCGGTGGAAGAGTGTGTGGCCGACGGCAAGTGCCTGGATGAAGCCAACAGCGCGGTCGCCAACATTTCGGCCGGTGCAGACGGCTTCCCGTCGGTCTCGTCGATTAAATCGACCTATGTTAATAAACTCGAAGTGGATTCGGTAGGTTTGATCAAGGTGACTTCGGAGTCGAATCTTGGCGGCATTACCTATGTCCTGAAGCCGACGGTTGCCAAGACCGGTGCCGGTGACAGCTTCAACGTGACCTGGGCAACTGACTCGTCGAGTACCTGCCTGTCGGCCGGCCTTTGCAAGTAATCAAGCTGTTTTAGCGGTATATGGGTTGGGCGCTTGCCCAGCCCATTTTTGTTTGTACGCTAGGATCGGAAAGAAGCATGAAACGCGAGTTGCTCACAACCTTGAATGGCATAGGATCGCCAAACGATTACCGGGAAGACTTCCGCAAGGAAATTTCAATTGCCTTCCGGATTGCGATGCTGGGGATGCTGCTCGCCTGGAGTTTCGGTCTTCTCGGCCTTACGTCCTATTCCTTGACGAAAAAATTTGTCATTGCATCTTATGCAGACTGGGTCGGCTGGGCGGCTGCTGCAATTTACGCACCGTTGCTGCTGTTGTTCGCTCGCAAGGATTGGGTGGCAAAATTAAGCTTGCTCGGCTTCGCCTCGCTGGCTGCCGTGATGGTTGCGGTGCTGGATCATTACAAATTGATCAATATTCCATCAGATGCACGGATAGCTTCCGTGATCTGTTTGTCTGCGCTGCTGTCGCTGTCGATTTTTTGCTATCGCGCTGGATTTGGTCGTGACCGAATTGTCCGTGAGGTTTCGATTGATCAGTTGAAGGTCTTTGGGCTGATTCTGCTCTTTGTAACGTATGGGGTCGGTATTCTCTACTTTACTGCAGCAGTCCGGCCGATTACATTTGACCCGGTTCTGTATTTGTTTGATCAAACGTTGGGCTTTCAGCTCAGTGTCATGCTATCGAAATTTGCCGAGCAGAATGCCTGGTTTTACTGGCCGATCAAGGTTGCCTACATAATACTGCCCTTGTTTTTTGCCGTGCAGTACATGCAGCAGCGCCAATCGGTACGGCCGCCCAGAGTCTATCTGCTGCCCCTGTGGCTTGGTTCGACCATGCTGGTATGCCTTCTGGCCTATCTGCTGTTGCCGGTCACCGGGCCTAAATATGCGTTTGGTGCGGCGTTTCCGAACCATATGCCACCGATTTCACAAATCCCTGCTGTTGCAGCGGTGAATCCGCACTTCTTTGCCCGTAATGGCTTTCCATCCATGCATTTCGGATGGGCTTTTGCGCTCTTTCTCAATGCCAAACTGGTCTCCGGTAAATGGAGTAGCCGGTTCTTTCTGCTGTTCGCCGGTTTGACGATTCTGGCGACCTTGGGGTTGGGTGAGCATTACGTGGTCGATCTGGTGGCCTCTGTCCCATTTGTGTATGTACTTCAAGGTTTGTTTATTCGCCATATGCCATGGTCAAACCGGGCCCGTTTGCAGAATATAGCGATTGGTGTGGGGTTCTGGTTGGGGCTGCTGCTGCTGCTGCGCTTCGGCATCAATTTGTTCACCCATGTCCCCGGCTTGTCATGGGTTGTGCTTCTGGCAACGATTATCGTTCCGACGATTTTTTACCGACGCATGATCAATGAACAGGATGGCTACTTGCTGCAGCTCAGTCCTGAAAAGCTAGGCTCCGGCATTGAAGCTGAAAAACCAAAAGATGACAAACTGCTGAAGGTCGTGACTTTGCTGTTCGTCATGTCCGGTTTTGCCGGGTTGATGTATGAAGTGGTTTTTTCAAAATCATTGGCATTGATTTTCGGCAGCATGTCCGTTGCAGTCTATACGGTTCTGGCAATCTATATGGGCGGAATGGCGTTAGGCGCTTGGCTAGGAGGGGAGTTTGCTGAGCGCTGTCGAAAGCCATTGCTTTGGTATGCAGGCTGCGAGCTACTGGTTGGACTTTACTGCATCGCAACGCCTTTCATTTTTGACCTTATTCAGGGCGTGTATGTTAACTGGGCGGTTGGCCTGCCGCCAGATGCCTCAGTTCTCGTTTTTTATAGAGTAGTACTAGGGGGGGGAGTCCTTTTATTCCCTACTGTACTGATGGGAATGACATTGCCATTGTTGCTGTCTTACTGTCGTGCTGCAAAACTCCCCTTGGGAAATTCTGTGGCGACCTTGTACGGTGCCAATACAATTGGTGCTGCGTTTGGAGCTTTGCTGGCCGGGTACTGCATCATTCCCGTTGTTGGCGTTGACGGTACAATTGGACTTGCCGCTGCTTTGAACCTATTGGTTGCGTTGCTTGCTCTGCAGTTCACACAAAAGAAAACAACGAATGTCACTGACGAACTTAATCGCACACAAGACCATGAATATGATGTCACCTCTATAAACACTGTTTCTGCGCTCAGTGCAATTGTGATTCTCACTGTAGGGGGGGTGATTACCTTTGCACTCGAAGTGGTGTACATGCATCAATTGGCCATTGTTGCCGGAAATAGTACTTACGCGTTTTCCTTGATGTTGTTTACCTTCTTGCTTGGGCTTGCAATTGGCGCAAGGGTTGCGCGTGCGATTCTCGTGCATCGCAATCGTTTGATGGAGTTGCTGATTGCGCAGGAGTTATTGCTGGCTATCGTTATTCTTCTCGGGGTCTATGGCTGGGAGTCGATGGCCGGCTATTTTAGCGACTTCACCGGTTACCCATCCGTTCGTACATTTGGTGCCCGGGAATTCATTAGAGGAAGCATCTGTTTCCTGGCCATGTTCCCGCCTGCATTGCTGATCGGATCAATTTATCCGGTTGCGATGCAGTTGATTGTTTCCTACTTCAAGAAGAACGAAGTTCGTGTTGTTGGTATTGTCGGCGGACTGAACACATTGGGAAATATTGCAGGAGTCTTGATTGCCGGGTTCGTCTTGATTCCTGCATTTGGCGCACTCAGATCAGTCCAACTGATTGCCTCCGTCGCTATCATCATTGCTTTGGTGTCAGGCTTACTTTCGCTGGCTTCCGTCACTCATCGATGGGGTGTTGTGGTTGCAAGCGGATTGCTGGCTGGCTTGATATTCCTTCAGCCTGCGTCGTTTAATTACACCGCCCTGGCTTCAGGGGCCAATGTATATTTCTCGAGAACAGCATGGGGGATGGTGATAGATCATGCAGAAAGCATTGATGGTGGATTGACCGCCATTGCGGTTCAGGGGCAAGGTGGTACAAGCGTCAAAACGCTACTGACTAATGGGAAATTTCAAGGCAATGACTCCCATAAAGGAGAAATGCAGGCCCAGATCGGCTTCGCACTTGCTCCGTTGTTGCATACCCCAGTTCGTGATCGTGCGCTCGTGATTGGTTATGGAAGCGGGGTAACCAGTCGAGTTTTGCATGATGCAGATTTCAAGTCATTAGATATCGTTGACACAAGCAAAGACATCGTTCAGTTGGCTAATAAGCATTTTTCTGAGCAGAATGGCAAGGTTAGCGAATCTGAAGGTGTTGATACCTATTTCACCGATGGTCGTAATTATCTCTTGCTGACAGATAAAATGTATGACCTGATTGGCTTGGAGATCACTTCGATTTGGTTCTCCGGTGCTGCATCTTTGTATAACCAGGAGTTCTACAGGCTGGCGAAAAACAAACTCAAGCCTGATGGTGTTCTTCAACAGTGGGTACAATTGCATCATATGCAACCGATTGACTTGCTTTCGGTAATTTCCTCCTTGAGGTCGGAATTCAAGTATGTCTGGATATACGAGATTGGTGGGCAAGGAATGCTGATTGCCAGCAATAGCCGTTCGCGTATGCCTAGCCCAATTAACCAGATGCAGCTCTTACAAGAGCCTCGCTTGATTGCTCTTTTGACAGAGTATGGAGTTTCGGTGAAAGCTCTTGATGGGAAACTACTGCTTTCGCCCCAAGGAGTTGATAACTTCATTTCCGGTTTTGGCAGTCCAGCGGAAGAGTTCATCAGCACGGACAACAATTTGTTCCTTGAGTACAGTACGCCCAAGGGCAATGTCCTTGATGGACAGGAGTCGTTCAAAAGAAATATCGATTTGTTGAAGAAGGCGGCATAAAAAAAGGCCACGTTAAAGTGGCCTTTTTTTATTCAAGAGATACTGCCGGTCCCCCAGTGCGGAAAATGCTTCCGCACCAAGGCATTCAGCTCCATCTCGAACACCCGAAGCCTCGCCAGTTCATCCGCATCGCTGCTGATTCCCTTTGATTCGGCCGCTGCAACAATCATCCCGGCTCCCGCCGTCGCGTTGGACAGCCTGTCGATGACGATGAACGAGCCGGTGCCGCGGCAGGCGGTGTAGGGGTCGAAGACGACCGGGGCGCTGGTTTCGAGGGTGACGAGGGCGATTTCGTTCAGTTGCAGCGCGTCGGTGGCGGTCTGCGCCAGCGTGTTGACGTCGATCCGGTGGGTAATCTGGCTGACGCGGCCGTAGACGCTCTTGCCGGCGAGCTTGAACTGGTATTCCTTGCCGACGAGCAGCGGCGCTTCGTTCATCCATACGATGTGGGCACTGAACGCCGAGGCGACTTGCGGTTGTGCATCCTGTGCCCGCACCAGCAGGTCGCCGCGGCTGACGTCGATTTCGTCTTCGAGCGTCAGCGTGATGGCCTGGCCGGCGAAGGCGGCGGGCTGCTCGCCCTCGAAGGTGACGATGGCCTTGACCTTCGACTTCTTGCCCGACGGCAGTGCGACGACTTCGTCACCCGGGACGACATGGCCGGCGGCGATGGTGCCGCAGAAGCCGCGGAAGTCGAGGTTGGGACGGTTGACGTACTGCACCGGCAGGCGGAACGCGTCGAGCCTGGCGTTCTTGCTGACCTGGACGCTTTCCAGCAGGCCCATCAGCGTCGCGCCGTCGTACCACGGTGCGCGGGTCGAGGCGTTGACGACGTTGTCACCCTTGAGCGCCGAGATCGGCACGAAGCGGATGTCGTCGATGGCCAGTTCTTCGGTGAACTTCAGGTAGTCGGCCTTGATCTCGTTGAAGCGCGCTTCGGAGAAGTCGACCAGATCCATCTTGTTGACCGCGACGATGACGTGCTTGATGCCGAGGAGCGAGACGATGAAGCTGTGGCGCCGCGTTTGCGTCTGCACGCCGTAGCGGGCGTCGATCAGGATGATCGCCAAGTCGCTGGTCGATGCGCCGGTGGCCATGTTGCGGGTGTACTGCTCGTGGCCCGGGCAGTCGGCGATGATGAACTTGCGCTTTTCGGTGCTGAAGTAGCGGTAGGCGACGTCGATGGTGATGCCCTGCTCGCGCTCGGCCTGCAGGCCGTCGACCAGCAGCGCCAGATCGATCTCTTCGTCGGTGGTGTTGTACTTCTGGCTGTCTTTCTTGATCGCGGCCAGATGGTCTTCGAAGATCAGTTTCGAATCGTGCAGCAGCCGGCCGATCAGCGTCGACTTGCCGTCGTCGACGTTGCCGCAGGTGATGAAACGCAGCAGATCCTTGTTCTCGTGCTGCTTCAGGTAAGCGAGGATGTCGCTGGCGATCAGGTCGGATTGGTGGGACATGGTGTTTTCCGGTGGTATTCCGCGGCTCAGGCGCGCAGGAAGGAAAGGGCGTCGGCGGACAGGTTGGGCGCGAATTCGACGATCTGGTAGCGTGCGGCGCCGGCCAGGTGGAACGGGTCCTGCCGCGTCAGCGCTTCGAGCGCTTCACGGCTCAGGCCGCGGGCCAGGATCACCCCGCCGGTCCGCGGGACTTGCGGCCCGGAGAGCAGGAAGATGCCGGCATCGTACTGGGTCTTGAGGAAGGCCCGGTGCGCGGGTACCAGCGCGTCGATCTCGTCCAGCGGCCGCAAGTATTCAACCAGAATGACAAACATCGGCACGGCTCCGCTCAGAAATAGCCTTCCATTTTCTTCTTTTCCATCGACCCGGCACTGTCGTGGTCGATGGCGCGGCCCTGGCGCTCGGACGTGGTGGTCAGCAGCATTTCCTGGATGATTTCCGGCAGGGTCTGTGCCTTCGAGACCACGGCGCCGGTCAGCGGGTAACAGCCCAGCGTGCGGAAGCGCACCCATTCCTTGCGGATCGTTGCCTTCTGTTCCGGCGTCAGGTACTGCAGGATGCGTTCGTCGTCGATCATCACCAGCGTGCCGTTGTAGTCGACGACTTCGCGTTCGGCCGAGTAGTACAGCGGGACGATCTCGATGTTCTCGAGGTAGATGTATTGCCAGATGTCGAGTTCGGTCCAGTTCGAGATCGGGAACACGCGGATCGATTCGCCCTTGTCGATCCGCGAGTTGTAGATGTTCCACAGTTCGGGACGCTGGTTCTTCGGATCCCAGCGGTGGTTCTTGTCGCGGAAGCTGTAGACGCGCTCTTTGGCGCGGCTTTTTTCCTCGTCGCGACGCGCGCCACCGAAGGCGGCATCGAAGCCGTACTTGTTCAGTGCCTGCTTCAGACCCTCGGTCTTCATCACGTCGGTGTGCTTGGCACTGCCGGCAGTGAACGGGTTGATGCCCGCCTTCACGCCTTCCTCGTTCACGTGGGTAATCAGGTTCCAGCCCTCGGCCTTCTGCTTGTCGCGCAGCGCGTACATGTCGCGGAATTTCCAGGTCGTGTCGACGTGCATCAGCGGGAAGGGCGGCTTGCCCGGCGCGAACGCCTTCTTGGCGAGATGCAGCATCACCGCGCTGTCCTTGCCGATCGAGTACAGCATCACCGGGTTGTCGAACTCGGCCGCGACTTCGCGGATGATGTGGATCGACTCGGCTTCGAGTTGCTTGAGGTGAGTCAGCCTCGCTTCACTTACAAGGTTCATGGTGCTCCACGGCGGGCCCGCAACGGGCCGGGACAATACGGAATAAGGCCGAATCTACCGTAATAAAACCAGCGCAGAAAGATTGCCTGGTTATAAGGATATGGGAAGCGTTCGCCATCCCCTTGCGCCGACAGCGGGCAGCAAAAAGCCCGGCTGAGCCGGGCTTTTCGGGGGCGACACTGCACGGAATCAGACCGCACTCCAGTTCTTGCCGAGCGGGTTGAAGGTCGGCTTCTGGCCGCCCCACAGCTGTTCCAGATCGTAGTAGTCGCGCACTGCCGGCAGCATCACGTGCACGACCAGCTCGCCGGCGTCGACCAGTACCCAGTCGCCGCTCTCTTCACCTTCGGTACCGACGATGTCGTAGCCCTTGGCCTTGAGTTCTTCGCGCACGTTGTTGGCCAGCGCGCGCACCTGACGGTTCGAGTCGCCCGAGCAGACGACCATGCAGTCGAACAGTTCAGTCAGTTCGGTGGTATCGAGGGCGAGGATGTCCTTGCCCTTGATGTCTTCGAGCGCCGCAACGGCCACGTCGCGCATCGCTTGGGTGAGTTCGTTCATGTTGTTCCTAGGGTGTAGTCCGGTAGAGGCCGCTGGCGGCGAGTTCGTCGGCGATCGGTGTCAGTGCGGACACATCGTCGCCGCGCGCGAGTCTTTCGCGCAGCTCGGTCGACGAGATCGTCGTCAGCGGGCTCGGTAATCGGCTGATTTTACCGCGAGCCAGCGATTCGGGTGTGGCAGTTACCAGCCGTTTGGCATATTCACGGCCGATTTCGCCGGATAACCGGTCAAATTCGAAGCCCGGTCGGGCCGCGACGACCAGATGGCCGAGTTCGAGCAGCTCGCGCCAGCGGTGCCAGCGCGGCAGATTGGCGAGCGAGTCGGCGCCGATCAGCCAGACCAGCAGCGTGTCGGGCTGCTCGGCCTGCAGCCCGGTCAGCGTGTCGAACGTATAGCTGTAGCCGTCGCGCTGCACCTCGCGATCGTCGGCGACCAGACCGGGTTCGCCGGCAATCGCCAGCCGGACCCAGTCCAGCCGCTGTTGCGGCGAGACGCGCAGTTCGGCACGGTGCGGCGGCAACCCGGTCGGGATCAGCCTGACCTCGGGGAGCGCAAAGGTGTCGCGCAGGCAGCGTGCGAATGCAAGGTGACCGTTGTGGACCGGATCGAAACTGCCGCCGTAGATGCCGAGCGTGTTCATCATGTCTTTCAATGCAAACGGCCCGCTGCAAGGCGGGCCGCTGCGTTGCCGGCGGGCTCAGACGCGGATTTCGCCGTCGCCGAACACGATCCACTTCTCGCTGGTCAGGCCTTCGAGGCCGACCGGGCCGCGGGCGTGGATCTTGTCGGTCGAGATGCCGATTTCGGCGCCGAGTCCGTATTCGAAGCCGTCTGCAAAGCGCGTCGACGCATTGATCATCACCGAAGCCGAGTCGACTTCACGCAGGAAGCGTCGCGACTTGGTGTAGTTCTCGGTAACGATCGCATCGGTGTGGTGCGAGCCGTAGGTGTTGATATGGTCGATCGCTTCGTCCAGATCGGCCACGACCTTGATCGACAGGATCGGTGCAAGGTATTCGGTGCGCCAGTCTTCCTCGGTGGCGGCAATCGCGTCCGGCAGGATGTCGCGCGTGGCAGGGCAGCCGCGCAGCTCGACGCCCTTGGCGCGGTAGATTTCGGCCAGCGGCGGCAGGATCAGCTCGGCGACGGTGGCGTTGACCAGCAGCGTTTCCATCGTATTGCAGGGTGCGTAGCGGTGGGTCTTGGCGTTGTCGGCGATACGGATGGCCTTTTCCGGATCGGCTTCGTCGTCGATGTAGACGTGGCAGATGCCGTCGAGGTGCTTGATCACCGGGACGCGGGCATCGGCGGCGATCCGCGCGATCAGGCTCTTGCCGCCACGCGGCACGATCACGTCGACGAACTCGGTCATCGTGATCAGTTCGCCCACGGCGGAGCGGTCCGGCGTTTCGACGATCTGCACCGCCGCGGCCGGCAGGCCGGCCACTTCCAGGCCTTCCTTGACGAGCTTGGCGATCGCCTGGTTGCAGTGGAACGCTTCGCGGCCGCCACGCAGGATCGTCGCATTGCCGGACTTGATGCACAGGCCGGCAGCGTCGGCGGTGACGTTCGGACGGGCCTCGTAGATGATGCCGATGACGCCGAGCGGCACGCGCATCTTGCCGACCTGGATGCCGCTCGGCCGGTACTTGAAGTCGCCCATATTGCCGATCGGATCGGGCAGGGCGGCGATCTGGCGCAGGCCTTCGGCCATGGTCGCGATGGTCTTGTCGGTCAGCTGCAGCCGGTCGAGCAAGGCGGCATCCAGGCCGTCGGCGCGTGCCTGATCCATGTCCTGCGCATTCGCGGCCAGCAGCGCGCCGGCATCGCGGACGATGGCATCGGCGATCGCGTTCAGTGCGGCGTTCTTGGCACCGGTACTGGCCTTGGCCATGGCCCGGCTGGCGGCGCGGGCATCGCGGCCCACGCCCTGCATGTATTGCTTGATATCCATCGCGACAGACTCCGATCAGCAAGGCGGCGGTACGGCGCCGCGCGCCTTGAACACTGTTTCAACCGATTGTACCGAAAACGCCTTAAGGCCGTTCCGGCAGTTGCAGGACCGTGACCGCGACGTTGTCGGCCTTCTTGCGGTTGAACCAGTCCGGGGCCGAACTCTGCACCGCGATCAGTTGCGGTCCGTCATCGGTGTTGATGAACAGGGGCGAGCCCGAGTCGCCCGACAGCGTGTCGCAGCGATGGTACAGCGTGTTGTTGCTGCGGAATTTGCTGATCAGGCAGCCCTGATGCGCGGTCAGGATGTCGTCGTGGTCTTCGGCAAATCCGGCTTGCGTGGCGCGATAACCGGCGTCCTTGAGCGCGGCGGTCAGCGCCTGCCGGTCGCCCTTGAACAGCGGAATCGGTGCGGGCGCGGCACCGTCGGCACGCTCGAGCCTGATCCAGGCGATGTCGTAGCGTGCGGCCGACGGTTCGATGTAGACGTCGTCGCCCTTGTACACGAGGCCGGCGCGGAATTTGGGATGGAAGATCTGGTCGACGACGCGATAGCGGGCCTGATACTTGCCCTTGTGGAACCCGGCCTTGAACCACTGGCCGGGATCGATCTTGCCCTTGTCCATCAGGAAGCAGTGTGCGGCGGTCACGGCGAGGTCCGGCGCGACCAGCGTCGCGGTACAGGTGCTGGCGGCGCGCGTTTCCAGTTGGCCGATGGCCGCATACGGTGCCGGATAAGGTGCGGTGATGGCGACCCGGTCGTCGCGACCGAAGAATAGCGCCTTGCGCTCGCTGGCCGGGTCGGCGTGAGCGGTCAGGCTGAGTGCGAGCAGGAACAGGGAAATGAGGTAATGCAAGATCGGCGATCCTGAAATGCAAAAACGGGGACAGTGTCCCCGTTTTTTCGTGCTTGAGCGAGCCAGTGATTACTTGGCAGCAGCAGCCGAAGCAGCCGAAGCGGCCTTCTTGGCTTGAGCCTTTTGTGCAGCCGAAGCGGTCGAAGCGGCCTTCTTGGCTTGAGCCTTTTGTGCAGCCGAAGCGGTCGAAGCAGCCTTCTTGGCTTGAGCCTTTTGTGCAGCCGAAGCGGTCGAAGCAGCCTTCTTGGCTTGAGCCTTTTGTGCAGCCGAAGCGGTCGAAGCAGCCTTCTTGGCTTGAGCCTTTTGTGCAGCCGAAGCGGTCGAAGCAGCCTTCTTGGCTTGAGCCTTTTGTGCAGCCGAAGCGGTCGAAGCAGCCTTCTTCGATTGAGCCTTTTGTGCGGCCGAAGCGGTCGAAGCAGCCTTCTTGGCTTGAGCCTTTTGTGCAGCCGAAGCAGCCGACGCGCCCTTCTTGTGTGCGTGCTTTTCAACCTTCACAGCCTTGACGCTGGAAGCCGGCGAAGCTTCAGCGGCGATGCCAGCAGCAGCAGCGGTAGCGAACACACCAGCGACGAGAACGGCGAGCAGTTTTTTCATGATGTCTGTTTCCAAGTAAGAAGAACACGTCTTGTGTTGGAAGCGATTATCAAAAAACTGGCTTACA
Organism: Jeongeupia chitinilytica; assembly: GCF_014652315.1. GTDB lineage: Bacteria > Pseudomonadota > Gammaproteobacteria > Burkholderiales > Chitinibacteraceae > Jeongeupia > Jeongeupia chitinilytica. The sequence continues at coordinate 15,196 of NZ_BMYO01000006.1, read as the reverse complement.
GGGTCGATGCGCGCTTGGTAGCGACGTGTAACGCCGTGTACGCAGCACGCATGCCGATGCGGGATCAGAGCTTGGCCGCGTCGCGCAGGGTGGTGGGCCAGGAGAGCACGAGGCGGGCGCCGCCGAGCGGTGAGTCGTCGATCCGCAGGTCGCCGCCGTGGCCGCGCATGATCATCGCGACAATGGCCAGGCCGAGGCCGAAGCCGCCGCTGTCGCGATTGCGGCTGCCTTCGAGCCGCTCGAACGCCTTGACCAGCCGGGCCCGCGCTTCCTCGGGAATCCCGGGGCCGTCGTCGTCGACGATCAACTGTGCCTGACCATCGGCCCACGCCAGCGTCACCTCGACGCGGCCGCCGCCGTAACGGCGTGCGTTGCTGACGAGATTGCCGAGGGCGCGCGACAGGTAATAGCTGTCGGCGGCGAGCCACGGGGCCTTGACCGGTGTGGCATTGGTCAGCGGGATGGCGTTGCCGGCCACGCTGAGTTCGTCGAGCTGGCGCGACAGCCACGGCAGGATTTCCAGCGGCAGCAGCTCCATCGTCAGCTTGCGGGCTTCCAGGCTGCGCAAGGTCAGCCATTCCTCGATCAGCGCGTCGATGCTGTCGAGATCCCGCTCCATGCCGGCGGCGACATCGGGCGTTGCGGCGCCGGCCTTCAGCGCCTCGAGCCGGTAGCGCAATCGCGCCAGCGGCGTGCGCAAATCGTGGGAAATGGCGTCGATCATCGCCTGCCGGCTGGCGGACAGCTCTTCGACGTCGTGCGCCATCCGGTTGAACGTCGCGCCGAGCGGCGCCAGTGGCGAAGCTTCGTCGAGCGAGACGCGGACGCTGAAATCGCCGGTACCGACCTTGCGACTCTGGCGGATCATCGCCAGCAGGTCACGCCAGAACGGCCGCAGCCACAGCCACGTCGGCAGTCCGAGTGCCAGACACATCAGCGCCAGTGCGACGATATCGGGCCAGGAAATGTTGTCGAGCCGCTCGAGGTAGGACACCGGACCGAGCACGACCATCAGGTCGGTCTTGGGTATCCGGTGCAGGTAGAGTCCGGCGTCGGCGACGAGGATGATGTCGCCGGAGGCGAGCGCGACGCGGTTGTCGGCGCTGAGCACATAGGCGTCGAGCGCCTCGACCTGCACCGGCACCGGCAGCTTGCCGCGCAGGCGGCTGATTTCGTCGTGCCACAACGACTGCGGCAGGTCGCCGAGCTCCTCCTCGATGATCGTGATCGTCGACTGGAAGATGTCGGTCAGATAGCGCTCGTTGGTGCGCTCGATCATGTGCTTGTAGAACGAGCCGACCAGCAGTGCGGCACCGAGGAAGCAGATGACGACGGTCAGGTAGAACCGCAGGAAGAGCTTGCGCATCGGATTCCTAAAACGGGAGGCCTGCTGCACAGGGAGCGGTCAGCCTCTGCTGCCTTGGCCGGGCCAGCCGGCCGTGCGATGAAGCGCCGGAGCGGGCTGGGACGCGGGACCGTGCCGGGCACCGCGAACCGGTCGCTGGCGCGAAGGCTGCACCGCAGCAACCGGCATGGGCTGCATGCCCATGAGGATTGCGAGGAGCCCCCGGCAAAGCCCGGTGCCGGCGCAGCAAGCCGACCATTACTCCTGCCACCAGATGTCGGTGGCGAAGAGATAGCCCTTGTGGCGGATCGTCTTGATCTTGCGCGGCTCGTGCGGATCGTCGTCGAGCTTCTTGCGCAGCCGCGAGATCGCCACGTCGATGCTGCGGTCGAGGCCGTCGTAGTCGATGCCACGCAGCTTTTTCAGCAGGTGGTCGCGCGACAGGATGTCGCCGGCGTGGCTGGCGAGTTCCCATAAGAGGTCGAAGTCGCCGGTCGACAGTCCCAGCGGTTCGCCCTGGTAGTTGGCCGTGCGGTTGCGCAGGTCGACGGTGAGTTTGCCGAAATTCAGCGTGCTGCGCTCGCCGGCGGCGGCAGGCGCAGCGGTGAGCGGCGCGGCCGGCGTGCTGCGCAGGTGGGCGCGGATGCGCGCCAGCAGCACGGCGGGCGGGGTGGTCTTGACGACGTAGTCCGAGGCACCGATCTCGAAGCCGAGGATCTGGTTCATGTCGCTGTTGAGCGAAGTCAGGATCACCACCGGACCGGTGTAGAACTCGCGCAGCTCGCGACAGATCGTCAGGCCGTCCTTGCCCGGCAGCATCACGTCGAGCAGCACCAGCGCCGGCGGATTGGCGCGGACGCGCTCGACGACGCCGTTGCCGTCGGCAACGTGGTCGACGTCGAACTCGAACGAGCGCAGGAAGCCGCCGATCAGGCCGGCGAGTTCGAGATCGTCTTCGACGAACAGGATGGTTTGGCTCATGCGGAATCCTTGCTGCCGGCCTTGCGGGCGGCGGGAATGCGGTGAACCGAGTTTACCGCAGCATGAAGGTTTCGTACTCGAGCCGGTCGAGCTTGCGGTTGAGCAGAAGCAGACCCGTGGTGACCGTCAGCAGCAGGGCCAGCGCAAAACCGTAGCCGTACCAGCTGGAGCCGAGGCGGATCGACAGCCAGCTGAGCAGGCCGTTGGCAACGACGAACAATGCGGTCAGCCCGAGCACGATGCGGCGCGAATCGAGGTAGAAGAACACGTTCAGCACCGCCAGCAGCGCAACCTGCAAGCCGGCGGCAAACACGTCGACATAAAGCAGCGGCAGGTAGAGCGGCGACAGGCCGAGCCAGGCGAAGATCTCGCCGGCGAGCATGTAGGTTACCAGCATCGCCAGCCCCTGGATCTTGGCGATTTCGGCCAGCCCCTGGCGGATCGAAAACACCATTTCGTTGCGGTAGGTTTCCAGCTGCTCGAGCGAGCCGCCTTCGCGCACGGCGTCGAAAAAGCGGTTGTAGTAATCGACGAAGTCCGTCTCGATCCGCACGAGGAAGACCGCCATGCCCGGAATGATCGACAGGTAGGCGATGAAGATCGGAAAGTCGTAGATCGGCGATGCGCGCAGCGGGCCGATGACCGCCTGGCTGGTGCTCGGGTCGAGCCAGAAGATGAACTTGTCGATCCAGATGCCGAGGTTGTAGAACAGCCCGGTGAGGACCAGCGCCGGATACATCCGGCCGCGGCGGAGAAACTGCAGCGAGATCAGCCGCTCGGACGGGTAGTGCTGCCAGACGAGGAACCACAGGCCGCCAGCCAGCAGTGCGTGGCCGGCGACGAAGCCGGCGAGCAGGCCTTCGAGCCCCCAGGGGCGCAACCACAGCGCGATGACCACGGTCGTGCCGTAACCCAGTGCGAACAGCAGCACGATGGCCAGATAGCGCTTCATTCCCGACAGGAAGACCGCGGCGATCCAGATCAGGCACAGCAGGACGAAGCCGTTGAACATCAGCACCCGGTAGCCGACCGGTTCGCCGGCGAAGGCTGTGAAGCACAGCACCAGCGCGAGCAGGCCCGAAACGGCCAGCGTGACGAACTGTGCGCCGACGAAGTTCGGCAGCACGTGATGATCGAGTTTCTGGTACAGCCGGTCGGCAATGTAGCGGGTGAACGCCAGCTGCAGCGGCCCGGTCATGATCAGGCTGCTGGCCAGCAGCCATGTCACCGACACCTGGAACTGCTCGATCGCGACCTTGGGAACGACCACCGTCAAGCTCAGGAGGCCGATCAGCTGCACGCCGATGATCGACAGGATCCACGGCCCGGCGCTGATCAGCCCGGCGTAGGCGTAGGCCTGCAGCTGGCCGAGGTAACTGTCGCGACGCAGGAGTTTGCGCAGTTCGAAGCCGATCCCGGCCATCAGGCGGTCTCCCCGGTCAGGGCGGGTGCATACAGTTCGCGGTAGCTGTCGAACATGCGCGTCTGGGTGTAATAGCGCTCGACCCGGGCGATACCGGCGGCCTGGGCCGGATACCAGTGTGCCGGCTCGAGCAGTTCGACCGCGGCATCGGCGAGCGCCCGCGGGTCGGCCACGCCGACGATCCGCCCCGACGCGCCGAGTGCCTCGTCGTCCTGCCCCTGACCGTAGACCAGCTGGTGACAGGACCCGACGTCGGTCGCCACGGCCGGTACGCCGGCGGCATAGCCTTCGAGCAGCACCAGCGGCAGGGCTTCGGAAATCGAACTCAGCACGACGACGCCGATCTTCGGTAGCAAGGCGTCGATGCGCTGGAAGCCGAGGAAGCGCACCTTGTCGGTCAGGCCGAGGCTGACGACGAGTTCGCGGCATTCGTTGGCGTAGTCGGGCGATTCGTCCTCGGGCCCGGCGATCCAGGCCTCGGCATCGGGCCGGCGGTTGACGACGGTACGCATCGCGCGGATGAAGGTCTTGATGTCCTTGATCGGCACGACCCGGCCGATCAGGCACAGCACCGGCGGGATGCCGTCCCCGCGCTGCGCGCGCAGCGGCGCCAGCCGCGCGAGATCGATGCCGTTGGACACGGCGCGCGTCCGCGCAGCGTCGGCGCCGTCGCGGATCTGCCGCTGCCGGTTGGCCTCGTACAGCGCAACGATGTCGTCGGCGGCGTGGTAGCACTGCCGGCCGAGCTGTTCGAAGAAGCGGATCCACAGTTCGCGGAAGTAGCCGATGCGGCTGGCCTCGCGTTCGAACACGTTCCGGTTGTCGCGGATCCAGTCGCTCTGATACAGGTCGATCTTGCGTTCCTTGGTATAGATGCCGTGCTCGGACAGCAGCAGGTGTGCGCCGGTCCGCTGCTTGAGCAGCGCGCCGAGAAAACCCGCGTAACCGGTCGAGACGGTGTGGTAGAGCCGCGCCGGCGGCAGGTTCGCGGCGAGTTCGGCCAGCAGCCAGACCGGTGCATGCATCGCCCGCACCGTCCAGAAATAGTCGACGAAGGACGGGTCGGTCGAATGCTGGCGGTACTGCTCGCAGATGAAGTTCCACGCGACTTCGCTGAAGAGGAAATCGCGGCGACCCATGACCCCGTTGAACAGGCGTTCGAGCATGCGCTCGACCGCCTCGGGTGAGGTATCGAGGTCGTTCGGCGTGCGGAAATGCGCGTGGGCCTTGGCGATGGCCGCGAATTCGGCCTCGTCGCCGTGACGCGCCCGCGGCGTGTCCTTGTGCTGGATGTCGTGCAGGTAATGGCAGCTGAGCCAGGCGACGTTGTCGGGCAGCGTGTACTTCATGTCGCCGTAGTCGTCGCGGCGGCTGCCGAGAAAGACGATGCCGAACGACAGCTGCGGAAAGCCGCGGATGATCTGGTTGACCCAGCTCGAGACGCCGCCGCTGACGTACGGGAACGTGCCTTCGAGCAGCAGGCAGACGTCGACAGGCAGCTTGGGCAGGCCGCCGCTCATCGCGGGCTCCAGTAGCGGACCACCGGCTGCAGCGTGTCGTTGACGTGCAGTGGGTTCAGGCTGGGGAAGAGTGCGCGCATGGCGGCGAAGTCGCGGCGGGCGAAGGCGAGTTCGGCCAGGTAGGGGATCAGTTTCACGTGGGGATAGCCGAGAATGCTGGCGGTTTCAAAAGCTTCGCGCGCTTCGGCGAGCTGCCGGTTGCCGAGCGCGAACTTGCCGCGCAGCATCCACAGGTCGGGTTCGCGCGGCTGGATTTCCTGGGCCTCGGCGAGATAGCGCTCGACCTCGCCCAGCGCGAAGGCGCGCACGTCGCCCTGCGCCAGATCGTGGTAGATCAGTTCCCAGTAGAGGAAGGCCAGCGTGCGTGCCGCACTGAGCTCGCCGTTGCGATAGCGCTCGAGCGCCGCGTTGATCTGGCTGTCGAGGCGTTTTTCCTCGTGCTCGAGCATGCCGTAGGCAAGCAGGCGCAGGTCTTCTTCGGGGTCGTCGAGCAAGTCGCGCAGCAGTTCGCTGGCGTGGCGGGTCGGCATCGATTTCAGCGTCAGCAAGGCCGACAGTCGCGCTTCCGGATGCGTGGCCGGATCGGCCAGCCGCATCCGCACGCCGCCCATGCCGTAGCTGATGGTGCTGCGGTTGCGTGTGGTGAAGACCGGTGCCGGCAGGACGCGGAACGGGGGCTCGGCCTGCGGTCGCCGGCTGCGCACGCCCAGCCAGGCCGCCAGGCTGAAGCACGGTACGCCCAGCCCGGGCAGGAAGGCGGCTGCGGTGAGCAGCAGCGCCAGCGTCAGCCGGCGTGGCCGGCGCTGCAGTGCTGGGATCAGCCACCAGGCCAGCAGGATTTCGGCGGCGGCGATGCCGGCGTGCATCAGCAGGGTGAGCCCGGTGAAGCCGGCGCCATGGATGCTGCCGATCAGCAGCCACAGGTTGAGGACCGGCAGCAGCAACCACAGCAGCAGGCAGGCGATGCGCTTCACGCCGCGACCCTCGGTGCCGGATCAAGGCTGCGGTTTTCCCGCAGCAGGCCCTGCAGCTGGATCCACGCGTCCGGCTTGGCGAGCGAGACGCTGTGGTGGCTGATGCCGGCCTGTGCCGGCGTTTTGCCGAACCGTTCCTGAACGAGGTTTTCGATGCGCGCGAGGTAGCCGTCGACGACCTTGACCGTCGACAGCGGCATCAGCGTGATCAGCGCGCGGGTCGGATGGTCCTCGATGGCCCAGACCTGATCGAGACCGCGCTGGCTGCGCAGCACGGCGTTGAAGATGTCGTGCTGCTGGGCATTGTTGCGGAAGAACTGGATGACGATGGTGCTGGTCAGGCTGCTTTCGCGCTGGACGCGCTGCAGGTTGAACACCTCGTAGGCGAAACTGGCCGGACAGTCGGGCAGGGCCTCGAGCAGCGGGGCGGCGAGTTCATGGACCGACACCTGTTCGGCATAGTAGGCCGACAGCACCGAGATCATCTGCAGCGTGTCGTCGTTGAGCGCGAAGAACGGCATGCGCTTGATCGCCAGCACGCCGATCTGCGCACCGATGCTGTTGCGCAGCGGTACGGCGACCAGCAGGCCGGTTTCGGCATGCTGCAGCGCGTCGGTCTGCACGTGGCACAGCGTGCGGTGGCTGACGGCGTAGCGCAGCAGCGCGTCGTCGCGATCGTAGTCGGCGTCGTTGCCGATCAGTGCGACCGGGTCTTCGACCAGCTCGCCGTTGCGCCATTCGAACAGCGCCGCGGCTTCGAGCTGGCAGAACTGCGCCATGAAGTCGAGGAAGGACTGGCCGACCGGCAGGCTGCCCTGGCCGGTGTGTTCGTCGAGCAGTCCGCGCAGCCGGGCCAGCGCGTCGCGCAGCGTGACCGGACGGCTGATCAGGTTCTGCTCGAGCCGTTCATGCGACAGCCGCAACAGATGGTGCTGGCGGGCCAGCCGGTCCAGCCGCTCGTCGATGTAGCGGTTGAGCTCCTCGACCCGGCGCACGCGGGTCCGCCAGATGCCGCTGTACTCGCCGGCGATCATCGTCATGATCAGGCCGCCGATGAAATAGGCCGGCGGGACCGGCTGACCGCGGAGCAGCAGCAGCCAGCCCAGCAGCAGCACGCCGGCGGCTGCCAGTCCGGGCAGCATGCCGTAGCGCAGGGCGACCAGCAGCGGAACCAGCCACTGCCACGGAAACGGCGCGCCGACGCCGAACGGATCGGCCGGCGATAGCCAGAATCCGGTGGCCAGCCCGAGTGCCGGCATGCCCAGTGCTTCGGCCCAGTGCCACCCGGGCCGACGGGCCTGGGCGAGATGGGCCTGCCAGTTAGCGAGTTTCAGCACCCGTGTTCTCCGACAGCGGCAGACCGTTGACGATGTCGCGCATCAGCTTCTGCGCGACCGCGGCGAGGCTTTCGCGCGAGAACCCGCTCTTGCCGCCGACGCCGCTCCAGACGACCTGGCCGGTCTGCAGGTCCCAGACCGTCAGGCTCAGTCCGACCGCAGGCTCGCCGTCGATGCCGACCTTGTAGCGCCATTCGTCGACGCTGCCGCCGATCGCATAGCGCAGCCCTTCGGCCTTGGCCCAGTTGCGCGCGGCGTCGAGCGTGGCGCGCTCGTCTGGCGCCAGCATCGTTTCCTTCGACAGGCTGGTCGGATACGGGCGCAGATCGGCGATGCCGCGCTGGTGCAGCAAGGGCTGCAGGATGGATTCGGCACGCAGACCGGCCAGCGGCGTTTCCGTGTGGTTGATGACGGGCAACAGTGCCCACTGGGCCTTGGCCGGCAACGGCGCGCTCTTCGACACGTCGACGACGGCGCACGCCGACAGCGCGAGCAGCAGGCACAACGCGGCCAGTCGGCCGAACAGCGGGGTGATGGGTTTTTGCATGATGATCCTCGTCATTGTTTGTTTCGTCGTGCTGCGTCGGGGTTCAGAACAGCCATTGGTAATACATGCCCAGGTCGAGACTGGCGTCGCCGCGGTCGGTGTTGCTGCGCTGTACGTACAGCGTCATCCGGTCGCCGCCGAACAGGCTGCCGCCAACCCCGAACAGCCCGCCGTACTCGACGCCGCTCAGGGTCTGGTAGCCGACGGTCACCAGTCCGTAGGGATTCCAGCTGCGGCGCGGCAGGGTCGCGGTGTCGATGTCGTAACCGAGCCCGAAGGTGGTGCGCTGGAAGTGTTCGGGGAGGAGCGCGGCGGCATTGACCGTCTGGCCGGGGGCGAAGCCGTCCGGTGTCGGCAGGGTCACGTCGCGGGCGCTGGTCCACATGGTCTGCGACATCAGTTCGGCCGAAAGCAGTCCGGCAAAGCGCCAGCTCAGGCTGGCCAGCAGCTCCTGCTTGTCGCCCAGCACGGTTCCGTCCTGCAGCGCGTAACGGGCGAGGTTGGCGCGCAGCTGTGCCGACAGGTTGCTGCGCAGCCGGTAGCTGGCGCCGAACGACAGCCGGTCCTGCCGGCCGAACAGTGTCAGACCGACGGTGTCGTCGGTCGGCTCGTGCAGCGCGGCCTCGATCAGCCAGTCGATGCCGCCGACCCGGTCGGCCCAGTGCAGCATCGCGCCGGTGTTGTCGTCCCAGGCGCGGCGCTGCAGCAGCGAAACCGACCAGCGCGCGTCGTCGGCATTGTCCTCGGCGCCGACCCCGGACAGGGTCAGCACCAGCAGGCCGTTGTGCTGGCGGTAGCCGGTCGGCGAGTAGGTGTACGGCGTATCGGCCAGCTGCATCGTCAGCCGCAGCGTCGGCGTCAGCGCGATGCGGGCGCCGACCACGGTGCGGGTGCCTTTGAGCGTGTCCTGCAGCAGCCGGTCGACCTGGATGGTGACCCGGTTCGGCCGGTCCATGATCAGCTCGGTTTCGAGCGCCAGCTGCAGGCCATCGTTGTCGGGGGCGCCGTCGGCAGCGGCGTGGGCGAGCGAGGTCGCCAGCGGCTTCTGTCCGGCCGCCTTGGCCAGCAGTGTGGCGTCGGCCGGCTGGGTCGCAACGCCGTCGCGTTCCAGCGCCTGCGCGATCGCGGCCTCGTCACCGCGAACCACGGCGCTGATCCGGCTCAGGTAGTGCGGATCGTCGAGCTTGTTGGCGTAGCGACGCCAGTACCAGTAGCGGGCACCGGTGTCGTCGTCGCGCCCGCTGAGCCAGGTGTAGACGAGTTCATCGACGGCGCTGTTGCTGCTGCTGCCGGGTGCTTGTGCCGACAGCGCGGCAAACAGCTTGCGTTCGGCGACGTCGAGCCGTTCGAACATCAGCGACAGCCGCAGCTGTGCCTGCAGTGCTTCGATGTTGCCGTCGGTCTGCTTCGGCCGGTTCTGCCACGCGTGCCGGCGGATCCGCCATGCCTGATCGGCGTTGCCGGCCTGTTCGGTCAGGTCGGCATAGTTCAGCAACCAGACATAGTCGGTACTGCGCTGCGGCAGCAGCCGGCGCTGCCAGACCAGCGCCTTCCGGATCTGGCCGAGCGATTGCCAGCCGGCCGCGACCGCTTCGGCCAGCACCGGATCGTCGTCGGCCGGTTTTTCCAGTTGCGGCAGCAGGCCGGACAGCGTCTGGGCGTCGGCCTGCTGGATCAGCAACCAGACGAGGCCGACGCGCGCCGCGGCAAGTTCGGGGTCCAGCGCCAGCGCTGCAGCGTAGTCGGCGCGTGCGCCGGCAAGCTGGTGGTCGAGCTGCCGGTAGCGGGCGCGCAGCATCAGGAATTCGCTGTTCTGCGCCAGCATCGTGCGCTGCGCCGGCGTCAGTGCATCGAGCCGCAGCCGGATCGCGTTGCCGTCGTTGCGGTCGAGGTCGATTGCCAGCACCTGGTTCAGGTAGCGCGGATCGTTGAAGCGGCGCCATGCGGCCTCGGCCACCGCCCGGCGCGCGGTGGTGTCGGCTTCGGGCAGCAACGCAATCAGCCGGCCGGCATCGACGGCCTGCCACTGCGTCGTGTCCGGCAGGCGCTGGTAAGCGTCACGCGCAACATCGTCGTGCCGCAGTTGCCACGCCAGATCGCCGAGCAGGCGCCAGAACGCGCCGTCGCTGTCGGGGGCAACGCTGCGGGCGTCGGCCAGAGCGCGGTAGGCGCCGTCAAGGTCGCCACGGCTGTAGCGCAGTGCGGCCAGCGCACGGGCCCAGTCGACGCGCTGGCCGAAACGGGCCAGCAGGGTCTGGTAGTTGCCGATCGCGCCGGCGTCGTCACCGCTGCGCTGGCGCAGCAGCGCCGCGCGTTCGAGCAGACCCGGGTCGGGACGGGCGTGGAACTGGGCTTCGAGGAATCGGATGCCGGCTTCGGGGCGGCCCAGCCGTTCGTACAGCGACGTCAGTTGGTCGAGCTCGGTGGCGCTCGGCGTGCGGCGACGCGCCTCGCGTTCCTTTGCCAGCAGCAGCGCCTCGTCGTCGAGCAGGCCCGGCGCCAGTCTCAGGATGGCCTGCCAGGCCTCGGTCGCGTCACTGTGCTGCGCCAGCTTGCGCCAGGCAGTCAGTGCCTCTTGCGGGTGGCCCGACCATTCGGCGGCCTGCGCGTAGCGCCGGAGCCAGTCGTCGTCGTCGGGCACGGCCTTGAGCGCGGCGGCCGCCACAGCAAGGGCGTCGTCGAGCTTGCGGTTGCCGACGAAGACGTCATACGCGAGCCGGAACGATTCGTCGTCGAAGCGGGCGTTCGGTGTCGCGGCGGCCCGCAGCGGTGCGGCATCGCGCCACGCGGGACGCGCGTCGAAGCCGGTCAGGGCAATGCCGGCCTGACCGTCGAGCCAGGCCATGCGCACCAGCCGGCGCGCATAGCGTTCGGCGGCGTGGCCGTTGCCGGCGGCCCGGGCGAGCCGGGTCAGCGTCAGCAGCACCTCGCGATCGTCGAGCAGCGCGGTACCGTGGGCATCGGCGGCGGCCAAGGCTTCGTCGAGCAGATTGCCCGATTGCAGCGTCGCGACGCCGGCGAGGAAGAAGCGTTTGCGGTTGTCCGGCGAACGGCTGGCGGCCTGGGCGGCGAAGTAGTGCGTTGCTGCCGTGCGGTACTGGCTGCGGGCCAGCGCGGCATCGGCGGCGGCGGACAACCAGCGCGGCGCCTGACCCGGCTGCTGTATCGCAAGCTGCAGGTAGAGCGCAGGCAGGCGCTCCGGCGCGTACTGCCGGAGCTGCGCGAGCAGCCAGTCGATGTCGCTCGCCTGTGCCGTGGCGGCAAAGCGTTCGAGCCGTTCGCGCAGCGCGGCAAGGTTGGCATCGCGGGCCGGGCCGGGGGGCAGTGCGGCGGCACGGGCTTCGGCGATCTCGATGCGCTTGCGCCGGCTTTCGCGCTGCAGTTCGGCGTTGCCGCCATTGTCCCAAGTGGCCAGCAACGCTTCGGCGTCGCTGTAGCGCTGTTGCTGCAGATAGCCGCCCAGCAGCGCCCGGCGGACGCGGTCGTCTTCCGGGTGGGTCTGCAGCAGTGCGCGCAGATAGTCGACCGACACGGCATCGCTGCCGTGCTGCTCGGCCAGCCGGCCCAGGGTGGAGTCGTTGGTATGCAGCAGGTACAGCCCGCCGGCCGTGGCGCCGATCAGGACGACGACGGCCCAGGGCGCGACCAGGCGCGCGCGCGCCGGTGGCTCAACTGCAGCGGATGTCGATCTGGGCGGCATGGCGGTTCAAGGCATAGCGTTGCAGAGCGGCTTCCTTGCGGGGCGTCAGCACCGCATTGTCGGCACGGACGCTGCAGCGGGTGGCGTTGGCGAGGGCGAATGTCAGCGGCCGGGTCGAGTCGAGCGCGAAGCTGAGCCGGCCCGGCGCAGTCTGCCATTTCGACAGTACGCCGCTGGCATCGGCGAGATACGGCGTGGTGGGCGTCGCGGTTTGCAGGGCCAGGTAGGCGTCGCCGTCGGCGAGGTGGACGTACCGCTCGGTGCCGTGTTCGCTGAAACCGGCGACGTTGCGGCTGGCGGCAAGGTCCGGATAGCCGAGCGTGGCCGGAATGCGCACCGTGCGTAGCGCACCGGCATGGATCGCGAAGCCGTCGCCGTCACGGGCGATGGCCGTGCTGAAGAAGGACCGGGCACGCTCGATGTACTGCGAGGCGAACAGCGTCGTCGTCGGCTGTTTCAGGGTCCAGCCGATGACCTGATGCACGGCGTCGAGCGATGCGCGTTTGGATGCCGCGTAGAAGTGCAGATAGACGTTGATCGGCTTGTAGCGGCGCGCACCGTCGGTCAGTTCGAAAGTTTCGATCGCCTGCCGGTAACCGTAGAACGGGCCGGTCCAGTTGTTGGTGTAGACGTTCTCGTTCTGGTTCGGCGCAAAGATCTGCAGCTCGCCGCCATAGGGCAGGCCGATCGGGGCGACCGCGGTCAACGACGGCAGGCGGCGGGTGATCACCGTATCGCCGCCGTTCATGTTCAGTACGCCGGCCTTGCGCGTCAGTGCCACGGCGTCGGGCGCCGGTTCGCAATCGCCGGTCCACAGGAAAACCCTGGTCTGCTTGCCCGGTGGTGCGAGGCGACGATTGATGTAGTCGATCGAACCGAAGACTTCGCGCTTCAGGTCGATGGTATAGCCGGGGATTTCGAGGTGATAGTCGTCGGCGTTGTCGGTGTTGACCTTGCCCCACTGGAACGGATGCGAGTACGAGTGACTGGCGATCTCGACGTTCGGCAGCGCGAAGATCTCGCGGGCGATTGCTTCGGCGGCCGGTGCGTCCTTCGGGTACAGCCCGGTCGGCGCCACTTCGCCTTCGATGACCGAGACCGTCGCCGGCAGGCCGTATTTTTTCAGCACTTCGTTGAGCATCACCGTGCCGGACATCGGCCGCCCCGGCAGCTCGGCGCGCGATACAAAGCCGTCGCCGTCGAGATGCATCAGGAAGATGCGCCGGCCGTTTTCGGTGGTCACATCGGGCACCGGCGCGACCGGCAGCTGCAGTGCGCGCTGCAGAAAGGCAACCGGATCGATCTGCCAGCGGTTGCTCTGGTCGGGCATTTCGGTGCGCAGGTAGGGATCGAGTGCGTATCCCCCCCAAGGCATGATTGCCGCTGCATCGAAGCGGCGTCCGCTGGCGTCGGTCAGGCTCAGCAGCGGCTCGCCCGCCTGTGTACTCAGGCCGCGGAAGCCGTCTCGCTGCGGGCGGATGGCCGTTTCGAAACCGTAGAGCGGCGATTGCACGCTGATCTGCTGCGCGCCGCCTTCGGCCTTGCCGTCGTCGCTCAGATTCAGTCGGCGTGCCCAGTCACCGCCGACGTTGACTCCGAGCCCGGCAAAACTCGCCCACGGCACGCCGTCGTCGATGGCGCCGGCAAGCCAGGCTTGCGTCTGCGGCGGCAGGCTGACCCCGTCGAGCCAGCTGACGATGCCGGCATAACGCCCGGCCAGCGAGCCGGCGGGCAGCGGACCGCGGACATCGACAAATTCCGGCGTCAGGCCAAGGTAGTTCAGCGGCGTCATCAGCATCAGCAGATAGGACTGCATCGGCGTCGGTGCGCGCTGCGCGTCGTAAAGCAGCACGACCTTGCGCGGCAGCACTTCGCGCAGGCCGACGCCCAGTGTCTTCAAATACGGGTCGGCCACCCACGGAATGAATCCGTCACGGCGGATGCGGTCGGCGACGCGCCTTGCCTGCGTGCGCTTGCCGGGTGCGACGTAGTCGATCGCGATCACCGGCAGCTTGTAATCGTCGACGATGGGCCTGAGCTGTTGCCGCAGCCATTTCCGGTCGGCCTCACTGACGTCGGTGTAGCGTTTGTGGCCTTCGTCCCAGCCCTGGTAGAGCGATTCGAAGGCCACCGCAGCGAGCGCCTCATGGACCGCCGGCATGACTTCGAAGCCGCGGTTGGCGATCAGCTGCAGGTCCGGATAGCGCGCCTTGATCGCCTTGATCGTGCGGGTCAGGCCGTCGGTTTGCGCCTGCTGGCTGGCGGGCGACTTGGCAAACAGTTGCCACGAATCGAGCGTATCGAGGAAGAGGCCGCGATAACCCTTGTTCCAGAGCGGCGTGACCATCCGCTCGACGACGAAGGCCGGCCAGTCGGGCTGGCTCTGGTCGATCACCAGGCCACCCCAGGCCTTGTTCTTGCCGAGCACCCACGATGGCGGCACGGCCTTGGCATAGGGCAGGTCGGAGGTAATCTCGCCGAGGCTCAGGTAGGCGAACCAGCGGGTTGCACCGGTCTGCGGTGCGGCTGGCAGATTGCCGGGTTCGACAACGGCCCAGTCGAAGGTCGACAGTGCGTCGACCGGCGGCGTCTCACCGTAGAAGAACGCGACGCTCGGCTGCGCTGCGGCGGCAGTGGACAGCCAGACGCCCAACAGCAGCGTGAGCAGCCAGCGGGCAATACAGGCGGGGCGGATGAGCGGAATGCGCGGCATGGGCACCGTGATCGCGGGTTAATTGTAAGTATTCCACCAGTTTATGACGTCCGGTGGTGGGTGTCTGTACCCAGTTCTCACAATAAACCTAGGCGGTGCCGGCCAATAAATACAAGCGTGGACAGCAAACGCCGTCCACGCCCGTAATGTGCTATTTGCCGCTCACTTCGATGATGCGCAGGCTGTCGGCACCGTTGATGCCGCCACGTTGCGAGCCGAAGGTCAGTGCAACCCGGTCGCCGGCGCTGACCAGGCCGTCCTTGAGCAAGGCCAGCTGCGCATATTCCAGTTGCGCTTCGCGGTCCTGACCGACCGCGGCCGGCAGCAGCATCGGCTGGACGTGGCGGAACAGCGCCAGCTTGCGGTAGGTCTCCAGCTCCAGTGTGCAGGCGTAAACCGGGGCATGGCTGATGTAGCGCGACAGCCACAAGGCCGACGTGCCCGAGTGCGTCAGCGCGACGATGGCCTTGAGCGACAGGTGGCGGCTGGCATACAGCGCGGCCATGGCCACGGTCTGGTCGACGCGGTCGAACTGGACCGAGCCGCGCACTTCGCTGTCGACACGGCATTCGCCCGAGCGTTCTGCCTCGATGCAGGTGCGCACCAGCGCCTCGACCGCTTCGACCGGGTACTTGCCGGCCGCCGATTCCGCCGAC
>NZ_BMYO01000005.1 GCF_014652315.1 Jeongeupia chitinilytica | reverse complement strand
GTGACCAGGCCGGCCAACAGCCGCTGGTCGTCGTCAGCGCCCCCGCCGGCCTCGCCCAGACCACGCCGAACAGCCAGGCCATCGCCGCCGGCAGCAACCTCGACCTGATCGCCCAGCGCGACACCCAGCAGACCTCGGGCCGGCGCTGGATTCATAACGTCGGCGAACACATCAGCCTGTTCGTTGCCGGCGTCAAAGACCAGATCGCGCTGAAGCTGATCGCCGCCAAGGGCAAGGTGCAGGTGCAGGCGCAGAGCGACAACGTCGAGATCAATGCGGCCAGGGACATCCAGCAGACGGCGAACCAGAAGGTCGTGATCAATGCCGGGCAGGAAATCCTGCTGACTTCTGGTGGCGGGTACATCCGCTTAAAGGGCGGCAATATCGAGATTCATTGCCCGGGCAAAATCGACGTCAAAGGCGCAAGCCACAGCTTCGATGGGCCAGCCAACATGAAAATGCCGATCGACAATTTACCGCGCTCGGAACTGCTCATTGACACACAGAGAAAAGCGAAATACCCGCTTTCGCTTTAAGGAACAAGTGATGCATATCAGCCCGCCATTCCTACCAACTCGAGCAGCAAACCAAACCGAAGAAGCCTGGCTTGCCTTGGCCATGACGACACCAGCCTCTCGAATCAGTAACACTGGGGCACCGGAAGGCTCATTTCCTCTAAGCAATCAGCTGCTCTGGCATAACGGACAACATTTAGAGGGTCAAGCCGGGGCCGATGGTCAAGCCCACGCACGGGCAATTGCGGATGGCGAGGTTGTATATGTCGGTACGCCAAAGAAGTCTAACGACGATGTTAACGATGCGCAGAATCTGAATCCGTTCGGAGAAGGCACTAGCTGGACAGATAACGGCTGCGTCATTCTTCGCCATGCAACTCACATTGGTGCCTATGGCCAAGACACGACGGAAATAGTCTACTTCAGTCTTTATATGCATCTAAGCCAATTGGCCTCCGTGACTGGCCCAGATAAAAAAAAGAGAGCACTAAAAGCAGGAGACAAAGTTGCGCGCAAAGATGCAATTGGAGAGGCTGGGAGAATATATGGCCATACACGCCAACTACACGTAGAAATCTGTTTTGACCAAGATAACCTAACTCGATTGATCGGCCGAGTCCCTGATTGGGTAGATGCCACGGCCATTCCGGCACCAACCGAAGATGGTCGTAGAGATTGCGTTTTTGGCGACATCTGGTTCTACCTACCCGCTACTACGCCTACATCAAGTAATGCGCCAACCAATCATCTGCGAAGCCCAAGCCAAAGCACGCTTGGTCAAGAGCTATGGGTACGCATGCGGTATGCAAGTGGCGACTGTACCGTAGAAAGCCTAAGTGTCACGGGCCAGTCTCTTGGTGAGGTTCCGTTACGAAACGGCGAATACAACCTTTACAACGAAGCAAGCCGTCGCCACAAGGCCATGCCCCAAACTGATCGAGCGAGCAGCAGCCTCAGCGGGTGGTATGAGCTCCTTCGATTCGGGCGGAACTTGGGGCGCAGTCTCACGGAGCGCGATCCCTTGCCAGCCAACGTGGCCCACTGGCGTCAGATACAAGGCCCCAACGGACAACCCGTTTGGGCCGACCTCAACGCGGAAGGAAGCTTCAAGTTCAGCGATGCTGACTTTTTGCCAATCCAGGGCTGGAATTTTATCGATGACGATACGCAAGCAAACGATCAGCGTTGCGACTCCCCGCACCTGAAAGAATTGATTGCAGACTCCGACACAAGCAATGCTCAGCGGTTAGAGGTGGTCCAGCTTGCTACTCGGCTTGGCGATCGTGAGGTCGCCAGAAAACTGCGAAGAATGATCTGCCGTTTCCCGAGCGAATGGGACCAAAATAGCATTTCAACCCGATATGGGTTTTTACTTGACCTCGAGTCTTTTAAGGACAACCCCGACGCATGGACTGCGCAAGAAGCACATTTGCGCGCCCTGAGTTTTACCGACCTCCCCGCAGAGTACCTCGCTGCTGATTGGAGAGTACATCCGGCAGAATATATTGGTTTCCTTCGGAAATGTGTTTGGTTACAGAGAAAGGACCTGAAGAAAATTTTCAACGGCATTGCAGATGCCTATTTGACACAGGTGCTTGATGAGCTGAACAGGATCTCCGGGAAACACTTCCTGAACTCGACGTTGCGACAAGCGCATTTTCTTGGGCAAATCCGCCAAGAGGCAGGCGCTACAATGGCCGCAACTTCTGAAAATCTCAATTACGCCCCCTCAGTATTGAAGAGTAAATTCAGCTACTACTCAGCACACCATGCAGAAGCGGATCAAGACGGCTATGAAAAAGATGCGAGGGGTAATATCACCCGCCGTGCCGATCAAGAAACAATTGCAAATAAGGCCTACGGAGGACGCAACGGCAATAATCAGCCGAGGGATGGCTGGCTGTATCGGGGCAGAGGCTTAAAACAAGTCACCGGCCGAGGGAACTACCGTAGCTTTACTAATGACTATAGGGGCTCTTGGTCAGCTGGCTGGCAGGATTTTGAGGCAAACCCGGACGAGCTATTGAATTTCCCATATTCTCTACGTTCTGCCGTATGGTTCTGGACCGCTAACGAATGCATGAACCCTGCGGATGATGGGATTACTGACAACCATATCGACCGTGTCACCGCTAAGGTGAATGCAGGTGAATTGGGACGTCGACAACCCGATAACACATATCGTCCAGCGGCGGACAGTCCGGCACTGAATCGACGACGATACGCAAAAGATGCCTACGATCATCTAATTTAGGGAGTGCAGTGTGAAACAGATTTTCCTTCTACCTTTGCTCGCCGTGATGGGCACTGCCCCAGCGCATGCTCAACTGACACTAGAGCAAGCGATCAGCCCCAAAAAGGCCGAACAATATGTACGCTCAATTCAGCGATCCGAACTTGATGCATACGTACTTAAGAATGGCGCACCTTATTTGTACGAGGACGGTAGAACTAGCAACGTTGGTCTAACTGCTGTGACGTCACATACAGAATACGCTTGGCGATTGGATGAGCATGACGTTCTCTATTCCTATGTCAAAGCTTTTCGGTCGGATACAACCCCGCCGCCGGCTTGTAGCGTTGACGCTCCTCCAGATAAAGCACTGAGAGACTCAGAGTGCGTTAAGTCGATCGTCAATTTTGCCGAATGCCATTTGTTTGTGTTTGATTCAAACAGCAAACTAGTTGCGGTGCAGCCATTGAAAATACCGCAACCCGATTATATAGTTGCCAAGCCTTCGTGCTTTGACGTTCATGCAATGGCACCTGCAAAAGCAGTTAAGCATGGCATGCTAATCGTGGCCAGTTATTATGACAGTCGATGGACATGCATGGCAGGGCAAGACTGCGCTTCCAATGGCCTACTTGCTTTTCCAGACCCTCTGTACAAAACGACATTTCTGGTTCGCTTTAATAAAGATGCGAGTGGAAAATTGCTTTTGTCGCAAGATACCAGCTGCCTTGAGCCGTTGAATAACTATTCGACGATTGCAGCTGCGAGGCGGGCACTGGAAAAGAAAGGCTGTAATTAGCAGCCATCCGAGCGGCGTCAGTTCCGAAACCTTTGAACAGGCTGCGGCGTGAGGCAGGCATTTATCTACTGAACCCGAGTCCTCCCACTCCAACTATCGAGCCATTACACAATTAATGGTAATCTCGGCCGAAAAGCTGACGACCACACAAGACACGTATGACCGTATGCTTCCGTCACTTATTGTTCGGTAGGCCAGTCGCCTGCGCACGCATGACCAGCTCCGTGGTCATAAGCTTGTTATGTCGTTCGCTATTTTAAAACACAATCTGAAACATACGGGCGGCGAAACGTCCGGATGCCGCCCGTGGTCGAGCACAGCCTGACTCGGCCGCTCACTCAACCCGCTGCTGCCGGATACAACCCGCCCATGCGCCACTGCTGCTCCAGCACGCCGGGGCCGAATTCCTTGCCGCCGCCGAGCTGCTCGGCCAGCCCCTGGAAGTACGCCGCTTCTTCGAGCAGCAGAATGTATTTCGACACGGCAAGGATGTCCGTTCCCCAGAACGTCGCGCCGCCATTGGCTTCGAGAATGGCCGGGGTGTGCGGGTTTTCGGCGATCCGGTCGAGGATGAAGCTGGCTTCGCTCGGCCGCCGGTCGATATAGACCGGGATCTCGCGTGCCAGCGTCACCCGCTGGGCCGGCGCATAGCGGATCGGCAGTACCCGGTGGGCGCTGGCCCAGCCGCCCAGATACGGCGTATGCACGTGGATCACGGTGCCGATTTCGGGCCGCTGCGCGAACACCGCGCTGTAGCGCGCGCCACCGGCACCCTGCCGGCCGTTGCCGGAAAGCGGCGTCCCGTCGAAACGGATCACCGCCGGCTCGGCCGCGTCGTCGTCCCACGGGCCCGACGCCGACTGCACCACGAGTGCGTCCTGACCGGGTACGCGGGTGATCGCCTGGAAGGTATTGGTGGCCGACAGCGTGCGCGTTTCGCGCAGCACCCGGCTGGCCTGCGCGAAGTCGCGTTGCGCCTGCGCGATGAAGTCCGCCAGTTCGATCTGCGGATTGGTGTGTTTGTCCGACATCATGTGCTCCTTGTTGATTCGTCAGTGCCCGTTCAGGCGGAAATGGGAAACGGCTGCGGCGCTCAGGTCGACACCGCGTCGCGCCAGCGCAGCAGCCAGCGCGCCAGCCATTCGAACAAGCGGCTCAGCGTGTAGCCGAGCACGCCGATCACGGCTACGCACACCAGCACCACATCCATGCGCGCACCGGTTTCGGCAGTGAACATCAGCGTGCCGAGGCCCGGGCCGGCGGCAAACAGCAGCTCGGTGCCGACGGCCGCCATCCAGGCCACCGCCAGCGATTGCGACACCCCGGTCAGCACGTTCGGGCTGGCCGCCGGCAGCGACACCTGCACGAAGCCCTGCCACGGCGACAGCTTCGAGATCGCCGCCAGCTCGCGATAGCGCCGGTCGACGCCACGCAGTCCTTCATACGTACCCAGCAGGGTCGGAAAGAAGGCCGCCATGGCGATGACAAAGAGCTTGGCCGGCTCGCCATTACCGAGCCACAGCCCCAGTAACGGCGCCCAGCCCAGCAGCGGCACCTGTCGCACGGCGTTCAGGACCGGCGTCAGCGCACGGTCGAGCGGCCGCAGCGATGCGGTTGCCACGGCCAGCGCAAATCCCGACCCGGCACCGATTACCAGCCCCAGCGCCATCCGCGACACGCTGGCCGCCAGCGCATGGCCAAGCTCTCCGCTGGAAAGCAGTTCGTCGATGCCGGCCAGCATCTGCCCGGCCGGCACGAAGACCATGGCGTAGGCCGGTCCCTGTCCGGACAGCCATTGCCACAGCACGAGCAGCAGCAGCGGCAGCACCAGCGGCTTGCCCTTGCGTAAACGTTCTGCGAAAAGACTCATCATCGCCTCCTCAGCGCTTCCAGCGCGTGGTCAGGGTTTCGAGCTGACGCACGCTGCGGTCGAGCGCGAAGCCGATCACGCCGGTCAGGACGACGCCGAGCATGACGATGTCGATACGGAAGATCTGCCGCGCCATTTCCATCATCTGGCCGATGCCGTTCTCGGCGGCGATCTGCTCGGCAACGACGAGCAGCATCCACGAGCGGTCCAGCCCGATGCGCAGGCCGGTCAGGATCGACGGCAGCGTGGCCGGCAGCAGCAGGTGGCGGATGACGGCCGGCCGCGACAGCTTGTACAGCCGCGCAACCTCGAAGTAGCCGCGCGGAATGTTCCGTACCGCATCGTGCGCGGCGATCGCCACCGGGAAGAACACGCCCTTGACGACGATGAGGATCTTGAACGTCTCGCCGACCCCGAAGGCAAGGATGAAAGGCGGAATCAGCGCAATCGTCGGGATGTGCCGGAACAGGTGGAACAGCCCGCCAGCGTAATCCTCGACATTGCGAGACACGGCCAGCGCCGCGCCGAATGCCAACCCGCCCAGCGCGCCGATTCCGAAGCCGACCGCCAGCCGCGACAGGCTCACGCCCAGATGTCCTTGCAACTCGCCGTCCTGCCATAACGCAATACCCGCGTCGGCGACGGTCAGCGGCGACGGCAGCAATTGCGGCGAAATCCAGCCACTGGCCGACAGCGCCGACCAGACCAGCAACAGCAGTGCCGGCACGGTCAGCGACGACCACGGCAGGATCGATCGCCATGCCGGCCAGCGCACCGGCCACGGCAGGCTGATCGTTTGTACGGCTACGAATCCGTTCGGTTTGTTCATCTCAGGCTCCCGCCGCATTCAGCCGGACCCGCACCGCATGGCGGCCGGCATGCAGGCGGCACGCCACCGCCGTCAGCAGCACCAGCGGAATCCAGGCAAGGAACACCTGCTGCATCGGCAACCAGCGGTTCAGTACGCTGCCGGCCATTGCGCCGGCAAACGCCCCGGCCATCGACGCCAGATTGAACAGGCCGGAAATGCGGCTTTTGTCCATCCGGTGACGACTGAGCTGCCCCATGTTCAGCAGGTGGATCATCGCCGCCCCCAGGCTCATCAGCACCGCGCCAATCGCCAGCGACACGAAGCCACTCCCCAACCCCAGCAAGGCCAGCCCGGCACTCGCCGCGATGATACTGGCCGGATATACCCGCCTTGCACCCAGCGTCTCGACCACCCGGCCCAGCCCCAGCAACCAGAGCACCGATGCCGCGCCCTGCACCATCACCAGCTGCAGCGCCTCGGCCTTGCTCATGTGCAGCGACTGGATCGCCACGACGACGATGAAGGTGCCGTAAAGCGCATTGGTCGCCCCGGCCAGCACTTCGATCAGGCAGCTGTTGCCGATCTCCGGGCTGCGGAGCATGTCGCGCAAACCGGCAATCATCCCGGCCGGCGCCTCCACCGAAGGCCGCGCTTCCGGCAGGAAGGTATGGCCGTACATCGCCATGACGGCAAAGCTCGCGGCGACGACGGCGAAAATGCCGACATGACCGAGCCGCGCGCCGAGCAGATCGGCCGCCAGCGGGCCACACAGGCCGATGCCGACGACCAGTGCCGCCCGGTACCAGCCGGCCCGGTTGCTGCCGGCGTGCTTCAGGTGTTCGAGAAAGGCGCTGTTCATCGAGACGATCCGGAACGGAATGCACAGGCCGATCAGCAGCTGCGTCAGCGCGATCGCGTACCAGATGCTGGTGAACGGAATCAGCAGGTTCAGCAGCAGCGGTCCGAGGCTGGCAATGAAATACACGCGCCGCGCGCCGAAGCGGGCGATCAGGAAGCCCGCCGGCACCGTCACCAGCACCATGCCCAGCGATTCCATTGCCGAGATCAGGCCGACCTGCGCCGCATCGGCGCCCAGATGCAGCGCATAGAACGTCGTCACCAGCTTGGCCGTGCCGATGGTCGCGCCGCTGAGCATCGCCAGCAGCACGAAGTGCAGCAGGAAACCGCGCGGCGATGCACCGGCGTCGCGGGCGGCATTCATTGGCGGGCCACTTTCGTATCGGTCCAGAACTGCGTCAGCCCGAGCGACTTGAGCGCAGCGTCGACGAAGCGCGGCTCGAACGTCGCCGGCATGTCGACATCGCTGCCGGTCAGCTTCGCGCCCTTGGCGTAGCGCGCCACGTCGCGGTAATGCGCGGCGAGCGCATCGGTGAATAGCGGCGAGGCGCGCTGCTTCCATGCGGTCGCATCGCCGTCGTAATCACGCCGGAGCACGCTTTCGGGCAGGCCCGATGCCGACTGCAGCCGGAGATAGGCATCGCGGTTCTGCTCCAGCGACGCCCAGTGCGCCGCCTTCACGTACGCGTCGACGACGAGCTGGGAGATGGCTGGATTGGCGGCAACGAACTCGCTGGCGCCCCACAGCTCGGCGCGCATCTGCCAGCTTTCCGGCGACTGCTTCGAGTTCCAGATGATCTTGCCGACACCCTTGTCGACCAGCAGCCACGCGTCCGACAGCGTGAAGAACGCATCGACGCTACCCGAGCTGAGCGCCGCTGCGCCGGCCTGCGGGTTCAGGTTCACCAGCTTGAAGTCGTTCTGCCCGAGCCGGTTGGCCTGCGCCAGCTGCAGGAACGGAAACTCCCACGGCCGGCCACGGTGCAGCGCGATGCGCTTGCCCTTGAGGTCGGTGATCGACCTGGCGGTGGAGTTGGCCGGCACGACCAGATACGTCGTCGACGTGCCGCCCGGCACCAGCAGCTTGGTCCTGATGCCCGAGGCATTGGCGATCACCGAGGGCAAGTCACCGTAACCGGCGAAATCGATCCGCCGGTTGGCAAAGGCCTCGTTGATCTGCGGCCCGACTGCTGCGGTCGACACCGGCACCCATGTCAGCTTGACGCCGCGCTTGGCCAGCGCTTTTTCCAGATCGCCCTGCTGCGCGATCAGCCCGGATACGCCCGAGTAACTGGTCTTTCCGCCGGTGGCGTAGGAAATCGTCGAAATGCGGACCTCGCGCACCGCATCGGCGGCAGACGCCAAGGCCGGCAGCAGGGCGAGCAGTGCCGACAGTGCGGCGGTCAACAGCGGTTTGCGTTTCATGTCTTGTCCGTCAATTGGGTTCGGGCGGTCCGGTTCAGCACACGCTGCAGCGGCGCCGGATCGATCCACTGGTCGATGTCGAGGTCGCCCGGCAGGAAGCCGTGCGCCAGCAGGAAATCCTTGAACTGCCCCAGCGCAGCAATGGCCTCGGCCTGCAGGCCGGTGCCGAAGCGCTGGTGCACCTCGTCGCCGTACGCCAGCCGCAGCCACGGCTCGGTCGAGCTCGTTTCGCGCCCGAGTTCGTAATGCACCTGCTTGCGGTTCACCCTTGCCCAGCCGTCGACGTCGACCACACGGGTCAGGAATCGGTCGACCAGATCCGGCCGCTCGGCCAGCAGCGCCGCGCTGACGGTGATCGGCCGTGGCGAGCCGTTGTTGATGCGGATGGCCGGATCGGGATGGAAGCCGATGTCGGTGATCACCCGCGCACCGAGCAGCTGCGCAGTTTCGAGGCCTAGCGAGCCCTTGGCGTAGATCGCGTCGACCTCGCCGCGCACCAGCGCCCTGCCCTCGGCCGCATACAGCGACCGGCTGGTCACGCTGCCCGGGTTGGCGAAGTGCGCGCGCAACGGCTCGGCGTCGATCGGCGTGGTGCTCACCGGCACATCGACCAGCTCGACGTCGGCCAGCGTCAGCCCGGCGAGCGACAGCGCGCTGGCAAAGCCGCGCAGCGCGGCGGCCCGGAAAATGTCGATGCGCTCGCCGGCGCGCAGCGGCAGGCCGATGCGTTTGCCCTTGAGGTCGGCGATGTCGCGGATGCCGGCCTGCGGCAGCGCCAGCAGCACCTGCGATTCGTCGATCCAGCTCAGCCCGATCACGCGGGTGTCGGCGCCGGCGGCGCGCGCCCAGATCGCCGGAATGCTGCCCCCCTGACGGAAGGCATTGGCCAGCGAGTGATCGACATGCGCATGCCGGACGGCATCGGCGCCGGCCTGCTGCATCGACCGGACGCGGACCGGCTCACCGGCGAAGGCGTCGTCGAGCCAGCCCAGATGGGCGGCGATACCGAGCGGTGTCGGCACCGGGCAGCGGGTGAACCAGAGCGTATCGGGAGAGGAAGTCGTGGAGGTCGTCATGGTGTATCCGTCAGGAGATCAGCTGCCCGGCTGGGTCAGCACCGACAACCGAGTAATGCCGGCGCGCTCGATGCTGGCCATCGCCTTGGCGACGTGGCGGTAGGCCACGCCCTCGTCGGCCTGCAGGTTCAGGCTGATGTCGGCAGTGCCGCGCTTGAGCGCGGCCAGCTCGGTTTCGAGTGATTCGGCCTTCACTTCGCGCTTGTCGATGAACACGCGCTGCTGTTCATCGATGCTGACCGTGACGGCTTTTTCCGGTGCCGGCGCGGCGGTGGCCGCGGTCTTGGGCAGGTTGATGTGGACCGCGTTGTTCAGCAGCGGCGCGGTGACGATGAAGGCGACGAGCAGCACCAGCATCACGTCGACCAGCGGCGTGATGTTCATTTCGCTGAGGACTTCGTCGCCCTGGCTGGAGGTCGAGATGGCCATCAGGCTGCGACCTCCTTGAACGCCACGCCGCGCACCACCGTCGGTGAGTTGGCCGCCGGGCGGATGCGGAAGCCGTTCTGCTGCGCGAGGTTGACGAAGTCGGTCGCGAAATCGTCGAAGTCGGCGCCGGCCAACTTGAGGCGGCGCAGGAAGAAGTTGTAGGCCAGCACCGCCGGCACGGCGACGGCAATGCCGACGCCGGTGGCGATCAGCGCCTCGCCGATCGGGCCGGCAACGACGTCGATGCTGGCCGATGCCGCGTGACTGATCGCGCTCAGCGCATGGATGATGCCGAACACGGTGCCGAACAGGCCCACGAACGGCGCAGTGGAGCCGATCGACGCCAGCACCGCCAGTCCGCTTTCGAGCGAACGGCGCTCCTTGTGGATCTGCTGGCGCAGATGCCGTTCGAGCAGCTCCTGCCGGTCCCAGCTGTGTTCGAGATCGTGCACGGTGCCATCGCTACCACGCAGCGCGGCAAAGCCGCTTGCCGCCAGCCGGGCCTGCGGGCCGGTCGCGTCATCGAGTGCGGCAGCCTGCTCAAGGCTGGCGGCGGCCCAGAACGCCTTGCCGTAACGGCGGTCCTGCTGCGCGATACGCCAGTGCTGCCAGCCCTTGATCAGGATCAGCGACCAGGTCAGCACCGAAAACACGCCCAGCGCCCACAGGGTGCCGTCGACGATCAGGGTGGTCAGGAATTCGGACATGATTTACCTCTAGTTGGCGAGTTTGAATTCGATGGGAACGATGGCCCAGCTGTCGACCGGTGCGCTGCCGCGCTTGCCGGGTACGAAGGCCCAGCGTTTCACGGCCTTGATCGCGGCCTCGTCGAGCATCTTCCGGCCGCTCGACTGCTTGATCTCGATGCGGTCGGCGCTGCCGTTGGCGAGTACGAAGACCCGCAGCAGCACCTTCTCTTCCCAACCCTGGCTCATCGCCATCGGCGGGTAATCGGGTGCCGGGTTGTGCAAATAAGCGGTCGAGCCGTTGGCTTCGGTAACGGTCTCGGCGGCTGCAGCGGGCGCGGCAGCCGGTGCCGGCTCGCGGCTGACGGCAACCGTATCGGCTGCAGGCGCAGCGGCCGTCGTGTTCGGCACGGCAACCGGGCGAGCTTGCGGCGTGACCACCGCGGCTTTTGCCACCTGGGGTTGCGGCCTGGCCTGAGGCACCGGCGGACGCGGCACCGGCGGTTTGGCCGGCTGCGGGAGCGGCTTGGCGGCCTGCGGCAGCGGTTTGGCCAGCTCGATCCGGATCGGCGGCACCTTGGCCGGCACGATGGCCGGCGGCGGCGCTTTCTGCCCGGACAGCAGCGCTGCGCCGCCCCAGTGCACGGCGGCAACCAGCAGCGCCAGCGTCAGCCAGATCCTGTACGGCGCGGCCGGTTCGTCGGGCAGCACGACCGTTGCCGGGGCCACCCGGTGAACCGCCGGTGCCGGTCGCAGTGCGGCATTCCGTTGCGCAGCGCGACGCGGGGCACGGCCCCAGCCGGTCGCCAGTTCGGCACTGGTCATGGCGTTCTCCCGGTCATGCGGAAATCCGACGCGCGTGTTCGGCCAGCGCGGCCAGCGGCGCCGGGTCGATCCAGGCATCGATGTCGACGTCGGCCGCGAGGAAGCCGTGCCGTAGCAGGAAATCCTTGAAGGTTTTCAGCCCGGCGATCGACGTCGCGGCCAGATCGGTCTGCAGCTGCGTGTGTACGCTGCGGCCGTAGGCATAGCGCACCCACTCGTCCGACGCGTCGGTTTCGCGGCCGATGTAGGCGACCGCGTCGTCCGGGTGTGCAGCAGCCCAGTGACCGGCGGCGACCACCTGGTCGAGGAAGCGTGCAACCAGATCCGGCCGGGCATCGATCAGCGCCTGGTCGACCGTCAGCGTGCGCGGCGTGCCGTTGCCGTTGCGCACCAGCGGGTCCGGGTGTCGGCCGAGGTCGGTGACGACATGCGCGCCCAGCATGTGCACGGTCTGCAGGCCGAGCACGCCCTTGACGAAGACCGCATCGACGTCACCGCGCAGCAGCGCCTGTACCTCGTTCAGATAACCGTGGCGCCGGCTGCCGCCAAAGGGGCTCGGATACACAGGCTGGTCGCCCGCTTCATTCGGTGGAGGATCGCGCAGGTCGACCAGCTCGACCTCATGCAGGCCGATCGCTTCGAGGGCCAGCGCACTCTCGTAACCCTTGAGCGCGGCGGCACGCGTGAAATCGATGCTGATTTCGTGTTTCGGCAGCCCCAGCCGCCGGCCGCGCAACCCGGCGATGTCCGCGATCCCGCTGCCCGGCAGCGTGACGATGCCCTGGAACTCGTCGGTCCACGACAGGCCGATCACCCGCGTGGTCGCACCGCGCGCACGGGCCCAGATCGCCGGGATGTTGCCGCCCTGGCGGAACGAGTGCGCCAGCGTGTGATCGAAATGCGATTCGCGCAGCGCGGGGTCGCCGGTTTCCTGCAGCGAGCGCACGGTGATGCCGTCGGGTCTGAAGGCCTGCTGCAGCCAGCCCTGCTGGAAGGCGATGCCCAGCGGTGTCGGCACCGGGCAGCGGGTGTACCAGAGTGTGTCGATGCTCATCGTCTCCCCCTAGGCCACTTCGGCCAGCGGTGTCGGCGCCACGCTGCGGCGGGCCGCCTGTGCCACCAGCGGCAGCACTTCCTCGCCGACGCGGTACGCTTCTTCGAGGTGCGGATTGCTGGCGAGGATGAAGGAACTGACGCCGATGTCGACGTACTCGGCCAGCCGCTCGGCCACCTGCTCGTGGCTGCCGACCAGCACGCAACCGGGGCCGCCGCGGATCTGCGACATGCCGGCCCAGATGTTGGGACCGACGATCAGGTCGTCGAACTGCTGGCTGCCGCCGTGCAGCGCCTGCTGCCGCGCAGCGCCGACCGATTCGGACTTGCCGCGCTGGCCACCGAAGCCGAAGCCGCGCGTCGTATCGCTCACCGTGGCATGCATCTGCCGCAGCTCGGCCCATGCCTGCTCCTCGGTTTCGCGCGCCAGCACGTCGATGCGCATGCCGAAGCGGATTTCGCGTTCGATGCCGAGCGCGTCGAGCGTGCGGCGGGTCTTGTCGATCACTTCCTGCTGCTTCGCCAGCGGCTCGCCCCAGGTCAGGTGGATGTCGCCATGCTTGCCGGCCACGCGCATCGCCGCGTCGCTGGCGCCGGCCAGATAGATTTGCGGCACCGGCTGGGCATCCAGCGGATGCAGCAGGCCGCCGCCTTCGACGCGATAGTGTTTGCCGTCGTAATCGAACGGCGCGCCGGCACTCACGCCGCGGACGACGTCGAGGAATTCCTCGGTGCGCGCATAGCGCTCGTCGTGGGCGCTGAAATCGCCGTAGCCGCGCTGTGCAACCGGATCACCGCCGCTGATGACGTTCCACTCGACCCGGCCGCGCGAAATGCGCTGCAGGCTGGCCGACATCTGCGCCGCGTACGCGGGCTGGATGAAATGCGGTTGCAGCGCGATCAGCAACCGAAGGCGGCGGGTTTCGCGCGCCAGTGCCGCTGCCACGACCCACGGCTCCTCGGTCATGCGGAAGATCGGGATCAGCGCGCCGTGGAAGCCGTTGATCTCGGCGGCGCGCGCCACCTGCGCCAGATAGTCGATGTAGCCGAAATCGTCGTTGTCGACCTTCGGCGCAACGCGCGAACCGGTCTGGCGATTCCATTCGCCGCGAGTGTGCAGATCGTGGGCGCGACGGCCGTCACCGTGCTGCGGCAGGCGCCAGAGGAAATCGAGGGACATCGTGGATCCTTGTGATGAGTGATCGCCCATGGGGCTTTGAACCAGTAATTAGCAGCAACCGTGCCAGCACACGAAAACCGCCACACACCAATGTTTTAAAAGGAAATTTTCAAGTCATGACCGGACCAGCAACCCCACCCAAGCCGGATGCTGCTGCACACGCGACAACCAGCTGGTGACGGGGTGGTGGTGCATCACCACCTCACTCACCACCAGCCCTGAGGGTGTCAAGCATCAGCCCGGCAAGCACGCGCACACCGACCCGCAGCGCCGCGTCGTCGACGACGAAATCCGGCGAATGGTTCGGCGCGGCGCGGCCGGCCGCGATGCCCGGCGGGGTGACCCCAAGCCCGACGAACAGCGCCGGCACGGCGCGGGAGAAATAGGCGAAGTCGTCGGCGGCATAGCTGCCCGCCCCCAACGTCACCCGGCCATCCGGCGCCAGCGTGCGCAGCACCGGCAGGTAGCGATCGACCAGCGCCGGGTCGTTGTGGCCGGACGGATAGCCTTCGGTGATCCGCGTTTCGGCCCGCCCGCCGGCACTGGCCGCAATGCTGCCGGCCGTCTGCTGCAGCCGCGCCAGCACCGCCTCGCGCTGCGCTGGCGAGACCGTGCGCACGGTGCCTTCCAGCGTCACGGCTTCGGGAATGATGTTCTGGCGCACGCCGCCGTCGATCCGGCCGACACTGATCACCGGCGCGGCCTGCGCCTGCAGGTCCGACTGCCGGCTCGGAATCGTCTGCCACGCCAGTACCACCTGCGCCGCCAGCGTCACCGGATCGATCCCCGCCCACGGAAACGCCGCATGCGTCTGCCGGCCGATGATGCGGGTGACGAAGGTGTCCGAACCGGCGGTGACGCGCTCGCGACTCAGCGACACGCTGCCCGACGGCCCCGGGCCGACGTGCAGGCCGAAGAAGACGTCCGGCTTCGGATCGGCCAGCACGCCCTGCTTGATCATCAGTGCCGCGCCGCCCTCCTCGCCGTCGGGCGGGCCTTCCTCGGCCGGCTGGAACACCAGCTTGACCGTCCCGTGCAGTTGCGTGCGCCGTTGCGCCAGCAGGGTGGCGACGCCGAGCGCCATCGCCACATGCGCGTCGTGGCCGCAGGCGTGCATCACGCCGACGTCGCGGCCACTCCAGGTGCTGCGCGCGGTCGAGGCGAAAGGCAGGCCTGCCGGCTCGGTCACCGGCAGCGCATCGAGTTCTGCACGCAGGGCCACGGTCGGCCCGGGATGGTCGCCGCGCAGCACCGCAACCACGCCGGTGCCGGCGACACCGGTTGTCACCGCGTAGCCGAGCGGCCGCAGCGCATCGGCAACCAGCGCAGCGGTGCGGAACTCGCGGTTGCCCAGCTCCGGATGCCGGTGGATGTCGTGCCGCCAGGCGACGACTTGCGGATCGATCCGTTCGATATCGGCATCGAGCGCCGACCACGGGCCGGCATGCGCGGCACCGGCAAGCGCCAATGCCAACAGGAGGATTTTCATGGGGAGTTCCATGCAGCGGCCGGTTGCCGGCCGCGGAGATCGGTCCGCGCCCGCCGGGCCATGACGGCCCGGCGGCGACGCGGTTCAGAGCTTGCCGGTGAAGGTCAGGCCGAAGGTGCGCTCGTCACCCCACAGCGACTGGTAGGCGCCGTAGGACGGCACGAGGCCGAGCTTCTTGTACTGCTTGTCGGACAGGTTGTTGCCCCACAGCGTGACGCTGTACTTGTCGCCGAGCGCGAAGTAGGCCAAGCGCGCGTTGATCAGCGTATAGCCGTCCTGCCACAGGTTCGGATCGGTCTGACGCGTGGCGCTGAAGTACTCCTTGGCGCGGTAGATCAGGTCGCCGCCCAGCGAGATGGCGCCGTCACCCAGCGGCACGCGGTAGTCGCCACCGAAGCCGGCCGTGGTCTTCGGCGCACGGGCAAACGAGTTGCCGACCGCCCAAGGCACGTTGTCGAACTCGGTGTACTTGGTGCGCAGGAAGCCGAGGTTGGTGTACAGGCTCAGCGCAC
Organism: Jeongeupia chitinilytica; assembly: GCF_014652315.1. Classification (GTDB taxonomy): domain Bacteria; phylum Pseudomonadota; class Gammaproteobacteria; order Burkholderiales; family Chitinibacteraceae; genus Jeongeupia; species Jeongeupia chitinilytica. The sequence goes on along the minus strand of NZ_BMYO01000005.1, from coordinate 316,085 downwards.
GGGTCGGCTGGCCCTTGAACTCGAGTTCGAGCCCGTCGGCCCGGCCCTTGCCGGCGTTCGACAGGGTTGCGACGCTGTCGCCGGTACCCAGTGCCGACGGCGCCAGCGCAAACACCTGAATGTCCTTGTAGTCGTAATGGAACGCTGTGGCGTTGAAGATCAGCCGTTTGTCGAACCATGCGCTCTTGAAGCCGATCGAGTACTCGGTCAGGTATTCCGGGTCGACGGTATTGAACGACGCATCACTGTCGGCGCCGGTGTTGTAGCCGCCGGAACGGAAGCCGCGGGCGATGCGTGCAAACACCAGCGCGTCGTCACTGAGGCGGTACTCGGGCGAGAAGTCCCACGTCGGCGCCGACCAGGTGTTGTCCTGCTGCTGCGACAGCGTCACCGGCAGGCCGTTGCTGCCCTGCTGCCACCAGTTGCCCGAATCGCCAAGCGCGATACCCGGCTTGGCCGTCACGCCGTGCAGGTCGATCTGCTTGCGCTCGCGCGTCCAGCGCAGGCCGGCGGTCACGTTGAAGCGGTCGGTCACGTTGTACGTCGCGCTACCGAAGATTGCCTGGCTGTCGGTATCCTGATTGAACCAGGTCCGCTGGTAGGCCGTGCCCGCGGCACCTTTCGGGCCATTGGCCAGCGTGCCGGTCTGCGCATCCGAGCCGAGGTTTTCGCCGAACAGATGCAGGCCGGCGATCCACGTCAGCGTCTGCTTCGGCGACGAGGTCAGCCGGAATTCCTGCGACCACTGGCCGGAGCCCAGATTGCTGTGACCGCGCGCGACCTCGTTCGGCGACGCGTCGTTGTCGCCGAAGAACTCGCGGTCGACGCGCTCGTAACCGGTGATCGACGTCAGCGTGATTCCCTGCGGCAGCGCCCAGTGCCCGGTCAGCGCCGCGCCGCGGGTTTCGATTTCGTCGCCCGACTGCGCGTTCAGCGCCACGTGGTCGACATCGGACGACGCCTTGAAGCCGTACAGATCCTTGCCGTTGAAGATCCCGGTGCTGCGCCACGGGTTGCCCGCACCGGTGTACTTGCGTGCATGCACGTTCAGCAGCAGGTCGGAATCGTCCGACGTCAGCGCCAGCAGCTGCGCCCGCACCGCGTTGTCCTTGAAGCTGCCGAACTGCTCGCCGGTGTAGTCGTTGGTGATCGAACTGTCGCCCTGCTCGTGGTAGACCGAGACGCGCGCCGCCAGTCGTTCGTCGACCAGCGGGGTACCGACGGCACCTTCGAACACGTTGCTGCGGTTGTTGCCGAAACCGAGCTTGGCGTAGCCGTCGGTATCGAAACCCGGTTTTTTCGACAGCACGTTGATCGCGCCGCCGATGGTGTTCTTGCCCCACAGCGTGCCTTGCGGACCGCGCAGCACCTCGACCCGGTCGAGGTCGAACAGCGGCACGCCCTGGCCGAAGACGTTGTTCAGGTAGACGTCGTCGAGATAGAAGCCGATCGGGCTCAGCGAGGTCGGCGACGGATCGTTGCTGCCGACACCGCGCAGGAACCAGCGCGGCCGCTCGCGTCCCTCGGTCGACTGACCGTTGAAGTTGGGCACGTAGCGGGTGATGTCGTTGACGGTGCGCAGTTCGTCATTGCGGATTTCGGCACCGCCGAGCGCGGTCACCGCGACCGGCACGTCCTGAATGCCCTGCTCGCGCCGCAGCGCGGTGACGACGACCGACGACAGCTCGACGCCATCGGGGTTTTTGGCGCTGCTCGTGGTGTCCTGGGCGTGGACCGGTGCGGAAAACGCGCCGGCAAAGCCGAGTGCCATCAGCACGGCCAGTTTGCGTTGACGGGGATGTTGCATCTTGTAGTGGCTCCCTGAAGCATGAATCGGATGCTGCGACTCCCTCGTTCGGGGAGCGCGTGAGTGACAAACCGGGTCATGCATCGCAATTCGCGTGCCAGCAACAAAACACCTTCAAATTCAATTGATTAGAAGATTTGCCCGATCACAGGGAGGGACCGGCTGTTGCAAGCCGTACCGCCCATGGTGGCCAGCTGGTGCCCCATCACCTGTAGCGCCGCGAGATTTTTGGCACCGATTGGCACCACTTTTGTCACGCCCCCCCCTTCCCTGGATTCACGAATGTTTTGGCACGGCGCTTAGGTCGGCCCGTGGTAGGTTGCTGCCTCTTCTTGGTATATGAACACCTCTTTGGAGACTTGCAGACGCTGCTCGCCCTCTACACCATCGGCAGCTATGTAACTGAGGATCAAACTGAAGGCATGGCGGCCAGTCGTCGAACGAAATCGAAGATCGCGCGTATCGTCTGTGCCAACGAAAGCGAATCTCGGGGGCTGCGCGTCGATCCCAGGCACATCGGTCGACACCCTTACCTCAGCTGCGCCAGAACCTCGGTTCACGATCGTGAAATCGGCATAAAAACCAGAGTTATCGCCTGAGCCGCTGATGAAACGAATTTGAAAATTTGGCCTCGATGCCGCACGTTTTTCTCGCGCAGCCAGTTCTGCCTGCTGCTGCTCATGCAAAAGCTGTTGTTGCTGGGTCTCGGACATAATCCGCTGCTGCTCAACGGTGTTCCGCAGCTCTTCGGCTTGCAACCTCAGTGCCTCGCTGTTCTGCCTCAACTCCTGGCCTTGCTGGATGTAACCAAGCACCAACCAAAGGAACGCAACGGGGGAGAAAAAGCCTGCAAGCACGTTCCCCCATCCATCCAGCGTCACGGGACGTGTTGCCAGCGAAGAGCACGCCAGCAGCACTCCGCCTACGATCCATAACAACGAGGCACCAACGCCAAACTCGAATACCGTTGGTTTCCGCATATCCCCTCCTTTTTGACTAAAACAAACCGCCCATCATAGTCGGCCCCCAGTTGCAGATCACCAGCTCACGGCTGGTCTGTGGCGCGCCGTGTGTGTTGCCGGTGCTGTACTTGATATCCAGTCCTTCCATCCAGAATCCGTCGAATACCTCGCGGATCGCCGGGTGGTCGTTGATGCTGACCATGACCTTGCCTTTGCAGGTCCGCATGAACTCGGCCATCTGGAGATAGTTGTCGAAGTCCCACGGCACGCCGTAACCCTCGGTCTCCCAGTACGGTGGATCGCAATAGATAAAGGTATGGGCACGGTCGTAGCGCTGGACGACGTCCTGCCACGACAGGTGCTCGATGTAGACACCGGCCAAGCGCCGGTAGGCGGCGCGCAAGTTGTCCTCGACGCGGCACAGGTTGGTGGTTGGCGCGGTCGTTGCCGTGCCGAAGGTTTGCCCCTGCACCTTGCCGCCGAACGAATGCTGTTGCAGGTAATAGAAACGAACCGCACGCTGGATGTCAGTCAGCGTCTCCGGTGCCTTCTCCTGCTCCCACTTGAACACCTGACGGGCGCTGGGCATCCAGCCGAGTTGCCGAACGAATTCGTCCAGGTGGTGCTGCACCACCCGATATAGATTCACCAGTTCGCCGTTGATGTCGTTGAGCACCTCGGTCTTGGCCGGTACTGGCCGCATGAAGAACAGCGCCGCGCCACCGGCGAACGGTTCGACGTAGCACTCATGCGGCGGAAAAAGCGGGAACAGCTTTTCAGCCAGGCGACGTTTGCCGCCCAGCCAGGGAATGATCGGACTCGCGTCCATGATTCGCTCCTGGTGTGGGCGCTCGCTGGCGCACTGGTGTGAGGCTCTCGGCCTTCAGATGATTCAAGGCCCGACAACGTGGGCACTTGATGGTGAGGAGGGTGTATTGGCCTTCGGCCAGTTTGCGGCCGCAATGGCCGCAGCGGATTTCGTGCGCGTTAGATTTCATTCTGCAAGTGCCAAATAAACCGCTAAACTGCCGGCGCTTTCGGCCGAAGGCGGCAGTCTTGGGTTGGCTTGCAGGCTACGACTGCGGGTCAGCTGTCCGGGTGGGTGTTAGCGCACCCACCCGGTCACTGTCTTGTTTACTGTGCTGGCCAGCCCGGCACGAACGATTCAAGCTGTTCTCGGGTCATCGTCGCAATGTCGGATTCCATCGCAAGGCGGCGCTGGTAGATCTCGGCACCGCGGGTCACGCAGGCGGCCCATAGCTGCTGAAGCTGCGCCAGCGTCGTCGGCACCGCAGCGCGATCGGCATCCACCCAGACGTTGCCGGGAACGATGCCGGCGAGCAGCGCGTCGCGAATGTCCTGCAGTGCCTCTGGCGTGGTGCGCCAGCGATGGCTGGCATGATCGAGGCTGGCGGCCCGTTCGGTAAGCTCCCAGCCGGGCAGCGTGGCGAGCGCTTGATCCCGCAGCGAATCAAGCCCAACTGCCATTTCGGGCGTATTGCCTTCGGCGATCCATGCTTCGTAGTCGTCCCACCAGCGATGGCCGCGAGGGATGCTGGTTCCGTCTTCAAGTCGGATGACTACGTCCGTGTTTTGGGTAAGTTTGTATGCAGTCATGATCGGCTCCCGTTCGGATCAAAGTTCAGCATCGGCAGTCCATCCGTAATAGATGACTTGTGTTTGCGGGATGTTTTGCGCGGATGAAAACTGAACAAAAATGGAGCCCGGCCCGCCATCAGCTAGAGCAGTACCGGGGTAATCGACAGACCCTGACCGGATAGACCCTAAAGCCCCTGTTACGTGATTGATTACCGTTTTGGCTGGCGTTTCTCGTTTTGTTACTGCGAATCTTGTGGAGTTGCCCGGGAAATACAGCGCTGGAACGCCAGCGCCAGAACCAGTGCTGATGTCGCCGATACTAGCGACGCCAGGGGCTACATTAATTCGGAAGCTCTTCTCGTAATACCGCTGGCACATCGCCAACTCGACTGGTGCAGGTCGTTGCTCGAATGGCGTCGCGACCGAACCTTCCTCAAGCTGCACTTGGGCAATGTCGAACGTGCCGGATTGCTGACCGATATTCGACGATCGATCTGCACTCGTAACACCGGCATCCAGCCACAAGACGACAGACAGGTAGTCATTCCCGCCGGAGATGGATTTTCCGGACATCGTTGGCAGCACCCCCGAAACCGTGAACCGCTTCCATGCCGTCGTGAGCGCGACTTGTTGTTTTACCAGCCCGCTGGCCTGCGCAGACCCGCTCGACCCGAAGGATTGGTACAGCTCAACACCAATGTTTTTGGCCGAATCTGCCTTGGCGTAGAAGCTCAGCGTCACCGGTTTACCGGCCAGTGTGCGGACGTTTTCGATGCGCTGCTGAATGGTTACGAAGTTGTTTGCGCCTGCAACTGAGGCGACAACGGCGCGATGGAAGAAGGTCGGCTCTCCCGGAACTTCGGTCTGACCGGGGGGAAATGCCTGTTGGCTGGGCGTGACTGTTGAGCCTAGGACGTAGGCCAGGAAACGGTCAGCCAGATAACTGGACGAGGTTACAGGGGCGGATGTCGTGCCGCGCTGCCAGAAGTCGAAATTGCCGTTGATGATCCGGTTACGGAAGTTGACGCTGCCGGCGGAGCCTATCCGCGCAGATACAAACTCGGTTGTGGCCAGCTTTGTACTCGCGTCGCCAGCCGTAGGCGTCGGCCCAGACACGGAGCCAATGAAGTTGGCACCAGTAAGCAGCGCGTACTTGGAGTACTTCTGGAGCAACGCCTGCCACAGATTGTCATTGGACGACGAAGCCGGAATTCCTATCGCCACAGCAGGCGCCATGATCTCGGCGTAGACCGCATTGAGCCAATCAGCAGTGACCGGCGTCCCCAGCGTCGCAGTAGACGGATTACCGTCGTGGAAGAGGCTGTCGGGTGTTTGAATCGGCAGCATCTCAGCTCCCCAAGTAGGCGAAATCGACGTAGGTCCACGCCGGCTTCAGGTCATTGAAAATCGTCTCAAGCACTGGATCACCGAATGCCAGCAAGCGCTCACCCGCACCCGATTGGCCTGCCCGAAATCGATACGGCAAGCCGTTGCTGCCGCCACTGACGTTGACACGCCAGCACCAGATCGCATCACCGTGAAACAGCGTTTCGCCTGCGCGGCTGGTTCCGGCACGAAACGGCTGCGGCTCGGTAATCGTGATCGTGTAGCCGAGGCCGGCAGCCAAGCGGATGAAGTACGGGATCGATAGCCCGCCGGTCTCGGCCAGCTTGGCGAGCACGGCCTGCTGACGTTGCTGATAACCGGCGCCGGCCGGCGCTGTGATCCCGCAGACACGCTCCCAGTCGGTTAGCAGCGTTCGGGCATCGAACACGGTCACACCCCCGGCAACGCGAGTGGCCGAGTCTTGGACGGCATCAAGTCGCGCGCCTTCGGCCGCTTGCTCTGCGGCAATTCGTGACCCGGTCGGCGCGTAGCTCACCGGCGGCAGCAGCAACGCCAGCAGTCCGGCGTGCGCGGCCATCACAGCAGCCCCACGGTGATCGCGCCGACTCGCAGCCACTCGACCTTCGCCGCATCGATCACTGCGGTCACATTGGAGGCCGGGGCACTGACCTGTCGATCAGCAACACCGGGCAGATCGGAAATCAGCGCCTCAAGCTTGGATTTGATCAACTGATCACCAGGAGCGATGCCGTCGAAAAAGCCCGTCACGGCGGCCGTGATTGCCGGCGTGAGCGTGGCGACGGTGTAGCCCGGCATGGGCGTCACTGCCACGGTGACGGGCACCGTCTTGATCGTCGGAGCAATGACCGCCGCGTTCTTGGCTGTCACCGGCCGGACGTCGTCAATGTAGGCTTGCGCGGCGGTGATCGTGTCTGGCGCCGGAAGCCCGCCCGCTGCCGTGATCACCACGTCGACAGTGCCAACGCCCCGACGCAGCGGATAGACATAGGCATTGGTCACGCCTGGCACGGCCAACGCCCAGCGCCGGAAATCGTACTTGTTGCCACCTGCCGGAGGCCGACGGATCAGTTCGAGCAGGCGCGCGAGCAGCTCACTGTCGCTTTCCTCGTCGACGCCGCCGGTCATCGTGACTAGGGCAGCCTGGCTGGTGACGCCCGATGGAGCCGCAGTCAGTTCAGCCACCGAGTTGGTCGGCGCGTTGCCCTGGAGTCCCGCCACGACGGCCGCAACGCTGACATTCACCACGCCGCTCGCATCGATCACGGCAGCTTGTGTCGTGATGTAGGTCTGGTCACTTCGCTTGGCACTCGTGCCCACCGGGATGGCGCTGCCCGGCGTACCGGTCACGCGCAATTGCCCTTGGGCCGCCACGGCCGGCTTGCGGTTCAGCCTTCGCACGCGCGCATGCAGCTCCAGATACGCGCGGTCCGCCGTGTCCGGGAAAATCTGCCGGACGATCCATGCCTGGTGCTGGTAAAGCCCTTCGACCGCGCTGGCCACCGAGGAGGCACGGACGAAGTAGTCGCTGTCCAGGCCAGTGTCGGCCTCGGGCAGTTGATTCTTCAGGTCGCGCAGCAGGTCGTCGCGGATCTGGGCGAAGGTGGGGACGAGGAACGGCATCAGGCCACCCGCACCGGATGCTGGAAATGCTGGATGCGGCCGCTGGCGTCTTCGACTTCGATCTGGAGTGCAAGCCAGCCTGGCTGCGTGCGTGCCGTGGTCACGCTGACTCGATTCGCACGGCCGTCTTGGGTCAGCGGTGCAAGAGCTTGCTCGCTGTATTGGCGGGCCAGCATGGCCACGCGGCTGACATCCTTCTCGCGCTGCAGCTCGTGCAGTCGGGACCCAAGGGAGCGGTCAGCCCACCAAGCGCCGAGGGGCGTCATCAGCCGCAGGTACACGGCATTGGCCAGCGTCTCGGTGCGGGTACCGGCGTAGTCACCGGTTTTCGGGTCGATTAAAGCGTCCATGCCCCGAATTGTCGGGGCATGTCGCTACGGCCAATCAGCTGACGGCCTTCAGTCCTATCTAAAAGCTAGGCCACTTGGGCTTTAACAAACGCCGTCATTCTTGCCCGCACGTCCTGCAACCTTTCCCATGCAGCTTCAAGCGCTATCGATTCATCTTGGGTAGGGTTTGCGGTTGATGTTCCGGCACCAATAGCCAGAAACTTGGCATTGACGGACGTGAAGGCCGCAAGTTGCGCTTTACGTGCTGCACGGTGTTCCTCGCACAACGTCTGCCATTCCTCTCCAGGTGATGCTTGACTCATAGATTAACCCCCAGTGTTGATGCCACACATGAGCTGGATTAACGAGATCACTCTGGCGGCCCTGTTACGCCCCCGGAGTCACCACGATGCGTGTGGTGCATCAGGCTAGTACCACCTGCGACCACGTCTTGAGTTGTAGTCAATCCACCCTCAACGTGCGCGCCACTCCCGCCCTTGATCGCCATACCGCCGTTGCCGTTGATCTGCGCCCCAGCTGTCACCTGTTGGCTGGCAGTGAGCATCGGCGTATTGAAGTCCGCCTTGTCACTGGCGTTTACTTCCCAGCTCTTGCAGTTGACCTTGAAAACGTCACAGTCAGTTTCTATCAGGCGTCCGCGCTTCATCACGATCTTGGCCCCTTCATCCGTGTACAAGGCCACCTCCCCCGGCTTGAGCGACTGCAATCGGTAGCTTCCATGCTCCGTGGCAATCACGATGCCGTGACTGGTTTTGCCGCCGACCGGCAGAATCACGGCCATACTGCCGGGCGGTGGATTGCTCGTCAGACCATAGTGCTGGAAAACCTCGTTGTCCTGCAGGCGCTCGCCGGCCAAGCCGTCGACTTGTGCGAGCTGCACGGCCGGGCCGCTGTTGACGCGGGTGATAACCCCACGAAATGCCTGGCGTACACCTGCCATAGCACGGCGGATGCGCTTGTCGACGTCAGCCCACATCGACGATTTCCAGCACGTCACCGCCCTTGGTGCGACCCTTCGCACGCTTTTTGGCCCGCTTGTGCGGGTGGGCATCGAGCACCCAAACGCCGTCCTCCTTCAGCGTCAGCTCTGTTTTCGTCCCTTGGTCACGGCCACCACGGAACTTGCGGGCCATCAGGAAGAACACGGCATCGATCTCGTGCGGCTCGCTGATGACGTGGATGCGCTGGCCGGGTTGCCACAGCACGCCGTCGCTAGTGCGGTGCCCCTTCACCTCGGCGCTCAAGGTGAAGCCCCGCAGGCGAGAATCGGACAGCAGCTTGCGCGCCCTGGCACGAGCGGCATCGATGTTCTCGGCGTCATGGTCGACCACAATACGCGGCCGATGCGTGGCCACGGCCGGATCGCGCACGCTGGCCTTGATCGCATGCCGGCCGTTTTCCACGGCGGTGCCGTGTGCCTGGCCAAGCACAGTGATCTCCGAGTAACGCTCGGCCATGCTACGCGTCCGGCTCAGGCGCTCGACGTTGTTGCCCTTGCCGTCACGACGCACGATCAGCGTGGCCACCGGTGGCTTGCTGTAGTCCGGACCACCGATCACCAGCGTCCCGTCCGGGTCGAACCACGGCCACAGCCCGTTCGCTTCAGCCGCGTGCACCAAGGTGTCCCAGGCAGTATCGCCAGGCTCTACGTTGACCTTCTCGCGTGCTGACGTTTTGTCGGCATCGATACGGGCCTTGGTGATGCCAAGCGGCTTGACCACGTTCGCCACGACCTCGGCCAGTGTGACCTGTTTGGCGGTGAAGATCGGCGACGAGCAGTCGGTCAGCACGGCCGCACCATCGCGACCGCTGATTGACAGCGAATGTCCGTTCTTGTCGATCGCATCACTGATGTCGTCGATGCGCCCGGTCAGTACGGTGTCGCGCCCGATGCGCACCTGGACTGCGGCCCCTTCGGCCACGGCCGGCGGGAATTCGCCCTTGGGCAGACCGAGGCCAACACGCCAGGCATCGGCCGGGATCAACAGATCCGAGTCGATCTCGTAGCTGGTCCAGGTGCTGTGCACCTTGCCACCGATCAGCAGGCTGACCGTGTTATCGGGCGTAGGCATACAGCACGTCTCCGGCCTTCAGGGCGTTGGGGTTGATCAGTTTGGGATTGAGCCGGGCCAGTTCCTGGGCGCGGGTGTAATCGCCGTACCAGCGGAATGCGACCAGGTGCAAATTGCCGGGCGCCTCGACGGTGCGCTGGGTCAGCGGCGGTCTGGCATCGATCACCGCGATCGCGGCCTCCTGCACGCCCAGCGCCGTGTCCTTGAGCGCCTCGGTCACGGGCCGGGCGGCCTCGATGTCGAACTGCTCGCGGTGCGTATCGATCGCCTGCTGGACGTTGTCGCGCACGTCGTTGGTGATCTGCTCGATCTCCTGCGGCGCCAGTGTCGGTTGCTCGGCTTCCTGAATCAGGATGTCGCTCGCGGTCTCGGCCAGCGTGGTGGCCACCGCGACCTGGACCAGTGTTGTCACCAGTGCGACGTCGGCCGGCTGTGCCGAAATCGGTTTGACGCCAACCACGCTGCCGCCGTCGCCGCCCGGAGCTGAACCCGAACCGCCGGACGAGTAATCCGTCGCGGTGGTAGCGCCTGCCGTCACCCGGCCTGGCAACTGCACGAGGTCGCCGAATTGGCCGACCAGGCTTTTCCAGTCCGACTGGATGACGCCGACGTCGAAGCCGCGCAAGTCAGCCATGCCGCTGACCAAGCCCATCACATCAGCGGCGAACGAGCGCGGGTAGTCGATCAGGTCGAGCGTGCCACCGGCCATGCCCTGCACCTGGCTGCGCATCGCCCCCAGCGTCCCCGCCATCACTTCGCGCAAGGCGTTCAGGCGCGATAGATTGCCCTTGGCATCGCTGAGGCTGTCGATCGCGCTGGCAAAGGCTTCGATTCCGTTAAATTGGGCAGCTTCGGCGACCTGTTTAACGGCCTCGGCTTGTTGAACGGGCAACTGCTGCACGAAAAACGGATTGCCAGGCGTCGCCTCGACGAAGGTCAGCTCGACCGTGCAGAAGTCCGGCGACTCGGCATCGTGGCCCAACTGGTAGCTGACCAGTTGAGCGGCCTTGATGCTGCCGAACACCGGGTGGATCAGTTCGCCGGCACCGGCCTGATCGAGCACCTGGACGAAAGCCTGCAGCCGCGTCTCATAGTCGTTGCCGTAGAACACAGCCGACAGGGTTATGCGGCGGGCCTTGCGGCCGAGGTCCTCGATGTCGGCGCCGTCGAGGTAGGCATATTCGTGGCTTTCGTAGCCGCGTTCGACAGCATCCTGCGTGCGCAAGCAATCGAAAGTCACACCACGGAACGAGGCATCGAGCAGGTTATCTTTCCAGGCCATCAGCGCCTCCGGGCGTCTTGGGCGTTGGCCGCGTTGACGGCGGCAACGATATTGCCGTTCTGTACGTCGACGGTGACCTTGATCGGGATCGGCTGGCTGAAGGTCTGCTGCATCGCGACGGCAGCCATATCCAGCTTGGTCGATGCGTTGATGGCGTTCTGGACCATATCCGACTGCGGAATCGGTGCCGCACTGCTGGGCGCGTTGCGCTGTGTCACGAGCGGCGACAGCTGCTTGGTTCTGGCTTCGTCAGCCTGATATTGCTTGATCCACTGCTCGTTCTCGGCGGCGTAACCATCGCCGAACTGATACCAGGGCTGATAGCGCTTGCGTGCCGCCTTGATCACCTCCGGCGAGTATTGCTCTTGCAACGCCTTCATCCTGGCGTCGCCGTTCTTCAACTCATCCAGTTCTTCGTCGGTGTTGAAGTTGGCCACGGCCGTGGCTGCCGTTGCGATGCCAAGCGCCCCGGCCACCATGCCGGCACGCGCAGCCGGGCCAGCCGCTGCGGGCGCCATGCCGGGCGCACCACCTGGCATACCGGGCACGCCACCGCGTCCCATCAGCAGCATCGGAATGGCGGCAGCACCGGCGGCCGCAGCCAAGGCCGTCACCGCCGTCGTCGCGCCGGTCAGCGATGCGGTCAGGCCCGGATAGGCGTTACCGTACTCGGCCAGCTTGCCGGCGATGTCGCCAACGGCGTTGCCGAATTTGCCTAGGGCGTCGTACTGGCCCTGTTCCCAGGTGTTCTGGGTCTGCTGGAACTTGAACCCGGCCTGTTCCTTGATGAAGCGCTGGTTGACGTCGACATCCTGCTCTCCGCCCAGCAGGATCGACGCTTTCATGTCCTTGTAGGCTTTCGGGTCGAACAGCATCGGCAGCAGCGCAAGCATCGCCTGCCGGTCCTGGATCGTTTTGCCGACGCCCCGCGCCTGCAGGATCTCGGCCATGCTGCCGTACATGGCCGATTTTTCCTTGTCGTCCTTGGCCGCGCTGGCCAGGCGCTGCAGCCGGGAAAATTCCTTGTCGCTCTCGGCGACTTTGCGCACCAGGCGCGTGAATGCCTCTACCGGGTCCGTGCCCTCCTCGCGGGCTTTGGCCAGTGTGCCGTACAGATCGATGCCGGCTTCGCCTTTCTGCTTGGTGCCCATCGTGCGGGCGCTCAGCTTCTTGAAGTCCTGGGCCGTGTCGGCCGAGGTGATCTTCTGCAGGAAGTTGACGACGTTGTTGCCGGCCTCGTCGTTACTGCCTGCAGCCGTCACAGCCAGTTGGCTGGCCGACAACACCGAGGCCAAACCATCGGTGCCACGCAGACCGGACAATCCGCCCATGGCCAGCATCTTCGGCAGCCACGACGCCATGTCCTTCAGCTCGAAACCGCCCAGTTGGCCAGCGCGCAGCGCCATACCCAGCGCCTTCGGGATCTGGTCGACGGGGATCTTGGCGTTCTGCACCGCCGACATGGCCACCCCGGTCATTTCTTCCGAGGACGAGCCGGCAGCGGTCGCGGCCTTGCTGATCATCGGCAGCAACTGACCGGCCTGCTCCGGCGAGAAAATCCCCCGTGCGATCAGCTTGTCGAGCGCGGCGAGGTTGTCGTCGCGCGTGCCACCTTCGACTGTTGCCGCGCGGACATAGCCTTCCAGTTGCGACTTGCCATCGCGACGACGCTGCAGCTGCTCGTCCGTCGACAGGGTGCGGCCGTTGACTTCCTTGTCGTTGAACGCGGTATTCGACATCTGCGCCAGGCGCATGTCGTAGCTGGCCACACGGAGGACCGGGCTGGCCACCACGGCGGTGCCTGCCGCGACACCGACGACGCCAGCAGCAGCGCCCCTGAGCTGTTTGGCACCGGCCAGCATGCCGCGCTGCGCCTGGCTGACGCCGCCCATCTCGCGGCGCAATTCGGATACATGACGACGCATCGCCTCGTAGGCACGCGACTGCTCGTTGGCCGACAGCGTCCCGCTGCTGGCCAGCCGCTTGTAGGCGGCCTCGGTCAGTTTGATTTCGCGCTGGATCGCCCGCTCGGCACGCACACCGAGCTGTTCGCGCGCCCCCGCCATGCGCTGGCTTTCGCGTGACAAGCCGACCACGGCTTTTTCGGCACGCTGGGTATTCCGCTCGGTGTCCTGCATGACCCGTGCAACGGTGCGGGACGCTTCATCACGCGCCTTGAGCGTCAGGGCTACTTCGGGATTTCGGGCCATTAGCGGGGCTTCTTCTTGCGCTGTGATTTGATCTGGCGCCGCTCGCCACCACCCGGCCTGGGCTTGCCGCCGTTCAGGCGGTGGATGGCGGCGAGATAGCCCTCAAACTGCGCCGCGTTCAGTTCGAGGACGCGGGATTCGGGGATGCCATGCTTGCCGAGGGCGACGACGGCAAGCCGGAAATCGGCAAGCTGGGCTTCGGCCGCATCCGCTTTTTTTTGAGCTTCTCCCGCGCTTCGGCCAGCACGTCGAAATCATCGTCAACGAGACCTTTTTCGAGCAGCTCGTAGGTGATTTCTTCAGGCGGAATGTCGCCCAGTTTGACCAAGCCGCGCGCCATCATTGCGACGTTGAGGCGTAGGTTGGTCGAAACGCCCTGCGCCTCGATCGCGGCGATGTTGTCGCCGATCACCGGCAGCCGCAGCTCGAAGTCGTAGTGCAACTGGCCCGATTCCGGCGGGTATTCCACGCCATAAAGCAGCGAATCTTGTTCAGTCATGACTTACTCCTTCACCTTGCGCAGCGCCTGCAGCTTGAGATCGCGGCGCGCTTCGTTGTCGACGCTGTACTTGTCACCGATTTCGGTGCTGAAGCAGTCGAGATAGCTTTCGCGCTGGCCACCGGGGCTGAGCGGATAGATCGTCAGCTTGGCGCCCTCGATCGCTTCCCAGTCGAGGTCGCCGGTCAGCGGGATCGCCACGGTCACCGACAGGTCGTACTCGGCGATGCCCTTGGCAAAGCCCTTGGCGCGGCCGGTTTTGTTCATGGTCTTGACCAGCTTGCGGCCGGTACGGGTGTTGATGCTGACGTCGATGACCTCGACTTCCTTGCCGTCGACCTCGAGGACGACGGCACCGGCATATTCCTGAAGCATTCAGACTCTCCTTAGAGCAGCAGATCGATGCGACCGGCGAACACGTGCAGGCCGTTGACGACGTCCGCCGGGATCTTGGCGTTGAGGCGGTTGTTGTCCTGCAGATCGCGCTCGACGATCAGGCCTGCCTTGTTAGCCTCGACGGCCTCGACGAACTCCAGCTCCTCGCACTTGGTCAGCACGTCGAGCAGCTCGGAGCGCACCTTTGCCGGCGTCCGTTCGGACAACTTCTCGCGCGGGAAGCGCAGGCTGATCCGCTCGCGGCACGCTTTGCGCACGTAATCGAGCGTTCGGATGGTCGTGATGTCGAGCAGCGCCACGTCGTCGATGCCCTGGGCATCCTTGGTGTACGTGCTGATGGCTCGCACGATCTGCACGCGATCGCCCGGCCCGACCTCCAGCGGCGTCAGGCCGTTGTAGAGGGCATTTTCCTGTTCGGTCCGGATCGGCCGATCGACCAGGCTGGTGACATCCAGTCCGCTGATCTCCAAAGTGTTCAGCGGGCGGGCCGGGTCTTCCTCGCTAGCCAGCACCGCCGCGTAGCCGGCGGCAATCTCGCAGCTCAGCCTGGCCGATCCGCGATGCCACGCACCGGTGATCCGGCCGCTGTTGAGCTGCCCGGCCAGCGTCGTACCGGTGGCCAGTGTGCCCGGCCAGCCGAAGGTGCCGATCGCGCCACGTTGCTCCATCGGCCCGGACACGAACTCCAGATGGGTTCGCAGGGCCGTCAGGCTGGCCTGGTCGGCAAATGGACTTGCCACGATGTGGTGGCCGGCACCCGCGACGGCAGCCAGTGCCAGCGCAAGGTCGGGATCTACCGCGCCGCTGGCCATCGCCACGACAGTCGCCGTCACCCCTGCAGCACTGCTGCCCGCCTTGAGCTTGATGCCGTTGCCGGCCGCGCCCTTGTGGCGGGCGGTCAGCGTAACCACGCCTGCAGCCACGACGGCCGTCACCGGCAGATCGGCCTGCTTGTCGATTGCAGCCTTGAGGGCTGCAGCCACACTGGTCGCCGTATCCGCGCTGGCCACGGCAACGTCGACGCGACGCGTGCCGATGGAGAGGCTGACCACGCCGGTGCCGGTCGCCGTGCCGGTGAGCGTCACCGTGCCGGTCGCGGCCACGCCGGCGGGCGCGTCATCGACAGCGATCATCGTCAGCTGCAGGTACGGGTTGGCCGTGATCGCCGCCCGCGCCATCAGATGAGCATAGGAGCCGCGACCAAACAGGATTGCAGCCTGCTCGTCGCTGAACACGTCGACCGGATCGAGCGCGGCCTGGCTGCCAGCGGTGGTTTTCTGGCCGACCATCAGCACGCGCTGCAGGTTGCCCGGCAACGTGCGGACTGCAAGCTTGGTGTTGAACTCGATGTACTTGCCCGGCTTGCGGATGCTCGACGGGATACCGTCGAAATTGATGTTGGCGCTGGCCATCACTCGGCTCCTTTCTTGGCGTCCTTTTTGTCACCGTCACCGACGACGATCAGATCGCCATCGGTCACGCTGCGCAGGTAATAGGCGCTGTCCGACACCGTGACCGCGTCGGTCTCGGTGATGTACTCGCGGGGCTTGTCTTCCTTGGGCACTTTGATGCCCGGTGCGGCTTTGACTTTCATGGGTTGCTCCCGGTGAGGAGATCCTGGGCATCGGCTTTGCCGTCGTCCGGGTTCAGGTGGTAGTTCAGGCCGGTACGCAGCCAGTCCGGATCGGGCTGGCCGGTCTTGCCCTGATGTTTGACGAAGACCATGTCGGGGTCCGCCTCCGCGCCTGGCGTACCCGGCGCCGGTGGGCTGGGCCAGTGGCTGCGCGGCAGCGCCTCCTCGATCCACGCGGTCTGGAACTCACAGGCGAATACTGAAAACGCCTGGCTCTCCAGCCGCGTGTTGTAGAGGGTGCGCACCCGGCCCGGCATCAGCGGGTCGATCGGCAGATCGAGATCCTGGGCGGACAACAACCGGCGCACCGCGTAGACCAGCGGATAGCTGCCAACCTCGCCCAACGACGGACCACCACGGCGGCCGGCGGCCTCATTGCGCACATTGCGCTCGCCCACCATCACGACGAACTGGCCGGTCGCCTTGAACTTCTGGCGACTGGTACTGGTGGGTTCGGTTTTGCTGACCCCGCCAAACGTCACCCATGCGGCCGGGAATCGACGGATCGCGTCCGGCAGCGCTTCGTCCAGCTCGCCGCCGTAGCAGCCGACCTCCTTCACCATGCGGCCGAGGCCGAGCCGCAGGCGGGCGATGACGGCGTCCTCGATCTGGGTCAGGATCATCAGTAGGCCCCACCGTCACGGGCAAACACCCGCGAGCCGCTGGCAAACTGCACAGTGTTGCCGGTCGGCGCCGGACCACCACCCGGCATGCCTCCGAGGCTGACCTTGCCGTTTGCAGCCAGCTCAAGGAATTTCACGGCATCCCGATAGCGTTCGCGAATGTCATCGGTCAGCAGCGCGCCGCTACCGCAAAGGCGATAGCGGGCAATGTCGCAAGCGTAGCCAGTCAGGATCTTCGGCGACTGGGCGAATGGCAGCGGATAACGTCCAGCAAGGTAACCGTCGATCTCGTCACCGGCCGTAGCAAGCGCACCGGCCAGCACCGCATCGTCGATCTGTCCGGTGTTATCGCGGTCAGTCAGCGCGATCACCTCCTGCGCACCGAAGCGGGTCACCATGTCGTCGCGGGCGGCGTACATGGTCAGCCCGCCTCGCCGATCCGGGCCGGCGTCACGACCAGCATCGGCTCGCCCATCAGCAGCTCAAGGTCGCCCTCGCGCAGCGCATCAAGGCGGATCGTTTCCGGTTCGCGGCTAAACACCCGGCCCGCACGACGGAAGTACTCGCACTTGGCCACGACCTTGATCGCGTCCGGCCCGAACAGCTCGGCAACGCTGCTATCGCCGGCCGATGCAGGCTTGACCTCGATCGGGCTGTCCGTCGATTGCCCCTGGCTTTCACCTGCACTGGCAGTATCAGTTTGCATTGTGGTCGGTTGTTGCTGCCCCTCGATCGAAGTCGACTGCTGCAATTCGCCCTCGGCCGGCGTGGCCGGGGCATCCTTGGTTTTGCGTTCAGCCATGATCACGCCCTCCTTTAGGCCACAGAACCGTCAGAGCCGTAGGCCAGCTGCCAGAAGGCGTAGCCACCATTCCCGCGTGCTTCAGCGCCGAACTTGAACTTCTTGCGCATGAACACGGAGTCGGCCTGCGGGTCGGTCTGCTCGACGAAGACCGGCTTCATGCGTTCCTGGTAGATGAGCGGCTTGACCGGCTTGGTCGTGTCGAGCAGGAACCAGGCGTCGTCCGAAGTCAGGCGACCGTCCACCACCAGTTCGGCCGTGCCTTTGTAGGGGTTGGCTTTGCCATCTTCGAGGCGGTCGTTGGTGAGCAGCGCGCGGGCAGTGTCTTCCAGCGCCGGACCGACCAGCAGCACGTTCGGCGTGATGTTCAGTGGACGGCCTTCTTCGTCCTTGAACTTCTTCATCGCGGTTCGCCCAGCGCCGTAGCTCGCCTGAGCGGCGGCCTGTGTAGCGACCGACAGCTTCTTGGTGCCCTTGTTGGAGACCGACTGACCATTGACCGGATGGTCGACGTCGAAGAAGTACTGGCCGTCGTAGCAAAGGGTGGTAAAGCCGCGATTGACCAGGTCGAAGACGATTTCGTCGGGCAGCTGTTTGGCCGACTGGCCGGCCATCTGCGCCTGGGGTGCGTAGATGCCGAGGTTGTCGTCCATGATGTCGTTGCGGTCGACCTCGACGGTGGCTTCCCAATCGTCGTTGGTAATGCTGTAGCTCGATGCAGCCAGCGCTTTGACCGCCTTCTCGCCGATCCACTTCTGCATGCGCGGAAAGGTCGACAGCCACTTGTAGTCGTTGGAGCGTGCTGTCGACGGCACCAGCATGGCGATTTTCTGCCACTGGCTCGGCGCAGTATCGAAGGCGTTGTTGAAGGTGGTCTTCAGGTTGATGAAGATCGCCTTGAGGTTGGAAGCGTTGATGATCATGGGTTGCTCCTTTAGATGACCCACACACCGTCAGCGTCGACGGCGACGACAATGCCGGCTTGCGAGCGAGTGTTGGTGCCGTTGGTTTTGGCCACGGTCTGGTTGTCGACGATGAAGCACGCCCGGCCGAGGCTGGCCTGGGTCACCGGGTCGCCACTGTCATTGGCCCACTTGAACGCCTTGCCGCGCTGGATGCGCACGGCCAAGGCACCATCGGCGCCTGCAGCGTTGTCGACGGCTTCGTCCGCCATGCCGAGGTAAGCCAGCGTCGTGGACGTCGCGCCCGGCGTGCCAAAACCAGTGGCATTGGCGCAAACGAGGGTGCCGGCCGGAATCTTCACGCCGGCAGCGACCGGCGCGACGACCATTTCGCCGTCCTTGAACGGGGTATTGCGGTCTTGCGAGGTGGCGGCCATGACTTACTCCTTCATCGCGGCCGCGATCGCGGCCGGGTCATTGCCAAATGCCGCGCAGATCGCCAGCGCATCCCCGGCCAGTGCAGCTGGCGCAGTTGCGGCCGGCGGTTGGCCTTGGGTTTGCGTGGTGGTCAGCGCAGCGATCTTGGGCGCCTTGGCGAGGTAGTCGCTCAGCGCTGCGAGGTTCGATGTACCGAGGTCACGCGCCCAGCTTTCCATCGACGGCATCAGGCGGCCGTCCGACAGCGCGGCGACCACCAGCTTGTCGAGTTCGCCGGCACTGTTCTGCGCCGTCAGCGCGACGACCCGGCCCTGCAGTTCGGTGTACGCAGCCAGCGGCACATGGGTCGCCGGGCTGTACTGGCTGGCCGACAGCGCGGCGATCTGGCCATCCTTGCCGGCCAGCAGCTGCAGCAGGTCGACGTTGGCCGCAGTCATGCCCTTGCCACCGGACACCTGGTCGATCAGCTTCTTCAGTTGGGTTTCGATGTCGTCGGCCGTCGCGCCAACGGGCAAATTCAGCAGCCAGATCAGCTGCTGCAGGAGGTCTTCCATCGCATGGTCCTCGTGGTGGGGGGAAAGGGACAAGGCGACCAGACGTGACAAAGCCGCCACCTGCAGTTCAGGCAGCTCGTCCAGCGCGGGGTTGTTGGTCAGGGCGACGTGCAGCAGGCCGGTGACGCGGCCTTGCTTGTCGTAAGAGAAAACGGGGGAGAGGTAAAGGTATTCCCTGGCCTCGATCATGGCGGCTGCGGTTGCAGTCCAATCCACGTCGGTTGCGTAGAGGCCGTCCTGTCGCCACTCCAGCGTGCGGAACCATCCCGCCGCAGGCGCTGGCTTGCCGTTCTCGACGCTACGCAGCGTCTGGTGTTCGTAATCGATTACATAGCGCGTCTCCCGTTGATTGGCTTCGGCAATCAGGGCAACGGCCAGCACCTCGTCCAGATGCCATGCAGCGCAATCGACCGGACGGCCGTCGCGAGCGCGGAAATCACCGGCCGGCAGCAGCTTGATTGCTTTCTGGCCTTGGGAGATTTCTACCGTCAGAGCGGCAATGAGGGGAGCTGGATGTGCCATGCCCCGCATGTTGCGGGGCATGGAGGGGTGTTGATTAGCTGACGGACTTCAGTTGGATGCGTACCCGTCCCGGTCGTGTTTGGCTTCCACGTACCGGATTTGCTTCTGGATGCCTTTGATCGAATCTTCCAGGTTATTGAGCTTGCCCATCGTCAAAAGGACACGAGCTGGAATGCCCATCACGATAGTGAAGACCAACAAAGCCTCGGCAAACACCATGGCAGCACCTTCGGCCCTATATGGAGTTCCACTATGCAAAACGTCGTTTGCAGCAAAACAAAGCGAGGCGAACAAGATCAAGCTGAAAATGAAGTAGCAACCCATTTCAGCGAGATACCGGATCAATGCCGTTGGCTGGTCGTGCAATCGATTCAGCCGTTCGATCTGGGACTCAAGGCGCCTCACTTCGCCTCCTTTGAGCTTCTGAATTGCTTGCCGGACAACTACCACGCCCTTGGCTACAAAACCGATAGCCGTCACCAAGGTCACACCAATGGTCACGATGTTGATTATTTCAGAAGAGGCCATTCCCGTACGGTCCATGTTTTAAAGGAACCGAAATCATAGCCTGTTCGCGACATGGTCGAATTTAAGCCCGCTTTGTCCGCACCGGAGCCAGACGCCGCGCATCTGAAATGCATGACAGGGCGTTTAGAACCCGTTTAATTTCTCTGATCCATTCTTACGACTACCAACGTCACGCTCAAATGGCGAAAACGCGCCAGAACGCCGCATTTCAGCTTTCCCAGAATCACGGCCCAATGGCTTCGCGCAGGTACGTTTCCACCGTTGATTCGATCTCTGCCACGTCCGTGTCGGCTAGTACCAGGAACGGCCGCGCGGGGATGTCACTGCCGGGATGATTGACCTTGCCCACCGGGTGCCGGCCACCGGCCCAGGCAAGTGCCTTCTTGTTGCGCGGCCGGATCTCATGCGGCTTGGTTTTGCCGCCGAACTGGTGGATCGCCGCGTACTTCACATTGGTCCCGACCACCGCGTTGTCGTTGCTGCTGTTCTGGGTGATGCTGCTGGCCAGCCGTCCGGACGACTGCAAGATCTTGCCGCCGCGCACTTTCTTGTCGAAGCGGGCAGCCGACACCTGACCGGTCTTGGTCAGTGCGCCGGCCCGTGACAACCAGGAGCCGGCCTTCAAGCCTTGCCACTCCGGTCGACCTTCACGCGCGAAATTCTCTTCCACTGCGCCGGCCATGATGCCGGCAATGGCCTGCATGACTGGCGCGCGATGCACCACCGCTTGCTCAAGGCGTTCCAGCGTCTGCACAAAGCTGCTGCGGTCAATCTTGATGTCGATCATCGGCTGGCCTGCGCCTGAGTGAACTGCTTGGCCAGCGCGGGCGGGTATCGCCCGAGGTCGGGCTGCCAGGCGGCGAGACCGGGGTTGAGGCCGAAGCCGGCGTCGGCCATGAAGCGCTTGCCGGTCGCCGGGTCGTTGAAGACGATCGCGGGCTGGGTATTGCCCTTGCGATCGACGACCTGGTCCACCGTTTCGAGGCGGCCTTCGCTGCTTGAGGCGGCCAGCCCGAGGCGTTCCATGTCGGACATGCTGCGGGTACGCACCCGGCACCTGCAGTTCCAGCCATTGGGCGGGTAGAAGTTGCGCCAGAACGGATCGTCGTACCGGAACACGCGACCGTGCAGGCTGCGGTGCGCTGGCCGGGTCCGGTTGTCGAGGATCGCAACGTATTCCCACATCGGCCGGAACTCGACGTTGGCCTGTTGTGCCTGGAAACGCCCGGCACTGTAGGCCGACTGCATGTTGGTCCGGAAAATCGTCTCCAGCCTGCGCGGATTGAGGCGCTTGCCTTCGATCTCACCGGTCGCCTTGTCGATGATCCGGCCTTTGCCCCACCAGCCCTTGGCTTCGAGCAACGGCTGCAGTCGCTTCTGGAAATCCGCCAGGGTCTCGCCATTCTTCAGCGCCTCTTTCAGGGCGTCGTGGATGTCGGTCAGGACATCGAGTTTGGTCACGCCACTGACGGTAAACGAACGTGCGTGCGCCTCGGCCCAGACGTCCTGCCAGTTGAAGCTGATGGCATAGCCCTTGCTCTCGAAGTACTGGATCGCCGCTTCAGGCTCCAGCCCGATTGCGTAGGACAGGTCGACCTTGCTGGCGTCAGGTGTCGGCATTCAGGCGCCCCCACACGTCGGCGACAAAGATCGCGCGGGCCAGCAATGTCGACAACGTGGTGTCGTCCATCTCCGGGTAGGACGCCGTGAGCGCCTCGATCGCGTCATCGGGCGTTGCACCGTTGCGGACTGCCTGGATCATGGGCGCGAGCATCTGCTCGACGCCGGCATTCACTGCGTCGGCCGGGAGGTCGACGGCATCCAGCGCGGCCTGATCGGGAAAAACCACCTCGTCCTGGTCGTTGGTCAGCACAGCGCGGTAGCTCAGCGCCGCCCTGGGTTCCTTCGGCCGCAGCTCGGGCGGTAGGGCCATCTCGGGGCGAGGCGCCACCAGCACCTCGTCGTCCTTCTTCGGCTTCGGGATCGCCAGTTTGTCGTAGACCCAGTTGGTCGGCACCTTCAGGCCCAGCCCGACCAGCGCCGGCAGTGCTTCCGAGTACAGCTGCAGATCCTCGGCCTCCCGGGTATCGAACACCAGGCGGGGCATCCGGCGCGGGTCGACCTGGCCGAAGTTCAGCACGGCCATCGGATACAGCAGATCCCGCGTAATGGTGCCTTCCAGTTGGCGTGCGTCGCTGACGGTCAGGTCGTGACGTACTTCGTTGTGGATCTTGCCGAGCGCATTGGTGCTGCTCTTACCATCGGCCTGGCTCGTGAGCGTGCCGCCGAGGACGGCCTTGGAGACCGTGCGCTCGCACAAATCCGTCATGGCCAGAAATGGCGCTTCGCTGCCCTGGGCCGCGTTCTGGAACTCGATCAGCATGCCTTCGGGGATGATGCCTGCCGCGTTGTGGCCGATTTCGGCCACGGCGCGCAGCAGCGTCGCTTTTTCCTGATCGGTCGAGCCACCCGGATATTTGCCGACCCGCATCGGCAGACCATAGATTTCGAGAAACTCGGCCAGATCGCGCACGGAGTAGTTCTTGAACAGGTAGGGCCATGCCAGCACACGGTGCAGACCAGCACGGGTCAGGTAACCGGACTTGGCCTTGTGCTTGTGGATCACCCAGCCGAACTGCCACGGCTCGGCCCCTTCGAGCGTCCCGTCCCGAAGCCGCAGGGTGTTGCCGTCATGCGGTGCGTTCTGGAACCAGCGCTGCGGCCGATGGGTCAGGCTGCTCGGCAGCCAGTCACTGCCGAAGCGCTGCCAGGCGATCTCGATTGCCGAAAAACCGTGACCGATGCCATCGAGGCAGTCGAGCAAAAAATCCTCCCAGTCGGGCATATCGAGCAACCATTCCTGCAGCTGCTCGGCCTGCTTCTTCTCGGCCTCACTGGCGTTGCGCGGCGGCTGGACCGACCAGTCGAGCGTCAGCAGCACGCGCTTGCGTTTGCTCATCTCTGCGAAGATGTGGCCGTCTTTCTCTTCCATGTCCGTGAACAGGTCGGCCTGCGCAGCGAGGTGTCCCTGCTCGGCATCTTCCAGGATGCGGTGCAGCTTCTGCGGCGTCAGACCACGCGAGGGGTGATCAGCAAACTCGCGCGTCACCCAGCCCACGCGGGCGGTCTGCGGCTCCGACGTCACCTCGCGCTGGATGGGTTTGCCGAAACGATCAAGAATTTGCGCCATATTTGTCACTCCTACCAGGCGCCGGCCGAAAAGCGGCCATAGCCCGAATCATCTCTGCCGCCATCGTCGCTGCTGGCTCGCAACACCGGGGTGTATTCAATCCGGCCGCCCCCCGACAACGCCGCAGCCCACAGCATCTGCAGGGCGTCAGGGCCGTCGTCGTGGTCAGCTTTGGGGAAATGGCGCAACTGCTCGATCAGGGTGTGCTGGCTCGGATGCAGCCGAATCAGCTGATTGGCCATGTGGGGCTGCAGCGTCTCGATACGCAGCGTTTTGTCCGCAATCGGCGTCACCCCGCGAGCCGGAACCGGGATACTTCGCGCGGCCGATCTTTTCACCAACTCGGTACGCATGAACTCCTGGAACTGCACCGACTCGACCACCCACAGCACGCAACGGTATTGCGCATGAAAGGCGATCACGTCTTCGATGATCCGGTCTGGCAGGCGCTTGCGGATGCTGGCCTCGATCACGTCGAGGATGCCGGTGAAGCGGTTGTAGCCGCCGACCAGAATCGCGCTGGGATCACGCGAGCTGCCCGCCTTGCCCAGCGATGGATCGCAGGCACCATAGAAGACCCACTCGGCCAGCCGATTGACCCAGAAGTGGATGCACTCGGCGAACGGCGCATCATCGCCCGACAGCGGATCGTTCTGCTGTTCGCTGTCGAAGGCGGCCTTGCCATCCCGCGCCCGCTTGATCATCAGCTTGTAGAAGGTCGTGCCGCCCGGCCAGCAGATCCGGACGTCCCTTTCCATCTCGACGAGGTTGGACACATAAAACGCCCGCGCCTGGTCGGCGCCCTGGCCGAGCAGTATCTCGGTCCAGGTATCCCACAGGTCCATTCGTTCCGGCCATTGCTCAACCGCCTGGAACTTGGCGCTATGCCACAGCGGATTCTTCAGCAGCCGAGCCAGCACCGAGTCGTAATGCAGGATCGTACCGATGATGAACACGTCCATGCTGTCGTCGGCCGGGCCGAGTGACAGCAGGCTCTTGGTGATCCAGCTCATCAGCTTGTCTCGCTGCTCGGGGCTGCGGACGTTTTCGTCGTTCTCAAGGTCGTCACCGATGACCAGATCCGGCCGGTGCGGACCGTGGCGTCGGCCGCGAATTTTCTTGCCGGAGCCGAACACCTCGACCTTGACGTCATTCAAGGTCACGATGGTCCCGACCTGCCACACCCGGCCCCGGCCAGAGGCTTCAGGAAAATCGATGCGCAGCCGGGGATTGAACTCCAGCTCGGCCTTGATCGCCTCCAGCATCGGCAGCGCCTGGTCGAGCGCATCCATCACGATCAGCGGGTAATGCTTGCGGCCGGTACAGATGCACCAAAGCGTGCCGATCTGGGTGATGAGCGTCGACTTGGCATGGCCCCGCGGTGCAGCAACGGCGTCGTGATCACCCATCCCGTTATCGACCACGTCCTGGAAGCGATCGAACAGGTAATCGTGCAGCGAGGCCGGATCATGCTTCACGTAGTGCGGGAAGTACGTCTTCGCGAACACGCGGAAGCTGGCCTGTGCCGCCGCACGCCGCTCCCGGCTCTTAGCCGGGTCCGGATCGAAACCGTCCACCTCCGCCTCGATCTGGACGCGGTAGTCGATGGCCAGCTGCGCGACGACCTGCAGGAATTCCTTGCGCGTGACTTTGTCGGATTTTTGCTTTCTCATTGCTGCAGCTCGTTTTGCTCCGCCGTGGCCCAGACAACCATGGCGAACCAGCGACGATCTTTCATCGCCAGGAAGTGTTGCCAGCGGCACCAAAGGCGGACGTGGCTGTTGTGCAATGCCTCAGACATCAAGCGCAGCCAGTTCGGCGCCCAGCAATGCGATCGCCATCGCAGCCGATCCACTGGGATAGGCCGCCATGACGTCCCGGATCTGCTGCGTTACTGCATGGACCTGTTGCTGCTCGTCGGCCGGCAGCTCGGCGATGGCTCCCTTGATCAGCAGCAGAGTGAGTTGGTCTTCGTTCATGGTTTTTTCATCCAAAGGACTTGGCCAGCTCGGCGCCAAAAGGCTCCAGCACCTCGACAAAGGCTTGCGCGTGCTTGGGGTAGCGGTCACGAATGAATCCGCCCAGCATCTGCACGACAGACATCGCCGTCGCCAATTCGCTGGTTTCTGGCAACACGCGCTTGGAGGCCGCAACGGTCTTGTTGTACGAGTCGGCCAGACTGGCCAGCATCTCAACGCGCTTGACTGCACTCAGTGGGTTTTTCGGGTCATCGGTATTCAGGGCTTCCATCGCGGCCTGGTACTGCAGCAGGAAGCCGGCCAGCATCTGTCGAGCCAGATCCTCCATGCTGCCGCCGGCCAGCGTCTGGGCCGCGCGCAGCTTGTCCCAGTCGTCACCTTCATCGTCGGCGTCTCGTTTCCAGCGTCGGGCCGTTGCCGTGGGCACGTTGAACTTCAACGCGGCCAGCTCCAGCGCCATCTGGTCGAAGATGTAGGCGCGGCGGACCTGCTCTCGGGTTTCCTTGGGGTGCGCCATATCAGCCGGTGATCGCCCGCTTGATGAACTCGACGGCAAGTGCGGTGCCGACTGCGGCAATGGCGCCACCAAGCGCACCGGACTTGGCTGCCTGCGTTTCCACTTCACGCAGTCGCTCCTCAATGCCGTCGACGCGTTCATTCATTGCGGACTGATTGGCCAGCACCATGTCGAGCTTGCCCTCCATCCGTCCCAGCATCAGCGCCAGGCTGTTATCGTTTTCGGCCATCAGCCCTTCCTTTTTTCGGCTTGTTGTTGGCAATGAATGCAGCGGTGGCAGCCTGGTACTGCATGGCGGCGTGCCTCCGGAATAGCCACCCCACAGTCTTCACAGTGGCTGCAGCTCAGTCCGCGTGGCCGGTCGCGGTGAATGGCCAGCGCATCCTCGCGCTGCTGAAGTTCAAGCGCCGCCGCGCGGTCGTAGAAATCGGTCACTGAAGCGGCACTCCCTGATGCAGCTCGATGTAGGCGTCTAGTCGGCCTTCGAGCTGCTGGCACCACTGGCCGTAGTCGCGGGCATGGGCGAGGAGGTCTTGAGGTGGTAGCCCTTGCTCGGCGCCGGGGGCTTGACGGGCTTCTGCAGCATTTCCGGGGTCGGCTGCGGCCCCTGTATCACCACCGGTTGCGGTGTAACCAAGCGCGGTGCTGTAGACGCGCAGGCTGTCAGGGCCAAGGCCGGTATAGCGAGGACCATCCACACGGACGGCTTGATTGATCTGCGCATTCAGCAGCTCCTTGGTCTTGGTCAGTGCGGCGTCGGTGTTGAGCAACTGCAGGCCGAGCCGGCGGGCCTCGTCGGCAAAGAAACGCTGCTTTTCCAGTGCGGATCGCAGAGTGGAGGCAGCGCTTTCGGCGGCGTCCCGCGCTTCGCTGTCATGCTCGGATTGCTGCTTGGACAGCCTGGCTTCGTAGACACGGGTCGTGCTGCTAGTGCCGGCGTAGAAGCCCAGCCAGCCCACCATGCCGAAAGACAGGACGATGGCGCCGACACGTAGCGCCTTGCCGATGGCGACCCCGTAAAGTTCACCCATATCAGCCCTCCTGCTCCACGGCGGTGGCAGTGGCCTTTTCACGCAAGGCGGCGATATAGCGCAATGCCGCCACGTAACCGCCGACGAGGCCGAGGTAGACCGCCCACGCTTCGACGGTCAGCGTGCCTTTGATTCCCTGGTAAATGAAAACACCCGTCGACGCCGCACAGGCCACGTTGGCCCACAATTTCGTGTGTGAGAGGCGCCCGGTGTCGGGGTTGGAAATGAGTTCGAGGATCTTCATGCCGCAGCCTCGATCAGGTGCGACTTGAGCGGCTGCAGGCCACCGGCGAGCCAGTCGGCGACGTTGAAGCCCGGGCAGGTTTTGGTCCACTCGGACGGCTGGATCGTGCCGTCGCCGTTCTTGTCCGGCGACAGGTCGCGGTGGCCGACGATGCGCGCCGCCGGATAGCGCGCCTGCAGGCTGCGCACCTGGCTGTGCAGGGCTTCCCATTGGCGCTGGGTGAACTTGTCGGTGCCGACCATGCAGACGCCGACGCTGTTGGCGTTGTGGCCCGCGACATGGGCGCCAATTTCGCTGTGCGCGCGGCCGGTTTCCTGCCGACCATCGCAGTCGATCACATGGTGGTAACCCAGTGCATACAGCTGCGGGTTGAAGGCTTCGCGGGCGACGGTGTCGCGGCGGAAGCCGCGCTGGCTATGCCAGACATCGATGGTGGCGGCCGCAGTGCGCGTCCCGCCCTTGTACAGCGCCTTACCATTCGGCGTGGCGGCGCAATGAATGACGATCAGGTTGATGGAGCGGGACATGGCGGCCTTCGGTTGAAAGGTACGCCGCCAGAATAAAAAAGCGCCCCTGTTGGGGCGCCATGATGGGCTTCAGTAGCAACTGGCCCTGCTCTACAAACTCAACCGCTATTCCGTGAGCACCGAAGTCTGGTCCGATCTCCGGGAAAGAAAGGGGGAAGCCCGTCCAGGCTAGGGCCGCCGGTACTCTCTGCTACCGATTGTTCAACGGCGCATCCCAAAAGTGCGAAGCGCAGAATCCAATCATCGGGGCTTCGCTGCAACAGGGATTCAAAGTTTCCCGCCCTGCTCAGCTCGCCGATTCTCATCACCATCGAATGCACCAGTAACCCAGCTGCATTCCGCTTTGAAACTTTGAGCGAGTCCCACATGTAGGGCAGCCTTCCTTCCTGGGAAAACCTGATTTTCCACTCCTCAAGCCAACGCCACGACCATTCGGTGCCGCTCAACACGTTGCAAAACGCACGCTCCATTTGGTCATGGCTAGAACCGCTGATCAAATGTTTGTCCAATGCTTTAAGCAGACGCATCTTGGTCTCTTCAGCACAATCGACCGTGCTCATTATCTGC
Organism: Jeongeupia chitinilytica; assembly: GCF_014652315.1. Classification (GTDB taxonomy): domain Bacteria; phylum Pseudomonadota; class Gammaproteobacteria; order Burkholderiales; family Chitinibacteraceae; genus Jeongeupia; species Jeongeupia chitinilytica. The sequence goes on along the minus strand of NZ_BMYO01000005.1, from coordinate 287,863 downwards.
TGAAACCCTTCCTCAACTAGCTCACGGGACGGACAGAATTCAGGACGCTCCACTGCGATACCTCGAAGACAAACACGCTCACATCCTAGAACAGCGCAACCTGCCGCGTCTCATTCACTTGGTCTGCCTTCTTCAAAACCAGCCATACATTGCGTTCGGTCATTTGGTACTTTCGCGCCAGTTGATTCACTGCGTGCACCGCTGGCTGGATTCGGGTCGACTGATCGAACTCCGCTCGCATCATGCGATCGCGAACCTCCCGTAACGCGACTGCACAGCGGGGAATCGACAGCACCTCGCCGCCGAAATGGCCAGTCAGGATCTTCGCAGCCTCAACCCCCACCACCTCGGACAACGCCTCGAACCGGATCTGGCCATCGCGGCGCTTGTTCTTCGATACAGGGAAAGTCGTTCCGCCCCACGCCTCGATCAGTTTCAGCGCCTTGGGCAAACCGATCAGCCGGGCGATCAGTTGCGCCAGCTCCGGTAGTAGGTGCTCGAAATCGGCCAGATTCATGCGCCCCTCCTTTCCGCATCAATACTCAGCGCTGCAATGACGTTTTTCAGACCATCGCTCGTCGACCACTCGATCTGATCCACGCCGGCCAAACGACGCAACATCGACGGCCGCCCACCACTTCCCTTGGTGAGGTAGTCCCACGGCCGCCCGGCATCGGCAAGTAACGCCTCGATCTTGTTCAGCTGTTTCTTACGCGCTGCAGTGACCACCGGCCTTTTGCCGTGCCCGCTCTTCGGCTTCCAGCCGCAGCGCTGCAGGTGTGCTAGCACTTTGGCCGACGTCATGACGGTCAGGTCTCTGGACGACGACACCCCGGCCACGCTGTGCAGCATGGCGCGGTAGGTGGCGTCGTCCATGCCGAGGTCTTTCTTGGCGATATGGATTTTGGCGAGGTCGCGGTTGGTGGCCATGTCGGTTTCCGTTAAATCACATCGCACAGCCCGCTGTTTCTAACGGGCTGTACGCTGGGGTTTAGGCTGGCATCTCGTCGCCGAGCGCATTGATTAACACCGGAATGAAGCCGCGCAAGGTGCCCACGGTCAGCACCAGGCTGCTGTCGAAAACCGCCGCTTGGTCGACCGCGTCCATGTCCTTCAGCTCCTCCTGCAGCACGTCGAGCATCGTCAGGCGCTTGATTTCCAGCTTGTCGGTCAGCACGAACGACAGCTTGTCGTCCCAAGCGAGCGACAGCTTGGTGGCCAGCAAGCCGTTGCCCAGGTGCTGCTTCACCTCGCTGGTGTCCATCGGCTGACGGCCGAGCTTGGTGACCGCGCCGTCGTCGCCTGGCGCGTTCAGCTCGGTGTCCTGACCAAGATCAAAGGGGCCGGCGTCGGCAGTTTCAAGCCACAGCGTCATGGCTGTTTCCGGCGAGACGTGGGTGTTGAGCAGCCGGGTCGGCAGGCTGCCGAGCGTCTCGCGTAGATTGGACAGCAGCTGCTCGGCCTTGCCGGCCGAAGCGGCCTCGACCATTACCAGCCCGAGCTGCAGGTCAATCAGCGCACGCTGACTACGCGAGCGGGAGAACGCCTTCGGCAGCAGTTCCTCGGCAATGCGCTCGCGCAGCTCCTTGGCTTCCTTGCGGCCGACCTTGCGGTTTTCCTCGGCCTCGATCCGGGCAATCCGGTCTTCGGCCTCTTCCTTGACCACGCTGGGCGGGAGCAGCTTTTCCTCGGTTTTCTGCACGACCAGGACAGCATCTTGCTGCTCGTAGGCGATCAGATCCGGCGCGTGCCTAGCCGGAGCAACCCAGCCCTGACTCATCGGGTCGTGAGGGCCGCAGGCCACAAACGGACGCTTGGCCAGCGCTTCAGCGACAGTCTCGGCGCTCAACGCATGGTCGGCGGCGAGCCGGTAAAGCTGGAGATTTTTAAACCACAGCATCGGTGAGTTCCTTGGTTTCTTTCTCGATCACGGTGATGGCGTCGCAGACCTTGCACAGGTGATTCAGGGCAGCCTTGCCACTGGCCCAGCTCATCCAGTAAGTGGTGATGGTCTTGGTCCAGTAAGGCTCTTCTGCGCACATTTTCTTGAAGTGGCGCTTGCCCACTGCCTTCTCCATGCGGTCCCGATCAGCCTTAGAAGCCACCGGCCGAACCGATTTGCGCAGAAATTTCTGTTCCGGATAGGACTCCGAACCAATCATCCATTTGCCATGAAAACTGCCATTCACGTAGGTGCCTACCCGGTAACTCATGCCCTTGGCGCGTTCGACCGATAACGTGATGCGGTAACCATCGCACTGCAGGTCAACTCCGCCCCACGGCATGCTCAGGGTGGCTTCCAGTTTTTCGCGCTGCTCCTTGCTCAGCTTTGCCATGTTTAATCGCGCTCCAGTGAACGAATCCGGCTCCTTACCGCACGCTCGACTGTCTTCTGCAAATCAGTCAGTTCAAGCGCAGCGAGGCATTGCTGTTTGGTGAAGGTTTTGACAGCCTGCATTCGGTCTTCGGCGGTGACGTGGTAGCACTGGTGGCCGTTGTAATTTCCGGCAGCGAATGGATGTACGTTGGCCATCTCACACCCCCGCCACATCGAGGCTGATCGGCTCGTAGCGGTCGGAGCCTTCGACACGCTCATACACACGGATATAAGGTTTGCTGCCCGAGACCTGGACGCTGTCGCCAATCGCCTGCATGGCGCGCTGCCACTTCTCGTCGGTGATGTTCATCCGGCGCAGCCCCAGCACGCGGCCGGTGCTGATCTTTCCTTCTTTGCTGACCTGGAAGGCGTCGTGGATCAGCGCCTTGATGTTGTCGCTGCTGCCTTCGGCCCACTCGCTGATGCACTCGTCGATCAGCTGCTTGGCCGCTTGCAAGCGCTCGTCAAAGGTGATGGTGTCCTGCATCTGCCGGATCACCTTGTAGCGGCCGTCGAACGAGGTCAGCGTCACGTTGCCCTTGATGCCACCCAGTTTCACGTCGTATTGCTCGGCGCTCAGCTCGACGAAGGCGCCGACATCGGCGAATACCCCCGCCTTGAACTGGCCCAACTGTGTCGACATGGTCTTGGCCTGCTCGACGATGCCGCGCACCAACGCGTCGCGCTCACGGTCGACCGGCTTGATCAGATTGACCGGCACCAGACGGCCGAGCGGATCGGTCCAGTGGCTGTCGTTCTCGATGTTTTGCACTTGATTTGTCACTGCGTCATTCCTTTAAAAATCCACGATCGATGAGCGCTTGCCGTGCCTCGGCCGACATAGCCCGCTTGCCGCCGGGGTCCACCGGCGCGGGCGGTGGCGGTGGACTACGCGCCGATGCTTCAGGCCGCACCACGTTGTCGAGGACACTACCGCCGGTGCTACGTGCCGCCTCGCGCTGGCTCTCGACTCGTGCGGCCAGTTGTTCGGCTTTGCCGGCGACCACTTCGTACAGATAGCCGTGGGTTTTCAGGGGCAGGCGCAACGTGCTGCCGGGCTGCCGGGCGCGCTCGACAACGTCGTCCATCGCATCCCGCCACAGCTCGGACGTGATCACGTAGACATTGCCGGCCCGCTTGATCTGATTGGTCGGGATGATCTCGGCCAGCTCGCCGATCAAGCGGGCGGTCTTGCTCGCGGTCGCCTTGCGGCCCTGAACGTTGAACAGCCGCATGTAGCCGACCACCGCAAGCCGTACAGGCCGGGGCATGGCCAGCGCCGCCGTGACGGCGCGGCCCTGGGCCTCGGTCAATAAGTACGCTTCCAGCCCGCTCATGGCACCGCAGCAGGGGCAGGTCAGATCGAGCATGCCCGCCCCTGCGCTAGCCGCCGCCTGGCGATGTGCGCAAGCCGGCCCAACAGCCAATCTGCGATCGAGATCTGCGCACGCAATTGCTGTTCGGCCAGCACGACCAGTTCGGCCTTGTCGAGGCCGAAGCGCGCAGTGCGGCGATACTGGCAAGTCGCCCGAGCGGCCCCCACGTAGGTTTCGCAGACCAGCTCGCCATACCGGCACAGGTCGCGCATTCGTGAGCCGGCATGCGAATCTCCCGTTGCGCGAATGACTTGTGCAGCGATGAAAGGCTCAGGCAGCACCGCGATAGCGGCACGGACCAGATCCAGCTTGGTCATCGTCATGCCGCCTCCCGCCAAACGACCTCAAGGCCAGCAAAACGCACCTTGTTCAGGATCTCGGCACCTTGGCGGCGCCGTACCGGTTTGCTCCCCTGACCATCCAGGCAGCGGCAGGTCGCGGCATCGATCTCGATGGTCAGGCATGAATCCTGCGACACGCGCAGCACCGTGCAACCCAGTTCTCGCAGGGACCGAAGCACCCGGTTCTGCATGGCCAGCCGACTCAGGCTCGTGCCGTTGAAAACAACCACGTTGCTTTGCTCCGACATCTCACACCCCCTTCTCGAACCACTGCACGGCGCAGCCGTTGACCATCGCGCGCCACTGGATTTGCGGCCCGCGTTCGTTGCTGATGCGGCCGATCACCTCCGCGTCATGCTTCTGTTTGAGCAGCTCGCATTTCGGGCTGTGCGCGATCAAGACCCACGGACCTTCACTGCCGCTACCCGAGCCTTGCAGCAGCACCTTGAAGCGGTGTTGTGCCAGCCAGCACACGCAATGCAGGCAGGTCGCGATCGCGTCACGGACCGCCGCGTTGAAAGAGAGCGCCTCGCTATGCATGGCACACCTCATCGCGGTGTTTGCACGACTGGCATGCGCGCCAGTGCGCGGCAGCGGCCGGGCTGCTGGTTGGTACATCTCTCAGGGCGTACTGGCGGCAAAGGTCACCGGTCAGCGCTTGGCCCAAGTGCGGGCATGCGATCGTGTCGAGCTTGGCCAGCACCGCAGCAGCGATGCGATCCGTCTTTCCCGGATACTTGTCACCCAGCACCAAGCTGATCGAGGCAGGGCTGTACCCGAGGCGGTCAGCGACGGCACGCATGCTGGTCCGCTCAGCCTCGGCACGCAGCAGGGTCAACCATCGGGAGGTTTCGTGCGTCATCACACGCCCCCCTTCTGTTTTCCCCAAGGCATCGGCAGTTCACGGCCACTGTTCGGTTCAATGACCACGTGGCGGCGAGAGTCGATGCGAGGTGCCTCCGGGCCGAGGTCGTCAATCAGGGCAAAACGAGGCGGAATCACCGCGCCTGCACGGACAACCAGGCCAACCCGCGATAGGGTCTGGAAATACCCTGTCAGCACCGAAGCAGCGGTCTTCTCCTCGACCCGGGCGGCCATCATGGCGATGTCGGAAATGCCAGCAGCCTTGAGCATGCGGAGCGCTTGCCAACCCCGTGCATACAGTGGCTGACTGCGGCGCATCGCTTCGCCTTCGGCTGCGATCTGCCCTGTGCTGGTCAGATACCAGCGGCCGCCTTTCATTACCACCAACTCCTGGGATTGCAGCAACTGCAACCGAGTGCGAACGGTTCGTTCCTCTTCACCAGTTCGGCCGCAGAGCACGTTGAAGGTCAGGCCTTTTTCGCTACGCCACAGGAGCTGCAAAATCGAATAGGTAAGTTTGCTCACTTGGCCCCCCGGCGGGCGGACTGCCAGTCGTGGGCCAATTCGGCACCGCGCATGTCTTGTAGGCTGATCGACTTCAAGCCGTTGACCTTGGCGAACTGCTCGATACGAGCGATGCCGTTCAGTACCAGACGCATGCGGCCGGCGCACTGCCGGTGCAACTCGGATACCAAGCAGCGGCCGATCTCGACCTCGGCCATATCACGGCAGGTCAGCATCACGTCGGTCTCGGTTACCGGCTCGAACTTGACCACCGTCGCAATCCGGCTAGCGACTTGCGGGTAGCGGGCCAGCTTCTGCTGGATGCGCTCCATACCGACCATCACAACCGGGGTCTGGCACATGTCGCTGATTCCGCGCAGCGCCTCGATCGTGGCGCTGCAGGCAACGACATGATCTGCCTCGTCGACCACGATCGGCACCTGGTTGCGCATCACATGGCCAATCACCGAAGCGCGGGTGTCGCGCAGCGTGTGATGCGCCGGAATGCCTGGCTTGCTATTGGCCATCGCGCGCAGCATTTCGCTGACCGTCCAGCCCGACTGGGCCGTCACGAAAATGGCGTTATTCTCAAGCGCCCAGCGCGTGATGATCGACGTCTTGCCCAAGCCAGGCTCGCCGTTCACCAACAACATGCACGCCTCAGCTGCCCCCCGGTTGTCGACGGCCTGAATACCGTCCGTGAATCGTTCCCAGTTCGAGGTCTTTACGAAAACCGCCTTCATGTATCATCTACTCCGTAGTTGTGGCCTTACGGCCGATTGCTGTGGTGGACCTGCCAGTCACACCGCTACTCCGGATGCGTCGCCCTGCCAGGCGATGCATTCGTTCTCAAAAATGTCGACGCGCTCTGCGTACTCATCACTGGCCACGTAGTCGGTCAGCCACTCCCGATCCGCCCCTGTCCACGCCCCGCGATGCGCCATCAACCAGCGGTAACGATCTGCCGCCCGATTGAATAGAGGCCGGCGGACCTCCGTCATGGCGCTAACGCTCGCGACCTCGATCGCCACCGGCTCGGCCGGCACCACGTCGATCACGGCAGGCGTTGGGCGTGCGTTCAGTGCCTGGTTGAACTGCTGCTGGGTAAGCGTGATTTCCGGGGCCGCCAGTTGTCCCATCAGCGGCGCGGTCAGCCCTTCCATCACGTCGTCGACCCTGGCATTCAGTCGTGCCAAGCGCCCCTCTTCGCGCTTGACCCGGTTCTGCTCGATCACCGGCATCGGCATGTAGTGCGCCTCATTGGCGCCCCAACCGGCCTTGGCGATGAAGGCACCGCGCTGGTCGTAGACCCACACCCAGTTGGCGTCGTGGACGTCGTAAGAGACGCGGACGAACTCACCGTGGAACTCTTCCAGCGCGGCGCTGAAGTACTTGTTGTTGAACAGCTGGACCTCGCCGCGAACCACCTTACGTGTCGCCTGCGGATGGAACAGGTGTTCAGCCTCGGCGGCATCGACGCGATGCAAGTCCGCCGTCGCGCCCTTCTCCGCCCACACCTGATCCGGCGTCCGGCCACCCAAGCTCTTGTGTGACCGGGCGTTGTAGTCGGCAACCTTGCGGTGGCAGAAGGCCATAAATTCAGGCCAGCCCATCAGCGGCTGGGTGCCGCCGTGCTTGAGCGCGCGGCGAGTGACTTTGTGCGCCAACTGACCGGCTTGCCGATCCATGTCGGCGCCGATGTATGTCGTCAGTTCCTTGGCCGCCGCAACCCACAGTGACTGATGCAGGCGCTCGATCACGCCACGTGCCTGCGAGTTGTACGGCAGGCTGTGAGTCATGGTGATGCCCAAGCGATTCAGCAAGCCGGTCGCTTCGTCTTTGAGCATGTCGTTGACGTAGCCACTGCCGTTGTCGACGTAGAAGGTCGCGCAGACCCCGGCATGCACAGCCGAATATCGCAGCGCGTCGATCACGGCCAGGCCAGACTCAGCGAGGTCGACCGAGAAGCCAACGACGCGTCGCGTGGCAATGTCGATGATGCTGGTGATTTCCGGGCGAAATGGCTTGCCGGTCAGCGGGTGGCGCACTTCGGCGTCGAAGCAATGGCCGTCCGCGCTATACACGTCGCCCGGCACCAGTTGATCGAACGTCCGCCGAACAAACGGTTTGATGTTCTTGATGTCGCGGCTGCCCATGCGACCCACTTCGCGGCTGACATTTCCGAGCTTGCCGATGAAGCGGCGCACCTGGTCCACGCTCGGCAGTACACCTTCGGTCCATTGCACCGAGAAAATCCGGTACGCGGCTGACACGCTCGGCTTTTGCGGCGTTTGCCAGATCGCGAGGAAAGCCGGCGCCCATGTCGGCACGCGCATTTCACGCTGCACCTGCTTAGGTGCCAAGGCTCCAACCTTGTCGGCGGCAAACCAGCGCTTGATCGTGCGTACGCTCGGCAGCGTGCTGCTACCCTTGCGGCCGCGCTCGTCCTCGGCCAGCTTCAGCGCGCGGGCCAGTTGGCCTTCGGGGTCTTTCTTGGCCTCGACCAGGACAGCCGTGATCGCCGCCTCTTTGCCAATTCCGCAACCCGCCATTAGCCGCTCGACCGACATCAACACGCCCTTGCGGCAGTCGGTACGCAAGCGCTGCGCATCGGTCAGCTGCAGCATGGTTTGCGCAGCCGGAACCGGCACGCCCATCACCACTTCGGACGTCACGGTCTTGAGGCTCGACGGCACCGGCAGCTTGGCCGAGTCGGCGAGCAGCTGTTGCGCAGTTCGCTCACGGATCTGAGCCATGACGGCTTCAGGCGGTTGAAACTCCTTGCGCACACCTCCGTTGCCAACAACCTCTACAAATGACCAAGCTTCTCGTTCGACGAATAGCAGGACCCCCTTCTTCGACCCCGGCACCCCACAAAGTCGCATCTCGGCCAGCTCAGCTGCGCTGTAGTGCATTTTGGACGCCGTCATGCTTCACCGCGCTCAAAGAGGGCCAACTCTGGCGAGGCGGCCTTGCTGACGTTTTCACGCTGCCACGCCAGTTGGTTCAACGTTGCGGTCAGTGCCGATACCGTGTCTTCCAACCCGGAACCATGTTGATAGAAGCGCACAAGTTGTGACATGGCATCAGTGAAGGTGGCCTGCATCTCCAACAGATCGTTCGCCTTTGAGGCACGCCCCATCGGAACAGCAATGACGACACGTCCAGATGCCACCGCGAGGTAATCACTGATGAAGTGACAGCCCGAAAATGCTTCGAACTGGCGGACCCGATGCAAGGGCATTGAGCTTTCGGCAAGCCAGCGATAGTAGGTTTTGAGTTCTACCCCCATCAGATCGGCCATGACTTTGGCCGGGCGACGGGCAATTTCATCGGCATATTCGGCGGTCAGCTGGATCGCCTCGTCGAGGCTGAATGCCTGCACTTTTTTCCAGTTTCTTTTTCGCATTGCTGTATTCCATCACCTGAGAAATAAGGCCGTAGACCGGCGAGCCAGTCCGCACCTAAGCTGCAACGGCGTCGCGGTTCACTTCACACTTCGCTACACTTCCGGGGGAATTAAGCGTGCCAATAACAGCGCTAAAGACCATCTGCACAATTTCAGGGGAAAGCTCTGCGGCTTGCCGCCGATAGCGACTCGGCCAGATTTCGGCCGGACTCGTACCGATAGCCTCTGCAATGAGCCGCTCTGCCTTCGGCCAAGGCCGCGAGAGCGCACATTTGAGCGTTCCTCCATCCGCATAGCCGTGGTGCAGCGACAGTTTTCTTAACGACCAGCCTTGTTTGCGCAACGCACAAACAACGTCGGCTGGATGCCAGTCTTCTAAGGCTGCTTTTTTTGTCATGGCAACTTCCCTCATGGGATGAGATGAGGGAAGTCTAGGTGTGTAGAAGTGTGTAGTCAACGCTTCACACCTAGGTGTCACCAATAGAAATCAATGAAATTCACGTAAATCATTGATTAATAAACACTTTGCTTGCTATTTTAGCGAGCAAAAGGTGTGTATTTAACTACACACCTTCACATTCATAGGTGTGTAATTGAGTAAGTCCCTCTACACAGCTGCAGAAATCGCTGCCATGGGCCTAGCCGGACTCCCTGGCACGAAGAAGGCGATCCTGACCCGCGCAGACCGTGAGGGCTGGTACGTCGAAGAGAGAGTGGGTTTTGGCGGGACAAGGAAGATGTTTGAGATTCCAGCCAAATACCTATCAGCAACGGCGCAAGGCACCTCGGAAGAGGTGACCACTGCAGCACCGTCGCCTGCCGTAGCCGGTGCGATTGGCCCTGGCGGTCAGTTGGATGCGGAATTACTGGACGCGGCCCAACAGGTCGCCGACTGGTTCTACGCAGCAAATCCGGGGCGTTACAAAGAAGAGATGAAGGGCGACCTGGTGATGATCCTGTACCGGTACGCACTCAAGCACCGTTGGCACGGCAAACTTAACGGCGACCAGATCAAAGAACTGCTGCAACTGATCGCATAGCGTTAAATAGCCATTTCGTCGACTGACACTATGAAACTGTTAAGCATTGCGGAAATCTTGAAACTACAGCTGCCAGGGATGCCGAGATCGCGTGAGGGAGTCAGGTCTAGGGCTAACCTGGAGGGCTGGTCTTACAAGGAGCGCTCAGGCTCTGGCGGCACGCAGAAGCTCTATCTCGTACCAGCGCGCTATACCAATGGCTCACTGATCCCGTTAGATGTTTTGAGGAAACCCCACCTCAAAATCTGACCAAAATAGTCAGATACAACGAAAATTTTGCTTGGCTTGCCGCTGAACCAGCCAATTTAGTGAAACGTCATAAATCAATACTTACATCGGCGACAGTTTATTTACACGCTGATATTCTTGCAGCTCAAGGTAGCTGCAATGAAAGAAGAACTAGAAAAACTCAAGACCTGGCTGCAAGAGGCGCAAAAGCCAGTAACACCCCAAAACGCCTCAGGCTTCACGATCGGCAAGTTGCGCGTTCGCCCCATAGATCAGGCCCATGCGGCCACGCTACATGCCAGCAATGAACAATCTGCTGATCCACGTAGCATCAAAAGCCCAATCCGTGCCATTCAAAGTGCAAAACGCGAAGAGATTCCGCGCGTTTTTTCGCAATCCTGCTCAAGACCCTTCCACGCCCCCGACGCCGCGTAATCCGCGCAAACATTAGGCTTTTTGGCTTTTTTGCTTTGTTGTTGATGGTGACAATCTGAGTACCACCCCACATCACCACACTGCAATGGTCCGACCTCCGCAGTCACCGGCAACCGATCTGGTGATCCACCACCACCGGAGCAGCAATCGCTGTGCAGAATCCAGCAGCCGGTCGTCGACGGATCACGCGCCAGCGCCAAACTGTCGCATGGCTTGCTTCTTGCTTGAGTCCGTCTCCGCCTGCTGCACTGCACGGGCGGCATTTTCCAACCGCAAGCGAGTACCGAATGGCATCCATTTCCGAGCCGCAATCCCCCGTCCTGCCACTGAGCTACGCACGCTCGCCGGTCCCCACTCCGCTCGGCATTGCCGTGCATCTGGGCTGGCTGAACGGCGAGCTGTCCGCCGACGGCATCGCGATCCGCTCGCTGCAGTCGACCGATCCGTCGGCCGGCAGCAGCAGCTTCCGCACGCTGAGCCAGTCGTTCCGCCAGGGCGGCAGCGTGCCGGCGATCTGGGCGCGCGCACGCGGAGCGGCAACGCGGGTCATCGGGCTGACGTGGGTCGACGAATCACAACTGCTGATCACACGGCCGGACAGCGGCATCACGCAGCTCGATGCGCTCAAGGGGCGGCGCATCGGCCTGCCGCTGCGGGCCGACGACGGCATCGACCTGTTCCGCGCCACCGCCTTGCGCGGCACGCTCAATGCGTTGTCGCTGGTCGGGCTCGACGCCGGCGACATCGAGCTGGTCGACATCGCGGCGGCGCCGATCGAACCGCGCCCGCAGGCGCCGGCCACCAACGACTACGCCGCCGAATGTGCGGCGCTGCTGCGCGGCGAGGTCGACGCGATCTACGTCAAGGGCGCGCACGGGCTCAAGGCCGTCGACGACATCGGCGCACGGGTCATCGCCGACATCGGCTTCCACCCCGATCCGCGCATCCGCAACAACAACGGCACGCCGCGCCCGCTGACGGTCAACGCCGACGTACTGCAGCAGCACCCGGACATCGTGAGCGGTTTTCTGGGGCTGGTGGCCGACGCAGGCGACTGGGCCCGCACGCATCCGGGCCGGACGCTGGATTTCGTCAGCGCCGAAACCGGCATCGAGGTTCCCTGGGTCAGTCGCGCCTATGGCGACCGGCTGCACCTGCATCTGGGGCTTGGCCTCGACGACGCCGGCATTGCGGCGCTGGCCGACTTCAAGTCCTTCCTGCTGGAGTGGGGTTTTCTCGAGCGGGATTTCGATCTGGCCGACTGGATCGACCCGGCACCGCTCGACGCAGTGCTGGCTGGCCGGCAGCGCCGGCTGGCCTGACACCGGACCGCCGCTTCAGGCGGCGGTTTCGCGGCGCACGTCGAATTGCGCCAGACGTGCGCGGACGATGTTGCGGCTGAGGTTGAGCAGCCGCGACGTCTGCACCGTGTTGCCCTCGCAGAATGCGTAGGCGACGCGATACACCGTCTCCTCGATATGCAGCCACAGGTCGGGGTGGCCCTGCTCGCACAGCGCCAGCAACGCTGCTTCCAGCGTCGCCACGCCGGCCGCTTGCGGTTGGGGCGCCGCTGCCGGCTCGGGTAGTGCCAGCGAGGTGAAATGCAGATCGCCGGCATCGATCCGCTCGCCGCTGCTGACCAGCAGCGCATAATGGATCACGTTCTCCAGCTCGCGGATGTTCCCCGGCCACGGGTGCGCCAGCAGGCGCGCCTGCGCCGCATCCGTCAGCACCGGCACGCCGATGCGCAGCTTGCCGGCGTACAACGCGAGGAAATGCTTGGTCAGCACCGGGATGTCCTCGCTGCGCTCGCGCAACGGCGCAATCGCCAGCGGCGCGACATTGAGCCGGTAATACAGGTCCTCGCGGAACCGGCCGGCGCGTACCGCCGCCTGCAGGTCGACGTTGGTCGCCGCGATCAGCCGCACATTGATGCGCCGCGGCTGGCGCGAGCCGACACGCACGACCTCGCGCTCCTGCAGCACCCGCAACAGCTTCACCTGCATCGACAGCGGCAGATCACCGACTTCGTCAAGGAACAACGAACCGCCGTCGGCCGCCTCGAACCAGCCGGCACGCTCACCGGCCGCACCGGTAAACGCGCCCTTCTCGTGGCCGAAGAGTTCGCTTTCGATCAGGTTTTCCGACAGCGCCCCGCAATTGACCGCCACGAACGGGCCGTCCTTGCGTTCGCTGAGCGTATGCACCAGCCGTGCAATCAGCTCCTTGCCGGTCCCGCTCTCGCCGGTGATCAGCACCGTTGCATCGCTCGGCGCCACCAGCCGGACCCGCTCGCGCAGGATTCGCGATTGCGGCGCCTCGAAGGTCAGCGCCTTGGCGCGGATCGAAATGGCATGTTCGGGACTGTTCGGTAACGTCAGCACGGCAGTGGCACGAAAGAAGAATCGGCCCAGTATCCGCGCCGGCGTGATGCCGCGACAAAGAATGCTTGCGCATATCCATATGGCACGAAGCTTACAAACCCGGATCAGGGCTACTGCCGCCGGCAAGCCACGTCAGCAAGCGGCGCGCTCGTGCCCAGTGTACGGCGGCACCCGGCCTGATGCCCCACCCTGATACGAGTGCACATCGCTTACAGCAGGCCACGCCATCCCGATGACGACCGTACGCAGATGCGCTGTTGAGAAATCAGCAATCTGCCGATTTCACTGTTGATTTATCAACACCATCAGACCCAACCCCACACGCACAGAACCAACACAAATCACATACAGAACAATGGCTTGCACATCAACCGATCCGTTCAATCCGTCATGGCACGCCGCTTGCTAATCATGACCTGTCATAACAAGTTGGCCATGCCATGCCAGATTCCCGACGTGCCGCTCAGCCGCTCTACGGCCGCATCCGCGACGAGCTTCGCACCACGATCCACGCCGGTGCGTATCTGCCGCACGAGCGACTGCCGTCCGAAAGCGACCTGATGTTCCGCTACGGCGTCAGCCGCATTACCGTGCGGCAGGCGCTGGGCGAGCTGGAGAAGGAAGGCGTGCTGTTCAAGGTGCCCGGCAAGGGCGCCTTCGTCTCCAAGCCGAAACCCTTCCAGCAACTGGCCCGACTGCAGGGCTTTGCCGAGGCGATGCGCGAGCATGGCCACGAGATCAGCAACCGGCTGCTCGACATCCGCACGCTGCCCGCCGACGCCACCGTGGCCGAACGCCTGCAGCTGGCGCCCGGTGCACCGGTCACCGAGTTGCGCCGGGTGCGGTTGCTGAACCGCGAGCCGGTATCGCTCGACATCACTTGGGTGGCACCCCACATCGGCGAACGGCTGGCCCGCGAGGATCTCGCCTCGCGCGACGTGTTCGTCATCCTCGAAAACGACTACGGCATCGCCCTCGGCCATGCCGATCTCGCCATCGACGCGCAGCTGGCCGACCCGGCCACCGCCAAGCTGCTGGCGCTGGATCCGGGCGCGCCGCTGCTGCGCATCGAACGGCTGACGCACGACCGCCACGGCCATCCGGTCGATTTCGAATACCTGTACTGCCGCTCCGACAACTTCCAGTTCCGCCTGCGGATCGCGCGGTAAACGCTTACTCACGAGACCACACCCATGAACACAATCGAACGCGAGGTCGACGTCCTCGTCATCGGCGGCGGCACCGCCGGGCCGATGGCCGCGGTCAAGGCCAAGCAGGCCGACCCGAACCTCAAGGTACTGCTGCTGGAGAAAGCCCACGTCAAGCGCAGCGGCGCGATCTCGATGGGCATGGACGGCCTGAACAATGCCGTCGTCCCCGGCTTCGCCACGCCCGAGCAGTATGTGCGCGAGATCACCGCAGCCAACGACGGCATCGTCAACCAGAAGACCATCCTCGCCTACGCGGAGAACAGCTACGCAATGATCGAGGAGCTCGATCGCTGGGGCGTGAAGTTCGAAAAGGACGAGACCGGCGACTACGCGATGCGCAAGGTGCACCACATGGGCACCTATGTACTGCCGATGCCCGAAGGCCACGACATCAAGAAGGTGCTGTACCGGCAGTTGAAGAAGACCCGGGTCGAGATCACCAACCGTCTCGTCGCGACGCGGCTGATCGTCGGCGACGACGGCCGCATCGCCGGCACCTTCGCCTTCGACTGCCGCACCGGCGACTTCCACGTGGTGCGCGCCAAATCGGTGGTGCTGGCCTGCGGCGCGGCCGGGCGCTTGGGCCTGCCCGCGTCGGGCTATCTGTTCGGCACCTACGAGAACCCGACCAATGCCGGCGACGGCTACAGCATGGCCTACCACGCCGGGGCCGAGCTGTCGGGCATCGAGTGTTTCCAGATCAACCCGCTGATCAAGGACTACAACGGCCCGGCCTGCGCCTACGTCACCGGCCCGTTCGGCGGCTACACCACCAACAGCCGGGGCGAGCGCTTCATCGAGTGCGACTACTGGTCCGGCCAGATGATGGAAGAGTTCCACAACGAGCTCTCCGGCGGCAATGGCCCGGTGTTCCTCAAGCTCGATCATCTGGCCGAGGAAACGATCAGCCAGATCGAGACCATCCTGCACACCAACGAGCGCCCGAGCCGCGGCCGCTTCCACGCCGGGCGCGGCACCGATTACCGCGAGCGCATGGTCGAGATGCACATTTCCGAAATCGGCCTGTGCAGCGGCCATTCGGCATCCGGCGTGTGGGTCGACGAGCACGCGGCGACGACGGTGCCGGGGCTGTTTTCGGCCGGTGACATGGCCTGCGTGCCGCACAACTACATGCTCGGCGCTTTCGTCTACGGCCGCTTTGCCGGCGAATCGGCAGCGCGCCATGCTCAGGAACACGGTCACGCCCGCGTTTCCGCCAGCCAGATCGACGCCGAACGCAACCGTGTGTGGGCGCCGCTGCTGCGCGAATCCGGCCTGCCGCCGGCGCAGGTCGAATACAAGCTGCGCCGCATGGTGAACGACTACCTGCAGCCGCCCAAGGTCACCCGCAAGATGCTGCTCGGGCTGGAGCGCTTCGAGGCGATCCGCGACGACCTCGAACTGCTGCACGCACGCAATCCGCACGAGCTGATGCGGGCGATGGAAGTCCACGCGATCCGCGACTGCGCCGAGATGGCCGCCCGCGCCTCGCTCTACCGCACCGAAAGCCGCTGGGGCCTGTATCACGCCCGCGTCGATTACCCCGAGCGCAACGACGCCGACTGGCGCGTGCACGTGCAGCTGCACAAGAACGCCGCCAGCGAGATGGCGTGCTTCAAGCGGCCACTGGAGCCCTACGTCATCGCAATGGACCAGGACGAACACGCTGCTTACCAGAAGCTGCGCATCCACAAGGAGGCTGTACCGGCATGAGTTTCCCCACCTTTTCCCTCGCCCAGCAGCGCACCAGCGTGCCGGTGCGCATCGACGACGAAAAGTGCATTGCCGACAAGGGCTGCACCGTGTGCGTCGACGTCTGCCCGCTCGACGTGCTCGCCATCGACCTGACCCGCGGCAAGGCCTACATGGCCTTCGACGAGTGCTGGTACTGCATGCCGTGCGAGAAGGATTGCCCGACTGGGGCGGTGCAAGTCGACATCCCTTATTTGCTGCGTTAACTCCCCCAACACACCTGAAGGCGGCTGACAAAGCCCAGCGCAGCGGTCCTGGCAAGAAGTGCGAAGCGCAGACAGTACTTTAAGTACGGCAAGCGAGCACGACGCAGCCAGGAGGGCTTTGGCAGCCGCTCACCACCCTGGAGACACCATGAAACTCACCTATCAACTCGGCGCACTGGCGCTCGCCCTCTTCACCGCTGGCCTCGTGCACGCCGAAACCATCCGCGTCGCCATCGGCACACAGGACACCACCATCAATTGCGCCACCGGCGGCGTGCTGATCCGCGAGCTCAAGCTCTTGGAGAAATACCTGCCGCGCGACGGCAAATACAAGGATGTGCAGTACGACATCCAGTGGAAGAACTTCACCTCGGGCGCGCCGCTGACCAACGAGATGGTCGCCGACAAGCTCGACATCGGCTCGATGGCCGACTTCCCCGGTTCGCTCAACGGCGCCGCCTTCGACAAGGCCGGCAAGAAGAGCCTGTTCATCACCGTGCTGTCGGGCAGCACGCAGGGCAGCGGCAACGGCATCGTCGTGCCCAAGGAATCGCCGATCCAGTCGATCACCGAGCTGCACGGCAAGACCATCTCGGTGCCGTTCGCCTCCACCGCCCACGGCATGCTGCTGCGCGCGCTGAAAGCCAACGGCATTGATCCGGACAAGGACGTCACCATCATCACTCAGGCGCCGGAAGTGGCCGGGCCCGCGCTGCAGGCCAACAAGATCGACGCCCACGCCGATTTCGTGCCGTTCGCCGAGCTGTTCCCCTACCGCGGCTTCGCGCGCAAGATCTTCGATGGCTCGCAAGCCAAGACGCCGACCTTCCACGGCTCGCTGGTCAATGCTGAGTTCGCGAAGAAGTACCCGGAAGTCGTCACCGCCTTCCTGCGCGCCGCCATCGAGGCCGATCGGCTGTTCGCCGCCGAGCCGGAGAAGTACAGCGACCTGATCGAGAAGACCACCGGCATCGAGGCCGAGGTCGCCTACCTGTTCCACGGCCCACTCGGCCTGCAGACGCGCGACTTCAGCTGGAAACCCGAATACCGCCAGGCGCTGAAGACCTCGATCGAGACGCTGCGTTTCCTCAAGCGCACCGATGCCGATCTCGATGTAGCGAGCTTCGTCGACGACCGCTACATCCGCGCCGCCTTCAAGCAGGCCGGGCTCGTTTACGAGGCGCAGCTGAAGGACTACGACAAGCTGCCGCTCAACGCCAAGGACGTGCTCACCGGCAAGCCGATCACCGATTTCCGCCGGCTGGGCCAGGTGTGGATCGAGGGCGAGCCCAAGGTGCGCCACTACGCCACGCTGGAATCGGCCGTGGCCGACGCCCGCCGCATCGAGGCCGGCGGCAAGCGCATCCGCGTGATCTACGCGCAGGACTACGGCAGCGGCATCAAGCTGCTGGCACGCCAGGCGTGGTTCGCGCAGGACGGCAAGGGCCAGCTCGCCGCCTTCCTGCTCAAGGATTCCGCCGCCGCGTGGGCCAAGGCCAATCGCGCCAAAGTCGTCGATTACGCAGGCATCCAGCCTGCCGCCAAGCTCGCCAGCAACTGAGGCCGGACGATGAGCCTGCGCCTTCCCAACCCGGCGGCCAGGGTGCTGCCGGGTATCTCGCTCCTTGCCAGCGTGCTGCTCTGGCATGTGCTCGCCACCAGCAAGCTGCATCTGGGCCTCGTCACCTTCGCCAACGCACCGTCGCCGCGCGAGGTCTGGGACGCGGGTCTGGACCTGCTGCAGTCGCCGAAGCTGCTGTTCCACCTCGGCCACAGCCTCTGGCGCGTGTTCGCCGGTTTCGCAGCGGCAGCAGTGGCCGGCGTCGCGCTCGGTCTCTCCATCGGCCGCTTCGGCTGGGCGCGCGGCACGCTGCTGCCGCCACTGGAGGTGCTGCGGCCGATTCCGGCGGTCGCGTGGATTCCGCTGTCGGTGCTGCTGTTTCCGTCGTCGGAGGTGTCGATGATCTTCATCACCTTCGTCGGCGCGCTGTTTCCGATCCTGCTCGCCACCATCCACGGCGTCGAAGGCATCGACGCGCGCCTCGTCGCGTCGGCGCGCAGCCTGGGCGCACGCCGCTGGCGCGTATTCACCGAAGTGATCCTGCCCGGCGCCGCGCCGGCCATCGTCACCGGCCTCGCCATCGGCATGGGCACGTGCTGGTTCTGCCTCGTCACCGCCGAGATGATCTCGGGGCAGTTCGGCATCGGCTACTACACCTGGGAGAGCTACACCTTGCAGAACTACGCCAACATCGTCGTCGGCATGCTGCTGATCGGCGTACTGGGCATGGGCAGCAGCGCGCTGATCCGCACGCTCGGCCGGCTGGCGATGCCTTGGCGCGGAGCCTCGCTATGAACGCCCCGCTTCCGCCCACCACCGCAGCCGGCCGCATCGCACTCGACCAGGTGTCGATCCGCGTCGGCAATGGCAAGGATGCCTTCACCGCCGTCGACCGCATCGATCTCGATATCGCGCCGGGCGAGTTCGTCTGCCTGCTCGGCCCCTCCGGCTGCGGCAAGTCGACGCTGCTCGGCGCACTGGCCGGCCACCTGACACCCAGTGCCGGCACGCTGCGCATCAACGACGGCGCCATCACCGGCCCGTCGTCCGAACGTGGTCTGGTGTTCCAGCACCACACGCTGTTTCCGTGGCGCCGGGTGATCGACAACGTTGCCTTCGGCCTGAAGATGCGCGGCATCAAGCAGGCCGAGCGCCACGCCGCCGCGCGCGAGCTGCTGGCGCTGGTCGGGCTGGCCGGTTTCGAGCAGCGCTATCCGTCGCAACTGTCGGGCGGCATGCAGCAGCGCGTCGAGATCGCCCGGGTGCTGATCGGCCAGCCGCGCGTGCTGCTGATGGACGAACCGTTCGGCGCGCTCGATGCGCTGACGCGACTGAAGATGCAGCAACTGCTGCTCGACGTCTGGGCGCGATTCCGCACCACGGTGGTCTTCGTCACCCACGACATCGACGAAGCGCTGTTCCTTGCCGACCGCATCCTCGTGATGAGCCCGCGCCCGGGACGCATCGTCGAAGACCTGCGGCTGCCGTTCGCCCGGCCGCGCGGTGCGGACCTGTCGACCAGCGCCGATTTCGTCGCCCTCAAACGCCATTGCCTTGCGCTGCTGCATCACGACGCACCGGTGCCGCCGCTGCCCCGGCTGACGCCGCTGGGCGCACCGGACATCCGTACGCTGCAATTTGCCATCTGACCGGAACATCATGACCGATACCCTTTCCGCCCTGTCGGGCGACCTCGCCGCACTGGCACCGCGCCTTGCCGCCGGCGACGCCACCATCCGCCGCGTGGCGCTGATCGAACTCGCCGACGATGGCGACCCCGAGCATGTGCCTCTGCTCGTCGCGGCGCTCGCCGATGCCGATGCCGGCGTACGCAGCGAAGCGGCACGCCTGCTGGCCGGCTGGGACGACACGGACGTTGCCGCCGCACTAGCTGCGCGCCTGCTCGACGATGATGCCGGCGTACGCGCCGCCGCCGCCCAGACGCTGTCCGAACTCAAATCACAGGACGCCGGGGTGCCGCTGCTGCCGTGGGCAGTGCATGAGGATGCCTTTGCCCGTAGCGCAGCGCTGCGCGCCCTGCGCGAACTGCGCCTGCCGGCCGCGCGCGATCCGGCGCTGGCCGCGCTGACGCATGCCGATGCCGGTGTGCGCCGCGAGGCGGTCGGTGTGCTCGGCTGGCTGAAGACGATCGATGCCCTGCCTGCCCTCGCCGGTCTGGCGCGGCACGATACCGATGCCGAAGTCCGTCGCGTCGCCACCGGTGCACTCGGTTTTGCCGCGGACACCAGCGTTGCACCGGCCCTGCTCGCCGCACTGGGCGACGACCACTGGCCGGTGCGCGAGGAAGCCGCCACCACGCTGGGCAAACTGCGTCTCGCCACGGCCACCGGGGCACTGATCGCAACACTGGAACAGGACATCTGGCAGGTGCGGATCAAGGCGGCGCGTGCGCTGGGCCTGATCGGCGACGCGGCCGCGCTGCCGGCACTGATCGCCAGTCTGGCGCATCAGGCCGGCAACCTGCGCAAGGAAGCGGCGATCGCACTCGGCGAAATCGGCAATGCCGGTGCGCGGGCTGCACTCGACGTCGCCACCGCCGATCCCGACCCTGAAGTGCGCAAGGCGGCACGGCTGGCACTCGACCGTCTGGAGGCCGCATGACGCCCGGCGAAGTGCTGCTTTCCCCGAAAGCACTGACACTGCAATGGCAGGACAGCGGGACGGTGCTCGACGCCGGTGTACTGCGTGCCCACTGCCGTTGCGCCGATTGCCGCGCTGCCGCCCTGCGCGGCCGGCCGGCAGCCGTTGTTGCCGGCATCGAACTGACCGGCCTTGTGCCGCTCGGCCACTATGCCGTGCAACTGCAGTTCAGCGACGGCCATGAGCGCGGCATCTACCCGTGGCCTTACCTGCGCCAGCTTGCCGGTCTGCAGGACGTTACCGGCGTTCAATCCCGGCCATGACTTCGCGCATGCCGGTCACCGCAAAGCCGCGCTCGAAAGGCCAGCACCCTCAGTCGGCCAGCAGCCCGCTGGCGCGCTGCACCCGGCGCAGAATGGCCGGCTTCAGCACCTGCCAGTCCGGCCCGGCGCTCGCCAGCGTGAACCAGTGCCGGGCGCGGGTGATGCCGGTGTAGACCAGCTCGCGCGTCAGCACCGGATTGAGCCGGTCGGGCAGCAGCAAGGCCGCATGGCTGAACTCCGATCCCTGCGATTTGTGTACCGTCATCGCGAACACCGTTTCCACCGCCTGCAGCCGGCTTGGCAACACCCACTTGATCCGGCCGTCGCCTGCCGGGAAGGCAACACGCAGCTTCGTGCCGTCCTCGCCGGCAGCGGGCAGGGTCATGCCGATGTCGCCATTCATCAGGCCAAGGCCGTAGTCGTTGCGGGTCACCAGCACCGGCCGACCGGCATACCAGCCCTGATGCGCCGGCAACAGACCCTCGGCGTGCAACAGCTCGGCGATGCGCTGGTTCAGGCGCTCCACACCCCATGGCCCGCGCCGCAAGGCACACAGCAACTGGAACCGGCCATGCGCGGCCAGTACGGCCTTCGCCCAGTCGTCGAACACCGACTGGTCCGCAGTTGCCGCCGGATGCTGCGCAGCCATGACCTGCAGATAGTGGCGATAACCCGATGGCGCCGCCTTGCTTTCGTCCGTGCGAAACCGCGCTACGGCACCGTCGATGACCAGCTCGCGCAAGGCGGCATCGTCCGCCCCCAGCTCGACCCGGGCCAGATCGCCGTAACCGTGCGCCCAGACCGCTTGCACCGCGTCGGCATCACCGGCGTTGACCGCCTCAGCCAGCTGGCCGATCCCGCTGGCGGCCGAGAAACGGTGACTGTGCCGCAGCATGACGACCGCCTGATCCAGCGCCGTACCATCGGCGTCGATCAGCGACGCATCGATGTGTTCGCCGCTCGCCGCAGCCAGCCAGTCGCGCGTCGCCGGCCAGTAATGGCCTTCTCGTGCGCGCTGGCACAGCTCGCCGAGCACCGCGCCGGCTTCGACCGACGCCAGTTGGTCCTTGTCACCGAGCAGGATCAGCCTTGCGTTCGACGGCAGCGCCGCGAGCACGGCGGCCATCATTTCCAGGTCGATCATCGAGGCTTCGTCGATGACCAGCAGATCCAGCGCCAGCGGATGGGTCGCATCGTGACGGAAGTGGCGACTGTCCGGCTTGCTGCCAAGCAGCCGGTGCAGTGTCGTCACCTCGACCGGAATTGCAGCGCGGATGGCCTCGCCGTCGGACAAGCCGTCCAGAGGCAGCTGCCGGACCGCCCCGGCGATCGACTCGCCGAGCCGGGCCGCCGCCTTGCCGGTGGGCGCAGCCAGACGGATGCGCAGCGGCCGCTCGTCGTCGCCACGCAGCGCCAGACTTTGCAACAGCGCCAGCAACCGGACGACCGTCGTCGTCTTGCCGGTACCGGGGCCGCCGGTGATGATGCTGAAGCCGTTGCCGGCGGCCAGTGCGCACGCCAGCTTCTGCCAGTCGGCGCCCGGATGTTGTGTCGGCGGGAACAGCGCATCCAGCGCCTGTTTCAACGCGGCCGGCGGCAGGCCTGCCCGCTGCTCGGCAGTGCGCGCCAGCCGAGCCTCGATGGCCGCGCGCACGTCGACTTCGTACTGCCAGTAGCGGCGCAGATAGAGCCGCGCACCCGCGAGCACCAGCGGCGACGCGCCCGGGCCGTCACCGGTCAGCACCGGCTGCTGCAAGGCCGCCTGCCACGCGGCCAGATCGATCCCGGCCAGCACGGCCGACGGCAGCATCAGGCCCGCTTCGTCCTCGCCGTCCGGCGGCAAGGACAGCACGAAACTGCTGTCGGCCAGCGTCGCCTGCAGATCGAGACAAACGTGGCCGCGGCCCAATTGATGGCTGGCCAGCGCAGCGCCAAGCAGGAGCAGCGACGACGCGTCCGGCGCTTCGTCGGCCAGAAAGGCGGCAAAGGCGCGGTCCAGTTCGCGCAGCCAGCCACGCTCGGCCCAGCGCGCCAACAGCGCCAGCATTTCGGACTGCGGCATCATGCGCCGGTCTCCTCGGTTGTGGCGCTGAACAACTGCTCCAGCGCATCGATCAGCGCACGCGGCGGTCGGGTGAAGTGCAGTCCCTGCGTCTCGGCCCGGTGACCGCGCAGAAACAGGTAGAGCACGCCGCCGACGTGTGCGTCATAGTCGTAATCGGGAATGCGCGACTTGAGCAGCCGGTGCAGCGCGAACACGTACAGCGCGTACTGCAGGTCGTAGCGGTGCGCCAGTACCGCCTCGACCATCGCCGCCTCGGTGTAGCCGGATTCGTCGGCGCCAAGCCAGTTCGATTTGTAGTCGGCCACGTAATAGCGCCCCTCGTGCTCGAACACGAGGTCGATGAAGCCCTTGAGCATGCCGTTCAGCTGCCTGGGCAGCAGCGTCGGCCGGGCAGCACCGGCCAGCGTGTGCCGCCGCAGCAGTGCGTCGAGCTTGCGGGTATCGGCCTGATGCAGTGCAAACCAGAACTCCATTTCCAGCCGGTAACGGCCGAGCGCCGCCAGCCGCACTGGCGCGGCACCGGGCAAGGCAAACGGCGTATCGAGCAGTTGCGACAGCCAGTCCGACAACGGCGCAATCCAGCGCTGCCAGCCGCGCAGGTTGCAGCGGCGCGCGATCAGATCTTCGGTTTCGGCGGGATGGGCAAACACGCGCCCGAAGCCGGTGTTGGCCGCCCACTCGAGCACGCCGTGCAGGAAACTGCCCGGCCCCGGGCCGCGCGGAAAGGCATGCAGGCCACCGTCGAGCGACGTTGCCGGCAGCGCAACTGCCCTGTCGTGACTTTCGGCAAAAATGTCCTCGGCAGCGGTATCGGCGGGCGCCACGGTGACGACGGTGGCGTCGTCGTCGAGCGCACCGGCCAATAGCCCCGAATAACTGGTGATCCACCACGGCTCGCGCGGCGCCATCTGCAAGCGCCGCTCCGGGCCGAGGCCGGCATTGGCCGAGTCGGGCCGGTAGGCCTCGTGCTTCTCCGGCGGCAAGGGCAGCACGGCGATGTCGGCGCTGCTGCCACGCAGCGCATCGAGCGCCGGCTTCAGGTCCGCCGCCGACACCGCCTCACCGCCGCGAAGCAGATAACCGGGCGCGCTCTCCGCCAGCCCCTTCAACGGCGCCATGCCGATCCAGGTCGCGTATCGCGCCCGGGTCAGCGCCACGTAGAGCTTGCGCAGGTCTTCGCCCAGCCGTTCACGATCGGCGCGGGCCACCGCGCCAGCGTCGCCACGCAGTGCCACATGCAAACCGCCGTCATCATCGTGCCATTTGAGTGGCAAGTCGTCGGCCTTGGTCGCGCGGAATGCGCAGGCAAAAGGCAGGAAGACCAGCGGGTACTCCAGCCCCTTGGACTTGTGCACGGTCACGACCTTGACCAGCGCCGCGTCGCTTTCCAGCCGCAGCTTGCGTGCATCGTTGCCGCCGCCGGCGTCCTGGCGCTGTTCGGCCAGATACCGGATCAGCGCATGCTCGCCGTCGAGCTGCGTGCTGGCCTGTTGCAGCATTTCGGCCAGGTGCAGCAGGTCGGTCAGCGCGCGTTCGTCGTCATTGCCGAGCAAGCGCAGCGGCACGTCGAAGTCGTTCAGCAAGCGGCGCAGCATCGGCAAGACGCCCTGCTTGCGCCAGCACGCCCGGTAGGCGCGGAACTGCATCACCCGGTCTTCCCACGCCTGCTCGTCGTGGTTCAGCCGGTCCAGTACGTCCCAGCCCAGACCGAGCGACGCGGTCCCCAGCGCACCACGCAGCAGCCGGTCGTCGTCGGGTTCGGCGCAGGCGGCCAGCCACCGTTGCAGCTCGGCGGCCTGCGGGCTCTGAAACACCGACTCCTTGTCCGACAGATAGACGCTGCGCACACCGCCACCGGCCAGCGCCTTGCGCACCGCCGTGGCCTCGCGGCCGGTGTTGACCAGCACCGCAATGTCGCCGGGCCGCAGTGGCCGACGCGGCTCGCCCGGTGCGTCGAATCCGGCCTTGCCCTGCTGCCCGAGCCGCAGCAGCGCCACGATCCGGTCGGCGCACGCGGTGGCGAAACGCTGGACGTAATCGGTTTTCGACATCTCGTCGGCATCGTCGACATACCAGCAGTTCAGCGCCGCGACCGCCTCGTCGCCGATGACCAGCGCATCGACGCGGCCATTGGCGCCCACGGCCAGAAAAGGCACCGGGTTGTCGTCGCCATCGCGAAACAGGAACGCCCCCGCGCCGGCCTGCCGCGTTTCGGCCTGCCCGAACACGTGATTGACCGCGCCGACCATGGCCGCCGTCGAACGGTAGTTGGTCGCCAGCGTGTAGTGCCGGCCACCGGTATCG
Organism: Jeongeupia chitinilytica; assembly: GCF_014652315.1. Taxonomy (GTDB): domain Bacteria; phylum Pseudomonadota; class Gammaproteobacteria; order Burkholderiales; family Chitinibacteraceae; genus Jeongeupia; species Jeongeupia chitinilytica. The sequence continues at coordinate 262,882 of NZ_BMYO01000005.1, read as the reverse complement.
CGCCGGGCGCGCAGATAGGTGTGGATGTCGGCGCCGCGGAATGCGTAAATCGCCTGCTTCGGGTCGCCGATCAGGATCAGCGCGCGATCGCCGCCGGGATCGGCGACGCGGTAAACAGCGTCGAAAATCCGGTACTGCAGCGGATCGGTATCCTGGAATTCGTCGATCATCGCGACCGGAAACTGCGTGCGGATCAGCTCGGCCAAACGCGCCCCGTTCGGGCCGTGCAAGGCGGCATCGAGCCGTGTCAGCAGGTCGTCGAAGCCCATCTGCGCCCGCCGCGCCTGCTCCAGCGCAAAGCGCTGCGATACCCAGCGCGCCGCGTGACGCAACAGATCGGCGCGTGCGTCGGGCAACTGATCAAGTCGTTCGCGCAAGCCAACCATGGCATCGAGCGCCGGATGCGCCGGCGGGCTGCCGTCCTTCCAGACTTCGGCCAGCCCTTCGAACGTCAGCCGAGTCCAGCCAGTTTTCAGATCGGGGATGACCGATGCATCACCCGCCCAATCCCGCAACGTTTTCAGCCAAGGCTCGTAATAGCGGCGCTGCAGCTTGCGGCCATCTACCGCCTTGGCGGCCACTGCACCGTCGAGCAGCGTTTCAAGCTCATCGACCCATGCCGGCCACGGCGCCTTGATTTCGGCCAGCAGCCGGGCGGTTTCGTCACGCGCGCTGCCAATCGCTTCGACCGGCAACCGCCCTTCGCCAAGTACCCCGGTGTATTCGAGCAACTTGCGCAAATCGCGCTGCAAGCCGTCCGGATCGGCCCACCACTGCCGCACGATGGCCACTTCGCCGGCCGCCAGCGGGAAATAGAACGTCCGCCAGTAATCGCGCACCACGTCGGCCAGCAGTTCGCTCTGGTCCGTTTCGAGCCGCTGCGTGAACAGGCTGTCACTGTCGAAGGCGTGCTCGGACAGCATCCGGTTGCACCAGCCGTGGATCGTCGACACCGCTGCTTCGTCCATCCATTCGGCCGCCAGCTGCAATTTGCGGGCACATGCCGGCCAGTGTTCGACCGGATACGCAGCGCGCAGGTCGTGCAGGAAATCCTGACCGGGTTCGACCGAATCGATCCGGTCCGGATCGGCCAGAAACGCCGTCGCTGCCTCGGCAAGCCGCGCGCGAATCCGGTCTCGCAGCTCCTTGGTGGCCGCGTCGGTAAAGGTGACGACCAGGATTTCCGGCGGCGTCAGTGGCCGGGTGAAGGCCGCATCGCCGCCATGCCCCAGCACCAGCCGCACGTACAGTGCGGCAATGGTGAAGGTCTTGCCGGTACCGGCGCTGGCCTCGATCAGCCGGCTGCCGGAAAGCGGGAAGTCGAGCGCGTTCAGGGTCGGGGGAATCTGGCTCATGCGTCTTCCTTGCGGCCTTTGCCGCCGTCCAGCGCATCGTGCAGCGGGCGCAGCAGCGCGTCAGCCAGGCTGGCGAACCCGTCGCCATCCGAGAGCGCGTCAAAGTCGGGCCAGGCCCGCGCCAGATACGGGTTTTCGGCACGCTCGGCGAAGCGCTTGTTGTCGGGGTCGTGCAGCTCGTAGCAATCCCGCGCGGCACGGAGGGCGTCGGGGAACGGCCCCGCACCGGCCCGGCCGCCCTTGGCCAGCCACGCCAGCGCGGTTTTCAGTGCCAGCGGCAACGGCCGGTTCAGCCCGTCGCACCATGCGGCGCGCAGGGTACGCCAGTGCGCGCGCGCCACTTCCGGATCCAGTGCCGGCAAGGTCACCGTACCGTTCTTGCCGACGATGACGCTGGTCAGCGGTGCGCCACCAAGGTGGCCGGCCAGATGCGCAACCCAGTACGGCACCAGCTTGTCGCGCCGGTAGGCGCGGTCCTTGAGCAGGCTGTTGCTTTCAAGCAGCACGCGTGCCCGCTCGCCGGCGTCATTGCTGCGCAGGCCGGACAGCCAGTCGGCAACGCCGGGCGCCATGCTGGCGTCGTCGATTTCCTCGTCCGGCAAAGCATGCGGCCAGTCGGCCAGTGCAGCGGCATGGCGGGCAAACAGGTCGTCCATCGGCTCGGCGAGGTCGTTGCGCAAAACGGCTGCGAACTGCCCCGGCGGCAGCTCGCCCCGGCGCTCGATCCGTTCGAGCTGCGCCAGCAATGCCGGCTCGCGCGCTTCGCCACGGTCGAGCGCGGCCAGCTGCGCGCGGATCAGTTCGTCCTGCAACCGCCAGTTTTCCAGCGCATCGATCGCGAACGGCTCATGGTCTTCGCTGGCCGGATCGGCGATCTCGAAGTAAACGCCGAGGCGCTGGCGGAAAAAGCTGCGGACCGGATCGCGCAAAAAATCGGCGAGCTGGCGCAGGCTCAGCGTACCGTCCCAGGCCAAAGGCGGCAGCGGCATCTGCTCGGACGCTTTCTGCCTCCAGGCCGCCGGCTCGGGCAGGTCGAACTGCAGCGACATCTGCGCCGCCGGAGCAGGTACAGGCGTGACCTCGGCCGCACCGGCCAGCCCTTCGCGCCACTCGCGCGCATAGCTGAAAAGCCGCGGATCGGTGCCGAAATAGTCGCGATTGAACGGCTGCAGCCGGTGTTCGATCGTCAGCGCATGCAACAACGCGCCGTCCTCATGAGCACCGTCGAGCTGCCAGCCCGCGGCGAGATGATCGCGCAGTTGCGCCACGAGCACCGACGGCGGCCGCTCGCTGTTGTCAAAGATGCTGCGGCCCACCCAGCTGACGTGCAGCCGGTCGCGCGCCGACAGCAGCGCCTCGAGGAACAGGTAGCGGTCGTCCTCGCGGCGCGAGCGGTCGCCGGGCCGGTAGTCGTGGCCCATCAGGTCGAAATCCATCGGCACGCGCGTGCGCGGGTAGTCGCCGTCGTTCATGCCCAGCAGGCAGACCATGCGGAACGGAATCGCCCGCATCGGCATCAGTGTGGCGAACGTCACCGCACCGGCAAAGAAAGGCTGGCTCAGGCTGCTCTGGTCGAGCTGCGCCAGCCAGTATTCGCGCACCACCGACAACGGCAGCACCTCGGTCAGCCGGGCCGCGGCGCAGGCGTCCTGCCACTGCTGCAGCAGGTCGTCGAGGCGCATCAGCGTGAAGCCGTCGTCACCGTCGTCGGCATCGAAAAAGTCGCCCAGCAGCGCGCGCAGCCGTTCGCACCAGCCGTCGGGATCGGCCGGTTCGCGCAGCACGCGCCAGTGTGCGTCGAGGCGTTCGAGCAAACACGCCAGCGGACCGAGCAGTGCGGCGTCGAGCCCGCCGATTTCGTCCATCGGCTCGATGCCGCCCCACGCGTCGCCGCTGCCGACGGCGTAGCCCAGCAGCATGCGCCGCAGGCCGAAGAACCAGCTGTTCTGTTCGAAGGCCTGTGGCAGCTCGAGGCTGCTGCGCTGCTCGGCATGCAGCCCCCAGCGCACCCGCGCAGCGGCGACCCAGCGGTGCAACAACGGCAGCTGGTCTTCGGCAATACCGAAGCGCTGCCGCAATGCCGGCACTTCGAGCAGATCGAGCAGATCGCTGACGGCCAGCCGCGATTGCGGCAGATCGAGCAGCTTTTCGACCGCGCCAAGCAGCGGGTCGTGATGGCGCTGGCCTTGGTCGGCCAGCGTGAACGGAATGAAGCGCGGGTCGTGCGGATCGAGCAGGCCGAACACCGCCTGGATGTGCGGCGCATAGGCATTGATGTCCGGCACCATGACGATGATGTCGCGCGCGAGCAAGGTCGGATCGGTGGCCAGCGCGTCGAGCAGCTGATCGTGCAGCACCTCGACCTCGCGCTGCGGGCTGTGCGTGACGTGGAAGCGGACCGAGACATCGGTCGCAGCCACCACCGGCCAGCGCGCCTTCGTTTCGGACAGCGGCCGCAGATCGAGGATGTCGTCCTGCAACTGGTTCAGCAGCGTTGCCCCGCCATTGCCGTCGAACAGATCGATGCGCTGCCGGATGTCGGCAAAGCGCGACTCGTAGTTTTCGCGCTGGTCATGCGCGTCGAGCAGGCCGATGAAATCGCGTCCCTGCTTGCCCCATGCCGCGAGCAGCGGGTGGGCATGAAGGTGCAGCAGCGTGTCGTCGAGCTGCACCGGCGCACCGGCCTTGCGCGCCTGCCGTGCCCGCTCGGCGCGCAGCAGATCCTTGTCGGCGATGATGTCGCCCCAGAAATGCTCGCACGGGTTGTGCACGCACATCAGCACCTGGGTCCAGCGCGACAGCGCCGACAACACTTCGAGCGACTGCTGCGGCAACGACGAAATGCCGAACACCAGCAGCCGCTGCGGCAGGCCGTGCGGCCGCTGCGCCAGCGTTTGTGCGGTTTCCAGAAAGCACCGGTGCACTTCGGCGCGGCTGGTGCCGACCCTGTCGTCGCCCGGATCGGCGCCCACATCGGTCAGCAGGGCCCGCCACAGCCGGGGCTGCCAGCGTACGCTGTCGGGCAGCGGCTCCCGGCCGCGCCGGCTGGTGCTGATCACGTCGTCGCCGCCGGCCCAGTCGGCCAGCCAGTCGGCCCGGTAAACCTGGTACTGGTCGAACAGGTCGGCCAGCCGCTCGGCCAGCTGGTGGCGCTTGCGCAGGTCGTCGTCACCGTCGAGAAAGCGCGCCAGCGGCGCGAACACCGGCTCGGCCAGCAGCGCCGGCAGCAGCCGCATCAGGCGCCAGACCAGTAGCGGCTTGTCGAACGGCGACTGCAATGGCACCGCGGCCTCACCCAGCACCGCACGGTAGGCCTGCCACAGGAAGCGCGACGGCAGTTGTGCGTCGATCGCGGCGGCGATGCCGCAACCACCGTCGGCGACGTCGCGGGCGAGCGCCAGCTTCAGCCACTGGGCAATGCCGTTGCTCTGTACCAGGATCACTTCCTGATCGAGCGGCGCCAGCGGGTGCCGCGTCATCCAGCTCACCAGCACGTCGCGCAGCGCTTCCGGGCGATTGCCGTGGATCACCATCAGGCCGGGGGGCAACTCGCGCTCGTTCATCGTTCCATCCATTCAGACACCGGACCGACCATGCGCCGCATCCGACCGGTATTGTCGCCCAAATCACCCCGATCATGCCGATCGGCGGCATCCGCACCAGCCGGCCCCGGCCGCAATGAAGCCGTCATCATCGGCATGAAAAATGGTTCGTACCGCAACCATTTATCAGGTGATGCTGATGAATCGTACCGAAGCCCTCCCTGCCATCGCCGGACCGGACCTGACGTCCAGACCCGGTGCGATCCCGGCCCTGGTGTTCGTCGGCCTGCTGCTTGCCGGGCTGGCATTCAGCGGCTACAGCCTGTTCAGCGACCTGAACAGCGCGGTTGCCCAGCCGACCAGCTGGCTGCCCTATGCACTGCTGATTCTGGCGCTGCTGATCGCGCTGGGTTTCGAATTCGTCAACGGCTTTCACGACACCGCCAACGCCGTCGCCACGGTGATCTACACGCACTCCTTGCCACCGCATTTCGCCGTGGTCTGGTCCGGGGTGTTCAACTTCCTCGGGGTGCTGTTCTCGAGCGGCGCGGTCGCCTTCGGCATCATTTCGCTGCTGCCGGTCGAACTGATCCTGCAGGTGGGCTCGAGCTCGGGCTTTGCGATGGTGTTTGCGCTGCTGATCGCCGCCATCCTCTGGAACCTTGGCACGTGGTGGCTGGGTCTGCCGGCTTCGTCGTCGCACACGCTGATCGGTTCGATCATCGGCGTCGGCATCGCCAACGCGCTGATGCACGGGCGGGACGGCACCAGCGGCGTCGACTGGGCGCAGGCGACCAAGGTCGGTTATTCGCTGCTGCTTTCGCCGCTGATCGGCTTCGTCTGTGCGGGCCTGCTGCTGGCGCTGCGTGCGCTGGTCAAGCAGCGCGAACTGTACGAGGAGCCCAGGGGCAACAGGCCGCCGCCATGGTGGATCCGGAGCCTGCTGGTGCTGACGTGTACCGGCGTGTCGTTCGCCCACGGTTCCAACGACGGCCAGAAAGGCATGGGCCTGATCATGCTGATCCTGGTCGGTACCGTGCCGCTGTCGTATGCGCTGAACCACGCGATGCCGGCCGCGCACATGACGCAGTTTGCCGCGGTCGCGCAGGTGACGCAGCAGTCGCTGTCCCGTGCGGTGCCGGCGAACCCGGCACGGTCCGACAATGCCCGGCCGGCGCTGTCCGAGTATGTGCGGACCAGGGCCCTGACGCCCGACGTGATCCCCGCGCTGGCAGCCATGGCCGGCAGCATCGGCCATCAGGTTCAGGCGCACGGCTCGCTTGCCGGCGTACCCGAAGCGGCCGTCACCAACATCCGCAACGACATGTACCTCGCTTCCGAGGCGATCCGCCTGCTGGAAAAGGACGACAAGGCACAGCTGAGCCCGGAAGCACGCAGCAACCTCAAGGCGTTCAAGACCGAGATCGACGGTGCGACGAAGTTCATTCCGCTCTGGGTCAAGGTGGCCGTGGCCATTGCACTGGGACTGGGCACGATGGTCGGCTGGCGCCGCATCGTCGTCACCGTCGGACAGAAGATCGGCAAGACCCACCTGACCTACGCACAGGGCGCGTCGGCCGAACTGGTGGCCATGGCCACGATCGGTGCAGCCGATGTATTCGGCCTGCCGGTCTCGACCACCCACGTCCTCTCGTCCGGCGTCGCCGGCACCATGGCGGCCAACCGCTCCGGGCTGCAGATGGCAACGGTCCGCAACCTGCTGACCGCATGGGTGCTGACACTGCCGGCGGCGATCCTGCTGTCCGGCAGCCTGTACTGGCTGTTCAGCCAGCTTTTCTGAGGAGACGACGATGAATCAGGACGAACTGCAGCGCCGCATCGAACGCGAGCTGATCGACGATTACGACGAAGAGCTGGAAATGGAGATCGAAGACCGGCTGGCAGTCGATCCGGACGGCGAGGCCGACACCGGTCCGCTGGAGGAGAAACTTCAGCGCGCACGGTACTTCCGCGAACTGTTCCGGCTGCAGCGCGAGCTCGTCAAGCTGCAGGACTGGGTAGTCCACCATCGCCGCAAGATCGTCATCCTGTTCGAAGGCCGCGACGCGGCCGGCAAGGGCGGCGTGATCAAGCGCATCACCCAGCGGCTGAATCCGCGCGTCTGCCGCGTCGTCGCGCTGCCGTCGCCGAGTGACCGCGAACGCACGCAGTGGTATTTCCAGCGCTACGTCCCCCATTTGCCGGCCGCCGGCGAAATCGTGCTGTTCGACCGAAGCTGGTACAACCGCGCCGGGGTCGAATCGGTGATGGGCTTCTGCTCCGACGACGAGGTCGAGGAGTTCTACCGGACCGTCCCCGAGTTCGAGCGCATGCTCGTGCGCTCGGGGATCACGCTGATCAAGTACTGGTTCTCGATTACCGACGACGAACAGCACCTGCGCTTCCTCAGCCGGGTGCACGACCCGATCAAGCAATGGAAGCTCAGCCCGATGGACCTCGAGTCGCGGCGCCGCTGGGAGGCCTACACCAAGGCCAAGGAGCTGATGCTCGAGCGGACCAACATTGCCGAAGCGCCGTGGTGGGTCGTCCAGGCGGTGGACAAGAAGCGTGCCCGGCTCAACTGCATCCACCACTTGCTCGACCAGTTCGACTACAGCGAGATCGAGCGCCCGGAAGTCGTGCTGCCCGAACGCGTCCGCCATGCCAACTACCTGCGCCAGCCGGTACCGGCGAACATCATCGTTCCGGAAATCTATTGAACCGGCCGCCCCCACCGCCTCGCCGCGGCGGTCACCACGCCGGTGGCGACCATCACGGTGCCGCCGCATGCTGACCGGTCTGGCCCACTACGGCGCGGATCAGCCCGGACTGGTCTGCGGCTACCACTTCCGGCCCGGCGGGCCGGGCGTGGCGCTGGATTCGGCTCAGGCCGCCGACTGGCTTGCCCGCGCCGACGGCGGCAACGGCTTCGTCTGGCTGCATTTCAACCTCGCGCACGCCAGCTGCGAGCGCTGGCTGCGTGCCCATCTCGACCTGCCCGACGACTTCTACGACGCGCAGCACGAAGGTTCGAGCTCGACGCGGATCGAGCAAAGCGGCGAGGACTTGCTGGCGGTGGTCAACGACGTGGTGTTCAGCTTCGGCACTGCCGCCTCGGAAACCGCCACGCTCTGGGTCTGCACGCAGCAGCGCATGCTCGTGACGGCGAGAACCAAGCCGCTCCGCTCGATCGACCGGCTGCGGGCATCGGTCAGGGACGGCGAGTGCTTCCGCTCGCCCGCAGCCCTGCTGGTCCACCTCCTGCGTGACCAGGCCGACGTGCTGGTGGGCATCGTGCGCGAAACCAGCGGCAAGATCGACCTGATCGAGGATCGGTTGCTGGCGCAGCGCCCGAACGACAAACGCGCCGAGCTGGCCGCCACGCGCCGCGTGCTGGTCAGGCTGCAAAGGCTGCTGGCCCTCGAACCCGGCGCATTGTTCCGGCTGCTGAACCGGCCGCCGGTCTGGCTGCGCAATGACGACGCGCTCGAACTCCGTCAGGCGACCGAAGAGTCGTCACTGGTCCTGAACGACCTGACGTCGCTGGTCGAACGCATGCGGCTGCTGCAGGAGGAACTGGCCGCACAACTGAACGAGCAGACCAACCGGACCCTGTTCACGCTGACCGTGGTCACGGTGCTGGCCCTGCCGATCAACATCGTTGCCGGGCTGTTCGGCATGAATGTCGGCGGCGTGCCGCTGGCCGGCCACCCGCACGGATTCTGGCTGCTGGTGGCCGTGGTCGTCGGCTTCACCGTGCTTGCCGGTGTGTGGGCACTCGGACGGCGGCCGCGCTGAAGCACGCACCCCGTGCACAAGCCTTGATCTGTACCAAGGTCGGTTCGGATCGGCCGTCGTCTAATGGTGTTATGGGCGGGAAGGTGCAAAACGGCCTTTCCGAGTGCAACCTCATCTGCCCGGGACAACCCGGCCAAGGAGACCACCATGTATGACCGCATCCTCGTTCCGGTAGACGGCAGCGACACCAGCAACCACGGCCTGCGCGAAGCGCTGCGCCTGGCCAAGCGGCTCGGCGCGCAACTGCGCCTCCTGCACGTCGTCGACCCGCAACTCGTGTACATCGATTTCGGCGGCATGGTGAACGTCAGCGACTACGTCGAGTCGATCCGCAAGGCCGGCCGCGAAGTGCTGGCCGAAGCGGTGAAGATCGCCGAAGCCGAAGGCGTGCCGACCGACGCCGAACTGCGCGAAAAGAACGGCGGCACCGTCGCCGATCTGGTGCTGGCCGAAGCGAAGAAATGGGAAGCCGGCATGATCGTCATGGGCACCCACGGCCGGCGCGGCATCCGCCATCTGGTACTGGGCAGCGACGCCATGGGCGTCGTCCGCGAAGCGGCGATTCCGGTCGTGCTGATCCGCGACCCCGCCGCCCGGTAACCGCGACCAAGGCGGGCCCGCCGGCCCGCCCTTTGCCCGTACTGCCCAGCGGTCAGGGCTCGGCAAGACCGGCAAAGCAGTCATCACCGCACGCCGCCTATGATGGGCCTTTCCGTCCGGAACCCGGCCCATGCAATCCTTCCAAGCCATCCAGTCCCGTCTCGCCCGGCCCGTCACCTGGCTGTTCTACGGCGACAGCATCACCCACGGCATCGTCCACACCTTCGGCGCACGCTCGTTCAGCGAACACTTCAACGAACGCGTCCGCTTCGAACTCGACCGGCAGGACGACGTGGTCATCAATACCGCGTTTTCCGGCTACACCACCCGCCAGCTGTTACTGCACTTCCCTGCCCGCGTCGCACGCTTCAAGCCCGACGTCGTGCTGCTGTTCGCCGGCCTGAACGACTGCAACCACGACCCGGCCGACGGCCAGCTGGTGCCGCTCGACGAGTTTCGCACCAACCTGCTGACGATGATCGAAGCGGTCCGCGACTGGGGCGGCGAAGTCGTGCTGCAGACGTCGACGCCGGTGCTCGGCGGGCTGATGCCGGCGCGCAGCCTGCACCTGCCGGCGTACAACGACTGCGTGCGTGCGCTGGCGGCCGAGACCGGCGCGCCGCTGGTCGACCATGCCAGGGTCTGGGAACGCCACGACAACGGCTGGCTGCACGCCGACGTCTACCACCCGAATGCCCACGGCCACCTGCTGCTCGCTCGCACCCTGTTCGACGCACTCGGCCTCGGCCAGCCGACCGCAACGACCGAGCGTTTCTTCATCCCCGGCTGAACCTCACCAGCGCATTTCCAACGCGAGAAAATCGAGAAAGCACGCGATCCGCGATGCCAGCTGGGTGTTGCGGTAGTAGACCGCGTGAATGGGCTGGCAGACGTCGAGCGCCTCGTCGGCCAGCAGCTCGACCAGCTCGCCGCGCTGCCGTGCCGCGGTGGCCATGAAGTCCGACAGGCAGACGATGCCGACCCCGGCCAGCGCCAGACTCAGCAGCGTCTCGCCGCTCGACGCCGCCACTTCCGGGCGGATGTGCAGATCGTTGCCGGCGTCGTCGCGCAGCGGCCAGCGGTTCAGCAGGTCGATCCGGCTGAAGCCGAGCAGGCTGTGCCCGGCCAGCTCGGCCACGCTGTGTGGCGTGCCGTGCGCGGCCAGATACGCCGGACTCGCCAGCACGCGGATCCGGCTGCGACCGAGCGATCGCGCGTGCAGGGTCGAATCACGCAAGGTGCCGATGCGAATCGCCACGTCGGTGCGGTCTTCGATCAGGTCGATGAACTGGTCGTTGGTGTTGAGCTCGAGCTGGATCTGCGGGTAGCGGCGGCGGAACTCGCCCACCAGCGGCACGATCACGTGCAGCATGAACGACGACGCGGCATTGACGCGCAGCAGCCCGGCCGGCTGCTGCCGGCGCTGCGCCATCTGCTCCTCGGCGGCGTCGACCGCAGCGAGGATGCCGCAGGCGTGTGTCAGGAACGCCTGCCCCTCCTCGGTCAGCTCGATCCGCCGGGTCGTCCGGTGCAGCAAGGTGGTGTCGAGCTTGGTCTCCAGCCGCGCCAGCGCCCGGCTGACACCGGATACTGTCTGGCCGAGCTGGACCGCCGCGGCGCTGATCGAGCCCGAGTCGACCACGCGGACAAAGGCCTGCAATTCGTCGAGTGTCGTCTTCATTGTTGATTACCAGTCAAATATCTTATCCACACACCCATCTTAATCTGCAAATGTAAAACAGGGACACTTCGGGCATCGCTTCACGGCATCCCCTCACAGTATCCAATTGCGGAGTAGCACCATGCCCCTTGCCCTGTTCGCGCTGACGATCAGCGCTTTCGCCATCGGCACGACGGAGTTCGTCATCGTCGGGCTGATTCCCACCATCGCCGCCGACCTGCACGTCAGCCTGCCGTCGGCCGGGCTGCTGGTCAGCCTGTACGCGCTCGGCGTCGCCATCGGCGCACCGATCCTGACCGCGCTGTCCGGCAAGCTGCCGCGCAAGACGCTGCTGCTGGCGCTGATGGCGCTGTTCACCGTCGGCAACCTGCTGGCGTGGCAAGCCCCCGGCTACGAATCGCTGATCGTCGCGCGCATCCTCACCGGGCTGGCGCACGGCGTGTTCTTCTCGATCGGCTCGACCATCGCCACCAGCCTCGTGCCGAAGGAAAAAGCCGCCAGCGCGATCGCGATCATGTTCACCGGCCTGACCGTCGCCCTCGTCACCGGCGTGCCGCTGGGCACCTTCATCGGCCAGCATTTCGGCTGGCGCGAGACTTTCCTCGCCGTGTCGCTGCTCGGTGTGGTCGCCATTGCCGGCATCGCCACGCTGCTGCCGAACACCACCCGCAACACGCCGCCGGCACCGGTGCTGCAACAGCTGCAGGTGCTCGGCCAGCCGCGCCTGCTGATCGCCTATGCAATGACGGCGGTCGGCTACGGCGGCTCGTTCACCGCCTTCACCTTCCTCGCGCCGATCCTGCAGGACGTCGCCGGCTTCAGCGGCAACGCGGTCAGTCTGGTGATGCTGGTCTACGGCATCGCGGTCGCCTTCGGCAACCTCTGGGGCGGCAAGCTGGCCGACCGTCACGGCCCGATCGCCTCGCTCAAACTGATCTTCCTGCTGCTGGCCGTCGTGCTGCTGGTACTGACCCTCACCGCCACCAGCAAGTGGCTGATCGTTGCCACCATCCTCGCCTGGGGCGTGGTCGCCTTCGGCAACGTGCCGGCCCTGCAGGTCTACGTCGTCAAGCAGGCCGAGCACTACACGCCGCATGCCGTCGACGTCGCCTCGGGCCTGAACATCGCTGCCTTCAACGTCGGCATCGCGATCGGTGCCTCGGTCGGCGGACTGATCGTCCAACACCTCGGTCTGATGCACACACCTTGGATCGGCGCACTGATCGTCCTCGGTGCCTTCGGCCTGACCGTACTGAGCGGCCGCCTCGACCGTCGCGCCACACTCGCCCCGACCCTGCAGCCGGCCACCGCCGACTGCTGATCAAACCTCAAAACGGAGAACGCACCATGAACACCATGCCCGCCATCGGCCTCGGCACCTTCCGCTTGCAAGGCAAGACCGTCATCGACTCGGTCCGCACCGGCCTCGAACTCGGCTACCGCCACATCGACACCGCGCAGATCTACGGCAACGAGGCCGACGTCGGCCAGGCGATTGCCGAGAGCGGCATCGCCCGCGACCAGCTCTTCGTCACCACCAAGATCTGGACCGAATCGCTCGGCCGCGATGCGCTGATTCCCAGCCTGAAGGACAGCCTCGCCAAATTGCGCATGGATCAGGTCGACCTGACGCTGATCCACTGGCCGTCACCCGCCGACGCGATCCCGGTCGCCGAATACATGGCTGCACTGCTGGAAGCAAAACAACAAGGGCTGACCCGTGCAATCGGCGTGTCGAACTTCACCATTGCCCACCTGCAGCAGGCCATAGCCGCGGTCGGCGCCGACAACATCGCCACCTTGCAGATCGAGATCCATCCCTTCCTTCAGAACCGCAAGCTGGTCGATTTTGCCCGCAGCCACGGCATCCACCTGACCGCCTACATGCCGCTTGCCTACGGCAAGGTGATGCACGACCCGGTGATTGCCGGCATCGCCGAACGCCACGGCACCAGTGCGGCGCAGGTTGCGCTGGCATGGTCGCTGCAACAGGGCTGCACGGTGATTCCGTCGTCGACCAAGCGCGCCAATCTGGCCGCCAACCTTGAAGCCGGCGCGCTGCGTCTGAGCGACGACGACATGGCCCAAATCGCCACGCTCGATCGCAGCGCACGCCTCGCCAATCCGGATTTCGCCCCGCACTGGGACTGATACGCTTCGCTGTTCATTGCCAAAGAAGAGCCCCGGATTGCTCCGGGGCTCTTCTTTGGCGGCAACCCGTGCAGCCAAGGCTGCCGCGACCGGTCCCTCTTCGGTTATTTGCCCGGCGGATGCCGCTCCCACACCACATTGACGATTTTCCAGTTCGCGCCGAAGCGCCCCATCTGCAGGTAGTCGACCCAGTCGGTCGCCACCACCTTGACGGCGGCCATGTCGCCGCTCACGTCCAGCACGGTCACCTCGGCACGGCGTCGCGCCGGATCGGTCGTCGCACCGATGCCCTTGCCCGTGTAAAAAATCAGCCCGTCGGCACCCATTTCGTCCAGGGCCCCCTCGTTGCCGGCGGGGCCGAGCGCGCGCTTGACCAGTTGCGGATGCAGCGACTGCTTCATTCTGGCCGCATTGCCGTCATACCAGCCGTCGATGTAGTCAAGCGCCACCGCCTTGAGCGCGGTGCAGGTCTCGGGTTCGCACGGCACCGCGTTGGCCCCGAGGCTGGCCGCCCCCATGACCAACGCCAGACCTGCTGCATTCAGCCGCTTCATTGGCGTGCTCCGTACATCACGTTGATGATTTTCCAGCTTCCCTGCACACGCCCCAGTTGCAGGTATTCGACCCACTGGCTTCCGGTCACCTTGGCGACCGCGGCATTGCCATAGACATCGAGTACGTTCACCGCCAGCGGCGGTTTTTCACCCGCGACGGGCTTGCCGTCCCCGGCGGCGGTCGCCGCAACCAGCGCACCTGCATTGATGTCGACGAGTGTCGCGTCCGGTGCCGCCGGCAAGCTGCGCCTGACCACCTTGGGATGCAGCAATGCGGTCATTTTCTTGCCGTCGCCGGCAGACCAGCTCGCCAGATAATCGTTTGCCACCTGCCGGATCGCGGCCTCGTCATCGTTCCGACCTGCCTGCACTGGCCCAGCCAGACTCAAGCCCGCCAGCGCCATCAGTACCGTTTTCATCGTTTCCCCTTTTGTATCGCGCAGTGCATCGGACAACTGCATCGGCTCGCAAGGGCGAACCGGATACGATGCACTCTAATAAGCCAATGGCATACGAACCATGCCACCACCGCGATACAGGTCATGCGCGTAACGCATGACCGGAAAGCCGAGCTCCCCGCTCACGACGATCCAAGACCGAACAACGCCCCGGGACAATCGCATGCCGGCACCGGCCCTCCATCAAGTCGACTTCAATCTTCTGCTGACCTTCGACCAGCTTCTGCGTCACGGCAGCGTTACGGCTGCGGCCGACGCCTGCGGCGTCACCCAATCGGCAATGAGCCGTTCGCTGGCGCGCTTGCGCACGATTTTCGACGACCCGCTCTTCGTCCGGCACGGCAACCGGATGATGCCGACCGCCCGCGCCGAGCATTTGCGGGAGCCGCTGCAATGCATTCTGGCGCAGATGTCGGCACTGATTGCGCCGGTGCGTTTCGATCCGGCACGGGCCTCGGGCACGTTCCGGCTGGCCATCACCAGCAATGTCATCTGTTCGCTGCTGCCGGATGTGCTCGTCCACCTGCGTCAGCAGGCGCCGGGACTGATGCTGGAAATCTCCGGCTGGAACGATGACACGCTGGACACGGTCGCCCGCGACGGTGTCGACCTGGCGTTTGGCGTCGCCCGCAGCGCACCGGCCGGGATATACCAGCGACGGGTGTTTTGCGACGATTTCCTCTGCGCGGTCCGCGATGGCCACCCGCTACTCGAACGGGGCGGCATGAACATCGAGAACTATTGCGCCTGGCCCCACACCGAGCTCTCGCTCGGCAGCGACATGCGCAGCGTCGTGGATGACGCACTGGCCGCACAGGGCCGGCAGCGCAGTCTCGGCCTTTTGACACCGCACTTCTGGGCCTCGCTGGAGGTCGTGTCGCGCAGCACGCTGATCATGACGGCGCCGTCGCATCTGCTGCACCATTACCGGCAGGGCACTTCGTTCACGATCCTGCCACCCCCGGATATCGGCCTGCCGGAGCTCGACTACACGCTGTTCTGGCATGCCCGACATCACCACGACCCCCGCCACGCATGGATACGCCGGACGCTGTGCGACATGCTGCGTCAGCGCATGGATACCAAGGCCGTCAACGAGGCAGAGCGCGAAATCCTTGCGGTCGCAACACCCTGAGGGCCCGGAACGTTCAGCCCGCGCGCATCGCGTCCAGCGCCAGCCCTGCCACGGCCAGTGCGGTATGCGGCTCGGTGCCGTCCTCCAGATGCCATGCTGCGGACAGCCCGGACCACGCGGCAACCCACGCGAGCAGTCGCCCGCGCTCCAGAGCGGCGGCTTCGGCAATCACCGCAACCTGCCGCTCCAGGCGCCCCGGCGACGTCGCCAGTTCATGATCGGGATTGCACAGGATGTTGGCAAAATCGAAACCGCGCTCGCCAATCAGGACTTTCGGGTCGATGGCCAGCCAGCCGCGTTCGCCGGCATCCAGTACGTTGCCGTGATGAAGGTCGCCGTGAAGGACGGTGATGTCCTGCGGCGACGCGAGCAAATCCGCGGCAACTGAAGCAGCGTCCCCGAGCACGCCGGCTTGCGTCCCGGCTACCCGGTGCAGTGATGAAAACCACGCCGGCAACGGCAGCAGTGCCGGCCGGGGATGCGATTGCGGAGCGTGCAGGCGCGCCGCAACGTCGCAAATGATGCGGCTTGCCGCATCGTCATCGCCAAGCCTGGCCATGTCCGCCAGCGATCGCCGGTCATCCGCCTGTTCGAGCAGGATGGCGTCCCCGTCGTGGGCCAGAACGCGTACGGCACCGTGCGCACGCCACCAGACCATCAACTGACCGCCCCGGTGCTCCTCCTCGATCCGGGCGACCTTCAGGATCGCGGGTTCACCATTGAACCGGACGGCCTGCAGCCAGCTGGACCCGGTACGCCACGGTGCACCCCGGGCAGTCAGCTGCCATCGGGTGAGGCAAGCCTGCACGTCGGCCATGCCCTCGGCATCCTCAATGTCATTCATGAGTCTCTTCCCCGGCTAGCCCATGCCCGACCCGGCATCAGGCCGTTTCACGGTGTTTCGGCAACTGTCGGGACAGTACCTGAAAACCGGCGGAGTGATCCTTCAACTCGCAGCGGTTGCCGTCCGGATCACTGAAGCAACCGACCACGCCCCAGTCCAGCCGCAACACCTCGACGTCGACACCCTTGCGCCTCAGCACGCCGGCGGCGACATCGACGTCTTCGACATTGAAACGCAGGATGATCGGATTCTCGTCGATCGGTTTCGGCCACTGCCGGCCGACACCGCCGGACTCGATCATCAGGTAGGCGCCACCGAGGTCGAGCGTGACCAGTCCCGGCTTGGCAAAGGCTTCCGGCAGCGCCAGCAGATCGCGGTAGAACGCCACACACGCGTCGAAGCGTTCGGTGAACAGGATGATGCCCGGCAACTCAAACCGCATGGGCAGCCACCGCCGGTACATCGTGAAAGACACCCATATCGGCGTGAATGCCCAGCTGCTGCATGAACGCGGCCGCGTCGAACCCCGTTTCGGCGTAATGCTGCTCGACCACCCGCTTGGCAGCCGTCAGCGCCGCCGCATCGGCCCATTCGATCACCGTCACCACCTGGTGCGGATTCCCGGCCCGCGTCAGCACGCGCTGCAAGCGGTGACCCGGCTGCAGCGCCAGCAGCCGATTGGTCTGCTCGACGCGCGCCAGAAACACGGCCAGCGCAGCCTCGGGAACGGTGAAACGGTCGACGCGATAGACCGCATTTTCGGCTTGATTCGACATGCTGGGACTCCGTTGTGCACAGCCGGGCCGGCTGCAATAATCACAGCGTAAAATCTCAAGTTAAGTTGAGGTCAAGAAAAAATGACGATTGCACCACTCCATCCGTCCGGCCTGCCGTCGACGCTGTCGGTCGGCGAGGTCGCGCGCCGCAGCGGCGTCGCCGTGTCGGCACTGCATTTTTACGAGAGCAAGGGGCTGATCAGCAGCCAGCGCACGCAGGGCGGGCAGCGGCGCTACAGCCGCGACGTGCTGCGCCGCGTTGCGGTGATCCGCGTCGCGCAGCGCGTCGGCATCCCGCTGGCCCGGATCGCCGATGCACTGGCCACGCTGCCGGCCACCGCCGCACCGAACCGGGATGACTGGGCCCGGCTTTCCGCAATGTGGCGCGCCGATCTCGACGCCCGGATCGCCCAGCTGCTGGCGCTGCGCGATCACCTCGACGACTGCATCGGCTGCGGCTGCCTGTCGATCGAGCATTGCCGGCTGCGCAATCCGCAGGACACCCTCGGCACCCAAGGTCCGGGTGCGCGCTACCTGAACGTCGAAACGGTTACGGATGCGGCCGTACGCGATTGAACCGGCTTTTAGCAGACATGAAAAAGCCCCGGATCAACCGGGGCCGGGGTGCTGCATCGTCAGGCGGCGAGGTGATGCGCGTGAAAGCGCAGGTGATCCTCGATGAAACTGGCGATGAAGTAATAGCTGTGATCGTAGCCGGGCTGGCGCCGCAAGGTCAGCGGCCAGTCGTGCTGCCGCGCGACCCTTGCCAGTACGTCGGGCTGCAACTGCTCCGGCATGAAGCCGTCCTGCTCGCCCTGGTCGACCAGCATCGGCAAGCGCTCGACTGCGATCTCGAGCTGGTGGCAGCTGTCGTAACTCAGCCAGCTGCTGCGATCCTCGCCCAGATAGGCGGCAAAGGCCTTTTGCCCCCACGGCACCGCGCTCGGATTGACGATGGGCGCAAACGCAGACACCGAACGATAGCGGCCCGGGTTGCGCAAAGCGATCATCAGTGCGCCGTGGCCGCCCATCGAGTGCCCGCTGATCGCACGCTGCTGCGTCACCGGAAAATGCGCTTCGACCAGCGCCGGCAGCTCGTCGACCACGTAGTCGTACATCCGGTAGTGCTCGGCCCACGGCGCCTGCGTCGCGTTGACGTAAAAGCCTGCGCCCTGCCCCAGGTCGTAACCGTCGGTGTCGGCCACGCCGTCGCCACGCGGACTGGTGTCCGGCATCACCAGCGCCAGCCCCAGTTCGGCCGCCACGCGCTGCGCGCCGGCCTTGGTGGCGAAGTTCTCGTCGGTGCAGGTCAATCCGGACAGCCAGTACAGTACCGGCACCCGCTCGCCATCAGCGGCCTGAGGCGGCAGGTAGATCGCGAACGTCATCGGTGTACCGGTCGACGTCGATGCGTGCCGGTAGCGTTTGTGCCAGCCGCCGAACACCCGCGTGCTCGAAACCAGTTCCATCGCGGTCGTCATGGGCCGGCCTACTTCGCGTAGTGGATGACGGAGCGGATCGACTTGCCCTCGTGCATCAGTTCGAACGCGGTATTGATGTCCTCGAGCGGCATCGTGTGGGTGATGAAATCGTCGAGGCGGAACTCGCCCTTCAGGTAACGCTCGACATAGTCCGGCAGCTCACTGCGGCCGCGCACGCCGCCGAAGGCCGAGCCGCGCCACACGCGACCGGTGACGAGCTGGAACGGCCGGGTACTGATTTCCTCGCCGGCACCGGCCACGCCGATGATCACCGACTCGCCCCAGCCCTTGTGGCAGCACTCGAGCGCCGAGCGCATCACCTTGACGTTGCCGATGCACTCGAACGAGAAATCGACGCCGCCATCGGTCATCGCGATGATCACGTCCTGGATCGGCTGGTCGAACTCGTTCGGATTGATCAGGTCGGTCGCGCCGAGCTGTTTGGCCAGGTCGAACTTGCTGGTGTTGATGTCGATGCCGATGATGCGTGACGCACCGGCCATCTTGGCGCCGATCACCGCCGACAGGCCGATGCCGCCCAGACCGAAGATCGCCACGGTATCGCCGGCCTTCACCTTGGCCGTGTTCATCACGGCGCCCATGCCGGTGGTGACGCCGCAGCCAAGCAGGCAGACCTCCTCCAGCGGCGCGGCCTTGTTGATCTTCGCCAGCGCGATTTCCGGCAGCACCGTGTACTCGGAGAACGTCGACGTACCCATGTAGTGGTAGATCGGCTTGCCGTCTTTCGAGAACCGCGTCGTGCCGTCGGGCATCAGACCCTTGCCCTGCGTCGCACGGATCGCCTGACAGAGGTTGGTCTTGCCCGACTTGCAGAACTTACACTCGCGGCATTCGGGCGTATACAGCGGGATCACGTGGTCACCGACCGCAACGCTGGTGACGCCTTCGCCGACGGCCTCGACGATACCGGCGCCTTCGTGGCCGAGAATCGCCGGGAACACGCCTTCCGAATCCATGCCCGACAGCGTGTACGCGTCGGTATGACAGACCCCGCTGGCGACGATGCGCACCAGCACTTCACCTTTCTGCGGCAGTTGTAGGTCGACTTCTTCGATCGTCAGCGGCTGGTTCGGCCCCCAGGCGACGGCGGCGCGGGTTTTCATGGTTTGAATCGACGGCATGGCGGGTCCTCTGGCAATGATTTTGGCAATTCAGCGATTCTATTTATTACCCATTCGACGACAATCTGGCCAAATGGAAAGATATTTTTCCCATCAGGTAACAATCATGTCCTGGGATGGCGTGAACGAATTCGTTGCGGTGGTCGAAACGCAGAGCTTCACCGCCGCCGCACAACGGCTGGGCATCTCGGTCGCGCAGGTCAGCCGGCAGGTATCGCTGCTCGAACAAAGGCTGGCGGCTCGCCTCTTGTACCGGACGACACGCAAGGTCAGCGTCACCGAAGCGGGCCAGTTGTACTACCAACACTGTAGGCCGCTCCTCGACGGCCTGCGCGAGGCCGAGCAGGCCGTGTCGCAAGCACAGGAGCGGCCCAGCGGCCACCTGCGCGTCACCGCACCGGTGTACTACGGCGAGCGGGTAATCGCGCCGCTGCTGCACCGCTATCTGCAAAGCCAGCCGGCGGTGACCGCCGAACTCAACCTCGACAACCGCAAGGTCGATCTGGTCGCCGAAGGCTACGACCTCGGCATCCGCCTCGGCCCGATGGATGCGTCGTCGCTGATGGTCAGGCAGCTCGGGCAGCGCACCCACCATGTCTGCGCATCACCGGATTATCTGATGCAGTTCGGCGAACCCCACACGCTGGCCGAACTCAAGCACCACCAGTGTCTGGTCGGCACCTTGAACCTGTGGCGTTTCCGCGAGCCGGACGGCCGGTTGCACGAAGTCCATGTCGCCGGCCGGTTGCGCTGCAACAGTGGTGCAGCACTGCTCGACGCCGCACTGGCCGGCGTCGGGCTGGTCCAGTTGCCCGGCTACTACGTCGACGAACACGTGGCCAATGGCCGGCTGCGCAGTGTGCTACACGCCTACACGCTGGTCGACGGCATCTGGGCCAACTATCCGCGCAACCGCTTCCTGCCACAGAAAGTCAGCGGCTTCATTGCCCTGCTCGAAGACAGCCTGTAAACAGGCCGGCCAGCGCGCGCAGCCGTCCCAAGACGCCGAGTCTGGCAAAATACGCATTTGCGCCGGGGCCAACCCGGCGGGTTTTCACGCAAGGCAGTGTCAATGATGTACTCGAGTCGGATCGCAGGCTGGCCCCGCCAGCCCCTGAAGCACGTGGGCGCAGGCCGCCATCGTCCCTCGCGGAGCAAACCATGACCCGGCCGGCAATGCGCGTGCTGTCGTTCATCCCGCCGATGACGCAGCTCAACACCCCCTACCCGTCGACGGCCTACCTGACCGGCTTCCTGCGTTCACGCGGTTTCGATGCCGCACAGGAAGATCTGGCACTGCAGCTGGTGCTGGCGTTGTTCTCGCGCGACGGACTGCAAAAACTGAAGCAACTGGTGGAGCAGATGCCGCCGCGCCGCCGCAGCGAGGCCGTGCAGTCGTTCTTCGACCAGTTCGACCGTTACGACGCGACGATCACGCCGACGATCGCCTTCCTGCAGGGACGGGATTCGACACTGGCCCACCGCATCTGCAGCCGCGGTTTTCTGCCCGAAGGCCCGCGCTTTGCCGCACTCGACGTCTACGTCGACGACGAAGGTGGCGATCCGCTGGGATGGGCATTCGGTGCGCTCGGCGCCCAGGACCGTGCCCGACATCTGGCCACGCTGTATTTGAACGATCTGGCCGACGTGCTGCGCGATGCCGCCGACCCGCGCTTCGAATTCGTCCGCTATGCGGAGTCGCTGGCGATGAGCCAGCCGACCTTCGACCCGCTCGCCAACGCACTCGCCGCCAAACCGACCTTGGTCGACGAGGTGCTGGAGACACTGACGCTGGCCGCGATCGAACGCCACCAGCCGACCTTGGTGCTGCTGTCGGTCCCGTTCCCGGGTGCCGTGTACGCCGCGTTCCGGATTGCGCAAACGATCAAGGCACATCATCCGCAAATCCGCATCGGCCTCGGCGGCGGCTTCGCCAACACCGAGCTACGCGAGCTGTCCGACCCGCGCGTGTTCGACTTTGTCGACTTTGTCACGCTCGATTCGGGCGAACGCCCGTTGCTGGCGCTGATCGACCATCTGAAAGGCGGCCGTTCGCGCGAGCGACTGGTGCGCACCTTCGTATGCATCGAGGGCAAAGTCCGCTACATCAATTTCCCCGAGCCCGACGTGCCGTTCGAGGAATGGGGAACACCGACTTGGGACGGTCTGCCGCTCGACCGCTATCTCTCGCTGCTCGACATGCTCAATCCGATGCACCGGCTGTGGAGCGACGGCCGCTGGAACAAGCTCACCGTCGCGCACGGCTGCTACTGGAAGAAGTGCAGCTTCTGCGATGTGACGCTCGATTACATCTCGCGCTACGAAACCGCATCGGCCAAGGAACTGGTCGACCGGATCGAGAAGATCATCGCCGAAACCGGCCAGACCGGATTTCACTTCGTCGACGAGGCCGCACCGCCGAAAATGCTCAAGGCACTGGCCGAGGAGCTGCTGCGCCGCAAGGTGGCGATTTCGTGGTGGGGCAACGTGCGCTTCGAGAAGTCGTTCAGCCCCGAGCTGTGCCAACTGCTGGCCGATTCGGGCTGCATCGCGATTTCGGGCGGACTCGAGGTCGCGTCGGACCGGCTGCTGAAGCTGATGAAGAAAGGCGTCTCGGTCGATCAGGTGGCCCGCGTCACCGCGGCATTCACCGAGGCGGGCATCCTCGTGCACGCCTATCTGATGTACGGCTTCCCGACCCAGACGGTGCAGGACACCGTCGACGCACTCGAATACGTGCGCCAGCTGTTCGAGCACGGCTGCATCCAGTCGGGCTTCTTCCACCGCTTCGCCTGTACCGTGCATTCACCGGTCGGCCAGAATCCCGAGGAATACGGCGTCACGCTCGAACCGCTGCCGCCGGGCGGCTTCGCCAAGAACGACGTCGGCTTCGTCGACCCGAGCGGCGTCGATCACGATGCACTGGGCCGCGCGCTGAACAAGGCGCTGTACAACTACATGCACGGCATCGGTCTGGACCAGGACGTACGCAGCTGGTTCGAACTGCGTGTACCCAAGTCGACCGTCCCCCGGCGCTTCATCGAACGGGCGCTACAGCACTGACCGTCCAAAAACAAAACCGGCCTGGCGCCGGTTTTGTTTTTCGTGCATGACCTTGCGATACGGATCAAACCGTTGCAAGCGGGATCTTGCCGATCTTGGCCTGCCATTCCTTCGGCGCGATCGCGTGCACCGAGGTGCCGCCGCTATCGACCGCCACCGTCACCGGCATGTCGACGACGTCGAACTCGTAGATCGCTTCCATGCCCAGATCCTCGAAACCGACGACGCGCGAGCCCTTGATCGCCTTCGAGACGAGGTAGGCTGCACCACCGACCGCCATCAGGTAGACCGACTGGTGCTGCTTGATCGCGTCGATGGCAACCGGGCCGCGTTCGGCCTTGCCGATCATGCCGAGCAACCCGGTCTGCGCCAGCACCTGCCCGGTGAACTTGTCCATCCGCGTTGCGGTGGTCGGACCGGCCGGGCCGACGACTTCATCACGCACCGGATCGACCGGGCCGACGTAGTAGATGAAGCGGTTGGTGAAATCGACCGGCAGCTTCTCGCCCTTGTTCAGCATCTCGACCATGCGCTTGTGCGCAGCATCGCGGCCGGTGAGCATCTTGCCGTTCAGCAGCAGCGTCTGGCCCGGCTTCCACGACGCGACTTCCTCACGGGTGACGGTGTTCAGGTCGACACGGGTGGATTCGCTGGACGGCGTCCAGGTTACCTCCGGCCAGTCCTCGAGCTTCGGTGCTTCAAGCACTGCCGGGCCGGAGCCGTCGAGAATGAAGTGCACGTGGCGGGTCGCGGCGCAGTTCGGAATCATCGCGACCGGCAGACTGGCTGCGTGGGTCGGGTAATCCTTGATCTTCACGTCGAGCACGGTGGCGAGACCGCCGAGGCCCTGTGCGCCGATGCCGAGCGCGTTGACCTTCTCGTACAGCTCAATGCGCAGTTCTTCGGCGCGGGTTTGCGGGCCGCGTTCGATCAGCTCATGGATGTCGATCTCTTCCATCAGCGCTTCCTTGGCCATCACCATCGCCTTTTCGGCGGTGCCGCCAATGCCGATGCCGAGCATGCCCGGCGGGCACCAGCCGGCGCCCATCAGCGGCACGGTCTTCAGTACCCAGTCGACGATCGAGTCGGACGGGTTGAGCATGACGAACTTGGTCTTGTTCTCCGAGCCGCCGCCCTTGGCGGCGATGTCGATCTCGACCGTATCACCCGGCACGACTTCGAAATGGATCACCGCCGGCGTGTTGTCCTTGGTGTTCTTGCGGCCACCGGCCGGGTCCTGCAGGATCGAGGCGCGCAGCTTGTTGTCCGGATGCAGGTAAGCGCGGCGCACGCCCTCGTTGACCATGTCGGCCACGCCCATCGTCGCGCCAGCCCACTGCACATTCATGCCGACGCGCACAAAACAGGTCACGATCCCGGTGTCCTGGCAGATCGGACGCTTGCCTTCGGCGCACATCCGGCTGTTGGTCAGGATCTGCGCGATCGCATCCTTGGCGGCCGGGCTTTCTTCACGCTCGTACGCTTTGCCGAGGGCCTGGATGTAGTCTTTCGGGTGGTAGTAACTGATGTACTGCAGCGCATCGGCAATGCTGTCGATCAGATCGTCCTGACGGATGACGGCCATGAAGTGCTCCGGAGCTTAGACGGGAAAAGTGTGCATTTTACCAGCCCGCACGGACTTGGCGCGCCCCGGGATTACCGCAAGACGTAGAATCATCTAGATGAAACAGCCGTGCGCTAGCATTGCCGCACCTTACCAACGACAGGAACGCACCATGACGGTCGAACGCGGATCGGGCATTGCCTTGTGGCGACAGATCGAACAGGCCCTTGCCGCCGACATCGCCGGCAAAGTCATTTCGGACCGGCTACCGAACGAAATCGAGCTGGCTGCGCGCTTCGGCGTCAACCGCCACACGATCCGCCGTGCCGTGCAGGCACTGGAAACGCGCGGACTGGTGCGCATCGAACAGGGGCGCGGCACCTTCGTCCAGGAAGGCTTGATCGACTATCGCCTCGGCCGCCGCAGCCGCTTCTCGCACAGCCTCGACGACCAGCAGCGCCGCGGCATCAGCCAGATCCAGCGCAGCACCACCACCGTGCCGCGGAACGAAGTGTGCGAGCTGCTCGACATTCCGCCCGGCACCAGCGTCCTGCAGGTCGATGCACTCGACGTCGTCGACGACCGCGTCATCGGCGTTTGCACCCAGTACTTTCCGCTGCCGCGCTTCGCCGGATTCGAAACCCGCTACGCAGCCACCGGCCGCATCGCCGACGCCTTGCCGGCGTACGGCATCACCGAGTTCAACCGCCGGCTGAGTCGGGTCACCGCCCGCCTGCCGCGCCCGGAAACCGCACAATTGCTGGCGCAGCCGAAAACGCAGCCCATCCTTTACGTCGAGAACGTCTACGTCGACAGCGCCGGCGTACCGATCGAGTACGGGATCACCCGCTTTGCCGCCGACGCGGTACAGCTGCTGATCGAGCCCGAGGCCGGCTGATGAACACCCGACTCGATCGTCAGCCAGCCGTACCGCCACGGTTTGACGCCAGCGGGCTGATCCGTTTCCACGTGCAGGGCGAAGCGATCGGCTGGCTCGAACCCGACACCTGCGCCTTCCTCCAGGCACTGTCGCCCCGCTTTACCGGTCGGGGCCCGCAACTGCACCTGGACGCCGCGGCCGATCAGATCGAGCCCCAGCTTGAACGTACCGCGCTGGCGATGCGCGATGCAGGGCTGATCCGGGGCTGGCGCAACGAGCGCTACACCTGTTTCGCACCGGATGCGCATGGATGGCCTGATCTTGCACGGCCGCTGTTTGCACTGGAGCGCGCCGCCTTCCGCCGCTTCGGCCTGACAAGCCGTGCAGTGCATATCAATGGTCATACCGCCGACCGGCAGCTGTGGATCGGCCGTCGCAGCGCCAGCAAAGCGATCGATCCGGACCGGCTCGACAATCTGGCAGCAGGCGGCATCGCCAGTGGTGAAACGGCCGAACATTGCGTCGTACGCGAGCTCTGGGAGGAAGCGGGCGTGCCGGCCGAGATCGCCGGCGGCTTCCGCTACGCAACCAGCCTGCGGAGCACGCGGAACGAGCCGGACGGCACGCATGACGAGGTCCTGTACTGCTACGACCTGCTGCTACCCGACGACTTCGTCCCCTGCAACACCGACGGCGAAGTCGCCGGCTTTGCCCGGCTGTCCATTGACGAGATTCTGTCCTCGCAAGAAGCGTTCACGGTCGACGCCCTCATGGCGACCACCGATTTCCTGCGCCGGCAGGACTGGGTGTGAGGCTGTTCATCGGGCTGGCGCCACCGCCGGCGGTGCGCGAGGCCATCGCACGCGAACGCGACCGGCTTTACGGCCGCCTCGGCGGCAAACCGACGTCGACGGCCAATCTGCATATGACGCTGGCCTTCCTCGGTGACGCGACGGCGCAGACGCTGCAACGCCTGCGTCACCTGCTCACCGACATCGACATGCCCCGTTTTTCGATCACCCTCGACCGGACCGGCGACTTCAAACACGGCGCCATCGTCTGGCTCGGCTGCACCGCAACCCCGCCCGGGCTTGATGCACTTGCCGAAATGCTCAGGGCAAGACTCACCGTTTCGGACATTGCGTTCGACCGACAGGCCTTTACGCCGCACGTCACGCTGTTGCGCAAAGGTCAACCGGTCGCGGAACATCTTGCAATGCCCGTCTGCTGGCCTGTCGATGCCCTCGTGCTCTACGCGTCGGAATCGACACCCCGAGGCGTACGATATCGCCCGCTGTTTCGCCAGACGCTGAAATGAACAACGCCCGGCTGCCCGGGCGTTGTTCATTTCAGCGTGCAACCGGGTTGTCCGGGTGGGCACACCACTCGCTCCACGAACCCGCGTACAACCTGGCGCCGGACAGACCCGCCAGCTCCAGCGCCAGCAGGTTGTGGCAGGCGGTCACACCGGAGCCGCACTGGCAGACGATGTCCGCCGGCGAACGACTGCCAATGACCTCCCGCCACTCGTTTCGCAACGTCCCGGCGGATTTGAAACGGCCACCCGCGTCGAGGTTGTGCTGGAAAAAGCGGTTGGCCGCACCCGGAATATGCCCGCCGACCGGGTCGATCGTTTCGCCGAGACCGCGGAAGCGATCCGGGCTGCGCGCATCGACAACGAGAAAGGCCGGGGCATCAAGGTTGGCGCGAATTTGCGCCATGCCGACGGCCAGATCGCCGCGCGGACGCGCATTGTAGACCGCAGCCGTCGGTTCCGGCACCTCGATCGAAGCCGGCAAGCCGGCCTCCAGCC
Source organism: Jeongeupia chitinilytica (assembly GCF_014652315.1). Classification (GTDB taxonomy): domain Bacteria; phylum Pseudomonadota; class Gammaproteobacteria; order Burkholderiales; family Chitinibacteraceae; genus Jeongeupia; species Jeongeupia chitinilytica. Next base: position 236,045 of record NZ_BMYO01000005.1, on the reverse strand, counting down.
ATGCCTGCCAGCCGCCATCGAGCACCGCAACGTGCTCGTGTCCCAGCCAGCGCAACAACCACCACAGTCGTGCCGCGAACATCCCGCCGGATGCGTCATAGGCGACGACACGCGTCTGCGGCGTAATCCCCATCCTGCCCAGCCAGGCGGTCAAAGCCTCCACGGTCGGCAGGGGGTGGCGCCCGTTCCTGCCGGTCTTCGGTCCGGACAAGTCCGAATCGAGATGGGCAAAGACGGCTCCGGGAATGTGCCCGGACAGGTAGGCCCTGTTTCCGGCCTCCGGATCACCAAGATCATGGCGGCAATCGACAACCACACAAGTGGTCGACTCGGTCGCCAGTATTTGCGGCGTAATCAGCACGGACATGCGCCCTCCCATTGTGAAAACACCATCATAAGCCGGCCCACGGCACCACGGAATCCGCAAGAGAGGCTAAATCGGCACTGCACGAACACCGTTCCGGCCTCGGGCACTGCCCGTTGCCACGAGCCTGGCGTCGAAGGAAACACGCTGGAGTGAATGACAAGGCAACGTGTGCAAACCGCAGATGAAAAACGCCCTCCGCAGAGGGCGTTCTTGTTGCAGGGCTACGCCGGAATCAGCGCTCGACCGCCAGAGCCACCCCCATGCCACCGCCAATGCACAGGGTCGCCAGACCCTTCTTTGCATCACGGCGAACCATCTCATGCAGCAGCGTCACCAGTACGCGCGCACCCGAGGCACCGATCGGATGACCCAGTGCAATCGCGCCGCCGTTGACGTTGACGCGGCTCCAGTCCCACTTCAATTCGCGCGCGACACCGAGGGCCTGCGCGGCGAACGCTTCATTGGCTTCGATCAGATCAAGCTGGTCGAGCGACCAGCCGGCACGCGCCAGCGCGCGCTGGGTTGCCGGAACCGGACCCATGCCCATGATGGTCGGATCGACACCGGCCGAAGCGGCCGCACGGATCGTAGCCAGCGGCTTGAGACCCAGCGCGTCGGCTTTCTCGCGGGTCATCAGCAGCACGGCGGCAGCCCCATCGTTGATGCCCGAGGCATTGCCGGCGGTCACGGTGCCTTCCTTGTCGAAAGCCGGACGCAGCTTGGCCAGTCCGTCCATCGTCGCATTGGCCTTGATGAATTCGTCGGCAGCAAACACAACCGGATCACCCTTCTTCTGCGGGATGCTGACCGGCACGATCTCGTCGGCAAAACGGCCTTCAGCCTGCGCGGCAGCGGCCTTCTGCTGCGACGACAGCGCCAGCTCGTCCTGCTCGGTCCGGCTGATGCCGTACTTCTTGGCGATGTTCTCGGCGGTCACGCCCATATGGTACTTGTTGTACACATCGGTCAGGCCGTCGTAGACCATCGTGTCGATCAGCTGTGCATTGCCCATCCGGAAGCCGTCACGCGAACCCGGCAGGATATGCGGCGTTGCACTCATGTTTTCCTGCCCGCCGGCGATGACGATGTCGGACTCGCCCGACAGAATGGCCTGCAGACCCAGCGCGACCGCCTTCAGCCCCGAACCGCAGACCTGGTTGATCGTCAGGCCCGGCGTTGCATCCGGGAGGCCCGCAAGGCGCAGCGCCTGACGTGCCGGGTTCTGGCCCAGACCGGCGGTCAACACATTGCCGAGGATGACTTCGCTGACCTGGTCGGCGGCAAGACCGGTTTTTTCCAGCAGTGCACGAATGACGGTTGCACCGAGCTCGGGCGCGGCCACCCTGGCCAGTGCACCGCCGAAATTGCCCAGCGCGGTACGCTGTGCGGCAACGATAACGATTTCAGTCATGATGTTTCTCCCGTGCGCCCAATCGGTTGGGGCTGTGTTTTAGATTAACGGACCGGCCGCAGGTTCGGCCGGTCCGGCACTGCAAATCAGGACAGGCGTTCTTTGACGTAGCGACCCGGGGCCGGCTCGATCGGCTTGAACTGGCGGCTACCGAGCGTTTTCGGTGCGGCGACACGCTGGCCCGCACGCGGCGCCAGCCATTCCGCCCAGTCCTGCCACCAACTGCCCGGGCGCGATTCGGCCGCCTCGAACCAGGCTTGCGGATCCGCATCCAGCCGGTCGTTGACCCAGTAGTTGCGTTTGTTGGCCGAGACCGGGTTGATCGTGCCGGCAATGTGGCCGGACGCGCCGAGCACGAAGCGCAACGGCCCCTGGAAAATGCCGGTGGTCCGGTATGCGGACGTCCACGGCACGATGTGGTCTTCACGTGCGGCAAACACATAGGTCGGCAAGGTGATGGCCGTCAGATCGATGGGTACGCCGCACAGCGAGAACGAGCCCGGTTTGGCCAGGTTGTTGTCGAAGTACATATTGCGCAGGAACCAGGTGTGCATCGGCAGCGCCAGATTGGCCGAATCGTTGTTCCAGTACAGCAAATCGAACGGCGGCGGCGTTTTGCCTTTCAGGTAGTTGTTGACGACGTAGTTCCACACCAGATCGTTGGCACGCAGCGCCGCAAACGTCCGTGCCAGTTCCTTGCCGGAAATGACGCCCCCCTTATCGATCACCAATTCGCGACTGGCGACGACGGCGGGATCAAGGAAGTGCTTGATGTCGCCCGGCTCGGTGTGGTCGATGATCACTGTCATCAGCGTCAGCGACTCGAACCAGTCCTGCCCGCGCGCCTGCATCACCGGCACTGCGGTCGACACCAGCTCGCCGCCGATGCAGAACGAGAGCACGTTCATTTTTTCGCGCTTGCTGATCTGGCGCACCACATCGGCCGCGGCCAGCACGCCCTTCTCGACGTAGTCGTCCCACTTGAGGTGACCCAGCTCCGGCGTAACCGATTTCCACGATACAAGGAAAGTCGTGTGCCCTTCGCCGACAACCCAGCGAACCATCGAGTTTTCGGGCTTGAGGTCCATGATGTAGTACTTGTTGACGCACGGCGGCACGATGAGCAGCGGCGTCTCGTACACGTCGCCGGTGGTCGGCGCGTACTGCAGCAGCTGGAACAGTTCGTTCTCGAACACCACCTGCCCCGGCGTCACGGCCAGATTTTCACCGACGACGAACTGCGACTCGTCGGTCATCGTGATCGTGCCCTTCTGGATGTCCTCGAGGAGCTTCTTCATCCCCTCGTTCAGACTCTCGCCACGGGTATCGATCGCCAGCGCCAGCACTTCCGGATTCGTCACGGCGAAGTTGGCAGGACTGACGGCATCGAGGTACTGCCGGGCAAAGAACGCCATGCGCGCCTTGGTATCGTCGTCGGCATGCACATGATCGACCATCTGGGTCAGCCATTTCGACGTGAGCAGGTAGCTCTGCTTGAAGAAGCTGAACAACGGCAACTCCCACTCCGGGGCTGCGAAGCGCCGATCCCCTTTTTCCGGTTCGAGCTTCTGGCCGTTGCCGGCGCCGATCAGCTGCAGCCAAAGATCGAGCTGCTGCTGGTAGTACAGGCTGTGGGTCTCGAAGGCCTCGGTCGACAGCCCCTGGACCGGCGCGAGTCCGGACGGCAGCGCCGCAGCACCGGCCGGTGCAACCGCATTGACCCAGCTTTGCCACCACTTCTGGTTGGCCTCGTTGAACTGCAGGAAGAACGACTCAAGCGACGTGGACTGCAACACGGGATGCTCCATTCGGTAGAAACAGCAACACCAGACACCGGCTCGGCCGGACATTGTGCGGCGCAACACGGCAAATTATCACATCGTCTGCAAGTATCGGGAAATCTTTAATGCGAACTATACGAAATATCCAGTTAGCATTTGATTTTTCGTCACATTTTCTGTTGCGCCTGCCTTAGAATAAGAAGCATCTGATGTAATACGCTCGAACTCGATTCCGAGGTAGTTGATGAAACCCAGCATTCCCGGGCTTTGCGCTCTCCTGACCGCGCTCTCGCTCGTCGCCATGCCAATGGCCGAGGCCGCCACCCAGCATGCCCAATCGACCAGCAAGTCGGCCAAATCCAAGCCGGCCGGCAAGCAATCCGTTGCAAAAAATCAACAGAAGAAAACCGCCCAGCCGAAGAAACCTGCCGTCAAGGTGACGATTCGCAAAAAGGGCTCTGTCAGCAGCCAGGCCATTGCCAACGCCCGGCAAGAGGTCCGCGTTTCCCGGGCCGTAGCAGTCCCGTCGACGCTCGAACGCCCCGGCGTCCAGTCGTCGGCCGTGCTCGTGGTCAACGAACAAAGCGGCGAAGTGATTTACGAGAAGAACGCCGACACCCAGGTCCCGATTGCCTCGATCACCAAGCTGATGACCGCGATGGTGACGCTGGATGCCCGCCTGCCGATGAACGAGCTGATCACCATCAGCGAAGACGACGTCGACATGCTCAAGCACACCAGTTCGCGACTGGCCGTCGGCACGTCGCTCACCCGGGCCGAAGTGCTGCTGCTGGCACTGATGTCCTCGGAAAACCGTGCTGCTGCCGCGCTGTCGCGCACCTATCCGGGTGGACGCGATGCTTTCGTGCGCAAGATGAACGAAAAGGCGCAACAGCTGGGCATGCGCGGCAGCCGTTTTTACGACTCGACCGGCCTGACGCCGAGCAATGTCTCCACGCCGCGCGATCTGGTCCAGATGGTCAAGGCCGCGCATCACTACGCGGAAATCCACCAGTTCTCGACCTCGAGCGAGTACCGCTTCATTTCCAACCGCAACGGTCGGGAAATGGTCTACCGCAACACCAATCCGCTGGTGAAGTCGGACGACTGGGATATTGGCCTGTCGAAAACCGGCTTCATCAACGAAGCCGGTCACTGCATCGTGCTGCAGGCAACGATCGAAGGCACGCCGGTCGTGATGATCCTGATGGACTCGCAAGGCAGCTATACCCGGATCGGCGACGCAAACCGGGTCAAGAAGTGGCTGGAAACCAGCCCCTACGCCAAACTGCGCGCAGGCTGATCCGTACCAGCCCCCATATACACACAACGCCCCGATTCCGGGGCGTTGTCGTTTCCGGCGGGTCTACTTGCAATCAGACCAGCTGGCTGACCCAGGCCTTGAACTGGCCGGACGACATCGCACCATTGAGGCGTTCGATCTGGCGCCCGCGATCGAACGCGATCAGCGTCGGAATACTGCGGATCTGGTACTGCGCCGCCAGCGACTGCTCGGCGTCGGTGTCCACCTTGAGGAACAACACCTTGCCGGCGAAATACTCGGCAGCCGAAGCAAAGGCCGGCGCAAAGGCCTGGCAAGGCCCGCACCAGGTCGCCCAGAAGTCGACCACCACCGGAATCGGGCTGGCCGCGATCAAGGCGGGCGCACTTTCCGAGGTTGCTGCGATGGGCGCGCCGGACAGCAGCGGCTTGTGGCACTGACCACAGACAGGAGCATCGGCAAGGCGAGCCGGTTCGAGACGATTGGCGGTCTGGCAGTGCGGACAGGCAAGGATCATGGTTTTCTCCGTAGCAGGACGCGATGGTCGCGCAGTGCGTACCACCGATCAAGCCCCTGCGTCATTCACGCACATAGGCAACAGCGTGCTCGAGCTCGAGCCGGATGCCGATCTCCTCGCCCACCGCATGATTATGGTGACTTGGCACGAGCGAAAGCACTTTCTGTCCCGACGGCAGCGCCAGCGTGTAGAGAAATTCCGCACCGCGGAACGCGCGCGCCAGCACCGTTGCCCGCACCGGACTGGCGTCATCGTGCTGCACGTCGTCGGGACGGACCAGCACGTCGACCCGACACCCGTCGACACCGCAATGCGCCGGCGTCGGACCGTCGAAACGCCCCAGTTCGAACTCGATCTGCGCACTCGCGTTGACGACCCCCGGCAACAACACCCCCTCGCCGATGAAGTTGGCCACGTGGCGGTCGACCGGCTGGTGATACAGACTGTACGGACTCGCCCATTGGCGAATCTGACCATCCACCATCACGCCGACAACGTCGGCAACGGCAAAGGCTTCGTGCTGGTCATGCGTCACCAGAATCGCCGTCGTGCCGGCCGCCTTGAGGATGTCACGCACCTCCAGCCCCAGCCGCTCGCGCAGTTCGGCATCGAGATTCGAGAACGGTTCGTCCAGCAGCATCAGCCTCGGACGGGTGGCCAGCGCCCGCGCCAGCGCCACGCGCTGTTGCTGGCCACCGGACAGTTCGTGCGGAAAGCGCCGGCATTCGTCCTCGAGACCGACGAGCGCCAGCATCTCGCCGATGCGCGCCGTGCGCTCGGCTGCGGACAGCGCCCGCAGACCGAAGCCGATGTTGTCGGTCACGTTCAGATGCGGAAACAGCGCATAGTCCTGGAACACCATGCCGATGCGCCTTGCCTCGGGCGGCAGCATGGTCGACGCGCTGGCGACCACTTCACCATCGATACGGATCTCGCCTGCCGCAGGCGTTTCGAAACCGGCAATCGCCCGCAGCATCGTCGTTTTGCCGCAGCCGGAATGACCGAGCAAACAGCCGATCTGCCCGGATGCCAGCGAAAACGACAGGGATTCGATCACCGCACGATCCGGGTAGCGGACAGAAACGGCATTCACTTCGAGCATGGGAGTCATGATTCGGTTTTCCGGATCAGCAGTACCACCGGCACGAGGCCGGCGAGCACGATAAACAGACTGGGCAAGGCCGCGCGGTCCCACATGCCTTCCGACGTCATCTCGAACACACGCACCGCCAGCGTGTCCCAGCCGAAGGCACGGGTCATCAGCGTGATCGGCATTTCCTTGAGCACGTCGACGAACACCAGCAACGCCGCCGACAACAGCCCGCCGCGCAACAGCGGCAGATACAGCCGGGCCGCCACCTGCCGGCCATTCAGCCCGAGCGAGCGGGCCGCCTCTTCCTGGCTGCGGGTAATCCGCTGCATGGCCGTATCGACAGGCTGGAATCCGACTGCAAGGAAGCGGGCCGCCAGCGCCAGCAGCATGACTGCCAGCGTCCCCTTGAAAATGGCCAATGCCTCCAAACCGAAGGGGCGCAGCGCGGCCAGCAGCACGTTGTCGAGCCAGGCAACCGGAATGAAGACCCCGACCGCCAGCACCGTACCGGGCACCGCGTAGCCCAGCGTGGCCAGCCGCACCAGCCAGTGCGTTCCAGCGTCACGGTAGCGGCGCCGGGCGTAGGCCAGCACCAGCGCCAACAGCGTCACCAACAACGCAGCCATGACGGCAAGCAGCAGCGAGCGCCCGATGAAGGCCGGGTAGCGCGCATCGAAATCGTCAGCCCAGACCCCCTTGACCCAGACCAGCAACTGCATCATCGGCACCACAAAGGCCAGCAGCAGCACCGTGCCGCACCACAGCGTTGCCAGCCAGCGCAGCCGGCCGTGCAGCGCGATCCGTTCGGCGTGCGCACTGCGCACCTGATAGCTGCGCGCCCCGCGCCCCCACTGCTCCAGTGCCACAAGCATCAGCACGAACATCACCAGCAGCGACGCCAACTGCGACGCGGCAGGCAGATTGAACAGCGCAAACCACGCCTTGTAGATGGCCGTGGTAAACGTATCGAAATTGAAGATCGACACCGTGCCGAAGTCGGCCAGGGTTTCCATCAGCGCGAGCGTCACGCCGCCGATCAGCCATGGCCGCGCCATCGGAACGGCCACGACGAAGAAGGCCCGCCGTCGCGACATGCCCAGCGTCTGCGCAGCCTCGATCGCGCGCCGGCCCTGCGTCAAAAAGGCGTTGCGCGCGAGCAGGTAGACGTAGGGATAGAACGCCATCGACAACACCAGGATCACACCGCCGGTACTGCGGATTTGCGGAAACCATGCGCTGGTCCCGAATGCCGAACGCAGCAGTGTCTGCACCGGCCCGGTGAAATCGAGCAGGCCGACCTGGACGAAGGCCAGCACGTAGGCCGGCATGGCCAGCGGCAGCATCAGCGCCCAACCGAAGAAGCGCCGACCCGGGAAAGTACAGACCGCCGTCAGCCATGCCAGCGGCACGCCAAGCAGCAGCACACCGGCGCCCACACCGACGACCAGCAGCAAGGTATTCCACAGCACGCCGGGCAGGACGTAATCGAGCAGGTGCGACCAGACCTCGGCCTGCGGGTCGAGCAGCGACGACAGCACCACCAGCAGCGGCACGACGGTGAGCAGAGCGATCGGCAGCGCACAGAGCACGCCGCGACTCGGCAGCAGACGGGAAGACATGAAAGACATCGGGCTATTCAAAGGAAAACGGGCAGCGCTGGCTGCCCGTCGTGGCGGAAGGCCTTACACCTTACTTGTAACCGGCGCGGTCCATCAACTGCGTCGCCTTGCCCTGCAGCTCGCCCGCCTTGCTCATGTTGATGATGCTCGGCTTGAACGGCCCCCAGCCGGCAACCAGATCGTCCGGCTTCACCTTCGGGTTGACCGGGAACTCCATATCCTTGTCGGCGTAGAGGTTCTGCGCCTTGTCGCCCGACAGCCACTCGATCAGCTTGATCGCGCCCTTCTCGTTCTTGGCGTAACGGGTCACGCCGGCACCCGAGACGTTGACGTGCACGCCACCGGCATTCTGGTTCGCCCAGAACAGCTTGACCGGGAATTTCGGATCCTTGGCCACGATGCGGCCGTAGTAGTAGCTGTTGGCCACGCCGACCTGGCACTGGCCAGCGGCGATCGCTTCGAGCATCTTGGTGTCGTCGGCGAAGACCGGTGCCGCCAAGTTGGCCACCCAACCGCGGACGATCTTCTCGGTCTTCGGCTCGCCGTACTGGGCAATCATCATCGCCACCAGCGACTGGTTGTAGACCTTCTTCGACGTGCGCAGGCACAGCTTGCCCTGCCACTTCGGATCGGCGAGGTCTTCATAGGTCGACAGGTCGGCCGGCTTGACGGTCGCCGGGTTGTAGAAAATCGTCCGGGCGCGGATCGACAGACCGTACCACTCGCCCTTCGGGTCGCGCAGATGTGCCGGCACGTTTTCGTTCAGCGTTTTCGATTCGATCGGCTTGAGCAGGCCCTGCTTGCCGGCCTGCCACAGGTTGCCGGCATCGACGGTGATCAGCATGTCCGCCGGGCTGTTCGTGCCCTCGGCCTTCAGGCGCTCCATCAGCGGACCTTCCTTGTCGGTCAGCACCTTGACCTCGATGCCGGTGTCCTTGGTAAACGCGTCGAACAGGGGCTTGATCAGCTGTTCGTTGCGTGCCGAGTAAACGGTCACGGATTCGGCGTAAGCAAGGCCGGCCAGCAGCGCGGCGGCGAGCGGAACAAGGACGAGTTGCTTCAAGATGGAGCTCCGGTAATGAGGACGAAAACGGATCGTGATCGCGTCGATACTAGCGAAAATGCAAACAATTCTCAATAAGGGATAGCCGCGTCCGATTGGATCAAGGTGACAAAGCAAGGTTCCCGTCGCCGCCCCCAATCGCTACAATCAGCAGCCGTTTTACAAGGATCGTCCCATGCTCTGGTTCCGCAATCTGCAGCTCTACCGCCTCGCCCCCGACCATGCACTGGCCCTCGACAGCATTGGCGACAGCCTGGCCAAGCGCCCTTGGGTGCCCTGTGGCAGCAATGACCAGATGAGCCAGGGCTGGATCGCACCGGCGCGTCATGCACCGGACCTGAAAGCCTACGGTTACGACGATGCGGTGCTGGTGACGCTGAAGACCGAAGAAAAGCTGTTGCCGGCCAGCGTGGTCAAGGAAGAAACCGAAGAGCGGATTGCCCGGATCGAAGCCGAAGAAAACCGCAAGGTCGGCCGCAAGGAAGCCAAGGAGCTGCGTGAACGCGTCGCCGAAGAGTTGCTGCCGAAGGCGTTTTCCCGCTCGCGCAGCCAGCGTGCGCTGATCGATCTCCGGCTCGGATTGGTGCTGGTCGAAAGCGCATCGGCCACCAAGGCCGAACAGCTGCTTTCCACGCTGCGCGAAACGCTCGGCAGCCTGCCGACGCGACTCGTCAACACCCAGGTGACGCCGGAAACCGCGATGACACTGTGGCTCGAATCGGCCGATGCCGACGAGTTCGATCTGGGGCAGGATACCGAGCTGCGCGCACCGGGCGACGACGGCGCGATCACGCGGCTCGCGCGCCAGCCGCTCGACACGGCCGAAGTGAAACAACATCTTGAAAACGGCCTGCTCGCCAGCAAGCTGGCGCTGGCGTGGGACGACAAGCTGGCATTCCAGCTCACCGACAAGCTCGAAATCAAGCGGCTGACGATGCTCGACGTGCTGCAGGACGAGCTCAAGGACATGGACGCCGCCGATCAGGGCGCGATCTTCGACTCGAGCCTCGCACTGACCGTCGGCACGCTGCGCGAATTCGTCCCGGCACTGATCCGCGCACTCGGCGACGAACTTCCCGCCTGATTCACCGCATAAAAAAGCCGCCCAGAAGGCGGCTTTTTGTTGGTCTGCAAACAGCCCCGATCAGCAGGCCTCGAGCGTCAACGCAAGCAGCGCCACGGTGAAGGCGATCATCGCCCGCTTGTGGACCAGCACCTTGCCGGTGAGGCGCTGCAGGATCGCCAGCGGCGAGCGTCGCTGATCGGCCATGCCGTCGACCGGCAGGAAGAAGGTCTGCTCCAGCATGTACTGCCCGCCCATCGCCGCGTGCGATGCCTGGTCGGAAAAACAGATCCAGCCGCCGCCCGGGGCGAATTCGACACGCTCCTGCGCGCACGACTGCTGGTACCCGGTGTCTGCTTTCATCGCATCGTGCAGGTTGAGCATGATGTGGTCGTAAGGACTGCGGCGGCGTTTGGTGATCTTCAATGCATGCAGCACGGCGGCCGAACCCGGCCACTGGCGCGGAATTTTCGGCAGGAACTGCTTCGCCACGGTTTCGAACGACTCGCCGACGCGCCAGACGCGTGGCTCACCGGCCGGATTGACGTTCATGAACACGCGCAGGATGCGTTCGCCGTAATTCGGCCGCGATGGAAAGGCGTCGACATGCAACCGGCTGTCGTCCTTGCGCCACGATGTCTGCCGTCCCTCGACCTTGTGCAGCCGCAGACTGGTCGGCGCCTCGCGCAACCGGCCGCGGTATTCGGGAAACAGTGCCCCCACCAGTTGTGCCGCGGCATCGTGATAACGACCGATCAGGACCTTGACGGCCTCCTGCGTCCCGGCATCGCCGACCACACCATGGAGGACGCCGGACGCCGGATCAAGACTGATGTTCTTGCGCTTCGGATCGGCCAGCGACAGATCGAGCAGGCGCTGCTCGCCATTTTCAAGCGCAAAGGGAAAGCGCGGAAAGTACAGCACCTTGCCGTCCTCGACGGCATTCAGCAGCGTTTCGCGCGGCGGGTTGAAGCCGGTGGCGGCAGCGCCGGCCACTTCGACGATCTGGCGGTTTGCGTCCATTTGCATTTCCAGTTTCATGCCAGGCCGAAGCCGCGCGCCATGAAGGCGGCAAGAATCGGCAGCAGTACGATCAGATGGGTTTCCCACATCAGGCAGCGGCGCACGCGGGCCAGCTCGCCATCGGGCGGTGTGAAGTCCGGTGCCGCAGCGACCGCTTTGCGCCAGGCGGCAAAGCGTCGGGTCGGGTAGATCGAGATCAGCCCGATCAGCACGAAGACCGAGAGCTTAGCGTGAAACACCGGGTTGTGCAGGTAGAACTCCGACCCCTTGACGCCGTAAAACAGGCGCCCCAGCCCGGTCGCCAGCGCCAGCATCGCCATGAGGAAGTACAGCATGTCGTAGCGTGCCAGCCGTACGGCCGCCGTCGGCATCCATTCGCGCCGGACCAGTACCGTTTCGATACTCAGGAAGGTGATGACCATGAAGATGGCCAGGTAGTGACAGGCAGCAAGCACGGCATCGAGCAGCATGGCGCTCTCCATGTGGGAAGGATCGGATCGATTTCGGGTCGGGCAAGCCGGCGTCACCGCGCGCCCGTGGAACGGTGTCATTTTTTCACAACCCGCCAGACAATATTCAGCCAGGTACAACAAAAAAGCCCGGCAACGGCCGGGCTTTTTGCTGAAGACGCCTTTTACAGCGGCTTGAGGTCGAGCTTGTCGAACAGCGCCTTGTCGCGCGTCACGTCCGGATTGCCCGTCGTCAGCAGCTTGTCACCGTAGAAAATCGAGTTGGCACCGGCCATGAAACACAGCGCCTGCGTTGCCTCGTCCATCTGCTGCCGGCCGGCCGAAAGGCGGACATACGACCTGGGCATGGTGATCCGCGCCACCGCGATGGTACGCACGAACTCGGTCCAGCCGACCGCCTGATCGCCGGCCAGCGGCGTACCTTCGATCTTGACCAGATTGTTGATCGGCACCGAATCCGGCTGCGGATCGAGATTGGCGAGCTGCGCGAGCAGCCCGACACGGTCGGCACGCGTTTCGCCGAGACCGACGATGCCGCCGGTACAGACATGCAGCCCGGCCTTGCGTACCTTGCCGAGCGTATCGAGCCGGTCGGCATAGCTGTGGGTACTGACGATATCGGCGTACTTCTCCGGACTGGTATCGAGATTGTGGTTGTAATAGTCGAGCCCCACGTCACGCAGCTCTTCGGCCTGACCGTCCTTGAGCATGCCCAGCGTCGCACAGGTCTCCAGCCCCAGCGCCTTGACGCCGGCGATCATCTTTTTCACCGACTCGAGGTCCTTGGTCTTCGGTCCACGCCACGCCGCGCCCATGCAGAAACGGCTCGCGCCGTTTTCCTTGGCGACCCGGGCCACCTCGATGACTTCGTCGGCATCCATCAGCGTCTCGCGCTCGAGACCGGTATCGTGCCGCGCCGATTGCGAACAGTAGCCGCAATCCTCGGAACAGCCGCCGGTCTTCACCGACAGCAAGGTCGACAGCTGCACGCGGTTCGCATCGAAATGCGCGCGGTGCACCTGCTGCGCCCGGAACAGCAGGTCGTTGAACGGCAACGCAAACAGCGCAGCGACATCGTCCAGGGTCCAGTTCTGTTGCTGCGGATGCGGCGTAAGGCGCTTGAATTCGATCGTTTGCGTCATGGCGGACCAGAATGGGCTAGAAATGGAAGTCGCGCCATTCTCGGCACGCCCCGGGTCATTGTCAAATCAGCCGATGCGATTTCTGAACAACATTTTCTGGCCGAGCTGTTGCACGCTGTGTCACCGCGGGTGCCGCGGCAGCTTCTGCGACGCATGCGACGCGGCCTTGCCGCGTCTCCCCTCGAGCTGTTGTCCGCGCTGCACGCTGCCGACGCTCGACGGCGGCCTGTGCGGCGGCTGCCTCGCCGACCCGCCCCATTTCGACGCCAGCTATGCGGCACTTCGCTACGCCGGCGACGCGGCCCACCTGATCGTAGCCGCCAAGTACGCCGGCCGCTGGCCGCTCTGGCGGGCGTTTGCCGGCCTGCTGGCGTCAAGGCTGCCCGAGACACCGGACATCGACGTCATCATCCCGATGCCGCTGCATCCCCGCCGCCTGCGCGAGCGCGGCTTCAACCAGTCCGCGGAGCTTGCCGCCATGCTGGCCCGCCGCCGCGGTCTACCCCTGCGGTACGATCTGGCCACCCGGATTCGCGATACCGGCCAGCAAAGCCGCCTCAGCCTGAGCGAGCGTCGACACAACCTGCGCGGCGCGTTTGCCGCAAACGCCGCCGTTCGCGACCTGCGCATCGCCGTGGTCGACGACGTCATGACCAGCGGCCTGACCCTCGACACGCTCGCGATCACGCTCAAGCGCGCCGGCGCGGCCCGCATCGAGGCCTGGGTGCTCGCGCGGACGCTCTAGGCCGCTACCTTGCCGGCACCGCCGGCTTGTCGTCGCCCCAGATCGAATCGAAGTTGATCGAATACTTGGCGTCGACGGTACTTTCATCGGTCCCGATCCGCGTCACGAACGACCAGCGCCGCGACAGCTGCACCGTAAAGCGGACCGCGTCCTTGAGGCCGTTCACGCTCTTGTCGAGCCCCAGCGTCAGCCATTTGTTGAGCCGTTTGCTCACGGTCACCACCTGTGTGGTCGTCCCGTCCTCCATCCGGTCCGAGGCCACACCGACCTCGTCGATCCCCAGATTGCTGAAGATTTCGTCCGAAAAGCTCTCGCCGGGATTGCCGCTCGACAGCGCCGCGTTCAGCAGTTGCAGCAGCACCGCCGAATCGCCCTTTTCCATGTTGTCGGTACCGTGACCGAACAGCAGCCACGACAACTTTTCGTTATCGGGCACGACCGGCACCGAGTAGAGCTTGACCCGCGGATTGAGCGCCGTTCCCTTGACCTCGACCCCGGCCTCGACCGACAGCCCCTGCCGGACCGCGAGGATGTCCAGCCCCGGATTGTCGAGCTGCCCCGAGAACGACACGATGCCGCGCTCGATGGCCAGCTTCTGGCCGTAAGCCCGGTAGGTGCCGTCTTCGACCTTGACGGTGCCGAAGCCCTGCAGGCTCTGGTTCGGCGTTGTGCGCAGCCGCAACAGGCCGGACAGCTGCGCCTCGAGCCCGTAACCGCGGAACGTGAAATCGTCGCCGAGATCGACTTCGAACTGCAGGTTGGCCAGCGGTACCGGCTTGCCGACGTCCTTCTTCTGGCCGACGATCACCACGTCGTCGGACAACTGCGGCACGTCGGTCGAGCGGTAGCGGATGTCGCCATGGTCGGCCCTGAGGTTGCCGGTGACCGACAATCCGTCCTTGCCGTAGCGCACGTCCCCCTTGCCCGACACCACCAGCACCATGTCGGGCTTGTTGATCAGCGTCAGCTGCCGGGCGGTGATGGTGGCATTGGCGTCGGCACCGTTGTCGCTCAGGTCGACCTGGCCGGTGGCACTCAGGTCCCCGCGCCCGCCCTTGAACGTGAAGGTGTCCAGCACCACACGGTTCTGTGCCAGCTTGATTCTGGCCTTGCCGTCCTGCAGCGACACCCCGGTCGCGCCGTCGCGGATGGCCAGATTGTCACCGTTGAGCGTGCCTGCCAGGACGCCTTGCGACGGCGGACCGCTGCGGCTGACGTCGAAATCGACACTGCCCTTCAGCACCAGACTGTCGCTCAGCAACGGCGAAATCTTGGCGAGATCGGGCAGCTTGCCCGTTGCCCGCACGGTCAGCGGCGCCCCCATCTCCACCTGCCACGCCGGCGCATCGACCCGCGTGCCGCCGCTCAGCGCAACCTGCCCGAAGCGGCTGCTGTGCACTTGTCCGTCGAGCGTGATCTGCGACTGACGGGCCTGCGCACGCACGCTCAACTGGTCGAGTTGCAAGGCATGGGCCGGGCTGTGCTCGCTGGCCGGCACCCGGATGTCGCCGCCGATACGCGCCAGACTCACCTCGCCGTCCAGCGTCGCGCCCTGTTTCAGCTGCCAGCGTCCGCCGACAAGCAGATCACTCTGCACCGCCTTGATCCCTGCCAGCTTGAGCAGCTCGGCCGTGACCAGCTTGTCGGCACTGCCGCTGGTCTCGAGCCGCCCCGGCTGCCAGAGCAGGCGTTCAAGCCGGACGCGGCTTTCGCCGACACTGATCCCCACGGCGCCGACCTCGACCCTGGCTGCGCCAAAGCTGGCATCGACGGCCGACTCGAGCCGGACCGGCAGCATCGCCCGGCCTTCAAGCTTGTTGATCCGGCCGCGCCACTGCCACTGCGCATCCAGTCCACCCGCCGCATCGAGGTCGATGCCGACCGCTTCGTCACGATACTGCCCGGCCGCAGCCAGCCGCATCACGTGCGCGCCGCGGGTACCGTTGAGGACAAGCTTGAGCTGGGCAATTTTCGCGTCGAAGCCCTCGAGCCCGGCCAGTTCGGCATCGAAATGCATCGGGCTGTTCAGATCGGCGTAGAGCTGGCCGTCGAGCGCTCCCCTGGCCAGCTTCAGGCCGAACGGCGTCGTCAGCCCGGTCACGCTCAGCGATGTCTTGATCAGCGGCTTGGTGAACGTACCGATCAGTTGCGACGTTCCCTGTACCCGGCCGCCGAATCCGGGACCGAGCTCGCCAAGGCTGTCGAGCGCCAGTTGCAGGTCGAGCTTGTCGTTGGCCGCCCCGAGTGCCCCACGGGCGCTGACCCGGTTGTTGCCGAGCGCCAGCCACAGGTCGGCGTGCTTGAGCCGCGTCTCGCTCAGATCGAGCGTCCCTTTGCCGGACAGCGGCCGATTGTTGAACGTGCTTTGCGCCAGCTCGTAGTTCAGCGTCGCGGTCAGCGCCGGCTTGAGCGCCCCCTTGGCATCCACACGCCCACTGATCCGGCCTGCCGGAACAGTGGCGAATTCGGCCGGATTGACGTTATCGAGCCTGGCCTCGGCGATGAAATCCTCACGCTCGAAGCCGAACTCGCCCTTCAGCGTCAGTGTGCTGTTGCCCCGTTTGAGTTCGGCACTGCGCACGGCGAGGCGGCGCTCGGTCTGCGGCCGTATCCAGCCCAGATCGGCGGTCAGCGCCGCCTTGAAGGTCGGGTCGTCGAGCTTTGCGCGAACGTCCGGTGCCGCATAGGGCCCCTTCAGCTGGATCTGTCCGGCCAGCCGGCTCCTGGGCTGCTGCTGCACCAGATGCGACAGGTCGAGACCGGCAATGTCGATCGTGGCCTCAAGCTGGTCGGCAAGGAAGCGGCCACGTCCCTTGATCTCGCCACCGCCGGGCAGTGACGCCTGCAGGGACGTCAGGTCAAGATGGTCGTCGCCCAGCGCGAACGCGGCGTTGAGCGAGGTCAGCGGAATGCGTTTGGCGTTGGCGGCGCCGGGCAGGGTGTTTTTCAGTGCCAGCCGACCGGCCGCGAGCTGGCCTGTACTTGGAGTCAGCGCCAGATCGATGTCGAGCGACGCCTGCGGCAAACCCGGCTGCAGTGCTGCCGGGTTGACGCCGTGCGCCTTGAGTTGCGCCGCCTTCAGCATCGCATACGCATAGGGCGCAAACACGTCGAGTCGGCCGTCCAGATCGATGCCGATCTTCTCGCCCTTGACCGTCCCGGCAAGGCCGAGGTCGCGCAGCGATCCGCTCAGGGTAAAGCGGCTTTCCAGCTGACGTTCCTCGATCACGCCGCCGTAGCTGAGCCGGCCGCTGACTGCGAACGGTGCGCGCCCGTCCAGCGATAACTGCGCCTTGACCCGGCCCCTCGGGGTATCGAGCTGCTGCAGGTCGAGCCGGTGCACCTTGCCATCGCTGTGGAGGTTCAACCGCACGTGCTGCAGGTCGACCGGCGAGCCTGCAAGGGTGAAACGCTGCAGACTGGCCGCATCCACGTCCACTGCCAGCGGCAGGCTCAGCGACGTCGGCGGTGGCGACGACGGCCGGTTCGGCGGCGACGGCTTGGTGGCGACGTCGAGATGCCCCAGTTCGAGCCGAGTGACCGACAGCCGCCGCACGAGCAAGCCGGCCGGCTCCCAGCCGAGATAGCCGCGATCAAGCCGGACCGTGACCGCATCGGTATCGACGACCAGCCCGTTGATCGTGATGCCGCGCCAGAGCGACCCGTCGAACGACTTGAGCTTGGCGACACCGCTGGCATTGATCCGCCCGGTCAGCCAGCGGTGGCCGCTTGCACTGTCGATCCACGCCAGCCCTCCTGCGACCAGGGCCAGCAGGAGCAGCACGGCCCCCAGTACGCCCCAGACCAGCCAGCGCAGCACGCTTCGCCGGGGCTTGGGTGAGGTCGGCGGCGGCGCGTCCGTCGGCGGCTGTTGCGCGTTCTGGTCCGTATCGGCGTGATTCATGTCAGAACGTCAACCCGAGCGAAAAATAGAAGCGCCATTGTTCGGCATCGAGGCCGTAGGCGAGATCGGCGCCGAGCACGCCCACCGGGCTGACCCAGCGCGCGCCGGCCCCGACACCGGTCTGGCCGTCGAAGCTGCGCCAGGTGTCGGCGGCGTCACCGTAGTCGACGAATACCGCCGCCCGCCAGTCCTTGTAGACCGCATGCTGGTATTCCAGCGTTGCGGTCGCCAGCACCCGGCCCGGCTCGGTCGTATCACCGGACTTGATGCCGAGACTCTGGTAGTCGTAACCGCGGACGCTGTTCGCACCACCGGCACGGAACAGATAGTCGGTCGGCACCTTGGTCGGATCCTTGGTGAAGTTCTGTCCGAGCTCCAGCCGGACAAAGGCGACGTCGCCCTTGCCGATCTTCCAGTACTGCACGCCCTGGCCGTAGAGCTCGACGAACGATTCGTCGGTCGCCACCCCCTGCACTGCGCCGGCGGCCTCAAGTTGCAGGGTGTTGCCCTTCTTCGGGTCGCGGCGGTTGTCGAGGTCGCGACGGATCCACTTGTAGTACGCAACCAAGGCCTGCGGACGCTCGATGTCGTTGTCGGCGTTGACCCGGCGTTCGCGCAGGTACTCGATACCCAGCGTCCGGTCGATCAGGTCTTCCTTGCGAGTCCGGAACACGCCGCCCTTGAGCGTCTGCGTATCCAGCCCCTCGACATCGCTGCTGGTGTAGTTGACGTAGGCGCGATGCGAATAACCGCTTTTGAACTGCGGAAAATCGATCGACACCTCGCCTTCCTGCTCGTCGCCGTCGAGCTTGGCGCGAATGCCGCCGACCCAGCCCCGGTCGAGCAGGTTGTTGTAGTAGTACTGTGCTTCGGCCCTCGGGCCGGTATTGGTGCTGTAGCCCAGCGACAGCGCCAGCTTGTTCAGCGGCACTTCCTGCAGGTTGATCACTACCGGCGCGACATAGGGTGGCGACGTCGACGGGTCGGCCTCGACCACGGCGGCGCCGAACTGCGGCATCGACTGCAGGTCGGACTGCAGATCGGCGAGGTCCTTGCGGCGGTATTCGCCGCCCTCGTGCAGATCGATCCGGTTGCGGACGATCTGCTCCGGATAACGCTGCAACCCCTTGATGGTCACCTCGCCCAGCTTGTATGCCGGGCCGCTGTCGATGACCAGCGTGATGTCGGCAGTATTGCTGGCCGGGTCGACCTTGACCTCGCTTTTGGCGACGTGCGCGGTCAGGTAACGCCGCGCCAGAATGCGGTTGAGTACGCGTTGCTTGGTTTCGGACCACGCCGACTGGGTAAAGACCTCGCCTTCGGCCAGCGCCCAGCCGCCCTCGAGCCGGGCCAGCGAGCGCTTGTAGTAATCCTCGTCCTCGGTAATCGGACCGATCAGTTCGAAATCGATCTTGCCGACCGTGGTGGGCGGACCGGGATCGACGCTGACCACGGCGCGATAGCTGCCGCCGTCATTGTCCAGCTTCGCGGTGATCTTGGGGGAGAAATAGCCCTGGGTATGCAGCAGTGCCGCGGCTTCCTGCGGCGTGCGGTCGACGAGCAGCTGCAGGCTCTCTGGCGAGGTTTTCTTGTCGTCCCGCCAGCGATAGAGGTCGAGGTAACGTTCCAGCAGGTTTTCGATATCCGACGGCGCATCGATCCTGACCTGATACGAGGCGATTTCGGTCTCGTCGCCCCAGGCCAGGCTCGTGGCAAACAGAACACTCAGGATGGCGGAACGCGTCAGGGCGGACATGCAGCGGCAACAGGCAGAAAACATCGTACTTTAGCCGAAAGCCCGTGCGGCGCGGCGATTCGGTACGAAGGATCGACAAACAAAAAAATTGCCCGGCTCAGCCCACAAGGGCCGATGCACGGGCATCAAATAGGAGGAGTCGATAACGGCCAAGAGGCCGGGTACTACAGAGATGCGCGGGACCGCGCAAACATCAACGAACGAGCGTCAGACGCCATCCGTAAGATTTAACGATCAGGCTCTGGGCCTTCTCGACGTTCTTGACGATTTTCAGCAGGGATTTCATGTGCGTCTCCTTGGAGAGGCTCAACGTTGCTTGATGTCAGCTGGCTTGCTGGCATGAGTGGACTTTAGCAAGACTACGCTTATGACGCAAGTGTTTTTGTACTTTTACTACCTATATTCTCGCGTTACGCAATGTAACTGACTACACGCATCGCGTTGTAACCATCAAGAATATTCAAATTTCCGTGTAGCAAGCACGAATTGTTGAAACATAAACATGTAATACCACTACAAAACAAAAGGACTGCCCAGGCAGTCCTTTTGTTTGTGTACGTCGCTCAGCAACCGCCGGAATGTGCAGGCAATGCGCCGTCCCCGGCCGCCGGACACGCCGTCTCGCGCTCAGCGGGCACCGAGCAGTTGCGCCTTCAGCCCGGCCTGCACCGGCGTCTTGCCCAGCCAGATCGACAGCAACGCCGACGCGAAGTCGTCACCGGCAATCAACGGGTAGGCCTTGCCACGCACCGTGACCTTCGTCCCCTGCCCCGGCAGCAGATCCAGCTGGATCACGTCGCCCTTGGCCACGGTCTTGACCTCGCGGAACACCTTGTCGAGTGCATCGAGCTGCGGTGCAAACCGTTTCATCTCACCGGCGGACACATTGTCCTGCAGTCCGTCGACGAACGATTCGTGCATCGTGCCCGCCGACACTTCGCGCAGCATGCGCAGTTCCATCCGCCGTGGCGTCGTGGCGCCGATGACGGCTGCGGCATCTCCGACCTTTGCGCCGGTATACAGCGATGCCACGTAGACGTCGAACACGACCTTCTTGCGCACGCCGGCACCATTCAGTTGCAGCGACTGGCCGGCCACTTCGGCCTTGTCGGGCACCGTCGTGCCCGCAACTTCGAGCGCGCTGGCCACGCCGGCGGTCAGCGCCAGCATCAGGGCCAGCGTCATTGCGCGTTTTTTCATTGTCGTCCTCCAGAAAAAAAGCCCACGGGATGAGCGTGGGCAAAAGACAGGCAGAGTCAAACTCGTTGCGGCCTCACAGCACCTGGATGATGCCGGCGGCACCCATGCCGGTGCCGATGCACATCGTCACCATGCCGTAGGCACCCGGCTTGCCCTGGCGGCGCAGGCCGTGGATCAGCGTTGCGGCGCGGATGGCGCCGGTGGCGCCGAGCGGGTGGCCGAGCGCAATCGCCCCCCCGTTCGGGTTCACCTTGCTCATGTCCAGATCCAGATCACGGCTGACGGCCAGCGCCTGTGCGGCAAAGGCTTCGTTCAGCTCGATCCACGACAGGTCGTTCAGCGTCAGGCCGGCCTGCTTCAGGGCGGCCGGAATCGCTTCCTTCGGACCGATGCCCATGATCGCCGGCGGCACGCCCTTGACCGCGAAGGTCGTGAACTTGGCCAGCGGGGTCAGGTTGTATTCCTTCAGGACCTTTTCCGACACCAGGATCAGCGCACCGGCGCCGTCTGACATCTGCGAGCTGTTGCCGGCAGTAACCGAACCCTTGGCGGCGAACACGGTCTTGAGCTTGGCCAGGCCTTCGAGGCTGGTGCCCGCACGCGGGCCTTCGTCGGTGGTCAGCGTTTTGCTCACCAGCTCGACTTCCCCGGTGGCCAGATTCGGCACGCGGTAGGTCACGTCGAGCGGGGTGATCTCATCGGCAAATGCACCCGACTCGATCGCGGCCAGCGCACGGCGGTGCGACTCGACCGCGAACGCATCCTGATCCTCGCGGCTGACGTTCCACTGGGTGGCAACCTTCTCGGCGGTCAGGCCCATGCCGAAGGCGATCGCCATGTTTTCGTTGTTGGCGAAGAATTCCGGGTTCAGGGCGATCTTGTTGCCCATCATCGGCACCATCGACATCGACTCGGCACCGGCGGCGACCATCACGTCGGCTTCACCGACACGGATGCGGTCGGCGGCCATCGACACCGCATTGATGCCCGACGAGCAGAAACGGTTGATGGTGATGCCGCCGACGGTGTCCGGCAGGCCGGCGAGCAAGGCGCCGATCCGCGCCATGTTCATGCCCTGCTCGGCTTCAGGCATCGCGCAGCCGACGACGACGTCGTCAACGCGCGCCGGATCAAGCCCCGGCACCTGCGCCATCGCACCCTTGATCACGTGGGCCAGCATGTCGTCCGGACGCACGTGCTTCATCATGCCGCGCGGCGCCTTGCCGACCGGCGTGCGGGTCGCAGCGACGATATAGACTTCCTGAATCTGTTTGCTCATGGTGAGCTCCTGATTTGTTGCACTTGCGACCTCAAGGGTCGCCAACTGTGTCAGAACCGCGAGAGCTGCGGGAAGGCCGTGGTGCAGGGCAAGGGACGGGGATGGCGAGACAGCGGAATGGGCTGAAGCCCATGAGCATGCCGAACCAGCCCCGGTGACGCCGCCATGCGCCGCGGAGGCCCGCAGACCGGTCAGTTTCGTAGCGGTTTGTTGTTCTCGAGCATGTACATGATGCGTTCCTGGGTCTTGCCCTTCTTCAGCAGGCCCATGAAGCGCTCGCGCTCCAGCTTGAGAATCCACTCCTCGTTCACCAGCGTGCCGGCTTCGACGTCGCCGCCGGTCACGACCTCGGCGATCTGCACGCCGATGTGGTAGTCGTACTTGGAGATGAAGCCGCCTTCGAGCATGTTCACCAGCTGCCCCTTGATCGTCGCGGCGCCGGTACGGCCGGCCACCGGGAACGCCTTCGGCTTCACCGGTGCGCGGTAGCCGGTCGCGGCCAGCGCGCGGACCTGCGCCTGGGCGACGAACAGCAGCTCGTTGCTGTTGAACAGCACGATGTCCGACTCGCGCAGGTAACCGATCTGTTGGCCTTCTTCGGCACTGGTGCCGACCTTGGCCATCGCCATTGCCAGGTAGTAGTCCTTGAGCACGCCGAGGATGTCGCCACCCTTGGCTTCGCGGCTGGCGCGCAGCGCGAACTCCTTGCAACCGCCACCGGCCGGCAGCAGGCCGACGCCGACTTCGACGAGGCCGATATAGGTTTCGACTGCAGCCACAACCCGCGCGCAGTGCATCAGGAACTCGCAGCCACCGCCGAAGGCGTAGCCCTGCGCCGCGCCGACCACCGGGACCTTGGCGTACTTGATCGCCATCGACGCACGCTGGAATTCGGCAACCATGTTTTCGATCGCGTCGAAATCACCGGTCATGAAGGCCGGGCCCATGCTGGCCAGATCGGCGCCGACCGAGAACGGCGCATCCGGATGCCAGAGCACCAGCCCCTGGAAGCGCGCTTCGGCGATGCGGATCGCTTCCTGCACGCCGGCCAGCACGCCGGCACCGATGCAATGCGCCTTGGTCTTGAACGACAGCACCGGCACGTCGGTTGCTGCCGGCGGCAGCCACATGCGAACGCTGTCGTTCTCGTACACGGTTTCGCCAAAATTCGGCTCGGCGTCGCCAACGAGTTGCGGCGGATACAGCTGACGGCCGTAGACCGGCAGCGTCGAACGACCAATGAGCTTGTTCTGCGCCGCGCTGTACGAACCTTCCGGCGCATGCACGCCATCGCGCTGGACCACCCAGGCCGGCAGCGGGATCGATGCCATGGTTTTGCCGGCAGCGATATCGGCGCTCACCGCTTCGGCCACGGCCTTCCAGCCGGCGGCCTGCCACAGCTCGAACGGGCCCTGCTTCCAGCCGAAGCCCCAGCGGATCGCGAAATCGATGTCGCGGGCCGAATCGGCGATGCCGTCCAGCAGGGTGGCGACGTAATGCCACACATCGCGCAGGCAGGCCCAGAGGAACTGGGCCTCCGGATGTGCCGACTCGCGCAGCGCCTTGACCTTGGCCGCCGGGTCTTCCAGCTTCAGGATCGCCTTGACCTCGTCGCTGCCCTTCTGGCCGGACGGCACGTACTGGCCCGCCTTCGGGTCGAGCACGAAAATGTCGCGGCCTTCTTTCTTGTAGATGCCGGCGCGGGTCTTCTGGCCCAGCGCGCCCTGCTCGATCAGCGCGGCCAGCCAGGCCGGGCTCTTGTAGTACGCCGCCCACGGATCATCCGGCAGGTTGTCGGTCATGGTCCTGACGACGTGCGCGAAGGTATCCAGGCCGACGACATCGGCGGTGCGGAAGGTCGCTGACTTCGGACGGCCCATGCGCGGGCCGGTCAGATCGTCGACAACGTCGAAACGGATGCCGAACTGTTCGGCGTGGTGGATCGTCGCCAGCATCGAGAACACACCGATGCGATTGGCGATGAAGTTCGGGGTGTCCTTGGCGCGCACGACGCCCTTGCCCAGACGGGTGACCAGGAAGGTCTCCAGCGCGTCAAGCTCGGCGGTTTCGGTGCCGGCGGTCGGGATCAGCTCCACGAGGTACATGTAGCGCGGCGGGTTGAAGAAGTGGATGCCGCAGAAGCGGGGCTTCAGTTCACCCGGTACGCCATCGGCCAGTTTCTGGATCGACAGGCCGGAGGTATTGGTCGCGAGAATCGCGTGCGGTGCGAGGTGCGGTGCGATCTTGGCGTACAGATCGAGTTTCCAGTCCAGGCGTTCGGCGATCGCTTCGATCACCAGATCACAGTCGCCCAGCCTGGCCAGATCGCTGCCGTAGTTGGCGGCGTCGATCAGTTCGGCACGCATCGCCGACATCAGCGGTGCGGGCTTGAGCTTCTTGAGGTTGTCGATGGCCTTGAGCACGATGCCGTTGGCCGGGCCCTCTTTGGCCGGCAGATCGAAGAGCACGGTCTCGATACCGGCGTTGGCGAGATGGGCGGCAATCTGCGCTCCCATGACACCGGCACCGAGCACCGCAACCTTGCGGATCTGTTTCTGCGATACGTTAGACATGCAATATATCCCCGCGTGGAAAACGCCCCAGAAGGCAGCGGCCGGCCGGCCGCCCGGCGGACGGGTTGCCCCGCCCGCCGTCCTGCCTTAGAAGCGGTAGTTGAGTTGTGCGCCAAGAATGTTGGCGTAGCTCTTGAAGTTGGCCTTGGTCGTCGTGCCGCTGCCGGTACACCCGTTGGCCGGCGAGCACTCGGTGTTGTTCATGCTCGCGTCCTGGATATCGACATAGGTATAGGCAACGTCCAGCGACAGGTCCTTGTTGAAGGCGTAGTTGGCGCCGATCGAGTACCAGATGCGGTCGTTGTCCGGCAGTGCGGCAATGCGCTCGCTGTCGCTCGGCACCGGGCTCTGGTCATAGGCGAGGCCGAAGCGCAGCGTCAGCGGATCGTTGACCTTGTAGGTCGCACCGAGCGAGTAGCGGCTGGTGTTCTTCCAGTCCTGCTCGATGACCGCGTCCGGCAGGCCGGTCTCGAACTTCAGCCGCAGTTCTTCGAACTTCGAATGCCAGGTGTAGGTCCAGTCGCCCATGATGGCGAACTGGTCGTTGATCACCTTGTAGAAGTTCAGCGAGTACGAATCCGGCGTGTCGACTTCGACGGTGCCGTTGCCGTTGCGGTAGCCCTTGAGTGCCAGGTTGCCGATCACGGTGGCATCCAGCGCGCCCAGACCCAGGGTGCCCGGACGCGACCAGTTGGCATCGCCTTCGAGGCTGTGCTTGATGCTCGAGCGGTAGGCGGTACCGACGCGCAGCGTCGGATCGATCTGCCACATCGCGCCCAGATTGAACCCGAACGCCCAGTCGGTGCCTTCGTAATCGAGCTCGCCGTCGTACTGGCCGGTACCGGCGAGCAGCTTCGGATTGCTCGCCGCCAGCGGCTTGCCGCCGACGACCGTCGCACCGGCCTGGGTGCCGAAGTCCGCGCGCTTCTTGAACTTGGCGTCCATGTACTGCGCGGTCACGCCGGCACCGACCGAGAACTGGTCGTTGATCTTGTAGGCAAAGCTCGGATTGATCGCGATCGTCTTCAGGTCGAGGTTGTTGCCGTTGTAGCGGCCCACCCAGTCGCTGTTGTACTCGATCGCGTCGCCGAACGGCACGAAGATGCCCAGACCCAGCCACACCTTCTCGTTCAGCTGGTACGACGCGTACAGCTGCGGCACGGCGACCGGCGAGGTCGGATCACCGGCGTCGCCACCGCTGACCGGACGGCCTGCCGCCGTCGTCGCGGTCACGTTTTCGGCCTTGACGTGCGCATCCACCACCACCAGACCGGCGGAGATGTTGGTGCCCGGCAGATAGGTCATGCCGGCCGGATTGTAGAAAATCGTCGTGGCATCCTGAGCCGCGGCGCCCGCCGAATTGGCGACCCCTTGCGCGCTGACGCTCTGTACGCCGAAGTTGTAACCGGATGCGTTGGCCCCGGCCGCTGCCACGACCAGGCTCCCTGCACCAATCATGCGCAACGCAAACGCGATCTGTTTCATTCGTGCTCTCCTTAGACGCAGCAGTGCTGCAAGCTTTGTTTGTGAATCACTCTTTTAAAACGAGCGATTTATCTATGGTTCGGCACTGGCGATGTAGTGTCAATAATCACACTACCTATCGCCCCGTTTCGTTGCACGTTCAGATCACTTTGCGGTGGATTGCACCAGAATCGGCCATCGCCAGCTGCGGATCGAAGTCGTCGACCATGATCACTTCGCGCTTCAGGCGGCGTGCACGCTGCACCGCGGCGAATTCGATGTCGTTGATCAGGCCCTTGCTGCGCGCGTCGTCGAGCTTGTCCTGCGCGGTGATGCCGGCCAGCTGACCCTTGCGCTGCGCGCTGCGCAGCTTGCCTTCGAGTGCTTCGGTCTCGATCACGGCCTTCAGTGCATGCTCCAGCACGCCGACGGCATCGTTCTCGTCCTTCGAGCGGTACATGTAGTGCACCAGGCGATCCCGCGAGGCCGACGGCTCCATCAGCAGCTTGGCGACAGCGGTGCCGGTGCGGTCGCTGGCCGGCTTGTACGACTGGCCGAACGGGAACACCACGCGGCGCATCAGCCACGCCAGCGCACCGCTCGGGTGGTTGGCGAGAAAACCGTTCATGGCTTCCTGGCAATCGAACAGCGCGGTCTCGACGGCCCAGCGCAGCAGCGGCAGGTCTTCCTTCGGCGCACCGTCGTCCTCGAACTTCTTCAGTGACGCAGTGGCGATGTACAGGTTCGACAGCATGTCGCCGAGACGGGCCGACAGCTTTTCCTTGAACTTCAGGCTGCCGCCGAGCGAGGCCATGCCCATGTCGGCGAGGAAGGCGAATGCCGACGACAGACGCGTGATGTCGCGATAGTACTGCGCGGTCGGGCCGCTCTTGCCGCCGCCGGCCAGCTTGGCACCGGTTGCGCCGAGCACCAGCGCACGCACCGCGTTCGATACCGTGAAGCCGATATGACCGATCACCGCGTCGTCGAAGGCCTTGCCGTCGTTGCCCATGGCCGCGCGCATTTCCTTCAGCACGAACGGATGACAGCGGATGGCGCCCTGACCGAAGATGATCATCGACCGGGTCAGGATGTTCGCGCCCTCGACCGTGATCGCGACCGGAATCGCGCCATAACCGAGCGCCAGGTAGTTGCGCGGACCGGTGCAGACGGCCTTGCCGGCATGCACGTCCATCGCGTCGTTGATGGTTTTGCGCATGCGTTCGGTGTTGTGGTACTTGAGGATGCCCGACAGCACCGACGGCTTTTCGCCCAGATCGAGCGCAGTCAGCGCCAGACGTTGTGCGGCATCCATCTGATAGGTGAAGCCACCGATCCGGCCCAGTGCTTCGTCGACACCTTCGAACTTGCCGATCGACATGCCGAACTGGTTGCGGATGCGGGCATAGGCACCGGTGGTGTACGAGGCGAGCTTGCCCGAGGCGACCGACATCGCCGGCAGCGAGATGCAGCGGCCGACCGACAGGCACTCGACCAGCATGCGCCAGCCCTGGCCGACGTAATCCTTGCCGCCGATGATCCAGTCCATCGGAATGAACACGTCCTTGCCCCAGTTCGGGCCGTTCTGGAACGTCGCGGTACCCGGATAGTGGCGACGGCCGATGCTCACGCCTTCGTGGTTGGTCGGAATCAGCGCGCAGGTGATGCCGATGTCTTCCTTGTCGCCGAGCAGATGCTCCGGGTCGTAGAGCTTGAACGCCAGGCCGAGCACGGTCGCGACCGGGCCGAGCGTGATGTAGCGCTTTTCCCAGGTCACGCGCATGCCGAGCACGTTGTCGTGCTTCTCGCCGGTACGCGGATCGGTGTAGCTGCCGCGGCAGACGATGCCGTAGTCGGGAATGCCGCCGGCGTCCGAACCCGCTTCCGGGCTGGTCAGTGCGAAGCACGGAATGTCGAGACCCTTGGCAAGGCGCGGCAGATAGTAGTTCTTCTGCGCGTCGGTGCCGTAGTGCTGCAGCAGTTCACCCGGGCCGAGCGAGTTCGGCACCATCACGGTCACCGCGGCCGAGCCCGAACGGGTGGCGATCTTGGTGACGACGCGGGCGTGGGCGTAGTTCGAGAACTCCTTCCCGCCGAACTGCTTCTTGATGATCATGCCCAGGAAGCCGTTGTCCTTGATGAACTGCCAGACTTCGGGCGGCAGATCCTTGGTTTCCTGCGTGATCTGCCAGTCGTCGAGCATCTGGCACAGCGTTTCGGTCGGGCCGTTGAGGAAGGCCTCTTCCTCGGCAGTCAGCTTCGGCGCCGGATAGCTGTGCAGCTTGTTGTAGTCGGGCTTGCCCGAGAACAGGTCACGGTCCCACCAGACGGTGCCGGCGTCGATCGCTTCCTGTTCGGTCTGCGACATCGGCGGGGTGATTTTCTTGAAGACAGAGAACAGCGGACCGGTGACGATCGCGCGGCGCAGCGGCTTGAGGTTCAGCACCGCAAGCACGGCGAGCGCGCCCGCACCCCAGCCCCAGTGCGCACCTTGCACGGCGATACAGTAGCCCAGACCTGCCAGGACCACGAGGGACGTCAGCCACAACGGTGCCCGCTTGTACGCGAGCACCAAAAAGGCGACCAGAACAACGGCGATTCCGATCAGTGCGGTCATGATGAACTCTCTCCTCTTGAGGGGAAAAGCAGACGTCAGCCGGCAGACGGGGCATTGAGCCCCGCGACGACAAACGGCAGCAGCATGCGCGCGACCAGCTCCGGGTCCCGCGCGTTGACGATGGGTTGCGCCATGAACAGACGCAGCACGTTGTTGCCGGCGAACGCGTTGAACAGCGCGCTCGACAGGAAATGGAAACGCCAGTGCAGTTCGAGCTCGGACAGGTGCGGCATGGCCCGGCCCAGTGCGGCGATGTAGCGGCGCGAAACTTCGCCGTAGCGGCGCGGCATGCTTTCCTTCAGCGCCGGATGCGGCTCGACGAAGGTGCGTGCCAGCAGCTTCACGAACAGCTGGCCACCGTAGTCGGGCTCGTTGCCCATCTGCAGCGCGGCGTTGGTGAAGGCGTGGACGATCTGCAGCGCGCTCGGCACCGGATTGGCACGCTCGGCCTCTTCCAGGTGTGCAAGCATCAGTTGCGAGAACGGCTCGGCACGGCGCTCGAACACGGCCTTGAACAGGCCGTCCTTCGAACCGAAGTAGTAATTGACCGCAGCGATGTTGACGCCGGCAGCCTGCGTGATCAGTCGCATCGACGTGGCATGGAAGCCATGTTCGACAAACAGCTTTTCGGCGGCATCGAGGATGCGCGCCGAGGTTTCGAGTGCTTTGGCCGATTCAGCCATCTTCTGCTCCTTGTGTTTTGTAATCGACCGATCACAATTTCAAACACATGTTTGAAAAGTACGCTTCGCGTTGACCTGCGTCAAGCATTGAAGCAAACGATCGTTTTAATTTTGACGCATCGGCACCACAAACGCACAACCGGCCCGGCCGGACGGCCGCTTCCGGTGCATCAGTGGCCCGACTCAACCCGCGTCGACGTCACCGTCGATGTACAGCCAGCCTGCTTGCGGGTCACGACGGAAGCGGCTGCGCTCGGTCAGCCGCTCCGCCTTGCCCCCGGCCTTGTAGAAGGCGGTAAAGGCAACCTCGGCGGTGTCGCCGGCCGGAAAGTGTCCGGCCACTTCAAGGCGGAGCCATTTGATCGGAGCGTCGTCGGCCAGACCGAGCGATGCCGGTCGGGTTTCCGGCGCCCAGCTCGCCAGCAGGTAGGGCTCGAGTCCGAGCACGTAGGCGCAGTAGCGCGAGCGCATCAGCGCCTCGGCATCCGGCGCCGGTTGCCCGGCGTGATAGCGGCCACAGCACGCTGCATAGATCAGGCCGCTGCCGCACGGACAGTCGCCGGGCTGCGGTTTGCGTTTTGACATGGATTTCCCCCTTCGCTGCGGCCGGACGGCCGCATCGGTTAAACTACCGCTTTACTGGAAACCCGGATTATCTGCGATGCAGCCCTTCCCCGCCCGCGGTGCCATTTTCGACATGGACGGCCTGTTGCTCGATACCGAACGGATTGCCTGCCGTGCCTGGCAACACGCGGCCGACGAGCTGGGCGTATCGATCGACGAATCTGTCGTCCTCGGCATGGTCGGCATGCATTCGAGCAAGGTGGAAACCTACCTCACCGGCGAGCTTGGCCCGGACTTCCCGGTCAACGCCATCCGTGACACGACGCATCGCCACTACCTGAAACTGACCGAAGCGCCGATTCCGCTGAAGTCCGGCGTACACGCGCTGTTCGACTGGTTCCGTGATCGCGGCATCCCGATCGCCGTGGCGACGTCGACCCGCCGCAGCATCGCCGAGCATCACCTCAAGGCGGCCGGACTCTGGGACTACCTCAGCGCCAGCCGCTGCGGCGACGAAATCGTCCACCCGAAGCCGGCACCCGACATCTACTTGGCCGCGGCCAGTGCGCTCGGCGTGGCGGCCGGCGACTGCTTTGCCTTCGAGGATTCGAATTTCGGCGTCAAGGCAGCGCATTCGGCCGGTTGCCGCGTCGCGATGATTCCCGACCTGCGCCAGCCCGATGCCCACACGCTGACGCTGGAGGTGCCGGTGTTCGGCTCGCTGCACGATGCACTCACCTGGGTGCAGGCGCAGACCGCCCCGGAGCAGGTCTGATCATGAACCGGCTGCGGCGCTGGCAACGGCGGCTCAGACGGGACGCGCTCGCAATCGAAGCCGCATACGCCGCGTTGCAAGCCGGCAGCGACGACCCGGAGGCCTTGCACACACTGCGCGTTGCCGTGCGCGGCTTGCGGGCCTCGCTGGCACCGTTTGCCGCTCGACCGGACATCGCCATCATCCGTGCCGAACTGGGTGCACTGGCCCACGACACCAATGTCTTGCGTGACGACGAGGTGGTCCTTGCGCTGCTGGCCACCCTGCCGGGCAGCGGGGCACTGCTGGCAACACTGACACCGGCCGCTGAACAGACGACGCTGGTTACCGTGCTGACCTTGCACGGCACCGCCATCGATACGCTGCACCTGCGCGTTCTGCAGGCCGTCGATGCACTCGATCAGACGCGACTGGAAGCCGGCAGCCGGCTGGCCACACGACGCGCGCGGCGCAAAATGCACCGTACCCTCGAGCAGCTGACGCCCGCCACCCCTGCCAGCCAATGGCACGCGGCCCGTCTGCTCGTCAAAAAGGCGCGCTATCTGCACGACGGTCAGGCCTTGTGGCTGGACAAGCGCTGGCAGCGCTTCGGCCCGCAGTGCAAGCCAGCACAGGAAGCACTGGGCCATCTGCATGATCTGGACGTCCTGCATCAGCGGTACGGCGGTCAGTTCGACCCGGCCCTTGCCGAAGCCTGGCAAGCGGCACGTCACCATGGCCTCGCCAACGCCGATGCTGCGGTCTGGGCGCTGGCAAGGGTCCTGAAAGGCTGAAGCAGCGTACAACCGCCGCGGTCACCGGCACAGCCCCGCAACCGCGGGGCTTTTTTGCGCCCATTGTGATGGTATCCCGCGCGGGCATTTCCGGTTTGATCCGGTTGTTGGCGATCGCGGCCACAACATTACACCGACAAATAACCACTAGGAATAAATTGAATATTTGATATTCCTTTACGACCAATCGCCTGATTTTTATCCTGCCCGGACCAGATCGCGCAAACCGGCAGCGCGACATTGCCCAGACAGGAGAAGAACCAGATGTCCAATACCGCCCTCGCCCCGCAGACCGACAGCCCCAACGCAGGTCGCCCGGCCAACGCGCATCCCTTGCTGATTGCGGCACGCCAGCGACTCGACCCGGCACACGCTGCGTTTGCAGGCAGCGTCACGCCCCAAGAGGCCTGGCAGCTGGTCGGCGATGGTGCAGCGCGGCTGGTCGACGTGCGCTCGCCCGAGGAAGTGAAGTTCGTCGGTGCCGTGCCCGGCACACTCAACGTTCCTTGGGCATCGGGCACCGCACTGAACCGCAACCCGCGCTTCGTGAAGGAACTGGAAACCAGGACCGGCGGCAAGGATGCGGTACTGCTGCTGCTGTGCCGCAGCGGCAAACGCTCGGCCGAAGCCGCAACGGCGGCCAGCAAGGCCGGCTTCAGCCAGGTCTTCAACGTGCTGGAAGGCTTCGAGGGCGAACTGGACGCGCAGCAGCGGCGCGGCACGATCGGTGGCTGGCGCCACCATGACCTGCCCTGGCTGCAGGACTGAACCATGAAGATCGCCGACACGCCCCCGCTTGTCACTCCGGCCACCGACAGCAGCCTGTGGCCGCTGCACCAGATCGTTGCCGACCTGCGCACCATCCGCAGCCAGTGGCGGACCTCGCAACAGCGCCTGCCCGAACCCAGCAGCCGCGAGCTGCCTTCCCGCGATGTCCTGACCACGATCGCCCACGCCCTGCGCGGTGCGCTGTTTCCGCTGCGGCTGGGGCCGGCCGACCTGCGCCCGGCCAGCGAGGATTTCTACGTCGGTCACACGCTCGACTCGGCGCTCAATGCGCTGCTCGGCCAGGTCAAGCTCGAACTCAACTTCGCCGGCCGCACCCGGCCGGACGACGCCGGCACCCAGCTCGACCAGCAGGCCCGCGACATCGTCCGGACCTTTGCCACCGGGCTGCCCGAGATCCGCCGGCTACTCGACAGCGATGTCGAAGCCGCCTACCTCGGCGACCCGGCCGCGCGCAGCGTCGACGAAATCCTGCTGTGCTATCCCGGCATCATCGCCATCATCCATCACCGTCTCGCCCACGCGCTGTACGTGCTCGGCGTTCCGCTGCTGGCCCGCATCGTCGCCGAACTCGCTCACGCCGAAACCGGCATCGACATCCACCCCGGCGCGCGGATCGGTCGCGGTTTCTTCATCGATCACGGCACCGGTGTCGTCATCGGCGAAACGGCCGTCATCGGCGAACGCGTGCGGCTGTACCAAGCCGTCACGCTGGGCGCCAAGCGCTTCGACACCGACGCCAGCGGCGCACTGCACAAGGGCCTGCCGCGCCACCCCACTGTCGGCGACGACGTCGTGATCTACGCCGGCGCCACGATTCTCGGCCGCATCACCATCGGCCACGGCTCGGCCATCGGCGGCAATGTCTGGCTGACGCGCAGCGTTCCGCCCGGCAGCATCATCACGCAGGCCAGCCTGCGCCAGCAGACCCAGGACGAGGCGACTACATGACGAGCCGCTATCTGCACTTCGGCCGGATCATCCGGCACGCCCGCGAATCCCATGCCTGGTCGCAGGAGGCCCTCGCCGAGCGCGCCGACCTCAACCGCTCCTATCTGGGCGAGATCGAGCGCGGCGCGGTCGTGCCGTCGTTGCACACCATGGCCAAGCTTGCGCAGGCGCTCGGACTCAAATTGTCCGAACTCGTCGCCCGCTGCGAGGAAACCACCCTCGCCTGAATGCCGGATTGCCCCGGCGAGCGGCATTGATGGCGATAGCATGTTGAGCTTACTTCATGCCAAGCGGATATTTGCATATTCCATTTATGCATAAACAGGAGCCGTTTGATGTCCGCCCAACAAGACCCGCAACTGGCACTCGGCGACAACGCCGCCCGCCAGCTTGCGAATGCCACCAAGACCGCCCCCCAGCTTTCGATCATCACTCCGCGCTGGCTGACGCATTTGCTGCAGTGGCAACCGGTCGAGGCCGGCATCTACCGCCTCAACAAGGTCAAAAACCCGCTCGACGTGCGCGTGGCGTGCTCGCAGCGCGACGAAGCCGAACTGCCGAACACCTTCGTCGCTTACGACGAGCAGCCGCGCGAGTACTTCCTGAACGCCGTGACCACCGTGCTGGACGTGCACACCCGCGTGTCGGACCTGTATTCGAGCCCGCACGACCAGATCAAGGAACAGCTGCGCCTGACGATCGAAACGATCAAGGAAAGACAGGAAAGCGAGCTGATCAACAACCCGGATTACGGCCTGCTGGCCAATGTCGCCGACGAACAGCGTATTTCGACGCTGACCGGCGCGCCGACACCGGACGACATGGACGACCTGATCACCAAGGTCTGGAAAGAGCCCGGCTTCTTCCTCACCCACCCACTGGCGATTGCCGCTTTCGGCCGCGAATGCACTCGTCGTGGCGTGCCGCCGCCGACGGTCAGCCTGTTCGGTTCGCAGTTCCTGACATGGCGCGGCATTCCGCTGGTGCCGTCGGACAAGGTCCCGGTCGAAGACGGCAAGACCAAGATCCTGCTGATCCGCAGCGGCGAAAAGCGCCAGGGCGTGGTCGGCCTGTTCCAGCCGGGCCTCGCCGGCGAACAGAGCCCGGGCTTGTCGGTGCGCTTCATGGGCATCAACCGCAATGCGATCGCGTCGTACCTGATCTCGCTGTACTGCTCGCTGGCCGTGCTGTCGGACGACGCACTGGCTGTTCTCGATGATGTGGAAATCGGCAAGTACCATGACTATCCAGACACTTACAAGTGAGGCGGTTCCGGCAGGCTTGCCGGACGAGCCGAGCTTGGCGGACGAGTTGACCCTGAACCGGTGGGCCGGCGAATTCTTTGCCTCGCTGCCGGGCAACCCGCTGGACGAGCTGCGCAACCGGGCAACGCCGCCGCGTGCGGCCGAGCCGGCCATCGTGCTGGGTAGTGGTACGCCCACGCTTGCACCGGTGGCACCGCCGGGCGAAGCCCCGGCCGGCACCGGAATCCCCCGCAGCAGCAGTGCCCAGCCCGGCCTGCCGGAAAGCTATGCCGCAGCCTTGCCGGGTGTGCCCGCGCCGTCGGCACCGTCCGCATCGTCACCGTTCTACTTCCTTGACCACGGCTATCCGGCCGGCGCCGGCCTGGTGGTCCCGGACCGGATCGCCGTCCAGCCCTTCGGCTTTCCGGGTGACGCGGCACTGCGTTCCTTGCTGGCGGAAATCGATCATCGTCCGCCGGTATCGGCAGCGCCGTCAGGCCCGAGTGGCCACTTCTACTTTCTGGATCCGCTGACCGAACGCCGGCAGACCGCGGCAGCACCGCAAGCAGCCAGCAGCGCAACGATCGACGTCAACCGGGTACGGCGTGACTTCCCCATCCTGCAGGAGCGGGTGAACGGCAAGCCGCTGATCTGGCTCGACAACGCGGCGACGACGCACAAGCCGCAATCGGTGATCGACCGGATCGCGTACTTCTACGCGCACGAGAACTCCAACATCCACCGCGCCGCGCATGAACTGGCCGCGCGGGCCACGGACGCCTACGAGGCGGCCAGGCAGAAGGTGACGAAGTTCCTGGGCGCCCCTTCGCCGGACGAAATCATCTTCGTCCGCGGTGCAACCGAGGCGATCAACCTCGTGGCCAAAAGCTGGGGAGCGGCCAATATCGGCGCCGGTGACGAGATCATCGTCTCCAACCTCGAGCATCACGCCAATATCGTGCCGTGGCAGCAGCTGGCCGCCGAGAAAGGCGCACGCATCCGCGTGATTCCGGTCGACGACAGCGGCCAGATTTTGCTCGACGAATACCGCAAGCTGCTGAACAGCCGGACCCGGCTGGTGGCGGTCACGCAGGTCTCCAATGCGCTGGGCACCATTACGCCGGTCCACGAGATCATCGCACTGGCGCACGGCGTGGGCGCCAAGGTACTGGTCGACGGCGCACAGGCAGTCTCGCACCTGCGCGTCAACGTTCAGGCCATGGATGCGGATTTCTACGTGTTCTCCGGCCACAAGGTCTTCGCCCCGACCGGCATCGGCGTGGTCTACGGCAAGAAGGCGATCCTCGACCAGATGCCGCCGTGGCAGGGTGGCGGCAACATGATTGCCGACGTGACCTTCGAGCGCACGCTGTACCACGGCGCGCCGGCGCGCTTCGAGGCCGGCACTGGCAACATTGCCGATGCGGTCGGTCTGGGCGCCGCGATCGATTACATCGAGCAGCTGGGACTCGAGAACATCGCGGCCTACGAACACGCCCTGCTCGACTACGCCATGCATGGTCTGGGCACCATTCCCGGCCTGCGACTGATCGGCACCGCACAGCACAAGACGAGTGTGGCGTCGTTCGTACTGCAGGGTTACCGCACCGAGGAAGTCGGCGACGCGCTCAATCGCGAAGGCATTGCCGTGCGTTCCGGTCACCACTGCGCACAGCCGATCCTTCGCCGTTTCGGTGTAGAGGCCACGGTGCGCCCTTCGCTGGCGTTCTACAACACCTGCGAGGAGGTCGACCGGCTGGTCAGCGTAGTGCGCGGTCTGGCGCGGCGCTGAGGTTGGTCATGAAAAAAGCGGGACAGTCGTCCCGCTTTTTTTCCGTCCCGTTTGCAGCCTCAGTGCTTGCCGGTACTGCCGAAACCGCCTTCACCGCGCTCGCTTTCGGCGAAATCGTCGACGAGATTGAACTCCACCTGCACCACCGGCACGACGACGAGCTGGGCGATCCGCTCCATCGGTTGCACCGTGAAGGCGTGACTGCCGCGATTCCAGACCGAGACGAAAATCTGCCCCTGGTAGTCCGAATCGATCAGGCCGACCAGATTGCCCAGCACGATACCGTGCTTGTGACCGAGCCCCGAGCGCGGCAGGATCATCGCCGCCAGACCGGCGTTTTCGAGATGGATGGCGATGCCGGTCGGCACCAGCGCCGTTGCACCCGGCGCAAGCACCAGCGGTGCATCGAGGCAGGCACGCAGATCCAGTCCGGCAGCGCCCGGCGTGGCATACGCCGGCAGATTGTCCTTGAGGCGGTCATCGAGAATCTTGACGTCGAGCTGGGTCATGCGGGTTTTCCTTGTTTGGCGTAGAGCTTGGCAATATGGCTGACCATCCGGCGTGCCACGTCGAGCTTGGGGCCGCGCGGCAGCCGGTGCTCGCCATCGTCGTCAAGCAGGATGACTTCGTTGTCGTCGGCCCCCATCGCCTGCTGCACCAGATTGGCTGCGAGCAGCGGCAGATGCTTGCGACGACGCTTGGCTTCGGCATATTCGAGCAGGTTTTCCGATTCGGCCGCGAAACCGACGCAGAACGGCGGCTGCTCGCGGCAGGCGATCTTGGCGAGGATGTCGGTATTGGGCGCCAGTTCCAGCGTCAGGATGTGCGCGTCCTTCTTGATCTTGTGCTCGCTCTGGTTGAGCACATAGTAGTCGGCGACCGCCGCAACCGAGATGAAGATGTCGGCGGCGTCGACTTCGGCCTCGACCGCAGTCAGCATCTCCTGCGCCGACCGCACGTCGATGCGGCGCGCATCCAGCGGCGTCGACAGGGCCGTTTCGCCGGCCACCAGCACAACCTCGGCACCGGCTTCGCGCACAGCCTGTGCCAGCGCAAAACCCATCTTGCCGGAGCTGGTATTGGTGATGCCACGAACCGCGTCGATACGCTCGAAGGTCGGTCCGGCCGTCAACAGGACTTTTTTTCCGGCCAGAAGCTTGGGCTGGAATGCCGCCTCGAGCCGCGCCATGATTTCCTCGGGCTCGATCATCCGGCCGAGCCCGACTTCACCACACGCCTGCTCGCCGACAGCCGGCCCGAGAATGGCAACGCCGTCGTCGCGCAGCTGCTGCACATTGCGCTGGTTCGGCGGGTTTTCCCACATCTGCCGGTTCATGGCCGGAACGACAAAGAGCGGACAGTCCCGCGCGGCAATCAGCGTCGACAACAGATCGTCGGCAAAGCCGTGCGCCGTTTTGGCGATCAGGTCGGCCGTCGCGGGCGCCAGCACCAGTGCATCCGCACCGCGGGTCAGCTGGATGTGCGCCATGCCGTTGCTGATCTCGGGCGCCCACATCTGCTGGTAGACGGGCCGGCCGGACAGCGCCTGGAACGTCACCGGCGTGACGAAACGTGCGCCGGCGTCGGTCAGCACCACGTCGACCAGCCAGCCGGCCTTGACCATCAAGCGGGTCAGTTCGGCCGCCTTGTACGCGGCAATCCCGCCCGACACGCCGAGCACGATGCGTTTTTGCTTCATTGCGAGCCCTTGCTTATAACGAGGTTTCCCATCGGAACGAGTTTACCCGAGAAGCATGCCGATCACCGACTGGCCCAGCGCCGAAAGACCACGGGAAAAGTTGCTCAGCCTCGGCGCGGCCGCACTCTCGGAAGCCGAACTGCTGGCGATTTTCCTGCGTGTCGGTCTGCCCGGCAAAAGTGCGGTCGATCTGGCGCGAGACCTGCTGCGCCACTTCGGCTCACTCGCCGCACTGTTTGCCGCACCGCGTCCGGCCTTTGCCGCCGTCCCCGGCATGGGTGATGCCAAATACGCCCAATTGCAGGCCGTACTGGAGATGGCGCGACGCACACTCAAGGAGGAGCTGCACCAGACCAGCGCCCTCGATTCGCCCGAGTCAGTCCGGCGTTATCTCGGCCTGCTGCTGCGCCATCGCGATGTGGAAGTCTTCGTGGTGCTGTTTCTCGACATGGGCCATCGCGTCATGGCCTGCGAAGAGCTGGCGCAGGGCAGCCTGTCGGAAACGCGGGTCTACCCGCGCGAACTCGCCCGCCGGGCCCTCGCCCTCAACGCCGCAGCCGTCATCGTCGCTCACAATCACCCTTCCGGCCGCGCCGACGCCTCGGACGCTGACCGGCTCCTGACCCGGCAACTTGCGCAAACGCTGAGCCTGATCGATGTGCGCCTGCTCGATCACTTCATCGTGGCCGGCCACCAGGTAGCATCGTTTGCCGAGCACGGCTGGATGTAAGCGGCATGCCGCGACGCGAACCGCGCTCCGGACCTGTCGCCCGGATGCGCCGATCCAACACCGCCAAGGCGTCGCGCCGGCAAACGCACCCGACCGCTCATCTGCGCTAAACGTCTGCTTTAATGGACAAAGCAATCGGACCTGACGTCAGTATGGTGTCCGTTTTGCTGTTGCATTTGCTGCACCCGGGAAAACCCGAATTTGACAGCGTTTCCGGCCGCTACCCATGATGATTTCCAGCATCGTCAAGCACTGCTACGTTCGGTTTGCCCGGCAACTGTGCCCGTGCACACCTCGACGCGTCATTCAAAACATTGGGGAAGAGAACATGAGCATCGCACGTTACAGCCTGATCGCCGCCGCCGTGCTGTCGATCACCGCCTGCGGCAAGCAGGAGCCGGCCCAGCCGGCCGCCAGCGAGCCGGCCTCGGCTGCCGCTGCAGCGCCGTCGGGCGGTGGTGATACCGTCAAGATCGGTCATGCTGCACCGCTGACCGGCAACATCGCCCACCTCGGCAAGGACAACGAGTACGGCGTGAAAATGGCGATCGACGAGATCAATGAAGCCGGCGGTGCCGATATCGGCGGCAAAAAGGTCAAGTTCGAGCTGATTTCCGAAGATGATCAGGCCGACCCGAAGACGGCCACCACCGTCGCCCAGCGTTTTGTCGACCAGAAAGTCGTCGGCGTCGTTGGTCACCTGAATTCGGGCACCACGATCCCGGCATCGAAGATCTACTCCGATGCCGGCATTCCGCAAGTGTCGCCGTCGGCCACCGCAGTCGCCTACACTGCGCAGGGCTTCAAGACCACCTTCCGTGTCATGGCCAACGATGCGCAGCAGGGCAAGGTGCTCGGCGAGTATGCCGCGACCAAGCTCGGCGCCAAGAAAGTCGCCATCGTCGACGACCGTACCGCCTACGGTCAGGGTCTGGCGGACGAATTCGAGAAAGCCGCCAAGGCATCGGGCGCCGAAGTCGTGAAGCGCGAGTTCACTACCAACCAGGAAACCGACTTCAACGCGATCCTGACCAGCATCAAGGGTGCCAAACCGGACCTGATCTTCTACGGCGGCATGGATGCACAAGCCGCACCGCTGAAGAAGCAGGCCAAGAAACTGGGCATTGGCGCCAAGGTCATGGGCGGCGACGGTACGCAGACACCGGAGTTCATCAAGCTGTCGGGCAGCGATTCGGAAGGCATGATTTCGTCGAGCCCGGGCATGCCGAAAGAACAGATGCCGGGCGGCCAGGCCTTCCTCGACAAGTTCAAGGCCAAGTTCGGGACCGAAGTCCAGCTGTATGCACCGTACTGCTATGACTCGGTCAAGGTCCTGGTCGAAGCGATGAAGAAAGCAGGCTCGACCGAGCCGGCCAAGTATCTGCCGGAGCTGTCTAAGATCGAGTATCAGGGCGTGACCGGCAATGTCTCGTTCGACGACAAGGGCGACCTGAAGAACGGTCCGATCACCATTTACCAGGTGAAGGGCGGCAAGTGGGAAGTCCTGGAAGTTGCAGGCGGCACGGCCAAGTAAGCATTGCTCTCGCGAAAACGGCGCCCTCGGGCGCCGTTTTCGTTTGGCATCCGCACAACAACCGCACTCCCGAACCGCTGCAGCTGACGCGCCCGGGGCCGTTGCTGACTAAGCTGGTGCAAGCCCCTCTCCAGGATCGCCATGCCAACCGCTGGGCGCACCGCGCCATTCGATCTTGCCCAGACCCACTTTGCCGACGAAACCGTGCTGGTACGCCGTCTGGTGCCGTTGGCACGACTGTCCACCGACGAAAACACCGTCCTGCAGCGCTATGCGCCGCTGATTGCAGAACAGCTGCGCGCCCAGCGACGGCACGACAAGGGCATCGACGCCCTGCTTTCAGGGTTTCCGCTTGACACCCCGGCCGGAAGGTCACTTCTGACGCTCGCTGAAGCCCTGCCGCGCATTCCCGACGACGCGACGGCGGACCGGTTGATCGCCGACTTGCTGCATGCAACGGACTGGAAAGGGATGGCCGCCGATTCGGCGGTGGTCCGGCTGGCGCGCTGGACGCTTGAACACGCCCGTTCGTGGAGTGAACACAATCGGACCGAACCGCTGGTCAGGCTGGGTTTGCGCAAGGCGATTCGTGAACTCGGCCGCCATTTCGTCATTGCCGACCGGATCGACGACGCGCTGGCACGGCGCAACCCGGCCTTTGCCTACTCGTTCGACATGCTCGCCGAAGCCGCGCAAACACAAACCGATGCAGAACAGAACGACGCAGCCTATCGCAACGCACTTCTCGCGCTGGCCGCAGACGGTGCCACGGAAAAGAGCGGCATTTCGGTCAAGCTGTCGGCGCTGCATCCGCGCTACGAACCACGTCAGGCAGGTCGCGTTCGCGAGGAGCTCTGGCCCCGGCTACTTGCCCTGATGCAACTCGCCCGCCAGCACGAAATCCCGGTCACCGTCGATGCAGAAGAAAGCGAGCGCCTGACCTTGGCGCTGCAGCTGTTCGAACATTTGCTCGCCGAGCCCACCCTGGCAGGCTGGTGCGGCCTGGGCATCGCAGTGCAGGCGTATCAGAAACGTGCACTGGCGCAAACCGACTGGCTGATCGACGCGGCGCGCTCGCATCAGCGCCGCATTACCATCCGTTTGGTCAAGGGCGCTTACTGGGACAGCGAGATCCGCCAAACGCAGCGTGAAGGCTGGCGGGACTATCCGGTCTTTACGCGCAAATCGCACACCGACACCTGCTACCTTGCCTGCGCACGCCGGATGCTGGACGCCGATGATGTGATTCAGTCCCAGTTCGCGACCCACAATGTCTATACCGCACTCGCGGTACATGCGATGGCTGCCGGCCGAAATTTCGAGTTCCAGTGCCTGTATGGTCTCGGCGAAGCACTGTATAGCCTCCTGCCCGGACATGGACTGTCGCAACGCTGCCGCATCTATGCGCCGGTCGGCAATGACACGGCATTGCAGCCTTATCTGATCCGAAGGCTGCTGGAAAACGGCGCCAACAGCGCATTCGTTCAACAACAGCTGGCCGATGACGACGTCCATCCCCGCGTAGCCGATCCGGTTGCCGACGCGCAAGCGCATCCTGACGCCGGACTGCCTCCCCCTCTCGGCCGTGCCGATGCCGGCCCGGTTGCACCGGGCGTCTGCTGGGGCAACGAGGTTGAGGTCGTACAACAGGCACAGGCGCTCGCGACTGGCGACGAGTGCACGGTGACGTCCACGCATCCGGCCGGCAATGCCACACGCAGCGGCCGGCCGGTCTTTGCCCCCGCGCGGCCGGATATCTGTCTTGGGCATATCATCGAAGCAAGTGATGCCGACATCGATGTCGCACTCGCCCGGGCAGCTGCAATTGCGCCGATCTGGGGCAAGGAAGCGGCCAGCGAACGGGCGGTACGGCTTGAAACGTTTGCCGATGCGTTGCTCGAATGCCGAGTGCAGCTCCTGAGCCTGCTCGTCCGCGAGGCCGGCATGCCACTGGCCGACGCCGTTGACGAATGGCGGGCAGCTGCCACGTTCTGCCTCCAGCACGCCGGACAGGCGGAAACGGCAACGCCGCTCGGCCCGATTGCCGTGCTCGGCCCGTCGTCCTCCCCCTTGGCGGGTCTTGTCGCCCAGGCCTCGGCCGCGCTGGCGGCGGGCAACCCCGTACTGCTCAAACCGGCTGCGGCCACGACGCTGATCGCGGCCGCCGTCGTCACGGCGGCGCACGCAAGTGGCCTGGATCGCGACGTGCTGCAGCTTCTGCCTGGCGATGCCACCGTCGGCGCCCGCCTCGTGGCGGATCCGCGAATCGCCGCTGTCGTGCTCTCCGGCACGGCAGCCACCGCACACGCGGTTCACCGCGCACTGGCCCGTCAGCAGCAGCTGAAACGGCTGATCGCACACTCGGCAGGTCTCAATGCGCTGATCGCGGATACCTCGACGCAAGCCGAACAGCTGGTCCGCGACACCCTGAACGGCGCGTTCAGTCATGCCGGTCAACGCGGTACGGCATTGCGATTGCTCTGCCTGCCGCAAGCCACCGCCCCGGTACTGATCCCGCGGCTGCATGCAGCAATGGCAGAACTCCGGCTCGGGGACCCCGCCTCGATCTGCACCGACATCGGGCCACTGATTTCCATCAACGCGGCCGAACGGCTGCAAGCCGCGAAGGCCGCGCTGCACCGCGCCGGCTATCCCGATGTCGAGCACGGCATTGTCGATGATTTCCTTCCCCCTACGCTGGCCGCACCGACACTCATCGAAATCGACCGGCCGGATGCGCTTCACCCCGGACTCTCCGGCCCGGTACTGGCCGTGCTGCGTTACGCGCCGGCGCAGTTGCCGGCCCTGCTGGCCGCCCTCGATACATGCATTAATGGCGGCAGCCTGACCATCCACAGCCGATGTCCGGGTTTCATCGCCAGCGTAACGGCACGAGTCCGTGCCGATACGGTCTACGTCAATCGTCCGCCCGCAGGCGCCGACGTCGGTATGGCACTGCGACCGGCCTTCCTGACCAGGGAAGGAAATACACACCAGCCCGGGGTCGTTGATCCGCTCATTGGACAGTTGGCCGACACCCTGCGCGAACTCGCCCGACATGAAAACACCGGCGACGAAAATGCGCTGCTGGCGTTGATCGACGAGATTGCATCGCGCTCGCCGATCGGCCGGACGCAGCCGCTTCCGTCACCCACCGGTGAGCGACGTACACGGCACT
The DNA here is from genome assembly GCF_014652315.1 of Jeongeupia chitinilytica. Lineage (GTDB taxonomy): Bacteria > Pseudomonadota > Gammaproteobacteria > Burkholderiales > Chitinibacteraceae > Jeongeupia > Jeongeupia chitinilytica. Next base: position 192,967 of record NZ_BMYO01000005.1, on the reverse strand, counting down.
ACCGATCCCGCGGGCTGATCGCCTGCCTCGGGCAGGAGCTCACAAGCCTGCGGCAACAGTTGATCACGGTCGTGCTCACCGGCAACACCGCCGTGCTGCCTGGCCACGAAGCGATGAACCAATGGCAGACCAGGCTGGCGGAACATTGCCGTCTGGTTCCCGATCCGCTGGCACTGCCAATCGCCGCCTGCCTGTGCGCGACACCGCCAACTGTTGCATTCAAACAGCATCTGGCCCAGCGCGGTAACGCCATCGTCGACATCGTTCTGCCGATGCCGGACGGGCGCTACCCGCTTCACCGGCTTGTCAGCGAAACGGCAGTTTGGGAAAACACGGCAACCTGCGGCGGAGACGCGGATTTGCTGGATGACGACACCTGAAACACCCGTTTCAACCGACGCCTGAGGCAGTCACTGACACCACCGTAAGCCGCCTCACTCCTACCATGCCAACCGTACTAGCCCGCCACTTCGCAAGTAAGGGAAAGCAGCAGGTGTTGAGGGCTTGACGCACGCATGTAAGTTTTCAACACCAACTGCTACGGTAATAATCACGTAGAACTGCACCGTCCCGCTTCGCCGGCCACAAGCCGTCCCCGGAGGGTGAGCACCGCGTCCCACCGGATTCGGCCGGGCAAGGCGTCACGCGCCAGCCCCGACCAGGCAACAACCGCAAAGCAATCAGCGCTACGAGGACACTACGGTGGACATTTTCCTGCAACAACTCATCAATGGCCTGGTGGTCGGCAGCATCTATGCGCTGATCGCACTGGGCTACACCATGGTGTACGGCATCATGCAGCTGATCAATTTCGCCCATGGCGAAATCGTCATGATCGGCGCAATGGTCACCATTACCTGCATCAACCTGCTGATCGGTGCCGGTGTCAATCTGCCCGGCCCCCTGCTGCTTCTGGCGGGGCTGCTGATGGCCATCCCTGTTTCGATGCTGCTCGGCTATACGATCGAACGCGTCGCCTACCGCCCCTTGCGGCGGGCGCCACGCCTGGCACCGCTGATTACGGCCATCGGCGTCTCGATCGTGCTGCAGCAGGCCGCGATGCTGATCTGGGGCCGCAACTACCGCCCCTTTCCGCAAATCCTGCCGACCACGGTGCACGACTTCTTCGGCGCCGCGATCACCGACCTGCAGATCGCCATCGTGATCCTGTCACTGGTGCTGATGGGCGGGCTGTTCTGGCTGATCGAGCGCACCAAGCTCGGCCGCGCCATGCGTGCCACGGCGCAGAACCCGGACGTGGCCGGCCTGATGGGCGTGAACATCAATACGGTGATTTCGATGACCTTCATCATCGGCTCGTCGCTGGGTGCCGTGGCCGGCGTGATGGTCGCAGCCAACTACGACCAGGCGCACGCCTACATGGGCTTCATGATCGGCCTGAAGGCATTCACCGCCGCAGTGCTGGGCGGCATCGGCAACATCGGCGGTGCGGTCGTCGGCGGTCTGCTGCTGGGCATCATCGAAAGCCTCGGTTCCGGCTATCTGGGCGACCTCACCGGCGGCTTCCTCGGCAGCCACTACAAGGACATCTTTGCCTTCGTCGTGCTGATCGGTGTCCTGGTTTTCCGCCCGTCCGGCCTGCTGGGCGAACGCGTCGCAGAACGCGCCTGATCCGCGGAGAGAGAACATGCAATCGAAAAAACAGATCATCACCTTTGCGGCACTTGCCGTCGTGCTGGCGATCCTGCCGTGGGCAATCACCGGCGGATTCGAGAACGGCAAGTCGTGGCTGCGCGCCGTCGACTTCGCGCTGCTCTACATCATGCTGGCGCTCGGTCTCAACATCGTCGTCGGCTTTGCCGGCCTGCTCGATCTCGGCTACATCGCCTTCTATGCCGTCGGTGCATATTCGTTCGCACTGCTGAACTCGCCGCATCTGGCTGCGGTGCTGCCGGCCTGGCTGATGCATCCGCCGCTGCTGGTCATGCTGCTGATCGCCGCCTGCGTTGCCGGGGTGTTCGGCGTGCTGCTCGGCACGCCGACGCTGAAGTTGCGCGGCGACTATCTGGCGATCGTGACGCTCGGCTTCGGCGAGATCATCCGCATCTTCCTGAACAACCTCGACCGGCCGGTCAACATCACCAACGGCCCGCAAGGCATCAACAACATCAGCAAGGTCAACATTGCAGGCTACGACCTGGGCCGTCCGATCGAATGGTTCGGCCTGAAGTTCGATACCGTTCACCTGTACTACTACCTGATCCTGGCGTTCTGCTGCCTGATCATTTTCGTCACCCTGCGCCTGCAGCGCTCCCGCATCGGTCGCGCGTGGGTCGCGATCCGTGAAGACGAAATCGCCGCCAACGCCATGGGCATCAACACGCGCAACGTCAAGCTACTGGCGTTCGCGATGGGTGCATCGTTCGGCGGGGTGTCCGGCGCGCTGTTCGCCAGTTTCCAGGGATTCGTTTCGCCCGAATCGTTCGTGCTGATGGAGTCGATCATGGTGCTGTGCATGGTCGTACTCGGCGGCATGGGCCACATTCCCGGCGTCATTCTTGGTGCGATCCTGGTCTCGATCACGCCCGAAGTGCTGCGCGACGTCATCAACCCGCTGCAATCGGCGGTATTCGGCGAGCGGCTGTTCGATCCGGAAAACCTGCGCATGCTGATCTTCGGCCTCGCCATGATCATCATCATGCTGCTGCGCCCTGAAGGACTGTGGCCGTCCAAGCGTCGTGCACGCGAATTCCACGAGCACGAAGAGGAGGCCAAGGCATGAGCACCCCGCTGCTGAAAATCGAAGGCATCCACAAGCGCTTTGGCGGCCTGCACGCACTGAACGACGTTGCCCTGTCGATCAACGCCGGGGAAATCTACGGCCTGATCGGCCCGAACGGCGCAGGCAAGACCACGCTCTTCAACGTTCTCACCGGCCTGTACCAGCCCGACGAAGGCAGTTTCACCTTTAACGGCAAGGACCTGTTCCGGCAAAAACCGTATGTGGTGGTCGAGTCGGGCATCGCCCGTACCTTCCAGAACATTCGCCTGTTCGCCAACATGACCGCGCTCGAGAACGTCATGGTCGGCCAGCATGTCCGCACCTCGGCCAGCGTCTTCGGTGCCGTCTTCCGGGGGCCGAAGGCCAAGGCCGAAGAAGCTGCGATCGCCGCCCGGGCGCAGGAGCTGCTCGACTACGTCGGTATCGGCAAGCGCAAGGACGAGCTGGCGCGCAACCTCAGCTATGGTGACCAGCGCCGGCTGGAAATTGCCCGCGCACTGGCCACCAGCCCCACGCTGCTGGCGCTCGACGAACCGGCCGCGGGGATGAACCCGAAGGAAACCGACCAGCTCAAGGCGCTGATGGAAAAGATCCGTGCTGACGGCGTCACCATCCTGCTGATCGAACACGACGTGAAGCTGATGATGGGTCTGTGCGACCGGATTGCCGTGCTCGACTACGGCAAGAAGATCGCCGAAGGCATCCCCGAACAAGTGAAGAACGACCCGCGCGTGATCGAGGCCTACCTCGGCGTCGCGCCGGAATAAGCGAGCCCATCATGAACCCGCTCCTCGACATCAAGGACCTCAAGGTCGCCTACGGCGGTATCCATGCCGTCAAGGGTATCGATCTCAACATCAACAAGGGTGAACTCGTCGCCCTGATCGGCGCCAATGGCGCCGGCAAGAGCACCACGCTGAAAACGCTGGTCGGCATGGTCAAGCCCGCTGGCGGCGAAATTCTATTTGACGGCAAACCGACCGCCAGGCTCGCGCCCTACGACTACGTGGGCAAGGGTCTGGTGCTGGTACCCGAAGGCCGCGGCATCTTCGGCCGGCTCACGGTGGAAGAAAACCTCCAGATGGGCGCCTATGTGCGCAACGACAAAGCCGACATCGCCAACGACATCGACCGCGTATTCAGCCTGTTCCCGCGCCTGAAGGAACGCCGTTCGCAGCTGGCGGGCACGCTCTCGGGCGGCGAACAGCAGATGGTCGCAATCGGCCGGGCCATGATGAGCCGACCCAAGCTGTTGCTGCTCGACGAACCGTCGATGGGCCTGGCCCCCATCATCGTGCAGAAGATCTTCGAGATCATCCGCATGATCGCCGCCGAGGGCGTGACGATGCTGCTGGTCGAACAGAATGCCAAACTGGCGCTGCAGACCGCCGACCGTGGCTACGTGATGGAGTCGGGCCGGATCACCCTCGCCGACAGTGCGGCCAACCTGCTGGCCAACGAGAAAATCCAGCAGGCCTATCTGGGCGAGTAAACTGGCTGCCATCATCCTGCACGTCACGGGCCGCAAATGCGGCCCGTTTTCATGAGTCTCCGATGCCAGCCTCCGCCTTTTTTGCCAAAGCCGCTGTGTCAACGCTGCTGCTTCCGCCCACGAACGGGTTGCTTCTGATTCTCGCCGGGGCCTACTGGCTTCGCCGCCGGCCCTGGCCAGGGCGCATCCTGATCGGCACTGGTGCGGCACTGATCTATGCGCTGTCGATGCCACTGGTGGCAAACGCACTGATGGGTACCGTCGAACCGGCGCCACTGGCCGACGCCGCATTGGCCGACTCCGATGCCATCGTCTGCCTCGGCGGCGGCAAACGCTTCGGCGCCTACGACGAACCCGGCGGGGAAGCCATCAACAACGCCACGCTGGTGCGCCTGCGCTATTGCGCCCGCCTGGCCCGGAAGAGTGGCTTGCCGGTGCTGGTCTCCGGTGGCGCACCGCTGGGCGGCGTTGCCGAAGCGCGATTGATGGCCGCCAGCCTGCACGACGATTTCGGCGTGACGGCGCGCTGGGTCGAAGCCGCATCGGACGACACCCGCGACAACGCGACGCTCAGTGCCCGCATCCTGCTCCCTCGGCATCGACGCATCACGCTCGTCAGCCAGGCCTGGCACCTGCCGCGTGCCACCCAGGCTTATCGTGACGCAGGCTTCACGGTTCATCCGGCCGGCACCGACTACGCCAACCGCGAACCGTTCAGTTTGCTGTCTCTGTTACCCAGAAGCAGCGCGCTTCATGCCAGCAGCGTGGCACTGCGCGAGATCACGGGGCAGGTTTGGTACAACATCAGGCGCAGCTGAACGGTTTTCGCCGTTTCCCGGCATACAATCTCGCTCAACCCTGAGCAACAGGGACCAGGAGAGGAGACAAGAATGATCAAACCGTTATCGGCGCTGGCCATTGTGGCGCTGCTGGCCGGCTGCGAACCGGCACCAGTCGCGCCGAAAGTGGCCAGTACCCCGGTCGCCGTCGCACCACAGGCGGCCGTGGGTGTCAGCGAAGAACGTGCGCACAATCCCTTGCTGAACGTGCCGCCCGATGTCTTCATGGGCGTCATCGGCGAATGCGGCAACAAACTGTTCGGCAGCAAGCCGGATGCAGGCGCAGCCAAGGGGTGTCTGGCGTCGATCCGCGAGGCGGCCAGAAAGGCCGGCCTTGGCGAAGTCAGCGACATCCAGTTGGCCGATCCGTACATCGCCGAGCGCTGGCGCGGTGAAATGGCCCGACAGTCGCAGCACTGAAAATAAAAAACCCCGCGTGATGCGGGGTTTTTTGTACCAGCCTGGTCGTGTTACTGAACCTTGGCCTTCGAGACGAGATCCTCGACGTACTTCTGTACCTTCTGGCCCTGCATTTCGCGTTGCAGTTCCGGCTTCACTTCGTCGAAGCTCGGGCCCTTGGCATCGCGGGAGTCATCCAGCTTGATGATGTGGTAGCCGAACTGGGTCTTCACCGGAGTCTGGGTGATCTGGCCCTTGGCGAGCTTGGTCATCGCGCCCGAGAACTCCGGCACGAAGTTGTTCGGATTGGCCCAGCCCAGATCGCCACCGTTGGTTGCGCTGCCCTTGTCGAGCGAGTTCTTCTTCGCCAGATCGGCAAAGTTCGCGCCCTTCTTCAGCTGGGCAATGATCGCGTTTGCCTGCGCCTCATCCTTCACCAGGATGTGGCGGGCGTGGTATTCCTTGCCGCTGAAGTTGGCCTTGATCTTGTCGTACTCTTTCTTGAGTTCGGCGTCGGAGATCGGGTTGGCCTTGACGTAGTCACGCACCAGCGCGCCGACCAGCACTTGCTGGCGCATCATGTCCAGTTGAGCCTGCACGTCCGCGTTCTTGTCGTAGCCCTTCTTCTGCGCTTCCTGATACAGCGCTTCGTTGCGGATCAGGTCTTCCTTGATCTTGGCACGCAGTTCCGGCGAGTCCTTCTGGCCGCGCTCGGTCACTTGCTTGACGAAGAGGTCCATGCGGCTGTCGGGAATGGCCACGCCATTGACGGTGGCAACGTTGCCGGCGAAGGCAACACTCACGGCCAGGCCGAGCGACAGTGCAATCAGTTTGGGTTGGCGCATCGAAAACATCCTTTGTGATGGTTCGTGGTGATGAGTTGGTGATGGTTCGTATTGCTTTTATTCAAAGCTCATCCGGCGTCAGCGCTTTCAGGCTGAGCGCGTGGATTCGGTGCGGCATCAGATCGGCCAGCAGCGCATACACCTTGCGGTGGCGCGCCAGCGCGTTGAGCCCGGCAAACGCGTCGGAAACGATCAGCACGTCAAAGTGCCCACCGCCCGCTGCGGCGCCAGCGTGGCCGGCATGTGCAGCGCTGTCGTCGTGCACGTCCAGCGCCTCGGGCGCCAGCACGACCAGACGGCTGCGGATTTCGTCTGCAAGCGTTGTCATGAGTTCGTCAGGGTAACACGTGCTTGAAAGGCTTGACGACGACCGACGCGTAGACACCGGCTGTGCGGTATGGATCGGCATCGGCCCAGCTCCGGGCGGCCTCAAGTGACTCGAACTCGGCCACGATCAGGCTGCCGGAAAAGCCGGCCGGGCCCGGATCCGTGGCGTCAATGGCCGGAAACGGGCCGGCCAGAACGAGCCGGCCTTCGTTCTTCAGCGCCTCCAGTCGTGCCAGATGCGCCGGACGTGCGGCCAGCCGATCGGCAAGGCTGTCCGCCCGATCGGTTGCGATGATCGCGTAGAGTGCCATGGATTATTCCTTGCCCTGCTTCGAAGCGCTGTCTTCGAGTGCCGACTCGTCAAGGTAACGGCTCAGCACCAGTCCCTGACCGAGCACGAACAGCAGCGTCAGGCCCAGCGTCCCGAAAAGCTTGAACTTGACCCAGATCTCTTCGCTGAAATGGAAGGCAATGGCCAGATTCAGCGCCCCCATCGCCACAAAGAACAGCGCCCAAGCCAGATTGACCTTGTCCCAGACCGGTGCAGGCAATTGCAGCTGCTGGCCCATCAGCTTCTGCATCAGGTTCTGGCCGCGGAACCATTTGGCCCCGAGCAGCAGCACCGCGAATACCCAGTAAAGCGCCGTCGGTTTCCAGAAAATGAAGGTCTTGTCATGCAGCAGCAGCGTTGCCCCGCCCAGCACCGCCACCAGACCGAAGCTCAACCACAGCGTCGGCTCGACCTTGCGCCAGCGGAACCAGGAAAAGGCCACCTGCCCGCCCGTGGTCACGATGGCAACCGCGGTTGCAATGAACAGGTCATGGGTGATCGAGTAGGTACCGAAGAACAGCAGGATCGGGAAGAGATCGAAGAAGAACTTCATTGACGGGCCGTAGCTGCAGAATGCGGCATTATGCAGCGGCGTCCATGACGAAAACAAGCCAAAATCTACCCCGTCGGGCAGGGAACTTCCGGCCGTTGGGCGAAAAAAAAGCGCCGCGGGAAGGCGGCGCTCAAATACCACTGGAGATACACGAAGCATCAGCTTGCGAAACCCATAGTGCGCCATGAGCGCGCCTGCTGCATTGATCGCGGTCAAGTTTGCGTTCGTCATCCAGCCAAAGAACGCGGGCGTAAAAAAACCGGACTGCTAAGCAGTCCGGTTTTTCGAATCTGGGGTGGCGAGCCCGACCCCCGGCACTGGCATCAAAAGCTGTGGCTGCTTCCTTCCGGACCTGACCAGGTTCACCTTCTAGCCATGCGGGGAGACCCGCCATAGAAGACAGGACTATACCACAGCCGGCCGCACCGGGGAATCGGCTTCGCCACGCTCCCCGACACAATCGTCGAGAAACGCCCCGGCTCGTTTCGCGTGCCCGTATCCGAGCACCAGATACAGCTTGGCCAATGCCGCCTCAGGCGTCATTTCGCCCCCGTCGAGCAAGCCACCGCCCGACTGCAGGCTCGCAGCGTACAGGCCAGGCCGCGCCCGTCCGCGTGGACAGATGCTCAGGCTCACGACCGGAATGCGCGCTGCCAGCTCGCCCAGCACCGCGAGCAGTGCCGGATCTGACGGCAGATTGCCGCTGCCGAAGCTTTGCAGCAACAATGCATGCGGCGGCCCCTGCCGCAGCGCGGACGCCAGCCAGCCGGTGGTAAACCCCGGGGCAAGCTGCAGATGCAGCACGCGGACCGCCGTGTCGAACGGCTCGAAATGCAGCGCTTGATCCGTGCGCCGAAAACGTGCCACTTCCAGGTGCCATCTTCCGTCGTCGAAAACACCAAGCGGCGCCTCGTTCGGCGCGGCAAACGCATCGTCGTGATCGCAGTCGACCTTTCGGACCCGGCAACCGCGCCAAAGCCGGCCGGCCATGACGACGCCGACCTCGGCAAAGCCGCACGCGTTGTCCAGCAGCGCAAGCGCCGCCGCAACATTGCAGGGCGCATCACTGTCCGACTCGAACCAGGGCCGCATCGCACCGGTCAGGATCACCGGCTTGTTCAGTCCGCGCAGCAACAAGGCCAGTGCCGATGCCGTCCATGCCAGCGTGTCGGTCCCGTGCAGTACGAGGAAGCCTTCGTAATCATCGGCGCGCTCGGCGATGTCGCCGGCGATGCGATTCCAGTGCGCGGGCCCCATGGCACTGGAGTCGAGCAGGGGGTCGTACTCGAGCAGATCCGACTCCGGCAACAGCTGCTTCAGTCGCCCGGTCAGCGCACCGGGAACCGGTGCCAGGCCCGCCACACCGGGCTGCATGCCGATGGTGCCGCCAGCGTAAATGACCAAAATAGACATGTTGACCTCGTCCCCGGACGGGGGCTGTGGTTAAAATTGCGTTTTGCTTTCGATTTGCAGCCATGACCATTGTCGACAACCGCAAGGCGTTTCACGACTACTTCATCGAAGAGCGCTACGAAGCCGGCCTCGTGCTCGAAGGCTGGGAAGTCAAGTCGATCCGTGCCGGACGGGTGCAGCTGAAGGAATCCTACGTCAGCTACATCAAGGGCGACTTCTGGCTGCTCGGCGCGCATATTTCGCCGCTGTCCACCGCATCGACCCACGTCCTGCCCGATCCGACCCGCATCCGCAAGCTGCTGCTCAAGGCCAGCGAAATCGAGAAACTGTCCGTCAAGGTCGAACGCGCCGGCTACACGGTCGCGGCACTGAACATGCACTTCACCCGGGGCCGCATCAAACTCGAGATCGGTCTTGCCAAGGGCAAGAAGCAGCATGACAAGCGCGAAACCGAAAAAGAGCGCGAATGGCTCCGCGAGAAACAGCGTTTGCTGCGCGCCAAATGAATGTCGTCGGCTCTGGAAAAACGGCCCTCACGCGGGCCGTTTTTCCATGTCACGCCGTCGGTGCGATGCGTGCGTCGGGATCAGCGCGCCTTGTCGCCGATCCGGCTCTCCTTGCCGGACAGCAGGCCACGGATGTTCTGGTGATGCCGCGCGATCAGCAGCACCGCGATGAAGCCCACTGCATACCAGTACACCGGTTGCGGCATCCACCACCAGGCCAGTACCGGTGCAAGCAGCGCAGCCAGCAAGGCCGCCAGCGACGAAATCTTGAACCCCTTGGCGATCACCAGCCAGACGCCGAGCACCACCAGGCCGACACGCCAGTCCAGGGCCAGCAGGATGCCCGCCGCCGTCGCCACGCCCTTCCCGCCCTTGAAGCGGAAGAACACCGGCCACATGTGGCCGAGCGCAACGGCTACCGCTGCCAGCGCGATCGCCGCATCGCCCAGACCCAGTACCGGTGCCGCCAACTGCGCCAACCATACGGCCAGCCAGCCCTTGAGCGCATCGCCTGCCAGCGTCAATGCGGCGGCCTTCCTGTTGCCGCTGCGCAGCACGTTGGTCGCACCAGGATTGCCCGAGCCATAGCTGCGCGGATCGGCCAGCCCCATCACGCGGGAGACGATCACGGCAAACGACAGGGAGCCGATCAGATAAGCAGCAAGGGCAAGCATTAGCGAGGACACGGACAAATCCACTACAATCGCGGGCTTGGCATTGTAAGTCATTGCGGGGCGAGCGCGCCAAATGCCGCATAAGTCCCGCAACAGGATATGGACACCATTTATCTGCACGGCGTTCGCGCCAAAACCGTTATCGGCTGGTACGACTGGGAGCGTGTGGCGCAACAGGACGTCGAGCTGGACCTCGACATCGGCCTGCCATCCAACCGCGCCAGCGCTTCGGACCATCTGGATGACACGATCGATTACGACCTCGTGGTACGCACGTTGCGCGACGAACTCGCGCAGCAGCATTTCCAGCTGCTCGAAGCACTCGCCGAGTTCATTGCGCACGTGCTGCTGGCGCGCTTCGGCGCGCCCTGGACCCGGGTCTCGGTGACCAAACTCGGCATCCTGCAGGATGTTGCGCGCGTCGGCGTGACGATCGAACGCGGCCATCGCAGCTAAATCGCTTCAGCTTTTTTGCCGAAACTGTGCAACGGGATTGAACTTGTCCCGAATCGCCCCCACTAAGAGTGGCAATAGTCACACACCTTAGACAACACCACAGGGGACCACGGTTCATGACAACCCGGCCGATGCGCCAGCACCTTTTGCTGGGCCTGCTTACGATTTCGCTTTTTGCCAGTCCGATCGCCGAAGCCAAACGGATTGGCGGCGGCCGCTCCACCGGCATGCAACGCAGCACCGCCCCCAAACAGGCGCCGCAAGCGCCGATGCAACAGGCGGCACCTGCTCCGGCGCAGACGCCAGCGCAGCAACCCGCGCGTAGCGGCGTCGGCACTGCCCTCGCCGGTGCTGCCGTGGGCGCCGCCGGCGGCTACATGCTCGGCAAGGCGATGAATGCCTCCGGCGCCGCAGAATCCCAAGGCAGCAGCTTCCCGTGGGGCTGGATCCTGCTGCTCGGCGGCCTGACCGTCGCCGGGGTAATGTTCATGCGCCGCCGCGCCCAGGCTGCGCCGGCAGCCTACGCACCGGCCGCCGCCGGTGGTCCGAACTGGCAGACCCAGCCAACCTCGCAACCCGAACGCGTATTCCGCCTCGGCGAAGGCATAAGTGGCAACGCGGCACCGGCGCAAGCGATCACCCGCCTGCCGGATGGCACCGAAAGTGCGGCCTTCCTGCGCCAGGCCCGCGCCAGCTTCCTGCACATGCAGGCGCTGAACAGCCCTGAACAACTGGAAGAACTGCGCAACTATCTGACACCGGAGATGTTCACCTCGCTGCAGGCCGAAATCGGCAGCAACCAGGACCTCGCCGAATTCCCGGAACTGCAGGTCGAGCTGATCGACGCCGGTGAAGATAACGGACAGCTGGTTGCCAGCGCCCGTTTCTACGGCAAGGTCAGCGAATCTCTGGGCGCCCCGGCGGTGCCGTTTGCCGAAGTCTGGCACTTCGTCAAACTCAAACCCAACGATCCGCGCTGGGTACTGGCCGGCATTCAGCAGGGCAACTGAGCCATCGCAGCAAGCGCAATCGGCATATGTCAACGCGAATAAGGGCGAATTGGCTTACAATCAAACCAATCGACCAGACTGCCGTTGACAATGCCCACTTCCCCGCGCACCGCCCTGCTTTTCCTGCTGCTGACCCTTCCGCTTTCGGCCTGTGACCAAGTCACGGGCCTTTTGAATAAGCAGCAGGAAAACGGCAAGGCAATTGGCGCGGCATGCCGGCACAGCGGGCGGGCACTGGAAGATTGTTATCGCCGTAACCCCCGGGTGGCCAAGGCGGATATCTATTCGGGCTGGAAGGAGATGAACGAATACATGCTCGCAAAAAAAATGGATATCGTCCCGGCACCCGCCGATTCGGCCGACCAACCGTCGACCGAGCACGCAAGCAGCGTCGCATCGGCACCACACGATGGCGCCAATGCATCGAACACCAACAATTAAAAAGCCGACCTAACAGGGCTTTAAGGACATCTACTCATGGAACATTCGCTCAAAACATTCTTGGCCCAGCTGCCGATCTTCGAGCAATTTTCGGACAGCGATCTGGAAATCGTCTTCAATGCCGCAGTGAAGCGGCAACTCCCCAAAGGCACCTTCCTGTTCCGTGAAGGCGACCCGGGCGAAGCGATGTACGTTCTGGTCGAAGGACGGACACGCTCGTTCACCAGCGACAACCAGGGCAAGGAGTTCGTCTTCACGATCGGCGAACCCGGCGACGTGTTCGGCGAAATCTCGATGCTCGACGAAGAACCGCGCTCCTGGTCGACTCAGACCGAGGAAGACTCGACCTTCCTGATGTTCACCAAGCAGGACTTCCGTACCGCACTCGACACCTACCCGGCACTGAAGGACAAGCTGATCCTCAACCTCGCGCGGATGATCCGTCAGCTGTCGACGACCATGAAGAACCTTGCACTGCTCGACGTCTACGGCCGGGTACGTGCCCTGTTCGAAACGATGATCGTCGAAATCGACGACGTCACGATGATCTCCGAGCCGCTGACCCAGCAAGCCATCGCCGACCGGGTCGGTTCATCGCGGGAAATGATCGCGCGCATCCTCAAGGAGCTGGTGTTCGGCGGCTACGTCCGGCTCGAGAACAAGCGCATCATCCTGCTGCAGAAATTGCCGGAGCGCTTCTAAGTCCTTGCAAATCCCACAAAGCCGGCGCCCTCGCCGGCTTTGTCGTTTTTGCCGCACCGGCGTCATATCGGCCCATCGCGGTATAATGCACTTTTGAATGCCCGAATGCCCGCCATGAACGAACTGGAGCATGCCGTCGCGCTGCTGCGCCAAGGCGAGCTGGTCGCCATCCCGACCGAAACCGTTTACGGTCTGGCCGCCGATGCCGCCAACCCGGCAGCGGTCGCCAAGATATTCGCACTCAAAGGCCGGCCGAGCGACCACCCGCTCATCGTGCACATCGCCGGCCTGGCCCAGCTCGACGATTGGGCCATCGACATTCCGGCGGAAGCACGCGCGCTGGCCGAAGCCTTCTGGCCGGGCCCGTTGACGCTGATCCTCAAACGCCAGCCCCACGTTCCGGATGCCGTTACCGGCGGTCAGGACACCGTGGGCCTGCGCGCACCATCACACCCGCTGGCGCACGCGCTGCTCGAACGCTTCGGCGGCGGCTTGGCAGCGCCGTCGGCCAACCGGTTCGGCCACGTCAGCCCGACCACCGCCCAGCATGTACGTGATGAATTCGGCGAAGACAGTCCGCTGATCCTCGACGGTGGCGCCAGTCCGGTCGGCGTCGAATCGACCATCGTCAGTCTGGTCGACGACACACCGAAACTGCTTCGCCCCGGCGGCGTGCCCCGCGAGGCGATCGAAGCCCTTCTCGGTCGCAAACTGGAACACCATCAGAACAACAAGACGGCGAAAATCCGCGCGTCCGGCCTGCTCGACTCGCACTACGCGCCGCGCACCCCGCTGCTGCTCGGATCCGCCCCGCGTCTGATGGAAGAGGCCGTACAGCGCCTGGCCTCCGGCGAGCGCGTCCTGTTGCTTCTGCGCACCACGGCAGCCAGCATTCCGCGGGGCGCCGAACTGCAATCGCTCCCGGACGACGCCGCCCATTTCGCGCGGGAGCTGTACGCCCTGCTGCGTCGGCACGACCGCAAGCACGACGTACTGCTGATGGAAACACCACCACAAACGCCAGAGTGGCTTGCCGTCAACGACCGCCTCAAACGCGCCGCAAGCACGCGCCTTGACTGAAGCCGACCGTCGGCCATATGCCGACGCCGGCCGGTAGCTTACAAGTAATCATTGCCCTGTATTGACAAGGGTCTTTATCATGTCCCGATCTCCCGCAGAGGAGATGGGAGGAAGACATGAAAAAGCCTCAAGGGTTTACCCTGATCGAGCTGATGATCGCGATTGCTATCATCGGCATTCTCGCCGCGATTGCACTACCCAACTATCAGGAATATGTACGCAAAGGCAGGCGTGTCGATGCGTTTACATCGCTGTCAAAACTCCAGCATGACATGGAGCGATTCCGGCTTAACTGCCCTTTCTATCCGCAGAATCTGGGCAGCACCAGTAGCTGCGGCACCAACAGCGCGGGTTCGACCTTGGGTGGCTATGCCTCTACCTCGACCTCCGACGGCTATTACGCCCTGTCGCTCAGTAGCAGCTCGGCAAACGGTTACTCCGCCAATGCCACGGCAGTTTCAGGCAAATCGCAAGCATCAGACAAAAAGGCGAACCAATACGACTGCACGACTCTGCGACTAGTCGTCAACGCTGGAGATGCACGCTTCAAGGATCAAGACGGTAGTAGCGAGTCATGCAGAAGCAAGTGAGCCGGGAAATTGGCCTGTCATTGATCGAGCTGATGATCGTGGTTGCGCTACTCGGAATCGTGCTCAGTATTGCCGCACCGAACCTTGCCGGTTTTATCCAGAGCAAAAGACTCGGAAGCGCCGCCGAAAACCTGGCCGGCGACCTGCAGTACGCGCGAAGCGAGGCCATCAAGCGCAATCTGTCCACTTACGTGATTTTCAGGCGCAGCACGAACAACTGGTGCTATGGCGTCTCGACCAGTAACGCTTGCGACTGCTCGACGTCGCCGGCAACCAGTTGCGACCTGAAAACGGTGCAAGGCAGCGATTACCGCAACGTCGCACTCGCCGCCGCCATTACTAATGGAACCAGCGTCAGTTTCGACCGTGTCCGTGGTATGCCCAGCGGCGCACTCAGCGTCGAACTGGGCAACGGCCCCACTCTGCGCACGACCATCAATGCCATCGGCCGCGGGCAGGTCTGCGCGCCTGACAGCAGTCATCCCGTTGCGGGTTACAAGCCATGCTGATCCGGCAGAAAGGGTTCAGCATTCTGGAGATCATGGTTGCCCTGGCCATTGGCATGGTGTTGCTGCTCGGGGTCACCACGTACCTGCTGACGAATCTGCGCACCAGTCGCGACGTTCTGAGCCAAGCCAGACTGAATCAGGACATGCGCACCATCATGGACCTGATGACGCGGGATATCCGCCGGGCCGGCTATTACGGCAGCAGCAGTGACACTGCCAATTTTTCGCAATTGTTCCGCAGCACCACCAGCAACCCTGTTTACAGCGCCTCCGACTTGGACAGCAATGGTGCCTGCATTGTCTATCGCTACGACAGAGACAGTAACGGCGCACTGGGCGCTGACGAAACATTCGGCTTCTGGTATTCGGGAAGTGGCCGGACGCTGTACCTGCGTCAGTCAAGCGCGACGGGGACCACCTGTTCCGGCAGTACCGGTGTCAGCGGCAGCGTCAACTGGCTAGCACTCAATGATTCGACGCAAATCGAAATTACCCGTATCCAGTTCTGCTACGTTGACCCGGCCGCGCCCGACGACATCCCGCCGACAACCTGCAATGCATTTCCGACCGGTGTGGCAACGCAAGCCATCGCGATGATTCTGCAGGCCAGACTGACCGGAAAACCAGATTCGACGCTGACACTGCAACAACGCATCCAGTTACGCAATCAGCCTACCGCTTCGTGACCCCGGAATCATCGAGATGCCATTCAGCCCGCTTTCCAGGTCCTCCATTCGGCGCCAGTCAGGACTTGCCACCTTGCTTACCGTGGTGATCATCCTCGCGATCGTCACCCTGATTTTTGCCTATACCAACCGTGCGGTCTTCATCGAACAGAAGTCGGCCAACAACTATTATCACTCGGCCAAATCCCTGGGTGCAGCCGAAGCCGGACTGGACAGCATATTTGCCCTGCTGCAGGCCGACAAAGACGCCATGAAAACCGCCGGAATGACAACCCGGCTGGTGTGTTTTGACGCAGCGGGCAATCTTCGTTTCCTGACCGCCAATAGCAGCGGCAAGACGTGCCCGGTAGCCGCAAGCGCCAGTACAACCAGCAGAACGCTCTCGGCCGCACTGAGCGCCAGTATGGAAGCGTACACGGTCACGCTTTCCGTCGGCGCCGACGGAAAGTCGATAATCCTGTCGAGCCAAGGTTGCTCCGACACAAAAGGCAGCAGCTGTTCTGCCGCCGACAGCGCTACCAGCACGTTGCAGACCAGCATCAACTGGGGAAGCGCAATCAACTCCCGCAATGCAGCGATGACGTCCAAGGCTGACTATCACCAGAACGGTTCGCTACATGTTGCAGCCAACTCAGGCTCTCCGGACCCGGCCTACAGCGTACTGGCCGGTGGTGGTTACGGCATGGGCGGGTCCAACGGCGTGGGCACCGTCTGCAAGAGTGGTGACACGGCACCCGCCAGTTGCCCGGCGGATTCGAATCAGGTAGCCGGCGAGGACGACTGGCAGTTCTTCCAGACCACGTTCGGCACGACACCGGCCCAACTGCGCACCAAGGCCAAAGTGTACAAGGGCAATGGCACCGGCATGAGCAGCTCGCCCCTCCCGCTGTTCCCAGCCAGTGCCGGTCTCGATACCGCGACGATCACCGCCTTGGGTACCCAGGTGATCTGGGTCGAGGGCGACCTGACCCTCAACGGCAATGTCAGCTTCGGCACTGCCGGCAAACCGATCGTGCTGATCATCAACGGCAATCTCAAGCTGCGTGGCAACACCAACAACGTCACCGGCTTTCTCTACGTTGTCGGTGCGGTCGGTGACGAATACTCCAGCCGTTGCCACTGGCCCAGTGACAGCGATCTGAGCACTTGGTGGACCGGCTACATGCCCCACCCTGGCGACGCTGCCGGCTGCTCGACCTCGCTCGGCGGCGGTCTGGCCGTAACTGGTGCCATGGCGATCGAGGGTTCGATTGTTAATCCGCCGGACAGTCTGCACGCCCTGCCCTGGAAAGCGTGGCGCGACGAAATCGCCTCGACCACGCCCAACAGCTACGACAGCGTGAACCACAACGTTACGCGCTACCGTTTCAGTTATCAGAACTACGGTACGACCAGCGTCTACTACGACAAGAACCTGCTGGATCAGATCGAGCTGGATCCGGTACTCAAGCGTGCGCCGGGCAAATGGAGGGATTTCTGATCATGCATGCGCAACGCGGCGTCGGGCTGATCGAAGTGCTGATTTCATTGCTGGTCATCAGCAGCGGGCTGCTCGCCATCAGCCGATTCCAGGGGACGCTGATCGAAAATGCCGGGTTCACCAAGCAACGATCCGAAGCCATCACCTATGCGGTGCAGCAGGTCGAAGCCATTCGCAACCTGCCCTCGTGCATCACACCGGCTTCGCCCCCCGGTACGCCGATGCCGCCGACGGGATTCTGTGTCGGCACCGCCTATGCCAATTCGGCGCTGGCGGACAACAACACCTGTGACCTCGGGGCCGCGAGCGGTACCGGTGCCTGCTACCGGGATGCAACTGCGCTCAGCGGCAGCGGTGCCTCGTACAGCCGCCGATGGCGGATTACCGACAGCACGGTCGGCGGCGGCGTCTACAGCAAGCAGCTCGACGTCCGGATCGACTGGACGGACAGTCGTGGCGAAGCACAACAGACCTTGCTGAGCACTGCGATCGCGGCCAATCGTTGAGCGGCCAGCCCCACCACGTCCAGGCCATCGCGATTTTTGCGCGCACATTGCCTTCGCGCTGGATGATTGCAATCAAAGTCGTTTAAGATACCGCCCTTTCCGGGACGTCCAAGGCCGGCAACGACGGGGGTTGACTCAACCTCCCGATCGCCAGAGGTGCCGCGCCCCATTTACCTCAGCGCCTCAGGCCGGGTAAAGCGCCTCTCGCCCTCCCGTGCCGCCAGCGCAGCTTGTGCTTACAAGGACACTCGCATGCGTTTTTACTTCCCCGTCGTCATCATCGACGAAGACTTCCGCTCCGAAAACACCAGCGGCTCCGGCATTCGCGAGCTTGCTGCGGCCATCGAGGCCGAGGGCATGGATGTCATCGGCTACACCAGCTACGGCGACCTGACGAGCTTTGCGCAGCAGCAAAGCCGCGCAGCCGGCTTCATCCTGTCGATCGACGACGAGGAGTTCGGCGGCGGCACGCCGCAGGAAACGCAGGACGCGCTGAACAGCCTGCGCACCTTCGTTGCCGAGATCCGTCGCCGCAATCCGGACATCCCGATCTACCTGTACGGCGAGACGCGCACCGCGCGCCACATTCCGAACGACGTGCTGCGCGAGCTGCACGGCTTCATCCACATGCACGAGGACACGCCGGAGTTCGTCGCGCGCCACATCATCCGCGAAGCCAAAAGCTACCTCGACACGCTGGCGCCGCCGTTCTTCCGCGCGCTGGTCAACTATGCCCAGGACGGCTCGTACAGCTGGCACTGCCCGGGCCACTCGGGTGGCGTCGCTTTCCTGAAGACACCGGTCGGCCAGATGTTCCACCAGTTCTTCGGCGAGAACATGCTGCGTGCCGACGTCTGCAACGCCGTCGACGAGCTCGGCCAGCTGCTCGACCACACCGGTCCGGTCGCGGCATCGGAGCGCAACGCTGCGCGCATTTTCAACGCCGATCACCTGTTCTTCGTCACCAATGGCACCAGTACGTCGAACAAGATCGTCTGGCACTCGACGGTTGCACCGGGCGACATCGTCGTCGTCGACCGCAACTGCCACAAGTCGATCCTGCACGCGATCATGATGACCGGTGCGGTACCGATCTTCCTGACACCGACCCGCAACCACCACGGCATCATCGGACCGATCCCGCGCAGCGAGTTCGAGCCGGAGAACATCCGCAAGAAGATGCTCGCCAACCCGTTCTGCCGCGAGAAGCTCGAAGCCAATCCGGATGTGAAGCCGCGCGTACTGACGATCACCCAGTCGACCTACGACGGCGTGATGTACAACGTCGAGGAGATCAAGGGTCTGCTCGACGGCGAAATCGAAACGCTGCACTTCGACGAAGCCTGGCTGCCGCATGCGGCGTTCCACGACTTCTACGGCGATTACCACGCCATCGGCGAAGGCCGGCCGCGCTGCAAGGATTCGATGGTGTTCTCGACCCAGTCGACGCACAAGCTGCTCGCCGGTTTGAGCCAGGCCTCGCAGATCCTCGTGCAGGACGCCGAGGACAACAAGCTCGACCGCGACATTTTCAACGAAGCGTATCTGATGCATACGTCGACGTCGCCGCAGTACTCGATCATCGCCTCGTGCGACGTCGCTGCGGCGATGATGGAGGCGCCGGGCGGCACCGCGCTGGTCGAGGAATCGCTGGCCGAAGCGCTGGAGTTCCGCCGCGCCATGCGCAAGGTCGACGAGGAATACGGCGCCGACTGGTGGTTCAAGGTCTGGGGCCCGGACGACCTGACCGACGAAGGCCTCGACCACCGCGATGCGTGGATGCTCAAGGCCGGCGAGGATTGGCACGGCTTCGGCGACATCGCCGAAGGCTTCAACATGCTCGATCCGATCAAGGCAACGATCCTGACGCCGGGGCTGAACGTACGCGGCGAGTTCGACGCCACCGGCATCCCGGCCGCCATCGTCAGCAAGTATCTGGCCGAACACGGCGTGGTGATCGAGAAGACCGGGCTGTACTCGTTCTTCATCATGTTCACCATCGGCATCACCAAGGGCCGCTGGAACACGATGCTGACCGCGCTGCAGCAGTTCAAGGACGACTACGACAAGAACGCACCGCTGTGGCGCTGCCTGCCGGACTTCATCCAGCAGTATCCTCAGTACGAGCGCATCGGCCTGCGCGAGCTGTGCCAGCAGATCCACGACATCTACAAGGCACGCGACGTCGCGCGGCTGACGACCGAGATGTATCTGTCGGACCTGACCCCGGCGATGAAACCGGCCAAGGCCTTCAGCAAGATGGCGCACCGCGAGATCCAGCGCGTGCCGATCGACGAACTCGAAGGCCGGATCACCGCGGTGATGTTCACGCCTTACCCGCCGGGCATTCCGCTGCTGGTACCGGGCGAGGTGTTCAACACCACCATCGTCGACTACGTGCGCTTCGTACGCGAGTTCAACGCCCGCTTCCCCGGTTTCGAGGCCTACATCCACGGTCTGGTGATCGAGGAAATCGACGGCATCAAGCGCTACTTCGTCGACTGCGTCGCCGAGTAAATCCAGCCGGACTCAGGAAAGCCGCCTTTCGGGGCGGCTTTTTTACGGCTATTTCTGCTGCAGTATCCATGTTGCCAACTGCTTCGCCTCGGCATCGCTGACGGCCGCCGGCGGCATGCTCAGCGAGCCCCACGCACCCGAGCCGCCGCTGCGGATCTTGGCGGCCAGTTTCGCCGCAGCAGCCGGATCACCGCGATAGCGCTCAGCCACCTGCTTGAATCCCGGTCCGACGATTTTCTGCGTCATGCCGTGGCAGGCCATGCAGCTTTTGCTGTTGGCCAACTGTTGCGGCGTTGCCGCCCATGCCGGCGCCGCAGCCAGCAAGGCCAGCCCGGCAAGACTCCGAATCATCATGTCATTTCCTCCCCGCCGCCAAGGTAGCACGTCGCCACACGGTGGCTGTGCGCCAGATCAAAGGTCCGCCGTCCCGCGGACGTCGCTGGCAGGTGCCGTTGCGCTGACCTATGTTGGGGCATTCTCCCTGACAGGAGCCGCCGATGAACGCCCCAGCGACGCCGGACGGCTGTAGCCCGCCCACACTCGCCGGTCACTGGCTTGCGCGCTACCGGCAGGTCCGTGCGTACACCGAAACACTGGCCGCCGGCCTGACGCCGGAAGATCAGACGGTCCAGTCGATGCCCGACGCCAGTCCGGCCAAATGGCACCGCGCCCATACCAGCTGGTTCTTCGAGCAATTCGTGCTCGCGCGCTTCGCCCCCGGTTACATCTGCTTCGACTCCCGCTATGCCTTCCTGTTCAACTCCTACTATGTGTCGCTCGGCGACCGCTTCGAGCGGCCTCAACGCGGGCTGATCACGCGACCGTCCGCAAGCGAAGTCGGTGACTACCGCGCCCACGTCGATACGGCAATGGCCGCGCTGCTGTTCAACGCATCGGCCGCGCAGCTCGACGCACTGATCCCGGTTCTGGCACTCGGCCTGCATCACGAGCAGCAGCATCAGGAACTGCTGCTCACCGACATCCTGCACGCGTTTTCGCACAACCCGCTGCACCCCGCCGTCCAGCCCGGCTGGCGCTGGCCCGAACCGGATGCGGGTTCCGGCGGAAATCTCTCGCTACCGGCAGGCAACTACCGGGTCGGCCACGCCGGTGACGGCTTCCACTTCGACAACGAAGCCCCGCAGCACGCCGTCTGGCTGGACGATTGCAACATTGCGACCTCGCTGGTGAATCAGGGCGACTGGCTGGCGTTCATCGCCGACGGCGGCTACGCGACGCCGACGCTGTGGCTGTCCGACGGCTGGGCGCATGCCCGGCACTGGCAAGCCCCGCTGTACTGGCGCCGGATCGACGACGGCTGGTTCTGCCTGACACTGGGCGGCCTGCGCGAAATCGATCCGCGGCAACCCGTATGCCACGTCAGCTATTACGAGGCCGACGCCTTTGCGCGCTGGGCCGGCCGACGGCTGCCGAACGAGGCCGAATGGGAAGTCGCGGCAGGCACCGGCCGGCTGGACGATGCGTTCGGTCAGGTCTGGCAGTGGACTGCCAGCGCCTATTCCCCCTATCCGGGCTACCGGCCTGCGACCGGTGCACTGGGCGAGTACAACGGCAAGTTCATGGTCAACCAGCTGGTGCTGCGCGGCAGCTCCTGCATCACGCCGCCGGATCATGCCCGGGCCAGCTATCGCAACTTCTTCTACCCGCAGCAGCGCTGGCAGTTCAGCGGGCTACGGCTCGCCGACTGAAAGGGGCGCAAACGATGCACGACGAGACGAACCGCTTCATGACCGACGTGATCAGCGGCCTGAGCGCGCAGCCGCGGCGCCTGCCGCCCAAGTACTTCTACGACGCGATCGGGTCGGCCCTGTTCCTCGACATCACCCGGCTGGACGAGTACTACGTCACCCGTGCCGAGCTCGCGATCCTGCAGCGCCATGCCGCCGAGATCGCCGACCATGTCCCCGCCGGCGCAGTGCTGGTCGAATTCGGCAGTGGCGCAAGCACCAAGATCCGCATGCTGCTCGACGCGCTGCCGCAGCTCGCCGGTTACGTACCGGTCGACATTTCGGCCGAACTGCTACAGCAGGAGGCGGAGGAACTGCACCGCGACTTTCCGGCCTTGCCGGTCTGGCCGATTGCCGCAGACTTCACCACCGAGTTCGCGCTGCCGGCCGCGGCCGGATCGCGTGCCAAGGCCGGCTTTTTTCCCGGCTCGACGATCGGCAACTTCGAACCGCACGAAGCCGAACACTTTCTGGCCTGTGCCGCCCATACCCTCGGACCCGGCTCGGCCTTCATCATCGGCGTCGATCTGGAAAAACCGGTCGAAACGCTGCATGCCGCCTACAACGACGCGGCGGGCGTCACCGCCCGTTTCAACCTGAACATGCTCGAGCGGATGCGCCGCGAACTCGACGCCCAGCTCGATCCGCAAGGCTTTCGTCACCACGCGTTCTACAACAGCGCAGCGTGCCGGATCGAAATGCACCTGGTCGCCACGCAGCCACAACGCATCCGCGTCGACGGTCATACCTTCGACTTCGAAACCGGTGAAAGCATCCATACCGAAAACAGCTACAAGTACACCCAAACCCGCTTTGCCGCACTGGCCGCGCGTGCCGGCTGGCGTGTCGAAGCCAGCTGGACCGATCCGCAAGGGCTGATGTCGGTCCAGGCCCTGCGTTGCCGCGCCGGCTGAATAACCGCCTTCCTGACGGCCTGCAAACAGCCAATCTGAAAAAGCGTGGGACGCGGGGCCGGATTTCGCCGAAAATCGAGCCTCTCCCCTTTCGACTCCTGCCCGTCCATGGATTACTTTCCGCTGTTTCTCGACCTCCAGCGCCAACCCTGCCTGATCGTCGGCGGCGGCGACGTCGCGCTGCGCAAGGCCACGCTGCTGCGATCCGCCGGTGCCGCACTGACCATCGTGTCGCCGGAGCTGGTCCCGCAGCTGGCGCAGTGGCGTGATGCGGGCGAACTGGTCCACCAGCCGCGCACCTTCAGCCGCAACGACGTGGCGGACATGCGCCTCGTCATTGCCGCAACCGACGACGAGCAGGTCAACGCGCAGGTGCACGCGGAATGCGAAGCCCGCAACATTCTGGTCAACGTCGTCGATACGCCGGAGAAGTGCCGCTTCATCGTCCCCTCCATCGTCGACCGCTCGCCGCTGATGGTCGCCATTTCCACCGGTGGCGCGGCACCGGTGCTGGCGCGCCAGCTGCGTGCCCGCATCGAGGCAACGCTGCCGCACGGCTACGGCGTACTCGCGCGGCTGGCCGGCGCACTGCGCGACCGGGTCAAGGCGCGCTTTGCCGACGAACGTGCACGGCGTCGCTACTGGGAGACCGCGCTGGATGGCGCCGCGGCCGAAAAAGCCCTCGCCGGCAACGAGGCCGGCGCACTGGCCGAACTCGAAGCCCGCCTCGATCAGGCCGATGATGCCGCCCTGCTGCGCGGTGCGGTCTACCTCGTCGGCGCCGGCCCCGGCAATCCGGACCTGCTGACTTTCCGCGCACTGCGGCTCATGCAGCAGGCCGATGTCGTGCTGTACGACAACCTCGTCGCGCCGGCCATTCTGGAGCTGGTCCGCCGCGACGCCGAGCGCATCTACGTCGGCAAGAAGTCCAACAACCACGCATTGCCGCAGGAAGACATCAACAAGCTGCTGGTGAAGCTCGCGCTCGAGGGCAAGGCGGTACTGCGCCTCAAGGGCGGCGACCCGTTCATCTTCGGCCGCGGCGGCGAGGAGATCGAGGAACTGGCCGCCAACGGCGTCGATTTCGAAGTGGTGCCGGGCATCACCTCCGCCTCCGGCGCCTCGTGCTACGCCGGCATCCCGCTGACCCACCGCGACCACGCCCAGTCGGTGACCTTCGTCACCGGCCACCGTCGCGGCGACGCAATCGAACTCGACTGGCCGCGCCTGGTCAGCCCGTCCGAAACCGTGGTGATCTACATGGGCGTCAAGCAGGCACCGCACATCTGTGCACAGCTGATCGCCCACGGCCGCGACGCCGACACGCCGGCGGCGATCGTCGAAAAGGCGACGACGACCGAGCAGCGCGTCGTCACCGGCACGCTGGCCACGCTGCCGGCGCTGATCGAACGCGAAGCGATCAAACCGCCGGCGCTGATCATCGTCGGCACCGTCGTCACCCTGCACGACCGGCTGGCCTGGCTGGCCGACGCCCCCCAGCGCTGAACCCGATTCGCCGCTCGTCGACCACCGACGGGCGGCGCCCCGCTCTTCCGCACCCTCCCCGACATCGCACGCAACCGCGCATTGCGTGCGCTTTGTGCGCGGCCAACCTCACCGCCTGTCGTCAAAATACTTTCATTCATTGAAATATATTCGCACCTAAACATAAGAAATAGCTAATACACACATCGCGGGGTCGACCATGAACGGCAACTACGATCTGTTCCTTGTTCTGGTGTCCTATCTGGTCGCCTCACTGGCGTCCTACACGGCGCTGGACCTCGCCGGGCGGATCACGGCGTCAAGCGGCGCGCGTGCCAGCCAGTGGTTGCTGGTCGGTTCGATCGCCATGGGAACCGGCATCTGGGCGATGCACTTCACCGGGATGATGGCGTTCGAACTGCCGATCGCGGTCACGTACAGCCCGTGGCTGACACTCCTGTCCTGGCTTGCCGCCGTTGTCGTCTCGATGCTTGCACTGTGGGCGGTCAGCCAGGCGCAGCTGGGCTACCGGACGATCGTCTGGGGCGCCTTGCTGATGGGCACCGGCATCTGCGCGATGCACTACACCGGCATGGCCGCGATGCAGATCGCTCCGGGCATCGACTACGACCCGATCCGCTTTGCCGCTTCGGCACTGATCGCCGTGTCCGCGTCGGCCGTCGCGCTGGTCATCGCTTTCCGGCTTCGCTCGCACGACTCGCAGCGCTTCAGCAAACCCCGGCTGATGGCTGCACTGGTGATGGGTTTTGCCGTTGTCGGCATGCACTACACCGGCATGGCGGCGGCCCGGTTCTCGGCACAGACGGTCTGCTCGACGCAAAGCGGCCTTTCCGGCAACTGGGGCGGACTGCCGCTAGCCAGCGTCACCGCGGTCATCCTGATGGGCACGCTGATGCTGTCGCGCAACGATGCGCAGGCCTCGGCGCGTGCCGCGGTGCAGCGCCGCCAGCAGGAGGATGCCGAGCGCCTGTACCAGCTGACCTACGCCGATGCCGAAACGCAGCTGCCGAACCGCACGCTGCTGAAGGAAACCCTGCTGCATCTGACCACCGGCGAAGGCGCGACCCGGCAGCGTTTCGTGCTGGCACTGGTGGAAATCAACGGCTGCGAGCACCTGCTGCACAAGCTGGGCCGGCAGCACGAGCGCGCACTGATCCAGGCCTGTGCGCTGCGCCTGCGCGAAGCCACGTCGAAAGACGATCTGCTGGTCCGCTGGGGACAGCACGCTTTTGCCGTGCTCTCGCAAACCGCCACGGACTCGGCGCAGCTGAATGCACAACTTCAGTCCGCAGTGAAGGCGCCGGTCGAAGTCGCCGGCCAGGCCGTGACGCTCGACGTGGCCATCCAGAGCTGCAGCCATCCGGAGGATGGCCTCAGCCCGCACGTGCTGCTCAGCAAGCTGCGGCATCCGCATCAGCACTCCGTACCCGAGGAGCATGCCCCGCTGCACGGCAGGCCGCTGACAGGCGGGCTGGCCGGCTAGCCCGCAACCGGACTACCCGGAAAACGAAGTCCCGCTTGCAGCGGGACTTGTCACTTCCGGATCCGGAGATGGTGGCGATGACATCAGCGCTGGAACAGTTGCCGTTCGTTTTCCAGGCTGGCCAGAAGCTGCTCGAGCTTGACCGATGCGGCGGTCGGGACGTTGACCATCCGGCAACCGAAGTGCACCTGCTCGCCGAGCAGATTGCTGTAGAAGGTCCGCCGCATGCGGATTTCCAGATCGACGACCAGCGCGCCGTCGCGACCGAGCTCCATGCGGACCTGCGGCACCACGCTACCGATGATCAGCGGTGCCGCGCACTGCGGCGTGGTCCGCAGCCCGACACCGCCCAGCGACAGGTCGTAGAGGTTGGCCTCGTAGGTCTGGCCGTCGAGCACGAAGCTGGCGGCGTACTGCCGGCCCAGCGGCGCATCGAGCCGGCTGAATTCGCGCCGTTGCACGCGGATCAGCTCGAGCGGGAAGGCGGCGATCCACGGCTCGCCGGCGGCCGGCTGCATCAGCTCGGGCACGACGAACTGCACTTTGGCGCCTTCGAGCGACGTGACGAAGCAGCACGGGCCGGACAAGGCTTCGGGCTGCGTCGTGTTGAAGGAAAAGATGCCGGACACCGGGTCGATCCGGATCACCCGGCACAGCGCGCACTGGCGGCCTTCGTCGAAATGCACCGTCACCGGTACCGCCGTCAGCGCCAGCTGCTTGAGGATGCCGGCAATTCTGGCCCGTTCGTGCAGCCGGTAAGGCGCAAGGCATTCACCCTCTTCCAGCAGCGTGCTGATCATGGACACCACTCTTGATGGATTGGTCGCGTCGTCACGGTCATTCAGCGCAGCGACATCAACGACAGGATGCGGTAGCGGCTGATGCCCTGCAGCGCGGGGACCAGTTGCGCAAACGATGAATAGTCGCCGGCGGCCTGGCGTCCGAAGCGGCCGGAAAACCCGGCAGCCCATTCCGGATCGCCGGCCTGTCGCGCCGTCTCGATCCCGCTGGCTGCCTCACCCAGTGCACGTTGCGCCGCCGCACGGGCCTGCATGACCTTGCCCTGCGCGTCGACCACCTGTTGCAGCGTCTGCCGCAATGCAGGCATATCGCCGGCACGCCATCCCGACGGCACGATGCTGTCGTCGACGACTTCGACACCGACGCGATTGGGCTGGCCGCTCGGAAAGCGGATGCCGCCGCCCTTGATCATCAGTTGGCCCTGCAGCACGGGCAGGTTGCGCTCGGCACTCGCGAAGGTCAGACGCCCCTGCTCGTCGGTCTGTACGGCCACGCCGGCCGGTAGCAACGCCTGGTTCAGCCGGCCGAGCGTCTGCGCCTGCGTCTGGCCCGCCTCCAGCATCACCGAGACCGACGGCTTGCCCAGTCCGCCCGGATAGAACGTCAGTGTCTCGTTGCCGCCCTCGGCCAGCCTTGCCAGATTTTCCAGTCCGGCGATGCGGAAGCGCGCCTGCGCGTTCCCCTGCCCGACCAGTTGCAAGCGGGCATCCAGGCTGCCGCCGGTCGCGGCAGCACGGGAACGCCACAATGCGTCGAACCGTTCCAGCTTTGCATCCAGCGCCGCCCGATCGCCCGGCTTGCCGGACAGCCGGGCACTGATGACGGATTTCAGCTCCTGCAGTCGCGCAGCGCTCTCGTCGAGAAAACCCAAGGCGCGCTGCGCGTCGGTCACCGTGCGATTCAGGCCCAGGCTGGCCCCGAGCGACGCAGTACCGGCGGGTGCGGCCGGTACTGCCGCGTCGCGCACAGCCACCGTCCGTGTGGCCGCGGGCGGGACGGCAAGCGGTGCAACCGTCAGTGGCGGACGGGAGGACGGGCCGACAACGTCGGTCGACTGGATCTGCATGTCGAGGCCGGTCAAGACTCAGAGCACGTTGAACAGCGACAGCTGGCTGACCCGGCCGTAGGCCTTCTGGGTTGCCTGCACCGCCGTGGTGTAGCCGCTGAGTTCCACCGCAGCCTTGCCGTAGTCGAGCTGGCCCAGTGTCAGTGCGGCCTGCTGGTTGGAAAGGCTGACGTTCTCATGATTGGTGTCGAGCGCACTCAGCGTGTTCTGCCGGCCACCCAGATCGGCGATCTTGCCGGTCACCGAATTGAACACCGTGTCGAGCAGGTCGAGACTGCCGGCGATGTCGGCATGCGTGACGGCATTGCTGACGTCGACCCCGGGCGTCTGCAGTGTCGCCACGGTACCGTCGAGCCGGTTCAGCAGCCCGGCGACCTCGTCGAGGCTGAGGTTGGCCGCCTTGGTGACGCCGTTGCCGACCACGACCATCTGCTGGTCGGTGTTGCCGGTAAAGCTGTAGCGCGATCCCACCGGCTGGGTCGGGTCGTAAATGACCGTGGCCGTGGTCACCAGCGTCCCTGAGAACATGTAACGCCCTTCCTGATCCTTGCTGTTGGCCGAATAGAACAGGCTGTCGCGCAGCGACTGCAGCGAGCTGGACATCGCGTTCACGTCGGCCGAGGTGTTGCCGCCGTCGGCCGCCCAGACCAGCAGGTCGCGCGCCTGCTGCATGTCCTTGGTCATGCCGCTCAGCAGCGCCTCGTTCTGCTGCAACCGGCTTTTCAGTGCACCGATGTTGTCGCGGTACTGCGTCAGCGCCGCATCCTCGCGCTCCATGCGCGACAGCCGCACGCTGCTGACCGGATCGTCCGACGGGCGCAGGATGCGCTTGCCCGACGACATCTGCTGCATGATGTCTTCCAGCCGCGTCGAGGCAAGCTGGAGGGCTTCGTTCATCGAAGCGCTGTACTGGGTGCTGGCGATACGCATCTATGCCTTCCTTCAGAGGATCTGCAGCGTGCTGTCGAACAACTGGTTCGCGACGGCAATCACTTTCATGTTGGCCTGGTACATCTGCTGGTACTGCAGCAGGTTCATGGCCTCTTCGTCCTGGTTCACGCCGCTGGTGGACTTCCAGCTTTCCTCGGCCTGCGTGCGCACGGTTTTCGATGTGGCCAGCGAGGCCTTGTTCTGCGCGCTCAGGCTTGCCACGTTGCCCACCAGCTGGGTGAACGCATCGCCCAGCGTCACCGTACCGAGTCCGGCCAGTGCCACCGGCTGGTTCTTGATGTCGATCACCGCCAGCAGGTTGCTGTTGTCGCCGGGCTTGGTCGCATCGCCGGAGAAGCCGAGGTCCTGCGCCAGTACGCCCGGGTGCAGGCTCAGCACGCCGGCGCCGCCGGCCGCATTGAAGTCGAACAGCGGTCCGCCTGCCGCGCCGCTCATGCCGAAACCGGCGGCCAGCTGCGTGTTCACCTTGGTGGCGATGGTGTTCGCCATGTCGGACACCGACTGCATCAGCGGCTGCAGCGTGTTGACGTCGAAACCGTTCAGGCCGCCCAGTTGCCCCCCGAGCGTGCTTGCCGGCAGCGCGAAGGTTTCGTTGGCAAACTTCAGCGTGAAGTCCTGCACGCCGGCGCCGTTGGTCTGCACCGACATGGTGGCGGCGCGGGTGCCGACGACCAGGGGCTGGCCGCCGCGCAGCGATACGCTCTGCAGGCCGCCGCCCTGATCGACGATCTGGATGTCGACCAGATTGGCCAGCGAATCGATCGCCTGATCGCGCTTGTCGATCAGGCCGGATGCGTTCGCCCCCTGGCTCTGCGCGGTGGCGATCTGCCGGTTCAGCTCGGCAATCGACGACGACAGCCCGTTGATCTGCTGCACGGACGCGGAAGACTGCTGTGCGATCGAGGTGCGCTGGTTGGCCAGCAGCTGCTGCATGCTGTTGAAACGCTGCGCCAGCTGGTCCGCCGCGGTAATCACCTGCTGGCGCATCGGCGTCGAGGTCGAATCGACACTCGCCGCATTGAGCGCGCTGTAGAAACCGTCGAGCGCGACATTGATGCTGCCGTTGTCGTCGTTCATCACCTGTTCGAGCTGGTCCAGATACGGCTGCATGACCGAGTTGCGCCCGAAATCGGTATTGGCCCGCCACATCTGCTGGTTCTTGTAGCTGTCGCTGAACCGCAGCAGTGACGTGGTGTTGACGCCATTGCCGGCCGCGTTGAGGCCGCCCTGCGCCGGCTGCACCGACGCCAGCAGCACGCCCTGACGGGTGTAGCCGGCCGTCATCACGTTGGCGATGTTCTGGCTGGTCGTGTTCAGCGCGGTCTGTGCGGCGGTCGCGCCGGACAAGGCGACATTGATCATGTTCATGATGGCTGGACAATTCCCTGGGTGATGCAATCGCGATCCGGTCGCGCACCGGGCCGGCGCACGCATGCCGGCCTTCCTGTATCAAGAGGCGACCGCCCCGCGTCATCCCTTAAACACAAGGGGGCGGCGGCGATGCCCGTCATTTCCCGCCGGTCTTGCCGGCCGGTGCAGCGTCCGGCGGCAGCAGCTGGTGCAGGATGGCGTTGGCGATGCCGAACGAGCGCTGTTTGGCCATCACGTCGGCCACGGCCGTATCGGCAAAATCGAGCATGTCGCCGTCGACCTTGTTCCGGAACACGCTGTCCTCGCTGCTCATCTCGCGGGTGACCTTGCGCATTTCGCGGAACATCTGCGCAATGAACATGCTTTCGAACTGCTCGGCCGCCTTTTCGACCTTCTTGCGGTAAACCGGATCGGTCGCGGACGGCAGCGGCTGTACCGAATCCTCGACGACCGGCGCACGGCCGAAGCCTTCGATACCCGTGTTCGTCACGTTCGTCACAGCACCACCAGTTCGCCGTCGAGCGCGCCGGCTTCGTCCAGCGCCTGCAGGATCGCCATGATGTCGTCGGGTGTCGCGCCGGTACTGTTGACGGTGTCGATGATGGTCTGCAGGTTCGCGCCCGCAGGCCACTTGAACATGTGCCCCGAGCCCTGCTCGACATCGACCTGCGACTCGGGCGTCACCGCGGTCCGGCCACGGCCGAACGGCATCGGCTGGCTGACGTTCTGCGATTCCGAAATCACCACCTTGAGCGAACCGTGCGACACCGCGGCCGGTCGCACCGTCACGCCGTTGCCGATCACGACGGTCCCGGTACGCGAATTGAACACGACCTTGGGCGCGTCGATGCCGACCTCGACGTTCATCGCCTCGAGCTTGGCGACAAAGGCGACGCGCCGGGTCGGATCATCCGGCATGGCGACCTCGACCGAGGTCGCGTCGCGGGTCGATGCGGTATTGGTGCCGAAGCGGCGGTTGATCGCTTCGACGATGTTGGTTGCGGTCTGGAAGTTCGGCCGCTTGAGGCTGAGGAGAACGGTCGGCTTGGTGTCGAAATCGGTTTCGATTTCGCGCTCGATCGTTGCGCCGTTCGGAATCCGGCCGGCGGTCGGCGTGTTGATGGTCACGCTCGAGCCGCTGTTGCCCTGGGCGGACAGGCCACCGATCACCAGACTGCCTTGCGCCAGCGCGTAGATTTCACCGTTGGCGGCACGCAGCGAAGTCAGCAGCAGTGTGCCGCCGCGCAGGCTTTTCGCATCGCCGATCGACGACACGGTCACGTCGATCGACTGGCCCTTGCGGTAGCCCGGCGGGAACATCGCGTTGACCATCACCGTCGCGACGTTCTTGGATTTCACGTCGATCCGCTCGGGCAGTTTCACGCCGAGTTGCTTGAGCATGTTCGACAGCGACTGTCCGGTGTATTTCGATTGGTTGCCGTCGCCCGAGCCGTTGAGCCCGACGACCAGACCATAACCGATCAGCTGGTTTTCACGGACGCCTTCGACACTGACGAGATTGCGCAGCACCTGTGCGCCGGCGGCACCCGCCAGCAGCAGCATGCCCATTCCGGCCAGCATTTGGATCATCAGCCGTTTCATCTTGTACATCTCTCAGAAAGGCATCCACTGGCTGTTGAAGAAACGCGTCAGCCAGCCGGGATTGTTCGAGTCGGCCAGCGCACCGGTACCGGCGTACTGGATTCGCGCATTGGCGATGCGCAACGACGAAATGCGGTTGTTGGTATCGATGTCGTCGACGCGGACATAGCCGCTGAGGCGCAACAGCTCTTCGCCCTGATTCAGGTACAGGCTTTTTTCGCCCTTCACCAGCAGCAGGCCGTTGGGCAGCACCTGCTGCACCAGCACGGTGATCGCGCCCTGCAGCTCGTTCTGTTGCGTACTCGAGCTCGCCCCCTTGAAGTCGCGCTGCGCCTTCATGCTGGCCTCGGCCTTGGCGTAGGTCTTGCCGAACACCACCGCCGGCTGGACTTCGGTATCGCTGTTCTTGCTGATGTTGGTGCCGGCCTTCTTGCTCGCCTGTGTCGTTTCCTCGAGCACCACCGTCAGCACGTCGCCCGGCCGGTAGGCCCGGTTGTCCGACGTCAGCGACAGCACCGTCGCCGGCGTGAACACGCCGCCGGAGGTGCCGCGCGGCATGTTGGCGGCCAGCGTCGGCGGATCGTAGCTGCCGTCCGGCGGCGGCGGCAGGAAGCCCGAGCACCCTGCCAGACCCGACAGCGACAGGCAGAGCAGCAGGCTGCGCATCAGCGGGCTGCTTGCGACAGGTACTGCAGCATGTTGTCCGCCGCGCTCAGTACCTTGGTGTTCATTTCGTAGGTCCGCTGGGCCGAGATCATGTCGACCATTTCCTCGACGACCTGGACGTTGGAACCTTCGAGCGCCCCCTGCTTGAGCTTGCCCAGTGCGTTGTCGCCCGGGTTGCCCACCGTCGGCGCACCGCTGGCCGTGGTTTCCTGATACAGGTTGTCGCCCAGCGCCAGCAGGCCGGTCGGATTGACGAAGTTCGCCAGCGTCAGCTGGCCGACTTCCGTCTGCTGCGTCGCCCCCGACAGCGTGACCGACACCATGCCGTTGTCACCGATCGACACGCTGGTCGCATTGGCCGGAATGGTGATGTCCGGTACCAGCGGCAGGCCCTGTGCATTGACAAGGCGGCCATCCGAATTCACCTGCAGCTGCCCGGCGCGGGTGTACGCGGTTTCGCCGTTGGCCATTTCGACCTGCAGGAAGCCGTTGCCGACGATCGCCACGTCGAGCGACTGGCCGGTGGTCTGCAGGCTGCCGGTGGTGAACACCTTCTGCGTGCCGACGAGGCGCGTGCCGTTGCCGAGCTGGATACCGCTCGGGTTCACCGTATTGGTGTCGCGCTGTGCGCCCGGCTGCTGCGCGGTCTGGTAGAACATGTCCTCGAACACCAGACGGTCGCGCTTGAAGCCGACGGTATTGACGTTGGCAAGGTTGTTGGCGATCGCCTGCAGCTTGGCGTCCTGCGCCTGGATGCCGGTCTTGCTGACCCACATGGCTGGATTCATGACTTTTTCCTTTGATTGGTCCGCACGGTCCGGCCGAGCGGCAGGTGCTTACTGGCGGATCAGCCGGTTGCCGGCGTCGGCCATCTCGTCGGCGGCCTTGTAGAGCCGCATCTGCACTTCGAAATCGCGGTTCAGCCCCATGGTCGAGACCATTTCGTCGATGGCCGACACGTTGCTGCGCTCGAGCTGGCCACCCACCACCGTGACGGTATCGTCGGCCGGCAGCGGTACGCCCGAACGCGGCACGATCAGACCGGCGACGTTCTTGCTGATGTCAGCCGCAGCGGGCTTGACCAGCTTGAGCCGGTCGACCTGCTGCATGGCGGTTTCGCCTTCGGGACGGATCGAAATGGTGCCGTCTTCGCCGATCTGGATCGCCTCGAACGGCGGCAGCACGATGGCGCCGCCGTCGCCGAGCACCGGCCTGCCCTTGACCGTCAGCGCGCCGCGGTCGTCGACTTCGAGACTGCCTTCACGGGTGTAGGCTTCGCCACCGTTCAGGCCGACCGTCAGGAAGCCCAGCCCCTTGACCGCAACGTCGAGGTCGCGCCCGGTCGCGGTCAGCACGCCGGCCTTCTGGTCGATGGTGTTGGCCTGCAGCGCGGTCGCGTGGCGGGCCTCGTAGCCGAACCCCTGCACCTGCTGGCTGACCGAGCGCTGCATGTCGGCGCGGAAACCGGCGGTTTCGAGGTTGGCGATGTTGTTGGCGTGGACCTGCTGCGCACGCAGCGTCCGGTCCGCGCCACTCATCACCGTGTAGATCAGCGCGTCCACGGTTTACACCGCCTGCATCAGGTTTTTCATCATCTCGCTTTCGGTCGAGATCACCTTGGTGTTGGCCTGGTAATTGCGCTGAGCCGACATCAGGTTGACGAGTTCGGACGTCATTTCGACGTTGGACTGCTCGAGCGAACCGCCGGCAAGCTTGCCGGCCATGCCGCTGCCCGGCGTGAAGTACAGCACGTTGCCCGAGGCGTTCGACGTAGTCCACGCGGTATCGCTGACCGGCGTCAGGCCGTCCTCGTTCGGGAAGGTGGCCAGCGCGATGGTGCCGACGCTCTGCTTCTGGCCGTTGCTGTACTGCGCCATGATCGAGCCGTCTTCGGCAATCGCGACCCCGGTCAGGATGCCCGAGGCGTAGCCGTTGGCACTGTTGACCGTCGTCGTCGCTTCGCCGGCGAATTGCGTCGTGCCGGTGTAGTCGAGGTTCACCGTCAGCGCGGCTGCGCCGGCCGGCGTGCCGAGCGCCAGCGCGACCGGTGCGGTCGGTGCCGTCAGTTGCCCCTGCGGATTGAAGGTCAGCGAATTGGTCGTCGCCAGCGGTGCGCCATCCATGGCGTAGTGGACGTCGACGGTGTTGGTGCCGGTCTTGACGAAATACTGCGTCACGCTGTGCTGCGCGCCGAGCGAATCGTAGACCGCCGTCACCATCGAACCGTTGAAGCTCTGCGGATCGGCCGCATTGAACGGCGCCACGGTCGGCACCGTCCAGTCGGCCGAGATGTTGCCGACATACTGCATCTTGCTGCTCGGCAGCGCGGCGATCTGGCCGCTCGGCACCGACAGGTCGCCCAGCGGGCCGGGCGTGGTGGCGCCCGGTGCAAGCGGATAACCCTGCAGGCGGCGGCCATAACTGTCGACCACATTGCCCTGCTTGTCGGCGTTGAAAATGCCGACACGGGTGAAGACGGTGGCACCCGCGCTGTCGCGGGTAGCGAAAAAGCCGCGCCCCTGGATGGCCGCATCCATGCTGCGCCCGGTGGTCAGCACGCCACCGATCTGGCCGATGGTCTGCGTGTGCGAACCGACCTGCACCCCGGTCGGCTGCGTGCCGGCATAGGTCGAGGCGAAGTTGGCCCGGCTGGACTTGAAGCCGTAGGTGCCGGAGTTGGCGATGTTGTTGCTGATGGAGCCCAGCTGGTCGTTGATGGCGTTGATGCCGGACAGCGCGATTTCGATGCTCATGGCGATTCCTTGCTGTGTCTCAGGCCTGCTGGCCGCTGAAACCGGTGATGGCGGACACATCGACATTGCCGATGCCGGATACGGAAAGCACGGCACCGCCACCGGCGGCAACGCGTACGCTCTGCAGGACGCCGGTCAGCTCGACCGCCGGCGTCTTGCCGGTATCGGTCCGCACGGCGATGTTGTAGCTGCCGTCCTTCAGGCCCAGCTTGACCGGGTCGATGTCGAAGGCCACGTCGCCGCTGCCGTGACTGCCCAGCGGCACGACATGCGGTACACCGTCGGCACCGGTCAGGACGACTTCGACCTTTGCCGCTGCGCCATCAAGCGTGAAACCGCCGTGCACCGGCGTGCCGTTCAGCTCGACCGTCTTGGTCGTCGCGGTGACGTTCGAGCCGACCCGCGCACCGAGCGCCAGCACGGTCAGGTTGTCCAGCGCTGCGGTCGACGCGGCCGACTGGCTGGCCATTTTCTGCATCGCCTCGACCTGGCTCAGTTGCGTCAGCTGGCTGACGAACTGGCTGGGGTCCGACGGCGACAGCGGATCCTGGTTGCGCACCTGCGCAACCAGCAGCTTGGTGAACATGTCGGTCATCGAACCGGAATCGATTGCACTGGCGACCGTCTGCGTCGTCGTACCCTGACCCTGCAGTCCGGTCTGGAGTGTGGTTTCCATCATTTAGCCCTCGCCCAGTTTGAGCAGGTCCTGCTGCATGCTTTTGACGCGGCCCAGCACCTCGACATTGGTCTGGAACGCCCGTGATGCGGACAACATGTCGGTCATTTCCTCGACCGGATTCACGTTCGGGTAGAACACATTGCCTTCGGCGTCCGCCAGCGGGCTGCCCGGCTCGTAAGCTTTACGCCCGGCTTCCTGGCTCTGGACCACGTCAAGGACCTGCACGCGGGCGCCGCTCGGCTGCGCGGTGAAGTCGTCCCCCTGCAGGAACACCGATGCAAAAACGGGTTTGCGCGCGCGATAAATCCCGCCTTCGCTGCCCGCTGCCGATTCGGCATTGGCCAGATTGCTGGCAATCGTATTGAGGCGAATCGTTTGCGCCGTCATTGCCGAACCGGCAATTTGCGATATATCCCGGAAGCCCATGTTTTATTGTCCGTTGATCGCTTTCGACAGGCCTTTCAGCTTCATATTGACGAATGTGAGGCTGACCTGAAAATCGGAAACGTTTTGCGAGAACTCGGCCTGCTCGACGCCCAGCTCGACGGTATTGCCGTCCTGCGACGCGTGATTGGGCAGCCGGTACTTGACCTCCGGACCGCCGGCGGAAGCCAGACCGGCATCGCTGCCAGACCGCGCGCTGCTGAGGCTTTCCTTGAAATCCAGATCGCGCGCCTGATAGCCCGGCGTGCTTTCATTGGCGATATTGGAGGCGAGAATCCGGGTCCGCGTGGCGCGCAAATCCAGCGCACTGGCATGCACATCCAATACCTTGTCGAAGTGTATTCCCATTCAGGTCTCCACCGGCCCTTCCGCCATCCCGTTTACGCCGTTGCAATTGAAATTCCGTTAACTACATGACAACATACGGACCGGGACAAATCAATCTCGCCCCTTGACAAATGCACCGGTCTCATTTGGGTAGATCTACTCACACAGGTATACGGAAGATATGAAAACCGCCGCTTTCCGGATTGCGCGACGCCAGGGTCTAGGGATGTTGCTGGTGGCGTGTTTGCCACTGTTTTCAGCCCGGATCGCGGGTGCAGCGCAGCCTGTCGAGTCATTACAGCAACAGACAGAAAAAGTCGCCCGCACGTATCTGCGCACGCAGCTGACGCAGCAGGGCATCAGCGACGCCGAAGTCACGGTCACCGCGCTGCCGCCGAACCCCGCCCCCGATCCCTGCCCGCAACGGTTCGAAATTTCGCCGCTCGACACGCGCTACCTGGCCCGCCTGCGGTTTTCTGCGCGCTGCCCGGGTACGGATGCCGGCGCCGAGCTGATCGTCCGTGCCGACGTCCAGGCCACGGTACTGGTTGCGGCCGAGGATATTGCCGCCGGCAAGCCCATCGGCCCCGACAGCGTCCGGACCGAAAAACGCAGCATCACCAACACCCCCGATGCGCTCAGCAATCCGGCCGATCTGTCACGCCTGACGGCCAGACACGCCGTGCGTGCCGGGCAGGTTCTCCAGAAGCGCTATCTGCAGGCGTTGCAGCTGGTTCGCCGCAACCAGTCGGTCCGTATCGTTGCGCGCAACCAGCAGATCGAAGCCGTCGTGCCCGGCATTGCGCTCGACAACGGCGGCCCGGACGACGTGATCCGCGTACGCAATGTCACCACCGGCCGCACCATCAGTGCCCGGGTCGTCGACGTCGGCGTCGTCGCACCGGCGGGCACGCCGCCGGCCCAGTCCAGCGACTAATCGAGCGACTGAATCCGCGCGGCGACGCTCGCGAGCTTGCTCGCATAGGCCGGGTCGGTGGCGTAGCCGCCACGTGCAAGCGCGGCACCGAAGGCCCTAGCATCGCTGCCGGTGTTGACCGCACCGGCGAAACGCGGGCTGGTCGACAACAATTTTGCGTAGTCCTCGAACGCGCTGCGCAGGTCCGGGTAGGCGCGGAAACGCGCGGTCGTTTTCACGCTGTTGCCGTCAACGTATTCGGTTGTTGCCGCATCGGCCGCCTGGCCCTGC
The DNA here is from genome assembly GCF_014652315.1 of Jeongeupia chitinilytica. Taxonomy (GTDB): domain Bacteria; phylum Pseudomonadota; class Gammaproteobacteria; order Burkholderiales; family Chitinibacteraceae; genus Jeongeupia; species Jeongeupia chitinilytica. The sequence continues at coordinate 155,350 of NZ_BMYO01000005.1, read as the reverse complement.
CAGCCCCTGCCCGCCTTGATGCCGAACAGGTTGAACGTCGAACCACCGTCGGCCTGACGCAGCGGCCGGCTTCCCCAGCCCGATTCCAGCGCCGCATGTGCGGCCACCAGTTCCGGTGCGACGCCGAGCCGGCTGCCGGCCTGCTTCGCCCACGGGGCGATTTCGGCAAGGAAAGCCTCTTGCGACGGCGCGATGTCCGGTGCGTCTGCTGCACCGGCAACCGCGCTGCCGCCACCGAGTCGCTGCAGCAAGGCCGCACCCTCGGCGCTCAGCGTCGGCGCCGCAGCAGCGGGGGAACCGTTCTGGATGAAATCGCTGATGTCGGCCTGCGTCTGGCGGAACAGCTGCGAAAAACTGGCCGCACCTTCGGCCGGCATGCTAAGCGGCAGCGCGATATCGTCGCCGGTCAGCCCGCCCGCCCGGGCGCCATCGAATTCAGTCCGGAACATAGGTATCACTTTCCCCATGCAGCACGCGCTGCATGATTTCGAATTGCGACGCCATCAGCTGGCCGTTGCGTGTATTGAGTGCCTTGCACTCGTTCACCAGCGCCTCGAGCCGCTGCCACCACGCTTCAAGCGTGGCGCGCGGCTTGCCGCTCAGGCTGGCAATCACCGCACCCATCGACGCCGGCTTGCGCCCCAGCAGCAGCCCGGCGACCGCAACGCGCTCCTGCCGGCGCGCATCCATCGCCTCTACCAGCGTCATCACCTGTGCGCCGATCGCAGTCAGCGCCACGCCGTCATGACGCAGCGCAGCGGCGAATTGCGACTGCAGCAGCGTTTCGAGCTGCTGGTAGTCGCGGTGGTCTGCGCTCACGCCCAGCATCAGGCGTTTGAACGCATCCTGGCGTGTCATGCACCGCCGCCATGGTGACGGCGGATCAGCGCAGCCAGTTTGCCGGCGTCGAACCGGATCCGGCCGTCCGCAAGTGCTGCCTTGATCTCTGCGACCTTGTCGACGTCCACATCAGGCAGTTCGGCCAGTGCCGTCTGCGCCGGCTTGAGCGCATCCGACTGCAGACTTGCCGGCGCAGTGCGCACCGGGGCGGCCTGCGGTTTGGCGGCGGTTTCGGTGCCCTGGGGTCCTGTCGCGGCCGCAACGGGTTGCGCGCCACCGGTCTGGGTGATTTTCATGACAATTCCTTCGGCTCGATGCGGTTCATGCTCTCACGAAGCATAAGCGACCGGATCACACCGTCTCTTAAATGCATGCTTCATTGCGCCGGGGGCGACAGTTTCTTGCGCAGCGTCGACAGCAGCGACTGATCCGGCAACGACGTGCTCGCACCGTTCACCAGCGGAACCGAGGCCTCGGGCATGGCGAACATCTGGCCGATCAGCCTGGCCTGATCCGACGTCAGGATCAGCAGTTCGATCCGGCGGTTCTGCGCCGCCAGCGGGTCCTGCACGTCCAGCGGCGCCCGGTCTGCCATACCGACGACCTGCAGGATGCTTTTTGCCGGCATGCCGCCCTCGAGCAGGTTGACGCGGGCGACCATCGCCCGGTTGCTCGACAGGCTCCAGTTCGAATACGCGGACAGGCTCTTGCCGGCGTAGGGATGGGCATCGGTATGGCCGACGACCAGCATCTGGTTGTCGATCTGCGCGAACAGCGGCCCCATCCGGTGCAACAGCTTGCGGAACGGGTCGGTCGGCATTGCGCTGCCGCTCTGGAACATGCCCTGCTTGTCGGTATCGTGCAGCAGCACCCGCAAGCCGTAGGGCGTGATCACCGTCTGCAGGTTGCGGCTGAGGTTCGCCTCGTCGCTCAGTTGCGACAGCGCATTGGCGAGCTCCTGCAAGTCCGCGGCCGATTCGAGCCGGGACTTCGACAGGTGAATGCCATCGGCCTGCGTACCCTCCGAACCCTCGCCCCTGCCGGGCGTCGTGCCTTCGGACTGGTCGCGGCCCGGCCGCGGCTCGCGCGGAATCATCGAACCGCTGGTCGACACGTGCTGCAGCAGCTTGTCGCCGCCTTCGTTGGCGATATTGCCGCCCGGCGTGCGCAACAGCTCCTCGGCCTGTTCCTGATTGCGCGCCGCCAGCACCCAGAGCACCAGAAACAGGCACATCAGCGCCAGACAGAAATCGGCGAAGGCCACCTTCCACGCGCCACCGTGACCATCGTCGTGGTGCTTCTTGGCCGCACGCTTGACGATGGCGGCGTCGTGCTTGTCCTTGTCGAGGCTCATCGGTCAGGTCCTTGCCTCGAGTGCGCCGATCCACGATTCGAGCTGCGCGAAGCTCGGCTTGATGTTCAGCTGTACCAGCCGGCGCCCGGCGTCGATCGCCAGCAGCGGCGGCTTTCCCGACACGTGGGTGACCAGCACGACCTTGACGCACTCCATCGTCGACAGCTCGGACTTCACCAGCTGCTTCATCACGTTCGACAGCGGATCGAGCACGCCGTAGCACAGGAAGATGCCGATGAAAGTGCCGACCATCGCCGCGGCGACCTCGGTCGCGATCTCGGCGGCGGTGGCACCGGAGGCTACGGTGTTCATCGCCATGACGATGCCGAGCACCGCGGCCAGAATGCCGAAACCCGGCATCGCTTCGGCGATTTTCTGCAGCGACTTGGCGGGCTGGCACAGTTCCTCGTCGATCGCGGCCAGTTCCTGCTCGAGCACGCCCTCGAGCTCGTGGCCGTTGATCTTGCCCATGGCCATCAGCCGGAAATTGTCGACGATGAAGGCCAGCAGTTTCGGCTCGTCCAGAATCAGCGGATAGCGGCTGAACAGCGGGCTTTCGCGCGGCGCTTCGACGTGTTCGTCCAGTGCTTTCAGACCGCGTGATGCCGTCTGCAGCAGCTCGTACATCAGCAGCAGCAGTTGCCGCTGGAATTCGGGCCCCTGTTTGCGCTGCGTGATCACCTTGCGGGTCTGCGTGACCATTTCGGCCAGCACGTGCTTGGGATTGCCCAGCACCAGCGCCCCGACCGCCGCGCCGCCGATGATCAGCAGCTCGATCGGCTGCCAGATGACGCGCATTTCGCCGTGGTTGATCATGAAGCCGCCGAACACGCAGCCCAGCACGATGGCGATCCCGACAATTATCTGCATTTGTACTTACCTCTTGTGCGATGCCGCTCAGGCATCCTGCAGGAACGCCCGCATCTTCTTCAGCGCCCCCTTGTTGATCTGGCAGACCCGCGCCTCGGTCAGCTCGAGCACCGCGGCGATCTCCTTCAGGCTGAGATCGAATTCGTAATAGAGCTGGATCACCCGCTGCTCGCGCTCGTCCAGCGCGGTCAGCGCCTGCTCGAGGCTCAGCCGCGACATCAGGATCGATTCCGGACTGGCGCTGTGTTCGCCCGGTACGTCGGCGTCATGGAACAGTTCGTCGAAGCTCGCCAGCGACTCGGCGTTGTCGGCCAGCAGATAGTCCTGATAGTCCTCGGCCGAAATGCCCAGCACCTTGATCACTTCCTGCTCGGTCGGCTCGCGCCCGATGCGCCGGGTCAGCTCGCGCACCGCGTCACGCAACTTGTGCGTCGCCTGGCGCACCGTGCGCGGCCGCCAGTCCTGGCGGCGCAGTTCGTCGAGGATCGCACCGCGAATGCGCATCGCCGCATAACCGCCGAACTTCTCGTCGGGCGTGCCGCCGTAGCGGCGCAAGGCATCGAGCAGGCCCAGCAGGCCGATCTGCTCCATGTCCTGACGGTCCAGCACGGCACCGGCCTGCGAGCCCAGCTGCCGCACCACCCGCTTCACCAGCGGCAGGTAGGCGAACAGCCATTGCTGCTCCGCGGAAGCCTCGGGGCTGGTGCGGACCTGCTGGCATTCGGCGTAGCCTGAGCGCATGTCCACGATGTCACTCGATGATCAGTTTGCCGATCATGGCTTCGGCAAACGGTTTTTCGGCGTGATCGCGCGCATAGGCCGCCGTGAAGGCCTGATTGAGCGCCACGGCAAACTGGTCGATCGACATCCGGTTCGCTTTTTCGACCGGGTAATCGGCCAAAGCCTTCAGCGCGACGCTGCGCAGCAGCGGCAGGTGCTCCTTGGTGATCTTTTCCTGTTTGCCGCTGGTCTTGAACACCAGATCCATCGCCAGGTAATGCGGCACCGAACTGCCCGTACCGTCCCGCAGCATGACGATCACCTTTTCGAGGCTGACATACTTGTAGTCGACCGCCTCCGGCTGAACCGGTGCGGGCTTGCCGCCCGGGCGCTGCGTGTAGTACCACGCGGCGCCGGCACCGCCGGCGACCACGGTCAGCGCCAGCGCGGCAACCAGAATCCGTCGTTTCATTTTCATTCGCGTGTGTTCCGCTTGTCGTTGTTCATCTGGCTTCAGCCCAGCCGGAATGCGGCGTTACGCTCGTCGTCGCCAGCCTCGGCCAGCGCCCTGCCGGGCCGCTGCTGCCACGGTGTGTCACCCTGTTGCGAACGACCATCGTGGCGATCCGAACCCCGGCCGCCGTCGGCCACCGTGACCGCCACCTGCGTGTACTGCCGGCTGCCCAGATCCTGGCGCAAGTTGTCGCTGATGCCGTGCAGCTGCTGGACGACTTCGGCGTTCGACGCGCTCAGCCTGACCTGCAGCGCACCGCCCTCGCGGCGGATGGCGATCTCGACGCTGCCAAGCAGGGGCGGATCGAGCCGGATCGTGGTGTTTTCGATGCCTTGGCGTGTCTGAATGCTGATACGGTTGCCCAGCGCCGCGAGTAGTTGCTGCCCCGACGGCGAAAGTGGTGTAGCGGCCTTGACTGCCGCCGGTGCGTGCACCGGGGCGACATCGCCGGTACTGCTGGAGCCGGTTGCCAGCTGCAGTGGCGCCGCGGCTGTCACGGAAGGCCGTTCTTTTACGTCGTCGGCCAAACCGGAAAAGGTTGCCGCAACCGCTGCCGCGGCTTGCGGGCGCTCGGCCTGGCCGGCCACGCGGCTGGTGGTCTGATTCCGGGCGGCAACGTCTTGCGCGCCCAGCGATGACGACTGGCCGGCCTGCGGCATGTTCGGCATGGCGGGCGCCAGGCACGTCACGGCGGATTGCATGGCGCGGCCGGCGATGACGGGCGCCGCAACGGCTGGCGATGGAACCGCTTGCGCCGTGGCCGGCATCATCGCTGCAGAAAGCAATGCATTTCCGGCTGCAGTATCGGGCTTGGTTGCCTCGTCAAGTGCCGGCAGCGGTGGATTCATGCTGCCCAGCGCGGCCAGCAGCCCCTGCCCGGCAAGCGGCTGGTCCGTCTGCTGTGCATCCGCCTGATCGTTGCCTGCCATTCCATCATCGGCCGGCACACCTTGCGCCAGCCCCAGTCCGGCCAGAGCCAGACCGAAAACGGCAGACACGGCATCCTCGACCAGCGCAGCAGGTGCCGGTGCATCCGGCTTCGCCACCGGCGGCTTGCCGGACAGGGCGTTTGAAAGCAGTGCGGATAGCGGCATCATGGTCGGTCGTCCTGCTCGTTGATCAGTCCGTAGGCGATCAGCCCTTCGCGGTTGCGGCGCAGCTCGTCGAGCAGCGCGTTCATCCGCCCGGCTTCGCCCAGACAGCTTTTCATTGCTGCCGCATGCGCGACACGCAGCGGTTTCAGTGCTTCGCGCTCGCGCAGGCTCAGGTGCACCTTGTCGTTGAGCTGTCCGACCAGCACCGACAGCGCCTTGTCGACTTCGGCCAGCTGCGCCCAGTCGCGACGCCCCTGCACGTCCAGCAACGCCCGCGTCAGCGTCATGATCTGCAGCGCCTTATCCATTGGCACGCTGCACACCCTGCCAGCCTTCGCGCAGCGTAGACAGCAGGCCGGCCACCTCGTCGACCATGGCCGTCTCCAGCCGGAGCCCGGCTTCGTTCAGCCGCAGCGCGCAGTAGTCGTACAGCCGGGCCAGATTGGTGACGACTTCGCCGCCAGCGTCGAGGTCGAGCGCGCTGGACAGCCCGTTCAGCAGGCCGATGCACTTGTTGATGCCGAGGCCCTTCTGCTCGTAGCGTTTGTGCTCGATGTGCGCACGCACGCGGGCGACTTCCTCGAGCAGCCCGTCCATCAGCACCAGCACCAGCTGCACCGGCGAGGCGTTGGCCGTCTGCGCTTCCAGATTCACGGCGTGATAGTTGCGGTAGGCGTCGTAATCCACATTGATCCCCAGTATTAAGCGGCCGTATCCAGCGCACTGAGTGCGCTGGAGGTCTGGCTCATCTGCGCCTGCAGCGACTGCAGCTTGGAAAACTGCGCTAGGTAACGCTGGTACAGCAGGTTGAATTTGTCATCGAGCGCGGTCTGCCGGGTGGTCAGGTCTTTCTGCAGCGTCTGTACCGAATCCTGGCGGCGCTTGATCTGGCCGGTGGCGCTGTTGAGCCACTGGTTCAGGTATTTGTTGGTATCCGTCAGCAGACCGGACTGCGCGTTGCCGAACACCTTGTCCAGCGCATCCGGTTTGGCCGCGAGCGCGGTCTGCAGCTTGGTCTTGTCGAGCGACAGCGTGCCGTTGCGGTCGGCGCTGACGCCGAGGTCGAACAGCTTCGCGCCGCCGTAGTTCTGGCGCAGCGCGTTGGTCAGGTGACTGCGCAGCGCCAGCACGCCGGCGTCCGAAACGAAGGCACCGGCAGTGACGCCATTCTTCGCATCACCGCTCCTGGTCAGGTCGTCGAGCGTCTTTTCCAGTGCGTTGTAGGCATCGACGAAGTTCTGCACGTTCGCCGCCGTCGCATCCTTGTCCTGTGTCACCGTCAGCGTCACCGGCGTATCGCCGGCCTGCATCGCCTTCGTGAACGTCATCGTCACGCCCTGCACCGCGGTGAACGTGTTCGACGCCTGCTGCATCTTCACGCCGGTGGTCTGGTCACCGAGCCAGACGATGGCGTCGCGCGCAGCCACCAGCTGTTGCGGTGCACCGAGCGCAGCCTTGAGCGCCGGATCGTTGACGTTGCTGGCATCCAGCGTGATCTGGCTGCTGGCGCCGGTCTGGCCGGCGGACAGCACCATCTGCGTCTGGCCGCCGACGGTCATCACCGTTGCGCTGATCTTGCTGTTGCTGGCCGAGTTGATCGCCCGCGCCAGTTCGGCCGGCGACACCTTGCCGTCGGCGTCGAGGTCAGCCGTGGCGATGTCGACGCTGAAGCTCGTGCCGTCGGCCAGCGACAGGTTGATCGAGCCCGGAATCGGCACCACCGATACCGCGGTCAGCCCCTGGAAGGCCACCTGGTTGGCCGAGGCCACCTGCTCGACGAAAAAGGAATAACTGCCTGCCTGCGCGGTGCTGTCGGCACTGGCCGTGCCGACGCCGGTGTTGGACAGCGTTGCCGCCAGCTGCGTCAGACTGGTCTTGCCGGACAGCCCGGTCAGTGCGGTACGGAAGTTCGACAGCGCACTCTGCAACTTGGTCAGCGCCGCCGACGTGTTCTGGGCATCGGTCGTCTGGGTCTTGAGCTGCGCCTGCTTGCCTTGCGTGTACGCGGTGGCCAGCTGCTGCGCCATCTGGGTCGGGTTGATCGTGCTATCGGCCATGGTGGTTTCCTTTGCGCGCTGAATGCGAAATGAGGTCTACCTCTTCAAAAGGCGACCCGATCCGGGCAAAGCTGAAATCGGCGTAACGCATTGTCATGACGCCCGCTGCCGGTACCACGCCTGCGTGGCCAGTTCGTCCTGACGCTTCTGTTCGCGCCGGTCCTGTTCGACCTGCAGGACCGCGCTGTGCTGCTCGCGCACCCGGTCGAGCGTTTCGCGCTTCAGCGACGCCGCCTGCAGCGCCCGTTGCGTCACCGCCATGTCGGCCTCGTGCAGCGCCAGATCGCGCTGGTGCGCGGCCATCATGTCGAACACCGCCTGCTTGTAGTTGCCGCAGTTGAGCGACAGCGACGGCGGCAGCGAGCCGGTGGCCGCGCTGTCGGCACACAGCTGCGCCATCCGGTCGAGGTTGTGGTGATAGCGCTGCCGCAAGGCTTCCTTTTGCGCGACGTCGGCGGTCAGCCGGTCGACTTCGACATCGCGCAATGCCACCAGCCGCGCAAGGCTCAGAACGGTTCGTGCCTGGGTCATGCCACCACCTCGTCGAGTCGGGTCAGCGTGTCCGCGAGCGGCGCGGCTTCGCCGACGTCCTGCTGCAGGAAGGCTTCGATATGCGGATACAGATTGACCGCGCGGTCGGTCAGCGGATCGGCGCCGGGCACGTAGCCGCCCAGCGGGATCAGGTCGCGGACCTGCGCATGCCGCGCCAGCATCTGCTTCATCGTCCGCGCCGAGGCGACCTGCGCCGGCGAAGCGACCTGGCTCATGCAGCGGCTGATCGACGCAGCGATGTCGATTGCCGGGTAGTGCCCGCGCTCGGCCAGATCGCGCGACAGCACGATGTGGCCGTCGAGAATGGCCCGCGCGGTGTCGACGACCGGGTCCTGCTGGTCGTCGCCTTCGGCGAGCACGGTGTAGATGGCGCTCATGCTGCCTTCGCCGTCACCGTTGCCGGCACTTTCGACCAGCTGCGGCAGCAGGCCGAACACCGACGGCGGATAGCCGCGCGTGGCCGGCGGTTCGCCCAGCGCCAGTGCGACTTCACGCCGCGCCATCGCGTAACGCGTCAGCGAATCGACCAATAGCAGCACGTTGCGGCCCTGATCGCGGAAATGCGCGGCAATCGCGTGGCACAGCTCGGTCGCCATCAGCCGCATCATCGGCGACTCGTCCGCCGGTGCCACGACAAGGATGGCTTTGGCCAGCCCTTCGGGGCCGAGCGCGTGATCGACGAACTCGCGCACCTCGCGGCCGCGCTCGCCGATCAGCCCGACGACAACGACATCGGCCTCGGTCTGGCGGGTGATCATGCCGAGCAGCACGCTCTTGCCGACGCCGCTGCCGGCGAACAGGCCGACGCGCTGGCCGCGGCCGAGCGTCAGCAGGCCGTTGATGCTGCGCACGCCGACGTCGAGGATCTCGCTCACCGGTTTTTTCTTCAGCGGATTGACCCGCGGCGGATGCGGATCGAGCACGTGCTCGCCACCAAGCTTGCCGCGACCATCGAGCGGCTCGCCCAGACCGTTGACGACGCGCCCGAGCCACGACGGCCCGATCAGCAGCTGCCCGGCCTCCGGGTTCGGCAGCACGCGTGCGCCGGTGCTGAGGCCAACCGGCTTCTTGAACGGCATCAGGTAGGACACCTCCTGCCGGAAACCGACCACCTGCGCATCCAGCCACTCGCCCGACGCGGTCTCGATCCGGCAATGCTGGCCGGTTTCGAGCTGGCAACCGGTGCTTTCCAGCAACAGGCCGGTCGCGCCGGACAGCCGCCCGGTCAGCTTGGCGACCGGTACGTCATTGAGTTCGAGCGCACGCAGGGCATCGGCGATCATGGCGGTTTACTCGCTGGTATCCGGCACACCGAGCAACTGGCTGGTGACCTGTTCCATGAAGGCATCGAGTCGCTGGCGACAGCCTGCGTCGGCCTCCTGCCCGCCGGCCTTGACCCGGCATTCGCCCGGCTCGAGCCGCGCGTCCGGGATCAGCGACCACTGCTGTGCGCGTTCCGGCGCCAGTTCGCGGATCCGCTGGCACTCCTCGGGGTTCAGGTAGACCTCGACACCGTTCGGTGCCGGCGGCATCGATGCCAGCGTTTCGTCGACGAGCGCCAGCAACTGCACCGGCTGCAGGGCCAGCTCGCAGCGGATCACCTGTCTTGCCACCTTGGCGACCAGATCGACCACTTCCTTGCGCAGTGCCGCCTGATAATCGGCCTGCAGCGCCCTGACCTCGGTCAGCGCGGTATCGAGCGGCCGCGTCAGCACGTCGAAACGCGCCTGCATTTCCTGCCTGGCTTCGGTCACGCCTTGCACCAGCCCGTCAGCACGCCCCTGCACGAAGCCTTCGGCGCGACCGTTGCCCAAGCCGCTTTCAAAGCCCTCGCGATAGCCGGTATCCATACCCTGCTGGAATCCCTCGGCCAGCGACGCTTGCACCTGCGCAGCGTCGCCCTGGCGGACCAGTGCGCCGGCTTTCTGCGACAGCGGCGGAAAGCGGTAAGGGCGACAGGCCTTCACTCGACGACTTCCTCGGCAAACAGCTGCAGGTCGACCTCGCCACCGTCGGCAAGGCGCTTGACCTGCGCCATGATGTCCTGGCGCACCTGCTCGATCCGGCTCAGTGGCACCGGGCCGGAACGGCGCACCATGTCTTCGAAGCTCTGTGCCTGGCGTCGCGGCATCGCCTGGACGATGGCGTTGCGCACCGAAGGCTCGGCCCCCTTGAGCGCGATCACCCACAGCTCGAGCGGCACGTCTTCCATCACGCGGGTAATGACCGCTTCGGTCTGGCGCGACAGGATGAAGAAGTCGTACATGCTGGTTTCGATCTCGCTGACCACGTCCGGATCGTGCGCACGCAGCAGTTCGACCATCTGCGCCTTGTCGCCGGGCAGACGGTTGATGATTTCGGCGGCCTGGCGCACGCCCTCGACCAGCGCGCTCTGCATGCCGAGGCTGTTCAGGCAGCGGTTGACGACCTCTTCCAGCTCGATCAGCAGGTCGCGATCGACTTCCTTGAGCCGGGCGATGTTGACCAGCACCAGATCACGGCTGTGCAACGGCAGCGCCTCGATCACCTGCCCGGCCAGCGCGGGCGGCAGGAAGGCAAGGAAAACGGCCTGCATGCGCACGTGTTCGTTACCGATGTGTTCGGCCAGCCATTGCGGCTGCACCCACTGCAGGCGGGCCATTTTCGGCCGGATCGCATCGCCGTAGATGCTGTTGAGCACGCCGTTGGCGATGTCGCTGCCCAGCGCCAGATCGAGCGAGCGCTGCAGGAAGTTGCGCGAGGCGCCATGCACGCCGCTCTGCTGGCGGTAGTCGTCGAAAAAACGCTGGATCGAGTTCTTGACCACGTCGACCTTAAGCCCGCTCATCCGCGACATCACCTGCGTGACTTCCATCAGCTCTTCGCGCGACAGGCAGCGCAGCACTGCCGCGGCCGACTCCTCGCCCATGCTCAGGAGCACGATGGCGGCGCGTTCGACCGGCGTCGGCAGGCCGTCGGCAGACGGCGCACTGGCGGAATTAACTGACTCGTCCATTCTTCTGCACCCATTGTTTGACGACTTCGGCCACCCGTTCCGGCTCCTTGTTGGCGAGCGTTTTCAGGTGATCGACCAGCACGTCGACGCTCGAACCGGCCGGCGGCAGATCGTAGTTTTCCAGCAGCGGCACCACCGGCATCTGGCCGGCGCCGGCACTGCGGTCCGGCAGCGCGGTCGCAGCAGCCGCAACCGGCGCTGCGCCGGCAGCAGCAGCGGCCAGCAGTTGCGGCTCGGCCAGCTGCACTTCGCGCAGCGCCTGCTCGCCGTGTGCCGGCGAAACCCAGTCGCGGAGGATTTTCAGCAGCGGACGGATCACCAGCAGGAAGACCAGCAGCAGCACCACACCCTGGATCGCGTAGCTGCCGATGTCGACCATCGTGTCGCGCTCTTCCCACCAGCGCGCCAGAACCGGCTTCGCCGGGAAGGCCAGCGTCGACACGACCAGCTTGTCGCCGCGTTCGGCGTCGATGCCGAGACCGTTGCGCAGGATGCGGTCGATGTTGGCCAGCTGCTCCGGCGTCCAGCCCTTGGCCGGCACCGGCGCGGCGGCGTTGTTCAGCACCACGGCGACGTTGAGCCGCTTGAGCCGGTCGCGGCTGCGCTTGATCTGCACCACGTTGCGGTCGTAGGCGTACTGGCGCGTCGTGGCGTTCTTGCGCGGGCCGGCATCGCCGCCGGCGGCCTGCGGCTTGCTGGCATTGGCGGCGGCCGGACGGTTGCTGAGCGAACCGGGAATCCCCATCGCCAGCTCGCTGCTGCTCTGTTCGTCGCGCGTCGCCTCATTGGTGACTTTGGGCGTTTCGCCGTACTGTTCGCGCGTTTCCTCGACCCGGTCGGTATCGACCTCGGCGGTCACGCTGGCCTTGTAGTTGTCGCCGCCGAGCGCCGGCGCCAGCAGTTCGCGGATGTTGTTCAGCGCTTCGTTCCGGTACTTGTCGCCGGCCTCTTCGCCACTGGCGGCACCGACCGCACCGCCTTCGCTCAGGTCGACCTTCGACGACAGGTAGTTGCCGGCCTGATCGACCAGCGTCACGCGCTGCGGATCGAGGCTGGCGACGCTGCCAGCCACCAGATTGATGATTGCGGCGATCTGTTCGCGGCCGAGCTTGGCGCCCGGCTTGAGCGTCACCACGACCGACGCCGAACTCTTTTCACCGTCGCTGACGACGAAAGACGACGATTTGGCGATCGACAGGTGCACGCGGGCGTGTTCGACCTCGTTGAGCGCCATGATGCTCTGCACCAGCTCGCCTTCGAGGCCGCGGCGGAAACGCACGTCCTGGACGAACTGGCTGACGCCGAGCGGATCGTTCTTGTCCATCAGCTCGAGCCCGGCCGGGAGCTTGGCGACGACGCCCTTGGCAGCGAGCAGCATGCGCGCCTTGCCGAGCGCGTCGGCTGGCACCAGCACCTGACCGCTTTCCGGATGGATGCGGTACGGCACGTGTTCGGCATCGAGCACCGACATCATGTCGGCGGCCGAGACGCTTTCGCGTGCGCCGAACACCGGCTTGTAGCCGGCCTGATCGCGCCAGAAGTACATCAGCACCAGCGCGGTGATGCCGATCGCCAGTACGACGATGGGCGCGAGGCGCTTGAAGAACGACGACGGCAGCGGCGGCAGCTTTGCGCCATCGGCACGAAGGCGGCCAAGGCCCGATTTGAGCGTTGCGATCACGGCGTGTCCGTTCCTTTAGAGCTGCATCTTGATGAGGTCGTCCATCGCCCCCACCACCTTGTTGCGCACCTGCATCAGCATCGAAAACGACAGGCTGGCTTCCTGGCTGGCGAGCATCGCGCCGACCAGATCGTCGCTCTTGCCGGCATCGACGTCGGCCATCCGGGTGCTGGCGAGACGTTCCTTGTCGTCGGTGCCGCGCACCGCCGCCTTGAGGACATCCGAAAAATCCACCGGCTGCCCGGCCTGTCCGTCCATGGCGGACGGCAGGATGTCGGCGTCGTGACCGGCACGCGCAATGCTGCTGCGGATCTGCATCAGATCGGCACCGATCTGCTGCCCCACACCCGAGGTCAAGCCACTGGCCATTCGATTCGCTCCCGCTTCAATCCGTCTTCCTGCCCGCTTTTTTCAGCCCATGCTGCGCTGCAGGCAATGCTTCTTTGTGGGGTGGATTGTTGCCGAGGGCAATGACGCCAGACAGAGTAGAAACACTCACCCCGCCTAGGTATTTCCCACCAGCGGCATCCGGTACAGTCTGGCCGCTTGCCACCCTTGGATACGGTCCGCCGGGGGCACCCCGCCTATAATTTCCGGTAACAACCTCCCCGCCATCCGGGCCGTCCGCCACGGAACGGGGCATCCCTCTTCTGGAGCACGAATCCGATGCAAGGCACCTTCAGCGCAGGGCGATCCGCCAAGACGATCTACGTGATCGACGACGACGACTTCATGCTCGAAGCCATCAAGGACATGCTCGGCAGCCTCGGCGCCGAAGTGCAGCTGTTCGACTCGCCGGTCACCTTCCTGCAGCGCTATTCGCCGAGGCCGGTCGAGTGCGTGATTTCCGACATCGTCATGCCCGAGCTGTCGGGGCTGGAGATGCAGAAGAAGCTCGTCCAGACCCATCTCGTCCCGCCGCCGATCGTGTTCCTGACCGGTGTGTCCGAAATCGCCGCCGTGGTCGAGGCGATGCGCAGCGGGGCCTTCGATTTCATCGAGAAGCCGGTGAACGGCTACACGCTGGTCGAGCGCGTCAACGCCGCACTGGCCAAAAGCGTCAGCCTGCACTCGAAGCGGCTGGCGCTGGCCGCCCGGCAGGCCCGCATTGCGCTGCTGACCAGCAAGGAAGCGGAAATCGTCGAACTCGTCGTCGCCGGCAAGCCCAGCCGCGAGATTTCCGAAGCGCAGGGCATCAGCATCCGCACGGTCGAAAACCACCGAGCGCGCATCATGGCCAAGCTGCACGTCACCTCGACGGTCGAACTCGTCCGGCTCTTCCTCTAGCCGGCGCCGATCGCGATCAGGGTGGAACTACTCATGCGCACTGAGTAGTTCCACTCTGGGTATTTCCCCGGCGGTATTTAAGAATCAAGGCGTAACGTCCGGGCCCCGCATTGCCGACACGGCAGACATCAGGCACGGACAGCCGGTCCCCTCATCCGTCCATGACCGCCGCAGCCCGAACGGGCACGGTGCGGTTGCAGCGGGAGCGCGCAAAACCCAATGAGTGGATCAACGTGCCGACGACCAAAACCAAGCTGATCAGCCCTGACGCCACGGCGGGCTACCTGCCGGTGGATCCGTGCACGCTGGGCCGCCCTTTCCACCTGCTCGGCAGCTTCACCAACGGCTTGCGCGAGCAGATCGCCGGTTATTTCGAGCGCCGTTTCAACCGCCGCTACGGCGCACAGATCGCCGTCACGCGGCTGGCCGTCTGCCGCCCCGACGAAATCGGTCCAGCCGGCAAATGGCGGCATTTCCGCTCCGCCACCGGCCGCATCTGCTTTGCACCGGACCGCGCGCTGCTGCTGAGCTGGCTCGATTACCGCTACGGCGGCAAGGAAGCCGGCGGCCAGTCGGCGCCCGCCACCGACAGCGTGCCGGAAACCGAAACCGAACTGCGACTCGCCGCGATGCTGGGCATCGACCTGCTCGACGTACTGGTCGGCTGTCTGGACGCCTCGGTCACCGACGGCCACGGCGGCTTCCGGCTCGATCATCACGGCAAACCGGCATCGGCACTCGGGCTGCGGGTCGACCTGCGCGACGACGTGCGCGACCTCGACGGCACGCTGTGGTTCGCGCTCGACGACGCGTGGCTGTCGCGCCTGCTGGCGAGCGTCAGCCAGCGCCGCAAGCGGGAATCCGGCAGCAAGCCGGCTTCCGTGCCGCTGGCCAGCCAGCTGCAGATCACGCTGACCACGCGGCTGCTGACGATGGAAATGTCGCTGGGCGAGATCCTCGACACCCGCGTCGGCGACGTCATCCCGGTCAGCATCGGCCCGGCCGAAGTGCTGGTCGACGATTCGCCGTTCTTCACCGCCTCGGTCGCCGAACACAACGGCAAGCTGTGGCTCACCTCTTTCGAACATCTGGACTAAGTCATGGACATCAGCGATCAGATCGACCTCAACACCATGCTCGATGGCGTCATTCCGGACGACGCGCTGTTCGACGAGCCGGCCGAAACGCCCGCAGCACCGGCCAAACCGCGCCGCGACCTCTCGCAGATGCTGCGCAAGATTCCGGTCACCGTGACGCTCGAGGTCGGCTCGACCAAAATCTCGCTGTACGAGCTGCTGGCGATCGAACAGGGTTCGGTACTCGAGCTCAACAAGCTCGCCGGCGAGCCGCTGGTGATCAAGGTCAACGGCACGCCGGTCGGTCGCGCCGAAGTCGTGGTCTCGGGCGAGAACTACGGCCTCAAGGTCGTCGAGATGGAACACCTCGATCTGGACACGCTCGCACCATGACCCGGCACGGCCTGATCCGGCTGGCGCTGCTGGGCGCGACCGCCGCCCTGCTCGCCCACCCCGCCGTCGCGGCGTCGGTGCCGCTGTTCAGCGCCGGCAGCGGCGGCGCGTCGACCGACTTCACCGTCAAGACGCAGGTGCTGATCATCATGACGCTGCTCGGGCTGCTGCCCGTGATGGTGTTGATGATGACGAGCTTCACCCGCTTCGTGATCGTGCTGTCGCTGCTGCGTCAGGCGCTCGGGCTGCAACAGGGCCTGCCCAACCGCATCGTCACCGGCGTGGCGCTGATCCTGACGCTGCTGGTGATGCGGCCGGTGGGGCTGGAAGTCTGGAACAAGGCCTTCGTGCCCTACGACGCCGACAAGATCGGCATGCAGGAAGCACTGCTGATCGCCGAAGCACCGGTCTCGCGCTTCATGCTGGCGCAGACCGGCAAGAGCGCACTGCTGCAGGTGGCCAAGCTGGCCGGCGAGCCGCCGGTTGCGAAGCCGGCCGACTACTCGTTCACGGTCAAGCTTGCCGCCTTCGTGCTCAGCGAGCTGAAAACCGCATTCCAGATCGGCTGCATGCTGTTCATCCCCTTCCTCGTCATCGACCTTGTCGTGTCGTCGGTGCTGATGGCGATGGGGATGATGATGCTTTCGCCGCTGGTGATCTCGCTGCCGCTCAAGCTCCTGATGTTCGTGCTCGTCGACGGCTGGACGCTGACCGTCAACACCCTCGTTTCCAGCATACAGGCCTACTGAATGTTGACTCCCGATATCGCCGTCGACGTCGTTACCTCCGCGCTGCACGCGGTGATGCTGCTCGTCACCGTACTGGTGGCGCCGGGGCTGATCGTCGGTCTGCTGGTCAGCCTGTTCCAGGCCGCCACGCAGATCAACGAGCAGACGCTGAGCTTCCTGCCCCGGCTGCTGGTGACGCTGCTGGCGCTGAGCCTTGCCGGTTCGTGGATCACCAGCTACCTGATGGATTTCTGCGTGGAAATCTTCCAGCGCGCGGCGCAACTGGTCGGCTGATTCCGCCAATGGACGCGATCGCCAAGGCGCTTCCCGACCTGCTCGCCGCGGTGTGGTGGCCGTTCTGCCGCTTCATGGCGGCGTTCTCGATGGCGCCCATCCTCGGTGACGGCATGGTGCCGGTACGCGTGCGGGTGCTGCTTGCGCTCGGACTGGCGATCGTGACCCTGCCGGCGCTGCAGGCTGCGACGCACATCGACCCGTTCTCGGCGCGCGGCATCGTCGTCGCGATCGAACAGGTCGTCATCGGCGCGGTGTTCGGGCTGGCGTTCCACCTGAGCATGGCGGCGATCATGCTGCTCGGATTCGTCACCTCGTCGCAGATGGGGCTGAGCATGGCGGTGATGAACGACCCCATGAACGGCTCGTCGTCCGACGTCGTGTCGAGCCTGCTCTACATCCTGTGCATTCTGGTGTTCTTCTCGATTGACGGGCATCTGGTGCTCGTCAACATCGTCTACACCAGCTTTGCCCGCTGGCCCGTCGGTGGCGGCATCGACCTGCTGTCCTTGCAGGACATCGCCTACAACGTCGCCTGGGTGTTTTCGGCGGCACTGCTGCTGGCGATCCCGGTGATCTTCTCGGCCATGGTCGTCCAGCTCGGCTTCGGTCTGCTCAACCGCGTCGCGCCGACGCTGAACCTGTTCTCGCTCGGCTTCTCGGTAGTCACGCTGTTCGGCCTGTTCATGCTGGCGATGCTGATCCGCACGCTGCCCGACCACTACCTCCGGCTGACCGAACAGGTACTCGACCTGCTCAACCAGCGGCTCGCGGCAGGTCCGCATGGCTGAAGCGTCGTCGGCCGACAAGTCCGAAAAGGCCTCGGCGCAGAAGCTGCGCAAGGCGCGCGAGCAGGGTCAGGTTGCCCGTTCGCGCGACGTCGCGACCGCGATCGGCATCTTCGCCAGCCTGAAGCTGCTGCTGGTGCTGATGCCCGGCTATCTGGAGGACTTCCGCCGGCTGTTCGTGCTCAGTTTCGCCAACGTGTCCGGTGACGGCGCGCTCGACAACAGCTGGAGCGCACTGTTTCCGGTGACAATGTGGCTGCTGGTCAAGATGGTGCTGCCGCTCTGTGTCGTGCCGCTGGCCGCCATCATCGCCGGGATGATCCCCGGCGGCTGGGTCTTCAACGCCTCGCACTGGCTGCCCAAGTTCGAGCGGATGAATCCGCTGGCCAACCTGGGCCGGATGGTCTCGGCCAAGCACTACTCGCAGGTCGGGCTGTCGATCCTGAAGGCCGTGGTGCTCGGCGCGCTGATCTGGCACGTGTGCACGTCGCGCGTCGGCGACTTCCTGCAGTTGCAGGGCCTGCCGCTCGGACTGGCGATTGCCCGCGGCGCCGATCTGCTGATGGATTCGATCATGCTGCTGTGCCTGATCTTCATCGCCTTCGCGCTGATCGACCTGCCGGTGCAGATCCTGCTGTTCCTGCGCAGCCAGCGCATGACCAAGCAGGAGCAGAAGGACGAATACAAGACATCCGAAGGCCGGCCCGAGGTGCGCAACCGCATCCGCCAGCTGCAGCGGCAGATCGCCCAGCGCAGCCTGCGCAAGGCGGTGCCCGGCGCCGACGTCGTCATCGTCAATCCGACCCACTACTCGGTTGCACTCAAGTACGACGAGAACCGCGCCGAAGCGCCCTTCGTCGTCGCCAAGGGTGTCGACGAAATGGCGCTGTACATCCGCGAGCTGGCAAAGGAACACGACATCGAAGTGCTGCCGCTACCGCCACTCGCCCGGGCGATCTACCACACCAGCCAGGTCAACCAGCAGATCCCGGCGGCGCTGTACAACGCCGTCGCGCAGGTGCTGACCTACGTGCTGCAGCTCGACGCTTTCCGCCACGGCCGGCGCAAGTCGCAACCCGCGATGCCGACCGACTTCACCATTCCGGAAGACCTGTTGCCCAAGGCCCGAACATGAACGACCTGACCCGACTCCTCGCCGACCTCGCCAAGCAGAAAATCGCCACGCCGCTGTTCCTGCTGGCCATCCTGTCGATGCTGATCCTGCCGCTGCCGCCGATGGTGCTGGACGTGCTGTTCACGTTCAACATCGTGCTGGCGATCGTGGTGATCCTCAGCAGCGTGTCGGTCAAGCGGCCGCTGGACTTCTCGGTCTTCCCGACGATCATCCTCGCGACGACGCTGATGCGGCTGATGCTCAACGTCGCGTCGACCCGGGTCGTGCTGCTGCACGGCCACGAAGGCACCCACGCCGCCGGCCAGGTGATCGAATCGTTCGGCAAGGTGGTGATCGGCGGCAACTTCGTCGTCGGTCTGGTGGTGTTCGTCATCCTGATGATCATCAACTTCGTCGTCGTCACCAAGGGCGCCGAGCGAATCTCCGAAGTGTCGGCGCGCTTCACGCTCGATGCGCTGCCGGGCAAGCAGATGGCGATCGACGCCGACCTGAATGCCGGGCTGATCAATCAGGAAAAAGCGCAGGCCCGCCGCCGTGAAGTGGCAGCCGAAGCCGACTTCCACGGCGCAATGGACGGCGCATCCAAGTTCGTCCGCGGCGACGCGATCGCCGGCATCCTGATCCTGCTGATCAACATGATCGGCGGTGTCGCCATCGGCGCACTGATGCACGACCTGAGCTTCGCCGAAGCGTTCAAGCAGTACGCACTGCTGACCATCGGCGACGGTCTGGTCGCACAGATTCCGGCGCTGCTGCTGTCGGCGGCCGCGGCGATCATCGTCACCCGCGTCAGCGATGCCAACGGCGATCTGGAGCAGCAGGTCGGCTCGCAGCTGCTGACCTCGCCGACGGTACTGTACAGCTCGGCGGCGATGATGGTCGTGCTGGCCATCATCCCGGGCATGCCGTGGCTGCCCTTCCTGTCCTTCGCCATCCTGCTGGCCTACGTCGCATGGCGCCTGGCCGGGCGCGAGCCGGCGGCACCGAGCAGCAATACCCAGGCCATCGAGCAGGCGCTGCTCGGCAATCCGCAAGCGGAGCCCGACTGGACCAGCATTCCCTACATCGAAGTCCTGACGGTCTCGCTCGGCTACAAGCTGGTCGGCATGATCGACAAGGCCAATGGCGCGCCGTTGCTCAAGCGGACCCAGGGCGTGCGCCAGAGCCTGGGCGATACCCTCGGGGTATTGCTGCCACCGATCGGCGTCCGTGACGATCTGGGCGTCAACCCGTCGCAGTACGTGATCCAGCTCAACGGCTCGGCCATCGTCCAGGCCGAAGTCCACGCCGACCGGCTGATGGCGATTCCGTCGCCGCACCTGTTCGGCGAGGTCGACGGCATTCCGGGCATGGACCCGGCGTACAACCTGCCGGTAATCTGGATCCAGCCGGAAGACAAGGCGCATGCGCTCGGCCTCGGCTATCAGGTCGTCGACTGCCCGAGCGTCGTCGCCACGCACCTGAGCAAGGTCATCCGCGAATACCTGCCCGAGCTGTTCCGCCACGACGACGTGGCCGCGCTGCTCGAACGGCTGGCCGCGCTGTCGCCCAAGCTCGCCGCGGCGCTGGAAAAGGCCATGACGCACACGCAGTTGCTCAAGGTGTTCCGCACGCTGCTGACCGAAGGCGTCTCGCTGAAGGACATCGAACCGATTGCCACCACGCTGCTCGATGCCTCCGAAACCACCAAGGACCCGATCCTGCTCGCCGCCGAAGTCCGCTGCACCCTGCGCCGGCAGATCGTGACCGGGCTGATCGGCCAGAAGCCGGAGATGAAGGCCTTCAACCTGACCGCGGCGCTCGAGAACATCCTGCTCGGCGCGCTGAGCCAGGCGCAGCAGACCGGCAAGGCGGCACTCGACAGCTATCCGGTCGATCCGAATGTGCTGTCGCAGCTGCAGATCAACATGCCGATCATCCGCGAGCAGATGAAACAGCAGGCAACGCCGCCGCTGCTGCTGGTCATGCCGCAGATCCGGCCGATTCTGGCCCGCTACGCCCGGCTGTTCGCGCCGGGACTGGCCGTGCTCTCGTACAACGAGATTCCGGAAAACAAGGACGTCAGCATCGTCGGCACGCTGGGCTGACGTTCGTCGACCGGCGCCGGATACCGCTTACGGCGCATGCGCGACGGTCAGTACCTGCAACACCTGCGCGGCAACGTCGAACAACCTTGGCGCAAGCAACCCCGGCGCCACCGCACGCCGCCGCAGTCGCCAGCCTCCGCGCTGCCCCGCCCGCCCGGTGCCGATCCGGCACTCGACCAGCGTGCAGCCGGCGCGCAGTGTTGCTGCAGCCAGCGCAGGCTGGAGCGCGCGCAGCAGGTCGCCGGCGGTCACCGACGCCACGCGGATCTGCAGCCTGACGCCGACGCCAGCCGGGATCACCGCCAGCGCCACCAGACCGATCACCGGCAACTGCACGGTCAGCAACAGCACCGGTTCGACATCGTCGTCTTCCGGCACCGGCGTGTTGTCGTCGGGCTCGAGCAGGCCCAGCGTCAGCGGCAGTCCGCCCCACGCAAAAGCCGGATACAGCCATCGGGTCTCGCCCATCTCGTGCGGCCGTTGCAATGCGGCGCCGGCGTCGGCCTGCAGCAGCCAGGCCGGCAGCGGCGTACCACCCGGCAATTGCGGCGGATCGACATCGGTGGCCATGCGCGTCTGCATCAGCAGGCGCCAGCCGGCCGCGACAGCGATCAGGTCGGGCGCGGCCCAGCCGACCCGGCGCAACGCGAGCTGATCGACCGACTGCATCGCATAGGACGACGGCGGCACCGACGCGGATGCGCCGGCCGGGGCTTCGTCGACCACGGCCAGTTGCAACTGCGGCATGGTTGCCAGCACCCGCAGCAGCAGCACGTCACCGGGAACGACCGCTCGCCCGGCGAGCTGCGGCAAGGCCAGCCGCTGGCCGGCGTCGGTCAGCCCGGTCAGGTGCCGGTCGCCTTCGCGACCGGTCACGATCGTCACCTGCAGCAGGCTGCCGACGGTCAGCGCCGCGCCTTGCGGCAGCGTGGCGGCTCCGGTGGAAGGTGCGGCAACGGGGGCCGACAGCGGGTTGAGCGCAGGGGTCATGAGGTGCTCCGGTCAAGAAAAAAGCCAGCCGTGACAACGGCTGGCTTTCGGTACAGGCGAAGTGCCGTTTACTGCATCAGCGACATGACGAGCTGCGACATGCTGTTGCTTTGCTTCAGCATCGACGTGCCGGCCTGCATCAGCATCTGGTGCGTGGTCATGTTGGCGGTTTCGCTGGCGTAGTCGACGTCCATGATGCGGCCACGGGCTTCCTGCGTCGTGGTGCTCATGTTCGACAGGTTGTTGTACACGTGGTCGAGACGGTTGGAGTTCGCACCCAGGGCCGAACGCAGTTCGCCCACCTTGTCGAGCGCGGTGCTCAGCTTGGTGATCTGGCCGTTGGCGCCACCGGCTGCGGTCAGCTCGGTACCGGTTGCAGCAGCGGTGTAGTTGCCGCTGACGGCGGTCAGTGCGGTATCGACAGCGGTCAGCTGGGTGCTGACGTCAACGTCCATCACTTCGGCAGCACTGGCACCGATCTGGAACTTCAGGGCACCGGCCAGCTTGCCGCCGGTCGGGTCCAGCAGCGACTGGCCGCCGAACGAGGTGTTCTTCATGACGTTCGACAGTTCGAGACCGAGCGAGTCGTACTCGGCCTGCATGGCGGTCTGGTCGGTCGCGGTCGACGATGCGTCGGCAGCCTGGGTGGCCAGATCCTTCATCCGGGTGAGGATGTTGGTCATTTCGTTGAACGCGCCTTCGGCGGTCTGCATCATCGAGATGCCGTTCTGGGTGTTGCGCATTGCCACGGCCATGCCGCTGGTCTGTGCGTTCAGACGGGTAGCGATCTGCAGGCCGGCCGCGTCGTCCATGGCCGAGTTGATGCGGTAACCGGTACCGAGGCGGCTCAGCGAGGTGCTCAGCGAGCTCTGGGTGTTGTGCAGGTTGTTCTGGGTGGACAGCGAAGCGGCGTTGGTGTGCAGGCTCAGCATGATGGAATTTCCTCTGTCAGTGGATTCAGCATTCTGGAAGCGACATCCATTCAGATGCCGTCACTGACACAAGGCGACACGACGTCGTCCAACATTAAATCAGAATCAAATAATTTTCGTATCTACCCCGATTTATCCCGCGAAATCCTGTGCCCGGCTCATTCGGCACCGACCTCGGCCGGCGGCAAGGCAGCAAGAATGGCCGCGCTCAGGCGTACGACTTCGGCGTCGAAGGCGACCAGATCCGGACCGATGTCGGCACCGGTGGACAGCCCCTCCTCGATCCGGGCCGACATGATCCGCAGCGCCTCGGCACCCAGTGTGGCCGCAACCGACTTGATCGAATGCGCCAGCCTTGCCGCCAGCACCGTGTCGCCACGGGACTTGGCATCGGCGATGCGCCGGGCGATGTCCGGGTAATCGGTGCAAAACTTCCGCAGCAGCTTGAGGTAGGTCGGCTTGCGGCCCATCAGCCGCAGCAGCGCGCCGTCGACATCCAGCCCGTCGATGCGCGGCACCTCGTCGTCCGTCGCCCCCACCGGAGCGGTCGCCACCGGTACAGGGTCGACGGCAACGTCGAAACGCCGGTCCCATTTGCGCAGCGTGGTGAACAGCAGGTGCGGGTCGATCGGCTTGGTAATGAAGTCGTTCATGCCCATGGCCAGGCACTTTTCGCGGATGGCGGTATGTGCGCTGGCGGTCAGCGCAACGATGGGCAGCGTCGACAGGGCCTGCTGGGCACGGATATGGGCGGCCGCATCCATGCCGTCGAGCACCGGCATGTGCAGATCCATCAGTACCACGTCAAAACGGCCGGTACTCGCCAGCGCCACCGCCGCATGACCGTCCTTGGCGATGGAGACCTCGACGCCGACGACGCTGAGCAGATCGACCGCGACCTCCTGGTTGACCTCGTTGTCTTCGGCCAGCAGGACCTTCAGACCGCGCAGGCTGCCGAAGTCCTCGGAAATCGGCCCCCACGCCCCACCGCGCGAGTCGGGCTCCAGATCTCCGTACGACGGAAAAATCAGCGTCTGCAGCGTCTCGAGCAGGGCCGACGAGGTGACCGGCTTGTCGATGATCGCGGAGAACGACAGCGGCATGTCGATGACCTCGCCACCGCGCCCGGGATGCAGCGCGATCAACAGCGGATGGCTGCCTTGCAAACCGAGATCGCGGATACGCGCGGCCACGGCCGGGCCGTCCATGCCCGGCATTTTCCAGTCGACGAACACGAATTCGTACGGACGGCCCGCGCGGTCGGCAGAGAGAATGGCCTGGATCGCCTCGTCACCGGAGCGCGCCTCGCCGACGTAGAACGACATCGACCGGAGCATGGTGGCAAGAACGCGCCGTGCACTGGTGTTGTCGTCGACCACCAGGACCGAACGGCCGTCGGCCTCGAACGTCTGGACATGCTCGGGCAGCCGGACTTCCGACTCCTGCAAATCGAGTTCGAGCCAGAACGTACTGCCGACCCCGACGGTGCTCTCGACGCCGACATGGCCCCCCATGGCTTCGGCAAAGCGCTTGGAAATGACCAGCCCCAGTCCGGTGCCTTCGGCGTTGAACGCCAGCGACGAGTCCAGTTGCTGGAACGGTTTGAACAGCGCGCCGCGGCGATGCGGCGGAATGCCGATACCGGTATCGCGGACTTCGAAACGTACCCGCAGGCGGCGGCCGATCTCGTCGACGACGCGGATGTGGATGGCCACCTCGCCGTGCGGCGTGAACTTGACCGCATTGTTGACGAAGTTGATCAGGATCTGGCCGATGCGCAGGCGGTCGCCGACCAGGCCGAGCGGCACGTCCGGATCGATCTGGATCAGGACTTCCAGACCCTTGTCGTAGGCTTTTTCCCAGACCAGCGAGATCACGTGGTCGACCAGCTGGTCGAGCGCGAAGTCCGCTTCGTTCAATGCCAGCTCGCCGGCTTCGATCTTGGAAAAATCGAGAATGTCGTTGACGATGCCAAGCAGGTGCTGGCCCGAATCGCGGATGCGCTCGAGATACTGCCGGGCCCGCGGTGACGCCTGCTGCTGCAGCGCGAGGTGCGACAGCCCGATCATCGCATTCATCGGCGTGCGGATCTCGTGACTCATGTTCGCGAGGAAATCCGCCTTGGCCTGCGACGCCGTTTCGGCCTGTTCCTTGGCCGCAGCCAGCTCCGCCGTGCGGACCTTCACCACGGCCTCGAGATCGTCGGTGAGCTCGCGCAGTCGCTGGGTCGTCTGCAGCTGTTCGGTCACGTCGATCGCGACCACCCCCACCGCTTCGATATCGGTCCCGCAGCCCGGAATCGGGAACCGGATGACGCGGTAACGGCGCTCGCCGCTTTCCTGCGTCATCGTGTCGAGCACCTCGCCACTGACGAAGACCTGCCGGTCCAGCGCGCGCATTTCCGCTGCCGCAGCCGGCGGCAGGATGTCGTCGCAGGGCCGGCCGATGATCTCGCGACGGCTCAGTCCGAGCAGTTGCTGGGTATAGGGATTGGCGACCAGATAGCGGCCCGCCGCGTCGCGGACCGAAATCGCGGCAGGGAAGTTCCGGATCAGCGAGGTGAACCGTTGCTCCCGCGACAGGATCTGCCGGCGCGAGCGTTGCGACGCCCAGGTCAGGAGCGCCAGCAACGCGATGGCCAGACCGGTCATCACCAGAATCACGTTCCGCGCCAGCCGGTAGGCCGAGTACACCTCGCTGGCGTCCTCCTCGACGATCAGCCCCATGTGCATGTCGTCGAGCCAGCGCCCCGCACCGAGCACCTCCTCGCCACGGTAGCCGACATAACCGTCAAACAGCTCGGCCCGTCCGTTGCGGATGACGCTGGCGGCCATCAACGTCAGCGGATCGGTCGGCTGCTGCGTCGCCCCGCCGTCGCCACGCGTCGTACCGGGCACCCTGGCCCAGACCTCCTTGTCGCGTTCGCCCGGCAGGGTGTTGAAGCGACTGGGCGAAATCAGCAGGCCGGCGGCGTTGATCGCGTACGCCTGTCCGGTGCGGCCAGCCCGACCGATCGCCAGCAGATCGGAAAACATCTGCTCGGCATCCATGCGCAAACAGATGTAACCCCGGAGCGCACGCTCGTCCCGCACCGCAGCGCAAGCCAGCTGGTAAAGCGCACCGGCTTTGGCCATCGTGCGGTCGCGGCGCGGCATCGGCCGTTCGGAGCGGATCGGTCTGGAAATCGCGCCGTCACGCGCCGCGGCCCGCTCCAGCACCGCGCGAACATCTCCGGTCGCGTTTTCACCGACGACGTACTTGCGCGACGCACCGACGGCGACACCGTCCACCGTCCAGATCGACAGGCCGCTGAAGCCCAGCGCCAGATAGCCGGTCTGCCAGCGTGCTTCCAGCCGCTCGAACATCTGCTGGCGCCGCGCTGCCGACGGCTCGTTCAGCAGCGCAATTACCGGTCGTGCCATTTCGGGTTGCGACGCCAGCACATGCGCCTCCTGCGCATGCGTTTCGCCCCAGCGCGCAAGCAAGGGCTCCGTCTTGTCCAGCGACGCGCGCAGATGGCTCGCGGCAAACTGCCGTGCCTGATCGTGAATCAGCTTGAGCGAAAACAGACAGGCCGCAACGAGGATCAGCACCCCTGTTGCGGCCCAGGCGACCGTAGGACGTAGCGTGAATTGCATCAGTGAAAACCTGGCCCGCGAGCCTGTAAAAATAGCCGGGATTCATGCCGGATGCATGATTCAAGCATCAGCCGATCCTCAATCCCGATTGTCCGCAGTTCAGGTCAGCGCGATTCCGCCTCTCCCTGTTCGCACAGCGCCGCAACGCGGTCGCCGTTGTCGCGAACCCAGTCGAAAACCTCGACAGCGGAAACGGGACCGCCGAAATGATAACCCTGCACGATGTTGCAGCCCATCGCCTTGAGCATCGCCAGCTCGGCGGCGGTCTCGACGCCCTCCGCCACCGTCGACAACCCGAGGCTGCGCGCCATTTCGAACGTCGACCGCAGGATCTCGGCCATATGCGGCTTGCCCGGTGCTTCGGTGACGAAGACGCGGTCGATCTTGAGCTCGGTAAACGGAATCCGCGACAGTTGCTGCATCGACGAGAAACCGGTGCCGTAGTCGTCGATCGAAATCGCGAATCCGGCCTGCCGCAAGCGGCCGATCGACTCGAGCACCATCGGCACGTCCGCGGCAAGGACGACCTCGGTGATTTCGAAGGTCAGCTTGCGCGGCGAGACGCCGGACGTCCCGACCCGGGCAATGATCTCGCTGATGAGCCAGTGGTCCAGCAGCAACACCGGCGACAGGTTGAGCGAGACCGACGCCTCGGCGCCACGGCTTTTCCACGTCACCATGTCGGCCAGCACGGCACCGAGCATGTACAGCGTCAGTTCGCCGACTTGGCCACGTTCCTCGGCCAGTGCAATGAAGGACGAAGGCAGGATCACCCCGCCGGCCGCATCGTGGATTCTGGCCAGCGCTTCGAACCCGGCAATCCGCCCGGTCCGCAACTCCACCTTCGGCTGGTAGTGCGGCTGGAGCATCTGGCGATCCAGCGCTTCGCGCAAGCCGTCCGCCGTCATCGTCGCGCGGCCCGGTACGGGGCGCGGCCCGCGAAGCGCCAGATGCTCTGCCAGCGCGGTGAACATCGATGCCAGCTCGTCGAGCGGGATCGGCTTGTGAACGCCACCCAGCACATGGAAGCCCAGCCGGCGTGCCTGATCCTCGACACTGGCAATCAGTGCATTGTCCGAATTGCTGGCAATCACCAGCGCCGGGCGGTAACCGTCCTCGGCCAGTTGTTCCAGCACCTCCGGCCCGTCGATCCCCGGCAGTGCAATATCCAGCACGATCAGCGCCGGCGGCACCATCAGATTGCGGACCAGATTGAGCGCGGCAAAGCCGTCGCCGGCCTCGTGGATGCGCTCCACACCAAGCAGGGTCAGCTGCTCGACGATATGTGTCCGTTGCAGGGTGCTGTCTTCGACGACGAGCACGCCCTGACGCTGCACCATCGGGTGAATGGCAACCTCGACCCTCATTTCAACCCCATCTTTTGTCGGCTGCGTGCCGTCATGTTTCGGGCGCCCATCCGCTCGAACGGTCGCACCATCATCGCATGTTTCAATTGGCCACGAATGCGTTCGCGCGGATATCCGCAATATCCTTGCCCGCCGCATTCATGCTGCAAAGCAACACAAATTCATTTGATCCACGCGCTGAAAAGCTTACCAAAATCCCAACAAAATCCAGACCGAATTTTCCAGACATTCACGCCCGAATCTTTCAGCATGAATACAGACGGAACATCTGGTGGCGCGGACTGCAGGTTTGCCGTTGCAAGGCTCGCGAAGCCGGCGCTGGCGCGCCCAAGGCGCGCAAAACCCTGCCGGCTTGCTACAACAAGGCGGCATTGCATCGGGATTAGTTAAATCGGCGACCACAATCGTTGCAACGACGACACGGCGGCGGCAATCAGGGGCATGACGACAAGCGGATCAATATGCCGTAAGAATAAACACGTATCCCGACGTTTTAATAACGCCACCACAATATTTCGCAAGTACGGGAAACGGAAACAGACTGCTCGGAATGGAAGTCGGTGCGATGCCGGGACTGAGGCGCGCCGATCCGGCCAGGAGAGGCCGGAATGACTGCCGGTCTGTCGCCAGCAGTTCGAGGCAAGCGATGGGCACCGAGCGCAAAAAGGGCCTAACCGCTAAGGTTAAGCCCTTGATTTTACTGGCGCGCCCGACAGGGATCGAACCTGTGACCTTCAGCTTCGGAAACTGACACTCTATCCAACTGAGCTACGGACGCAACGCCAAGGGGAGCGATCATAACGTGAAGAGGCTGGTGCGTCTACACACGGCTTTCTGGCGGCCACCTTTGCCGTTATAATTGCCGCCACAAAAATGGGTACTTCAGCAGTTCCTCAAACAAAGACTTCACATTGCATAGGGATGGCAGCATGAGCGGCTCCAACGCATCTGCGGCAAAAAGCGTCGTCGGTCTGATCCTGACCGCGATCGTCGGTATTCCGGTATTCATCTATCTCGTGGTGAAACTGTTCACCGCGGGCAGCGGTATCGACCTCGGCAGCACCACGATGACCAACGAAGCGATCGCCGCACGGCTGCAGCCGGTTGGCGGCATCAAGATCGTCGACAGCGCGCCGCCGGGACAGCGCTCCGGCAAGTCGGTGTACGAAGCGATCTGTATCTCCTGTCACGGCACCGGCCTGGCCGGGTCGCCCAAGTTCGGCGACGCCGGCGCGTGGGCGCCGCACATCGCCAAGGGCTTCGACACGCTGGTCAAGCATGCGATTGGCGGTTTCAACGCCATGCCGGCGCGCGGCGGCTCGCCCGACCTGACCGATGCGGAAGTGGCACGTGCAGTGGCCTTCATGGGCAACGCCGGCGGCGCCAAGTTCACCGAACCGCCGGTTGCCGGCGGTGCGGGTGGCGCGGTCGATCCGGCCACCAAGGGCAAGGAAATCTACGAATCGACCTGCATTGCCTGCCACGGCAGCGGCGCAGCCGGTGCACCGAAATTCGGCGACAAGGCTGCATGGGGTCCGCGCCTGAAGGACGGTGCCGATGCCGCGATTGCAATCGGCATCAAGGGCCTGAACGCCATGCCGCCCAAGGGGGGCTACCAGGGCTCCGACGACGAGTTCAAGGCCGCTGCGCTGTACATGATCGGCCAAGTGAAGTAACAAGGTATCTACCAGTAATCAAACGGGCGGCCTCAACCGCCCGTTTTGCTTTTGTGGAGATTTGCAATGTCCTTTAACGTCCGCCCCGCTACCCCTGGCGATGTCGCCGCCATCCTGGCGATGGTCCGCGAACTGGCCGAATTCGAGCAGCTCGGCCATCTGGTGACCGGTAGTATTGAAAAGCTGCATGACGACCTGTTTGGCCCGCATCCGGCCTGCGAATGCCTGATCGGCGAAGCCGACGGCGAGACGGCGGCATTCGCACTGTATTTCCACAACTATTCGACCTTCCTGACCCGGCGCGGCCTGTATCTGGAAGACCTGTACGTCCGCCCGGCATACCGCGGTCGCGGCTATGCCAAGGCGATCATGATCCATCTGGCACAACTGGCGCGCGAACGCGGCTGCGGCCGCTTCGAATGGAGCGTGCTCGACTGGAACAGCAATGCCATCGCGTTCTACGAGTCGATCGGCGCCACCGTTCTGCCCGACTGGCGCGTCTGCCGCGTGACCGGACCGGCGCTGGAGTCGCTTGCCGGCCGCTGACCGCGAATCCCCGTCCCATGCGCCCGCCTCTCTTTCGGGTTTCCGAGGCGGGGCATCGTTTCCGAGCCCGTATCCGCAGGAGCAATCATGACCAACTACTGGCTCGTACTCGGCATCGCCGTGTTTACCGAAATCGTCTGGGCGCTGTCGCTCAAGTATGTGCAGCTGCACCCCAGCCCGTGGATCATCGCCGGCTCGGTCGGGCTGTCGTTTCTGAACATGGCGCTGCTGTCGTTTGCCATGAAGGGCATTCCGGCCGGCACCGCCTATGCGATCTGGACCGGCCTCGGTGCAGTCGGCGTCACCATCGGCGGCATCATCTGGTTCGGCGATCCGCTGGGGGCCGTCCGGGTGTTCTTCCTTGCGCTGATCGTGACCGGTGTGGTCGGATTGAAAATGGCCTCATGAAAAAAGCCGGCATCGCCGGCTTTTTTCATAAGTCAGACACCGTTCTGCCTGAACCAGGCAAGCATCTTCTGCCAACCGTCACGCGCCGCAGCCTCGTTGTAACTGGGCCGGTAATCTGCATTGAACCCGTGGCCGGCATCCGGGTAAACGACGATTTCGGCGGGGGCCTTTGCCGCCTTCAGCGCCGCACGCATCTGCGCGACCGACTCGGCCGGAATCCCCTTGTCCTGTCCGCCGTAAAGCCCGAGCACCGGCACGCGAATGTCCGCGGCCACGTCGAGCGGCTGTTTGGGCGTATTGGCGGAAGCCGTTCCGGCCAGCCGGCCGTACCAGGCCACCGCGGCCTTGAGTGACGGATTGCGGGCCGCATACAGCCAGACGATGCGCCCGCCCCAGCAGAAACCGGTCATCGCGATCCGCCGCGCGTCACCCCCGTTGCGTGCCGCCCACCCCGTCGTGGCGTCCAGATCGGCCAGCACCTGCGCATCGGGCACGCTGAGCACCAGCTTCATCAGTTGATCGATGTCCGGAAACTTGCGTGGATCGCCCTGGCGGAAATAGAGCTCCGGGGCGATCGCCAGATAACCGCTTTTGGCCAGCCTCCGGCATACCGCCTGGATGTGTTCGTGCACGCCGAAAACTTCCTGCACGACGATCACGGTCGGCAGCGGCCCCTTAGCCCCTTCCGGCGCGGCACGATAAGCCGGCAACAGGGCACCGTCGGCCACCGGAATCTGCACCGAGCCGGCCAGCAGCCCGCTGCCGTCCGCCTCGACGGTCGTTGCCGCCACCGGCCGAACCGCCAGCGCAAAGCCGGCTGCAATCGCGCCGGATATGAAAACGCGCCGGGACTGATCGTCCGGCGCGCCTGATTCGGGCTGTTGGAAGTCGTTCACGGCAAGCTCCGGGGTCGCAATCTCCCCAGCATAGCCGAGAACGGTCAGGCCGTCGGTGCGGCCGCCACGGCCGCTTTCAGCAGCGACCAGAATTGTTCGACCGATGCAATTTCGACCCGTTCGTCCGGCGAATGCGCACCGCGTATCGTCGGCCCGAACGACACCATGTCCATGTCGGGATATTTTGCGGCAATCAGCCCGCACTCGAGCCCGGCATGAATCACCTCGACGGCCAGCTCGCCACCGAACCGATCGCGGTAGACACGCTGCAGCAGCGCCAGCGCCGGCGATGCCGTATCGGGTGCCCAGCCGGGATACTCGCCGCTGTCGATCACCACCGCGCCGGCAAGCCGGCCGATGGCGCGCATCTTGCGCTTGATGTCGGCGAGACCGTAGGCGTTCAGCGAACGCGCCATCGACACCGCTTCGAAGCCGTGCCCGGCATCGATGCGGACCACGCCCAGATTCGACGATGTTTCGACCACGCCTTCGATGTCGGAGCTCCAGCGCAGCACCCCGTGATGCGCGGCAATCAGCAACTCCATCGACGTGCGGGTGCAGCTTTCGCTCAATGCCCTGTCCGCTTCGGCCGGCGAGACACTCAGCCGGACACCGGGTTCGACCTGGCGGAACCGCACCTGCAAGCCGTTGCGCCACTGGTCGACCATTTCGTCGAGCCACGGCACTGCCCCGGCCGGCAGCGCCAGCGTCACGAAGGCCTCGCGTGCCAGCGCATTGCGCAGCGTACCACCGCGCATCGACACGACGCGCGCACCGAAACGCTCGGCCGCATCCAGCGCCAGATGCGCCAGTGCTCGGATCGGATTGCCGTGCGGCTTGTGGATGTCCGCGCCCGAATGCCCCCCGCGGAAACCGGTCAGCGCTACTTCGATTGCCGTCCAGTCGGACGACACCGGTTCCAGCTGCACCGAACGCTTGTAGGTCACGTCGACGCCGCCGGCGCAACCGATGTAGCACTGCCCCCACTCCTCGGTATCGAGGTTGAACAACAGCTTGCCCTGCAGCCAGCCGGCACGCAGGCCCTGGACGCCGCTCATGCCGGCCTCCTCGTCGACGGTCAGCAGTACTTCGAGGGGGCCGTGCGGCACGTCGTCGGCCTCGAGCAGCGCCAGTGCGGCAGCCACACCGATGCCGTTGTCGGCCCCGAGCGTCGTGCCGTCGGCGTGAACCCAGCCGTCGACGATTTGCGTGCGGATCGGGTCACGATGGAAGTCGTGGCCACGCCCTTCGTTCTGCTGGGTCACCATGTCCAGATGCCCCTGCAGTACGACGCCAACGCAGTTTTCCATGCCCTTCGTGGCCGGCTTGCGGATCAGCAGGTTGCCGGCCTCGTCGAGCTCTGCAACCAGGCCACGCCCTTGCGCCCAGTCGCGCAGATGGTCGCGCAGGGCGGCCTCGTGCTTGGACGGACGAGGATGGAGACACAGGGTGGCGAAATGCTGCCACAGCGAATGGGGCTGGAGATCTGCAACGGCGTTCATGGCGCAACTCACGAGGTTGTCAGGTACGGTTAAGGACCTGTCGATAGTATCCCCACCATCGGCCGACGTCGTGTGATGGATTACCATGGCATGACTTATTGGTTGCAAATCACAACTTTTAACATGCTCAATCCCGTATTCAGGAACGGAGCATGGCACCGGCATGCCCACAATTCCGGCACCATTACCAAACGGCGGCACCGGCTGCGCACCGGCCATCTCGC
Source organism: Jeongeupia chitinilytica (assembly GCF_014652315.1). Lineage (GTDB taxonomy): Bacteria > Pseudomonadota > Gammaproteobacteria > Burkholderiales > Chitinibacteraceae > Jeongeupia > Jeongeupia chitinilytica. Next base: position 122,706 of record NZ_BMYO01000005.1, on the reverse strand, counting down.
ACTATGCTGAAGCATCGTCGTTCGGGAAGCGACCATGAGCAACGCCGCGTTTTTCGATGCACTGTGGGCCGACCACGTTGCGATCGCGCCACAATCGGCCGCTATCCACGCACTGTTTGCGGCCGACAACCCGGTGGTCATCAACGATCACGTGGCTTTCCGCACCTTCGATACCGGGCCGCTCAGCCTGGCGCGCCTCGAGACCCGGCTGTTCGACCTCGGCTACCGGCGCCACGCACCGTACAGCTTTCCCGACAAGCACCTGTCCGCCTGGGGCTACGTCCCTGCAGATCCGGACGACCCGCTGGTCTTCCTGTCCGAGCTGCACGTCGGCGCACTCTCAAGCGCCGCACAGGCGCTGGTGACGCCGATCATCGACGCGATCGACCCCGCACTGGCGTCCACCCCCGACGTTTTTCTGGCCGGACGGGTCTGGCCGGCGATCAGCTACGGCGACTACCGGATGCTGGCGCAGGAAAGCGAATATGCCGGCTGGCTGGCTGCACTCGGCCTGCATGCCAACCATTTCACCGTCGCGGTACATCGGCTGCATACGCCGACGACGCTTGAGGCCGTGGTGCAACAAGTCCGCACCGCCGGCTTTGCCGTCAACAATGCCGGTGGCGCGATCAAGGGCACGCCGGCCGAACTGCTCGAACAGGCCGCCACCCTCGCCGACCGGCAGCCGGTAAGTTTTGCCGGGGGCGAAACGCATGTCGTACCGACCTGTTATTACGAATTCGCCCGTCGCTATCCCGACATCGACGGCCGGCTGTACCAGGGCTTCGTCGCGGCCAGTGCCAACCGCATTTTCGAATCGACCGATCGTGGACACCGCACATGAAGCGCGTGCTGGTTGTCGGCGCAGGCAAGATCGGCGCCAGTATCGCCAAACTGCTGGTCCACAGTGGCGATTACGACGTGACGCTTGCGGACCGGGACCCGAATGCCTTGCAGCGCGTGGCCGCACGCGCGCCCGTTCGCATCCGCCAGCTCAGCGCAGGCGACGCCGGCGAACTGGCCGACTGTCTCCAGGGACAAGCTGCCGTACTATCGGCAACGAGCTTCGACGCCAATCCGGCCATCGCCCGCGCCGCACTGGCGAGCAGCGCCAGCTATTTCGACCTGACCGAGGACGTCGCCACCACGCGCAAGATCCGCCGACTGGCCGCGCAGGCGGGTCCCCGGCAGATCTTCATGCCGCAATGCGGCCTGGCGCCAGGCTTCATCGGCATCCTCGCCGCCGACCTCGCCCGTCGCTTCGACTCGCTCGATACCGTGAAAATGCGCGTCGGCGCGCTGCCGCAGTATCCGAACAACCAGATCATGTACAACCTGACCTGGTCGACCGACGGGCTGATCAACGAATACTGCAACCCCTGCGAAGCAATCGTTGACGGTCAGCGCACCGAAGTCCAGGCGCTCGAAGGGCTCGAACACTTTGCGCTCGACGGACTCGAGTACGAGGCGTTCAACACGTCGGGCGGGCTCGGCACGCTGTGCGAAACGCTGGCGCAGCGTGTCCACACCCTCAACTACAAAACCGTCCGCTACACCGGCCACCGTTACCTGATGGATTTCCTCGTCAACGGCCTGCGCCTCGGCACCAGCCGCGCGGGCCGGCGGCAGCTGAAAACCATGCTCGAGCAGGCCATTCCGATCACGCTGCAGGATGTCGTGCTGATCTTCGTCGCCGTATCCGGCCACATCGACGGCCAGTTCCGCCAGATCATCGACGCGCGAAAGATCTACCACCGCGAACTGTTCGGCGAAGCTTGGAGCGCCATCCAGCTCACCACGGCCGCCAGTGCCTGCGCGGTGCTCGACCTGCATTTCGAAGGCCGGCTCGGCGGCGATGCCCGCGGTTTCGTCGCGCAGGAGCAGGTGCCGCTCGACGACTTTCTCGACAACCGCTTCGGCCGGTACTACGCGATCGACCGTTACGCCGAAGAAATCCCGATCTGACGCATTCGTGTCACGCGGAGGCTCCCATGTACACCCTGACCGATCTCGTCGCCCCGCTGGGGCTTGACCGCTGGCAACAGGCCGACTGCTGGCCGGGCGCCGTCGTCGACGGCATTGCCCATTACCCGTCGACGCCACCTGGCCCCCTGCGGAGCCCCATCGACGGATGCCGCCATGGCGAGCTGCTGCCGGCCAGCGTGGTCGAGGTCAGGGCGGCGGTCGGTTGTGCCAGCGTTGCTTTCGAAGCGTGGCGCAACGTTCCTGCGCCGCGGCGCGGCGAACTCGTCCGGCGTATCGGCGACGCGGTCCGTGCCCGCAAGCGCGCACTGGCGCAACTGATTACGCTCGAGACCGGCAAGATCGCCAGCGAAGCCGAGGGCGAGGTCCAGGAATGGATCGACGTCTGCGACTACGCCACCGGCCTGTCACGGCAGCTGCATGGCCTGACCATCGTCAGCGAACGCGCGCAGCACCGGCTGCTCGAGCAATGGCATCCACTCGGCGTGATCGGCGTGATCAGCGCATTCAACTTCCCCGTTGCCGTCTGGGCCTGGAATGCGATGCTGGCGCTGGTGTGCGGCAATGCCGTGGTCTGGAAGCCGTCGGAAAAAACGCCGCTGACTGCGCTGGCTGCGACCGCGCTGGTGCTCGATGTGCTGCACGACTTCGACGACGCGCCGGCCGGAATGGTCCAGCTGGCACAGGGGGATGCCACCGTCGGTGCCCTGCTGGCTGCGGACACCCATGTGGCACTGGTCTCGGCCACCGGCTCGGTCGGCATGGGGCGCACGGTGGCCCGGAGCGTCGCAGCCCGCCTCGGCCGGAGTCTGCTCGAACTCGGCGGCAACAACGCGGCCATCGTCACCCCGAGCGCCGATCTGGAACTCGCAGCCCGCGCCATCGTGTTTGCCGCGGCCGGCACCTGTGGCCAGCGTTGCACCAGTCTGCGGCGCTTGTTCGTTCACGAAGACGTGGCCGAGAAGCTGCAGGAGAAGCTGGTCACGGCCTACCAGCACCTGAGCGTCGGCGACCCTCGCCTGCCGGCGACCCTGGTGGGCCCCCTGATCGATGAAGCGGCGCTGAACCACATGCAGGCGGCCTTGATGCGCGCCGAACATGAAGGCGGCCATGTCCTGATCGGCGGCGGTCAGGTACGCGCCGGCGGCAATGTCCCGGGCGGCGGGCATTACGTGCGGCCCGCATTGCTGGCGATGCCCGAACAGACCGATATCGTCCATCAAGAAACCTTTGCGCCGCTGCTTTACCTGATGCGTTACACGCGGCTCGACGACGCGATCGCGCTGAACAACGCCGTGTCGCAAGGGCTGTCGAGTGCGATCTTCACGACCGACCTGCGCGAAGCCGGCGCCTTCATCGGTCCCGCAGGATCGGATTGCGGCCTCGCCAACGTCAACGTCGGAACATCGGGCGCCGAAATCGGCGGCGCCTTCGGCGGCGAGAAGAACACCGGCGGCGGCCGGGAGTCGGGCTCCGACGCATGGAAAAACTACATGCGCCGCGCGACCAACACACTCAACGACGGCAATGCACTGCCACTGGCGCAGGGCGTCCGTTTCGGCTGACTACGGCCGCGTGAACGACCGTGGCTGAACCGGTACCGGCTTGACGACTTCCGGCGGCTGTTCAGGCTTGTGTGGCGGATGCGGGGGGCGGGGCGGACGCGGAGACGGCGGTCTCGGCCGCGGACCGTAAGGGGGGCCGTAGGCTTGCCCGTACACCGACCAGAGGTTGCCCGGCGAGCAGAAGTACGGATCGTAATCCGGATTGTCGACATTGCAGTTTTCGACCATCGCGGCATTTGGGTCGGTGCGCCGCGGCGCGTCCCGTGTCCTGGTGCTGATCGGCGTCGGGGTCGGTTCGACCCTGGGCGTTGGCGGCAGCAGCTTCGGTGCGGGGACGACCGAAAACGAGCCCTTGGCATCGGACAAACGCTTGCCGTCCTTGCACTTGACCTCCGTATAAACCACCCCGCCCTTGCCGTCAGGGCACTTGTACACCTCGTCGGCGTGCGCACCCGCCACCGCACAGAGTGCGAACGTCGCCTTGCACAGCAGGATCACGGCGTGCAAGCTCGCGTCTTTACGCTTCAGTCCATCGTTCCGCATGTCCAAGACCCTGTTCATTACCGGTGCCAGTCGCGGCATCGGCCACGAATTCGTCCGCCAGTATCTCGCATCCGGCTGGCGTGTCGTGGCAGGTTGCCGCAATCCGGCTGACCTGGCCGATCTCGCCGCAACGCCGGCGCTGACCGTCTTGCAGCTCGACGTGACCGACTGGCCGGCCGTCGCCGCGCTGCCGTCGTCACTCGGCAACACCCGTATCGACCTGCTCATCAATAACGCTGGCATCTTCGGTGGCGTGATGCAAGGCCTTGGCGGTACCGACGTCGGCACCTGGCTGAACACACTGGCAACCAATGCGATCGCACCGGTCAAGATCGTCGAGGCACTGTTGCCCTGCCTTGCGCCCCAGGCCGTGATTGCCAACATCTCGAGCAGGATGGGCAGCATGACCGACAACGGCAGCGGTGGCGACTATCACTACCGCAGTGCCAAGGCCGCGCTGAACGCGGCCACCGTCAGCATGGCACGCGATCTGGCCGGCCGGCACTGTTGCGTTGCGCTGCATCCGGGCTGGGTGAGGACGGCCATGGGCGGCGACTATGCACTGATCGACACGGCGACCGCCGTCGCGGGCCTGCAGTCCGTCATTGCCGCCCTGCAGCCCGCCGACACCGGCCGTTTCATCGCCTACGACGGTCGCAGCATTCCCTGGTAAGCCCGTTCCGGGCGCTAGGCCATTCGACCGATTGCACCAGCCGTGACGATGTTGTACCGCCACCGTCACTACAGATGGAAAAACTTGGTTTAGCGCAAGGTTGTCATGCCATCGACAAGCGAAGCTGGTCCCAACCTGACCACAAGGAGCGCTCGATGACCACGCAAACCCTGGCCCCGCCCCGCAAGACCGGCCCCGCCTACGACGGCGTCCCCGACTATCTGGTCGATGTCTACGACTGGGCCTACGTCAATCCGTCGCAGGTCGACCGGCTCGACCACAACCTGGTGGTCAAGACGCTGCTGTTCTGCAACGACCAGCGCCTGATGCGCGCTTACCTGAACGAGATCGAACCGGGCACGCGCGTCTGGCAGGTGGCCCACGTCTACGGCGACCTCGTCAGCCGGGCCGCCGACAAGGTCGGCCCGAACGGCGCGTTCGACCTGACCGACATCACCCCGGCACAGGTGGCGCACGGCGAGGCCAAGCTGGCGAGCAAGCCGTGGGCCAGCGTCATCCGCGCCGATGCGGCCAAACATACGGCCGACCAGCCGTATGACCTCATCTGCAGCTTTTTCCTGCTGCACGAAGTGCCGGATCACAAGAAACGCGAGATTGTCGACCACATGCTGGCGCAGTTGCCGCAAGGCGGCAAAGCGGTATTTGTCGACTATCACAGGCCGGCGATGTGGCAGCCGATCCGCTGGATCCTCAAGGTGGTCAACGCCTGGCTCGAGCCGTTTGCCAATGCCCTGTGGCAGCACGACATCAGCCACTATGCCAGCCACGCCGACCGGTTCAGCTGGGACAAGCGCACCTATTTCGGCGGCGTTTACCAGTGCGTGATCGTGCGCCACAAGGTCGCTGCGTAATATTCCGCCTGCCTCCCGGCGACAAGCCACTGGCATTGTCGCCGGGCTATCGTATAATGCGATTCCGTTTCAAAGTGGTCCGATGCAATGTTCCGGCTCCAGCCGGCATGTGACCGCTCCGTTGTCGTTCCAGTCCGAACCAACCCAAATACCAGATCTGCCGCAGACTGGCGCCCGTGAAAGGCGGCCGGCCGATCGCACCGGATAGTCTATGACCTTCTCTTCCCTTGGCTTGAGTGACGTACTCGTGCGCGCCGTGCAAGATGCCGGCTACACCGAACCGACCCCGATCCAGACCCAGGCCATTCCCGCCATCATCAACGGCGGTGACCTGCTCGCCGGCGCCCAGACCGGCACCGGCAAAACCGCCGGCTTTCTGCTGCCGATCCTTGAACGGCTCGCCCGCACCCCCACCGATCACGGCAAGATCCGCGTGCTGGTGCTGACGCCGACGCGCGAACTCGCGGCCCAAGTCGAGGAAAGCGTCCGCGTGTACGGCAAGTACAGCGACGTCAAATCGATGGTGATGTTCGGCGGTGTCAGCATCAATCCGCAGATCAAGGCCCTCAAGAGCCGCATCGACATCCTCGTCGCCACGCCGGGCCGCCTGCTCGACCACGCGTCGCAGAAAACGGTCGACCTGAGCCACATCGACACGCTGGTCCTCGACGAAGCCGACCGCATGCTCGACATGGGTTTCATCCACGACATCAAGAAGGTACTGGCGCTGCTGCCGGAAAAGCGTCAGAACCTGCTGTTCTCGGCCACGTTCTCGGATGACATCAAGGCGCTGGCCGACCGCCTGCTCGACAATCCGGCACTGATCGAAGTGGCCCGCCGCAATGCCACTGCCGAAACGATTTCGCAGAAAGTCTATCCGGTCGACCGCGACAAGAAACGCCAGCTGCTGGCGCACCTGATCAAGCAGCACAACTGGTTTCAGGTGCTGGTGTTCACCCGCACCAAGCACGGCGCGAACCGGCTGGCCGAACAGCTCGACAAGGACGGCATCAGCGCGCTGGCGATTCACGGCAACAAGAGCCAGAGCGCCCGTACCCGTGCGCTGACCGAATTCAAGGCCGGCACGCTGCAGGTGCTCTGTGCGACGGATATCGCCGCGCGCGGCATCGACATCGACGAACTGCCGCACGTGGTCAACTACGAACTGCCAAACGTCCCCGAAGATTACGTACACCGTATCGGCCGTACCGGCCGGGCCGGCGCCGAAGGCGAAGCGGTCTCGCTGGTCTGCGTCGACGAGCACAAACTGCTGGCCGACATCGAGCGACTGATCAAGCGCGAAATCCCGAAGGAAATCATCGAAGGTTTCGAGCCGGACCCGACTGCCAAGCCGGAGCCGATCCTGCAAGGCCGCCGCGGCCAGCAGCAACAGCAGCCGCGTCGCAACCAGAACGGTGGCGGTCAGCGTCCGCAACAGCAGCGTCAGCCCCGCGCCGAAGGCGAAGCCGAGCGTCAGCCGCGACGCCAGCAATCGCAGGACGGCAACACCGAACAGGCCCGCAAGCCCCGCCCGCAAGGCCAGAACAACAAGCCGCGTGGCCAGGGTCAAGGTCAGGGCCAGAATCAGGGACAAGGTCAACGCCAGGGCCAAGGCCAGGGGCAAGGTGCGCGTCAAGGCCAGGGTCAAGGCCAGAAGCGCCAGGGCGGTCCGGTTGACGGTAATCGGGCGCCGCGCGGCAACGGTGGTGGCAACAGCCAGGGCGGCGGCAATCGCCGTCAACAAGGCGGTGGTGGCGACAGCTCGCGCTGGGATCATCAGCAACCGGCGTCGAACGAAAACACGCCGATTGCCGCGCTGTTCTCCACGCCACGCCGTCATGGCGGCGGCGGCCGCCATCACTGACCGGGCGCGCGCGATATGCGTTTCGAGCACCTGATCGAGGTCAACGATGCCAACAACCCGGCCGTGGTGGCGCTGACGACCACCCAGCTGTGGAATGGGCTGATGCTGCGCGTCGAGGCACCGCAACGCTTTCTCGAGCACATCGAACGCGTCGCCGTGCTGGAGCGCGGCGGTGACTGGTTGCTGCGGGAAGTCGACTTCGGGCAGTTCACCGTGCGCGACCGGATCATGCTTGCGCCGCATGCCCGCATCCGCTTCGACACCGAAGCCAGCGACCAGCATCAGGGCGGCTCGCTGCTCATCACGATCGAGTCCCCGGAAGAAGGCCACCTGTTCCTGCGTTTCGTCTACGACACGCCGGTACCGGAACATGACCCGAACGCCAGCGAGGGTGAGACCAATTACGTTGCCTACCTGAAGGCGGCGTACCGGCAAATGGACATCGAGATGATGCGCCAGATCCGTGAATGGGCCGTACTGGGTCAACTGGGTTGACCCGGCCTTGATCTGCCGCAATCGCCACTGACCACGGGGTCGGCATAATCCGCACGACCCCGAAGGCCTGCCAGCTCGGCAGGCCTTTTTTATGCCCGGTGCCAGCCCGGCCTCATTACCTCAGGACCATCATGTCGGACATCCAGCTCGTTCAATTCAAGGACACCACCGCCAATCCTGCGCCGCTCGGCCTGCTCGGCTTCGGCATGACCACGGTGTTGCTCAACTTTGCCAATCTCGGCTGGATTCCGCTTGGCAGCATGATTCTTGCCATGGGGATTTTCTATGGCGGGCTGGCGCAACTGATTGCCGGGATCATGGAATGGAAAAAGGGCAACACCTTCGGTACCGTTGCCTTCACCTCGTACGGCATGTTCTGGCTGTCGCTGGTCGCCCTGATCGTCCTGCCGAAGCTCGGCTGGATCGACGCACAGAATGCGGCCGGCATGGGCGCCTACATGCTGATGTGGGGGCTGTTCACGCTGAGCCTGTTTGCCGGCACGCTGCGGGCCAGCATCGCCACCCGCGTGGTGTTCGGCACGCTGACGGTACTGTTCGCCCTGCTCGCTGCGGCCGAGTTCACCGGCGCGCCGGCCTTGACCCGCTGTGCCGGCGTCGTCGGCATCGTCTGTGGTGCATCGGCAGTTTATACGGCCATCGCCGAAGTACTGAACGAAACCTACGGCCGGACGGTTCTCCCGCTCGGCGGTCACTGAATGTCGCGACTGCTCCGCCCCTAAACGGTGCAGTCTGTGCGCTTCGCGTTTGCCGCCACTGGCTTAGACTGAACAGCCACCTCCGCTGTCCGTCTCCATGCAAATCGGTATTCTTTACGCGACGCTGGCCTTCCTGATCTGGGGATTGCTGCCGGTCTATCTCAAGGCGCTGACCGGTATTCCGGCCGGCGAAATTCTGCTGCACCGGATGGTCTGGTCGCTGGTTTTCCTTGGCGCGATCCTCTTGGTCCGCCGCCAGTGGGCCTGGCTGGGCCAACTGCGGCAGCAACCCGGTCTGCTGGCGGGCTTCATGGCCTCGGCCCTGCTGCTCAGCGCCAACTGGTTCACCTACATCTGGGCCGTTCAGGCCGGACGGGTTGTCGATGCCAGTCTCGGCTATTACATCAATCCGCTGGTCAACGTCCTGTTCGGCGTGCTGTTCCTGAAAGAGCGGCTGCGCACCGGCCAGTGGCTGGCGATCGGCGTCGCGGCAGCCGGCGTCGGCTGGCTGACGTGGCAGACCGGCCAGTTGCCGTGGATTGCCCTGCTGCTTGCCGTCACCTTCGGCACTTACGGCCTGCTGCGGAAAACCGCTTCGCTCGGTGCGCTCGAAGGCTTGTCACTGGAAACACTGCTGCTGTTCCCGTTTGCCGGCGGCGCCCTGCTCTGGCTGGTCGGCAGCAGTCAGGCCGGTTTCGTGACTGCCGGCACGAATGTCCAGCTGCTGTGCCTGCTGGCCGGACCGATTACCGCAATTCCGCTGCTGCTCTTTGCCGCCGGCGCCCGGCGCATTCCGCTATCGCTGCTCGGCATCCTGCAATACACCGGGCCAACGGTGCAGCTGCTGCTCGGCGTCTGGCTCTGGCACGAACCGTTCGGGCAGACCAGGTTCATCGGCTTTGCACTGATCTGGCTTGCCATCGTGCTGTATACCGCCGAGGGCATCTGGGTCCGCCGGCAACGACTGCACTGAACGGCCGCCACTCATCCGAATTGTCCTGGTAAGCGTACGGACAAAACTAGACTCGAAAGCTGAAGTTAAATAGATCTGCCTGACACTGTAGACTTATAATTTCGCAAAATTAGTCGGAGCTTTCGCCATGCGCAAAATTTTGCGCATTTTCCACGCCCCGCTATGGACGCTCGCGACGACTGCGCTGTTCCTTCAGGGGACGTCGTGGGCAGCGGCGACCGACGTACAACCCGACCCCCAGCTCTGGCCGGCGCCGGCAAACCGTGAAGTCGTGCTGAGAATCGGCGATGGCCGGCAGGTACGCATGCTGACGCTGGCCGATCTGGAATCACTCCCGCACTACAAGGTAAAGCTGGCGCTGATCTGGGGCGAACGCGGCACCTTTCAGGGGGTCAGGCTCAACGACGTACTCAAACGCTACGGACTTGCGAACAGCAAGGTGCTGCGTTTCTCGGCGGCCGACCGCTACACGATCGACATCAACGCCGCCGAATGGCTGCGGCGCGATCCGCTGATCGCCACACGGTTTGAAACGCGTGAAATCGGTATCAGACAAAAGGGGCCGCTGCGCTTGCTGTGGCCCGACGAAACGGCGTCGCTCGAGTCGACCCGGGGAATGCTATGGATCTGGAATCTCGTTTCGATCAAACCGGTTACAGCCGAATAAGCCGGTTCTGCTATCGCTACCGGACCAGCCTGCTGCTCTCGGGTGCATTGTTCATCATCGGCATGGCCCTCGTCGCCAGCGCGGCGACCGTGTTCAACAGCATGCAGCGCACCTTCGACAAGCCCTCCAGCGTCGTCGGCTATCACAGTGCCCGCCTTTCGGCCGTATGGGAGCGCCTCAACTCGGTGGTCGAGGCACGCATGCTCGGCACCCCGGACGACGTGATACTGCCCTACCAGAACGTCGAGGAATTGCTGAAGCTGCAGCTGGACCTCGTCGAAGCCAGCTTTCGCCGCGCCGCGCTCTCGCCCCTGCACCTGAGCCGGCTGCAGCAGTACCGCGGCAAGCTGGATGCAACCCTCCAGCAACTGCGGACGCTGGTCCTGCACGGCGACAACGAGCCGGCGAACCGGGCACGCATGCGCACCCTGCTTGATGACGGTGGCCAGCTGGTCAACCTGATTTCGCTCGAAACCAGCAACGCCATCGCCAAGGCCGATGAAGCACAGCGGGTCCTGCTGATCGAAACGGGCCGTTTCACGCTGGTCTTGCTGGCGGCACTCGTTGCGCTGGGCGCCGTCCTTGCCGGCGGGCTGATCGTCGTCTCCAGCCAGCGCCGTGAACTGAAGATGCTGGCCATGACGGACGGACTGACCGGCCTCGCCAACCGGCGCGTGTTCATGCAACAACTCGAAGCGGAGCACCTGCGGGCACAGCGCTACGAACTCCCGGTGTCGCTGATTCTCGTCGACCTCGATTACTTCAAGGCAATCAACGACAACTGGGGACATCCGGGCGGTGATGCGGTACTCAGGGCGGTCAGTGCGACGCTGCAGTCGATGTCGCGCCAGCCCGACCTCGTCGCCCGTATCGGCGGCGAAGAATTCGCCATCCTGATGCCGGAAACCACGCTCGCAGCGGCCACCGATGCGGCAACGCGCTATTGCGAGGCAATCGCCGCCATGGTGGTCCAGCATGCCGGCCACACGCTGGGCGTGACTGCCTCGTTCGGGGTCGCGGCGCTGCGCCACGATGCCGACCCGTCGGCGGAAGCAACATTCACCGAGGCCGATGCCGCGCTCTACCGGGCCAAGCATTGCGGCCGCAACCGGGTGATTGCGGCACCGGTACTGTCGCTAGCCCCCGAGCTCGGCAACGCGCTTTACAGTCCCTCGAGCGATATCTCGCCGACGTTCTGAAACACGTAGTCAGGCCGGTACGGAAAGTCGTCGATCATGTCCTGCGTGGTCACGCCCGAGAGCACCAGCGCGGTCTTCATCCCCGCCTCCATGCCGCCGACAATGTCGGTGTCCATTCGGTCGCCGACCATCAGCGCTTCTTCCGGATGCAGACCGAGCTTGCGTGCTGCAAGCATCATCATCAGCGCATTGGGCTTGCCGACGATATAGGGCTGCTTGCCGGTTGCGGCCGAGATCGCCGCCAGCAAAGTCCCGGCGGCCGGCTCGTGCCCGCCCTCGATCGGATCGATCATGTCCGGATTGGTGCCGATGAACTTGGCACCGCCATCGATCAACCGCACCGCTTTCTTCAGCTGCTCGAACGAGAAACTCGTCGTCTTGCTGACCACGACATAGTCCGGATGCGATTCGGAGATCGAAAAGCCGACATTGTAGAGCTCGTTGATCAGGCCGCCGCCACCGACGACGAAGACCGTCGCATGCGCTTTCTGCTGCTTGAGGAACATCGCCGTCGCCATGGCACTGGTGATGAAGTTGTCTTCCGTCAGCCCCGGAATGCCCAGCTGCTGCAGCTTGAGCTTGAGGTCCAGCGGCGTCTGTTCGGCGTTGTTGGTCAGGAACAGAAACGGCGTTTGGGCATCCAGCAGGCGCTTGACGAAGGCCTGCGCCCCCGGAATCAGCTGCTTGCCGCGATAGACCACGCCATCCATGTCACTGATGATGCCCTTGATCATGCCTTTCTCCCTGTTTGACCTGTCGTATCGTACGCCCAAGCACCGGCGACGGCGATGAACCCCCGGCGCAATGACGACTCCAAGCTGTATCGGAGTCCTTCACCGGAGACGGTCATGCAACTCTCGCTTCATTCGCACGCCGGCCCCGGCGATCGCATTCCGCTGCCCGCACTGGTGCTCGGCACGGCCGGGCTGCTGCCGTTCATTTTCTTCGCCGTTCTCGCGTGGAGCGCGGAACCGCTGACCCGCGGTCATGCTCTGACAACCTACTTCGCCTATGCGGCCAGCATTCTGAGCTTTCTTGGCGGCCTGCACTGGGCCCTCGGGCTCGAACCGGACCTGAACAACGGTGAGCGCTGGATGCGCATGAGCTGGGCCGTGCTGCCGCCGTTGATCGCATGGGCGGCGATCCTTGCACCGTGGCGGGTCGGCATCTGGCTGTTGCTGGCGATGTTCGTCGCCCAGTACGGCGCCGACGTGCTGCTGAACCGCAGCGATCCGACCCACTACCCGCAATGGTTCATGCGCCTGCGCTTCGGCCTGACCGTCGTCGTGCTGATCAGCGGACTGTTCGTGGCAATGCGCATCTGAGTGTGTCTGCACTCAGTACGGCAGCACGCCGTTGAGTGCGGGCAGATAGCGCAGCGAGAAGAACACGCTGTCGCCGCCGCAGGCGGCGCGCTTGTCCAGGATGTGCCGCGCCTCTGCCACGGGTACAGGCTTGGCCTTGAACGCCGTGTCGTCCCCGGTCTGGATGAACAGCTCGTACACCACGCCACGGCCGGCAGTGTTCTGGCAATCGTTGGCCCGGTCACTGACCGCGTCGAGATAGACCTGTCGTTCGGCAACGTTGAGCCGTCCGGTTCCGGCCCCGTCCTGTACCCAGAGTCGGATGCCGCTGTCACGCCCGAGCTGGCCGATCATGCTGGCATAGGTGGCTGGCGCCATGTTGCCGACAAAGAAACTGCTCGCGTAGACCGGCCGGTCGAGTACCGAACGCAGACGCCTGGCCTCGTCGCTCAGGAATTTTGTCAGCACGGCATTGGCATCCGCATCGCGCCAGCGCGCATCGTCGATTTCCGCGGCCAGATACCAGCCGCTGATCAACTTGGGGTCCAGCCGCGCGGCCCAGTATTTGGCCAGCACTGCGTCGTCGCGCGACAATCGCCGGAAATAGCCGTCAAGCACGCGTACCGGCTGCTGCTGGCGAATGAAGAAATCCGGATCGGCCGACAGCCCAAGCACCAGCTTCAACCCGGCCTTGCCTGCATCGTCAAAGCGCGCGGCCAGCCAGTCCCGGTCGGCGGGCACGGTGAAGCCATCCCCGTGCCGGGTCCATTGCACGACCAGCGTATCGAACCCCTGCGAGCGGGCGACTTCAAAGATGTGCGGCCAGCTCGCCGCCGGCACGTCGCGATCGCGCAGCTGCGGCTGGTAGACGATCGCGGTCATGGCTTGCGCCAGTGCGGGCAGGGCCATCAGTACGATCAACGCGTTTCGGATCAGGCGCTTCACCAGATGCCTCCGAAAGTCAGGAACACGGTATTGTTCTCGTCGAGATAGGTGTCGAAAGCGTGCTGGAACTCGATGCCGACGCTGTTCTTGTGCCGGTAGGCATCGTACTCGCTCTCGCCGTACCAGAAGTTCCAGCGAACGCCGACGCCGGCACGGAAGTCGGTGCTGTCACCCGTGTCGTCATGAGTCAGGTTGTACTGGACGTGGGCATACGGCTCGACCGTCTGGGCCTTGCTGAACACCTTTTTGTGGTAGCTCAACCGGTAGTCGGCGGTTGCCGCAGTCCGTTGTGCCTTGATGTAGTAGGCGGCATCCAGATAAAGGTTCTGCGCCAGCCAGCCGCGTCCGGACTCATGCCAGTCGTCGCTGAAACGACCGTCATTCAGCAAGGATGCACTGGCGCGCAGCATGTAGTCGAACTCGCCGTTGCCGCCTCGGTCCAGCGGCGTCTGGGCTTCGGCAGCCAGATAGAAGGTCCGCTCGCCGAACGGCTTCCAGCGCAGACCTGCACCGAGCATCGGCGAATAGATGGGCAGCGCATCGTAACCATTGTTGCTGTCGCCACTGCCGGCAAAGATACGCGCGTATGCCTCCAGCGTCCGGCCATTGCGGATGGGTGGGTCACCCAGCCGGTAAGCCGCCTCGACCTGCGCGTAGCTGCGGTAGGCCGTTCCCGGCTCGGCGGCATTGGCCACGCCGCCGGTGTTGGTGCCGCTGAAGGCCCCCGCGCTGAACGTCCAGCGACGACCGAGGTCCTCGTGCAACCGGCGGAAGCCGAACCACTGGTCCAGCATTTCGTCGGTTTTCTCGTCCTGCGGATAGGCGTTCAGCTGGTCGATGACCTGACGCGCGTATTGGCGTGCGTTGCGGTTGTCGGACAAACGCTGGTTGGCGTAAACCAGTTGCTGGATGACGGCCGGATCGTCCGGATAGTGCCGGCGCGCCTGCTCGAGCATCTCGCGCGCCTTGGCCGCATCGCCGGCACGCCAGTAGGCGTAGCCCAGTGCAATCTGCGTTTCAGGATCGTCGGGCTGCAATGCCTGCGCGCACTTCAGGCTGTCCAGCGCCCCCTTGAAGTCGCCGGCATCGCTCTGCAGCGATGCAAGGCTGAGGTAATAGCCCACCTCGGGATGCAGGTCGATCGCCCGTTCCAGCGCTTCGCGTTGCCGCACCGGGTCGGTTTCGGACTGTGCACGCAGTGACCAGTACTGGTCATCCTGCTTGCCTTCGCCTGCGGCATAAGCGTCGAGCCATCGGTGTGCGGCCACCTTGTCGCCGGCACTGACCGCGGTCGTTGCTGCGGACAGCAGCTCCGCCGGCTTGAGTTCGTCCTGCGGCAGCGACTGCCAGGCCTGCAAGGCGGACGAGTAGTCCTTGGCGGCAAAAGCCTGGTACGCCAGTGCACGCGTCGCGTCGCTCCCGGCACCGCGCAGCTCTGCTTCCGCGTAGCTGTATTGCGCCAGTCCCGGTGCCGGTTCGCGATAGCAGTCGCCCAGCCGCATCCAAGCGTCCTGATCATAGGCGGGCGAGAGGTCGCCGAGCAGTGTCCGGACCTGCTTGCAGTCTTTCATTCCCCCGAACATCGCCGCCTGGCGGCTGCGCTGGCCGACGGTATCCAGCGGCCGGGACAGCGTCGCCTTGTCGGTTTCGCTCAGCAGCGCCGGATGCTCGTTGATCAGCAATGCCAGTCGCTGCTGCAATGCGGCGCGGCGCAATGGCGGCATGTCGGTAAACGGGTAGCCGTCGAGCAACAGGTGCATGGCCTGCTCGGCGCCACCCGTCTGGATCAGCTGGTAACTGAGCGAGTCGACCAGCGCCGGATCGTTGCCACGCTCGCGCAGCAAGGCCCTGGCCTGGCGGCCCGCCTGCGGCAGCTCGCCCCGCTTGAGGCTGAGCGCGAAGCGCTCCGCCAGCAGGGCATCGGCTGGCAGCTGGTCCAGCAGCTTCTGTGCCGAGGCATCATCACCCTTCGCCAGCAGTTTCGGCACCAGCACCTCGGCCTGATCCCGGCGGTTGGCCGCAAAGCGTGGCGCATAGCCGGCGTACAGCTCGTCGCGTTTCGTCTGCCGGAGCAGGCCCATCCACTGGGTTTCGTCGGCCGCAGCCGAGAATGCCGGGCGCGTACCGGCCAGATAACGGCCCAGCGCCGCACTGTCGCCCTGACGCGCCAGCGCCTGCGCATAGGCAAGCTGGTCTTGCGCACGCACGCCCCCCTCGTCGAGCAGGGCTTGTGCCGCGCCGAGCCTGCCCTGGGCCAGCAGCAGGTTGATCCACTGACTGCGTTCGTTGGCGCGCAGCTGGCCAGCCGACTTCAGCACCGCCAGTTGCGACTCGGCCCGCGACCAGTCCTTGAGGTAAATCGCCCGCTGCACCAGCGCGCGGCGCAGTGCGACGCCTTCAGGGGTGGCGGCAAACTCGGCATCGTCGAGCTCGGCCTGCGCCTTGGCCAGCTGGCCTGCACGCAACGCGGCGTTGCCGGCAATGGCACGGCAGGTCGGCGTCTGCTGCTGCGTACAATCGACCGCCGCCGCCGATTCGGGCGCTGCTGGTGCCGGCTGCGCTGCGGACTCGGCCGCCGGTGGTGGGGCGGACGCAAGCTCGGGCTCGTCGTCGAACGGATTGCCGGCCTTGAGCCCCTGCAACGAAGCCAGCGCCTGGGTGACCCGGGCATCGTTCGGCGTCTGCCGCCGCGCCTCTTCGAGCACCACCTCGGCACGATCAGGCTGGCCGGCGCGCTCGTAGGCATTGGCCAGATAGAGCGCGATCGTGGCATTGCCGGGCGCCAGCCGCCGTGCGGCTTCAAACTCGGTGATCGCCCGGCGATCGTCACCGCGCTGCAGCGAGGCGAACCCTTTCTGCAAATGCGGATAGATGATGAAGCGGCGATAACTGCTGACCCCGTCGCCAAGGTCGAAGTTCTGTTCAACGGCACTGATGGCCGGCGCAGCCAGCGAGAGCGCAAGCAGAGCGGGCAGGATTTTCATTCGGGTATTCATGCTGCCGCCGGGCGGAGTGAATCAAGCTTGTCGGCACCGACGCCATGCTGTTGCAGCAAGGCAGGCATGGTCGGTTGCAGTTCGCGCTGCAGCCGCAGCGCTTCGTCGAGCGTCCCGGCGCTGACCACGCCCTCGCGGACGAGGAACTGGCCGAAGCTCAGGTCGCTACGCTCGTGCCGCAGCAGCAGCGCCTTCAGCGCAGAGGGCTGGATATGGCCGAGCGACATCAGGATTTCGGCAAACAGGACCTGTTTCGGAACGAAAGCCTGCCAGATCGCATCGGCCTGTTCGGGCGTCAGCCACCCTGCCTTGACAACCTTGTCCAGCAACGCGCGCGGATCGTCCCGGAGGGCGCGGACGTACCAGCGGCGCAGGCCGACAGTCACCTGCCCCTTGGCCGCGATCACGTAGCGCACCGGCCGCCCCAGTTTGCGCGCCAGCGCCGCCAGCGACACCGGATCAAGATCGGATTCGCTGGCCACCACCAGGGTGCCATCCTCTTCGCGCACCGGAATCACCGCATAGTGCAAGGCGATTCCGGCCGGAATCATCGCAACCAGCGTGTCTGGCAAACGATAGGCATCGACCGGTTCGTAATCGACATGACTCTGCGCTGCCACCGCCCTGGCCAGCGTCTCGGCACTGATTACGCCATCGTGCACCAGCCAGCTGCCGAGCCGGAGCCCGTGACTGCGGTGGGTCAGCGCGGCTTCGAGCTGCGCCGGCGTCAGCGCGCCCTGCTCGACCAGAATCTGCCCCAGCGGATGGCGGGCACGGTTTTCGCCCCCGACGCTGGGAAAGTCGTGCGTCGTCTTGTCCCACGCCACGCGACGCGGATCGCCCTGGGCAATGATCTGGCTCAGCGCCCGCCAGTTGGCGAGGAAGTTGATCAGATTGCCCCAGAACAGCCGCGGCAGCGCCATCAGCCCCTGCGCCAGGCCGTAGTAGCCGGACACGAAGATGATCCGCTGCAGCATCCGGTTGCTCATCAGCAGGAAGTTGATCCACAGCAGCGAGACCAGCCAGACGTCGCCCTCGAAGATCGACAGCCAGCGGTAGGCGTCCGGCCACAGCCGCTGGTACACCCACAGCGCCAGCAGCTGCAGCAGGATCAGCGAGGCGATGAAGCTGACGAAGTTGCTGATCGCGCCCTTGCGGTCGCGCCACAGGAAGTAGTTGAGCGTCCAGTCGCCGGTCCAGCGGTGCGTCTTGAAGCCCTGGTAGACGATGCCGATGATCCAGCGCGATTTCTGCCGTACCGCGGTGTGCAGGGTATCGGGGAAGTACTCGCGAACGCAGATCACGTTCGAATCGCGATCGTTCTGTCCCAGCACCAGTTCACGCAGGCCGGCGCGTTGCGGATGACGAATGACCGGGAAGCGCACGAACACTTCCTTCATGCCCTTTTCCTTGAGCCGGAAACCGATGTCGTAGTCTTCGGTCAGGCTCTGCACGTCGAAGGCGATGCCGTCGCCGTCGGCCAGCAGCAGCAGGACCGCGCGACGGCTGAAACAGGTGCCGACACCGGCGCTCGGTACCTGACCGGCCAGCGCTTCGCGCACCGGCACGTCCTTGCCGTGCAGTTCGGCAAATTCGTCGAGATAGGACAGGCTGGTGAAGTTGGTCCATTCGCGCTCGAACGGATAGACCGGAATCTGGATCAGATCCTTGCGGTCGACCAGATAGTTGAACAGCCGCAGTTCCATGTCCGAAATCACGTCTTCGGCGTCGTGGAGGATGAAGCCGGCAAACTCGAACCGCGCGCTGCGCTCGAACTGCAGGATGGCGTCGAGCACGTTGTTCAGGCAATCGGCCTTGCTGGTCGGCCCCGGCCGGGCACAGACGACCTTGTGGACATTGGGGAAACGCGCGCAGACCTCGTCGACATCGCGCTGGGTATCCGGGTCATTCGGATAGGTGCCGACGAAGACGTGGTAGTTCTCGTAGTCGAGCGTCGTCGCGGCCAGTTCGGCCATCTTGCCGATCACGCCGGTTTCGTGCCACGCCGGCACCATGATCGCCAGCGGTTTTTCCGCCGGCTCGTACAGCGCCTTGTAATCGAGACGGTCGTGATTGCGGTAGACGGTGAGCGCACGCCAGAGTCGGCGCACCCAGTAGACGACGTCGATGAACAGGTCATCGATGCCGCTGATCAGCATCAGCACCGCAACGGTGATGGCCAGCAGCTTCAGGCCGTACAGATAGGTTGAAAAGACATCCAGCAATGACATCGTCGTGTCCTGCCTCAGGCGAAGTCCGGAGCCTGGTTGTGCGGCTTGTACGCCAGCCCCTTGCGCAGCGCGGCAACGATGTACTCGCAGGCCTTGCCGTCGCCAAACGGATTGCCGGTCTGCTGCATCGTGCGGTAGGCCGCGGCGTCCTGCCAGAGCGTTTCAACCTGCTCGACGATGGTCTCGCGCCGCGTGCCGACCAGCCGGGCGCAACCGGCCTCGATCGCCTCGGGGCGCTCGGTTTCGTCCCGCAGCACGAGTAGCGGCACACCGAATGTCGGGGCCTCTTCCTGCAGGCCTCCGGAATCCGTCAGCACCAGCCACGAATCGACCAAGGCCTGCTGCATGTCGAGGTAATCCATCGGCGCCGTCAGCTTGACGTTCGCGACATGGCCAAGAATCGCGCGTACCGGCTTCTGGATCACCGGATTCAGGTGGACCGGGAACAGCACGTCCAGTTCGGGATGGCGTGTCGCGATATCGGCAATCGCATGACAGATTTCCTCGACATCGTTGCCCCAGTTCTCGCGCCGGTGCACCGTGACCAGCATGTGACCGCGCCCCTCGACACGACGGCGGATGCCGCGGTTGGCCATCACCCACTGCTGGGCGTCGATCACGGTGTTGCCGGTCAGCGTGATGTGCTTTTCGGCAATGTTTTCCGACAGCAGCGCTTCGCGCGCGCGTTCGGTCGGCGGAAAGTGGAAGCGTGCAACCCGGCCGATCATCTGGCGGATTCCCTCTTCCGGAAACGGACGGTCCGGATTGTAGGTGCGCAGCCCGGCTTCGACATGCGCGACCGGAACACGGTGGTAAAAACCGGCAAGGGCACCCAGAAAGGCGCTTTCGGTATCGCCCTGGACAATAACCAGCGACCACGGCTTGCTCAGCATCACCGCTTCGAGCTGCTCGCGGCAGCCAATGCTGAAATCGGCCAGACTGCTGCCCCGCCGCTCGAGCACGATGTCCGGAACAATGTCGAAGCAGGCCAGGATCTGATGCGCCATTTCACCGTGCTGGCCGGTATGCAGCCATTGCACGTTCGCCCGGGTATGGGCCTTAAGCGCATGGTACAGCGGCGCGATCTTGATGATTTCCGGGCGGGTACCCGAGACCAGCAGAATGTCTTGCATGAAAGCTCCTGTTGCTGCTTCGCAGCGTCCGTCGCCAATCCGGCCTTGCACCACGACACCGGCCTTGATGGCCGCCCCGGAAGCAACGACATGTTTACGGCCAAACCGCGACATTGCGCGTCGCGCCGTCAAAGCCGGCACAGTGGAACATTGTGCTGTAAGAATGGCATAGACAACAGGGCTGTGCAGTCTGTCTTGCACCATCCGCGGCAAACCAGCGGCGCACCGATTTATATGTCAACAATTTTGACATAAATGATCGAATTCGTAATGTGCAAATAGTTACCGGTAACATCATTGATCCGGAATAAAGAAAAAAGGCCGCACTCGGCGGCCCTTTTCCGGCAGTTCGCGGATCAGCGGCTGGCCATGTTCTGTACCACGGTCTCCACATCCTTCGGCTTGTAGATTGTGTCGCCGGCACTGGCATAGACGACCAGCTTGCCCTTGGACATCATGCCGACCTCCAGCGTGCGCTTGTCCGGGTTGATCAGCAGGTAGGCGCTGCCGTCACCTGCAGAATGCGGTTTGTTGCCGGTGGTGTAGAGGACACCCTGTTCCTTCTGCAGCGGGCCCTGCGTTCCCATCCACTCCTTGAAGGTCTCGAAACGGTTGCCCAGCAGGCGCTTGAGCTCCGGAGCAATCGGGCTGACATCGGTATACAGGCCAATGTCGCGCGGATACTTGCCGACGTGCTGCTCAAGCGTATGCCAGTCACTGGCTCCGAGCGATGCGGCCTGCTCCTTGAGCGCCGCACGCGCCTTTTCCTTCAGCGAGTCGACCGTCGCACTGGCGTCGATCCCCATGCCCGACAGCGCGTTGTTGGCATCGTCCTTGGCCTTGTCGAGCACCGACTGCGCCTGACTGCCGGCCTGCTTCAGCGTTTCGGCCACCACCGCCGAGGCCGCCTGCTGGGCGATCGGCTCAACCTTGTCGCAGGCGGCAAGCACGAAGGCCAGCGGAAGTAGCAAGAGAGAGCGTGCACGCATGAATTCGATTCCTTTCTTGATCAAGCAAAATGGGTTGGTGGGCGTGGCCGCAACCAAGTTCCCGCCCCGGCGCGCTTTCAGTGGTGGCGGTGATGGTGGTGATGACGCTCTTTGTGATGATGCCGACTCCCGTGGGGCCGGTAGTACGGATCACGGGCCCAGTAGCCGCGCTTCCAGCGATACCGCGCCCTCGGCTCGGTGGCCACCCAGTAGCCCGGTCGCCAGACATAACCGTAACGCACCGGTGGCGCCTGCTCGATCCGCACGGGCGGCGAAATGCCGATGTAAACGTCGATGTCGGTTCGCGCGAGTGCTTGCGGCGCCAGCGACAGCGCCGCGGCAATCAGTAGTACTTTGCAGGTCCTGCGGAACATGCCGGCCTCCGGAGTTTCGATCCCCGAAGCTTACGGAATGCCCCTGCCGACGGTCTGTGAATCCCGCCACTGTTCAGCGGCGCAGGAAGACCGTGCCGTCCGGCGCGATCAGCCGCGTCACCAATCCGTCGACCTGCCGGATGCCACGGGTCGCCTGCAGGTGCGAGGCATCCCGGGCCCATGCATCGCGTACCGTGGCGCGTTCGTTGTTGTCGAGCGTGAAACCGAGGCTCCCCAGGTACACCACCTCGCCGGCCTTGACCTCGAACTCCCGGCCGATCGGGATGTAGGCCTGCCGGGCGTTGCTGTCGACACTCGGTCCGCCCCCGCCGCCCCATGTGGTGTAAGCCCCCGCCACAACGTAGCGGCCCGGTTTCAGGTCGAGCACCGCCAGCTCGCCATTCGGATCCGACTGGGCCGACGTCGTCCGCAGCACGTCGCGCCGGCTGGCGTAAACCCTGGCACGGAAACCCGGGTCGTCGATGCCGCGGATGTCGGCCTCGGCCTTGGCACCCAGCGTGTCGGTCGAGTCCACGGTGGCCGAAATCAGTGCCACCCCACCGCCTTGTGTCGGGATCAGTGCTGCCGGCTGCTGCATGGTGCTGCATGCCATCAGTCCAACGGTAGCCAATGCCATCAAGCGCTTCACGATTCCACTCCTTCTTCAAAACGGTGCAGCCGTATCGCTGCAACGGCAAATGCAGCGGCAGCCGGCAAATCCCCCCACTTGTCAGCAGCGCTGGACGAACGGCCGCAAGTGCCGACCCTGCCTGCTCCGACCGCACCGCATCGGCGTATAAGTAAAAGAGGCCTCATCCATTCCATATACAGGGTGGAAGGCATTGTTGCCTGCAACCAGGAGCCCAACCATGAGCAGGAAATACATCGATTGTCGTGACTATCCGGGCAGTACCTGCTCGGTAAAGATTTCCGCCGATACCGAGGCGGAACTGCTCGAAGCCACGATCGAGCACGCCGTGAAGGCACACGGTCATCAGGACACCCCCGAACTGCGCGCGCAGCTCGCTGCAATGTTCAAGGACGATACGGGAAACGCCGATACCCGACTGGCTGCGTGACGCGCCAGCGCACCCGAACGGGGCGGTCGGCAAGCGGCCGCCCCTCTTCGATAAAGTTCCATTGCAAACAATCAGTTACCGTCCTTGTGAGCGCGCTCACAAGCCTTTCTGCGCGACGTGGGTATGCTGGAAACAGCGATACCAGACAAGGCAGTGCAGCCCCGCCCGCAAGCGGCTGTCGCCAAACACGCCGGATCCGTCCGGCCGGAAGCAGAAAGGAGATCCACATGAAACATCGCCACATCCTGATCCGTACGGCGGCAGCACTGCTGACCGCCGGCACCCTGCTGGCCGCACCAGTCCAGGCACGCACCAATGTCGACATCGGCATCGGTATCGGCATTCCCGGACCGGTCGTTGTCCAACCCGCACCGGTAGTCGTCCAGCCCGCCCCGGTCATTGTCGCGCCTGCGCCCCGCCCGGGCTACGTCTGGGTCGAAGGCGGCTGGGTCCAAGCACCGCGTCCCTACTGGCGCGAGGGTTACTGGCGCCGTGCCGAGTACCGTCCGGCTCCGCCGCCGTGGGTGTATGAACGCCACCGTTACTACGACGGATATCGCGAAGGCTATCGCCGCGGTCGTCACGACGACGACGACGGCCATCGCCATCGCGGTCGCGACTGGGACGACTGACCACGACATCGGATCGGGGCGCTAGACTGGAGCATGCCGCAACCGGAGCGCTCCGATGGATACCAGCCACCACACCCTCGCCGTGCTGTTCAAGCAGCTCGGCCTGCCCGACGACGGTCACAGCATCCGCCAGTTCATCGCCAGTCACCGCCTGGCCGCCGGCACGGCACTGAGCGCCGCGCCGTTCTGGACCGAGTCCCAGTCCGAGTTCCTTGCCGAAGCACTCGACGAGGACTCCGACTGGGCCGAGCTCGTCGACGAGCTCGCCGCCGCACTCAGCGACTAGTCCGGCACCGGAGTCGCAAACAGCGGCTCACCCTTTGCCACCGAAGGTGTTGCAGTCCTGCATCTGCCCGGAGTCGAACCCGCGTTGCAGCCATTGCATCCGTTCGGCAGACGAACCGTGGGTAAACGAATCCGGCGTGACGTTGCGTCCGGCGTTACGCTGCAGTGTGTCGTCCCCGATCGCCTGCGCCGCGGTCAGCGCATCCTGCAAGTCGCCGGCTTCAAGCAGCCCGCGCGACTGCGCATAATGCCCCCAGACACCGGCCAGACAATCGGCCTGCAGCTCCAGCTTCACCGACAGCGCGTTGGCTGCGGCCTCGCCCTTGCCCTTCTGCAACCGGTGCACCTTGTCCGAGATGCCCATCAGGTTCTGCACATGATGGCCGACCTCGTGGGCGATCACGTAAGCCTGCGCAAATTCGCCCTTGGCGCCGAAGCGCTGGTTCAGCTCCCTGAAAAAACCAAGGTCGAGATAGACGGTACTGTCAGCCGGACAATAGAACGGGCCGATCGCCGAAACGGCCTGCCCGCAGCCGGAATGGGTCGGATTGTTGAACAGCACCAGCTGCGGCGCCTTGTAGGCCATGCCGTTGTCGGCAAGCAGTTTGGTCCAGGTATCCTCGGTATCGCCGAGGACCCGTGCGGCAAACTGCTTGCCTTCGTCGTTGGCGGCCGGCGCCGCCTGCTGCTGGTTGACCTGTCCGCCGCCGGTAAACTGCGATACCAGCCCGAGCATTTCCAGCGGGTTCTTGCCCAGCAGCAGACTGATGACCACGACGGCAATGATGCCGCCGATGCCGAGCCGGAAGCCGCCCCGTCCGCCGCCGCCCTGCCCGCGCCGATCCTCGACGTTGGCGCTCTCGCGCATGTCCTTCCAACGCATCTTGCTCTCCCCGCCAGTTCAAGACACCGGCCTGATTCAAAATAGCGTCGAACCGGCTAGCGCGCTCTTTCCGCCGCGCCAACGGCGCGCAGCAACGACGGCAGCGCCAGTGCCAGCGTGACGCCCCGCAGCAGCATCAGTACGCTGAACGCCAGCCACAAACCATGATTGCCGAGTACCGGCGGCAACAGCGTCACGGCGACGGCAAAACCGCCGAGCGACCACAACATGCAGCGCATCAGTGCACCGGTGCGCGTCGCGCCAATAAAGATGCCATCGAACAGAAAGCCCCAGGCCGACAGCAGCGGCGCCACCACCACCCACGGCAGGTAATGCAAGGCCACATCGCGCACCGCCGCCTGATCGGTCAACAGGCGCACGATGAACGGGCCGAATGCGGCGTAGACAAGCGAAAACACCGCTGCCACGCCCAGCGACCAGATCAGCGTCACCCTGACCGTCTGCTTCAGCGCATCCCGCCTTTGAGCACCGACTGCGGACCCGGCCAGCGCCTCGGCCGCGTGGGCGAAGCCGTCGAGCCCGTAGGCCATGAAGGTCTGGAAATTCAGCAGCAGCGCATTGGCGGCAAGCACGGCATCGCCTTGCGCCGCACCGGCGCGGGCAAACCATGCAAAGCCGAACAGCAGGCAGATCGTACGGATGAAAATGTCACGATTGATCGCGACCAGCCGCCACAGCGCACCACGGTCAACAATCACTGCACGGCTTGCACCGCGCACATGGCGCCACAGCAGCATGGCGCCAGCCAGAAAGCCGAGTACGTCCGCGGTCGCCGTGGCTGCGCCGATGCCGGCCACGCCGGCATCCAGCCCGTAGACATAGCCGAACACCGCGGCCGCATTGACGAGGTTGATCCAGATCTGCAGCCCCAGCGCCAGCCGCACCTGCTGCGTGCCCAGCAGGAAGCCGAGCACGACGTAATTGCCGAGCGCAAACGGCGCAGCCCAGATCCGCGCACCGGCATAGGCAGCGGCATGCGATTGCACCTCGGCACTGCCGCCGAGCGCGGCAAGACCGACGCCCAGCAACAGGGGCTTGAGCAACAGCAGTGCAGCACCGAGTCCGAAGGCCAGCAGCAGCGCTCGCGCCAGCGTCGCCCGAAGCGCCTCGGCATCACCGGCACCGTGCGCCTGCGCCACCAGTCCGGTCGTCCCCATGCGCAGGAAACCGAAGCCCCAGAAGACGAAATTGAGCAGCAGCCCGCCGAGCGCAACACCGCCGAGATACGCCGGATCGGGCAGATGCCCGGCAACGGCGGTGTCGACCGCCGACATCAGCGGCTGGGTCAGATTGGCGAGAACCACCGGCACCGCCAGACGCAGGACGCGGCGGTGCCAGGCGGCGGAATCGGTAACGGCAGGCAGTGACGCGGACATGGGCGGACGGCAGTCGGACGATGCCGGATTGTCGGCGCCCGGCCCGATGGCGGCAAGCCTGCCGCCGGTATTACCAGGTCAGGTGAAGGCTGCGGCTGCCTTGCTTGCCGACCTGCAGCATGCGCTGTTGCGGCCGCTCGTCCAGCGTTGCGATCAGCTGATAGCGGCCAGGCTTGAGTTTCATGTAGAAGTACGGCCCGCTGGCCACGGCATCGACGACCGGCTTGCCTTTGGCATCCAGCACCTGGACCGTCGCGTTGGCCAGATACTGGCCCTGCTTGCCGGTCATCATCAGCCGGACGTTGTAATCACCGGCTGCGGCACGGATCGCGCTGGCCTCCTCGTCGCCGACTCCGCCACTGAGGTAGGCAACGCCGGCGACCGAATGCTGTACGTCCGGCAGCGGGCCGGCCAGTGCAGCAACCGGCGTGGCAAGTGAAACAACGAGGGCGGTCTGGATCAACTGGCGTGGCATGCGCGTCATGGGCGGTCCTCCGAAATCGGCCTTCCCGGATGAAGGCCAGCATCGGGTGTGTCCGCAGCAACGCGGCGCAGGTTCCGTCAGTCGCTACATTTAAAATGTACAGCCACCGCTTTCGGCGGTCGGGACCGAAGCGGCGCGTCGTCGAGCAGCACCGGCAGAACGTGCTGCTGCAACAGTGGCGCCAACGGCACCGTGGGCGCACGCGCAAGGTCCAGCCAGTGCACCGCCTCGATCTCGGCCGCAAGCGACAATTCGCCGCTGATGTCGCCGCGGAATACCCGGGCATGCACCTGCCGGCCGGGCTCGTTGGCGGCGGCGGCCGCGAACTCGCCGAGCAGCGTGGCCGAACGGACGCTACAGCAGAGCTCCTCGGCCACTTCGCGCGCCAGCGTTACGACCTCGGGTTCGCCCATTTCCGGTTTACCTCCGGGCAGCATGAAGCGTTCGGTACCCCGCTTGCGCACAGTCAGCAGCTTGCCGTCACGGACCACGGCCAGCGCCACCACGCGGATCGGATCGGTACCCATGCAAAATCAGCGCCGACGGAACGACGATGCAGCCGGTGCGTTGGCATCCTTGTGGCGAAAGCTGACCCGCCCCTTGGTCAGGTCGTACGGCGACATTTCCACCGTGACGCGGTCTCCGGCAAGGATCCGGATGTGGTGCTTGCGCATCTTGCCCGACGCGTAGGCCGAAATGTTCACGCCGTTGCTGAGCTCGATGCGGAAACGCGTATCCGGGAGCACTTCGAGTACGACACCTTCGAATTCGATCGAATCTTCCTTGGCCATGATGTTCCTTTGTAAAGCGGGGATGAGCCCTTGCACCGGCAATGCTGCAGCACCGCACCTGCACGCAGGGCGGACCGGGATGACGATAGAAGGGGAAAATCGGGCCGGCTCAAACCCAATGCATGGGTCGGCCCTCGGGAAGGCAAGCAGCCATTGTACGCGCTCCACCGCGTCCGGGCCCGGCAATGTCGCCGGAATTGCCAAGGGAATATCACCGGTGGCGGCATACGCAACAGCCGAACCAACCATTTGTCATATACAACAAACAGACGCGCAAATTCCGCTTGCACCCCTTGCAAAACGGGCGTAAAAAGGCAATCGCAGGATTTTCAAGTAGTGACGTTGTCGGTATCCGTAGTGCCTCTGGCAGTACCTCGTATCTCCCCACATCCCTTGATTTCCGTGCACCCCGGGCCTCGCCCGTTTTTCATCAACACCTGTTTCAAGCAAGGGATATTCTCATGGCTACCGGTACCGTTAAGTGGTTCAATGACTCCAAGGGCTTCGGCTTCATCACCCCGGACGAAGGCGGCGACGACCTGTTCGCGCACTTCTCGCAAATTCAATCGAACGGTTTCAAGACCCTGGCCGAAGGCCAGCGCGTGACCTTCGATGTCACCACCGGCCCGAAGGGCAAGCAAGCCTCGAACATCAAGGCTGCTTAAGTTGATCGCGACTCCGGTCGCAATCTGAAAAAGCCCGGCGCCGCCGGGCTTTTTTGTGCCCGCCGCCGATGCACGAAGCTATGCTGAAATCTGCACCCCGGGAGAATCAGCATGAGCGAGCACGTCTACAAAATGGTCGAGCTGGTCGGCTCGTCCACCCAGAGCTGCGACGACGCAATCCGCAACGCCATCGCCAAGGCCGCGCAAACCATCAAGCACATGGACTGGTTCGAAGTCACCGGAACGCGTGGCCACATCGTCGACGGCAAGGTCGGCCACTGGCAGGTCACGCTCAAGGTCGGTTTCCGCGTCGACTGAACACCACCAGATGGCGGCTCGAGCAGCGCGCTAGTCGACGACCTTGCCGCGCAATGCCTTGATCGAGCCACGCTGGGTTTTCTTTTCCAGCCGGCGCTTCTGCGAACCGTAGGTCGGCTTGGTCGCCCGCCGCGTTCTGGCGACGTGCGCAACGCTGTCGACCAGCGCCTGCAGCCGCACCAGCGCATCAAGCCGGTTCTGCTCCTGGCTGCGCGATTGCTGCGCCTTGATCACGACCACGCCGTCCTTGCTGATCCGCGTGTCGTTCAGTGCAAGAAGGCGTTCCTTGATGAAATCGGGCAGTGACGATGCCCTGATGTCGAAGCGCAGGTGCACCGCGCTCGACACCTTGTTGACGTTCTGGCCACCCGCCCCCTGAGCACGGATCGCACTGAACTCGACTTCCTCCTCGCGTACGGTGATCACCGGATCACGCCCGGTTCAACCCGGCAACTCAAGGCGCGTTGGCGTCGAGGAAGGTTTCGCCGTCCTCGGCCTTGTCGAACTCGGCACCGACCGGCGAGTCGAGCAGCGGAATGATCGCTTCGTCGTAGTTGGCAACGATGTTGACGTCGACGACGGCAAAGTTCTTGCTGTTGTCGATGTAGCTGTCGGTTTCCAGCCCGGAGAGGAAACGCCAGCCGCTGTCTTCGGCATCCTCGGGCTCCTCGCGGTACATGAAGCCGACACCGTGGCCGTCGACCGTGATCATGTCGCTGACGACGCACAGGCCATGCCCGGGGGCAAGTTCGCGGAGCTGGGTCTTGTCGAGTTTGAATTGCTTTTGCATGGCGGCTTCCTCAATGGCGTGTCCGGCAAGGATACGCGTTGCCATCCGGGACGTCATGGGCGCCCCGTCCTGCAACACGCCTGCATAGAGGAAAGCCGCAACGGCCGCGATTCGCCGCGGTGCTAAGATCGACGCGACAACGATAAAGATATGAATCAATCATGAGCAATCCGCTGTCCGGCCAGGGCGTACTGCTGTCCGTCGTCGCGTCGGTCGTGTTCGCCGTACTCGGCTGGTTTACCACCCTGCTGCTGCCGCTGACCGGACTGGAGATTTTTGCCTGGCGCATCGTCTGGACGGTACCCGGCATGATCGTCGTCGTATCGCTGCTGCGTCACTGGCCCAAGTTTGCCGCGACCGCAGCCCGCCTGCGCCGCGAACCGGTGCTGTGGCTGGCGTTGCCGTTGGGCGGCTTTCTGCTCGGCGTGCAGCAATGGCTGTTCATGTGGGCACCGCTCGAAGGCCGGCTGCTCGAGGTCACGCTCGGCTACTTCCTGCTGCCGCTGGTGATGGTGCTGGT
The DNA here is from genome assembly GCF_014652315.1 of Jeongeupia chitinilytica. GTDB lineage: Bacteria > Pseudomonadota > Gammaproteobacteria > Burkholderiales > Chitinibacteraceae > Jeongeupia > Jeongeupia chitinilytica. The sequence continues at coordinate 93,340 of NZ_BMYO01000005.1, read as the reverse complement.
CGGGTTCATCTTCTACGGCGAGCGCCCCAGCCGGCTGCAGTGGCTGGCCGTTGCCTTTGCCTGTGCCGGCGTGCTGCACGAGCTGTGGCTGACACGGGCGTTTTCGTGGGTCACGCTGGTCACCGCGCTCGGCTATCCGCCCTACCTGATGCTGCGCCGCGCAGTCCGGCTCGATCCGGTCAGCGGCTTCCTGCTCGAAACACTGGTGATCCTGCCATTTGCAGCGTGGCTGATCGTCACCCACCCGCCGGCCACCGATGCCCTGCACACGACGCCCCGACTGTGGCTGCTGCTGCCCTGCCTCGGCGCAATGACGGCGATCGCTTTTGCCTGTTACCTCGGCGCCAGCAAACTGTTGCCGATCAGCCTGCTGGGCATCCTCGGCTACGTCGAACCGGTGCTGCTGTTCGTCATTTCGCTGCTGTTCCTCGCCGAACCGTTCAGCGCAGACGGCCTCGGCACCTATGTACCGATCTGGATCGCCGTGATGCTGACCTGCAGTCACAGTGCAATGACGCTGGCCCGCCAGCGCCGCAGCGGGATCAGCGCTTCTTCGCCGACACCCACATCGTGATGGTCGCGCGCACCACAACCTGACCGGCCGCGTCGATCACGTCGACACTGACCGGCAGGTCCTGCCCGTCGCCCCACACTGGCGGCTGCATCACCGTCGCGATCGCACGCAGCCCGGTTTCCGCCCTCTTCAGGTAATCGACCTGCATGCCCTTCGGAATCCAGCGGTGCGTGGCCGGGATCGTGACATCGGTCATCGTTCCGGCCGCCAGCTCGGCCATATTGCACATGGCGATCGCATGCACGGTACCGATGTGGTTGAGCACCTTGCGGCGTTTGGCAATGTGCAACTCGCAGCGACCCGCCTCGAGCCGCTCGAAACGCGGCGAGATCGAACCGAAGTACGGCGCCTTGAAGCACACCAGCCTCGAAAACAGCCAGCGCCCGGCGGGGAGCCGGGTACACCGCTGCCACAGGCTCAGGATCGCGTTGCTGCGGGCCATGTCTCGTCCTCTTTCCTTGTTGGAATTGTCCCGCCAGCATTGCACAGCGAGATCAAGGCGCCGATGCGGGCACGCGATGATACGACCGTTTCAAACGCTGCCAGCCGCCCTGTCGCATCAGCGTTGCCGTCACGACCAAGGCAGCGCACACTTCGCGCTCGCCTCCAATGTGTCCGACACCATGACCGCCCTCGACCAGCTCGCCGACGACATCCGCAACGCCCACCACATCGCCGTACTCTCCGGCGCCGGCATGAGCACCGAATCCGGCATTCCGGATTTCCGCTCGGCGAACGGCCTGTTCACCGGCAAACGCAGCTTTGCCGACGTGGTGTCGATCGACTACTTCATGGACGACGCTGCCGGCTTCTGGGCCGCCTTCCGCGAGATATTCAAGATCAAGCTGGCCGGCGGCTATCAACCCAACGCCGGCCATGCCTTTCTGGCCGATCTGGAGAAAAACCACGGCAAGCGCGTGTCGGTGCTGACGCAGAACATCGACGGCCTGCACCACAAGGCCGGCAGCGACGAAGTGCTGGAAATGCACGGCTCGCTGATGGGCGCGACCTGTCTGTTCTGCCACACTCCGCACGACCTCGCCTGGGTGCAGCAGCACGACGTGCCGCGCTGCCGCAGCTGCGGCATGGTGATCAAGCCCGATGTCGTGCTGTACGGCGAAGCGGTGCCGCTGATCGAACCGGCGTTCGAGCTGGCGACGCAGGCCGATCTGCTGATCGTGATGGGTTCGTCGCTCGAAGTCGGCCCGGTGAACATGATCCCGCTGGAAGCCCGCCGTGCCGGCGTGCAGACCGCGCTGATCAACCTGTCCGAAACCCGGCTCGATCATGCGTTCGACGTGCGGATCGAAGCCGGCATCGGCGACACCTGCCGCCGGCTTGGCGATCTGCTCGCCTAAACCCGGCGGGTGATGCTGGCAGGGTCGATACCGAACACCCGCGCCAGCGGCGCCGGCTGTTGCAGCAGGTCCGCAAGCGTATGGCGGCCCAGCTCGGCGTAGAACGCCTCCTGCGCATCACGCAGCAGCCCGGTCAGCCGGCAGACGCCGCCGATCCGGCATTGCGAATGCTCGCGATCGAAGCACTCGACCAGCACGTCCTCGGTCTCGGTCAGCCGAACCAGTTCGCCCAGATTCACCGCAGCCGGATCACGACCAAGCCGCAAGCCTCCGCCCTTGCCACGCTGCGTGGCCAGATAGCCGTGCTGGCTAAGGAAGTGCACGACCTTCATCAGATGGTTCGATGAAATCGCGTAGGCATCGGCCAGCTCGGCAATCGTCACCAGCCGCTCGCTGGCCAGCCCGGCATACATCAGCACGCGCAGGCTGTAATCGGAAAATCGTGTCAGTCTCATAAGGTGTATTTTACATATTGATTTTGCGTTTTGCTTCGTGATAATTTTGATGCATCAAAAATACACCTTATGAGGCACGGCGATGGCAATCACGCATGAACAGGTCATGGATGCCCTCGCCGGTGTCATCGACCCCGAGGTCGGCGAAGACATTGTCGCGATCGGGCTGATCTACGACGTAGCAATCGATACCGCCGCGATCACCGTCACGATGACGATGACCTCGGCCGCCTGCCCGATGGGCGACCTGATCCTCGAAGAAGTCCGCTATGTACTGACCGAAATCGCGCCGGACGGCACCGCCATCGACGTCAAACTGGTCTGGGAACCCGCCTGGACGCCGGGGCGGATGACGCCGGCGCTGCGGCAACATTTCGGCTGGTCGGAATGAGACGCCTGCCCTTCCTGCTGCTGCCGGTACTGCTCTACCTCGCCATCGGTGGTGGTCTGGCCCGACTGGGGCTGGCGCTGCCGACCACGTTCGGTGCGATGGCCTGGCACGGCGCGGTGATGATCGGTGGCGTGTTCGGCGGGCTGATCGCAGTCGAGCGGGCCGTCGCTGCAAAAGCAGCATGGGCATGGATCGCACCGGTGGCCGCCTTCGCCGGCGCCATCCTGCTGCTGGCCGGCCGGATCGAAGGCATAGAAGCAATCACAATGGCCAGCGCGCTGCTGACGGCGGCGACGCTGATGTTGTGGCGCAAGCAGCCACAGCCGTTCACGCTGCTGCTCGCGGTTGCCGCTGCGTGCTGGCTGCTCGGCAACGTGCTGATGCTCGCCGGATTCGACATCAACGCCGTGCTCGGCTGGTGGATTGCCTTTCTGGTGCTGACGATTGCGGCCGAGCGGCTGGAACTGTCGCGACTGACGCCGAAGCCGCGCCGGGCCGAAGCCGCTTTCATCGCCATCGTCGCGCTGATGCTCGCCGGGCTGCTTGCCGTGCAAGCCTGGCTGATTGCCGCGTCGCAACTGCTGCTGGCCGCGTGGCTGCTGCGCTTCGACGTTGCCCGCCACACGGTCAAGGCACGCGGCCTGCCGCGCCACATCGCGATCTGCCTGCTGTCGGGTTACGGCTGGCTGGTCATCGGTGCGATCGCGCTGTGGGCCAACGGCACCCACCTTGGCGGCCGGTTCGACGACATCGCGCTGCACACGGTGCTGGTGGGCTTCGTGATGGCGATGGTATTCGGCCACGCGCCGATCATCTTGCCGGCGGTGACAGGCTGGCGACTGCGCTACCACGCCGTGCTCTACCTGCCGCTGGCTTTGCTGCAACTCGGGCTGCTGTGCCGACTGGCCGGCACGCTGATGCAGGCTGCCGCATCACTGCAGCTTGGCGCCAGCCTCAACGGCGTTGCCCTGCTGGTATTCGTCGTCACCGCCGTACTACGGGTGCAACGCGGCCCGCGCAAACCGAATCCGTAAACGCGCGTGATCGCGACCGGGCAACGATCACGCGCTTTTTTTGCCCTTAAAGATGTATTTATTATGAATCTTAATAACGAGGTCTACACCATGGCATTCCAGGTCAAGAACAACATCCACTGGGTCGGCAAGCAGGACTGGGAACTGCGCGAGTTCCACGGCAGCGAATACAGCACGCATCGCGGTTCGAGCTACAACAGCTACCTGATCCGCGAGGAAAAGGTCGCACTGATCGACACCGTCTGGGCGCCGTATGCCGAGGAGTTCGTCGCCAACCTCGCCAAGGAAATCGACCTCGACAAGATCGATTACATCATCGCCAACCACGGCGAGATCGACCACAGCGGCGCGCTGCCGGCGCTGATGGCGCGCATCCCGGATACGCCGATCTATTGCACCGAGAACGGCGTCAAGTCGCTCAAGGGCCACTACCACCAGGACTGGAACTTCAAGGTGGTGAAGACCGGCGATTCGCTCGATCTGGGCAACGGCAAGCAGTTGGTCTTCGTCGAAATGCCGATGCTGCACTGGCCCGACAGCATGGCCACCTACATGACCAGTGATGCGGTGCTGTTCAGCAACGACGCCTTCGGCCAGCACTACGCCAGCGCGCAGATGTTCAACGACCAGTGCGACCAGAACGAGCTGTACGAGGAATGCATCAAGTACTACGCCAACATCCTCACGCCGTTCAGCCCGCTGGTGACGCGCAAGATCGAGGAAGTGCTGTCGCTCAAGCTGCCGATCGACATGATCGCGACCAGCCACGGCATCATCTGGCGCGACAATCCGACGCAGATCGTCGAGCAGTACCTGAAATGGGCCGACAACTATCAGGAAAACCAGATCACGCTGATCTACGACACGATGTGGAACGGCACGCGGATGATGGCCGACGCCATCGCCGCCGGCATCCGCGCCGTCGATCCCGATGTGGTGATCAAGCTATTCAACCTGTCGAACACCGACAAGAATGACGTGCTCACCCACGTGTTCAAGTCGAAGGCCATCCTCGTCGGCAGCCCGACGATCAACAACGTGATGCTGCCGCACGTCGCCGCCCTGCTCGAGGACATGGAAGGCCTGCGCTTCCGCAACAAGACCGCAGCGGCTTTCGGCACGCACGGCTGGAGCGGCGGCGCGGTCGCACGGATCGCCAAGCGCCTCGGCGAGGCTGGCTTCAAGGTGATCAACGAAGGCATCACCGCCGAATGGCGCCCGACCGACGACGCGCTGGCCAGCGCCACCGAGTTCGGTCGGCGCTTTGCCGCCGCGCTCGCCACGCCCGAGGCTGAAGCCACCGGCGGCTGCAGCTGCGCGCAAAACGGAAAAATGCGCTGCAAGACCTGCTCGTGGATCTACGACCCTGCCATCGGTGACGCCAACCAGGGCGTCGCCGCCGGTACCGCCTGGGCCGACGTGCCTGACTCTTTCCTGTGCCCGACCTGCTTCATGGGCAAGAGCGACTTCGTTCCCGCCTGAGCGTCTGCCTGACACCAAGGGCCGGTACGCCGGCCCGACCACCAAACAGAGGAAACACGATGAACCGACCCATCGTCATCATCGGCAGCGGCCACGGCGGCTACACGCTGGCACGCGCCTACCGCAAACTGAACCGGACGCGCCCGGTCGTCGTCGTCACCGCCGATGACGGCGCCGACTACCCGAAACCACAGCTGAGTCACGCTTTCGGCAACGGCGCCAGTGCCGAGCGACTGATCCGCCAGACCGCCAGCGAAGTCGCAGCCGAGACCAGCATTATGGTGCTGCCGCACACGCGGGTGCAGCGCATCGACTTCGACAAGCAACTGGTCGAACTGGGCAACCGGACCCTGCGCTATGGCGAGCTGGTACTGGCCGTTGGCGCCCGGCCCTTTGTGCCACCGATGACCGGAGACGCCGCAGATACGGTGCTGACGCTGAACAGCCTCGACGATTACCGGCAGTTCCAGACCAGGCTGGCCAATGCCAACGATGTGCTGGTGATCGGCGGCGGGCTGATCGGTACCGAAATCGCCCACGACATCGCCCGCCACAAACGGGTGACGCTGGTCGACGTCAACGCCCGGGTACTGTCAAAACAGGCGCCACCAGTCATCAGCGCCCGGCTGCAGGCGGCGCTCGGTGATGTCGATTTCCGCTTCGGCAACCGGGTGACGGCGATCGATCAAGACGGTGACCGCTTGCGGGCCACGCTGGCCGACGGCGACACGCTGACGGTCGACGCCGTCGTTTGCGCAACGGGGCTGAAACCGCGGCTCGACCTGGCAAAAGGGCTGGATACGGCAACCGGCATCGTCGTCGACGCCGGGCTGCGCACCTCGCGCGAGCATGTCTACGCGCTCGGCGATTGCGCCGAAATCGACGGCCGTGTCCTGCCCTATCTGCAGCCGATCACGCTGTCGGCCAATGCGCTGGCACAAACGCTGGCCGGCACGCCGACCGCGGTCGCTTTCGGACCGATGCCGGTCGCGGTCAAGACGCCACGCTATCCGGTGCAGCTCGGCGGCATCACCGGTGGCGAAATCGACTGGCAGATCGACGAGGACGACAACGGTCTGACTGCGAGGGCGATGCGCGACGGCCAGTTGGTCGGCTACGCCACCGGCGGCGGGCACAACGGTTTCCGGCTGTTGCCGCAACTGGCGCGCTGAATCAGGCCCGGTATTTGAACGCGCCCTGTGCGGTCGCGATCAGCGTGCCGGCCTCGTCGAGCACTTCGGCCTGCGTGTAGTAGATCGTCCGGCCACCGCCAGTACGCCTGGCCCTGACGGTCAGACGCCCCTGGCGGGCAGCGGCAACGTAGTTGATCGCCAGCGACAGCGTCACCGCATGGCGGGGGGGCGCGTCCGGCGGCACATGCAGCCCGGCATAGCCCGACGCCACATCGAGTAGGGTTGCCAGCACACCACCATGCACCATCGCCTGCCGGTTCAGATGATCTACCCGCACCGACATGCCGAACTCGGCGTAATCCGCCAACCATTCGATCAACTCGATACCGAGCAGTGCAATGAACGGATTGTCGACGTTGTCCGGCACGCTCATCACCGGCTCACGATCAGCCGCAACCCGAGCGCAACGAAGATCGTCCCGGCGATCCGGTCCAGCCACAGGCCGGCGCGCGGCCGCCGGTTCAGCCATTGGCCGACCGTGCCGGAGAAATAGCCGAGCAGGCCGAACAGCAGCGCAGCCTGAAGCGTAAAGACCAGCCCGAGCTGCGCCGTCTGCCAGCCGACGCCACCACGTGCGGTGATGACGAACTGCGGCAGGAAGGCGAGGAAGAACAGCACCACTTTCGGATTGATCGCATTGGCAAACAGCCCCTTGCCGAACAGCCGCCACAGCGACTCGGCCGGCGCCCGGGCACCGTCGACCGTTGCACGCCCGCTGCTGCGCAAGGCCTGAATGCCCAGCCAGACCAGATACAGCCCGCCGCAGATTTTCAGCGCGGTGAACGCCGGTGGCGACGCGGCGATCAGTGCACTGATGCCCAGCGCCGCCAGTAGGGTATGGCTGAGGCAACCCAGGGCGCAACCAAGGCCGAACACCATGCCCTGGCGACGTCCGCGCGAAACGCCGATGCCCAGCACCATCAGGTTGTCCGGCCCCGGCGAAACGGTAATCAGCATGGCAGCAGCAAGGAAGGCCAGCAGCTGTTCGGGTGACAACATTGGGATGACTCCGGTCCGGCAGAAGTCACGATCATAGGGCCGGCGCGCGTCGACCGCATCAGCATAAGCGCGTACCTGACCACATGCCGTGTTCGTCGGCGAGCCTGCAATGCAGATACTGCGGAATACTTACCAAAATAAAACATGAAAATACAAATTATTTCTTATTGCTTACTTGAGAAATTAGAATCGCAGCCACAACGGCGGATTGCCCGCCAGACCGGATGCGGACATTGACGGTCACGCGCCGGTTACACAACCACAAGGAGACCGACATGAGATCCCCCTCTTCACTTCAACGCCCCTCCGGCGCTTTCATCGCATCCTCATGGGCCGCCATGCTCGTCGGTGCGGCTGTATACCTGATCGGGCTGTGGAACGCGCAAATGCAGCTCAACGAAAAAGGCTATTACTTCACGATTCTGATGTACGGCCTTTTCTCTGCCATTTCGCTGCAGAAATCGGTCCGTGACCGGCTGGAAGACATTCCCGTCACCGGGCTTTACTACATGCTGTGCTGGCTGTCGCTGGGGCTCGCCATCGGTTTGCTGGCCGTCGGCCTGTGGAATGCCGCCATTACCGATTCCGAGAAAGGCTTCTATGCGATGGCCTTCCTGCTGAGCCTGTTTGGCGCCATTGCCGTACAGAAAAACGTGCGGGACCTGCAGGCCGCGTTCAGGCACGAACCGCTGACCCAGCCGCTGCAGTCCTGAGCCGGTCAACCCGCGTGCGGACCGCCGGCATCCGGCCGGTCCGCATGTCGAACCGGCCCGTTCCACCCCTCGCCGTTCCATCTGCATTCGCTCAACCGGAGTGAACCGATGCCTGTCGAAACCGAACGTTTTGCCATTCAGCTCGCAGCCTACAAGGCTGCCGTATACGCCAAGGATGTCGATGCCTTTGCCGCTCTGTACGCCGACGACGTGCTGATTTTCGACATGTGGGGTGCGTGGTCGGTACGCGGGCTGAACGCCTGGCGCGATTCGGCACGCGGATGGTTCGATTCGCTCGGTGAAGAACGCGTCGTTGTCGATATCCTGCAGGCGCAGTCAACCCGGGCCGGTACGCTGATCGTCGGTCATGCGGTGCTCACGTTTACCGCGACTGCGGCCGATGGCCAAATCCTGCGCTCGCAAAGCAACCGCCTCACGATGGCACTGAAGCGTGTCGAAGACACCTGGAAGATCATTCACGAACACACGTCGGCACCACTGGACTTTCGAACGCAACAGGCGATGCTGAAGTACCAGCCGGAGTAAGCGCGCCCTCATGCACCACTGCCCGCCGGGCACTCGCCCAGCGCCGCGCAAAAACGGACCCGGGACCGGATGGCCGCTGCAACGGGAGACGCCAGCATGGGCAAAGGCCGATTGGAAGCATTCAGCGACGGAGTACTCGCGATCATCATCACGATCATGGTGCTCGAGCTGAAAGTGCCGCACGGCGCCGATCTGGCGGCGATCACGCCCTTGATGCCGAACTTCCTCAGCTACGTGCTGAGCTTCATCTACGTCGGCATCTACTGGAACAACCACCATCATCTGCTGCACGCCGCCAGAGGCGTTTCCGGTAGCGTGCTGTGGGCCAACCTCAACCTGCTGTTCTGGCTGTCGTTGTTTCCGGTCACCACCGGCTGGATGGGAGAAAACCACTTCGCCCCGCTACCGTCAGCGGCTTATGGCTTTGTGCTGCTGATGGCGGCGATTGCCTATTACATCCTGCAGAAAACCATCATCCATGCCGACGGATCGAATTCGATGCTGAGACGGGCGGTCGGTATCGACTGGAAAGGCAAGCTGTCACCCTTCCTCTACGCCACGGCGATCGCGCTGTCGTTCATCGCCCACTGGCTGGCCCAGGCACTTTATGTGCTCGTCGCCCTGCTCTGGCTGGTGCCGGACCGACGCATCGAACGGGTGATTCATCCGCCGGAGGCCTGAACGCCCGCGCAGCGACGGCTGACAGCAGCGTGCTCACGGGACTATGCGCCGCTCCCCGCCGCCGCGGATGGCGCGCCGCAGCTGTGGCAGAAATGGCCGAATGCGCTCTTGCGCGTCCGGCATTGGCTGCAGTGGTCGAACAGACACAACCCGCAGTGCATGCAGAAATTGCGGCCGGTGTCCTTCAGGTCTGCCGGCCGCTCGCAGCCGGGGCAGATCTGCTTGGCGATGCGCGCCTGCGCAAGGTCGTAGCTCAAGGCCTGGCGGCGCTGAACGTCCGGGCGCTGTTCGGCCAGCTTCTGCCGCGCCAGATAGCGTTGCATCGCGCCGATCAGGTAATGGCCGATGACGCCGGTCAGTACGATGCCGACGATGTAGCGGACATAGCCGCCGTAGTTCGGCAGGTACGGCACCAGTTCGACAAAAAAGGCGAACAGCGCGAAAAACACGAAGCCCCAGACGAAAGGCCAGTGGGTGCTTTTGCGCTTTTTGACGAACAGCCAGCCGGCGATCAGCAACAGCGGCAGGGTGACGGCCAGCCGGAACAGAAAGACCCGCAGTTCCTGCTGGCGTGCGGCTGTTTCGTAAGCCTTGCGGCCCCCATCCTCGAGCTGCTCCAGCGTCTGCGCATTGCGCTCCGCGTCGCGCTGCAGGGCCAGATCGGTCTGACGCAGGCGCTCGAGTACCTGCTCGGCCCCGCGCTCGCCGGCTTTCAGGCCGTCGAGTTCGCGGGTACGCGCAATCAGCTCCTGGTCCTGCTCCGGCTTCGCGGTTGCCTTGCGTGTCGCCAGCCAGTTAGCGAAGGTCTCGCGGGCGCTGCGGTTGGCGTTGCCGGCAGCGGTCAACGTCAGCTCGGCCTGGGCGATGGCATCGTTGTTGTCCTTGCGCTGCGCGGTGTTCGCGTCGATGGCCGCCCTGACACGGGCCAGCGCGGCCGGATCGATGAACTGCTCGGGGGCCAGCGTGCGTTCGACCTTGGGCAGGTCACCGACGACCAGGCCGCCAAGGCCGATCAGGAAACCCGCGAACACCAGCGCCACCAGCCAGAGGCCGCGCTGAAACCACTTTTCCGATAACCGCAGCCCCTTGCTCATCCGTTTCTCCGGTCAGACGCGTTGCCAGACTTCCTCGATGTGCGTGCCGTCCTCGTCGCCTTCGGACAGCCAGCAATCGCCTTCGATACGGTAGCCGAAGGTATAGGTTTTGCCGAGCATTTTGGCGTTCGAGGTGTGGCTCAGCCGTTCGCTGTAACGGCCATCGGCGCTACTGGCGGTACCGGCACCCGCGACCGCGAAACTGCCGTCTTCCAGATGGGTGATATAGGAAAAGTGGTTGCCGGCGACCAGCTTGACCGCGTTCAGCTGGATGCCGGTAAAGGTCTGGGCCTTGCCGTCGGCGCCGGTATAGCGGGCCGATTTGAGTTTCCAGCTGCCTTGCAGTGCCGGATCGATTTGGGTGCTCATGCTGGGTCTCCTCGTTCGATTTATGGAAACGGCATCAGACCACAACGGCATCAGGATCGGGTGTGCCGGTCTTGCGCATTTGGTTGAATCAGAAACTGACGGCCAGCCCGACCGACACACCGGACACGTTGTTGCCGAACACGTAACGCGTGACCAGCCGGGTTCGGGTGACGATGATGTCGTACTTGCTGGAATCGAGCTCGACGCCCAAACCGAGCGATGTCAGATAGTTGAAGCCAAGTGCACCGCGCAAATCGCCCATGAACTGGGTCTGGGCGAACTCGAGCACATAGCGGAAGGGCCGGTCGAGCAGCGTCCAGTCGCGAATCGGCGCCCGGTACCGTGCCCACAGGCTGGTACTTTCGGCAGACGCGTGGCCCTGCACTGCATCGGCGCTGCCGCCGAAGCTCTTGAGCGGAATATTGCTGTAACGCAGCTCGACATCGATGTCGCGTTCGGGCTTGTAGTCCTCGTAGTCGAGCATGAGCGAGCCGCCCAGCCCGTAAGCACTGAGCGAGCCGTTGTCGAGGAAGTCGAAGTTGCGATCGGTTTTGTATTCGACGAACCACTTGGCACCGGTCACGTCGCTGATCACCTCGCCGAGCGCGATGTTGAAGATCGGCCGCAGTACGAGATTTTCGGCGATCGGAAAGTCCCAGCCGATGCCGCCGCTCACGGCGACGCTGTTCCAGCGCAGCGGCAGCTCGCGTTCGATCTTGCCATCGGAAGCAAGGAAAGTCGGGTCGTAGCGGCTGTAGGACAGCGCACCTTCGAGATACACCGGCACCGACTTGCTCAACGTCGCGCCGCCGCCGAGCTGGCTCATCAGCAGCCCGGTATCGCCGGTCGTACCGCTGTTGATCGACAGCGAGCTCGTCGTCACGTCCGGCACCACCGAATAGCCCATCAGCGCGAGTACGCCATTGGCCCGTTTCTGCACATCGAGACCAACGACGGTGAGATCGCCGCCCAGCGCGTGCGCGGAAGGCAGCGTTGCGGCCACGAGGACACCGGCAAGGAAGCGGGAGTTCGGGAGACTCAGCGCGGGCAGAAAGGACATACGACGGGCATCGACGATGAAAATGCCTCCATTGTGTTCACGCATCGTGACATTCACAACCACGACGAGATCGGTTGAACTGCAGTGCAACAGCGCACCCCGCCCCGGCCGGTGCGGGTATGCGATAATCGTTCATCCCTGACGGAGTTGCCGATGACCGCGCACGCGTTCACTACCTTGTTCGTTTTCGCGCTGACCGCCAGCGTGCTGTTGCAGATGTGGCTGGCACAACGCCACATCAACCATGTTCGTCGCCATCGCAGTGCGGTACCCGACGAGTTTGCCGCCGAGATCACGCTGCTTTCGCACCAGCGCGCGGCGGACTACACCGTCGCCAAAACCCGCTTCGGCATGCTCGCCACCATCTGGGATGCCATGCTGCTCGCAGCCTTCACGCTCGGCGGCGGCATTGCCTGGCTGTCGAACCTGGCCAGTGACTGGTTCGGCCCGGGCATTCTGGCCGGCGTGACGATGATCGCCCTGCTGGCAGTGGCCAACACCGTCCTGACCCTGCCGTTCTCGTGGATCTCCACGTTCAGGATCGAAGCCGCGTTCGGCTTCAACCAGACGACACCGGCCACCTTCATGGCCGACCTCGTCAAGACCTCGCTGATTGCCGCTGCCATCGGTCTGCCGCTGATTGCGGTGGTACTGTGGCTGATGGATGCCATGGGCGACGTCTGGTGGCTGTGGGTCTGGGCCACCTGGGTCGGCTTCTCCTTGCTGCTGATGTGGGTGTTTCCCACCTGGATTGCCCCGCTGTTCAACAAGTTCGAACCCCTGCCGGACGAGGGGCTGCGCACGCGCATCGAAGCCCTGCTGACCCGTTGCGGCTTCCGTGCCGGCGGCATCTTCATGATGGACGGCAGCAAGCGCTCCAGCCACGGCAACGCCTACTTCACCGGCCTCGGCGCCAAGAAACGCATCGTGTTTTTCGATACCTTGCTCAAGCAGCTCAACGGTGACGAAATCGAAGCGGTCCTGGCGCACGAGCTCGGCCACTTCAAGCGCCGCCACATCGTCAAGCGGCTGGCGTGGACCTTCTTACTGATGCTGGGCATGCTCTGGCTGCTGGGCCAGCTCAAGACCCGACCGTGGTTCTACGAAGGTCTCGGCGTTCAAACGCCGACGACCGCCGCGGCGCTGGTGCTGTTCTTCCTTGTCCTGCCGGTATTCACCTTCCTGTTCGGGCCGATCGGCTCGATGTTGTCGCGCAAGCACGAGTACGAAGCCGACGCCTATGCCGCCGAACAGGCATCGAGCCGCGACCTGATCCACGCGCTGGTCAAGCTCTACCGCGACAATGCCGCCACGCTGACGCCCGATCCGCTGCACAGCCTGTTCTATGACAGCCACCCGCCGGCCAGCCTGCGGATTGCTGCATTGAAACGCCTTGGCTGAGCCCAGTGGCTAAAAAGGAAGCTGGTTCACCCGATTTCAGGAGCACGCCATGAGCCTCGCGACTGAACGCTGCACGCCGAACGCACCGGCCATGCCCGTCGACGAAACGGTCCGGCTTGCCGCCGCCCAGCTCGACGACTGGATGGTCGCCGGCCCGCTGCTGGAGAAGACCTTCCGCTGCGCCGATTTCCACGACACCATGGCCTTGGTGAATGCGGTCGCATGGATCGCCCACAGCCAGGATCACCATCCCGATCTCGAGGTCGGCTACAACCGCTGCCGGGTGGTCTGGACGACCCATTCGGCCGGTGGACTGACCCGCAACGATTTCATCTGCGCCGCGCGCGTGGATGCGCTCTTCCCCGATACAGAGACTGAATGACCGATACCGCCCAGATCATCGCCAGCCATGGCAGGTCCTACATTGTCGAACTCGCCGACGGCAGCACCCGCATTGCCAGTGCGCGCGGCAAGAAAACCGACTACGCCTGCGGCGACCGGGTCGCCATCAAGGTCACCAGCGACGAGCAGGCGGTCATCGAGAAGGCACACAAGCGCGAGACCTTGCTGTACCGATCGGATGCCTGGCGCGAAAAGCTGATTGCCGCCAACGTCACGCAGATCATCGTCGTCGTGGCGCCCGTGCCGAGCTTTTTCGACGAACTGATCGGCCGCTGCCTGATCGCGGCCGAAGACGCCGGCATCCGCCCGCTGATCCTGCTGAACAAGTGCGACCTGCCCGAGGCCGACGCCGCGCGTGCCCGCCTCGCCTACTACCGTGATCTCGGTTACGACGTGATCGAACTCGCAGCAACCGAAGACATCTCGCCACTGCGGCCTTGGCTGGCCGCGCACGTGTCGGTGCTGGTCGGCCAGTCCGGCATGGGCAAATCGACCATCACCAATGCACTGATTCCCGAGGCGCGTGCGCGGGTCAACGACATCTCGGTCGCGCTCGACTCGGGCAAGCACACGACAACCAATGCCACGCTCTACCACCTTGACCCGGGCGCCGACCTGATCGACTCGCCAGGGCTGCAGTCATTCGGGCTCGCCCACGTCACCGCCGACGAGCTGCCAAGACTGATGCCGGAGTTCCGCGAACGGCTCGGCCAGTGCCGTTTCCACAACTGCCGGCACCGGCACGAACCGGGCTGCGCGATTCTTGGCGCGGTCAGCGATGGCACCATTGCCGAAAGCCGATTGCAGCTGCTGCACCGGCTTCAGGACGAACTGGCCGCGGCACAGACCTACTGAGCCGGCCTCGAATGTCGGCGCCGCGCCCGCTTGCGCAGCGCCAGCCAGATGTACACACGCCAGATGCCGTGCACGGCAAAGAAGCCGGTCACTGCCAGCAACGCAGCCAGCGTCGGCAAGCCGATCAGCAAAGGCATGCCCAGCGAGAGCATCCAGTGCCACATCGCCTGCGTCCATTCGAGCAGCGTCAATCCGGACCAGCCCGGCATCGGCGGCACGTGCGCGCCGCCCCCCAGGCCGGTGATGAAGCTGCCCAGTTGTACTGCCACCCAGTACAGCGGGCCGATCGTCAGCGGATTGGTGTAAAAGGTCGCGAACACCGCAACCGGCAGATTGACGCGAAAACCCAGCGCCAGCAGGCTGGCGGTGATCACCTGTAACGGCCCCGGGATCAACCCGCCGATCATCCCTGCCGCGACACCGCCAGCCACCGAGTGCCGGTTCAGGTGCCACAGGTTGGGATGGGAAAACCAGTGCGCATACCGGCGCAGAAACGCATTTTTCGTCAGCGTGGCATGGTCGGGCAGCAAACGCCGCAGGAAACGTCGGGGCATGAAAACCTTGGTCGGAAACGGGAAAAGAAATGGTACGGTTACTGCAACTGTATACCGCGACCGGGGCCGTCCAGCGTCTTTCATTGCGTGCACACCGCTGGGCCGGAACACCGGACTTGTCTTAAATTGCAATCAGCAAAATCTGACCTTCTACTGACCCGGTGAATGGGGCAAAATTCCTGACTTATCGATAATCAACTGATGCCATGGTTGCCGTTACCCGCCCGCTTGCCCAGTCGATCGCTGAAGCAGCCAACCCGCAAGGCTGGCTGGCGCAGCTTTCCGACCGATACCCGCCCGAGGCGATGACCCGCCTCAAGGCGGCGCTGGCGTGGGCCTCCGAGTGTTACGGCGACGAACGGCTGCCGGACGTCGGCGAGCTGATTTTCCCGCACTCGGTGGCCAGCGCGGCCATCGTCGCCGACCTGCGTCTCGACGCCGATGCGGTCATCGCCGCCCTGCTGTTTGCCGTTCCGGACTACCTGAAAGACGCCGCCACCGAGATCGAAAAGCGTTTCGGCAAGGAAGTCGCCACGCTGGTCGACGGCGTCAACCGCGTGCGCAAGATCCGCCAGCTGACCGTCTCCGCCGTGCACAAGCCGCAGGAAGCGGCCGCGCAGATCGAGTCGATCCGCAAGATGCTGCTGGCGATGGTCGAGGACATGCGCGTCGTGCTGATCAAGCTCGCCTGGCGCACGCAGACGATGCACGTGCTCGGCCAAGCGCCCGACGAGGTGCGCCGCCGCATTGCCGAGGAAACACTCGATTTCTTCGCACCACTCGCCAACCGGCTCGGCGTCTGGCAGATCAAGTGGGAGCTCGAAGACCTCGGTTTCCGCTACCAGCACCCGGACATCTACAAGAAGATCGCCAAGCTGCTGGACGAGCGCCGCATCGACCGGCAGCAGTTCATCGACGACGTGATCGGCAAGCTGCGCATCGAACTGGGCGCCGCCGGTGTCGAGCACGCCAGTCTGATGGGCCGGCCCAAGCACATCTACAGCATCTACAAGAAGATGCAGAAGAAGAAGCTCGACTTCTCCGAGCTGTACGACATCCGCGCGGTGCGCGTGCTGGTCGACGACGTCAAGGACTGCTACACGGTGCTCGGCATCGTCCACAACCTGTGGCAGCCGATTCCGGGCGAGTTCGACGACTACATCGCCAACCCGAAGGGCAACTTCTACCGCAGCCTGCATACGGCGGTGATCGGCCCGAACGACAAGGCACTCGAGGTGCAGATCCGTACCTTCGAGATGCACGAGCACGCCGAGTTCGGCGTCGCCGCGCACTGGCGCTACAAGGAAGGCGGCAAGGGCGACAGCAAGTACGAAGAAAAGATCGCCTGGCTGCGCCAGTTGCTCGACTGGAAGAGCGATGTTGTCGGCGAAGGCGAACTGGCCGACGCCTTCAAGGCCGAGCTGTTCGACGACACCATCTATGTACTGACCCCGGCCGGCCGCGTGATCGCCCTGCCCAAGGACAGCACGCCGGTCGATTTCGCCTATCACCTGCACACCGATCTGGGCCACCGCTGCCGCGGCGCCAAGGTCGACGGCGCCATCGTACCGCTGTCCACCGCGCTGAAAAACGGCCAGCGCGTCGAGATCCTCTCGGCCAAGGAAGGCGGTCCGAGTCTGGACTGGCTGCATCAGGGCTATGTGAAAAGCCACCGCGCGGCGCAGAAGATCCGCTACTGGATCCGCCAGCAGAACCTCGACGTCGCGATCGAGGCCGGCCGCACGCTGTACGACAAGGAAGCCGCACGCGTTGGCCGTACCCAGGCCCGGCAGGAAGACGTCGCGCACCGGATCGGTTTCAAGACCGTCGAAGAAATGCTCGCCGCGCTCGGTCAGGGCGAGCTGACGCTGCGTGCGCTGGCCGAATCGCTGACCTTCGAAGAACGGCCGCAGGCGCAGGAAGAATCGGTCCATCCCGACGACGTGATCCGCCGTGCCCGTGCCGACCAGCGCGGTGAAGGCATCCTGATCGAAGGCGTCGACAAACTGATGACGCTGCTCGCCAAGTGCTGCAAGCCGGTACCGCCCGACGCGGTCTGCGGCTTCGTCACCAAGGGGCGCGGCATCTCGATCCACCGCAGCGACTGCCCGACCCTCAAGCGCCTCGCCACCGAAGCACCGGAACGGCTGATCAAGGCCGACTGGGGCACCACCCAGGCCGGCGGCGTGTTTTCGACCGACATCCTCGTCGAAGCGCAGGACCGCACCAGCCTGCTGCGCGACCTGTCCGACGTGATGTCGCGCGAGAAGATCAACGTCACCGCGGTCAACACGCTGTCGCGCGACACGCTGGCGCGGATGCGCTTTACCGTCGAAATCCAGCGCGTCGACGATCTGCCGCGCATTTTCACCCGCCTGAACGAAGTCCCCGGCGTTCTGCGCGTGATCCGCCTCTGAATCGGCCCCGAACCGGCCTGTTCCACGCATGACCGGCCCTTCGCGGCCGGTTTTTTCATGCCGGCAGTGCCATGAAGCGCGGCTGTAAGCAAGCATGGCCGACACCAAATCCACACTTTCATACCGCACGTCGGCTTACGCGCCGTGCGCTGGTTCCACCTTATTGGCGGCCTCGCCCGGATGTCATATGGTCGCGCCTGAAAGCTATAACAATAAAACCTGATATACACCCCGTTTGCATCCGGAGAGGCAATGCAGTCCTTACGTACCAAACTCGTCGTCTTCGTCGCCGCGCTGTCGGCCCTGATCACCATCCTGCTGTCGGTCGCGGCTTACACCAGCATGCGCACCCAGATCCTCGGCGCCCTGGCCGACGAGATCCACAGCACTGCCATCGGCTACAACGTCGCGCTGACCAACTGGGTCGAAGGCAAACAGCACATCCTTGCCGGTACCGCCCACGCTCTGGGCACCACCGCCGAGCTGCACGGCCCACTGGTTCAGGCCGCCAAGAGCGCCAAGTTCGACAGCACCTACATCGGCACCGTCGACAAACAGATGGTGCAGGATCATCCGCTCAACCTGCCGAAGGACTACGACCCGACTTCGCGCCCCTGGTACAAGCAGGCGGTCGCCGCCGGCCAGGCCATCGTCACCCCGCCCTATGTCGACGCGTCGACCAGGCAGCTGGTGCTGACCTTTGCCGCACCGGTCAAGGATGCCGCCGGCACGCTCAAGGGCGTGGCTGCCGCCGACATCTATCTCGACGGCGTGGTCAAGGACGTCCTGAACATCAAGCTGCCAGGCAACGGCTATGCCTTCCTCGCCGGCAAGGACGGCAAGGTGCTGGCGCATGCCGACGCCAACAAGGTCCTCAAGCCGATCAGCGATTTCGCACCCGAGCTGAGCGCCGACAAGCTGACGGCCATTGCCGGCGACAGCGCACTGACCGAAGCCGTCATCGACGGCAAGGCCAAGTTCGTCGACGTCCAGCCCATCGACGGCACCGAATTCGAACTTGTGCTCGTTGTCGACAAGGGCATCGCGCTGGCGCCACTGGATCGGCTGCTCTGGCTGAGCGTTGGCGCGCTGGTCGCCATGCTCGCGGTCATCGTGCCGCTGTCGGGCGTGCTGGTCCGCCGCATGCTGGCCGGTCTGGTCCGCGTCCGCGACGCGATGAGCGAAATCGCCCAGGGCGGTGGCGACCTGACCCGCAAGATCGACGTGAGCGGCAACGACGAGATCGCCGAAACCGCACAGGCCTTCAACCGTTTTACCGACCAGCTCCGCGGCATGTTTGGCGAGCTGCAGCGCGAAAACGAACAGCTGACCCGTGGCGTTGCCGACATCGACCAACTGGTGAAGCAGCTGTCGACCGACTCGCAGGCGCTGTCCGACCTGTCGGCATCGAACGCGGCAACCATCGAGGAAATCACCGTCAGCATCAGCCATATCGCCGACAACGCGCGTGAGGCCGACCAGCTGGTCAATGCCACCGGCGCGCTGTCCGGCGAATCGGCCGCGACCGTCAAGGCGGTCGCCGACGAAGTCGGCAAGTCGGCCGAGGCCGTCAGCGAGCTGGCCGGTCTGCTGGACGGCCTGAACCAGCGTGCGCAGGACATCAGCGGCATCATCCGCGTGATCAGCGACATCGCCGACCAGACCAATCTGCTGGCGCTGAATGCCGCCATCGAAGCGGCCCGCGCCGGCGAAACCGGCCGCGGCTTTGCCGTCGTCGCCGACGAGGTGCGCAAGCTGGCCGAGCGCACCGGTCAGGCCACGCTGGAAATCACCGGCATGATCGACGGCGTCCGTGCCGAAACCGCGGCGGCGGTCAACAACATGGAGCGCACCCACGCGGCGGTGCAGAGCGGCGTGTCGCTGTCGAATACCGCCGCCGAGAAAATCGCCCACATCCGCGAGAACATGGACGAAGTCATGCGGCGGATGAGCGAAATCGCGCTGTCGACCAGCGAACAGCAGAACGCGACAACGGCGATGGCGCAAAGTGCCGAACACATCACCACGCAAATGCACAAGTCCGACGCGGCGATGCAGCGTGCCACCTCGACGGTGCATCAGCTCAACGAGATGGCGACTTTCCTGCGGCAGATGTTCGGCAAGTTCAGGCTGTAACCGGTCGATTTGGCTCAGGCGGACGAATGGTTGCCAAAAGCAATAACAACAATGCAGAACTGTTGATATGTAAATTTTCGCATCATTGAGCGTAACTCGTTCTGCTGTGCAGCCCGCTGACAATGCATATGATGGTTTCAGGAACTCAGGTTCCTAGATACGAGAGATTCCAGCCCGCGCTTACGCGGGCTTTTTTTTGCCTGCGCCAAGCAAAAAGGGCCGCACCTTCCGGCGCGGCCCTTGTCACGTCGGTCTCGAGCGGTCAGGCGGCGCGGTGCTCGCCGATCTTGACGATCTTCATGCTGTTGGTGCCGCCCCCCTGGCCAACGACCTCGCCATAGGTGAACACGACCAGATCGCCCTGCTGCACGACGCCCTGACGCAGCATCTCGACTTCGGCCCGGATCAGCAGGCTGTCGCGATCGGTGTTCTCCTGCGAGATCGTCATCGGCAGCACGCCGCGGAACAGCGCCAGCCGCTGGTAGGTCTCGACTTCCGGCGTCAGCGCATAGATCGGAATTCCCGACACGAAACGCGACAGCCACAGCGCCGATGAACCCGACTGCGTCAGCGCGGCAATCGCCTTGACCTGCAGGTGGGCCGACGCGAACAGCGCCGCCATCGAAATGCTCTGGTCGATACGCGTAAACTCGCCCGGGCCGAGAATCTCGTCGCTGATTTTGCGGCCGATCGACTTTTCGGCCTCGACGCAGACGCGTGCCATCGATTCGACCGTTTCGACCGGAAACTGGCCGGCAGCCGACTCGGCCGACAGCATGACGGCGTCGGTGCCGTCGAGTACCGCGTTGGCCACGTCGGACACTTCGGCGCGGGTCGGCACCGGGCTGCTGATCATCGACTCCATCATCTGCGTCGCAGTGATCGACAGTTTGTTCTTCTGGCGGGCCAGCTTGATCATGCGCTTCTGCAGCGCCGGCACCGCCGCGTCACCCACCTCAACCGCCAGATCGCCGCGCGCCACCATGATGCCGTCGGACGCCTCGAGGATTTCCTCGAGATTGGCCACCGCCTCGGTCCGCTCGATCTTGGCGATCAGTTGCGCCTTGCTGCCTGCAGCGCGCAGCAGCGTGCGGGCCATGTACATGTCGGCGCCCGATTTCGGGAACGACACGGCGACGAAATCGGCCCCCAGTCTGGCCGCGGTCTTGATGTCTTCCATGTCCTTCGCGGTCAGTGCCGGCGCGGTCAGCCCGCCGCCCTTGCGGTTGATGCCCTTGTTGTTCGACAGCGGACCGCCGACCAGCACCGTCGTATACACCTCCGGGCCGCGCACTTCGAGCACTTCGAGCTGGACCTTGCCGTCGTCGAGCAGCAGAATCGCGCCCGGCTCGACGTCGTTCGGCAATTCCTTGTAGTCGAGGCCGACACGCGCCTGGTTACCGAGCTCGCAGGCGGCGTCGAGGATGAAGCCGTCACCCTTCTTCAGCGTGATCTTGTTCTTCTCGAACTTGCCGACCCGGATCTTCGGCCCCTGCAGGTCGGCCATGATCGCCAGCGAGCGGTTGGCGCGTGCCGCACAGTCGCGCACCAGGGTGGCCCGGTCGATGTGGTCCTGCGCGCTGCCGTGCGAGAAGTTCAGCCGGACCATGTTGACGCCGGCGGCGAGCAGCCGGTCCAGCGTGTCCTGATCACTTGAAGCCGGGCCGAGCGTGGCGACAATCTTGGTGCTGCGAAGCATAAGTCTTCCTTTGCCTGAGTCTGCTGTTTGGATTGTTATCGCTGACACCTGTTTATCTCGGCGTCATCTCGGCGCAGATTATAAGCCACTGCTGATGTCATGGCTGATTCGCGCTATATGGCATGCCGCAGCACAACAAGCAGGAAAAACCCGGATGCCGTCACCGTCCGCACGATGACGGCGCCCTCATCCCGGCCTAGATCAGCCGGCTGGCCGCTGCGGCATCAAGCATGGCGATCGCGTGCCGGTGCTGGCGCAGCAGGCTGGCCGGCACGGCGTTGCCGACCTCCAGCTGCAGCGCCTTGCACACGGTTTCGGCCTTTTTCTCGCCGCTGACCATCAGCACCGCGCAGTGCGCCTGCATGATGCTGCCGATGCCCAGCGTGATTCCCTGCTTCAGCACCGGTTGCTGCGCGCCGAAATACTTCTGCCCGACGCTGACGGTGACCGCATCGAGTTCGGTGACGATGCTGCCGCTGTCGACGATGCAGCCCGGTTCGTTCATGCCCAGATGACCGTTCATGCCCATGCCGAGCAGCACAAGGTCCAGCGGTCCGTGCGCGGCGAGAAAATCGTCGATCTGGCGGCACTCGGCCTGCAGGTCGTCGGCCATGGCATCGTAGAACACGATGCGCTCGGGCGGCACCGCCAGCGGGCCGAAAACGGTTTCCTGCATGAAGGCCCGGCAACTGCCCGGATAGTCGGCCGGCAGGCCGACCCATTCGTCGAGGCCGACATAAGTGACTTGCGACAGGTCGACTTCGCCCGCCCGATGCATCTCGACCAGCCGCGCATAGGCGGCACGCGGCGTATCGCCACCGGCCAGGCAGAGCACGGCCGCCGGTTTGGCACGCACGCAATCGGCAATCAGCACGGCAACGGCGTCGGCCAGTTCGGTCGGGGTGGCAAGGATGCGGGTCTGCATGGAAGGGCTCCGGTACGTGATCGATGCCCGTCAGGCTAACGCGCCCCCGGGGTGCGCTCGGTATCAAATCCCGCCAGCGCTGCAACCTTTGCCGTCATTTGTTTCAGCCCTGAAACAAATGACGGCCCGGATTGCGGCACGGCGACATTTGCTCAATGAGTTGTAGCCTTTGGCTGCGGCAATCTTCCTAGACTCGCTTTCAACGCCCCGGAACGGGACGGCGAACAAAGGAGATCAGGATGACCGCACCCAATATTTTGCTCACCCGCATCGACAACCGGCTGGTCCACGGCCAGGTCGGCGTGACGTGGACCACGGCACTCGGCGCCAATCTGCTGGTGGTCGTCGACGACGGCACCGCTGCCGACGAAATGCAGCAGAAGCTGATGACCATGACCGCCGACCAGGTCGGCGTCGGCATCCGGTTCTTTTCGATCGAGAAAACCATTGCCGTCATCCACAAGGCATCACCGGCTCAAAAAATCTTCCTGATCTGCCGCACGCCGGCCACGGTCCGCCAGCTGGTCGAAGGCGGCGTGCCGATCCGCGACGTCAATGTCGGCAACATGCACTTCTCCGAAGGCAAGCGTCCGCTCTCGAAGAAGGTCTACGTCGACGATGCCGACCTGGCCGACCTGCGCGCACTCAAGGCCGGCGGGATCAGCGTGTTCATCCAGGACACCCCGGGCGACACCAAGGACACCATCCAGTGAGGAGCACGTCATGATTGAAATCACCCTGACGCAGGGGCTGCTGCTTGCCGCCGTCGCGTTCATTTTCGGCATCGATTTCTGGCTGGAAGCGCTGTTCCTGTTCCGGCCGATCATCGTGTGTACCGTGACCGGCTTCATTCTCGGCGATGTCCAGATCGGCCTGATCACCGGCGGCCTGACTGAACTGGCCTTCGCCGGCCTGACGCCGGCGGGCGGGGTGCAACCCCCCAACCCGATTCTTGCCGGGATCATGACCACGGTGATCGCGCACAGCGCCGGTGTCGACGCCAAGACCGCGATCGGCCTGGGCCTGCCGTTCAGCCTGCTGATGCAGTACATCATCCTGTTCTTCTACTCGGCGTTCTCGATGTTCATGCCCAAGGTCGAGCGCTATGTCAGCGAGAACAACAGCGCCGGGCTGGGCCGAATGAGCCTGCTGATGACGCTGATCGTCGCCTGCACCTATGCCCTCGTGGTGTTCCTGTGCGCCTACTCGGCCCAGGGCGCAATGCAGGCACTGGTCAAGGCGATGCCGGAATGGCTCACCCACGGCTTCCAGGTCGCCGGCGGCATCCTGCCCGCTGTCGGTTTCGGGCTGCTGCTGCGCGTGATGCTGAAAGCGCAGTACGTGCCTTACCTGCTCGCCGGCTTCCTGTTCGTCTGCTACGTGCAGATCCAGAACCTGCTGCCGGTCGCCGTCATGGGTGCCGCATTTGCCCTGTTCGTCTACTTCAACAGCAAGCCCGAAGCGGCCCCGGCCGCGCCTGTCGCCAAGACCGAGGAGGATTTCAGCAATGGCATCTGACCACACCACCACCGCCGAAACCGCCATCACCAAGGGCGACATCACCAGGCTCGCGTTCCGCTCGTCGATGCTGCAGGCCGGTTTCAACTACGAACGGATGCAGTCGGTCGGCTTCACCACGGCGATGCAGCCACTGCTGAAGAAGATCTACCACGATGATCCGGAAGGCCTGAAAGCGGCCAACAAGGACAGTCTGGAGTTCATCAATACCCACCCGAACCTGGTCGGTTTCCTGATGGGCCTGCTGATCTCGCTCGAGGAGAAAAAGGAAGACCGCGCGCTGATCAAGGGCCTGAAGGTGGCGCTGTTCGGGCCGATTGCCGGCATCGGTGACGCGATCTTCTGGTTCACCCTGCTGCCCATCGTCGCCGGCGTCTGCGCGTCGTTCGCCATCCAGGGCAACCTGCTCGGCCCGCTGATTTTCTTCGGCGTCTACCTTGCGGTGTTCTTCATGCGCATCGGCTGGACCCACATGGGCTACTCGCTCGGGGTCAAGGCGATCGACAAGATCAAGGACGGCTCGGCGATGATCTCCAAGGCGGCGACCATCCTCGGGGTGACCGTGATCGGCGGACTGATCGCGTCCTACGTGCACATCGACGTCGTGGCCAGCTTTGCCATCGATGCCACTCACAAGGTCGGGCTGCAGAAGGACTTCTTCGACAAGATCTTTCCCAACCTGCTGCCGATGGGCTACGTGATGCTGATGTACTACCTGCTGAAGAAAAAGCAGGTTCATCCGGTCGCGCTGATCGCCACCACTTTCGTGCTGTCGATCGTGCTCTCCTGGCTCGGCATCCTCTGATCTCCTCCATTCCGGCCAGTCCCCCTCCCGCTGGCCGGATGCGGCGGTTCTCCGAACCGCCGCGCCTTTTTCCGGCAACGCCAAAGGACTATCCATGATCAGCATCATCGTCACCGGCCACGGCCGGTTCGCCTCGGGTCTGCTGGGCGCGGTCGAGCAGGTGTTCGGCCCGCAGGCACAGGCCATCGCCGTCGACTTTCCGCCCGAGCTGGGCACCGCCGAACTCGATGCCGCGCTGAATGCCGCGGTCACCAGCCTGCCGGCCGGGTCCGGCGTGGTCTTCCTGACCGACCTGCTCGGCGGCTCGCCATTCAAGCTGGCATCGCAGATCGCGCTGGCGCAGTCGCAGCCTTGCGACGTGATTGCCGGCAGCAATATGGCGATGTTCGCCGAGGTCGCGCTCGAACGTGACGAAATCGCCAGCGTCGGCGACTTTGTCGAGCGCGCACAGGATGCCGCCCGGGCGGGGGTAGCCAGCCTGCGCGAGCGCCTTGCCCGCCAGCAGGCCCGTGCCAGCGCGCAGGACGACGGGCTTTAAGCTCAGGAGCGCAATGCCTGCAGCGCGGCGTCGATCTGCCGCGCCGCCTGCTGGCTGCTCTGCTCGGGATGGTTGAAGTAGTAGCTGAGAACCCGGAAAAACACTTCACGCGCCTGCTGCGACGTCGCCATCGAATGGGCCATGCTCGGCAGTAGCCGGTCCTTCTTCTCCGCGTCGCGGAAGTCCTTCGCCGCCGTGACGCCGCAGCTGTCGAAGCCGCCGAGGCTGGCATCGGTCCGCGGCGGAATCGCGCCCTTGCGGCGCGCCAGTTCCGACTGCAGTTTCGGATCCATCAGCACATCGGCAAACGCCGCCTGCGCCGCGCTCTCGCCCTCGGCAGCGCGGAACAGTGCAAAGCTGTCCAGACCGTAGATGAAATAGCCGTCGGTGCCCGGCGCCGGCAGGCAGCGCAGCGATTTGCCCGGCACCATGCCTTGCAGGACGAGATCGGCCTTGGCCCAGTCACCCATGATGAACATTGCCGCGCGGCCGTTGCGCAGCGCGGCCAGCTCGGGGGATTTGCCGGTACCGCCGGCATCCGGCGAAACGTACTCGCGCAGCTGCCGGAAGCGCTCGAGCACCATGATCATCCGGGCACTGTTGATGGCTGCACTGTTCTGTTCGACGAAGACCTTGCGGTAGAACGCACCATCGGTCAGGCCCAGCAGCAGGTTCTCGAACAGCGTCGTTTCCTGCCAGTCGAGCTTGCCGAGCGACAGCGGCATGTAGCCGGCAGCCTTGAGTCGGGGCGCTACCTTGAAGAAATCGTCCCAGCTCGAAGGTACGGGCAGCTTCAGCGCATCGAACGGCGCCGGGTTGACCAGCATCCAGTTGATCCGGTGGATGTCGGTCGGCAGCGCCACGTAGCGCCCCTTGTACTTGACCGCGTCGCGCACCGCAGCCGGCAGCACGGCATCCCACTGCTTCTCGCGCGCGGGCGGATACGGCGCGGCCAGAAAGCCCAGCGACGCCCATTCCTGGATGATCGGCCCTTCCATCAGCGCTGCCACCGGCGGATCCCCGGCAATGGCCCGGGCCTGCAGCACGACGTAGGCGCTCTCGCCGCCGCCGCCGGGAACCACGAAATCCTTCCAGCGCTGGCCATGCCGGGCCAGCTCGGACTTGAGCAGACTCAGCGAGGCGATCTCGCTCGGCAGGGTCCAGTAATGCAGCACTTCGATCTGCCCGGCCTGTGCCGGCAGGCTCAGCGCGATCAGGCAGCTTGCGAGCAGTTTTTTCATCGTCTCAGCCATTGCGCAGCAGCACCAGCGTCGCCATCAGGCCGCCTTGCGGATCGTTGCGCAACACCAGCTCACCACCGTGACTGCGGGCGATGCTGCGCGCGATCGCCAGCCCCAGCCCGGTCCCACCCTGGTCGGTGTGGCCGCGAAAATACGGTTCGAAGACCTTTTCCAGCAAGCGTTCCGGCAGACCCGGTCCGTCGTCGCCGATGAACAGCGTGATCCGGTCGGCCTGATCGTCGAGCGTCAGCGTGACGTGGTTGCCGTACTTGAGGCCGTTGTCGATCAGGTTGCCGATGCAGCGGCGGATCGCCAGCGGTCGGCCCCGAACCGGCGCCACCTGCCCCCGCAAAGTGACCCGTTCGCCATAAGCCTCGCTCAGTTGTGCCAGCAGCTGCATCACGTCGATCTTCTCGATGTTCTCGTGAATATCGGTGTCCTTCATGCTCTGCAGCGCCCCCTTCACCATCAGCTCCAGATCCTTGAGGTCGGCCTCGAACTTGCGCTGCTGCACTTCGTCGTCGAGCATTTCGGCACGCAGCCGCAGCCGGGTGATCGGCGTTTTCAGGTCGTGGCTGATGGCGGTGAACAGCATCTCGCGATTGTGCAGGTAGGCCCGCAGCCGGGTCTGCATCCGGTTGAAAGCGCGCGTCGCCGCAACGAACTCGGCGCTGCCGACCTCCCGCAGCGGCGGCACTTCCAGGCGCGAATCCAGCGCCTCGGCCGCACCTGCCAGCGCCTCGATCGGCTTGAGTTCGCGCCGCAGCAACGGCCAGGTGAACAGCAGCACCAGCAACATGCCGAAAACGGTGAACCAGAATTGCCGGGGCGTGAAAAACGGGACATCCAGCGCGTCGTACGGCGGCGGCAGCGGTGCGGCCAGAAACAGCCACTCCTTCGGATTGATCTGCAGTTGCAGCACCAGAATCGGCGCATCCGGCCGCAGAATCGGCAGCGAGAAGCGGCTCCAGCCCGGCGGCAGATCGGCCATGAGCACGCCGGCATTGAAGACGCGCAGCTGGTTGGCGCTCGTCAGCGCCACACTCACCGCCTGATCGCTGCGAAGATGCAGGGTCAGCTCACGCGTTGCAATATCGACGATCTTCTGCCCGGCGCGACTTGGCGGCAGCGGGGGCTGCTTGAGCTCCCGGTTGTTGATCGACACGAAGAACTGCGAGCCGCCCAGCTCGCGCTGCTGCGCCAGCACCAGCTGGCGATAGTTGCGCGGCAAGGCGCTCATGAAGTTGACTGTGGCGACCACGCCCTGGGTCATGCCGCGGATCGAGCTTTCCAGTCCGGCATCGATGCGCGAACGGTACTGGTAATACCAGAGTGCGCCAGCCACGAGTTCGGCCAGCAGCAGTGCAGCCACCAGCATGCACCAGACGCGGCCGGACAGCGAACGCGGATAGAAGCGCAACAGCCGGCGCCACCCCCGCCCCCGCGTGTCCGCCAGCGGCGGAACGTCAGTATTCGCGCCGGACATCGGCACAGAGCATATAGCCCTGATTGCGCACCGCACGCACCAGCTCGCGCTGGCCGTCGCGCAGGCGCTGACGCAGCCGGCTGACCTGGACGTCGACGCCGCGGTCGAGCGGATTGTTCTCGCGATTCCGGGTGATTTCGGAAATTGCGTCACGGTCCAGCACTTCGTGGGCATGCCGCAGGAACAGCGACAGCAGGGCATACTCGGTCCCGGAGATCGGCTCGACGCTGCCATCGGCATGCAGCAGCTCGCGCCGCAGCACGTCGAGTTTCCAGTCGCCGAACACCAGATACCGCGGCTCCGCCCCGCTGACCGGGGTCTGCAGCATCTGGTTTCGCCGCAACAGTGCCTTGATTCGCGCCAGCAGCTCGCGGGCACTGAAGGGCTTGGCCATGTAATCGTCAGCACCGAACTCGAGCCCGATCACCTTGTCCGCCTCGTCCGAAGCCGCTGTCAGCATGATGATCGGCACGGTCGAAAACTGGCGGATCATCCGGCACAGCGTGAAGCCGTCGTGCCCCGGCAGCATGATGTCGAGCACCACCAGATCGATCACGTCCTGTTTGAGCACGTTCAGCAAGGTGCTGCCGTCGGCCAGCGCCCGAACGCCAAACCCCGCCCGGCCCAAGTATTCGGTCAGCAGCTCGCGGATTTCGACGTCGTCGTCGATCAACAGAATGTTCGCCGCTCGAGCGGCGTGATGCGCTTGCAGGTCCATGACCGATTATGGATCGAATCGACCCGTACCGGCCATCAGGGGCTTGCGCTACATCAAGCGAAATCGAGACTGGACCAAGTAACGGAATACGGACGTTTCCGTGCCCGCGTCCAAGCCCCCAGGACCCGCACTGGACAACAGCCATCCGCAACATGAGGGCGCGAAAATGGCGTAAATCCGGCGTAACGACAACGAGAAAGGAAAACAAGTAAAGGGTAAATACGATGACGCGACGATCGGGATTGCTTCACATCCGATCGCGTTTCGGGGGAGGCTGGGATTTCGGGGAGCGAGATGAATGCTGCTGGCACCCCCGACAGGAATCGAACCTGTAACTGGCCCTTAGGAGGGGCCCGTTATATCCATTTAACTACAGGGGCAGCAACCCAATCGCGGTCAGCTGCGTGTTGCGGTGGCAGGCATTATATCGTTTAACGCCCCCGGAAGGGCAATGCTTCTCGCGCCCGTCGCCGGATCCAGCGGCCATCACAAAGCAAAAGCTCCGGGCGGTTTGCACAGCCGGAGCCCGCTACGGGTCAGCAGACGATAATCGCTGGCCGGTCCGCTGCACCAAGGTCAACGAATTCTGCAAAACGGTCAGTTAAGGATGATTCTCGGTCCGGCCTTGTCGTCAGGATCGAGATGAATGTAGGCCAGCCGCTCGAAGCCCAGATCGTGGGCCAAATCGTCGGCATACTCGCCATAAGTGGGGCTGCGCTCGTCGGGCTGCAGCTTCTTGTGCGTTTGCAGTACGACATCCAGTTGTTCTTCGTCGCCAAGATTGTCGGCCATGGCGAAACAGACCTCTCCTTTTTTCCCTCTGAACACAAACACAGATCGAACTTGCATGGGTGGTCCTCCGGTACAAGTGAACGTTTTCCCGATCGTGTCGGGGATCGGCGACCGCTTGCCGCTTGCAGTCGCAACGCCCATGGCGCTCGTGATGCGGGCAACCATCAGCATTGTTGGACTCGGGAATTGCCGGTCGGTTACGTCGTTCGTCCGGTTTTTTCTTTGTCTCTTTGCGCGATCAGCTTGCGGCCTGTGGGTCCCACTGCGGATTCCACACCACCTCCCAAACATGCTGGTCGGGGTCCTGGAAGTAGCCGGCGTAGCCACCCCAGAACGTCTCCTGCGCTGGTTTCACGATCACCGCACCGGCCGCGGCGGCCTGCGCCATGACGGCATCGACTTCCTGCCGCGATCCGACGTTGTGACCCAGCGACAGCTCGGTGGCACTCGGCGGCCCCAGCGGCAAGCCGCTATCGTGCGCAAGACTGCGACGTGGCCAGAGCGCCAGCCGTAATCCGGACTGCAGTTCGAAAAACGCCACGGCGCCAAACTCGAACTCCGTGCCGACGATCCCCTCGGTGCCGAAACCCAGGCCATCACGATAGAAGCGGACCGACCGTTCGAGATCCTCGACACCCAGTGTCAGAACCGTCATCCGTGCCTGCATTTGACCTCCCGTTCAGCCCGCAGCCGTGTGGTTTCCGGCAGTCAGCCACCCCCGCCCCGGACACCGAAACCCGCCTACGGGGAACTCCCGACTTGGCGTTCCGGAATTAGCAGCTACGCTCAGCATAGGTACTCGTGCACGACGCACGCACGCCGCGATTGCTGAAGTTTTCTACAAAGCAAAAATCGCAATACCCGGTCGGTTTATTGACTAAATATCAATAACAAATGTCAGTCAACAACAAGAATCCGTGCTCAAGACATGTACCCGTACATTCTGGAGAAAATCATGGAACGACAATTGATTTCTCGCGAGGAGCTGATGGCACTGATCAACCGTGAGGCGCGCGAATGCGGCTTTGCGGAAGTGGAATTCGGTCCGCCAGTACTACGCACACCCAGGGATGGCGAAGCCAACTGGGCCTTGGGACACGTCAGCGGGCCACGCCGGCAGGTTGGCCGTTGCCTCGATCGCATTCGCTTGACGATAGAACGGCTGCAGGCGATCTACGCCCTCCCCGGCCCGGCAATCCGCCGTATCAGCATCACCAGTGTCCAGGGCAAAAGTGCGGTCCGCATCGAATACTGACACCGGCCGGATCATGTATCAGACCGCACCCCGTGTGGCGCAGTCGCACCCGATGCGGTCGGCTGAGGTGCCGACTACTTGGCCCGGTCGCCCAGCTTGATGTTGGCAAGCTTGCCGGACTCGAAACGCAGCGTAGTCATGAACTTGCCGCTGCCGGGGTTGTACGTCCATTCGTCGACGTTTTCGCACGTTGCCACGTTGACCACCGTCGATCCTTGGGTGGTCGACGTGGTCTGCGCCGGTCTGGTTTCGCAGAATGCATCCTTGACGAGCGGCTCGCCGCATTTTTGCAAAACCGCTGCCTTCGAATCACCGAGGTAGACCAGATCGTTCTGGCAACGGAACGAGTCGGCGGCTGCGGAAGCCGAGTACAGCGCGGTAGCGAATGTGACGATGGCAAGGTAGTTCATCAGCTGGCTCGCAAAGACGGTGTTGCCCACATCATGGTCAACGGGTTGGAAAGCACGCGGGTCATCGTGCCGGGCATGCCCGGCTCGCCAATGGAGTGTTGCATTCGACTTAGGTTCGATCCACGTACACGGTTTTACAATTTGTATACCTGTCTGCGGGCGCCTGCGACAACGGCACCAGCGTCAGCGCTGGCGCATCCAGATCAGTCGCGGGAAGTCCGGTCCATTGCGCTCGAGCAGCGCCGCATAACGCACGGTGACCCTGCCGAACCGGGCGTCGACCTCGCTGATGAAATACCGGCTTTGCACCGATAGCGCTTCGAAACGCACTTTGTTGCGGACGCGCTCGGGCAGCACGTCGGCAAACTGGGCGGTCGTCGCAAAAGGTCGTCCTGCACGCCGCGACACCACGGCCTGCGCATCCGACAGGGTCAGTTCCGGCACGACTGCGGCAATGACCTCGGGAGAGGCAAAGTTGACGTCGATTGGTGTCAGCTGCGGCAGCACGGTCACGAAGGGAGCAAGCCGCGCCACGGTGTCGGCGTCGAATCCCCTGATGCGCGTCAGCGACGCCAGATCGGTCAACGGCCGGTTGGCCGCACGGTACGGCTGCGGCATCGCCAGATAATCGGCATCCTCAGCGCCACCGGGGCGGGTCTCGCTGTCCGCGTCCAGCCAGTCGACCAGCGCATCGACGCGTTGCGGTGAAACCCCGACGAACTCGAACACGCGCCGGCAGGTGGCGATTTCGTTGTCGTTCGCAAGACCGTTCACCACCAGATTGTTGAGGTTGAACCGGCCCTGCTGCTCGAGCAGTCGCCCTCCCACCTTCCCCTGCTCGACCGGAATCGCGGGAATCGGCACATTCCAGGGTTCACCCAGATGATCGACCTGATTGTTGCGCGCATCATCGCGCAACGTGAAGCGCGCCAGCTGTACACCGGCGTAGGCAATCGCCCTGGCCTGCGACTGGTCGAGCTGGTTTTCCAGCTGAAAGAACCACAGCTGCTGGCGCCAGGCGATCCATGCCGCCAGCGCTGCCACCAGCGCAGCAGTGATCACCGCGGTGATCAGCGCGATGCCGGCCTGACGCCTCATGGCAGAGCGAATACCCGTTCGATCGGCGCGCTGCCGACTCGTGCCAGCGTGACTTTCACGGCCCGCGGCAATGGCGCGGCCGCGGGCTCGCTGGCGCTGACCGGCCAGCGTGCCTGCCAGGCGTTGGCGTCGTCGAGGAAAGCCGGCTCGAAACGGTCGATGCCGTCGAGCAGCGGCAACACGGTCGGTTGCTCGGTGGCCGCCGGGTCAAGCGCGTTCCACAACAGCAGTTCGAGGCGGCCGTCTTTCAGTCGGTACGCCACGTGCTGCGGATCGCGGTCGCGCGCCAGCCGTACCAGTTCGAGCGCAGGGGCACTCGTCGCCGCATCGCCATTGCGACCGACCAGCGCCGGTTGAAGCTGGCCGCCGCCGTCCCGCCAGGGCCGCAGCACCGACTGGCCGATATCGTCGCCCAGCCGGTCGAACACCAGCGCCAGGTCGCGCCATGACTGTGCTTCGGCATCAAGTCGCAATTTGGTCGTCGCCACCGAATCGAGCCCGCGCCAGGCAACCAGCGCAATCACGCTGAAGATTGCCAGCGCGACCAGCAGCTCGAGCAGGGTGAAACCGTGACGGTCAGCGCGGCGTGTGGGCAAGATAACCGACCAGGGTTGCAAAGGCATGGCTGCTGTCGCCGGACGCGTAAACCTTGATCTCGACGCGGCGGAAACTACGATTCGGTGAAATGCCGTCCTCTTCCTGCCAGACGAAGTCGCGTCCGGCCATGCTGACCCGACCTTCGCGCCGGCCCGGCTCGGGAAACTCGCCACGGGCGGTGATCTCGGCAAGCCGGTTTTGTGCCACCCACCCCGCCAGTGTCCGCGTCGCCAGATCAGCCGCCGTGTCGGTACTCGCCGAGACCGCGCGCAAGGCCGCGGCCATGGCGATTGCCAGCACCGCCAGCGCCACCAGCACTTCGACCAGCGTGAAGCCGCGGTCAGCCATTCGCGGCCTCCACTGCACGGGCACTGACACGACCCATCGCATCGCCATCCAGTTGCCAGCGCGCCTCGCCCAGTTGCAGCTCCATCCGGAACGGCGCATTGACACCCGACGGTTCGAAGACGATGCGCTCGCCGATCGGCCGCTCGCGCAGATTGATCGTCAGCGCATTCACACGGATGCCCTCGGGCAGCTGGCGCGCCCGCAGCGTCTCGTCGGCGCCGATTGCCCGCCAGCTGTTCTGGTCATCCAGCAGCCAGAACTGGTACCCGTGACCGTCACTCGACCATGCCGTAGCACGCCCCGAATTGATTGCCGCGTCACGGGCGCTGTCGAGCAGCAATGCCAGCCGTTCCGACTCGCGCGACAGTGTCGTCGCGTCCGAATCGTTCAGGCGAACTACCGCCAGACCAAGAATCAGCCCGACGATCGCCAGCGCGACCAGTATTTCGACCAGCGTGAAGCCGCGTCGGCGGTGCATGGGCGGCTTACTGCTGCCAGGAACCGATGTCGGCGTCGTAACCTTCGCCGCCCTGCGCGCCGTCTGCGCCGTAACTCATCACGTCGATCTCGCCGTGCAGGCCCGGGTTCAGATAGAGGTAATCGCCACCCCACGGATCCTTCGGCAGTTTTTCAAGATAGCCGCCCGTCTTCCAGTTGCCGGGGACCGGCGGCATGCCCGGCTTTTCGGTCAGTGCCTTCAGGCCCTGCTCGGTGGTCGGATAGCGGCCGTTGTCGAGTTTGTAGAGTTTGAGCGCCTGTACCACGCTGCGGATGTCCTGCTTGGCCGCCACCACGCGTGCCTCGTTCGGCCGGTCCATGATCTTGGGCACGATCAGCGCACCGAGGATCGCCAGGATCGTGATCACGACCAGAATTTCGATCAGGGTAAAACCGCGCTGGACCGCGCTTCGGACTTGCATCATCTCTACTCCGTTCTTATTGGATTTGAATCGGGCTTATCTGACCAACTGGTTCATTTCGAACACCGGCAGCAGAATCGCCAGCACGATCAGCAGCACGACCCCGCCCATCAGCAAGACCATGATCGGGCCCAGCAGGCTGGTGAAGGTCGCGACCCGGTTCTCCAGCTCCTGACTCTGCTGCTGTGCCGCCTTGTCGAGCATGTGCTCGAGCCGGCCGGTGGCTTCGCCACTGCCGATCAGATGGATCAGCACCGGCGGAAACAGTTTCGATTCGGCCAGCGCCCGCGACAGCGTCATCCCTTCACGCACTTGCGCCGCTGCAGTCTGTACAGCGTCGCGCAAAGGCAGATTGGCAATCACGCCGGCGGCAGCGCCCATTGCCCGAAGCAGCGGTACGCCACTGCCGACGAGAATGGCCAGGGTCGACGCGAGTCGGGCGGTATTGCCGGCCCGCTCGAAACGGCCGAAGAGCGGCAATCGCAAGAGCCAGTGATGAAAACGCCGGCGGACCGCCGGCTGCTTGAGCGCACGCCAGGCCGCGAAACCGCCGGCAGCCGATGCAAGCAGCAGCACGCCCCCCCAATCGCGCACCAGTGCGCTGATCCAGAGCAGCGCCCGGGTCAGGAAGGGCAATGTCTGCTTGGCACTCTGGAACACCGTCACCATCTGCGGCACGACCCAGGTCAGCAGACCGATGATGACCAGTGCCGACACGACCATCACCACCAGCGGATAAATGAACGCCAGCATCACCTTCGACGCCAGCGCAGCACGGCTTTCGAGATAGTCGGCCAGCCGCTGCATCACCGCCGCCGCCTTGCCCGACTCTTCGCCGGCAGCGACGATGGTCCGGTACAACTCGGGAAACGCTGCGGGATGGCTGGCCAGCGCCTGCGACAGCGATACGCCGGCAAGGATTTCGCTGCGGATTGCGGCAACCAGCGCCTTTTCGCGTTCGCCATCGCTCTGCTCGCCGAGGACGACCAGCGCTTCGTCGATGGTCAGTCCGGCGTCGAGCAGCGTCGACAACTGGCGTGTCAGCAGTGCCAGCCGCGCCGTGCCGAGGCCGCGCTGACGCCTGCCGGCGCCGACCACCGCCCCTTCGAGCAGCTCGCTCGCCCACAGGCCACGCTCCCGCAGCTGCAGCCGCGCGCTGCGCAGGTTGTCGGCCTCGACCGTGCCGCGGACGTCCTTGCCGTCGGCGTCGACCGCACGATAACGGAATGCGCTCACTTTGGCGCCTCGGGGACGATCCAGCCGAAGAACGTTGCCATCTGCACCGCCAGCCCGTACTGCAGCAGTGCCAGCGGCAGATAGGCGAGCAGACCGGCAACGATCTGCCCCGGCCGGTGCGCCGTGGCCACGGCGACCGCACGCACCAGTACGACCAGGCCGTACAGCGTCAGCACGACCGTAGCAACCAGCTCGGCATCGCCATCGAGCAGTGCTGCCAGCGGCTGCAACAGCTGTGGCGTCGCCGCCAGCACCACCAGCGGAAACAGGCTGTACTCGAGCGGCTTGCGGTCGAGCAAGCGCAACCAGCCCATCAGCCACAGCGTCGAAACGATGGTGCTGAGCAGGTCGAGCGCAGCAAAGAACACCACTTTGGCCAGCAGCGGTGCATCGAAATCATGTGCACCGAGCGCGGCGGCCGTCGACAGCAGCGCCAGCCACGCCAGCGGCTGCCACACCGGATAGCGGTAATGCGCCAGCGGCTCGACCCTGAGCCGGGCGAGGTCGATGGCGTCACGCAGCAAGGCTTGCACGGGGGATCAGGCGAAAATCACGGTCTTGTTCGAATACACCAGCACGCGATGTTCGAGATGCCATTTCACCGCCCGCGCCAGCACCATCTTCTCGAGGTCGCGGCCCTTGCGGATCAGCTCCTCGACGTCGTCACGGTGCGAAATGCGGATCACGTCCTGTTCGATGATCGGGCCGTCGTCGAGCACTTCGGTCACATAGTGACTGGTCGCACCGATCAGCTTCACGCCGCGGGCAAATGCACGGTGGTAGGGCTTGGCACCGTCGAATGCCGGCAGGAAGCTGTGGTGGATGTTGATCACGCGTTGCGGATAGGCCGCGGTGAACTGGTGCGACAGCACCTGCATGTAACGGGCCAGCACGATCAGGTCGATGCCATGGGCTTCAAGCAGCGCCTTCTGCGCTGCCTCGGCCTCAGCCTTGTTGTCCTTGCCGACCGGAATCACGTGATAGGCAATGCCGTAAAACTCGGCCAGTGCGCGGCAGTCTTCGTGATTGGAGATGATCAGCGGAATGTCGCAATGCAGCTCGCCACTCTTGTGGCGATACAGCAGATCGACCAGGCAGTGATCGTACTTGGAGACGAAAATCGCCATCTTCGGCCGCTCGGCCGACAGGGCAACGCTCCACTGCATCTGGAAACGGTCGGCAATCGGCTGGAATGCCGGCGTGAAGGCTTCCATGTCGAGGGTGAAATCGGTCAGATCCCACTCGACCCGCATCAGGAACAGGTTTTCCGAGTTGTCCTGGTGCTGGTCGACGTGGACGATGTTGGCGTTGTACGTGTACAGGAAATTGGCGATCGCAGCAGACAGGCCTTTGCGGTCCGGGCAGCTGATCAGCAAAGTGGCGGTATTCATGGAGATTCCGGTATAGAAAGCTGCTGCCGATTCTAGCAGCTCGCCCCTGCACTGGGCAGAAACGCTGAGCGCGCAAGGCTAACCGCGCCACGTGTCAGCGCGGTGACACTAGCTGACCGGCAGCGGCCGACGTCGCCGGTGCGTATCGACCAGCAACATCGCCTCGATGAACAGCACCTGGAACGACTGGCTGTAACCGTGCGCCGGCAGTTCGGTCTCCCATCGATGGCCGCCACGCGCCGCCGGGTCGATGACAAACTGCAAGGGATAGCCGAACATGGCGGCATAGATTGCCGCGCCAACGCCGGCAGTACGCGCCGGATTGAACCGCCGGCCGCCGGCGCCGGCAAACTCGTGATCGACGGCCCGGAAGACCACGGCCATCGTCTGTGCCGGCGTCAAGCCGTCCAGCATGGCCATTTTCGCCGCAGAGATCAGAATTTCTTCTGGAATCAGTACCATAGGGTCATCCCCCGATACGCCATGTGCTCTTGCAGCATAGGCACAAACACTTACTTTTCACGTCAATATTGCCCACCATTTATCGGTTTCATTCATGTTCGACATCGTCCTGTTCCAGCCGGAAATTCCCCCCAATACTGGCAACGTCATCCGTCTGGCCGCCAATACCGGCTGTAACCTGCATCTGGTCAGACCGCTCGGTTTCGAGCTGGACGACAGCAAGCTCAAGCGCGCCGGGCTCGACTACCACGAATACGCCGAGCTGCGCGTTCACGACGACTGGGATGCGCTGGTTGCCGCCCTGCCCGGCCGGCGCTTCTTTGCGATGACGACCAAGGGCAGCACCCGGTTCGACGGCCTGCAGTTCGAACCCGGCGATGTTTTCGTCTTCGGCCCGGAAACGCGCGGTCTGCCGGACGAGGTACTGGCTCGCTTCCCCGCCAGCGGCCGCATCCGCCTGCCGATGCGCGCCGGCCAGCGCAGCCTGAACCTGTCGAATGCCGTCGCGGTGACCGTGTTCGAGGCGTGGCGCCAGAACGGCTACGCCGAAGGCTGCTGAGATGCGTCGTCGTCTGCTGCTGGTGGTCCTGCTGTGCAGCCCCTTGCTGCGAGCCGCACCATGCACGCCACAAACGCCCGTTGGCGACGACTGCCAACTCCCCCTGGTGGCGCTACGTCCGACCCAGGCCAACGTCGGCCAGATGCAGGTCGACGACGAGGCCAAGGCACTTGCCGGCAAGTCGGCCGAACAACTCGAGCGGCTTGAACACAAGAAACAGATTCCGGTCGTGCTGGGCCCCGATGGCAACTTCTACCTGACCGACCGGCATCATCTGGCCAGCGCCCTGTCGCGCATCGGTCAGACCCAGGCAACGGTCAGGGTGATCGGCAAGCTCGATGGTGATTTCTGGCCGCAAATGGTCGTGCGGCATTGGGCCTGGCTGTATGACGCGCGCGGCAAGGCGTTTCCCCCGACCCAACTCCCGACGTCGCTGGCGGCGCTAGGTGACGACCCGTATCGCAGTCTGGCCGGCTACGCGCAGGATGCCGGCGCCTATGACAAGGCCAGGCATGCCTACTTCGTCGAGTTTGCCTGGGCGCGTTACTTTGGCGAACGGATGGGCTGGCAAACCATCGACCGTGGCACGCTGCCAGCTGCGCTGAAAGCCGCCCGACAACTGGCGTGCGAACCGGCCGCCAGGGCGCTGCCCGGCTACCGCAAGGATTGCCCGCCCGGCGCACGGTGAACATCGTCTGCGCCGTCACCACAGCAACGCTGAAACGGCGTTTCAGACCAAAAACTGACACACACATGACCCGGTCAGTTTGGCTCGGATAAAGTAACGGCATTCAACCCGCCCGACCCGCACGATGACGCCCTCGCACCCGAACCGAAAACCGTCGGCCATCACCCCGTACTGGGAGTGCTTTCCGCAGTTCTTCGCCTACCCGTTCCGGCTGGAAGCGCTGCTGCCGCTCGCAGGCTTCGTACTCGCGTTCGTCGCACTGACATGGTTCACCGGCGGCGGCCTGCCCGGTGTACTGGCCATGCTGCTGATTGCAGTGTGCTTTCTGCGCTTTGCGTTTTCGGTCCTGGAGCGCACGGCGCTCGGCCATCTCGGTGAAACGCCGCTGGCGTTCGAGCACGACGACGCGCACAAATGGCGCCCCTACAAGCATTTTGTTGCGCTCGTCCTGGCCGGTGCGCTGGTCGGTCTGGCAGCGGCGATGCTCGGGGCGCTTGCCGCCGAACTGCTCTCGCTGGTCCTGATGCTGGTCTGGCCGGCCAGCATCATGCAGCTCACCCTGAGCGACAGCCTGCTCGAATCGGTA
The DNA here is from genome assembly GCF_014652315.1 of Jeongeupia chitinilytica. GTDB lineage: Bacteria > Pseudomonadota > Gammaproteobacteria > Burkholderiales > Chitinibacteraceae > Jeongeupia > Jeongeupia chitinilytica. The sequence goes on along the minus strand of NZ_BMYO01000005.1, from coordinate 54,354 downwards.
TCGCCCGATCGACTGTGGGACCTGATCCGCGACATCGGCCTGCCCTATCTGGGCCTGTGGGCCTGCCTCTCCATGCTCGGCATCGGCGCGTCGGCGGCGATGCATTACCTGCCACGATGGTTCGACAGCGGACTGCTGATCGCGCTGGGCGTCGGTTTCGCATACATGTACTTCACACTCGTGATGTACCGGCTGATGGGCTACGTGCTGTACCAGTATCACGAGGCCATCGGCCTTGCCGTGCACAGTACGGCGAGCGAGCCGGTGACGCCGCAGCAACAGGCCATCGACGCGGCCGGCGCCCAGCTCGGCAACGGCGATACCGGCGCCGCGCTGGTCACCCTGCGCGCTGCGCTGCGCGAGCATCCGTCCGAGCCTGGCCTGCACGATCGCTACGTGAAGCTGCTGATCGCCACCGGTGCCGTGGACGAGGCACTGCGTGACGGCGCACACCGCTATCTCGACCTCCTGCAACAGGCAGGCAAGCACGGACAGGCATTGAGCACACTCGAATCGGTCCGGAAACGACTGGCCGGGTTCCAGCCGGCCAGCGGCCGACAGGCCCTGCAACTGGCACAACTGGCGTACGAGCAGCGCAACCCAGCGCTTGCCATCAGCCTGTTGCGCGGTTTCGAGAAACGCTATCCGGGCAACGCCGACATTGCCTCGGCCATGCTGCTTGGCGCGCGGCTGCTGTGCGAGCACCGTGGCGACGACGTACAGGCTGGCAAGCTGTTGCAGGCGCTGATCGCACGCTTTCCGCAGCATGCGGCGCGCCCCGAAGCAGAGCGCCTGCTGCAGACGATCAGCCGGCTTGCCACTCAGTGAAGCGGCAGCTTCGCCTCGTCGGCATCCGGGTAACGCTGCGCCAGCAACTGCCGGCAGGCATCGGCCCGGGCGACCTCGCCTTTTTGTCTGAACAGTTTTCCGGCCCGGTAGAGCAGGACCGGTAGCGCGGGCTGGTCCGGCGCACGCTGCACCAGCATGCGCAGCAAGCGCTCGGCGCTGTCGGCGTCGCCATCATCGAGCCAGCCGGCTGCCAGTTTCAGCCATTGCGCCACCGGCAACTTCGGCAAGGCCGAGCGTTGCGCCAGCGCGGCCTGCCACGCTTCGGACGCCGCCGCCCGCAGTCCGGGCCTTGAGGGCGCCAGCTCGAGCACGCGCTGCCCGGCCTGTTGCCGCAAGGCCGGATCGCTCTGCAGCTTGGCGCTACGGTAAAAGGCTGCGGCAAGTTCAGCGTCGCCGGGACGACGCACCGCCAGCCTTGCATACGCGGCAGCTGCTTTGTCGAACTGGAGATCGGCAGCCCAGCGTTCTGCCTGCCGCAGTTGCGCTGCATCCTGTGCGGCGAGGTCGTCGGATTCGATCCGTTCCGCCGAGTGGCCCCGGCGACGGAAACGGTACGCCGCTGCAAGCACCGCGCCGGTCAGCAGACCGGCGAAGTGCGCCATGTAATTGACATGGCTCTCGGGCGAACTCAGCCGCATCCACAGTTCGGTCAGCAGCCAGACCGGCAGTACGATCAGCGCCGGCGCCTTCAGCGTGCTGAAGTAGACGACGATCCAGTAGAAGAAGCGGATTTTGCGCATGCCGTAGAGCACGACGAACATGGCCATCACCCCGGCAATGGCACCGGATGCGCCGAGCGACACCGAATAGCGCGGCGCACCGGTGATCAGGTCGGGAACGGCCGCACCCAGACCCGCAATCAGGTAGAACAGCAGGAAAATGCCGCCGCCGAGCGCCGCCTCGACCGTGTAGCCGACGATGAACAGGATCGCCATATTGCCGAGCAGATGATCGACACTGCCATGCATGAACATGTGCATGAAGGTCGTCAGCGGCGTCGGTGCCGCCGGCCGCAGCGCAAAGCGGTCGGTGAACACCTGCCGGTACAGGCGGTCGAACTCGGCGCGGCCGGCCCGCCAGCCGGTGTACTCGGGCATGGCAGGATTGATCACCTGATCCGCCCCCAGCCGTTGCAGGAAATCCGGATCACCCTGCAAAGCCATCAGCGTGAACGGTGACTGGCCGTCGTCATCGGCACGCAGTTCGGCCAGCAACTTCTGCTCACCGCGCCGTTCCAGATCGGCGAGGTAGCGCGGCAGCTCGATCTCGGCGAGCCCGGCTTTCTGATAGTGCTCGAACGCGCGCGCACGCCGGGCATCGTCTTGATACTGACAGCCGAAGTAGATCAGGCAGCACGCGATGATGAGCAGTAGCGTCACCCATGGAGGGCGACGCCAGTCTGGTTGCGCCGGCAGCGGCAGAATCAGCATCTGGGTCTCCCGGCGTGCTGCGATCAGCCCTGGTTGCGCATGAAATCGGCGGTCTTGTAGAACGCCTCTTCGAGGTGCTCGCGCAAGGCCGAGTCCATCGGCGTCTGCTCCATTGCCTGGAACATGCACAGCAGCCACTGGTCACGTTCGGACTCGCCGATCGCAAACGGCATGTGCCGGCCACGCAGGCGCGGATGACCGTACTTCTCGATGAAGCGTTGCGGCCCGCCAAGCCAGCCCGACAGGAAGTCGAAGAACTTGTCGCGGATCAGTGCGGTATCCGGTGCGTGCATCGCATGGATACCGGCCGCGCGCGGATCGGTCGCCATGATGTCGTAGAAACGGTCGACCAGCTGGCGCAGCACCACGTCCCCGCCAAGCAGCTGGTAAGGCGTCATTTCCTGGACTTCGCTCATGCCTGCACCTTGACCGGTCGGACACAAGCAGCGGCCTGTTTGGCGCGTTCGCGCGCAGTGTCGATATCGGTTGCGGAGGCCACCGCCACGCCCATGCGGCGACGCGCAAATGCTTCCGGCTTGCCGAACAGGCGCAGGTCAGCGCCCGGCACCGCCAATGCATCGGCAACACCGTCGAATGCGATGCCGGTCTCGTCCATCGCGCCGTAAATCACCGCGCTCGCCGCCGGCTCGCGCAGGCTGGCATCGACCGGCAGCCTGAGGATGGCGCGGGCATGCAGTTCGAACTCGGAAAAACGCTGGCTCGCCAGCGTCACCAGACCGGTGTCATGCGGGCGCGGGCTCACTTCGGAGAACCACACCATGTCGCCCCTTACGAAGAGCTCGACGCCGAACAGGCCGCGGCCACCGAGGTTGTCGGTCACGGCTTTGGCGATCTCGCGCGAGCGTTCGAGCGCGACCGGGCTCATCGGCTGCGGCTGCCAGCTCTCGACGTAATCGCCCTTGACCTGCACGTGGCCGATCGGCGCGCAGAACTGCGTTTCGACCTCGCCCGAAGCGCCGACCGCGCGCACCGTCAGTTGGGTAATCTCGTAATCGAAATCGATGAACCCCTCGACGATCACCTTGCCGGCGTCGACGCGACCGCCGCTGGCCGCGTAGTCCCAGGCCGCACGCAGATCGTCCGGTCCCTTGAGGGTCGACTGGCCCTTGCCCGACGACGACATCACCGGTTTGACGAGACACGGATAGCCGATCTCGCCGACCGCCGCAGCCATCTCGTCGAAACTCGCGGCAAAGCGGTACGGCGACGTCGGCAGGCCGAGTGTTTCAGCCGCAAGGCGACGGATGCCCTCGCGGTTCATCGTCAGGTTGGCCGCCCGCGCGGTCGGAATCACCTCGGCCAGCCCGTCGGCCTCGATCCGCAGCAGCTCGTCGGTGGCGATCGCCTCGATCTCGGGAACGATCAGGTGCGGCCGCTCGGCCACGACCAGCGCCCGTAACGCCGCCGGGTCCGCCATGTTGATCACGTGGCTGCGATGCGCAACCTGCATGCCCGGCGCATTCGGGTAGCGATCGACGCCGACCACTTCAACGCCGAGGCGCTGCAGCGCAATGATGACTTCCTTGCCGAGCTCGCCGCAGCCGAGCAGCATGACTCTGGTGGCCGATGCGGACAATGGGGTACCCAGACGCATGGATGCATTCCTCGTGTTGAATATCGGGCCGATGTTATCACGCGGCTTTGCCGCGCCAGCCGGCCCCAAAAGCAAACAGGCCGGAAAAACCGGCCTGTTTGCAGCATCGACGCGACCGGCTTATTCGGTCAGATAGGGGTAGGACTTCTGCGGCACGTTCGATTCAGCCGCACGCTCGCGCTCATCGAGGTTGATCGGCGCCTTGTCCCAGAGCAGCGCACGGCCTTCGGTCTGGCCCTTGGCCACATCCGGATGGTCCTTCAGGTAGCCCTGCATGAACTGGGTGTATTCGGAAACGTATTGGGTGTTCTTGAACATGGTCGGCTGATCCGTGCAGCGGTATCGTGGTTTTGCGGTGATTATACCGCCAATGCCGCCAGCTCGGGGAGCACGGCCGCGTGCAGCGTCGCATTGGCCGCAGCCAGCACGCACCCTTCGCTGTGACGGTGAAGATTCCGCCCCTGCCAGTCGGTCATCCTGCCCCCGGCGGCATTGACCACCGGCGCCAGCGCGGCGAAGTCGTGCAGTTTCAGCCCTTCCTCGACCACCAACTGCAGCCAGCCGCTGGCAAGCTGCGCGTACAGGTAGCCGTCGCCACCGTAGATCTGGTAACGGCTGCGTTTGGCCAGCGATTCGAACACCGGACGCGCGTGCGGCAGGTATTCCGGGCCGGTGGTGCCGATGATCGCCCCTGCCAACGCTTCGACATCGCTGCTCTTCACCGGCTGACCATTCAAGGTCGTCGGCACACCCTCACCGCCAAGCCAACGGTCGGCGGTAATCGGCTGGTTGATCACGCCGAAGACGGGCTCGCCGCGGTACATCAGACCGATCAGCGTGACGAACAACGGGCGGCCGACCGTGAACGATTTGGTGCCGTCGACCGGGTCGAGCACCCAGACCCAGTCTGCGTCGGCATTCTGCTCGCCAAACTCTTCGCCAATGATGCCGTCCTGCGGCCGCCGAGCAGCGATCAGCGCCCGCATCGCCTTTTCCGCTTCGCGGTCGGCCTGCGTCACCGGACTGTCATCGTCCTTGTCGATGATCGTGAACGCGCTGCGGTAGAAGCTGCGGATCACTTCCGCGCTGGCATCGGCAAGCTGTTGGGCCAGCGCAAGCTGGTCGGCGGACGGAATCGGCATGGCAGGTACTCTCATCATCTGGACGTCCGGCAGACTACCACGCAGCCCGGTGGCGGCTCCACCGTAGCCATATGACAGCCCCAATCAAATGCGAACAATTATGCATTCGAAATTAAAACAATAATGATTCCCAATATGTTCAGATAATCGTGCAAACAAATAATTAGGAATCGAATCAAATCCGGATAAAATAAACCCAGCAATAAAAATGGAGAATAACGATGCAAGGCGACAAGAAAGTCATCAAGGCGCTGAATGGCGTGCTCGGCAACGAGCTCGTCGCGATCAACCAGTATTTCCTGCATGCCCGCATGTACCGAAACTGGGGGTACAAGCAGCTGAACGACCGCGTGTACCACGAATCGATCGACGCGATGAAGCGGGCCGACAAGCTGATCGAACGCATCCTGTTCCTCGAGGGGCTGCCGAACCTGCAGCAGCTGGGCAAGCTGCTGATCGGCGAAGCCGTGCCGGAAATGCTCGACTGCGACCACAAGCTTGTCGGCGGCCACCTGAAGACGCTGCGCGAAGCCGTCGCGCTGTGTGAAGAGGCGCAGGACTACGTCTCGCGCGAGCTGCTTGAAGATCTGCTCGAAGATGAAGAGGAATACCTCGACTGGCTGGAAACCCAAGCCGAACTGCGGACCTCGCTCGGCGTGCAGAACTATCTGCAATCCCAGGTCGGCGAATAAGAACGGAGAACCACCATGCAAGGTAACAACAAGGTCGTCGCGGCGCTGAACGAACTGCTCGCCGCCGAACTCACCTCGATCGACCAGTACTTCGTCCACAGCCAGATGTACGACAACTGGGGTTATACCAAGCTGTTTGCGCGCATCGACCATGAGCGCGGCGACGAAATCGGTCATGCAACCAAACTGATCGCACGCATCCTGTTCCTCGGCGGCACACCCAATGTGGCCGCACGCACCGCGTTGCGCATCGGCGCCGATGTTCCGGCCATGCTGAAGAACGATCTGATCACCGAAATCGAAGTCGCCGAAGCACTGAAGAAAGTCATTGCATTGTGCGAATCGGTACAGGATTACGTGACCCGCAGCATGCTGGTGCAGTTGCTGGACGACACCGAACAGGATCACGCCCACTGGCTTGAACAGCAGCTCGGTTTGATCGAAGCCCTCGGACTGCCGAACTATCTGCAGCTGCAGGCCGGCTGATCCGCTTCGCCAGCCGGAACGAGAACGGGGCGCCCAAGGGCGCCCCGTTTGTATTCAATTCGGATGCTTCAGGCAGCAGCCAGACCGCCGAACGACGGAACCGCATGCTCTTCGCGGGCATGCTGGTGGATCGCCTCTTTCAGCACCTGCTTGGCACAGCCCGCACATTTGCCGCAACACGTTGCCACTTCGGTTTCGACCTTCAGTTCCTTGAACGTGCGCACGCCCCGCATCACGGCGCGGTGAATGTCTTTGTCGGTAACGCTGTTGCACACGCAAACGTACATGGAGTCGAGTCAAATATTGATAAGCATTCTCATTATGCTGAGTCCCCTACTCTCGCGCAAGTCGGGAAGAAGCAGCACCGACGTCAACCGATGAACGGCATCAGTGCCCATGGCCGCACAAACGGGCATGACCGGCATCGACACCCTGCCGGCGTTCCTGTCCTCGGACACGATCCCAGATCTTTTCGTGAAAATGGTAAGCCACGGTGTTGACCATCGGTTCGGCCAGCGCAAGAGTGCTGGCGATGCCGAAACTGCCGGTCAGCGCGTAGGCGACCGCAAAGACAACCGAGAAGTGGGTGGCGGCAAAGGTCACGGTCTTGAACATGGCTGACTCCTTTTTATTAATGAAAACCATTATCGAAATTAACTCCAGTCAAATTTCCCTATCCGCCCGATAGGACGTTGCGCATGCAGCAGACAAAACAAAAGCCCCGCAATGCGGGGCTTTGTTGTTTCATGCGTTGGCTCAGCCGTTGAACGGATGGCGCAACACAATCGTTTCTTCACGATCCGGACCGGTCGAAATCATGTCGACCGGTGCTTCGCAGATCGCTTCGATGCGCTTCAGATACGCCTGAGCATTGGCAGGCAGGTCTTCGTAACGCTTGATGCCAACCGTCGAGTCGCTCCAGCCCGGCATCTCTTCGTACACCGGCTCGCAACGCGAGATGTTCTCGGCACCGATCGGCAGAATGTCGACGAACTGGCCGTCAAGCTTGTAACCGGTGCAGAGGTTGATGGTCTCGATCCCGTCCATCACGTCCAGCTTGGTCACGCACAAACCCGATACGCCGTTGATCTGGATCGAACGCTTCAGTGCAGCCGCGTCGAACCAGCCGCAACGACGCGGACGGCCGGTAACCGAACCGAACTCGTTGCCGCGCTGTGCCAGACCGGCACCGACATCGTCGAACAGCTCGGTCGGGAACGGCCCCGAACCGACACGGGTCGTGTAGGCCTTCACGATGCCAAGCACGTACTGCAGCATCTGCGGTGCCACACCGGCGCCCGGCGCCGCAGCGCCGGCCACACAGTTGCTTGAAGTCACGAACGGATAGGTACCGTGGTCGATGTCGAGCAGCGTGCCCTGGGCACCTTCGAACAGCAGCGGTGCGCCCGACTTGTTCAGTTCGTACAGGTCACGCGACACATCGGCCATCATCGGCTTGATGCGCTCGGCAAAGGCCAGCGTTTCGTCATGTACGCGCTGGAAGTCCAGCGGCTCGGCCTTGTAGTAGTGCTTGAGCGCGAAGTTGTACCAGTCGAGATTCTCGAGCAGTTTGGCGGCAAAACGCTCGCGGTAGTACAGGTCCTGCAACCGGATCGAACGGCGCGCAACCTTGTCTTCGTACGCCGGACCGATCCCGCGCCCGGTGGTGCCGATCTTCTTGTCGCCCTTGGCGGCTTCGCGCGCCTGGTCGATGGCGATGTGGTACGGGAGGATCAGCGGGCAAGCTTCGGAAATCTTCAGACGCTTGACGACATCGACGCCGGCGGCTTCGAGCTCATCGATTTCCTTCAGCAGCGCTTCGGGCGAAATCACCACGCCATTGCCGATGAAGCAGGCTTTGCCCGGGTGCAGGATGCCCGACGGAATCAGCCGCAGTACGGTCTTCTTGCCGCCGACCCACAGCGTGTGACCGGCATTGTGACCGCCCTGGAAGCGCACCACACCCTGTGCCTGGTCTGTCAGCCAGTCAACGATTTTGCCCTTGCCTTCATCGCCCCACTGGGTGCCGATCACGACCACATTTCTGCTCATGCCTAACCTCGATCAAATCAAATGTAAATTGCAAACGGAGCGCGCAGCGGGCGGCTGCGCGGACCGGATTATGCCTTGCCGTCGAATGCGACGACCAGCCAGCCGTCCTTGCCGTCAACCAGTTGCCGGTCGACACGTACTTCACCTGCGACGATGCCGAGATCGACCACCACGGTCTCCCCTTGCGCCCGCAAGGCGCGGATCGCGGCGATCAGCCGCGGATCATCACCGGCCGGCGCCAGAATGCCGGGTGCGGCATCCGGGAACGGCAGGCGCGTCAGTGCGCGTACATCGAGGCTGAAACCGGTCGCTGCGCGCGCCCGGCCGAATTTCTCACCAACACGGTCGTAACGCCCGCCGCGCGCCAGCGCATTGGCAAAGCCCGTGGTATAGGCCGCAAACACAAGCCCCGTGTGGTAGTCACTGCTTTTGACCTCGGCGAGGTCGAAGCGAACGGAAATCTGCCGGGCCGCAAGCGCGGTCGCAAGTGCCTGCAGCGCATCGAGCGCATCGATCACTCCCGGCAGCTGCGGCAGGGCCGCGCGTGCACGGGCCAGCGTTTCGGCGCCGCCGTACAGCGACGGCAACGCGCGCAGGCCGCCGGCGAGGTCCGCAGGCAAATCCGCTGTCAATGCGTGCAGCGTCGGCACATCTTTCTGCTGAAGCGCAGAAAACGCCTGATCACGTGCCTCCCCGTGCAGCGCAGCGGCATCGGCCAGTGCATGAAACAGACCGATATGGCCGATGTCGAGACAGATGTTGTCGAGCCCCGCCATGCCGAGACAGGCAAACAGCAGCTCAATGATTTCCACGTCGGCGGCCACATCGGCGCTGCCATAGATTTCCGCGCCGATCTGTCGCGGCTCACGCGTCGACTGGATGCCGTCGGGACGGGTATTGACGACCGACCCGGCGTAGCACAGCCGAGTCACACCCTTGCGATTGAGAATGTGTGCATCGATCCGTGCCACCTGCGGCGTGATGTCGGCACGCAGGCCCATCTGCCGTCCGGTCAGTTCGTCAACGAACTTGAACGTCTTCAGGTTCAGCGCCGGATCGTCAAGCAGGAACAGCGATTCGACGTACTCGACCAGCGGCGGCATCACGAGTTCGTAACCGTAGCGGCCGAACAGGTCGAGCATGCCGCGGCGCATGGTTTCGACCTGCCGCGCTTCGCGGGGCAGGACGTCGGAAATGTGTTCCGGGAGAATCCAGTTTCTCATGCTTCCATTCAAACCAAAGGCCCGCCGGCAAAGCCGGTCGGGCGCATCAAATCCATCACAAAGCCGGTCAGCGTGCCAGTAAAGCCAGCAGCATGCCCCCCAGCAACGATACCAGACCAAACACGCGAATGTGCCGGTCGGGCAGACCGGCAATCCGCAACATATTGCGCTTCCAGAACGCCGGCATGGCGAACGGCAACAGGCCTTCGATCACCATGACCAACGCCAGCGCCAGTGCCAGCGTTTCGATCACTTGCCGCCGCCGCGCGGATTCTTCATGTACTTGAAGAACTCCGAACTCGGATCGACGACCAGCACATCGCTCTTCTTGCTGAAGCTCTGCTTGTAGGCGTCAAGGCTCTTGTAGAACGCGTAGAACTCGGGGTTCTTGCCGTAGGCGGCGGAATAGATCCCCGCGGCCTTGCCGTCACCTTCACCCTTGAGTTGCTGGGCCTGATTGTACGCGTCCGCCATGATGACTTCGCGCTGCTTGTCGGCATCGGCCTTGATCTTTTCGGCGTCTGCCGAACCTTCTGCGCGCAGCTGATTGGCGACGGCCTTGCGTTCGGACTGCATGCGTTCGTACACCGAAGCCAGCGTACTGTCCTCGAGTTCGACCCGTTTGACCCGGACGTCGACCACACGCACACCAATCCGGGCGGCATCGGCATCGGCAACCTTTCGAACGTAAGCCATCACCTCTTCGCGCTTGCCCGAGATCACGTCCTGCACCGTGCGCTTGCCGAACTCGTCGCGCAGCATGTTGTTGACCGTGTTGCGCAGGCGATCAACCGCCTTGCGCTCATCAAGACCGACCGCCTTGTAGTAACGCTCGACGTCGACGATCTGCCACTTGATGTAGCTGTCGACCTTGACGTTCATCTTTTCGATCGTCTGGACCCGTGCCGGCTGGTTTTCGTCGATCGTCTGGATGCGCTTGTCGAAGTAACGGACATCCTGCAGCAGCGGAATCTTGAAATGGATGCCCGGCTCGCTGATGACGCGCTTGGCTTCGGAGAACTGGAACACCACGGCGTACTGGCGCTGGTCGACGGTAAAGAACGTCGTGCTCAGCACGAACAGGGCGACCAGAATCAGTGCCAGCGTTGGCAAAATACGGTTCATGTTCTTCTCCCCTTATCGACCGTAACGCTCGCCGCGATCATTCGCGCGCGGTGCGGGCGCCGGAGCCGGTGCGGCCTCGGCGACGGGTTTGGCAGCTTCGCCGCTTGCAGCCGGCGAAGAGGAGGAAGACATCTGCATCAGCTTGTCGAGCGGCAGGTACAGCAGATTGCTGCCGGACTTCTGATCGACCAGTACCTTGGTGGTGTTCTGGTACATCTGCTGCATCGTATCCAGATACATGCGGTCGCGCGTCACCTGCGGCGCCTTGGCATACTCGCTTGCAATCTGGGTGAAGCGCGAAGCGTCACCCTCGGCACGCGCAACGACCTGCTGCTTGTAACCTTCGGCTTCCTGCACCAGTCGTGACGCCATGCCGCTGGCCTTCGGAATCACGTCGTTGGCGTAGGCGGTACCTTCGTTGATCAGCCTTGCCTTGTCCTGACGCGCCTTGACCGCGTCGGCAAATGCCGCCTGCACCTGTTCGGGCGGCTGGACGTCGGAAATGTTGACCCGGGCAACCGAGATGCCGGTTGCGTAGCGATCAAGCAGGTCCTGCATCAGTTCCTTGGTGTCCTCGCCGATCTTGCCGCGCCCTTCGTTGAGCACGTAGTCGACCTTGTTCTTGCCGACGACTTCGCGGATCGCGGTCTCTGCAGCCTGTTTGACCAGATCCTTGCCGTCGCGATCGCTACGACGGTTGTTGAAGACGAAGTCCTTCGCCGATTTGAGCGTGTACTGGACTTCGAGCTGGACGTCGATGATGTTCTGGTCGCCGGTCAGCATCACAGCCTCGTCGGCCGACTTGCCTTCCGCGCGAGCGCCGACGTCGAGACTCCGGATTTCGGTCACGTTGACAAGCTCGCGGCTTTCGATCGGCCACGGCAGGTGCCAGTGCAGGCCCGAGTTCTCGACGGTGTCGACATAACGGCCGAAGCGCATGATCACGGCATCTTCGCGTTCGTCAACGACATAGAAGCCGGAAGCGCCCCAGAGCACCACCAGCACGGCGACAATGGCGCCGACGCCGGTCAAGCCACCGCGTCCGCTCAGTTGCGGGCGTGGCCCCTGGCCATTACCGCCACCAAAGAAACGGGACAGTTTGCCTGTCAGGTTGCGGATCATTTCGTCAAGATCAGGCGGGCCATCCTTGCGGCGGCCGCCCCATTGCGGGTCGTTTTGGCTCATTATCGTTAGTTTTCCTCGCTGGGTTGGCTCATGAGATCGACCAAAGCCGAGCGGAGCAGGTCCAAGCCATTCCCATGCATGGCACTCAGGCGCACGGCTTGGATCTTACCATACTCGTCCAACAGGACGGCTGGCTCGCCCCCCTTCAGGTCGATCTTGTTCCAGACCATCAATTGCGGAATCTGTTCCGCACCGATTTCTTGCAAAACCCCATTGACAGCATCCACCTGAGCATCACGCAGCGGATGATTCACGTCGACGACATGCAGCAGCAGATCGGCTTCGATTGTCTCCTCCAGCGTAGCCCGAAACGCGGCAACCAGCGTATGCGGCAGACTGCGGATGAAGCCGACCGTATCCGAAAGAACCACCGAATGCTCAGGATCGAGAAACAGTTTGCGCGACGTGGTATCGAGCGTCGCAAACAGTTGGTCTGCGGCGTAAATCCTGGATTTGGTCAGTGCATTGAACAGGGTCGACTTGCCGGCGTTGGTATAGCCGACAATCGATACCGTGAACTGGCCACGGCGCATGCGGGCACGGCGCTGCGTGGTGCGCTGTTTTTGCACGGTTGCAAGCTGTTCCTTGAGCCGCTTGACGCGAATACCGATCAGACGGCGGTCGGTTTCCAGCTGCGTTTCACCTGGGCCGCGCAGACCGATCCCGCCCTTCTGCCGCTCAAGGTGGGTCCAGCCACGGATCAGTCGCGTCTGAATGTGCGCAAGTTGCGCAAGTTCGACCTGAAGCTTGCCTTCAGCGGTGCGCGCACGCTGCGCGAAAATGTCGAGAATCAGCGTGGTACGGTCGATCACCCGGCACTGCATGATGCGCTCGAGGTTGCGCTCCTGCGCCGGTGACAGCTGGTGGTTGAAAATCACCAGCGGCGCTTCGTACGCACGGACCGCCTCGGCGATTTCCTGGGCCTTGCCGCTACCGGAGAAGTAGGCCGGATCGGGCCGGGCCCGCTTGCCTTCGATGATGTTCAGTGGCGTGACACCGGCGCTTTCGACCAGCTGGACGAATTCGTCGACGCCATCCCGATAGTCCGGCTCGCCGAAGTCGAGGCAGACCAAGACGGCCGAGTCGCCGCCCTTGTGACGTTCAAACATGCCTATCTTTTTTCATGACCGGCAAATGCCGGCCCAAACAAGTGAAAACCCCGAAAGGCGGACGCCTGTCGGGGTTGATGCGCGGACAGCGCTCAAGCTTCGCCAGCAGGTGCAGCGGCAGCAGCTTGCGGATTGTCGTGCGGAATCGAAACCGGACGCGACGGCACCACGGTCGAAATCGCATGCTTGTAAACCATCTGCGTCACATTGTTGCGAAGCAACACGACGTACTGGTCGAACGATTCGATCTGGCCTTGCAGCTTGATGCCGTTGACGAGATAGATGTATACGGGAACGTGCTCTTTGCGCAGGATGTTCAGAAACGGGTCTTGCAGCATTTGCCCCTTGGCACTCATTGTTGTTCTCCGATGTGTTTGTTATTGGTCGAATTGTCTTGTCAAACAGGGTTGCTTCTTACGCTTATAGTACAGAAGTTGTCGGGACGCCACCATGGTGCGGAGCAGCAATCAGAACTTGCTGCGCGGCTTCGGTTTCGGTCCCGGCTTCTTGGTCTTGTCGTCGTAAGGATTCGCGCTGCGCTTGAACTGCACCCGCAACGGCGTGCCCTGCAGCTTGAACACCTTCATGAAGCTGCGTTCAAGATAGCGCCAGTAAGAGTCTGGCACATGATCCAGCGCATTACCGTGAACAATCACCACCGGCGGATTGGAACCGCCCTGATGCGCATAGCGCATCTTCGGCCGGACCTTGCCTGCCAGCGGCGGCTGCTGGCGTTCAATCATCAACTGCAATGCATTCGTCAGTTTCGGTGTCGGGATCTTGATCATCGCTGCGGTGTAAGCCTGGTCGATCGACTTGAACAGCTCGCCCACCCCCTGCCCGCCCAGCGCCGAGATGTAATGGAACTTGGCAAAGTCGAGGAAGGACAGCTTGCGGTCGATTTCGCGCTTGATCCGGTCTCGCTGCTCGGCGTTGGCGGCTTCCCATTTGTTGACGGCGACGACCAGCGCGCGCCCGGTTTCCATCACGAAACTGGCAACGCGGGCATCCTGATCCGACACTTCCTGCATCGCGTCGAGCACCAGCACGGCCACGTTGGCGTCTTCGATCGCCTGCATGGTCTTGATGACCGAGAACTTTTCAATCATCTCCGTGACCTTGCCGCGCTTGCGCACGCCTGCGGTATCGATGATCGTATACGGAGAACCGTTGCGCTCGAAGTCGATGTAGACGGAGTCGCGTGTCGTGCCCGGCTGGTCGAACGCGATCACGCGCTCTTCGCCGAGCACTGCGTTGACCAGCGTACTCTTGCCGACGTTCGGACGACCGACTACGGCGAACTTCGGATGATCCGCCTCGGGCTCGTCGACCGGCACTTCGAATCCGTCGAGGATTTCGTTGATCAGGTCGCGCACGCCTTCGCCGTGACTGGCCGAAATCGCGACCGGATCACCAAGGCCCAGTTCGTAGAAATCGGCGGTCACGACGGCGCGCTGCATGCCCTCGACCTTATTGACCGCAACCCAGACCGGACGGTCGTTCTGCCGCAGCCGCTGCGCGATGATCTTGTCCTGCGGCGTAATACCGACACGGCCGTCGACGATGAAGACGATGGCATCGGCCTCGTCGACCGCCTGCAGCGTCTGCCGCGCCATTTCGAACATGATGCCTTCGTCGACGACCGGTTCGAAGCCGCCGGTATCGACGACGAAGTACGGTTTTTCACCGACGCGCCCATGGCCGTAGTGGCGGTCACGGGTCAGGCCCGGCTGATCGGCAACGAGCGCGTCGCGCGTCTTGGTCAGTCGGTTGAAAAGCGTGGACTTGCCAACATTCGGCCGGCCCACGAGGGCAATCGTCGGTTTCATTGATAGTGTTTCTTACGGTCTATTTCACAGTCAGCGCAAAAACGTCACCGCTTTGCGACTGCACGATCAGTTTGTTATTGAATACCACCGGTTCGGTGGCAATGCGTGCGCCGTCGGTCGGCAGCTGCCCGACCAGACTGCCGTCTTCCGGCTTGAGCACATGGACATAGCCTTCGTAGTCGGCAACGGCGACATAACCGCCGAGCATCGCCGGTGAACCCACCGAACGCGCCAGCAGCTTGTCCTGTTTCCACAGGCTGCGACCGCTATTGCGGTCGTAGCCGAGCACATTGCCTTCGGAGTCGGTGACGGCCAGCAAGCGGCCGTTGCCGGCGACACCGGCATAGCTCGACACTTCACGCGACCAGACCGGCGAGCCGTTCAGCACGTTGAAGCATGACACGCGCCCCTGGTACGCCGCTGCACACACCATGTTGCCGTTGACGTCCGGCGCCGACACGACGTCGGCGATCCGTTCGAGTTCGGTTGCGCCCTTCGGCATCGCAACCGGACTGTCCCACAGCACGCGACCGTCCTGTGCGCCCAGCGCCACCAGCCGGCCACCCGCCAGTCCTGCCAGCGCAATGCCGCCGCGCAGCGTCATCGGCGCGTAGTTGCGCAGGATCAGCGCCGGCATCTGCCGCTGGAACTGCCACTTGAGCGCACCGTCAACCGCCGACAGGCCGCTGATCTTGCCGTCGACCGTCCGCACCAGTACCACGCCGTCGGCAACCGCCGGCGGCGAGACTATTTCGCTGCTCAGCTGCGCATGCCACAAGGCCTTGCCATCGTAGCTGTAGGTGAAGATCTCGCCCTTCAGCGTCCCGACCGCAATCAGCCCTTCTGCAGCGCCAACTCCCCCGGCAACCGGCTTCTCGAGCTTGACCTGCCACTGACTGGCGCCGCTGTCCAGCGACAGCGCGGTCAGACGATCTGGCGAGCCGGCCACAACCACGCGGTCGCCCGCGAGTGCCGGCTGGAAACGGAATTCGGTCTTGCCACCGACCGACGCACGCCAGACCTGGGACAGCCCGGCCTGATTTTCGACGACGGGCAGCGGCGACGGCGTCGGTGCATTGCTGATCGAACCGCAGGCGGCCAACAACAGTGCCAACGGCACCGTGACCAACAGCGTAGACTTCATCCGCATTTCAATCCTTCCCCAGCGCTTCGAGCTTCACTTCGACGAACTTCAGGTTCGGCGCGTCTTTCGGCAGTTTCGACTGCGCATCGCGATAGGCATCGCGTGCACCGGCCTTGTCGCCCTTCTCGACCAGCACGTCGCCGCGTGCTTCGGCAAACAGCGCCGTATACGCATCGTCCTCGCGAGCCTGCAGTGTCGCGAGCGCGGCGTCGAACTGGCCTGCATCGAGCTGGATCGCTGCCAGACGCAGGCGCGCGACATCACGCAGCGGTGCTTCCTTGGCATTGGCAATGGCCCACTTCACCTGCGCCTCTGCATCGGCCGGCTTGCTGGCGTTGATATCGGCCTTGGCGGCGAGCAACGATGCACGTGCCGCGTAGCCGGTCGAACCGAACTGCTGCTCGATCGTCTTGGCAGTACCGGCCAGTTTGGCCGGATCGGTCTGCAGCTGGGTTTCAGCCTGACTGTAAAGGTCGCCGGCCTGATGGGCCTGCGAAGCCTGTCGGTGCTCCCAGCCGGCCCAGCCGCCCCAGACTGCCAGCGCGGCCACGACAGCGCCCGCCAGCCATTTGCCCCAGTCGTTCCACCAGGCCTTGAATTCGGCAATCTGTTCTTGTTCTTGCAGGTCAAACGCCATTGCAGTCCCCGTGCGATCTCAGTCGTTTTTGAATGTCGGCGATTATGCCGCAGCGCTCAGGCATGCGACCAGTTCGTTCTGCGCGACGACCTGCTGCTCGCCACCGCCATCGCCGGTCAGGCGCTTCAGATTGGCCGTTGCTGCCGCCGCTTCTTCGTCGCCGATCACCACGGCGAAATGCGCACCGCTGGCATCGGCCTTCTTGAATTGCGATTTGAAACTGCCCCCGCCGGCATGCAGCACGACCTTGAGTCCGGCGTCGCGCAGTTCGCGTGCGACGCGGAATGCGGCGCGCGCAGCAGCTTCACCGCTGTGCACCAGATAGACGTCCGGCACCACGCGCGGCATGTCGACGCCCTGCGTTTCCAGCAACAGGATCAGCCGCTCGATGCCCATGGCAAAACCGACCGCCGGGCACGGCTTGCCACCGAGCTGCTCGACCAGACCGTCGTATCGACCGCCGGCAGCCACCGTCGCCTGAGCGCCGAGCTGGTCCGTCGTCCACTCGAACACCGAGCGGTTGTAATAATCGAGACCGCGCACCAGCCGATGATTCAGCATGTAGGCAATGCCGGCATCGTCGAGCAGGCTGCAGAGCCCGGCAAAGTGTGCGCGCGTTTCATCGCCGAGGAATTCGGCCAGCTTCGGCGCATTCTCGGCCATCTCCTGCAATGCCGGATTCTTGGTATCGAGCACGCGCAGCGGGTTGGTATACAGCCGGCGCTTGCCGTCCTCGTCGAGAATGTCGACGTGCTTTTCCAGATAGGCGATCAGCGCCTGACGGTGTGCGGCACGTTCGGCCGAATCGCCCAGCGTGTTGAGCTCGAGCTTCAGGCCGGTCAGCCCGAGCCGGCGCCACAGGTCGGCCAGCATCACGATCATCTCGGCGTCGACGTCCGGTCCGTTGAAGCCGAACGCTTCCACACCGACCTGATGGAACTGGCGATAACGGCCCTTCTGCGGCCGTTCGTGCCGGAACATCGGTCCGGTGTACCACAGGCGCTGGGTCTGGTTGTACAGCATGCCGTGTTCGATGCAGGCGCGCACGCAACCGGCCGTCCCTTCGGGGCGCAATACCAGCTGCTCACCGTTGAGGCTGTCCTCGAACGCGTACATTTCCTTTTCGACGATGTCGGTATGTTCACCGACGCCCCGCACGAACAGTTGCGTCGCCTCGACGATCGGCGTGCGGATCTGGTTGTAGCCGTAGGCGGCAAGCCAGTCGCGCACCACGGCGTCGAAATGCTGCCAGCGTGCACCTTCCTGCGGCAGGATGTCGTTCATGCCTCGAATGCCTTGAATCGTTTGTGCCATGTTTATCGAATCGGTTGAAGCGGAATGGTTTTGGCGGCCGCAACGGCACGGCGCTTCACACCGCCGTCGCCATAGTTGCTGACCACATAATTTTCGACGATGGCCTGGAACTCTTCGGCCACCTGTTCGCCCTTGAGCGTGACGGTTTTCTCACCGTCGACGTAGACCGGACAGACCGGCACTTCGCCGGTACCGGGCAGGCTGATGCCGATGTCGGCCAGCTTGGATTCGCCCGGGCCGTTGACGACACACCCCATCACCGCGACCTTCATGTCCTCGACACCGGGGTAGGCTTCGCGCCAGACCGGCATCTGCTCGCGCAGGAAGGACTGGATCTTCTGTGCCAGCTCCTGGAATACCGTCGACGTCGTCCGGCCACACCCGGGGCAGGCGGTGACCAGCGGGGTGAACGCGCGCAGGCCCATCGTCTGCAGCAGTTCCTGCGCGACGATGACTTCCTTGGTCCGGTCGCCGCCGGGTTCGGGCGTCAGCGAAATACGGATGGTGTCGCCAATGCCTTCCTGCAGCAGCACGGCCAGCGCCGCGCTCGACGCGACAATGCCCTTGCTGCCCATGCCGGCTTCGGTCAGACCGAGGTGGAGCGGGTAGTCGCACCGGCCACCCAGATCGCGGTACACGGCAATCAGATCCTGCACGTGCGATACCTTGCACGACAGGATGATCTGGTCCGGACTGAGGCCCCAAGCGATCGCCTGATCGGCCGACTCCAGCGCCGAGCGGATCAGCGCCTCGCGCATGATCGCCTCGACCGACAGCGGCACGGCGCGCTTGGCGTTCTCGTCCATCAGCCGGGTGGCCATGCTCTGGTCAAGCGAACCCCAGTTGACACCGATACGCACGGCCTTCTGATATTCGATGGCCTTCTCGACCATGAAGGCGAACTTCTCGTCGCGCTTGCTACCCTTGCCGACATTGCCCGGATTGATCCGGTACTTGGCCAGCGCCTCTGCACAGTCGGGGTAATCGCGCAGCAAACGGTCGCCGTTGAAGTGGAAATCCCCCACCAGCGGCACCTTGCAACCCCAGTTCTCCAGCTTGGTCTTGATGTTGCCGACTTGGGCCGCGGCTTCCGGGCTGTTGACGGTGATGCGAACGACCTCGGAGCCGGCGCGCCACAGCTCGAAAATCTGCCGCGCGGTACCTTCGGCATCGGCGGTATCGGTATTGGTCATCGACTGCACGACGACCGGATGGTCGCTGCCGACCATGACGTGGCCGACGCGAACCTGGCGGGTCGCGCGGCGGGGAATCAGAATGTCGCTCATCGGGTCTTACTTGAGTTCCAGCGTCGCCACGTCGGACCGGCTGTACTGCGCCAGATCCACGCGTTGGCCACGCAGATAAAGTTGGGTTTTCGGTGCGTTGCCGATCTTGATCCGGTATGGCGCCACGCCGCCGAGGCTGCGTTCGTCACCGGCCTTGAGCACTTCGGAAATCAGCTTGTTGCCGCCGGCATCGATCACCTGGATCCACGAATCCTGCTCGACGACAAGCCGCAGCTCGCCATTGCCGACCGCAGCCGGCGCGGAAGCCGGCACGCTGGCCGGCGTTTCAGTCTGCGCCGCGGCCGTAGCAACCGGCACCGAAGCGATCTCGCTGGCGACTTCACTGGCAGCGGGGACCGAGGCGACCAGCTCGACCGGCACCGAAGCTTCAGGCAGGGTCAGCGTCGCGGTAGACACATTCAGTTCCGGCGCTGCCGGTTGCTGCAAGTACCAGAACACGCCACCTGCGCCAATAATCAGCCCGGCAATCACGACCAGTGCGAGCTGCAGCGGCCGGCCGACCCGGGCACCGCCACCGATGCTGAACGTGGCTTCCTCGGTCAGGTGCGGCAGCGATGCCTGTTCACGCTCGACCGGCAACTCGGTCGTCAGCTGCGCAACCAGCGGCTCCGGATCTAGCTGGAGTAGCCGGGCGTAGTTGCGCACGAAACCACGGGCAAAGGTATTCCCAGGCAGATCACTGAAGCGGTCTTCTTCGATCGCGGCAATCTGGCCGCGCGTCAGCTTCAGCTGGTTGACCACGTCGTCGATCGACAATCCAAGCGACTCGCGCTGCTGGCGCAACTGGATGCCGACACCGGCGGGTGGCGTGGCGGGAGTTTCGGGCGGGGTTTGGATCGGCTCGTCTGTCATCGCTTCTTAATTCGCGCTTCTTATTCGTATTGGCCGGCGGCCAGCTTGGTCGTTTCCAGCGAATCCGGGAACTGCTTGCGCAGTTCCTGCGCATAGCGGGTGACGCCGTCGCTGTTGCCTAGACCACGCTCGATCCGCAGGTTCAGCCATGTCAGCGCCGCACTCGGCTGGGTGGTTTTCTTCAGCACCAGCGCATAGCGTTTCGCAGTGACATAGTCCTTGGTCTTCAACCCCAACTCCGCAAGCTGATAAGTCGCCGGCGTGTAATTGGCCCGATACTGCAGCGCACGTTCGAAGTAGCGCCGGGCGGTATCGGTGTCATTGTTCTTCAGCGCGCACTGACCCGCATTGAGTGCCGTCTTCTCCGGCGTTTCGTAAAGCGGATTGCCAAGCGCGCGGTCGTAGTAGCCAAGACCTTCCTGCATCTGGCCGTGTTCGCACAGGAACCAGCCATAGTTGTGGTTGGCGTCCGAGTCGTCCGGCGACAAGCGCAGCGCTTCCTGGAAATTCTGTTTCGCCTTGGCGTCGTCCTTGATCTCGGCGTAGATCAGTCCGAGCATCGTGTAGGCAGGCGAGTACTTGCTGTCCGCCTCGATCGCCTTGTTGGCTTCGTCGATCGCCACGGCATATCGACCAAACCGAAAGTACTCGGCAGCAAGCTGCGTACGTACATTCGCGCGCCGGTCCGGCGATGCTTCACCCTGGACGTCGGCCACGGCTGCGCCGCTCGTGAACAGGAAGGCCAACAGCAGTACGAACGGACGCAGACTCATTTCTTCCTCGTTTACGGTCGGAACGTGATCGGCCGGACTTCCGCCGCATGCTTCTCGGCACGACGGGTCTTGTCCTTGACCTGACCGGCCAACTGGCCACAGGCGGCGTCGATATCGTCGCCGCGGGTCTTGCGCACGGTCACGATGTAACCGGCGTCAATCACGATATCCCGGAACGCGAGGATAGCATCCCGGCCGGATCGCTTGTAGTCCGCCCCCGGGAACGGATTCCACGGAATCAGGTTGATCTTGCACGGCACGTCGCGCAGCAGCGCCGCCAGCTGGCGCGCATGCTCGGGCTGATCGTTGACACCGGCAAGCATCACGTATTCGAAAGTGATGAAATCGCGTGGCGCCTTTTCCAGATAGCGGTTGCAGGCGGCCAGCAGCTCTTTCAGCGGGTACTTCTTGTTGATCGGCACGATTTCGTCGCGGATCGCATCGTTCGGTGCATGCAGACTGACGGCCAGCGCCACCGGACAGGCATCACGCAACCGGTCCATTGCCGGCACCAGTCCCGACGTCGACAGTGTCACGCGGCGACGCGACAGACCATAGGCGTTGTCGTCGAGCATCAGACGCAGTGCCGCAACGACATTGTCGAAGTTGGCCAGTGGCTCACCCATGCCCATCATCACGACGTTCGAGACGACGCGTCCCCCCTCTTCCAGCGGCGCACCGATGCGCGCCTGCTCGGCGGAGAGCCGGTTGTTGGCCCACCACAGCTGGCCGATGATTTCGCCGGTCGTGAGGTTGCGGTTGAAACCCTGCTTGGCGGTCGAGCAGAAGCCGCAATCGAGGGCGCAGCCGACCTGACTGGAAACGCACAAGGTGCCGCGGTCATCTTCGGGGATGAATACGGTTTCGATCCCGTTGCCGGTACCGACATCCAGCAGCCACTTGGCGGTGCCGTCCGTGGCGATCTGCTCGGCGAGCAGCCCCGGAATGGTCACCGCCGCGTCGGCGGCGAGTTTGCTGCGGAACGACTTGGCGATATCGGTCATCTGCTCGAAATCCGCCACGCCGCGCTGATGCACCCACTTGAGCAGCTGCTTGGCGCGGAACGGTTTTTCGCCGTACTTCACCATCAGTTCGGCGAGCGCCTGCGCATCGTAATCGAGCAGATTGACCGACATCTCAGTATTCCTTAGCGGCCGTACACTTCGCTCGACGCGAAGAAGTAGGCGATTTCGATTGCAGCGTTTTCAGCCGAATCGGAGCCGTGAACGGCGTTGGCATCGATCGAATCGGCGAAATCGGCACGGATGGTGCCCTTGTCGGCCTGCTTCGGGTCGGTCGCGCCCATCAGCTCACGGTTCTTGAGGATGGCGCCTTCGCCTTCCAGTGTCTGGATCATCACCGGACCGGAGATCATGAACGACACCAGATCGTTGAAGAACGGACGTGCCTTGTGCACGGCGTAGAAGCCTTCGGCTTCGGCGCGCGACAGGTGCTTCATCTTGGCAGCAACGACCTTGAGGCCGGCCGATTCGAAGCGGTCATAGATCTTGCCGATCACGTTCTTGCCAACTGCATCGGGCTTCACGATCGACAGGGTGCGTTCAATAGCCATGGGACAAACTCCGGTGGTTTCGTTTAAGAGACAAATGATTTTTGGTCTGGTTTACATTGCGGGCCGAAATCGGCTAGCCTCGAAGGGACTACACCGCTCCCGGCCGTAATCTGCGGCTGGACAGCCAAGTATTATAACAAAATCAAGCCGTTTGGCTTGCACTCCCTTGCCGACCATGAGCGACACGCCCGAACGGGACGCCGACAGCGGCACCACTCCCGACCCCATCGACGAACAGCGCTCCCAGCAAAAGCTGCATACGCAGCTCTACTGGCGCTTGGGTATTGCCGTTGTACTGATCGGGCTGGTGATCGGCACCCTGCAACTGCTCGATCGCTCCAAGCAAGCCCCTCCGGCACCCCAGATTGCCTCGCCAAGCCCGATTGCAAGCGCCCCGACCGCGGACACCGCCTCTGCGTCCGCACCCGCAGCCGAGGCGGCCTCTTCGGCAGCCAGCGCCAGCCAGCCCGAGGCTGAGGCCGAGCATCCGCAAGCACCAACAACCGCGATGCCCCCCCAGCAGCACGATACCTCGCCGCAATCCACTACGGAATCGACCACCTCACGCGCCATCAAACCGGCACGCGAAATACCGGCGCCGACGACCGCACCCGCGCCAGCCAAGACCGTAGCCCCCTCCGTTGGCGCGACCTCCCCGGCCGTCGTCAGGCGCGCCGATGGCTACACGGTACAGGCCGGGGTGTTCCTGCATTCGGACAACGCCGAGAAACTGCTGCGCAAGCTGCAAGCCGCCGGTGTGCCCGCCTATCTGGAAACCCGGGTCCAGATCGGCCCGTTCAAGTCACGTGCCGAAGCCGATGCAGCCGCGCAAAAACTGCGTCAGCTCGGCATCACGCCGGTCATTGCACCTGCACTGAATCAGGACTGACAGGACTGAATCGCCCCCACCGGGTACCTCCCACCCGGCAGGTCATTGCAATGCGTTATGACAGCCACGCGGGCAACTGGGCAAGCAGCGCCTGTCGCTCCCTGGTCGCGGTTCCCAGCAGTGCAAAACCGACCAACCCGCCTTCCACCGAGACGCAGCGGGCAATCATCCCGCCTTCAACGTCCTCGCACTGCCATTCGCCGTCACCGGAAACCGGCGGCGCCACCACGGTCGGGCATGATGGCGTCTTGACCAGCACCGGCATCGCCGGATAGAGCACCGGGGTTTCGACCCCTGCCAGCGTGGCCGCCAGGGCCCTGGCCTGCTGCATGATCGGCATGACGAATGGCAGGTTCAATCCGGCGACCTCGGCACAATCACCCAGCGCATAGACATGCGCTGCCGACGTCCGCAATGTGGGCGTCACAACAACGCCCCGGGCGGTGCGCAGGCCGGCAGCCGCGGCCAGCGTACCGCGTGGACGCAGACCGACGGCCGAGAGCACCAGATCGGCGGCAATACGTTCGTTGCTGTCGAGCACCACCTCGTACCCAGAACCAGCTCGTTCAACTGCCTGCGCACTTGCGCCGCTCCGGAACGACACCCCGGCCTCAGCAAGCCGTTGAGCCAGCAGCTCGCCAGCACGTTGCGGCAGCAGGCGTGACAGCGGCGCAGCGGCCGGATCAATCAGCGTCGGCGTGATCCCGCGTGAAAGCAGATCGTTGGCGAACTCGCAGCCGATCAGGCCCGCACCGAGAATGGCAACGCGACCGACGCCTTCGAGCCGTTCGGCAAACCGGGCGTAATCGCCGAGGTCATTGACCGACAGCACCTCATCAGCGGCATCACCCTGCAGCGGCAGCCGTATCGGGTCAGCCCCCAGCGCCAGAACGAGATCGCGATAGGCCAGCTCTTCGCCACCGGCCAGACGGATGGTCCTGGCCTCCGGAAGGATCGCCTCGACTTCGGTATGCGCGCGCACCGTGGCCCTGAGCTCCTCGGCCATTTTTGCCGCCGGTTTCATCACCAGGGAAGTCGGCGTTTTGTTGCCGGCCAGCGCATTCGACAGCATCGGCTTGGAATAGAAGTCTGCCGCATCGCGTGCAACGATGACCAGCGGGGTTTCGGTGTCGAGCTTGCGCCATTCGCGCGCGAGGTTGTAACCGGCAAGGCCGGCACCGACGATGACGACAGGGACAGTCATTTCAACTCCAGACATGAAAAGGCCGAACGCATCGGCGTCCGGCCAGTATTGGGTTCAACCGGTCAGACCCGGTGGATTTCCGGCTCGTCCAGCAACGTCACCGCCGGCAGGTCACAGGCCAGGATGGCCTGACGCACGGCCTCGATTGCCGCTGCACGCGGAAAATTCTTGCGCCATGCCAGCACGACACGCCGGGTCGGCACCGGTTCGCTGAACGGACGAATCGACAGCAGCGCCTCGTCCGCACTCGACACCGAGGTCGCCGGCAATACGGTTACGCCGATACCGCCGGCCACCATGTGCCGGATCGTCGTCAGCGACGACCCTTGCAGCGTGCGTTGCAGGCTACCCGCCGGCAGACTTTCGCGATTCAGATCCGGGCAGGTCTGCAGCACGTGGTCGCGGAAGCAGTTGCCTGGCGAAAGCAGCAGCACGTTCTCTTCGGCGAGCTGATCCGAATCGATCGTCGCCAGCGCCTCCCACGGATGTCCCTTGGGCGTGGCGACGACAAAAGGCTCGTCATAGACCGGCAGTGTGGCGATACCGGCCTCATGAAACGGTTCGGCCAGGATTGCCAGATCGATCTCGCCCTGCTTGAGCATCTCGGCCAGTCGACCGGTGTAGTTTTCCTCGAGCAGGATCTGCATCTGCGGCGCGCGCTCGCGCAGATCCGGAATCAGGTGCGGCAACAGATAGGGGCTGATGGTATAGATGATGCCCAGCCGCAGCGGTCCGGCCAGCGGGTCCTTGCCCTGCTCGGCCAGCTGCTTGATCACCTGCACTTCCTCGAGCACGCGCTGCGCCTGTTCGACGATGCGCTCGCCATTCGGCGTCAGCGTCACTTCGCCGGCAGCACGCTCGAACAGCGTCACGCCCAGTTCGTCTTCGAGCTTCTTCACCGCAACCGACAGCGTCGGCTGCGAGACAAAGCAGCTCGCCGCAGCCCGACCGAAATGGCGCTCGCGCGCCACCGCAACGATGTAGCGGAACTCGGTCAGCGTCATCGCCAGCGTCTCCGGCCGATTTCGGCGCAGCGTGCCGAGCACAGGCCGACCGTCACCACGATCAGTCCGAGGAAAGCCAGCAGGGTCCACGCCGGCATCGTGACGCCAAACAGCTTGAAGTCGATCGCCGAGCAATCGCCAACCGGGCGGATCAGCGTGCCGAGCCAGGCCGGCGCCTGGTTCAGGTCGATCGGAAACGGCAGGCTCGCCGCGCAGGTCACGCTCGGGTCGACCGGGCCGTACTGCAGCCGCAAGTTCCAGATCGCTGCCAGCGCCCCGGCCATGGCGGCCAGAATGATCAGACCGCCAAGGAGCTTCACGCCCCCCTTGCTGTCCGGTTGCCACGCCGCGGCAACCAGCGCCAGTACACCGATCACGATGATCGCCAGCCGCTGGTAAACGCACATCAGACACGGCATCACCCAATGGTAGATCTGGTGATACAGCGCGAAGCCGATCATCCCCACACAGGCGATGAACATCAGCAGAAACCCGGCGCGCCAGTGGCGCAGCGCCATGCTCATAGTCGTTACTCCATCCCGATTGTTTTTTTCAATCGTAACGATTGTAACCTGCACCGCGTAGCCTGCGTCAGCCCCCCGCTGCCGAATGACGGTAAGGTAATCACACTCGCAGCAAGCTGGCGCTTTCGGTATAATCTGCTTTTGCGTGCAAAGGATTTCGCCCACCATGCGCATCGTTCAGAAAGCTCTCACTTTCGACGACGTCCTCCTCGTTCCGGCTCACTCGACCGTGATGCCGCGCGATGTCAGTCTCTCCACCCAGCTCACCCGCACCATTCGCCTGAATCTGCCGCTGCTGTCCGCCGCCATGGATACGGTGACCGAATCGCGCCTCGCCATCGCCATGGCGCAGGAAGGTGGCATGGGCATCGTGCACAAGAACATGACGCCGAAAGCGCAGGCGTTCGAAGTCTCCAAGGTCAAGCGTTACGAATCGGGCATCGTCAAGGACCCGGTCACCGTGCGCCCGGACATGCTGGTCCGCGACGTGCTCGCCCTGACCCGCCAGCACAAGATTTCCGGCCTGCCGGTGCTCGACGCACAAGGCCAGGTCGTCGGCATCGTCACCAACCGCGACATCCGTTTCGAATCGCGCCTCGACGTGCCGGTCAGCTCGATTATGACTCCGAAAGAGCGGCTGATCACCGTCAAGGAAGGCGCCAGCATCGACGAAGCGCGCAGCCTGATGCACGAGCACCGCCTCGAGCGCGTGCTGGTTGTCGACGACAGCTTCAAGCTCAAGGGCCTGATCACCGTCAAGGACATCATCAAGACCAGCGAACACCCGCTTGCCGCCAAGGACGAACAGGGCCGCCTGCGTGTCGGCGCAGCCGTCGGCGTCGGTGAAGGCACCGACGAACGCGTTGCCCTGCTGGCAGAAGCCGGCGTCGACGTGATCGTCGTCGATACCGCGCACGGCCACAGCCAGGGCGTGATCGACCGCGTCCGCTGGGTCAAGCAGAACTTCCCGCATGTCCAGGTCATCGGCGGCAACATCGCCACCGCCGCCGCCGCACTCGCGCTGGTCGACGCCGGCGCCGACGCGGTCAAGGTCGGTATCGGCCCGGGCTCGATCTGCACCACGCGCATCGTCGCCGGTGTCGGCGTGCCGCAGATCTCGGCCGTCGCCAACGTTGCCGAAGCGCTCGCCAAGCACGGTGTCCCGCTGATCGCCGACGGCGGCATCCGCTTCTCGGGCGACATTTCCAAGGCCATCGCCGCCGGCGCCAGCTGCGTGATGCTCGGCGGCCTGTTCGCCGGCACCGAAGAAGCCCCGGGTGAAGTCGAACTGTTCCAGGGCCGCAGCTACAAGAGCTACCGCGGCATGGGCTCGCTCGGCGCCATGGCCGGCAGCAACGGCTCGTCCGATCGCTACTTCCAGGACAACGTCAACAACGCCGACAAGCTGGTACCGGAAGGCATCGAAGGCCGCGTCCCTTACAAGGGACCGCTGACCGCCATCGTTCACCAGCTGATGGGCGGCCTGCGCTCGTCGATGGGCTACCTCGGCTGCGCCACGATCGAAGACGTCCACGCCAAGGCCGAATTCGTCGAGATCACCGCCTCGGGCATCCGTGAATCGCACGTCCACGACGTGCAGATCACCAAGGAAGCACCGAACTACCGGATGGAGTAAAATCCACCGTCCAGCACCGTCTAGGCGCATCCGGAAATACCCCAAAAACCCCGCACCATTACTTGGTCTCGGGGTTTTTTACCGTCCAATCCGGTCCAACTGCATTCAACCGAAACCACGAAATATTCCCCCCGTTTTTCCCCCTGCTCTAAAATCTCCCCGGTGATTCAAAAAAAACGGGGGGACTCATGGCGCTAACCGAACTGCAATGCCAGAAAGCCAAGCCAAAGGAAAGGGATTACGCCCTGCCCGATACCGATGGTCTGTTCCTGTTGGTTCGTTCGACCGGCGGCAAGTCGTGGAAATGCGACTTCGTTTTACGAGGCAAGCGGCACAAACCGGGCCTGGGCAAGTACCCAGCCGTTTCGCTCGCTGAGGCCCGTAGGTTACTGATTGCAGCACGTCGACTGGCCGAGCACGGGCAGTAGCCTGGCGAGCTCCTCGCAGACGACCAAACTCGCGCGCTCCTGATTGCAGGTGAGAGCCTAGAAGCCATTGCTGAAGCGCGGCAACAGGCTTCGCTTGCAGCGTGCAAAGCAGCACGCATGACGTTTGCTGACGCCGCCGACCGCTACAAAATCGAGTGGGTTGATCGCAACTGGAAAAACCCCGACAAGGGCTGGCTACCAGTCCGGCTCCACCTGATCCCTTCCCTTGGTGCAATGGCCTTGGACGACATCGACGCACCCGCATTGCGGACACAGCTTTTCGCCGTTCGGGAACGCAGTGGCACACCAACCGCACTGCATGCACGAGGCTGGGCTTTACGGATTTTCGATTACGCCATCGAACATGACTGGTGCAAGATCAACCCCGCCCGACAAATCAACGCAGCCCGCATCGGCACCCGAGGCCAGCGCGAACGCTGGCTGAGCAATCAGGAAATACACCGCTACCTTGTATCACTGCACGATCTTGATTGTTATCGCGGCTACAAGCTGGCGTTACATTTGCTACTGATGCTTGGCTTGCGCAAAAACGAGCTGTGCGGTGCGAGCTGGAAGGAGTTCGATATTGGGACCGGCGAGTGGCTGATTCCAGGCAGCCGCATGAAGAGCAAAAAGGAACACCGGGTGTTTTTGCCACTACAAGCAGTCAAGATGCTGTCCGAACTGCAACGGCTCGG
Organism: Jeongeupia chitinilytica; assembly: GCF_014652315.1. Taxonomy (GTDB): domain Bacteria; phylum Pseudomonadota; class Gammaproteobacteria; order Burkholderiales; family Chitinibacteraceae; genus Jeongeupia; species Jeongeupia chitinilytica. The sequence goes on along the minus strand of NZ_BMYO01000005.1, from coordinate 25,634 downwards.
TGGGGGTAGTGATTGGGTCTTGCCCATGCGAACCAATCCTACCCGCGCCATGAAGGGCGACAACCTTGATGGTGCGCACGAAGCAGCACTAGTTGCCGCCGGAATCGACGATTACGTGATTCACGATCATCGACACACAATCAGTACACAGTTACGAGACCAAGGCCACCCAAGTGAAGTCATCGAGGCTGCTTTGAGTCATGCGACCCCCGGTATTGCCGGTGTGTACGCTCATGCTCAGTACAAAGACCAACGACTCACCATGCTTCAAGCCTGGGCAGACTTTCTGGATATGACAATGAACCAAAACACCGCTACGGCTACTACGCCCGGAAACGAACCTCATCGGTAAACAGAGTGCCCAAAGAATGACTGAGAGGTATCAGAGAGCGAGCGAACAAAAAAGCTGGGCAGTGCAAGAATGAGGACTCATCCGCTCCAGAAATCGTCAGGGCTTTAATACCATTCCAACCTACACCGCTCTGCGGAGCATTTGCCCTAGATCAATTGGTGGTGTCAGACGTGTCATCGGTGTCAGGCGAGTGATTTATAAAATCTTTTCCTAAACACCCGACGTGTCATCCGGTGTCATCGGTGTCAGGTCCAACGCATCCAATGTAGACGTTTGTGGAACCCTCCTTCAGCTGAGAGTATTAGGCTCAAGGAAAAGTCAGTACTGGAATAGATGCTCGGGTCACAACAGTCTTCCAGACAATGCCCTCGATTGCATGGATCAATCCACCAGTGTGCTGTTTGCCGATCACCAGTAAGTCGTACCCATCACGCTGGATGACTGCAAGTAGTTGCTCTACTTCGTCCCCCCAAGTTACTTCCAGCTCAAGCTGTACGCCCCATGCCTCGGCCTGTTGCTGCAAAAGTTCGAACTTCGGTGCAATCTGCGTTTTGACCTTTGCAATGAAATCGTCGTCGGACTTGCTCATGACGTTATCGAGCTGTGCCCGGATGACCAGCAGTGTCACCAAGGCGTCTGCAGACTTCGCCATTTCAAGCACCAGACCAGCGGCTTGGTCAGAGAGGTGTACCACATCGAAATCGACCAGAATCTTGGTGAACATGCATGCTCTCCTTGAGAAACCGGGTCGGCATTCTCGCCCGGCATTACTTGCTGATGCGCCAACAGTGCTAATTTAGCGCCACTTGACGTTCCTGTTTTTTGGCAATGTGTCTTGCTACGACAAAGACTGAATTAATCGAGCCTGCTCTGGCGAGCACGGCTCCCGTTCATATCAAGTTCGGAAACAATGATCGGCCGATTGGCACGACTCAGAGAGTCCCACTTGAGATTACAGCTTTTTGATCAAATCAAAATGCGCCACTACGCAACAGGCATCAGAAGGCAACAATGACTACGCTGCTTTTTCAGCAAGGCTCACATCGATTCGCCCAGCGCGAAATAGAGCTCTTCCTCCTGCGCAAAATGCAATCGAATAATTGCGTTCATGCTGTACAGCAAGCCTTGCAACAACTTCAGCGTCGGCTCGTCCGGGCCTTCGGCGGGTAGAGCATCGGTCAGGTTTGTGAGCATTCTTGCGAGGCGAAATATCTCGCGGTGCATGCCGCTCAAGGTCGACATCGGATCGTCGCCGCCGAGCAGCCGCGCGATGCCGGGGTAAAGCTCGGCGTCGTCCTGTCGCTCGTGCGGCAATAGCCGCTCGCGCAGCAAGGTATCGAGCTCGTTCAGTTCCTTGACCGCAGCAGGCCCGGACAGGTCGGCCAGGCGGTCGGCCAGCCAGCCGACCCGATCGAGCACCGGACCGAGCTCGGCGTGCTCGGCTTTGAGGTGCTCGACCTCGGTGACGCTCAAGGTGCCGTGCGGATGCGGTGAGCCTTTTGATCGTGCCCGCAACGCATTCAGAATTACCGCCACGTCGATGGCTTCCTGAAGCACCGCACCGATCAAAGGCGGCAGGAAGCCAAAGGCGGCAAACAGCATCGCCACGCCGGATAGCCCCATGCCGACGCTGACGCTCTGCACCGCGATCCGACGCGCCCGGATGGCGATCAACAATGCGTCGGCCAGCCGGTCGAGGCGATCGACCAGCAACACCACATCCGCCGCCTCGGAAGCAGCGGCAACGCCACGCGCACCCATCGCCACGCCGACGTCGGCCGCCTGCAACGCCGGCGCATCGTTCACGCCGTCGCCGACCATGATCACGATCCGGCCTGCCGCGCGCGTCGCCTCGATGGCCGCCAGCTTGTCGGCCGGCTTTTGTTCGGCGCACAGCGCGTCGACGCCGAGAACGGCGCCGAACGTTTCCGCCACCTCGCGGTGATCTCCAGTCAGCATCGTGATTCGGGTGACGCCGGCTTTCCTGAGCAAACGCAGCGCCCGTGGCGTGTCAGGACGAATTTCATCGGCGAATTGCAGCCCGCCGCAGATCCGGCCCTCAACGCTGACAAACACACCGGTCACGCCGTCAAACCCCAGCCGTCGCAGAAACGCCGGCACCCACGCGGGCAACGTCGGCGCCGTTTCGGACACGAAAGGAAAGTTGCCGACGACGATCGCTTGACCTTGGACTATGCCACGTACGCCGGCACCGGCAGCTTCTTCGACCCGCGTCGGCAGAGACAAGCATAGGCCGCGTTCACGCGCGGCGCTCACCACCGCCTCGGCCAGTACGTGCTTACACGCCTGGTCCAGCGATGCGGCGAGCCGCAGCACCTCATCCGGGCCGAAGGCCGGATCGGACTCGATCGCGACCAGGCGCGCACGGCCGCTGGTGAGCGTGCCGGTCTTGTCGAAAAACAGCGTATGCGCCTGAGCCAGTTGCTCCAGCGCACGGCCATCCTTGACCAACACGCCACGCCGGGCACAACTCGACATGCCGGAAACGATCGCCACCGGCACCGCCAGAATCAGTGGGCAAGGCGTTGCCACGACCAGCACCGCCAGCATGCGCAGCGGATCGCCGCTCAGTAGCCATGCTGTGCCGGCGATCGCGACCGTGAGCGGAACAAACCAGAGCGCATAGCGATCGGCAAGTCGCTCGGCCGACGAGCGGCGCTGGCGCGCGGTCTCGACCAACCGCACGACACCGGCGAAAGTGCTGTCGGCCGCCGCCGTCGTGGCCACCATGTCGAACGCGGCGCCTGCGTTCACGGTGCCGCTAAGCGCGGTCTCACCACTTTGCCGGCTCACCGGCAACGCCTCGCCGGTCAACGCCGCCTCGTCCAGCTCGGCCGGCCCGAGCAGCGAGCCATCGACCGGAATGGTCTCGCCGGCGCGAACCAGCAGCCGATCGCCGCGGCAGATCGCCTCCAGCCCGATCTGGACAACTTGGTCGCCTTCGTAACGATTCGCTTGGCGGGGCGCATGCGCGAGCAAGGCCGCCATCTCCCGCTGCGCCCGCGCCTGCGCGTACTCTTCGAGCGCGCGACCGCTGGCGAGCATCAGCGCGATCGCAGCGGCGGTCAGATTCTCGCCCAGCAGCAACGCACCGCCGATCGCCAGCAAGGCCAGCACGTCGACGCGGCTTTCACGACGGCGTAGTGCCTCGACGCTCGCCAGCAACGTGACGGCAAGCACCGGCAGTGCACCCAACCGCCAGATCCACGCTGCCCGACCGGCGTCGCCGACGAAGTAGACGACGGCGCCCGCCAGCAGCGCCAGCGCCGAGAACAGCAACAATCCCAGATTCACGAAGCGGGTCGGCTCAAGCATCGCGATTGACCGGGAGCCTCTCACCGCAGCGAGAGCACCGCCGCACCCTGGAACTTCCCGTCGCGCAATACGGCCAACGCCGCGTTCGCCTCGACGAGCGGGTAGCACACCACCTCGGTACGCACCGGAATTTGCGGCGCGAGCGCCAGGAAGTCGTCGCCGTCGGCGCGCGTCAGATTGGCGACCGAACAGATCTTGCGCTCTCCCCACAGCAAGGCGTAATCGAAAGCCGGAATCGTGCTCATGTGGATGCCGGCGCAGACCACCGTGCCACCTTTGGCGACAGACCGCAGCGCCGCCAGCACCAGCGCACCAACCGGCGCGAACAGGATGGCGGCGTCGAGTTCGGCCGGGGCCGGCTGCGTGCTGTCGCCGGCCCACGTAGCGCCAAGCGCCAGCGCAAATTGCTGCGCAGGCGCATCACCGGGCCGGGTGAACGCGAAGACCTCGCGCTGCTGATGGATCGCCACTTGGGTGACGATGTGCGCCGCGGCGCCAAACCCGTAGATGCCGAGGCGCCGGCCCTCGCCCGCAGCGCGCAGCGCCCGGTAGCCGATCAGACCGGCGCAGAGCAAGGGCGCGGCCTCGGTATCCGAATACGTGGCTGGCAGTGCGAAACAATAGCGGCAGTCGGCAACGACGTATTCGGCGTAGCCGCCGTCGAGCGTATAGCCGGTGAAACGCGCCTGGTCGCACAGGTTTTCCCGGCCAGACAGGCAATAGCGGCAGTGGCCGCAGGTTTGCCCCAGCCACGGCACGCCGACCCGGTCGCCTGATTTGAAACGCGTTACGCCCGGCCCCGGTACGCAGACCTCACCGACGATCTCGTGCCCCGGAACCAGCGGGTAATGCGATTCCGGCAGCTCGCCGTCGACGATATGCAGATCGGTCCGGCATACGCCGCAGGCGTGGACCCGGATCAGCAGCTGCCCTTCGTTCGGCGCAGGGATTTCCCGCGTTGCCTCGCGCAGCGGCAGGTGCGCCGCATCAAGTAGCATTGCTCGCATCGGTTTCGTTTCCTCGATCAGCCGGAGCCGGGTTCAAGCTCCAGCGTCGCCCGCACGACCTCGGACTCGCTCGTGGCGTCGATGCGAAAACCGCAATCTCGCGCTAGTGCAACCATACGGATGTTCTCCCTGAGGATTTCCCCGACTAAGCGGGTCGTACCCTTGCCGCGGGAATAATCGATGATTCTGCCCAGCAGGATGCCGCCCAGCCCATGCCCCTGAATGTTCGAACGAACGGCGATCGCGAATTCGGCGTTCACGTTGTCCGGATCGGCGATAGCCTGCACCATGCCCAGCATCCGTTCACGACGCTCGCAGCTTTCATCGTCGACCAAGGCGACCAGCCCCATCTCACGGTCGTAATCGATCTGCGTCATTCGCGCGAGCTGCGAATGTGGCAACTGGCGAACCGTGGCGAAAAAACGGAAATGCATGTCTTCCGGCGTCAGCGCGGCGAAGAAATCAAGGTAGTGCGCCTCGTCGTCGGGGCGAACCGGGCGCACGCGCAAGCGCCAGCCATCCCAATCCAGCGTCTCTTCCAACTCCTGAGGGTAAGGCCGGATCGCCATACGCGCCGCGTCGGCCGGCGCGACGACAATGCGGGCATCGAGCGCCAGCACGCCTTGCGCGTCGGCCAGCAGCGGGTTGATGTCGAGCTCAACCAACTCGGGCAGATCGCACACCAGCTGCGACAGCTTCACCAGCGTCAGATGGATCGCGTCGAGGTCGGCCGGCGGCTGGTTGCGAAAGCCGGCGAGCAGCTTGGCGACGCGCGTTCGCGATACCAGTTCCGCGGCCAGCTTGAGATTGAGCGGCGGCAACGCTACGGCCCGGTCGGCGATTACTTCGGCCGCTGTGCCGCCATGACCAAATAACAGTACCGGGCCGAAAACGCGATCGGTGGCGACGCCGACGATCAACTCGAGCGCACCGGCGCGCTTGGCCATTGGCTGCACGGTGAATCCGTTCAGCTGTGCCTGCGGGTATTGCTCGCGAATGCGCCGCGACATCGCTTGCGCTGCCAGCCGGGCCTGTTCCGGCGTTGCAAGGTCGAGCGCGACGCCGCCGACGTCCGATTTGTGCGTGATGTCCGACGATAGGATCTTGATGGCGACCGGGCCGTCGAATTGTGCGGCAAGCCGCTCGACGTCCTCGTCGTCGCGCGCGATGCGTGTCCGCACCGTGGCGATGCCGTAGGCTGCCAGCACCGCCTTAGCCTCCGGCTCGGTCAACACGCTGCGGCGCTCGGCCAGCGCTTCGCTCACGATCGAGCGCGTACTCTCTTGATCCGGCACGAACGCCTGCGGCAGCGACGGCGGCGTTTCCATTAGTGCATCCTGGTTGCGGCGGTATGCAAGCACATGCTGGAACGCCTGCACCGCCCGTTCGGGCGTGTCGTAAACCGGAACGCCGGCCTCGCGACTCAGGCGCCGCGCGACGCTGACCGCTTCGCTACCTAACCAGCAGGCAAAGACGCTGCAACGCGCTTCGCTCAGTAGCGGCAGGATGGCTGCCGCGATCTCGGCGCTGGGCACGATCGCCGTCGGCGCGTGGACGAACAGCAAGGTGCCGGTTTCCGGCGCGTCGAGCAGCGCCTTCAGTACCCGGACGTAACGCTCGATGGGCGCGTCGCCGCCGATATCGACCGGGTTTGCCGCCGACGCGCTGGCCGGTAGGATTTCGCCGAGCCGGCGCATGGTCTCGGTGCTCAAGCTCGCCAGCCGGCCGCCGCCGATGATCAGCGCGTCGGTCGTCATCACGCCCGCGCCGCCTCCATTGGTGACGATCACCGCGTCGTCGCGACTCTGGCCGGTGACGCGCGCTAGCGTTTCGACGGCGTCGAACAAATCCTCGGTCGTCGCAACGCGCAGCATGCCGGCGCGGCGGATCGCCGCATCGTAGACATCGTCTGCGCCGGCTAGCGCACCTGTGTGCGACGTCGCCGCGCGCGCGCCGTCCGGAACGCGCCCGGCCTTGATCATCACAACCGGCTTGTTGCGCGCTGCGGCGCGCGCCGCCGACATGAACTTGCGCGCTCCGCGGATCGACTCGATGTAAAGCAGGATGGCGCTGGTTTCGGCATCGCTGGCCAGATAGTCGAGCAGATCGCCGATGTCGACGTCTGCGCAGTCGCCGACCGAGATGAAGTGCGAGAAGCCGATGCCCTTGGCGTTGGCCCAGTCGAGCACCGCCGTCGTCAACGCGCCTGACTGCGAGACGAAAGCCAGCTTTCCCGAGAGCGCATTGGCGTGCGCGAAGCTCGCGTTCAGGCCGATGCCGGGCGAGAGCACGCCGACGCAATTCGGCCCGAGAATGCGCAACAGCCGGGGTCTAGCGGCGGCGAGCATCGCCGTCTCGACGCATTGGCCGTGCCGGTACGCGGTGCGCGCTAGGCCTGCCGTGAGCACGATCGCCGCCGTGGTTCCGCGATCCCCCAACTGCTCGATCAGCTCAGGTATTGTCGACGGCGGCGTGCAAATCACTGCCAGATCAGGTGGCGCGGGCAGCCTGTCGACGTGCGGATAAACCGGCACGCCAGCCAAGCTCTCGTACTTGGGGTTGACCGCCATGATCGGCCCGCCAAACCCGCCACCGAGCAGATTGGCCAGCACAGTCGCGCCGACGCTGTGTGCTTTCTCCGAAGCGCCGATCAGCGCAACTGACTGGGGGCGCAACAGGTACTCGAGATTGCGGATCGTCATGCCGCACGCGCTTATGCCTGTGTAGTCCCATCCCCACGAACCAACAGCATCGGAACCGGGCTCGCATGCAGGACGCTTTCGGCATCGCTGCCCATTACCAGTCCGCGCAGGCCACGTCGGCCGTGCGTACCCATCACGATCAGATCAGCTGGCCAACTACGTGCTTCAGCAATGATCTTGTCTGCAACATTGGGCGTGTAGCATTCGGTAGCGCAGACTTCGACGCGTAGATCCGGGCTCTCAATGGCCAGCCGAGCCGCCTGCAGAATGTCCCTGCCGACCTCCCTGAGCTTGACTTCATACTCCTTCAGTCCACTCATCCCACTTAGACCAGTCATGCCGGTCGGATCCATATAAATCAGGTGCAGATCGATGACATGGAACAAGCGCACCGTTGCGCCAAGGGCACGCGCCAGACCCGCCGCTTGGCTTAACCCCTGATTGGCTGCCGGGCTACCATCAACGGGAACCAGAATATGGGAAAACATGATTGCACCTCCTCAACGTGTGGACAGGAAATCGTCATCAGCCATCGCTACGGGCTCGTTCGACCCAAACAGCCGTCACCTTGTATTCCGGCGTATGCACCTGTCGGTCGCGCACCAGCGAAGTCAGCCGGTTGACGAACAGCTCGGGCCGGTGGAATGACGCGAACAGCTGCCCCGTCCGCACGACATCGGTGATGCGCAGCGGCAGCGTCGTCATGCCGTGGCGGCTATGCACATGCACCGGTTCGCCGTCGGCCAGCCCGAGACGCGCCGCATCGCCCGGCGACATGTCGAGCGTGTCGCTCGAGCGCAGCGCGGCATTGGGCGTGCGGTAACTCATCGTTCCGGCATTGAAGTGGTAAAGCGTGCGGCCGGTGGTCAGCAGCAAGGGGTAGTCGTCGTCGATCGTTTCGGGCGTCGGTACGAAATCGATGCAGGCCAGCGCCGCAGTCTTGCCTGCGGAAAACCGCTCCCGGTGCAGGACGGGCGTGCCAGGGTGATGCTCGTCCGGGCAGGGCCAGTGCAGGCTTTCGCGCTCGATCCGTTCGTATGAGAGCCCCGCGCCATCGGGCCACAGCGTTCGCACTTCATCCCAGATCGCGCGCGGATTGTCGAAGCAGAAGCCCTGCGGATGGTCGAGCCGGGCTGCGAGCGCCTGGATGATCCACCAGTCGGGCCAGGCATCGCTAGGGGGCGGCACCACGGCGCGGATGCGCTGCACCCGCCGGTCCGAATTCATGAAGGTGCCTTCTTTTTCGAAGAACGATGCCGCCGGCAGGAAAACGGTGCCGAAGGCGCACGCAGTCTCGTTCAGGAACAGGTCCTGCACAATTACGAGGTCGAGCTTCGCCATCGCCGTGCGGCTGGCGGCTTCGTTGGCGAGCGACAGATAGACGTCGTAGCCGAACGCCCATAGCGCCTTTAGGTTGCCATCGCGCGCCGCATCGATCATCTGCAGCAAGTCCATCCCGTGCGTAGCCGGCAACTTGCAGCCCCACGCCGCTTCGAAGCGCGGGCCGGCGTCCTTGATCAGTTGCGATCCGGTCAGCGTGGCCGGATCGCAGCCCATTTGCGCCGAACCCTGCACATTGTTCTGGCCGCGCAAGGGGTTGATGCCAGCGCCGGGCTTGCCGAGGTTGCCGCTGAGCAAGGCGAGGTTGATCAGCGTCATCACGCCTTCGGTACCTTGCAGGTGCTCGGTCATGCCGAGGCCGTGAAAACACATCGCCGGCTTAGCCGTGGCGTAGATTCGCGCCGCGGCGCGAATGTCAGCAGCGGCGACGCCGCACTCGCCCGCGACCCGCTCGGGTGCGTATTCGGCAACGAAAGCCGCGAAATCGTCGAAGCCGCTCACGCGCTCGGTGAGGAAAGCATAATCGAGCAAATCCTCTTCGATCAGCGTTGCCGCCAGCGCGTTGAACAGCGGCACGTTGTACCCAGGTTTGACAGCCAGATGCACGTCGGCGAGCTGCGCCAGCTCGGTGCAACGCGGATCGACCACGACGAGCTTGGCTCCACGCAGCACTGCCTGCTTGATGCGCGCGCCGACCACCGGGTGGTTCTCCGTCGGATTGACGCCGCACAGCAGCAAAGCATGGGCGTGCTCGATATCGTCGAAACAGTTGGTCGCAGCGCCCGTGCCGAGCATGGTCTTGAGCGCCTTCGCGCTGGGCGTGTGACAGACACGCGCGCAACAATCGACATTGTTAGTGCCGAGCACGACGCGGGCGAATTTCTGCGCCAAGTAGTTTTCTTCGTTGCTGGCGCGCGCCGAGCCGAGCACGCCGATCGCATCGGGTCCATCGCGGGCGACAATGTCGCGCAGGCGGCCGGCGATGAAATCGAGTGCGTCGTCCCAGCTTACCGCTTGCCATTCGCCATTGCGGCGGAGCATTGGCGTGGTGATCCGATCCGGCGCATGGTTGAACTCGAACGCGTAGCGCCCTTTCACGCACAGGTGGCCGCGATTGGTCGGATGATTGGCCGGCCGAACCGCGACGACCTTGCCGTCGCGGCTGCTGACGTCCATCTGGCAGCCGACGCCGCAATAGACGCACGTCGTCCGGGTCCAGTACTCGATGGCTTCCGGGCCGCGCTTGTCGAACAGTGCGCCGGTTGGACAGCTGTCGACGCACGCGCCGCAGCTGACACACCCTCCCTCGAGTAACGTCGGTCCCTTGCCAGGGGCGACGCGGGTATCCTCGCCGCGGTTCCAGACTTCCCATACGAATTGGCCTTGTAGTTCTTCGCAGATTCGCACGCAGCGATTGCAATGAATGCAGCGATCCATTGCCACGCCGAGATAAGGGTGGGTTTCGTCTTGGAACAAACACTCGCGCGTCGCCCCTGCTGCAACAACGCCGTACTGACCTAGCAGGCGGTGGAAAGCTCGCTCCGGTTCGGCTAACACGGCCTGTGGCGGATAGTGCTCCGCGATCAGCTCCAGGTTAGTCCTGCGCAATGCTTCGAGTTTCGGGGTGTGCGTTCGAACCTGCATGCCGTTTTCGACGACAGTTGCACAACTTGCAACTGGGCGAGACAGGCCTTCGACTTCGACGACGCAAAGCCGACAAGCACCTATCGGTGTGATTCGATCGTCGTGGCAGGTGTGCGGTACTGCTGCTCCTGCATGTTCTAGCGCATCGATCAGCCGTGTTCCGGCCTGCACTTCCTGCGCTACCCCGTTGATGGTTAGCCGAAGCATGCCGCCCATTCCTCGCTGTAATGGGTTCGCACCGCGCGGGCGAACTCGGCCAAGCCGCGGCCGTGTCCGCACAGGCTGGTTTGGCCCAGTGCTTCCAGCAATGCATCGCACTGCGCCGCATCTCCCAGACTGCCATCGCGAGCAGCCTCGAACATCGCTGCCAGCTTCGGCGTACCAAGATGGCACGGCGTGCATTTGCCGCAGGATTCGCGCGCACCGAAACGCAACACCTCGGCGACAATGGCCACAAGCGGCATGTCTTCGGCAAACGCGATCACCCCGCCGTGGCCGACCGCACAACCGATCGCCTGCATTTCCTCGTAGCCAAGCCGGGTCGACAACAGCGCTGGGGGCACGATGCCGGCGAGCGGGCCACCCACCATTACGCCTTTGAGCCGACCTCGGCGTAGCCCCAGGCCCAGATAGTCGATCACCTCGGAAAGCGGGATGCCGAACTCGACCTCGTATAGCCCCGGCCGATTGAACAGCGAATTGAGAGACAGTAGCTTGGTACCGCGACTGAGCGAGAACCCGAGCGCCGCATACGCTTGCGCACCATGCGTGACAATCCACGGCACCGCGCACAACGTTTCGACGTTGTGCACCAGCGTCGGCATGCCGAACAGACCGTGTTCAGTCAGTTGCGGCGGGCGCATTCGAGCCTCGGGGCGGCTGCCTTCGAGCGCGTTGAGCAGCGCAGTTTCCTCGCCGCATAGATAGCTGCCCTCGCCGATCACGCATTCGAGATCGAAGCACTCGCCCAACCAACCGGCCTCGCGCGCCTCGCGCAAGGCATCAGCAATCACCCGAGCCGCGTCGGGATATTCCTTGCGCAGGTAGAGATAGCCCTGTGTTGCGCCGGTTGCGTATGCGGCGATGATCGCAGCCTCGATCAAGCGGAACGGATCACCTTCGAGCAGCAGTCGGTCGGAGAAGGTGCCGGGGTCGCCTTCGTCGGCATTGATGACAAGATATTTTTGCGGCGCGTCCTGTGCGGCAATCGCCTGCCATTTGATCCCGGCAGCAAAACCGGCACCGCCACGACCGCGCAACCTCGACGACTCGATCAGCCGCAGCAGGTCAAGCGGCGCCATCGCCATTGCGGCCATGCGAGCTACACCACCACCATGCTGCAGATATTCGGCTAGGGTGCGAGCACCGCCGACGCACAAATTGCTCAGTAACACGCTATGGCCGCTATGGACCGCGATATATGGTGCCGGGTCGTGATCGGTATCGCTAGGAGATGCATAACACTTGCCTAGGCAATAGATCGGCGAGCGCTGCCGACATGCTTTTGCCCAGCGTACCGGATCGTCCGCATGGGCGGCAAAGCAGGCCAAACCATTGCAGGAACTGCTTCCAAGCTGCCTACCAGCCAAGTGATAAAAGCTTGCAGTAGCCGCATGGCGTTGCAACGACTTCATATTGGCACCCCTCGCACGCCGAGATGCGGCGCGCCGGACATGCACCCACCATAGCGGGTCGCACCCTGCCTACTATAGCCAGTGACTCAAAGGTAACCTTACACTGAATCGAGTACGGCGCGATCAGCGGATCTGGCTTCCGTACTTACGGAGCACTCATTCGTTTTCTGTCCAGAAACCATAGTTATTTCCCCCCATGGCCTTGACCCGATACATTGCAGCATCAGCTTTGCGCAACAAAACCTCGGCGTTATCGCCGTCTAACGGAAACACGCTGACGCCGATACTGATGCGCACGCAGACCTGGTAGTCACCAAAAGTGAACGGCGGACTAAACGCGTCCAGTACCTGCTTGGCGACTGGTTCTATATCGCTGATATTCCCGATACGCGTTGCCAGCACGATGAACTCGTCTCCGCCCAGCCGGGCGACAACATCCGCTTTACGCACCGCGCCTGTGAGCCGTTCGGCTACAGCGTTCAGCAACTGATCGCCAATTGAATGGCCTAGTGTGTCGTTCACAGCTTTGAAACGGTCTAGATCGAGAAACATCAACGCCAGATTTTCTTTGCGTTTCACCGCATATTCGATCGCTCTGTTGAACAACTCGAAGAACAGGGTGCGATTTGGCAGACCGGTCAAACCGTCGTGGTAAGCCATGCGCTGCATCCGCCCCTGATCCGCTTGGCGTTGAGAAACGTCGTGCTGGATCGCCACAAAGTGCGTCACATCGCCATCTGAACTGAACAACGGCGTAATGACCTGATTGACCGTGTAAAGGCTACCGTCCTTGCGCCGCTCGACCAATTCTCCCTGCCAAGGCTGTCCGATCAGAATCGTTTCCCACATCTCCAGGTAAAACGCCCGATCTTGTATGCCAGAGTGGACGATATGTGGCGTTTGGCCGAGGAGCTCGGCAACATCGAAGCCACTAAGTCGACAGAACGCATCATTCACCCAGACAATGCGGCCGCCGCGGTCGGTGATCAGAATCGCGTTCGCAGCCCTAGTCAGCGCTTGACTCAATAAGGCTTGACCCTTGTCTGACATCATCTACTCCCGATCTCATGCACCTAGCGCGACCAGCGGCATGCCGTTGAAGTACGCCCTTGAAATCAAGGCTAATCTGTATTCACTCGGATCAGAAGTTGGCACAACTTAATGGCAGCCGGGCGGCGTACCACGACGCATCCGTGCCTCGCCACTTGCGGGCATGCAATCGGGATGATCTTTTGATGGATATTGGCGAGCGTCGCTGGCATAGCCTGGATTGCGCCCAAGCCATGCATGCACTGGCAGTGTCTCCGGCCGAAGGACTGAGCTCGGCAGTAGCAGCTGAACGGTCCAAGCAGTACGGCGAAAACCAGCTGGCTGAGGCAGTGATCCGCCCGCCTTGGCTCAAATTCGTCGACCAGTTCCGAGGCTTCCTGATCATGGTGCTGATGTCCGCAGTACTGCTGGCACTGGCAATTGGTCACCTCGAGGATGCGTTGGCGATTCTGATTGTGATCGTGCTAAACGCGACGATCGGATTCATCCATGAGCGACGTGCCGAGCGCACGCTGTCGGCCCTCAAGGGAATGCTCACACCACACACCCGAGTGCGTCGCGAGGGTGTCGTCAGGGATATCGAAACCCGGTTGCTGGTGCCCGGCGACATCGTGCAGCTCGAAGCCGGCGGGCGGGTTCCTGCTGACGGTCGCATACTGGCCGCTCACTATCTGGAAGTCGACGAGGCCACACTGACCGGCGAATCACAGCCAGTGTGCAAGAGCAACGTCGCACTCGCCGATGCAGATCTACCGCCGGGTGATCGCATCAACATGCTGTTCATGAATACCGTAATCACCCGCGGTCGGGCCGAACTTCTCGTGACCGCAATCGGAATGCAAACCGAGGTGGGACAGCTCGCTGGCTTGATCGCGACGGCCGACGCCGGCACAACTCCGCTGCAACAGCAGCTTGACCTACTCGGAAAGAAACTGGCGGCGATCGCGGGCACCGTCGTTGTGCTGATCTTCGTTCTCGACTTTAACAATGGCGTTCCGTGGATACAGGCAGCTGTAACCGCCGTTGCACTGGCAGTAGCTGCAATTCCCGAGGGACTACCTGCCGTAGTAACTGTTACGCTGGCTATCGGCATGTGGCGGATGGCCAAACATCGCGCAATCGTCCGGAAACTATCTGCGGTTGAGACGCTAGGCTCGACGACGGTAATCTGCTCGGATAAGACCGGAACGCTGACGGCGAACCAGATGACCGCGCGGGCTGGCTACTTCGCCGGCCGGCACTTTTCGGTCAACGGCGAGGGTTATCTGCCCACCGGCAAGATCGCCTGGCCAGACAACGCGCCGGCACTTGCGCCTTTGCTGCTGCCAGCGGTGCTTTGCAGCGAGCCATGCGTACGCGAAGGACAACTGATCGGCGACCCAACCGAAGGCGCATTGTGGGTGCTGGCGCAGAAAGGCGGTGTTGACCCGGACGCCGCACGAACTAGCTGGCCACGTATCGCCGAAATTCCATTCGACTCGGCCAACAAGTTCATGGCCACCTTCCATCACGCCGGCGACATGGTGGAAATGGCGATCAAAGGTGCGCCGGACGTGCTGTTGGCGCGCTCGACACGCTGGTTAGGTCCCGACGGCGAACAACGGCTCGACGCTGGATCTCGCGAGCGGATCGAACGCGAGAACGAAGCGCTTGCACGAAAAGCCTTGCGCGTTATTGCACTGGCCAAGCTGCAAATTCCAGCAAACGCGTTCGATCCCGCCTGCGAACTGGCGAACTGGACTTGCAACTGGACCTTTCTCGGACTCGCCGGTCTGACCGATCCGCCACGCCCCCAGGCCAAGGCTGCGATCATGCAGTGTTCCGACGCGGGAATCACGGTGAAGATGATTACCGGCGATCACAAGGCGACCGCAATGGCGATCGCTCGCGAACTAGGTCTGGCTGGTGCGGCCGTCAGCGGCAACGAGCTCGAGGCGATGGACGACGCTACGTTGGCCGGTGCCGTAGAAGGCATTTCAGTCTTCGCCCGAGTATCGCCGGCGCACAAGGTACGGATCGTGCGCGCACTGCAGGCGGCAGGGCACGTCGTCGCAATGACCGGCGATGGTATTAACGACGCGCCAGCACTCAAAGCGGCCGACATCGGCATTGCAATGGGCAGGACTGGCACCGCCGTCACTCGAGAGGCTGCAAAACTGGTGCTCACTGACGACAATTTCGCCACTATCGTTCAAGCGGTGCAGGAAGGACGCGTTGTTTACGACAATATTGTCAAGTTCGTGCGCTTCCAACTCTCGACCAATATCGGCGCGATCCTTACAGTGCTTGGAGCGACGCTTCTTGGCTGGCCAGCGCCTTTCACTGCGATTCAACTATTGTGGATTAACGTCATCATGGACGGTCCGCCTGCAATGACACTCGGTATCGAGCCAGCCCGCCCCGGCTTGATGCATGACCGACCTCGACCGCGATCGGAGCAAATCCTTCGCGGTCCACGCTTGCTTCGACTAGTGATATACGGGCTGACTATGACGGCTGGCACATTACTGATATTTCGGCATGGCCTAGCCACTCACGGCCAGCCCTATGCACTGACGCTGGCGTTTACCACCTTCGTACTGTTTCAGCTTTTCAACGCATTCAACGCCCGCGCCGAATATGACAGTGCCCTCGGCACGATGTTTTTCAGTAACGGGAGGCTGTGGCTAACACTAGCTTCTGTGTTGGCGATGCAAGGGTTGGCTGTCCACTGGGCCTCGGCGCAAATGGTATTCGATACTGTCGACCTGACTGTAAGTGACTGGATCATGGCCCTTGCAATCGCATCATCGGTGTTGCTGCTCGACGAAGCACGCAAGGTAATTTGGCGTTGCTGCCGTTCTCAAGGCAACTAACACTCAAACGTTTCTCCGTTTGTTACGACCAAGTACGCTCAAACGTGTCCATTTCAGCGTTGCTCCAACACTGGACAATTACAAGGAGTAGTGGCGTCGACTAATCACATTGGCCAGCCCCGCCCACCACGCGAAAATCCCCCAACTCGGCATTGCCCGGTTTGAGCCGCCCCCAGTACGCTCCGAAGGCCTGCGAATTAGAGCATTTTCGGAAGCCAACATGCTGTCGACCTTTACCCTTTCACTGGGCAATACGTTCGCTCGTCTTGCACCGGGGCCATTCAATCGCTGGATCGCAGAGGACTTCACCTCCGGCTTGCCGCAGCTCGCCGCCAAACTGAAAGGGGCACTGGTCGAATCTGTAGGCCTGCCGCTGGATCAGAACAAGCAGCCGCAGGATCCGGAGCAATTCGAACCAGCCTGGACGGCACGCCTAGCGCAGTTGCAGACGTATGCTGCGGTCGTTGATACGGCCCTCGCCATCGCTCAGACCCGACTGCAGGACTGGCTGGATGATGTCAATCCCGAACACGATCTGCCTGCGGATCAGATCTACCGGCTGGACGTGGACGAGACCGACTCGTTCTACCGCGTCACCCAGCTCGATTATGTGCGGAAGCACCTTCAGCCCGGCGGGGAGACCTTAGCCGAACTTTCCGATGGCGATTTCGATCTGATCATTCTGGCGTGTTCGCTGCACGATGCCGAACTGTGGCGCGATGCAGGCCAGACCGATCAGGCGATGTCGTGCATGGCATTTGCTGCACAGGTGGCAGCGCTCGGCACTGCAGCCATGATGGCCGATGAAGCCCGGCAACAGATCATTGAACAGCGTCGCCAACAGAACCGTAGCAACGCGGCCTGCAGCCATGGCAACAAGCGAGGCCGGCAGATCAACGTGGATCCGCAAGCGGTCATTGCCACCCGGACGGCGTTGATTGCCGGCGGCATGCCCGTCCGGAATACCGCGGCAGTGCTGGCGAAGCGATTCGGCTGCTCGGCGTCCTACATCCGCTCGATCGTCGCGGCCGATCATTAAAGAAGTGCAAGCTAACCGTCGGTTTGCTTGCGTTCCGGTTATTAAACTTGCGCCTGTCTTCACTCAAACAGGAGCAAGCCTGTGCAAAACAGCGCAACCACCGATCCCCTCCTCGACCCGACCGCGACCAGTGCACGCATCGGGGTCGCCGAAGCGACCCTTGCCACCTGGCGTTGTCGCGGCAACGGCCCGGCCTACCTCAAGCGTTTCGGCAAGGTGTATTACCGCCTCAGTGACGTGGAAGCATTCCTGGCCGCCCGGACCACCCAGTACGGAGGCAAGCAATGAAGGCCCTCGTTCAAGTATCAGCGTCCTCCATAGCTGCAGTTGCACCTGCAGTAGATCATCTGTTGCGTCTTCAGGCAGTATGCCGGCAAGTGGCGCTGTCGCGCAGCTCGATTTATGCCGCGATTGCTGCCGGCACCTTCCCGAAGCCGATTCGGCTCGGTGGCAACAGTGTTGCCTGGCTGCAGAGTGAAGTGTCGGCATGGGTCGCCGAACGCATTGCGGAACGCGATCAGGAGGTGGCCCGTGAACGCGCATGAACTGCAGTCGCGGCTGCCACCTGCAGCGTGTCCGGACATGGTCACGCTCGAAACACTGGTGCGGGCGGAATACGCCTTCCTCGCTGCCCGGCTGTTGACCAAGGGCGATGACACGCGGGCGATGTGGCTGGTGTCGCTCAGTTCGATCCTGCATCCGGGTGACACGGCCGGACCGGCCTGCCGTGAGGGCCAGCGATGAACCCGTTTCGACGAATTACCGATCGCACCACCCTTGCCGGCTGCAGAGTGCCGGCGCACAATGACCGGGTCGTGTTCAATAGCGCGACCGGGCTTGGCGGCCCGAACATCGAGGCGGACAACCGCCGCTCAGGCGGCTTTTTTACGTCCGTCATTACCCTTGGTACGCCTTCAATGGTGGGCCTTGGTAGGGGTGCGCTTGCGCACGCCGGTTCCTTGATGCCGGTCCGCCAACCTTGCCATGCGCCCACCCCCTTCGCTTGGCGGCGAATGGTGGGCTTCACGCTCATCAAGGAGGCCACCATGCCCCAGACTGCCCTTCGTGCGTTCACCACGCACGCTTTTACCGCGCTCACCGCGATCCTTGTTTACGCCCGTTGCCCCGAACTGACTTTGCTTGCCGTCGTGGCCGGCCTGCTTTGCTACGGCATCGCCCATCGTGGAGGTGCCCATGACTGAACGGCACAACCCCGCATCACTGGCACAACTGCGTGCCTTTACTGATGTGTCCGAACTGGCAAAGGAAACCATGGATCAACTGGTCGAACTGTTGCTGGCCCTCGAAGCGCTCCCCGACGAAGCGGGTCGGCAGATGCGCAGCATTGCGCGTTCGGCCCGTTGCGAACTGCAGCTGATGCACGCACAGGTCGATGGGGTGCTGGGTACGCAGGGTGCGAGCACGATGGCACCTCACTGCACCAACTTAGCCCTGTGGACCGAGCAGGAGGTATTGCAGCGTTTACCGGTCGTTGCGATCTCCGAGCTTCACAACCCGCTGTACCGCCACTTCGCCGAATGGCAGGCACAGCAGTGGGGAGTGACGGGTGATCATGCATCGGTCCGGCTGCTGGCATCGGTGCTGCAGGCGCTGGAACGATTCCGTTCGGGACAGGGGCTGCATTCGAGTGCCATTCCCTTAGCGGCGCTGACCGATCTATCGTCGCAGGCCGGCGAGGCGCTGGACGAATTGCAGGGCGTACTCAAGGTGTTCGAACTGCTGCCGGACACCGCTGGCGAGCAGATGCAAGTACTGGCCCGGCTGGCGAGCCGGCAGGCCGGCAGCCGGATCGATCAGCTCGATTGCGAGTACCACGCCGTCGTGGATCTGGCGCAACTGGCCGAGCGCCGTGCGCCACAGGTACAGGCGGTGCTGCATGCGTAAACCGACCCGCAATACCGCGCTGCTGAACCGCGCGACCCGTGACCGAATTGCCGCTGCGCTGGCCGGCCTGAAACAGGCCCGGCCCACCCGGCCGCAACGTGCTGCGGCACGTTCGTCCCGCCCTTCCCGCTTCTAAGTCCTTCAGGAACCCTTCCCATGACAACGACCTCGATCGAGGCCGGCAGGCCCGGCTACGCCCAAAAAACCCGACTCGACCTTCAACACCTCAAGACCCTGGCCCGCGATCGCTGGCCGGTGCTGCTGCAGGCCGCCGGGATCGATGCGGCCTTCCTGCGTAAAAAGCATGGTCCCTGCCCCGTTTGCGGCGGCAAGGACCGTTTCCGGTTTACCGACCGCGACGGTCGTGGCTGCTTCGTCTGCAACCACCATCGTCCGGACGGCGGGGACGGTTTCCAGCTGCTGGCCGACTGGTTGCGTTGCGACTTCCTCGGTGCGACCCGCTGGGTCGCCGATCATTTCGGTGGCCACACGGTGGTTGCAGCAGTCGATCCGGCCGAACTGGCACGGCGTGCCGCGCGGGAACAGGCCGAGCAGGAACGGCAATGGGCCAAGGCCCGGGCCCGCAATGCCGCCTTGTGGCAGGAGGCGCAGCCGGTCGATGCCGATTCGCCGGCGGGCTGGTATCTGGCAGGACGGGGGCTGGTGCTTGATCACTATCCCAAGGCTCTGCGGTTTCACCCGGCTTTACCGTACTGGCATCCACAGGATGGCAAGCCGGTGCAGCTCGGTCACTTCCCGGCACTGCTTGCCGCGGTACAGGCCGCCGATGGCACACCGGTGGCCTTGCACAAGACCTACCTCGATCGCGACGGCCGCAAGGCCGACGTGCCGAGCGTGAAGAAATGGAGCAGTCCCTGCGGCCCTACCCGGGGTGCGGCGGTACGACTGTTTCCGGCCGGACCGCAGCTGGCGATCACCGAAGGGATCGAGACCGCCCTTGCAGTGCACTGTGCCAACGGCCTGCCAGTGTGGGCCGGGCTGTCGGCCTACGGCATGGCGCAGGCGGTGTTGCCGGCAGAAGCCGTCGAGGTGTTCATCTTCGCCGACCATGACGACAACGGCACCGGTCAGCAGGCGGCCGATACCCTCGCCGCCCGACTACTGGCCGAGGGCCGTACGGTGCGGGTGCTGCTGCCATCGGCCCCCGGGCGGGACTGGCTGGATGTACTGGTCGGAGGTCGGGCATGAGTGATGACCTTGCATTACTGATGGATCCGGCTACAGCCCTGCCTCTTTCTGCTACAGCCAACGACAAACCCAAAGCCAAGACAAGCTCCAAGGCGACGAACAAGTCTGCCGCCAGTTTCGAGCGCTTCCGCAGCAAGACCGACGGCGTCTGGTACCGGCCCGACGAAGACACCGAACCGCGCAAACTGTGCGGACCGCTGCAGATCGTCGCGCAGGTACGGCATCTGGACGGCAGTGGCTGGGCGGTGCTGGTGCAGCTGGCCGATCTGGACGGGACGTCCAAGGCGCACCTGATTCCACGCGCCAAACTGCTGTCGGACCAGTCATCCAAGGTGCTGGAAGAATTGGCCGAGAAGGGTTTGTGGTTCTCGTATGCCGCCGACCTGAAGAAGCTGATGTTGCAGTACCTGCAAACCGGCATCGATGCGCCGCGCGCCCGGCTGGTGCCGCGCACCGGTTGGCAAGGTCCGGCCTTCGTGCTGCCGGAACGGATCATCGGTAACGGTAGAGAGCTGCTGGTCTATCACGGTGGTGCCAGTGCCGAGTTGGTCTCTTCCGGAACGCTGGCCGGCTGGCAGGAGGGGATTGCTCGCTACGCGGTCGGCAATCCGTTGCTGGCCCTGACGTTGTCGGCGGCACTGGCCGGACCCTTGATGGCCTTCTTCGGCATGGACTCGGGCGGTTTCCATCTGGCCGGACCGTCGAAGAACGGCAAGAGCGTCGCCTGCCGCGCAGCGGCATCGGTGTTCGGTGCCCCACCGCGTTACGAGAAGTCGTGGCAGACCACCGCCTCCGGCGCCGAAGCCCAGCTCGAAGCCCACAACGACCTGCCCCTGATCCTCGACGAGATCGGCCGCGCCAAGGCCTCGGATGTGGCGGCGGTGGTGTACATGCTGAGTCAGGGCCAGGGCAAGAGCCGCAGCCGCGCCGATGGCGGTTTGCGGGCGATGACGCGCTGGCGCTGTTTCGTCTTGAGTAATGGCGAACACTCGGTCGCCGATTACCTGAAGATGCATGGCGTACCGGTCAATGCCGGCCAGCTGGCGCGCTTGCTGCATGTGAGTGCCGAACGCGCACATGGGGCCTTTGACGATCTGCACGGCTTCGCCGATCACCCGGCGCTGTGCTCGGCGATCGCCAAGGCCGCCGACCAGCATCATGGCGTGGTCGGGCTGGCGTGGCTGGAACAATTGGCCGGACTCGATCACGATCTGTTGCGGCAGCAGTTGGCCAAGGCGCAGAGCGCGTTTGCCGCGGCCTTCGTCCCGGCCGGTGCGTCGGGTCAGGCCCGGCATGCGGCGAACTACTTCGCCCTCGCCGCCTTTGCCGGCGAAACCGCCACCGCAGCTGGACTGACGGGCTGGCCGGTGCAGATCGCATGGCAATCGGCCGGACTGTTGTATACGGCATGGCTCAAGCAACGCGGCGGCGCCGGCAACGAGGAAGACCGGCAGATCCTGCGGCAGGTACGGCTGTTCTTCGAGCAGCACGGTGAAGCCCGCTTCACCCGCTGGGACCGGGAGGATGCGGTCATCGACGAACACGGCCCGAAGACGCTGGCCCGCTGCGGCTTCCGCAAGACCGAGCTGATCTGTGAGTCCGGCAAGGCAAGCGGTGCCCAGCACAGCGAGACCACCTACTACGTGCTGCCGAATTCGTGGGCCAGCGAAGTGCTCAAGGGGCTGGACCTGAAGCGCGCCAACCGGCTGCTGCTCGAACTCGGTGTGCTCCTGCAAGGCAAGGACGGGAAAGCCTCCCGCACCCAATGGCTGCCCGGAATGGGCTCGCCCCGGGTCTATGTCGTGACGCCGACGCTTTGGAAACTCGGAGCCGATGATGAAGCGTGAAAGCGGTTCAGTACTTAACTGGCTCGACTCGCTGTGCGTGCCGGATGAGCCCCAGGAAGGTAGCACTGACGTCCATAACCTGACACCGATGACGCCGGGTGACGTATCGGGTGTCACGACAAAATCCTATACAGATCAACGTCCTGACACCCATGACACGCCTGACACCACGAAATCGACTACCCCTGGGGACACCGCGCTACGGGCTGGCGTGCAGGACACCCTTCGCGACGCGGAATTGACCACTACCGAGTGGTCGCTGTGGCGGGAGATCACCGGACAGGTCGCCGACCATCTGGGCTGCAATGATCGAGACCGGTCGCTCCTGCTGCGGCAACTGGCAGAGCAAGGGGCACCGTTCAGATCGACCCTGCTGGGCATGGCTCGAACGCATGCGTTACCGATGACGGCGCGCTTCGACTTCTGGCAGCTCGCCTACCCCGGCCACGCCATCCTGCGCGTCGTCACACCGACGTATGCAGGCTTCATCGCCATCCCAGGCTCATGCGCCGGTGCCCAGCTCTACCATCAAGCCACCGCCGTCCTGTCCCCGGTACCATAGGAGTCTGGGTCCTTTCGGAGGGGACCCTCACGGGTCACGTGGCAGCGCAGGTCTGCCAAGAGCCGATTGCCGAACATTGCCGTCCGGCTCGCATACGGCGAACTACTTCGCCCTCGCCACTTTTGCCGACGATGCCGCTACGGCAGAGGGACTCACGGGCTGGTCGGCACAGACCGCGTGGCGATCGGCCGAGCTGTTGTATACGGCGTAACTCAAGCAACGCGATGGTGCCGGCAACGAGGAAAGCCAGCAGATCCTGCGGCAGGTGCAGCTGTTCTTCAAGCAGCACGGTGAAGCTCGTTTCACCCGCGGGGACCGGGAAAACGCGGTGATCGACGAACACGGGCCCAAAACCCTCACCCACTGCGGCTTCCGCAAAACCGTGCTGATCTGTGAGTCCGACACAGCCAGCGGTGCCAAGCACAGCGAGACCACCTTTTACGTACTGCCCAACTCCTAGGTCAGCGAAGTGCTCAAGGAGCTGGACCTGAAACGGGCCAACTGGCTGTTAACTTGCGCTAGAGGTGCTGTTGCCCGACAAGGGGGGCAAAGCCTCCGCACCCAGTGCTACCCGGGATGGGGTCGCGCCGGATCTATATCGTGGCGCCGGCGCGGTGGCAGCCCGAAGGGGATGACGAGACGTGAAGACGGTGATTTGCTCGACTGACTCGAAGATCGACGCACACCAATTGAAGACTGCGGTAGCAACGAAGACGGACAATCAATGAGGGGGTCTTAGGATATCCGTAGAACCCCGGAAGATTTAGACCTCGAAGGTTGTTTCCATCCCCGTCCAAGTTAACCCCCATTTAGTTGAAAGTATGATGCATATAGTTTTGGAGGTAAAAGTCAATTCTATTTTTAGTACCCCGCAATGCGCCGGGTGGTTTACGAGTTCGCAAGGGCGCGCTGGCGGCTAACGTCACCAAATTATCGCTGACTTCAGGGCGGACTACCTAGCCGACTTTAGCCACACCGCTCAGAGATATTCC
This sequence comes from Jeongeupia chitinilytica, assembly GCF_014652315.1. Classification (GTDB taxonomy): domain Bacteria; phylum Pseudomonadota; class Gammaproteobacteria; order Burkholderiales; family Chitinibacteraceae; genus Jeongeupia; species Jeongeupia chitinilytica. The sequence goes on along the minus strand of NZ_BMYO01000005.1, from coordinate 2,159 downwards.
AACTGCAGAACAACCCTTGAATTGTTCATCACCAAAGACGGGAGGGCTCGGTTCAAATACATTACTGCACCCGAGGGCATGCCCGATATGCCAACCGTTGTATTTGTCGCTACATGCTGCGAGCAGCCGGTCAACAGATTGGCGCTTGCCTGTCCGGACTGCATGAAGGCATTCCGGTCGATGGAGCAGGCAGACTCGACAATCTCCCCACTGAAAGTCAGCACGCCCCCCTGGGCATCACGTGCAAATGCTGAAGACGTGGGTACCAAGGCAGAAGCGGCAAGGAACAGGCCCGATGCGACGCAATTGAAGAGTTGGCTCATACATACCTCCCGTTAAAGGTATGTAATTTTTAGCACCCATTTTGAGAAAAATCCTATGGACTTGCACCCTTGTTGCTATTGCCACATAGTAAATAATGACAAAAGAATAAAATTAAGTTATGCGTAATGAAATGCGTGAGTCAAAGTAAGCCATTACGCATGGCATATTCGTACAGCTCCTTGTCACTTGATATTCCCAGTTTTTGCTGTGCCGCAATTTTCTGATGACTGATCGTCTTCACACTTCGGTGCAACATCAGAGCAATTTCGGAAACCGTGTTTCCTCCGACAAACAACCTCAGTACTTCCGACTCTTTCTTGGACAGCGCTGTCTGGGATAGATCCCCGCTAGAAGTCAGCTGTTTGAGACGGGCCTCGTCCAGGATTTTTTTTACCGCAGCATCCAGATATTTGCCACCCGCGGCAACCGCGCGCACGGCATCGGCCACTTCATCCTGCCTGCCGCTCTTCAGCAAGATGCCGTCCCCGCCGGCTTCGAGAATATTTTCGAGCAGTAAGGGGTTGGTCATCATCGTCAGGATGATCAGCTTCACCTCCGGGTACTTGCGTTTGACATACAAAATCAGGGTCAAACCGTCGCCATGCTTGCCACCCGGCATGTAGAAATCGCTGATCAGCACATCCGGCCTTACCCGGTCCAGCAGTTCGGCCAGTCCGGTAGAGTCTGCGGCTTCGCCACAAATTTCGAGCCCTGGCATGTCTTCCAAGGCCATGCGGATACCCAGCAAGACAATCGGATGATCATCGGCCAATACAATTTTGATGTTCATGACGAAGCCTCCAGTACAGGACACAAATAGTCTTTCAGTAACTCAATATGTTCGCCGACATTCGTCAATGCACCTTCAGCGGCACATTCTTCCAGACGGGAGCAATAGTCCACGGCTTCGATTGCACCGATGGTCGCCAATGCCCCTTTCAACCGATGCGCATGCACGTTGACCGAAGCAGAATCACCGTTCGCGATGGCCGCAAGCATGGCAGACCAATCTGCCCGGGTTGTCGAAATGAATAGCGCCCGCATGGCAGGTTTGATGCGCTCCAGATAAGGCATCACATTGGTTGCGGAAGAGGCAGAAGATCCAGCAACGACCATCGGCTGCAGCACTTCTTTCAGTGCAGCCAGAGAGACGGGCTTGATCAGGTAGCCATCCATTCCCGCCGCCAAACAACGCGCGCCCTCGTCACTCTGTGCATTCGCCGTCACCCCGATGATCGGCACCCGAATCCCGTCGACCCGCAACTGCCGGGTCAGCGCATAACCGTCCAGATGCGGCATGTTCACGTCGGTCAGCATCACGTCACAACGTTCACCCCGCTGCCAGCGCTGCAACGCTTCGCGCCCGTCTGCGGCCAGGCTTACCGTACAGCCCAGCTGCTCCAGCTGTTCGGTCAGCACCAGCTGGTTGATCGGGTGGTCTTCCACCACCAGCACGTGCAGCGATTTGTTCGCCACCGGTATGACACCCGATGCCACATGCGCGGGGCTTTCCTCCTGGCCACCGGCCGAGCGCAATGCGGCCAGCAGGCCCCGTTGGCACAGACCGTTGACATGCCAGCCGTCTTCGCGCCACTCGGGCGTCGGTGTGCCTTCGGGTTCGAGCCAGACGACCTGGCCACCGGCTGTAACCGGACGGTGCGGCCACGCCACCAGCAGCAGCTCGGACGGGCCCGGCGGCGCCGTCTCGCTGTACGACTGGGCCTGGCCGCCGGCATGCCGCACTAGGGCAATCAGGTTCTCGCGCAGATCGCCGGCGCTGGCCAGCACGTGTACCGGCGGCACGCCCGCCAGACTGGCCGGTTGCCGCCGTTCGG